>NZ_JBALEO010000001.1:0-70414 GCF_036918015.1 Nostoc sp.
TCGCCTCTCCCTGAAAAACTAGTTCTTTTATACTACTTTGGGAATTTCAAAATGGGGGTTAATACTCTATTTATTTCAAAATGAGAATTGCTGGGTAAAAGTTTGGTTTGTCATAGGGTGGGTGATAAATGCGTAGCTCCTAGCTTGTCGTTAGACATCGCCTTTTATACTCTATAACTTGTGGAGAAGTGCAATGTCTAGACGCGCTGTTTGGTGACACACTTTAGCTCACTGATATGCTAGTTTCAATAATTAGGCGATCGCTTTTCACTGCTCCACAATCTAATGGGGTACAAGAGGGCTATTCGATGAATTCAAACTCGAAGGAATTGGTAATTACCAAACTTGAGCAAGGATTACCCACTATCACTCCAGCATTTGGTGCAGCATTAGCAGAAGCTTGTGCTGTCTGCTTAACCGACCAAGATTATATTCAGGGTGTAGAACTCAAAGTCAAAGGAGACTTTACGGCTGTTTTTCAACTATATTGGCAAGAAGTCACTGACCAAATGATGCGCTGTTGGAACGACAGTGAATATACTACAGAACAAGCGGCCTATGGAATTGCTTTTTTAGTGATACAAGAACTCACAGACTATACAGTTATTGAACGTTCTCGCAGAGGAACAGGATTTGATTACTGGTTGGGCAAAAAAAGTGAGAACAATGAACTACCATTTCAAAATGCAGTTCGGTTGGAAGTTTCAGGCATACGTAAGGGCGACAACAGCCGCGTCAAAGCTAGAGTTAAACAGAAACTTGAGCAGGTAAGTCCTACAGATGGTACACTCCCAGCATATATCGTGGTTGTGGAGTTCAGTAACCCTTTAGCATTCATCGTGAAAAAATGAGTCAAATTCAAGAGTTACATCAACAGGCAATGGATTTGGCAGAGATGGCACAGGTTGCCAAACTTAGAGGTGACTTGATTTCAGCTTCGCAATTATCCAGCCAAGCATTTGAAAAAGAACGATTAGCGGCAGAATTAATCGCAGATAATCTCGAAGCAGAACCAACCCGTTCAGTGTTACATCGTAGTGCGGCAACTCTCGCAGTTGAATGTGGTGAAATTCACACAGCAGAGCGTTTAATTGCGATCGCTTTATCAGGAAATCCGCCGGCTGAGATTGCTGAAGAACTCAAAGATTTATTTGTGCAAATAAACATTGATAAATATTTTGCGCGTCGCGGCCTTGCATTTGATGAAGCGAAACTTCAAAGCTTCATGGGGTGATTTGTATTGGTGGAT
This sequence comes from Nostoc sp., assembly GCF_036918015.1. GTDB lineage: Bacteria > Cyanobacteriota > Cyanobacteriia > Cyanobacteriales > Nostocaceae > Nostoc. Next base: position 1,250 of record NZ_JBALEO010000001.1, read on the forward strand.
GGTGAGGTATGGCGATCGCTATCAATCAGTATATTGCGTATAGCCGTTGCATCTTTGACTGTGACTGGTAAATCAGCACCTACGCCAATCAGTAATGCATAACCGTTGGTAAAAGTTTGGTTTGTCATACGGTGGGTGAGGAATGCGTAGCTCCTAGCTTGTCGTTAGACATCGCCTTTTATACTCTATAACTTGTGGGGAAGTGCGATCGCTTTCAGTAGATATTTCACTATCGCTGCCATCCTTATCTTATTCACCGCTGCTTTCCCTTGTAAGGCTTTCAACAAGCAATCTGTGAAAGCATTATATCGTTTGCGTTGCGCTTAAGGTTGAATCGGCACAAACTCATATTTATCAGTGCCAGGTATTTGTTGAACTTTGACTAAGACGATGGAATTATTTATGCGATCGCCTGATGGTAAAAACTGAATCTTTCCCGTTGCACCATCGACTGAAAAACCCGGACTATGCAACACATTTTGTAATTCATCGCGTCTGTTGGTTCGTTGTAAACCTGCGATGATCGCCAAGGTTGCATCATAAGCCGTAGCTGTTCGCCAATTCACAGTTGCACCCCAAAGTTTTTGGGCTTTTTGCGGAAAGATGTTATTAGGAAATGCTGCGGGATACCAAGGTGCAGAGATTATCAGTCCGTTGATACCTCTGCCCTCCTTTAAGGTTTCGTTAGTGAAAAGTGTAGGACTACCAAATACAGTCAACTGCCCTTGATTAGATTCTGCCACCACTAGACCTTGCTTTATGTTGTCTATATAAAGACCTAACACTAAGGCATTAGCACCGCTACGTACAGCTTGAGAAATGACAACACTAGGGTTAAAGCCACGGGCAGAAATATCGCACTCTGTAGAATTAATCTGACCGCCAGCAGCTTTTATCGCTTTAACAAACTCATCGTTAAACGACTGATTATCTATCCCTTGGTAATCAACACAGATAAGAAAATTAGTTTTACCCGCTATTTTAATGGCGTAATTAGAGACGCTATCTGCTATGGATTTAACACTAGGAGCAGTGCGGAAGATATAATTGCCAACACTGTCAAGGTTTTGGGCATAACTGGTGGGAGATATCATCACTAACCCATCTTTTTCATAGACTGGGGCTGCTGAGAGAGAAGCATTACTAGAATTATGTCCCACGACAGCTAAGATGTTGGTATCTTTGCCAAACCGAATGGCAAGCTGTGCAGATTCACTTGGGTCGTTATCATCGCTAAAGTACCTGTAGCAATAACTTTAATTGATGAATTCATGGGTTCTATTTTGGTTAGTAGAATATGAGTGAGAAGTAGTCATAGTTTAACTACTACAAATTACCAATTAAAGATTCCCGATTTCCCAATAACTTTATTTCATCGCTCTAGTTGCGTTTAAAATTGCCAGCATTGCTACTCCGACATCAGCAAAGACAGCTTCCCACATTGTCGCTATCCCAAAAATACCCAATCCAATAAATAAAGCTTTAATTGCTAAAGCAAACCCAATATTTTGCCAAACAATTTTGCGAGTTTTTCTGGCGATTTGTATTGCTTCTGCCACCTTTGATGGTGCATCTGTCATGATGACAATATCGGCAGTTTCGATCGCCGCATCTGAGCCTAATCCACCCATTGCTATGCCAACATCTGCTCTAGCAATCACTGGCGCATCATTAATGCCATCCCCAACAAAGGCAACTTTACCATGCTTGCCAGCGGTGCTGAGTAACTTCTCAATGGCATTAACTTTTTCTTCAGGTAATAACTCTGCTTCAAAGGTATCTATGCCAAGCTGTTGAGCAATCCGGGAAGCGATCGCTTGATTATCTCCTGTCAACATTACTGTTCTCTCTACACCCATGCGCTTGAGTGCTTGAATAGCAAGTCTTGCATCTTCTTTCACTTCATCAGCAATAACAATATATCCAGCGTAAATATTATCCACTGCTATATGAATAACTGTTCCCTCTAACTGGCAATTATTATGAGCAATCTTCTCTCTGTGGAGTAGGCGATCGCTTCCCGCTATTACTACCCTATTTTCAACCTTGGCTCTAATTCCATAGCCTGCTATTTCTTCATAATCTCCGATCTCAAATTCATCTATTTTTCCACCATAAGCCTTACGGATAGATTGAGCGATGGGATGATTTGAGTGCGATTCTACTTTGGCAGCTAATTGCAATAATTCTTGTTCGTCGAAGCCATTTTCTGGTACTATTTTTGCTACTTTGAATACCCCTTTAGTTAATGTTCCAGTTTTATCAAAAACAACTGTATTAACTGCATTTAAAGTATCTAAAAAAGTAGAGCCTTTAACCAAAATACCACGTTTAGCTGCACCTCCCACACCTCCAAAGTAACCTAAGGGAATACTGATAACGAGTCCACACGGACAGGAGATAACGAGTAAAATTAGGGCACGATAAACCCATTCGGAAGAAGTTGCACCAGAAATGAATAAAGGAGGTAATATTGCAACTGCTAAAGATGTAAAAACGACAATCGGTGTATAATATCGGGCAAATTTAGTAATAAATTTTTCTGTTTCTGCTTTTTTAGTTTTGGCATTTTGCACCAAGTCTAAAATTTTGGCAATGGAAGATTCATCAAAGAGTTTTGTTACTCTAATGCTGAGAACACCTATTTTATTGATCGTTCCAGCCAGAACTGTTTCTCCCATCCTCACCGTTCGCGGTACAGATTCTCCAGTTAATGCAGATGTATCAACTTGCGAGCTACCATCTATAATTTCACCATCTAAGGGAATTTTTTCTCCAGGTTTAACAATGATAATATCCCCAATATTCACTGTTTCTGGTGATACTTTTTTGAGTTCTCCTTCTATTTGGATGTTGGCATAGTCTGGACGGACTTCCAATAATGCTTTGATGGAATTACGAGAACGGCTGACGGCAATATCTTGGAACAATTCTCCAATTTTATAAAATAACATGACTCCGACAGCTTCGGGTAACTTATGAATTGCGATCGCCCCTAATGTCGCTACAGTCATTAAAAACGTTTCATCAAATATTCTACCTCTAACTATATTGCGTCCAGCAGTTTTTAAAACACTCCATCCACTTAATAAATAAGCAGGAATGAAAAGCAGATATTCACCTATTGAGTAGAATGTATTGTGTAATTGATTTTCAAAAATTACACCAGGCGCATATAAACTTAAAATTGCTACCAAAGGCAATATCTCATTTTTGAGATTGAATTCTCCACCGTGTTCGTGATTGTGGTCATGGTTATGATTCTCATCATGATTGTGATTATGAACATGGTTATGATTCTCGTGATGGTGATGTTCACCGCTGCAACAATCTGAAGATTCCGAATGTACTTTCTGCTTCATTTTTTCTATGTAGGCTAGTAAATTAGTTGAGATATGAGCCTTTTTTTAAATGTAATAAAAAAAAGAAGTTTTTACAAGTTGATATTTTAAGAACGAGAATCTATCTCAATCTGTTTGGTTAAGGTTTTTGATGAAAATTCTAGATCCCTAAAGAGGCGATAAATCGCCGTCAAGATGAGAGACTGATTATTGTAGAGACGGCAATTTATCGCCTCTCTTGTCTTAACCGAACAGTAAGTATTAGAATCTATCTCGAATTTATTGCTAAATACATCAACTATCTTTTGATTAAAATTAAGATTTTGAATCAAAAGATAGCTATAGCGGCTTTCAATTGTATAGAATTATGTAAAATATAACTTTTGTTCGTAGTGAGCGATTTATCGCTCTGTATAAGAATTTAAAAATTCCAAGGGGGAAAGGCGCAGATTACTAGCTCTAATTTAATTAAGCTCTTATACTTGCATCAAGCAAATAATCACCATCGTAGGAATATACAACGGATTTAAATTTGCTGAATTACATAACGTTACGTCTAAAAGCCAGATATACAAGCCTGTTTGATTGTTGAATTATCATATAGTAGATAATTTACGATCCAACTGGTGAAGAGATGGAACTTTCTTGGATAACAAGTGTCTATCTAGCTATTCTCAGGGAAAATTCACTTGAAGTTTGAAAGTTAATCGCATACCCTAATCTAGTAGACAATTTTCTCAAGGAAATCTATGAACAAAAAAATTCTTCTGAATTTGCTTTCCACTTCCTCAATTTTTGTGTCGATGATGTCTACGCTGGTGGCATTTCATCCTGCCCATGCTAGTGGTAGCATTACACAGAGATTACTGCACACACAAGACGGTCGTACCTGTATCACTAACCCACATGGTGGACAAGATTTTGTGTGCATTCGAGATTCGGAGAGAAAACGCCCGTATACCTCTACAAGTTCCTCAACTATTGTCACATCAGTATCAGATAAGAATGTTGCCATGTTGAACTTTACTGAAGAGGAAAGCGACGCTGCAATTAGAGTATTTGGCTGCGACTGTCCATTATGTATAAATTCTTTGCGTCAGTTGCAGGGTACTGGAAACTTGGTGTACTAAGATTGAATAGCGCTGATAGCGACTATAACTTTTGTTAGATACACGTGATTAATCACGTATAAAAGATATACAAAACCAAAAAAGCATTTTTAACTACGTACCACTACTATTATTTGGCCAAATGTAAATTGATTGTTGGGACGATTTGTAAGGGCAATTCATGGATTGCCCCTACAGTGTCTTTTTTTGTGTAACTTTTTTTGTGTAAGTACTGAGAGAAAAAGACTATTCAACCACCTCATTCACGGGGAATCTATCAATCAACTGCATCGCTCGATGAGCATTACGCTGGAAAGAGTCTGGCAAATGGGGAACATGGGGGATCTGCGATAATAAATCTAATGTCCGTCGTAAAATTCTCACCACATCGCCTTCGTCTAAGGTGGTGTTCTCGCAGAGTTCTGTCCACTCCACTCCCAGCGCCCATTGTTCCACGATCGCAATTAACTTGTTCTCTGGTTCCTGTTCCTTTTTCTCTGTTCCCTGTTCCAACCATATAGGCAAAGCTACGTTATAACGCCGTTGTAGTTGGAACATTTGGCGGCGAATTCCCTGCAATTTTTTCAAGGCTTCTGTCACTTCATTACTAAGCTTAAAGTAAACCTTGCTATCTGGACGGGGCGTTTCCATCACCAAAGCTGCTGCAGCTGCTGCTAAATGCTGCGGATCTAAGTTGTCCAATTCACCACTAGCGAATACTAAACCCAGCCACAATTCATTCTCGCCTCGAATGGCGGCAGCGATTCGCCCTAATACTGTGGGGACTAAGTTATCCAAAGCGCCAAAGTGTTGCAGAATTGAGATTAAATTCACAAACTCTTCCCAATGACGTTGTGACTGTTGCTCTACTTGCTCTTGCAACTGTTCAAGTTCGGCTTCTAGTTCAACATAGCGGGCGCGGCGCTTGAAAAGCGTGGCAGCATTGCCTGATTGATGTAGGGGATGAGCTTCTAATTGCTCTTGGACGGCGGTAGTGCGACTGAGTTGTTCTGCTACTTCTGGTGCCAGATGCAATGATTCTACCGGATTGGGAATATGGGCAGCGATCGCAAAGGTTTCTTGATTACCCCGGCGCGACTGTCCTGGTTTCAATGGCATCTCTGGCGGTGGCAGGATATCAGGTGGCACTTCAATTCGCGGCAGTTCGGCATATAAATCCACTACATCCCCTGTGGTTGCCACATACCAACGGTTATCGTGTCCCAAGCATACCAAGTAAGGAGCTTGACCAGAACCAGGCGATTTGCCCACTAACACTGCGGTTACGGGTGTAGACACTGTGATGTTTTTACCTTTGAGACTCAACAGAGTTCCTGACACTGCAAATCCCAACATCATCCCCAATTCTTCTTGTCTATCTTCCTGCGCTTGCTCTTGCAAGGTTTTCAATATCTGGCGTTCCACTTTCAGGCGTTGCCGCAATTTTTCATAAACAGCCAGTTCATTTTCATCAACTGCGGCGATTTGCTCATGTAGTTGAGCTAATTGGGTTTGTAATTCGGCAATTTCATCATATTCCGGTCTTAAATGCAAGGTGGCCATGTACTGCCCAAAACTGCGCTCTATCAGTTCCCTGGTTTGATCTAGGGTGTGTGTTTGCAGCAAATTGAGTACCATACCATAACTGGGTGTAAACTGGCTTACAAGGGGGTCTGGCTTGGATGTTCCCAAATACGCAGCTTCTTTGGCTCCTTCAAAAGGAGTTTGGACTGTCACCACATGACCTTGTTTATCCATCCCCCGGCGGCCGGCTCGTCCCGCCATTTGCAAGAATTCGGAAGCGTTCAACAGGCGGTGTCCGGTGTCAGTACGCTTGGAAAGGGTAGAAATTACCGTTGTTCGGGCGGGCATATTAATCCCCGCTGCTAGTGTCTCAGTGGCGAATACTACTTTAATCAACCCTTGCTGAAATAGTTCTTCTACCAGTGCTTTCCAAGCAGGTAAAATCCCAGCGTGGTGGGCAGCAATTCCCCGATACAGGGGGGCAATTTGTCCAGAACGCCCAGCTTCGGGATTACGGGCTAAAAAGTCATCAATCTGTTCGCGTAAAATTTGGGACTCTTCACTATTTACCAGCCATAAATCTCCCACTTCCGCCACTGCTTTATCACATCCCCGGCGGCTGAAGATAAAGTAAATTGCTGGGAGCATATCCCGTTGTTCTAACTGGCTCAAGGTATAAATTATACCCGGAGCTTCAGGTCTACCATTTCTCCCTCTATCCCTTTCTCCCCCTTTCCCCTTTTTCTTCTGAAGTCTGGGGTTAATTTTGGTTTTGCTATCATTCAGCAGGGGGAATAAACCTTTAGGATTGCAAAAGTGAAATTCTAAGGGGACTGGGCGAAAATCGGAGTAAATCAGGTCTGTTGGGCCGTGAACGCGATTTAGCCAATCAGTGAGTTGATCGCTATTGGCAACCGTTGCTGAGAGGGCTGCCAGTTGCACTTCACGGGGACAATAGATGATTGATTCTTCCCAAACAGTACCGCGCTGGCGATCGTTCATGTAGTGGCATTCATCAAGTATTACCGCTTCCACGTCTACTAATGAGATGCCGATTTGCCCAATGGGTGTGCCATAGAGCATATTTCGGAAAATTTCTGTGGTCATTACTAAAATCGGCGCATCCCTGTGGATGGAAGCATCTCCAGTTAATAGCCCGACTCGATCGAACCCGAATTTTTCTCGAAAGTCACGTAATTTTTGATTCGACAGCGCTTTCAGGGGAGTAGTATAAAACACGCGTTTTCCTCGCGCTAGGGCGCGATAAATGGCGTATTCCCCGACTAATGTTTTGCCCGAACCTGTAGGGGCACACACAACAACGGAGCGTCCAGCGTTCAGGGACGCGATCGCTTCTTTTTGAAACTGATCCAGATCAAAGGGAAATATAGACCCTAAGTCAAGTTCTGGAGACGGTGCAGGATAATTCACTCAATCACATTTGCAACCAGATTGTTTACTATACTAACGAGTCTTTTGTCAACTTCGTTAGGTTAAGAGTTAGGAGTTAGGAGTTAGGAGTGAGGAGTTAAAACTCATAACTCATAACTCATAACTTTATTTTCCCAGCTCTTGCGATCGCTCTGTGGCAGCTTTGACTGCTTCAATTAAAGCGGAACGAAATCCTGCCTGTTCTAGCTTGGCAATCCCGGCAATGGTTGTACCTCCAGGACTGGTAACGCGATCTTTGAGTTCTGCTGGGTGCATTTTGGTTTCATGTAACAGTTTCGCTGTTCCCAGTACGGTTTGCAAGGCTAGTTGATTGGCAATTGCTCTAGGTAAACCTGCGGCGACTCCGCCATCTGCAAGTGCTTCTACTAACAACGCCACGTAAGCGGGGCCGCTACCAGATAGCCCTGTGACTGCATCCATCAGCCCTTCTGAAACTTCCACGACTTCACCCACAGCAGAAAAAACTTGCTGTGCTATTTGGTGATGCAAGGCATTGGTATATGCACCTAAACAAATTGCGGTAACTCCTGCTCCCACCGTTGCCGGGGTGTTGGGCATTGCTCTAATCACTGGCAATTGCACAAATGCAGCTTCTAGCTGACTTAAGGGCACACCCGCCAAAATAGAAATGATGAGAGGTGAATGTTCTCTATTAAGAATATCAATATCTGCTAATTCTTGAGCGATCGCACTAAATACCTGTGGCTTCACTGCCAAAAAGAGAACTTCTTTTGCTTCCGTGAAAACCTGGCTATTATCTGTAGTCACAGCAACACCGTATTGCTGCTTTAAAAAATCTAAGCGTGAAGGTAGCGGTTCGCTAACTATGACTTCTGATGATTGATAAATTTCACGCGCGATAAGGCGGGATAAGAGCGCTTCTCCCATTACCCCACCACCAATTAAGCCAAATTTTATAGTCATTAGTCATTGGTCATTAGTCATTGGTCATTAGTCGTTTGTCATTTGTCACCATGAGCAAAACCCAGGACAAATGACAAAGGACAAAGGACTAACTACTAATTTAACTTTATTGTGCCATCCGGTTAGTTTCGTTGCCCCAAGTTTGATTTGGAGTACCTGTAGTCGGGCGAGATTGACGTGCTGGTGGTTGTGGTACTTCATGAAGAACGCCACCTTGAGTGCTAACTTGGACACAACTTGGTGTAAACAAAAAGATGCTCTCACCGATGCGCTCTTGATGTCCATCTAGTGCGTAAGTACCACCTGCAACAAAATCTACTGCTCGTTGAGCTTGATCGGGGTCCATGATTGTCAGATTTAATACCACTGACTTGCGTTCGCGCAACGCTTGAATTGCCTGGGGCATTTCTTCAAAGGTGCGTGGTTCGAGTACTAAAACTTCCGAAATTCCGTTAATTGCTCCTGGCATACCAATCACATTCCCCATTGGCTTTGAACCTGCTGTCATATCATCTCCCATTGTAGGCACTGGTTCCCGCCAGCGTCGATTTTGAGCAGCTGGACTCTCTTGTGGTGCTGGCTGGGGATTTTCTTGCTGATACAGATTTTGATAATTATTATTATTATCTGTTTCTGGTTCTTCTTCGTAATACTCGTATTCCACTTGCTCATTTAGACCCACAAAGTCTCTGAGTTTGGAAAAAATGTTGTTCATTGTGTGTGTACTCTCCTGGTGCGAATAGCCTGTATTGACTTGGCTGAGGATTAGTTGAGATAGGAGCGACCGCTACATCGGTGGATACTTCAGCAAGTGTATTGCTATTTGTAGCTCATACTACGGGTTTTGGCGATGAACTGACACTTATTGGAAAGGTCTGTGCATCGCCTAAACATAATAATGAGTCAAAATTATATCCTAAGGTTTATCCGAAGGAAACTTCTTTATACCCCATTTTCCCTTGGCGATTGCTCTTGTCAATACTATATCCTTTGTTTCGGATTGCACCAGTCTGTGACAAAATTCTTGTCAACAAATCCTTAGCTTCTATTAATACTGCCCTGTAAGGCTGATGATTAATCGGCTAATAGCGATCGCCAAACAAGATTGTTCCTAATCGTACCATCGTTGCGCCTGCTTGCACTGCCAGTTCGTAGTCGCTTGACATACCCATAGATAGGTGCTGCATTTTAATATGCGACCAGTTTTCCTCCTGGATTTCTTTGGCTAGCTCACGATTGCGATTAAACACACTAAGAATTTCGGAATCATTTAATCCTGAAGGCGGAATTGTCATCAAACCTTGAATTTGTAAACTTTTGTATTGATTTAGTGTGGGTAAATCAGCCAAAAGTTCTGGCACACTCCAACCAGACTTGTTGGGGTCGGGGAGAATTTTCACTTGCAGGCAAACCTGGGGACTCACTCCTAGCTGTTGCGCCAATTGGTCTAAGCGCTGTGCCAGCTTCAAATTATCAACGGAGTGAATCCAAGGGAATTGCTCGATGGCTTTTTTGGCTTTATTGCCTTGTAAATGTCCAATAAAGTGCCAGGTAATATCCGGTAAGTCTTGCAACTCGGCTTGTTTGCTGGCAGCTTCTTGGATACGACTTTCCCCGAAATCACGAATTCCGGCGTTGTATGCAGACCGAATAGCCTCGGCAGAAGCTTGCTTGCTAACAGCAATCAATTTGACTGATGTTGGTAGTGAGGAGCGAATGGAAAGAATACGTTCGGAAATCGAACTGTTCATTGGAAGGTGCGCTGGAAAACACTCTGAAGCTGATCGTACTCCTGAGAATGCCCACTGCGCCGCAGGGTACGTAAGCGATTTTCCAACATCATTCTCGCCTCAGTACGTCCTAGAGACTGGAATTTCACACCTTTAACGTCATTTGCCACCAAAAAAAATAAGCGCTGGGCATAAAGGGTGGTGAACAAATCCTGGTTTTCATCAACCATACAGATTTTGTAGAGTAAACCCCAAGTTGGATGGTTTATGTAAGTTTCTGCGTTTTCTGGATTCATTTAAGAGTCAAGGTGTAGTCAAGGTGGAAGTATATATATCTTTTCGCAGTGAATTCCAAACATTCAGACGATAATACCAACATTCGTCAGAATATTTGGTTAAAATGCGAAGCTGCGGTTACGAAGACCTCGATCTAGTTCCTAATCGGCAGATGAAGCTAGTGGTAGTGAAGCGCAATGGTACAACAGAAGCCGCGAAGCGTAGATTCAAAGAGTAGAGGCTGTTCGACAAATATCACCATCTGCTTTGGTGACTTCAATTTATCAATCTGTAGGGACAAGGCACAAAATATTCCCGATCCTCTGGTTGAAAGTTCGACGTGGGAAGGAAAAACACCCTTTGAAGTTCCCAACGGCAACGACGAATTTTTCAACTTCTTTCCATACTGCCACAACTGTCGCTGAATGGCACAAAATTGGGATTGGGGATTGGGGATTGGGGATTGGGGACTGGGGACTGGGTACTGGGTACTGGAAATAAAAATATTATTTATGCAAAAAGTCTATTGATTATCCAGTATTTTCAGTGGTGAAATTTGTGCTTGGGCATTGTGCAGAGATTCATAAGGGTAATCGATCAAAAATATTGAGATTAGTTTGTAGTGTTCAAGTAAGGCTGTTTAATAGCTAAAATCTACAGGAAATGATAGGGGATCAATTTTATGGCTGGGTAGCTGTTCAATTTACCTTATCATATTGTTACCTATAGCTCAATACTGTTCGATTAAGGCAAGAGACGCGATGAATCGCCGTCTCTACAATAATCAGTCTTTGGTAGAGACGGCGATTTAATGTTTTGTTTTACTTCTGACTCCTGTTAGCGCACGGGGCCCATTCTGACTCCTGAATTCTGCTGTATTACCTCTTAGAATACTCCAAGTAAAAAAATGCCCAATTGTCATTGCGATTGCTTCGCTTCGTACCCTTCGGGTTCTCCAAAGGAGTACGCAATGACGGGTTTTGGATCATTTATTTTTTGGAACACTCTTACCATTTTATCGGTGCAAAATTACGCCTGAGTTCCTATAGCTAGTCGTATTCCCCAGAATAAGATTAAAGTTGCGATCGCCAGCCAGTCACGCCCTTTTAATCGTAAATCGTGCCACTGCACTCGATGCTCATTGGGACTGGTAAAACCCCGTACCATCATGGCATTCGCCATTTGATCTGCTCTTAAGAGCAGATTTTCCAAAAGTCTCTCTGCGACTGTCATCCAAACCTTGAATGCTCCTTTTAATCCCAGCTTTTTCCAATTAATTGCCCTTGTCATTACGGAGCGAAATAAGTTTTGCACTTCTTCTAAAACCAGGGGAATGAAGCGCAAGGATAAAGTTAAAGTTAAAGCAATTTCTGTGACGGGCAACTTGAAGCGTCGCAAGGGTTGCATTAGGCTTTCTATGCCAGATGTGATTTCTTCTGGTGCGGTTGTCAGCAGATAGAGGTTGGTACTGTAAATGACGGTAAAGATGAGTGTACTCAAGCGTACTGCCAAACTCAAGGAGTAGCGAGTTACTTTAACCGGGCCTTTGTGAAATAGCACGTAGCTGTATGCTTTTTTCTCGGCTGGTGGCTCTTGAATATTATTAGAATTTGCTGGCTGGGTTAATATTTGTTCGTTAGCTGGCAGACGTGACTGATAATCTACACCCAGTCCATCAGGACTGATGGCTGCGATCGCTAGCACAAAAAAGGATAGCATTAATAACCAACCCATTTGCTGCTGCCATACACGTCGAGGAATTCTGGCAATCAAGGTAGCAAGAATCAATACTACCACCAGCAGCACCCGCCAAAAGTTGTTGGCTAAAACATAGCTTGTTAAAAAGCTCATCAACCAGGCGAACTTGACTCGCGGATCGATTTTATGTAGCCAAGTTTGGGGTTGTTCTAAATAAAGTCCAAGTGGCAGCGATCGCAATAAATCCATTTTAGAGTTATAGAGTTAGGAGTTAGCAGTGAGAAGTTAGGAGTTTTGACTTTAACTCATAACTTTCACCTTCTGCCGCTATCAAACTCAAGTCGATAGGGTTCTATAGTTAGCAATTTTGACTTTAACTCATAACTCTTGTACAGACGCGATTCATCGCGTCTCTATTCCTAACTTATTTTGACGCGAGTTGCTCTATTAACATTACCACTTTCGGCATCACGGACTTTCTTGCTCCGCCACAGTAAAATAATTGGCGTGCCTTTAAATCCTAGCTGTTGACGAAATTGGCGTTCAATGTAGCGGCGGTAGTTGTCGTTGAAGCGTTTCGAGTCGTTGACAAATAGTGCGATCGTTGGTGGTTGGCTACTTACTTGTGTACCATAATAAATCTTGCCCTGACGCCCACCACGGGATGCTGGCGGTGAATGCCAGCTAACAGCATCTGTTAAAACTTCGTTAATTACTGATGTGCTGACACGACGTTTGTGTGATTCAGCCGCCGTTTTCACCAATTCGAGAATCTTTTCTACCCGTTGTCCTGACAAGGCGCTCACAAAAATTGTTTCTGCCCATTCGGTAAAATGTAACCGTGATTGCAGAGTTTTTTCATAGTCGTAGATTGTGTAAGAGTCTTTTTCGACAGCATCCCACTTATTTACGACGATGATGCAGGCTCGACCTTCTTCGATAATCCGCCCAGCTAATTTTTGGTCTTGCTCGGTGACTCCATCTACAGCGTCTATTACTAATAAAACCACGTCAGCGCGACGAATCGCTTTAAAAGCCCGGTTAATACTAAAGAATTCTGTGCCGTATTCGATGTGTTTCTTTTTGCGGATGCCGGCAGTGTCAATCAAGCGGTAGGTTTGTCCTTCCCGTTCAATGACGGTATCAATAGCATCGCGGGTAGTGCCAGAAATGGGGCTGACAATTGCCCTTTCTTCCCCAACAAAAGAATTGAGTAAGCTCGATTTGCCCACATTCGGGCGTCCCACAATTGCTACTTTGATTTCATTCGTGTCTGGAATGTCTTCAATAGCAGGGATGTGATTAACTAACTCGTCGAGTAACTCTCCTGTGCCACTGCCATGAATCGCGGAGATGGGGTAAGGTTCGCCCAACCCCAATTCCCAAAATTCGGCAGCTTGCATTAAGCCTTGTTCTGGGGATTCACATTTATTTACAGCTAATAGCACAGGTACGCGTTGTTGGCGCATCCATTCAGCGATTTCTAAATCTGCCGAGGTGGGGCCTGTTTGACCATCGACAACAAAAATAGCGCCACAAGCTTCTGCAAGGGCTGTCATTGCCTGTTGGCGAATCAACGGTAAAAATTCGGTATCATCATTAAAAACTAAACCACCAGTGTCTACCACTAAAAATTCGCGACCATTCCAGAAAGCTGGAAGATAAGTGCGATCGCGTGTCACTCCCGGTTCATCATGGACAATCGCCGTTTGTTCCCCGGCGAGTCGATTAACCAGGGTGGATTTGCCCACATTTGGGCGTCCGATAATTGCAACAATTGGCAGTGCCATAAAACCAGGGTAAGTGAGAGGTGTAGTATATCACATTCCTACATTTTACTCACTTTAAACTGGAAGTTTTAATTTAATTTTTGGGGATTGGGATTGGGGATTAGGGATTGGGGACTAGGAAAGAAAGGATGAGTAAGATTTGGTTGGGTTTCAATACCAATGCCCAATGCCCATCTATTCAGTGATGCCATACTTTTAAAAATAAAAAAGGTAGGAGAACCTACCTTTTACCCAAAAAAAGCATTTTGTAACCAAATACCAAATTCAATATCACACACGCTTTTGACGTGCTTATTGCAAACCTATGACGAGGGTGTGACGTTTAATTTGTAGTTGATTTCGCGATTACTCCCAGTTGCAACCCAGATGGATAGCTACCTTCTTCCTTGATGCGTTTAATTTCAGCATCGGTTATCTGCAAATTTAACTTTTGTGCTAGCGATCGCACAATATCCCCCCGGTCAATTACACCAGCTACAGCGCCAGCAGGAGACAGCACGGTAATTCTCGGTAACTGCTCATTTTCTAGCTTGTTAATTACCTCAGCGATCGATGTTGACTCTGCAACAGTAGGTATTTCTGTCAGTGGACGCACTATGCTGTGTAAGGTTTCGGTTTCCCATTGACCTCTTTGGGTTAAACGGAAATCGTCAATGGAAACTAGACCCCGGTAACGTCCATCAGAAGCAGCAAAATAAACTTGCGAGGGAGTGGTTTCTAAGAGGTATAAATCGGCAAAGGAACGCAATGTCTGGTCAGCATCAATTACGCGAAAATCACGAGTCATTGCATCGGCCGCTACCACTTTGAGTAAGCTTTCTTGCAATGTAGTCATATTGTCATAGGTGTTAGCGTTGCGGACAGCAAACCAACCCAACAGCGCAATCCACAAACCAACTACTAACTCCCTGGTGACGAAATCTACAACAAATCCTAAAGCTATCGCACCATAACCCAATATTTGCCCAGCCCTTGCAGCCCAGTGTACGGCTTGAAAACGATTACCTGTGATTTGCCATAGTGCTGCTTTTAACACTTGCCCCCCATCTAGAGGTAAGCCAGGAATCAGGTTAAATAGAGCCACAACTAAGTTAATTCTCGCTAAATCTCCAACCATGACACTGAGGGGATTTGTATCAGGTATTACAAAAGCTGCCAGACGGAGCAGGACAAATAATATGATACTTACCAAAGGGCCAGCGATCGCTACTTGAAAGGCTTTGAAAGGAGTTTTAGATTCTTCTTCAATGGCAGCAATCCCGCCAAACATAAATAGGGTAATTGAATTAACTCTAATGCCTTGCGATCGGGCTACCAAGCTATGACCCAACTCATGTAACAACACCGAACCAAATAGCAGCAGTGCCATAACTATTCCAGCACTCCAAGCTATAACAGACCCCCATTCCTGATAAGCTACTCCAAAATTCAGGGTTGCCAACCCTAAAATCACAAACCATAACGGGTCTAAAAACAGGGGAATTCCAAATAATGACCCAATTCTCCAATTTGTTTGCATTACACTGCCCTAAAACTAGATATCGCCAGTACTTTTTATACCGAGATACTATGCATATTCGTATACACATTTATATTGAGCATCAATTCGGTAGTAATAACTGACGAAATGCCCTTATTTCTAGAATAGACAATTAATGCCTGTGAGCAAAACTCTGGAATTGGGAATTGGGCATGAGGCATAAGAGGCAGGGAAGCGGAGGCAGAGGGACAGAGGGGCAGAAGGGAAAGACTCACTCTTCTCCTCTGCTCCCCTGCTCCCCTGCTCCTCTGCTCCCTACTCTCCCTGCCCAAAATCATTTTTAGGAGTTTTGCTTTGATAGCGGGGTTACAAGTAACACCTCTGTCATCACAAAACTATAGACGACCGATGTTAGTCAATCCTAAAACGATGCCAATGCCAATAATATGGCCAAAAGCCATAGCAGCAGCGAATGTGGGAATACTAATTGGTAGGATAGGGAACTTGGGGCCAACTAGGGGTTTTTCGATCTTAGTACTTAGCAAAACAACTACTAAGCTACTGATGCTGATGATAATTCCTACTGTAGGATTCCACACTGGTGTTGCGGGAACAGATGCCGCTACTGCTAGTAAAATAGAGGAAATCAAGCTTTTGTCTCCTGAATAGAAAAGTTAACGTAGACCTACAAGATTATAAAATTACAAGGCCCAAAAATTTTTTAGATAGTTTAGACTTTTCTGATGGTTAGTTTAAATTTGTTAAATATTCATGCGCGTTAAGATTTGCGGCATTACTCAACCACAGCAGTCTATAGCGATCGCCTCTCTAGGCGCAACGGCACTAGGATTTATTTGTGTGCCAAACTCACCTCGTTACGTGACTACATCCCAAATTCGGGCAGCAGTGGCAGAACTCCCAGCAAATATTGACACAATTGGGGTTTTTGCCAACGCTAGTATCCCTGAAATCAGTCAGATAGTTGCTGATTCTGGATTGACTGGTGTGCAGTTACACGGAGATGAATCACCAAATTTTTGCTACCAATTACGTCAAGCTTTACCCAATGTCGAAATTATCAAAGCACTGAGAATTGGTAGTCTTGAGCATCTTGACACAACGGTTGATTACACCAAATTTGTAGATACTTTGCTACTTGACGCCTACCATCCGCAACAACTGGGTGGTACAGGCAAAACTTTAGATTGGACGATACTAGAACAATTTAGCCCTAGTTGTCCTTGGTTTTTAGCAGGAGGATTAACAGCGGATAATATTGTGGAAGCCCTAAATCAGCTTAATCCTAGCGGCGTTGATTTATCTAGTGGTGTGGAACGTACACCAGGAGATAAGGATTTAGATAAAGTAGCACTTTTATTTCACAGTCTCAAGAACATTGAGTTACTTAGAAGTTAGGAGTCATCAGTTGTGAATTAACTCCTAACTCCTAACTCCTAACTCCTAACTCCTAACTCCTAACTCCTAACTCCTAACTCAGCACTCAGCACTCAGCACTCAGCACTCAGCACTCAGCACTCAGCACTCAAAAGAATGCTGGTTGATGGCGAATCAAGTTAAAAAATTCTTCGCGGGTTTTGTGCTCATCTTGAAACACACCAACCATTGCGCTAGTGACAGTCCAAGAACCTGGTTTCTGAACGCCACGCATTACCATGCACATGTGGCTAGCTTCCATCACTACAGCAACGCCTTGAGGTTCCAGAATTGTCTGGATTGCTTCGGCAATTTGGCGAGTTAGTCTCTCTTGTACTTGTAAGCGCCGGGAATACATCTCAACAATCCGGGCCAGCTTACTCAATCCGACAACTTTTTGGTTGGGAATATAAGCAACGTGCGCTCTACCCATAAATGGCAGCATGTGGTGTTCGCACAAACTAAAGAAGTTAATGTCTCTAACTAGTACCATCTCGCTATGCCCTTCATCAAAGATGGCATCGTTAACGAGTTCTTCAAGGGATTGGTTGTAGCCACTGGTAAGAAACCGCATTGCCTCAGCTACTCGTTTGGGTGTTTTCAGGAGTCCTTCGCGTTCAGGATCTTCCCCAACTCCCAATATTATTGCTCGCACGGCATCCTTCATTTCCTCAAGTTGTTCCTCTTTTGGCGGGAACACATCCGCTTTTCGCCCGTTATGAGTATTGCGATCGGGTCTAGGAGTTATGGCTTCTGCCAAGTCGGGAATCAGGGGTGATTGAGAGCAATTGGAACCGTTGGAACTAGCAATAGTCATGATTCAGTCTTGGTTATGGTTTGAATTTAGTTATGAGTTATGAGTTATGAGTTATGAGTTAAAAATTATAATTCCTAACTCCTAACTCCTAACTTCTAACTTCGCAATTAGAGTGCGCCAGCGCTGGGCATTAGGATCAATTCATCAATAACTGCCTGTTGTGGTAACAGAACTGTGTAGAGAATTGACTGAGCTACAATTTCCGGGGTTAACATTTTGGAACGGTCTAAGTTGACATGGACTGTTTCTGTATCCCAAAGTTCGGTATTGACTGCGCCGGGACAGATAGCTGTGACACGAATGCCGTGAGTGCGTTCTTCTTGTGCCAGGGTTTGAGAGAGGGCTATCAAACCAGCCTTGCTGACGCTGTATGCTCCCCAACCAGGAAAGGGTTGCTTGGCAGCAATTGAGGCGACGTTGATAATTGTGCCTGTGCCCCGATCGCGCATTGAAGGTAAAATCCCCAGAATGCACTGAAACACGCTGGTGAGATTCAAGTTAATTACCTGCTGCCAGCCCTCTAGGGGAGTTTCACTCAAAGTAGCTGTATAAGCTATGCCAGCATTGTTTACCAGAATGTCTATATCACCAAAGTCAAGAGCGATCGCTTGGATCTTGTCTTTGACTTCGGAGATCCGCGCTAAATCTACAGCGTAAGCTTTCGCTTCGACCCCAGTATGCTCTACGGCTTCTCTTACCGCCTCCAACTTATCCAAAGAACGGCTGACTAAGGCGACATCTATTCCCGCTTTCGCAAAGGCTAAAGTCGTTGCTTTCCCAATTCCACTACTTGCCCCAGTAATCAGGGCGCGTCGTTTTTGCTCAACACTCATGGTGTCTCCCAATTTTTTGGCAGTTCCCAAAACCTATTACCACCCCATTATTCACACTTCTTGGTTTGGATAGATTAAAGGAATCTAAAAATCTGATGATTTTCATTAAGCAGATGCTATGATTCAGCACAACAGTCCCCATATTGTGGGTTTTAGCAGTGAAGACAACAAATTGTTGCCTGGAAAACCACGCCTGTACATTCAAATTAGATTATTTACATAATACAAAACCCACTCAATCAAATTGAGTAGATTTGCCAAATATGCAAATGCCTATGGCTAGATTGTTAAAAATCTTTAAGCACATAGGCAATTATAGCATTGCTGCTTTACTAATAAATCATTATGCAGTGCCGTTAGTGGGCAACTTCTGTAAAAACACCAATTTTGCGGAATTTTTCATAGCGCAGTTGACGGCGTTCTGGAGCGGTTAAACGATTGAGTTCGTCTAAATTTTCCATCAGTACTTGCTTGAGAGTGGTAGCGGCTTTTAAGGGGTCGGAATGAGCGCCACCAGTAGGTTCAGGCAGTATTTGGTCGATAATTCCCAACTTTTTTAGGTCATGGGAAATAATTTTTAGCGCCACAGCGGCTTGAGGAGCTTTACCAGCATCTTTCCACAAAATTGCAGCGCAGGCTTCGGGAGTGGCGACGGTATAAACGGAGTGTTCAAACATGAGTAGGCGATCGCCTACACCAATACCGAGTGCGCCACCGGAACCACCTTCACCGATAACTGTGCAGATAATGGGCACATCTAAGCAAAACATTTCCCGTAAGTTGTAAGCGATCGCTTCTCCTTGACCTTGGTGTTCTGCTTCTACCCCAGACCAAGCTCCTGGTGTGTCGATAAAGGTTAGTATGGGCATACTAAACTTGTTGGCGTGTTCCATCAACCGCATGGCTTTACGGTAGCCGCCAGGGTAAGGCATTCCAAAGTTGCGGGCAATATTGTCTTTAGTATCGCGCCCTTTTTGATGACCCAACATCACCACAGGTTGCCCACTCAGACGACCAACACCACCAACTAAAGCCGGATCGTCACCACCACAGCGATCGCCATGCAATTCCATCCATTCATCACTAATTGCCTGAATGTAATCGAGAGTACTAGGGCGACGCGGATGACGAGCGACTTGCAATCGCTGGGACGGGGATAGACTAGTGAAAATTTCCTCACGTAGTTGCATGGCGCGTGCTTCTAGTTGACGAATTTGACCAGAAACATCGACGCCATTTTCTTCTGCAAGTTGCCGAATTTGATCGATTCGGGTTGCGAGTTCTGCTAGGGGCTTTTCAAAATCTAACAGTAGCGGTTTACGCTCGGTAGTTGCCATCGTAGGGGTTATAAGTACGAGTTATAAGTTTTTCAGAGTGAGGAGTGAGGAGTTAGGAGTGAGGAGTTAGGAGTGAGGAGTTAGGAGTGAGGAGTTAGGAGTGAGGAGTTAGGTATTAGAAGGAGTGTACTGATAAAAGTTCTTAACTCCTAACTTTTAACTCCTAACTCTTAACTCCTAACTTTTAACTCCTAACTCTTACAGTTAAACCAGCAACGGTCTAAATCCATGTTTCACTGATACCTTACCAATCTGCTCCATTTTGTCTACGGTAATCTGATTCCGTCCCCACGAAAAGTTCGTGTATAACTTCTCAAATTCCAACAGCATTGATTCGGCAAAACAAGCAAACAGCTGGCGGGCTGGCACGTCCATATTGACGATTTTCATAATTTTCCAGTCAATATCCAGGGAATGCTCGACAATCCCACCATTTAACACAAATACACCAGGATGCTGAACTTTGGTTGCTAAGTTTTTCGGATAGCCGCCATCAATCAATAAACAGGGTTGTTTCAAAGTGGTTGGGTCAATTTCCACGCCTCTGGGCATACTAGCAACCCAAACTACAACGTCAGCTTCAGGCAGTGCTTCTGTCAAACCCATGATTTTTCCTCGCCCCAGTTCGCCTTGCAGTTCTTTGAGGCGTTCTTGATCGCGGGCAATCAACAAAAGTTCTTTGACATCTGTTTTCGCATCTAGCCAGCGGGTAACTGCACTACCAATATCCCCAGTTGCCCCACATACAGCAACAGTGGCTTTTGACAGATCGATTCCCAGTTGTTTTGAGGCTTCTTCCACCTGCTTACAAATAATGTAGGCAGTATGTGTGTTTCCTGTGGTGAAGCGCTCAAACTCTAGTTTAATGTTGCGGACTTGGCTAAACTGTTCTAACTTAAAGTTTTCAAAAATAATTGAGGAAAATCCGCCTAAAGCTGTAATGTTAATGCCATGCTTTTGTGCATGAGCCATCGCATTGAGTACTTTGCGCGTTGCGGCTTTGATGCGCCTACTAGCCAGCATCTCCGGCAAAAAGCAAGATTCTACATAGCGTCCTTCAATTTGTTGCCCAGTTATACTGGTGACAATAATGGTATCGACAATTTGCGGTGGGGCGCTGCACCAAAAGTCTAGCCCTTGATCGGCATATTCTGGGTATCCCAATTCTTGAGCTACCGCTTGAGCGTGTTCTAAACTAGTCAGATGTCCAATTAGACCAAACATGTAGTGATTATTAGCCTTATGCTGTCTTGAGGCGTGGAATATGTGGAACTATGTTAAGTGTTTCAGCAGTCCTGAGTCCTAAGTCCTGAGTTCTGAAGTTCTGATAAATTTGAACTACTCAGCACTCAGCACTCTTGTACAGACGCGATTAATCGCGTCTCTACTCAGCACTCTATTTAAGCGGCGATAAGTCCGTAGGCTGACAAGCGCATGATATCGCGAGTCGTAAAACCGATGTTACTCAATGCTTCACCGTATTGAATCATAAAGTCTTCTACTAAAGCATCTTTCTCCATTGCCATTGTGTGGGCATCACCCTCTACTTTATTGAGCATTTTCCAGACGATGGGTAAGTTCTGGCGATTTGCAAGTTCAAGTTCAGCTTTGGATTCTGTGAAATGCTCTTTCAACCATACTTCTCCAAAGTTGAGATGGCTATATTCTTCTTTTACTACTCCTTCCGTGATTTTGCGGGCAAAAGCGTCGGCGACGGGGATGTAAATGTTATATGCTGCGATCGCAAAACATTCGATAATCAAAGACTGAATCAACAGACAAGTGACGACCTTCCCTTCCGCCGCTGCTGCTTGGAAATTCTGGTGTAGTCCAGAGAAAAATTCCTTGGCAAATTGCAAATCTGGGGTAACATTCAAATTGCGTCCACAAGCTTCAAATCCTTTCTTGTGGCGGCTTTCCATCTTGGAGAGGCGAATCAATTCATCATGAGATTCTGGCAGCAGTTCGGCTAATGTGATGTAATTTTCATGGGCTTCTTGTTCCCCTTCAATCACGATCGCATTGATCCGGCTATAAGCATCTTTGTATGTTTCGCTCTTGAAATCTAATTCTTTAAATTGGTCTGCAAGCTGCTGCATGGTTATGTTTACTCCTGTAAACCTGAATTATTTGACACCAGGATTGGAATTTACCCTATGAACTGAGGGTAACAATCTCTGTGGTTTAATTTAACTTAACAAGTAGACTATGTTTATAGATTAATGGTTGCTGGGGGCAATGCTCTAGTACTAGCGAAATAAATGCTTTGCGGCTCAAGTTATGTCTAAACCAAACCTGAATGTGAAATCTGGTGATTTTTTGAGTCTAGTAATCTTGCTGCTAGGGGCATTTATTGTTCTACTACCGCTGTTTGTGGTCTTTCTCACCTCCTTTGCACCAACATCCGCCAGCCCAGAAAATTTGTTCAAAAATAACTGGTCTTTAGCAAATTACCGCGTTGCGTGGCAACAAGGAAAATTTTTGCTGGCGTTTGCTAATTCTACCTTGGTAGCGATCGCTGTGACGGCGTTTCAGATTGTCACTTCTGCTTTAGCTGGTTACGCCCTAGCACGATTGCAGTTTCGGGGACGCCAAGCACTGCTATTAGTCGTTTTAGCAACCTTAGTGATTCCCTTTCAGTTATTGGTAATTCCCATCTTTTTGGTATTGAAGTGGGGACACCTGATAAATACATACTGGGCGCTGATTTTACCCACTGCGGTTAGCGGATTTGGGATTTTCTTATTACGTCAGTATTTCCAGACAATTCCCGTGGAATTAGAGGAAGCCGCAGCTATAGATGGGGCGAACCGACTGCAAATTTTGTGGCGGGTGATGTTACCTTTAGCCCGTCCAGCCTTGGTGACGCTGTTTTTGTTCACCTTCATCGGTGAGTGGAATGATTTGTTTAAGCCTCTGGTATTTACGACAAGACCAGAATTAAGGACGGTGCAACTAGCATTGGCTGAGTTTCAGGAGCAATTTACGAATAATTGGCCATTGATGATGGCGGCAGTGACAATAGCGACAGTTCCAGTGATGGTATTATTCCTCATCGGTCAGCGTCAATTTCTTCAAGGTATTGCTGCGACCGGGATTAAGAATTAGTGGGGAAGGCGGTAAGTGGAAGCCCGATTTTTGTTACTAGACGAGACGCCCACTCGACATTGAAGGAGGCAGAGGCTTTTATGTTTTACCTCAGTTGGGGATTCAAACCCCTCCTGAAAAAGACCTGTCTGGTCGCGGCAGTTCTTGCTGAGGGCAGTTTTACTCCTGCCTCCTGCCTCCTGCCTCCTGCCTTCCAAATAATTTGAATTCGTATTACTTAAAAAATAGCTGTAAAGAAAATCCCGCAGGAAAATTATGAACTTTTATGACACTGAACGTAATCATTGCTAACTAAACTGAAGCAATAATTATACACATCCCGTCAGGAACGAAAACACTCATGAGTTCTCAACAAGTCATAGATCCTCAAATATTACAGCAGTTACAAGAAGAGATTCAGCAGAAAATGGATCAAAGCCTAGAAAACGCTGACTTACACTCAGTGCTTGAAAAGTACGGCTTATTAGAATATAGAGTCTTGAGAATTCATTGGCAGTGTAATCTCGATCCCAATCAACTCAAATCTGATGATGCAGTTGATGAACAGCAACCCAATGCATTATTGCCAGAAACTCCAAGACCTTCATCAATACCAGAAATTGTGTTAGTCAAAAAAGCATTGTGTATCCCTTGTCCATCAACTGGTAGCCCTTTAGGCTGTAACTGCTAAATAATTTTATCTTCGGACTGCAAAGAGTTTATTCTAGTGAATGTAAAAATACTAAACTTTGCTTTTATGTAGTATTTAGGTTACAGAGATAACATCAACGTACTAACATCACTACTTAGCAAAAAGCAGTATTTTAATAAACTCTGATTTTTTGAGCGCCAGTTTTTCATGTCTCAAAATCGAAGCAGTTACCACTGGAAGTTAGGAATAGTGAGTACTTTAGTAATTGCTAGAGTGCTCACTTTTGCTGAGAGTTTTGCCTTAGCTCAAATTCAAAAAGATGCCACACTTGGATCTGAAAGTTCAATCATTACACCAAAGCTCATCGATGGTCAGCCTATAGACGAGATTGATGGTGGAGCAATTCGTGGTACAAACTTGCTCCACAGCTTTGAAAAATTTTCTATCTCTGCGGGAACGACAGCCCATTTTAACAATCCAATCAATATTCAGAACATCATCAGTCGGGTGACAGGCAATTCTGTTTCTAATATAGATGGCATTCTCAAAGCTAACGGCACGGCCAACGTATTTCTGATTAATCCTAACGGCATTGTTTTTGGGCCCAATGCTTCTTTAAATATTGGCGGTTCATTTGTGGCTAGTACGGCGAGTAGTTTGAACTTTGCTGATGGTACAAAGTTTAGTGCTACATCTGGTCAAACTGCACCTCTACTCACAGAAAGTGTTCCTATCGGTTTACAATTCGGAACAAATGCTCGACCTATCCGCAATCAATCCCAAGCAAGTCCCAACAATGCAATTAATACCTTCGGACAAGGTGTTGGTCTACAGGTGCAGCAAGGCAAAACCCTAGCACTTATAGGCGGTGATATAACGCTAGAGGGTGGAAATTTAACGGCAAGTGGGGGAAGAATTGAGTTAGGAAGCGTTGCTGGCAATAGTTTGGTTGGTCTGAGTTCAACGAATCAAGGTTGGGTATTAGGATATGAAGGTGTTCAAAATTTTCAGAACATCGAACTCACCCAGCAAAGTGAGATTCCATCTACTGTAGATACCAGTGGGAAAGGTGGCGGTAATATCCATTTGCAAGGACAACGAGTACTGGTAACTGACAGTTCACAAATTTTGGCTCTTACTCTGGGAGCGCAACCAGGAGGAAATTTAACAGTGAACGCTTCCGAGTCTGTAGAACTTGGACTAAATGCGTTCTTGTCTACTGGAACTCTCGACACTGGAAACTCTGGAGATATAAATATCACTACCAGAAATTTGATTGTCAAAGATGGAGCGCAAGTTGTAATGTTCAATGTTGGTTCGGGATTGGCCGGACAATTGACAATCAACGCCTTAGATTCCGTAGAACTAATTGCAGGCATCCCCATTTCTCCTATGCCAGATGGTAGTGATTTAATATCCAGTGGATTATTTAGTGCAACTTATGGCGCTCAAAATGCTGGCAGCATAATAATTAATACTGGAAAGTTACGTATTGAGGGAGGGGCCGCAATATCAACAAGTTCTGAGGGTATACTTGGGCGTTTTTCTAACCAATTTATACCAGCTACAGGAAATGGAGGAGATTTGATAGTGAACGCCTCTGAGTCCGTAGAATTAATGGGAACCTCAGCAAATGGTTCTAGGCTCAGTAGCTTGTTTGCTGGGACTCAAGGGACTGGAAATGGCGGCAACTTGACCCTAACTACAGGGCAATTGATTATCAAAGATGGGGCGGCAATAACTGTGAGCAGTGAAGCTCGAAAAAATGTTAACTATCAAGGGGGTGTACCCAATTTAGGTCTAGCAGGCGAACTCAATATAAGCGCTCGTTCCATCCTGCTGGATAAAGGAAAACTCACATCTAATAGTGAGTCAGGTAAGGGCGGTGACATTGGGGTACAGGTGCGGGACTTATTACTGATGCGTCGCAACAGTCAAATCTCTACTAATGCCGGAGGTGATAAAACTGGCGGTAATATCAGCATCAATGCACCTAATGGCTTTCTCGTCGCCACTCCTTTCGGAAATAGCGATATTACCGCCAACGCCAACTTTGGTTCTGGTGGTAAAATTGCGATCGCCGCTAAGAATACCTTTGGGTTTGTGCCACGCACCCGTGCAGAGGTGGAGAGGCTAGATCCAAAAGATATAAACCCGAATAACATCCCAACAAGTGACATAACTGCATTTTCTCAGCAAAACCCTTCATTAAGTGGCACTGTCCAAATCAACTCACCAGATGCTGACCCCAGTAAAGGATTAGTGGAACTACCTGTAAATCTGGTTGATGCTTCCCAGCAAATTGCTGCTGGTTGTAGTTCTGGTGGAAAAATAGGAAGAAGTTCATTTGTTACTACTGGGCGTGGAGGAATACAAGCCGATCCTACAGAGCCATTGATAGCTGATGATGCGGTGCTAGCAGATTGGATCGCGCTCCCTCCAGAGAGTCAGAATCGTGCTGGCGGTATTCAGAAAAGAGTGGTTATTCAGGCGCAGGGAAACACAGAAGAAAAATCACAGAAGGTTAATTCTGTCAATGAACCGACTCAAATTGTAGAAGCCCAAGGATGGGTAATGGATGCCAATGGGAACGTGGTTTTGGTTGCTGAAGTACCTACTACAACGCCCCATAACTCCTCGCTTGTCGCTACATCTTGCGGTGCTAATTAAAAATTCAGATTTGTTGTAACTTTTGTTAGTGCGTTGGCGTAGCCCATCGTAGACATCGCTGCTTTGCAATGAACTTTATATGAGCGATCGCTTCTTCTACTGAATTTCGGTGTCAGTGCGATCGCTGATTCGCTATGGACTTTATGCAAGCGATCGCCTTAATAAAGCTTCTAAGTTTATCCAAACCGTAAGCAGAGTGTGAGACTTGAGTAGATATCAATTACTCAATTCTCTTGAGTAATCAACGGTGAGTAACCAGATTCATAAATCCTTTAAGCAAATCCGGCAGAAATATATGAAGTTTTGTAACACTATGCGTAATTATAACTAGTCAAGCTGAAGTCATAATTATCGGAGTTCACAAGAGCGTTAGAAACCTAATGCTTTTGTGCCACTCTAGACTCTGTATTCTTAATTCCTTTGTTGCCAAACTGTATTAATCGAACTCACGTTAATTTAGTACATCACAAGATAAGTTCACACATCTACCACTCTACAAGGAGAGCAAAATTTATGAATTCTCAAAACACACAACAGCTAACAGACGATATTCAAAAGGAAACTAGTCAGAGCTTGAATAACTCTGAATCTAGTAGTATAAGCGAAAATGATGGTATATCAGGAGATAATTATCAAGACTTACAAAGTAATATAAACCTTAATAAAACTGAATTGAATGATGCTAGTGGAGAGAAGGATGTTCAAGATTTATCCGAAGTAATTCCACCTAGAAAGAAGGAGCTAAAGAGTTGCTGGGTGGATGATGACGGTAATAGGGTATGTAAGCCTTAATAGTATTTTCCACTGAACTGCTATTATATTAATTTATTGAGACTAAAAGTGATAACGCTGTTTCTAATTGCGCGAAACACAAATTTTTCTAAGTGCAGAATAGTGTTGTGCTTTTAGCATCTCTTGTTGAAGATGTGCAACTTTATAAATTTAGGTAAACAGCAAAAGGTAAATTACTGTTTTCAATATATCCTATGTAGAATTGGTACAGATTCACTGCTGTTCAATAACTATCACTTCTTTGAAAAGGTGGAATACAAGTATGAGTAATCTTTTGGGCTGGATTAAAGGTATAGGAGTCGTAATGGTTGGTGCAATAGCTTTCTCTGGAAACTCTGCTATTGCTAAAATTAGCCAGGATGTTGCTCTACCTAATAATATTCTGAATACATCTAACTTCAGTACGGTGCTTGAAAAGCATAATATCTCAGGAGATAATGCTCTGAAATTTAATTACAGTATCGATCAAGCTCAAATTCAAGATGAAAATGTTGTAGAGAAGCAAAAATTTCATAGTTTTACAGGAGTAATTCCAGGTAAAAAGGATATTTTACTAGCGGGCTGCGGGATAGATGAGACTGGTCATATGATATGTAAGCCTTAACAGTATTTTCCACTCAATTGTTATTGTATTAATAAATTGAGACTAATGGTAATAACGCTGATTTTAATTGCGTGGAACAAAAGTTTTTCGTAGAGGTACAACATTTTTGTGCCTCTACTACGTATTTTTTACAATAATATCAAGCATGAGTAATCTGTGGGTCTGGTTTAAAAGTCTAGGATTTGCAGTATGTAGTGCAATAACTTTCTGCGGAAACTCCGCTATTGCCCAAATTACCCAGGATGGTACTTTATCTACTAATTCTCAGGTTACATCACAAGGTAATATCACAATTATTCAAGGTGGAACCAGAGTAGGAAGCAATCTGTTCCACAGTTTTGAGCAATTTTCTGTACCTACAGGGATTACGGCTCACTTTCAAAATCCTACAGATATTCAAAACATTATTAGCCGGGTAACAGGTAAGTCTATTTCTAATATTGATGGCATCCTGAAAGCAGACGGTACAGCTAACGTATTTCTAATTAATCCCAATGGGATTATTTTTGGTAATAATGCTTCTTTACAAATTGGCGGTTCATTTGTGGCGAGTACCGCAAGTAGTTTGAACTTTGCCGATGGTACAAAGTTTAGTGCCACAGATTCCCGAACCACACCTCTGCTAACAGTAAGTGTACCCACTGGTTTACAATTCGGAGCTACTGCGGCTCCCATCCGTAATCAATCCCAAGCAAATCCAAATGGGGCACGTAACCCTGTTGGTATACAAGTGCAGCCGGATAAAACCTTGGCACTTGTAGGCGGTGATATAACTCTGGAGGGCGGAAATTTAACTGCAACATCTGGACGAATTGAGCTAGGAAGTGTCGCTGCTAATAGTTTGGTTAGTCTGAACCCAACAAACCAAGGTTGGGTTTTGGGATATGAAGGTGTTCAAAATTTCCAGAATATTCAACTAATCCGACGAACTGTTAACGGTTCGGAGATTCCCTCTCAGGTAGATGCTAGTAATAGAGATGGCAGTGGAGGCAACATCCAAGTGCAAGGTAACACCGTTGAACTAAAAGGTTATCTTGTTCGCCTAAGAACCCAGGTTACAGGTGTAAAAGATGGCGGAGACTTAACGATTAATGCCAGTAAATTAATTGTTCGGGATGGTGCGGCAGTATCCACTATTACTAGGGGAGAGGGTGATGGGGGAAAATTGACCGTGAACGCCTCTGAGTCAGTGGAGGTGATTGGTAACTTTACCGACCCAAATACTGGGTCGATTACATCTAGTGGATTATTTAGTTCAACTGTTGTTGCCGGGAAAGCGGGCGACATAACGATCAATACCAGGAGGTTGCGTATCCAAGATGGCGGACAAGTGGCAACAGACTCTATTGCATCGAATCAGAATTCACAACTTATACCAGGTACAGGAGCAGGAGGAAATTTGACTGTGAACGCCTCCGACTCCGTAGAGCTAATTGGAACCTCAAGCGGTTTGTCTAGTGGCTTGTTTGCTTCAACTAACACTTCTGGAGATGCCGGAAAAGTGACAATTACCACAGGAAAATTGATTATCCAGGATGGGGCTGAAGTAACTGTGAGTAGTCAAGTTGACCAGAATTACAAGTACCCAGGAGATGGATATATTCTAGGTAAAGCAGGCGATGTAGATATAAATGCTCGTTCCATATTTCTAGACACCAAAGGAAAACTCACATCTAGTAGTGATTCAGGTAAGGGTGGAAATATTACGCTACAAGTGCGGGACTTATTACTAATGCGGCGCAATAGTCAAATATCAACTAATGCAGGAGCTAATGGAGATGGCGGTAATATCACGATAAAAGCACCTAATGGCTTCCTCGTCGCCACTCCCTTCGGAAACAACGATATCACCGCCAACGCCTTCTCTGGCTCTGGTGGTAAAATCACAATCACCGCTAAGAACCTTTTTGGTTTTGTGCCCCCCACCCGTGCAGACGTACAGAGGCTCGATCCAAAGGAAATCGACCCGAATAACTTGCCAACAAGTGACATCACGGCATTTTCTCAGCAAAATCCTTCATTAAATGGCACAGTACAAATCAACTCACCGGATGCTGACCCCAGTAAAGGATTAGTGGAATTACCCGTAAATCTGGTTGATGCTTCGCGGCAAATTGTTGCTAGTTGTAGTTCTGGTGGAAAAATAGCAAGAAATTCATTTATTACCACTGGACGTGGAGGACTAGTAGCCGATCCCACGGAGCCATTGATAGCTGATGATGCGGTGTTGGCAGATTGGATTGCGATCCCTCCAGAGAATCAGAATCGTGCTGGCGGTATTCAGAAAAGAGCGGTTGTTCAGGCGCAGCGAAACACAGAAAAATCACAGAAAGTTAATTCTGTCAATGAACCTACTCAAATTGTAGAAGCCCAAGGCTGGGTAATGGATGCCAATGGGAATGTAGTTCTAGTTGCTCAAGTACCCACAGCAACGCCCCATAACTCCTCACTCACCGCTACATCTTGCGCTGCTCATTAAAATTTGAAATATGGCAATACTTCGTAACTTTGCAGTTAAGCGCAATGCTTACTTCCTAATTCGTCTCCTGAATTTGCAAACGAATAGTGTGTTCAGTCGCACCACTAAGTTGCAATTCCATGATTTCACCACCCAGAGGTTCCAAGCAAGTGAGGAGCGATCGCAAGTTGGGTGTACTTGCGCCAGTATCTACATATAATCGATCTGCTAAATTACCGATCCGTTTCCAAGTCATGTACAACTTAGCGATCGTTTGTTCGATTTGCGATGCTTGATTGACCAAATCAGCAGCAATGCTCAAACAGCCGACTCTTTGCGCTTCTTCTAAGGCTGTTTCAATGTCAACATCTTCCTTCGTCAGCGCCTGAACTTGAGCTGCCCCTTTGAGATATTTCGCCAAGTTACGCGCTTCGGTAGTTACCTGTTTCAAGGTATCTACATCGGGATTGGCAGCTATTTCCTTTTGGATAAACTTTTGATGCGATTCTGGCAGTTTTTCCATTTCCTTCACCAGAGGGGCAATGTAGCGTGGGGGAAGGGTGTTATCTGCTGCTTTTTCTTTGACTGATTCAGGTAATAAATCTGAGGACATGGCTGTCCATTCATCGCTGAGTTGACGCACTTCTCGCCTAGTGATGCGATCGCCTTTTTGGGCGGCTTCACTCACCATCTGTTGCACTTCTGGGACTGCTTTGGAGGTTTCGACAAATGCCCGTTTACTAAAGTTGTTCACAGATCCGGGGTCAAGTTTACCGTCTTCAATGAGAGTATCGGCACTATTTGCCAGTTGAATCCAGGAGTATGCTTGACTTTTGCTGATTTCCCGCTCTTTTAGCCATCGGAGAAAGCCAGTACCGCGTCCGTCACCACCCACTTTTTCTCTGTCGCGGATCGCCCGTAAAATTCGCCCCCGCCAGATTTCAGTTTGCAAATCAAAGCGATCGCATACCTGCCAAGCTATTTCTAGCTGCTGTTGAAAATCTGACTCTAGAATCTGCTCATCTTCTGGATCGGGCAGTTCAAAGCTGATATCGGCTGGCTGTAGTAAAGCAGCAGCAAGGTCGTTGATGGAGTCGGTATCTTGCACGATTGATGACTAACTAGTGGATGCGATCGGCTTATTATGCCACAATCTGTGGACTCATACTTAAGGGGGAGTACGGTATTTTGAGTTACAACAAAGATAGTAGGAAGGGGTAAACCACCTTTGTGAAGTGTTTAACAAGAAAGAATTCAGGAGTCAGGAGCCAGAATGGGCTAAACCTTAGCTATCCGCTAACAGAATTTAAGTCTGTGTGATGCTTACCGATCTAGTTCTACAGAGCTAACTGTAAAACTTGTTGAAGTACTGGCGGATAGCGCAGAGTCTTGTAGAGAGTGTCTTAATTCTGACTTCTGAATTCTGAGTTCTGCATTCTTCTTTAATTAATTCAGAGACAATAAAAATAAAACGATGAACCAGGTAGACTACCTCCGCATAAGCTTAATCGATCGCTGCAATTTCCGTTGTCAGTACTGTATGCCAGAGGGAGTAGAACTGGACTATATTCTCAAGCAACAGTTATTGACTGATGAAGAACTACTCACCTTAATTCAAGAGGTATTTATTCCAGTAGGCTTTACCCGATTTCGTTTGACTGGGGGAGAACCCTTATTGCGTCCGCGTGTGGTGGATTTGGTAGGTGCGATCGCAACTTTACCCCAAACTCAAGATATCTCAATGACGACCAACGGTTTTTTGCTGGCTCCGATGGCACAAAACCTCTATAATGCTGGTTTGCGACGAATTAATATTAGTCTTGACTCTCTCGATCCTGATATTTTTGACCAAATTATCGGTAATCAGGGGCGTTCTCGTTGGCAACAAGTTTGGCAGGGGATTCAAGCAGCCCATCAAGTTGGATTCGACCCCCTGAAGCTGAATGTGGTGGTGATTCCTGGCGTTAATGACCACGAAGTTCTCGATTTAGCCGCCCTGACAATTGATAAACAGTGGCACGTTCGATTTATTGAATTTATGCCCATTGGTAATGTGCATTTATTTGGCGATCGCGGTTGGGTATCTTCAGCCGATTTACGAGAACGCATTCGCGATCGCTGGGGCTTGACAGAATCACAAGTTCGTGGTGCTGGCCCTGCTGATGTCTTTCAAATTCCTGGTGCGAAGGGGACACTAGGATTTATTAGTCAGATGTCAGAATGTTTTTGCGATCGTTGTAACCGGATGCGCCTGAGTGCTGATGGCTGGCTACGTCCCTGTTTATTAAATGAAACTGGTCAAATAGATTTAAAAACTGCCCTACGTTCTGGTGTCAGCACCGCTCAATTACAAGAACAGGTAAGACATTTACTCGGAATAAAACCAGAAATTAACTTTAAACAACGTGATTCTGGTAATTTAGGTGCATATACCCGCACCATGTCGCAAATTGGAGGGTAGTAATTGGTCATTTGTCCTTTGCAAATAACTAAGGACAAATGACTAAGGACAAATGACAATTAGGCTTGTCGTGAGTAGTATTCCACCACAAGTAGTTCATTAACTTGTAGTGCCACCCATTCGCGCTCAATAACGCTGTTGACTTTACCAACCAACTTATTTTTGTCAAATTCCAAATGACTGGGGAGGTTGGCCAAACCGGGATATTGCAAGTTAGCTTCTACCAACTTCCGGGATTGTGCCCGATCTCTGACTGCAATTACTTCGCCAGGACGGCATTGGTAGCTGGCAATATTCACTACACGACCGTTAACAGTTACGTGACCGTGATTTACCAGTTGACGAGCTGCTGGGATAGTCGGAGCTATACCCAAGCGGAAAACGGTATTATCCAAGCGCATTTCTAGCAATTGCAGCAGCACTTGTCCGGTAGAACCAGTAACACGTCTGGCTTTCCGCACGTAACGGAGCAATTGCTTTTCAGTCAAACCGTAGTTGAAGCGGAGCTTTTGCTTTTCCTCTAGACGGATAGCATATTCAGAGCGCTTCTTGCGGTTCTGACCATGCATACCAGGTGGGTAAGCGCGTCTGGCACTTTTACGAGTTAATCCTGGTAAGTCGCCCAAGCGGCGGACAATTCTGAGGCGGGGCCCTCTATATCGGGACATGAGTTTCCTTAATCTAATCCTGTTTAAACTTTACCCAAACATTCCATTTTGACATTCCACTGATGATAAATCAGCAGATTCTTGGTTTTTTGAAGGTGCTTGCTTTGGTATGACGTATCCTACCAATGTAGAGGCATCTCCTTTACGCCAGTTGCTTTAAGT
This sequence comes from Nostoc sp., assembly GCF_036918015.1. Taxonomy (GTDB): domain Bacteria; phylum Cyanobacteriota; class Cyanobacteriia; order Cyanobacteriales; family Nostocaceae; genus Nostoc. Next base: position 34,549 of record NZ_JBALEO010000001.1, read on the forward strand.
CGGTTGAGCCGACACACTAGCTTCCAAGCCTGAATTCCGACGTGCCCCGCCGTACTACTGCCAATAAGTTTTTTGTGTTTATTTAGTTTCGTAGGCTACTCAATCATCAGATTGGTTTACGCAGTATTCTTACTCTGAAATACTTTTTACGTTGCCTACTTATCTTTCAAACAGCTATATTAACACAATTTTCGACATAATTAATTATGTCTATACTTTACTACCTCTGAAATTCTTAGATTACAGAGGATTTTTAAGATATTTGAGTTAGCATAACTTTGGGTGTTTGGAGAATGGCAATGTCAATGAGCAAAAAAGTGGTTAGCAGAGTTAAGAACAAACAAGGCAGTTCCACCTCCAGGATTTTAACATTACCAGTTTTGGCTATAGCTGGATGTTTAACAATCTTGCCTAATGTGGCTGTTGCTGCCTCCTACAGCAATGATTATAGTGTCTGTGCGGGTCGCCTCTTGAGTGTGGGTGTAAAAGCAGAAGCGGCATCAGAAGGTTGTGCAGCAGCACTGCGTCCAAAAGATTTGGCTGCTTGCGTGGTAAAAATTGATAAGGAAACCCAAATTGCTGCGACGGATGCGCTTTCTTCTTGTGGAAAGGCACGGCGTCCTGAAGAGTTAGCAACCTGTGTAGTTGGTGTCAGCTTAAGTACTAAGGAAGAAGCTAATCCGACAGTTTTAGATTATTGTGGACGCAGTTTGTTACCCGTGCGCTTTGGCCAGTGTGTGGTTGGCTTGCGTAGTCAAATCGACTTTCCCGCTACTCAAGCGCTAGAAACTTGTATCAGTGCTGATGATAGTGTTATCGGTGCTTCATCTTCGTCTACACCGCCAACGATAATTCCTGCGGGTTCAAGTCCAAGTTTAGAGACTACCCCATTTCCAAACCAACCAGTTGTTCCAACCCAACCAGTTGTTCCAACTCAACCGGGCACTAATTAGATTACAGTGCTTTGTGTAATTGATATACAGGTTGAATTTAGAGTGGCTATTTGCCAACCTGATTCAGGGACTACCAAAAAATAAATCATCTGATTTTAATTTGTAGGTTGGGTTGAGCAACAGCGAAACCCAGCCTTATATATTTACAATGCTTCAACCTGACTGGGTAATTTACCTTTGCTGACTATATAGCTTTCGTTAGGCAATGACAGTAATATTTACATTAGTCAGCATGGACTGATTCGAGAACTAGGCGACTTGAACTTGTGCAGCTTTACCAATTGCATCTGCGTCAAAGAAAAGATTAACCGTAATTTGATCGTAGAGAAAGCGATCGCTTTGTCGCACTAGTCCCAAGTCGGAACAAGCTGGAATTGAAGCAATAATAGTTACTATATTTCTTACTTTGGTCTCTATATCACCATCGAAAGGTTGAAGAAGTTTCTGCACCTCGCCCAAAAAAGCCGTCTTTTTGCCCTTCTCCATGATGTCAACACCTGGTCTTATCCAGATTACAAAGATATCACGCGAACCTTCAGGCGGATTGTACACTAATGTAACTTCCGTCAAACGCTCTATTAGCTCAGACAAACTTCAGTACCACTTCTGCTACTTGTGGGCATACGATACCTAGCACTGTTTCCAAAGTGTCCACTAACTAGGTAAGCATTCAAATAAATGAAAAATATTATAATTATCCTCTCCAACGCAAAGAGGAGTTGGAGAGAGGTTAGTTGAACTCACGTCAGTTTTTCAGCTTTGGTAATTTAGAATTTTGCACAGTTTGCACAGTTAGTTGTACTAGTCTTCTCTTTCACCAAAAGCTGTCTGTAAAACCACTGCAATACCACCGTCTTGGTGATATTTGTCTGCCCAGGCACGGATAACTTCATCTAATTCTTCCATAGCCTGATCCATTTTTTCTGGCAGTATGTCAAGTTCTTCCAGCAAGCGCATGGCGTTTCGTCGCCGTTCTGCCCAATTTTTCATCATGCGGAAATACCGAGCGGTATCTTCCACGGTGATGTGTGTACGCTCTTCATCGTCTGTTGGGGTATAAGAAAGACGGGTAAGCGCGTAAAAGGGCATTCCCCAAGGAGAATCAATCCGTGTTACCGTTCCTGAGTAAAGCAGACGGCGCTTAATATGCTCACCCAAAGCTTCACTCAAAGGCATTTGGTGTTCGGGTGGCAAGTCTTCTTGCGATCGCTTGTGTAAAAACTCGATCAAATCCAGAAACTCAAAGGAGCTAACTAACTGAGCATCAGGTAAATTACTGGGCAGTTTCTGCTCAATTTGTCTTTTTTCTTCACTTGTCAGATTAGTACCAGGAACGCGCGATCGCCCCGGTTGCCAAGGATATTTTTCTAGCCAGACATAAGGCAATTGAATTAAATAGCGAGGTTCCTGAGAACCCAGCATTTTTAACAGTTTGCCTTCTGTTAGTGCCTGTCTGACTTCTTCTACAATAATTTTTACTCGTTTCGGCTCCAAGTGATGCAAATGCCCTGTCATTCGCAGGTTTTGTCCCTGCTCTAGATAGGTCATGTAAATTGCACACTTTGCTGCTGTTGCGGCTGCGTCTAAAAATGCCCCATGCCTGTGCCCACTCGTCCGCATGGCACTAAAAGCCAGATAAAGCATGATCTGATCCATCGCACTGGGGTCAAGACGTTTGATCAGATCTATGTCGTTACTCATATTACAGACAATTGAATAGCACGTTTACACAATTTTTAATCGAATGAAAATAGGTAGTATACACCTGGCTGAAGGCTGTCTTTACTTCAAACTATATTAGTATGCGATAAAGATGATATCGGTGGTAGCGCAAACTACCATTTTCGCATATTTCCTGGTAGAAAAGCAGAGTCGCTAGTTGTGACTATAACTGTCTCTGCATCTAACCGAGAAATTAGAGACGCCATCAAATCTAGCTTAACGGCGGTTTCTCTCCCAACAGTCAAATATGCTGCAATTAATCTCCAAAGCCTTTCAGGTTTCTGGTTTTTTCATCTTTCAAAAGCAACAACGTCAAGCTGCTTACACCTAATTATGGCACTATGCCGACTCAGAGTAAAAACTAGTTTGCGCGGTTAATCTGGGATATTTGTTACTAGAAAAAGATGCTTTTTTTCAGCTTTGACGAATTATTTGTAGTACATAAGTAACTAGAAATAATTGGGAATAGTCTCAAAACAAATCGCTTACCAGGTGTAGCCACATTTAGAGGTTGAGCTATACAACTCGTTGTGAACTATCCATTCGGTTCACAACCTCCAGTGATGTCTCGGCTGTATCAGCCGTTGGCTTGAGGAAAAATAGTAGACATCAAGTAGAGCAAATAATTCCAATTTCAAAATACCTGTTGTTTTTCAAATATTGTTCCTTATCATATCACTATTTTTTAGTTTTGAAATAAAATTGTGCATTTTAAAATTTATAAATCATGACTATTTAAATATTTTATACTGGGCTTAAATCAAGGTTTGATGATATTCTTATATCTATTCCTAAATTCAAGTTTTATTTACTATTTTATATTGATGATTGGACACAAAAAGCCGCGATTATTTCCAAATAAATCGCGTATTTATAAGGCTTTGGCGTTCGTGCTAATAACCAAAAGATTAGTTAATAGCCATACATATAATAAAACATCTTGGGTTCCATCCGATGATTATTTAGAGACTTTTTAGCAATAAATTTATATTTATTTCATGAAAGAATTTTAAACTTTCGTGATTTAAGTAATTTATTGGCTACTTTTAAGTATGTTTTTACCTCGCTATTTTATATATTTGAGAGACTTGAATTACGTAGATAGTTTGTTGCTGTAAAAGGAGGATAACCCTTAGCAAGCTACGATATAAGCTTATTTTTCTGGGTGTCTGAGCGATACCTACGGTGGGCTACGCCTACGCAGATTAAGTTGACTAGTATAAAACGACAGAAATAAAGATACCATCTTACGAAACACAATTAGTAAGTCGGTGTGAGATTTGTAGTGACTTAGTGCGGTCTGATAAACTTCCCTATTAGCGACAAATAAAACCGTTCGCGCAGCGTCTCCGTTAGGAGAAAGATCGGGACTTTAGCCTCACTACAAGGCATTTCATGTAATTTACATTGCTTAACATAAGTTTGTTTATTCTTGCCCACTTACCTTTCCCTACGAAAAAACAGGTAGGCCGACCGCCTAATATCAACAAAGTGCGTTTGGCTTGAAAAAACGGGGTACTCTAAACATTTCTGCGACTTCTCCATCTCTTAGTTCCAAAATGTGCTGCACTGGTCTTAACTCCTAGCGAATCTTCTCTCTGAGCAAGTACTCGTGCTCAATTGCTGGAGTCAGTACTACTCATATTGCTTACATATACGTGTTTTCCCTACCTGTATCAGGCTAAATCCCTAAAAATATATTACAAGTCGATTTATTCTGAATACTGCTTGCCGATCCATAAAGTGTTATCTACACCCATACAGCATTCTGAAATCATTCGTAAAAACTTAAATCCCCGACTTCTTTGAAAAGTCGGGGATATTGTTTGTCACAGATGATTTAGAGAAGTTACAAGTGGGTGCATTAGCGTCAGGATTGATGCAGAGAGTAATGGGGAGTAAAGTAGCTCCCATCACCCTTAAGCTGATTGAACTCGCCATTTAATTCGTGGGACTAGAGGGTTTAACCTGATTTCGCATTGTTTCAAAGCTGAAAGCAGCCGCGCCAAAGGTTACAAATAACACTCCCAGAATTTGCACAATATCCAAATTTTCTTGAATGATGAACCCAGCGAAAATCACAGTTAGAACTGGGATGCTACCACCAATGAGCGCCGATCGCGAGGCACCTAGTTTACTAATACCAACATTATTGAGCAAATAACCTGCAAGGGTCAGCACACCCAAAATAAATGCGCTTAAAACCAATTCCAGCATTTTAGAGGGGTCAATTACTACCAAGTTCCAGCTGCTTGGCAAAGGTAGCATCAAACAGATAAAGCTCAACAACAGCATGGTAGTGAAGTTAATCAAAGTAAAAGTCACAGGATGCAGTTTGCTAGCACAGACTCGCGTCAGAATTATATAGGCAGCAAAAGCCACACCCGAAAGAATGGCGGTGCTGCTTCCCATTGAAGTATTACCGATACCGATGCTGGGAGAACCCCCTAAAACCAACAATTCACCGCAGCAAATCGCGGCGATCGCCGCGATGCGGAATAGAGTAGGGCGATCGCGAAACAGAAACCACGAAAATAGACCGCTAACCATTGGATAGATAAAGAACAGTGCGATCGCCATTCCGGTTGGGACTTGAGCGATCGCAATGTAGATTAGTACCTGAGATAAAAACAAAAAGCATCCACTCACAATTGACAACACCAAAATCTGCTTGGTAGCTGCATTAGCAGGCGTGGAATTTCCTCGGACTGAAGCAGACAATGTTTCCAAGTCTTGCCACAGTCTTGGATGCAATATCGGAGACAAAAGTACCATTAGTGGTACGACTACCATAAACCGTAGCGTAAGAATTAACAGAGTATTGCCTAAAGTCGGCGGTAGCAATTGCTCTACCTCTAATACTCCAAAAATCTGGGAACCTTCATGGAAAATCACCTTGATGGCTACGTTGTAAAGCGACGATACCACTGCCGATAAGACAATCAAGAATAAACCGATTTGGAGTGTCGATAAGCCAGAAGAATTAGGCGATCGCGATTGTGGGGGTTTTGCTTCCGCCTGCGGTTCTGGCGCAGTGGTCGATGAGGATTCAGCTTTGCTTTGCGATACGTTCTTACGGCGGACAGAAAGTGGTTCAGTAGGAATCTTTAGAGAAGGTCGAATTGTTCTCGGCTGTAGTACAGCTGGGATCGCAGGCTCTGATTTCGTTTCGTTGTCTGGCGATTCCTGATTGAGGACAGAGATTGGCTCGGTAGCATTGTCTTTTGGTGGGGGAACTACAGCCGCAGTAGGTTCTGATGGCATTTCCCTTGACGACAAATCCTTGCTGGGAGAAGAAATTGGATTCGCGGTGTTTTCTTTAACAATGGTTGGCTCTGATGTCGTTTCCTTTACCGACAAATCCTTGCTGGGAGAAGAAATCGGATTCGTGGTGTTTTCTTTAACAATGGTTGGCTCTGATGTCGTTTCCCTTACCGGCAAATCCTTGCTGGGAGAAGAAATCGGATTCGCGGTGTTTTCTTTAATAATGGTTGGCTCTGATGTCGTTTCCCTTGGTGAAAATTGATTGGAGATCGGGGAAATTGGCTCAAGGGAATTTCTTACTATTTCCTCAAACTCTGGCAGGGATGTTTCAACAGAACTGTTTTTTTCTGGCTCCGTAAACTGCAAAACAGTAGGTATACCTGCTGTTGCTGATTTACGTGTAGTTTCTTCTATAGTTTTTTCTAGTTCTCCATGCAGGCGGTTAACAAACTCCGCCAAAATCGTTTCCCCTTGCTGCTGCTGGCTATACATCCGTGACAGCTGTTGGGAAAGATTACTTTGATAGTTCTTCAGCTCCTGTTGTAAGGAATTAAAGGTAACAGTAACGGTGTCATCTAGACTGTCAAACATATGTTCGACTTTTTCATTAATTTCACCTACTACATTGCTGCTCACTTCAGCAGACTTCAACGCCGCTTGTTCGTAAGACTTGCCCTCCATACTTTGATTAGCTAAAGTTGCCAGAGAGGATTGTAGTTGTGAAGATATATGCTTCGCCAGAACTTCTGCCAGTTGCCGAATTAACACTTGCTGCTCAGTAATTTGGCGCACTTGTTGTAAATGCTCTTTTTCTTCTACCAAGCTTTGAATCTCATCAGATAACCGATTTTTTTCTGACTGAAGCCGCTTTACGTCTTCTTGCAAGGCTCTGAGGACATTCTGCTGAAGATTTTCTAAGTCTTCAACTACAGCCCAAAGAGCATTTTCTGCTGCTCTAGATAGCTCCCCTCTGACTCTTGGGTTTTCTGGTTGCTTCTCGAATCGCCCCATTAGCTTCTAACCTCTAACACTTTGACGATAAAGCTGCTTCCCGTACACTTTATTGGCGGTCATCCTAATTTCCTGTATTTTGTCAGATAAATTAAAAATTTTAACAGCACTTCCGCATTTCAACGTAATTCTGTCATACCAGACACAAGTTAGCAAAGCATCTAAGTTTGCCACACAGCTTACTACACCGTGTTCTCTTCACCATTGACAACCATTTGACCATTAGATTTTGGATTTATGGCCACGCTCGGAAGTCGCTTGAACTAAGACTTTTTTGTTTTTGGTCAGTTTAATTTTCATAAATTATTTGCTAATGAGATTTTTACTTTTAAACAAATCTCACTCCAAATAAATATTTATTGTTTTGCTGCCAATAATACTTGTCAAAGACTTGCAGATGCGTGTGATATAGTCACAAAATTGTCTAACTTACGAAAGTAGCTGTAAATTTGTCTGGAATGTAACTTTTGTGACAGTTTATATCTCTAAATGGAGATTAAAGTATCTTTCTGTGGAAATTCAAAGTTACGCTATCCCCTGCACAACATTCTAATGAATGAGCAGCAATTCTGCAAAAGCACGCTTTTTTTGGCGTTGTTGCAGTCTAGATTTTGCTTTGAGTGAATTCTAGTAGAGGAAAAAGTTAGAAAAATATTAATAATTCTTAGAAGAATAAAATTCGGGCAATGGTGAATATGGCAGCGCTAAGGGCAGCACTCACGGGGATTGTAATTAGCCATGCGGCGGCAATGCCTTTTAGTGTTTGAAACTTAATTGAACTGAGATTTTGTACTAGTCCAATACCAACTACACCACCGACGAGAGCGTGGGAAGTGGAGACTGGTAAACCTAGCCGAGAAGCGATGAGGATGGTGGTAGCAGTAGCTAGTTCGGCACAAAATCCACTACTAGGTTGCAAGGTAATGATGTTTTCGCCAATAGTAGCAATGACTTTTTTTCCCCAGACAGCTAAACCACCAACAATACCAGCACCACCAAGAATTAAAATCCAAAGCGGGATAGTTATACCATCAGTAGGTACGCTACCAGTGCGATTGATATAAACGATCGCAGCTAAAGGAGCGATCGCATTTCCCACATCATTAGAACCGTGAGCAAAGGCTACAAAGCAAGCACTTAGTAGTTGGAATCGGGCAAATAATTTTTCTACGGGATTGGGGATTGGGGATTGGGAAGTGAGAAACACTTCTTCAGTTTTTTGTAACTGTCGCCAACTAATGATTGTGAGTCCAACTGCTGCTACTGCACCGGTTAACAAGGGGATGTCGTAAGTAGGGATATTGAAACCAGTTTGCTCAATTACAAAATTGGTTAGCGGTTCTGTTAGTGATGGTAATACAATTACGCCGAAGACACCTAGCAGCAGAGTACTTAACCAGGGAATCCATTCTTGTAACTGGACTACTTGATTAGGTTGATCCAAAATCCAGTGCTTGATTTGACTGTAAAATAAAGCAGCGATCGCACCACTAATTAACGGCGTTAAAATCCAGCCAATGGTAATTAAGCCAATTGATGACCAATCAATTGCATTTACTCCCAAAGCTACCCAACTAAATCCTGCGATCGCACCAACAACCGCATGAGAAGAGGATACAGGTAAACCGCGTGATGTGGCAATTTGCAACCACACACCACAGGATATTAGTACTGTTACCATCCCAACAACGAATATTTGGGGTGTAGCTGCGAATAAGGCGGGATTAGCAATTTTTGTTGCTAGAGTTTCCGTTACCTCATGTCCAAACAACACAGCACCCGTAAACTCTAATACACCAGCAATTATTAGTGCTTGTTTGAGGGTGACAGCTTTGGAACCTACAGAGGTTCCCATCGCGTTAGCGACATCGTTTGCTCCGAGATTCCAAGCAACGTAGAAAGCTAGTAAAGCTACGAAAAGTAGGGTAATAAGCATTTTGGGGAGATGAGGGAGATGAGGCAATACGGTTCGGATAAGGTTTTTTGATGACACGCCATAGATCGCAAAGCAAAGACGCGATGAATCGCCGTCTCTACAAAGGACTGATTATTGTAGAGACGGCGATTTATCGCGTCTCTTGGCTTAACTTTTACGGGTAAATTAAGATTTTATAAGTATCCGGTGTGGGTGCGATCGCTTGCTCAACAGCTGCTGATAAATCTTTTAATGGATAGCGATCGCTAATCAACGCTTTTACATCAATTCGCTGGTTAAATACAATATCGGCGGAGAGATTCTGAAGCCGATAAGATGAGCTATAACTGCCTATCAAGTCGATTTCCCGACGGTAGAGGATATTTGGATTAATGGGAATTTCCAACTCATCAGGAAATTCGGCGAAAAATAAGATTTTACCGCCTTTGCGGGTACTATCAAGTGCCTGAAAGAAGGCTTTCTCACTAGGAACAGCCAGCAAGGTAACATCAACACCTAGTCCACCAGTTAGGGCATGGATTTTGGCGGTTAAATCGGGATCACGAGCATCAAAAGCCGCTTCTGCACCGACACTCAAGGCTTTATCAATTCTAGAGGGTAGTAAATCAGTAGCGATCGCTTTTGCTCCGAAATACTTCACCAACATGATAAACATTAACCCAATTGGCCCAGCACCAGTAACTAACACAGTTTGTCCTGGAGCAATTTGGGCTTTTTTCACAGCTTTCAAGCAGCAGTTAGTCGGTTCTACAAAACTCGCTTCTTCAAAACTGATGTTATCCGGGATAGGAATCAACCCACCATTTTCCACAATATGTCCAGGAACCTTGACATAATCGGCAAAACCGCCACCACTGGCGTTAAAGCCTGCGGTAGTGGAGATGTTTTTGTAAACATCGCACATCGAGAAATTATCATTTAGGCAGTAAGCGCAACGCATACAAGGGATGTGGTGCATCACCGCTACACGTTGTCCAACTTGCCAACCTTTGACATTATTGCCTAATGCTGCGATCGTGCCGGCAGTTTCATGCCCAAAAATGCGCGGCGGTTCATACAGTGGATAACGAATTTTTTTAATATCTGACTGACACAACCCCACAACCCGCACCTGTACCAGCACCTCATCTGGTTCCACGGTTGGAACTGGGATATCTTCGTAAGAAAGTTGATTAACGCCTCTAAATACCTGTGCTTTCACGTTGGTTTTTCCCCGCTCAACGATACTAGATGTAACATTAGTGGTCAACGTTAAGCTATTTATTATTGGTTAAATTTACTTTGTTGTAACTCAAGTCACATGCCTTTTCTAACGAAATGCTGCGCCTAGCTTGCTTCCCCATTCGGTAAAGTGTCCCGTAGGAAAGAGATACACTCCAAACTCAAAATTAAGAGTTATAGCATTTCCTAATCATAATAAGGTAAATTATAGTCCCCTCCTCGCTTGCGGGGAGGGGGTTGGGGGTGGGGTTCTTTTACATTACTCAATCGAGAACTGCTATATTTTAATTCTTAGTCTTATGCTTAGATGCAAGTACCTGAACCGATTTCCCATCTTGAAGAGCATCCGTAGGATTAGTAATTAACCTCACATTAGGGCTTAAACCAGAAACAACTTCAACTTCAGTACCATAATCTCGTCCAAGCTCTACTTTTTGGTACTTAACTTTCTTTTCCTTTGTCACAGTGGCTACTTGTATACCATCTGCATTAATCACTAAGGTATTAGCTGTTACTAATAAAGGTGGATTGGCACGTTCAGCCTTAAAAGTCACTTCAGCATACATCCCAGGACGCAACACATTGTCTGAATTCTGTATTTCAATTTCAGTTAAAAGAGTATTAGAAGTAGCATCTAAGACATCAGCAGTCCGAATAACTTTACCAGAAAAAGATTTTTTTGGTAGCTCACGAACACTAATAAGCGCAGTTTGTCCAGTGTGAATTGATTGCACAAAAGCCTGGGGGACATTAATTCGGATACGTAAATTCTTTGTCTGAGCAACCTTAAATAACCAGGAATTTCCACTATTATTATTGCTCCCCGCAGAAATTAAAGCTCCCGTATCTATATTGCGAGCAGTAATTACACCTGCAAAAGGAGCAACAATTTGTTTGAATGTTTGTAAAGAAGTTATCCGTTGTAAATCTGATTTACTAACACTCCTACTTGCGATAAACGCATTAATGTTAGCTTTTTGGGAATTAATAGCTGCAAGAGCAGTATTTACACTTTCTTGGTCTGAATTAACGCGAGCAATTAAAGTATCTACATTAGCTCGACTTGCATTAAAAGCACTTTCACGTTCATCAGCAGCTTGTGTAGTCACGGCTCCTTGCTTTTGAAGTAATTGCCAACGTTGCCAAGTTTGACGTGCTAGTTCTAGGTTAGTACGTGCTTCGGCTAATTCTGCTTGTCTAGCTTTTAAGTTAGCTTTTGTTTGAGAAAGATTACTTTGCTTTTGTGCTAAATCTGCCTGAACTTGAGCCAAATTTGCCTCAGATTTTGCCAATTCTGCACGAGCTTGCTGTATATCTTGGTCAGTTTCTGGGGCATCAATTATAGCGAGTAGCTGTCCCTTATCTACACGTTCGCCAATATCTACAAATTTCTTTTGTAAATAGCCACTGGTACGGGCATAAATTGTGGTTTCTTGGCTGGCTTGAATGCTGCTAGGTAGAACTAGTTCGGTGAAATTAGCAGCAACTTTTGGTTTAACTACATTGACCGAAGAAACTTTTTTTGTTGTAGCTTTAGCGAAAGCATTTAATTCTGATTGCTTTTGTAAGCGAGGGATAATACCAAGTGCTAAAAGTCCAGTAACAACTAAAGTAGTCGTAGCAATAATGGTGATAGAAGTGAAACGACTTTTTTTAGTCGTTGCTGCGATATCAGAATTATCAACTTGGGTATTTTCTTGAGTATCCATACTATAAAATTCTATTTGATTTGTTGATTTATCGAAATTATTTCAGATCCCCGACTTCTTAGAGAAGTCGGGGATTTAATTATTCACGAATTATTTACCGATTAGCTACAGTTAATTTGATAGTAGAGGATAGTTCTTCTTCCAACTCTAAATTTTGGGGTTGTTTTCGGCGCAAAATACTATAAATTACAGGTACAAAAATTAAAGTTGCCACTGTTGCTGCTAATAATCCACCAATTACAGCACGTCCTAAAGGAGCATTTTGTTCACCACCTTCTCCTAAACCAAGAGACATTGGTAACATCCCCATAATCATGGCTCCAGCAGTCATCAATACTGGACGCAAACGGGTGTAACCAGCAGATAAAGCAGCAGAAACAGCTTTTTCTCCTATTAGGCGTTGCTCATTAGCAAAGGTGACAAGCAAAATACTATTAGCAGTAGCAACCCCAATACTCATAATTGCACCCATCAAAGAAGGTACGCTAAAAGTCGTGTTAGTCACAAACAATATCCAGACAATTCCTGCTAAGGCATTTGGTAGTGCCATCATAATAATGAATGGATCAACCCAAGATTGAAAATTGACTACTATTAAGCAATAAACTAATCCAATAGCAAATATCAATCCTACTTCTAATCCTAGAAAAGATGAATTCATCGTTTCTACTTGACCTTTCACCATAATTGACGTTCCACGTGGTAACTTCTGCTGAAATTGCCCAACTATTTTATAAATATCGCTGGCTACACCACCTAAATCACGACCTTGAACATTGGCGTAAATGTTAAATACAGGCTGTACGTTGTAATGATTAACAACAGCAGGAGCTTTGCCACGTTTAGCAATAGCAATGTTGCTTAAAAGTTGTGACGAGCTAGAACCGTTAGCAATAGGAGTATTCTGAATTTTTTCTAGTGAGTTCAGTTTGTATTGGGGAACTTGTACTGCTACTGGATAACTGACTCCTTTGATAGGATCGAGCCAAAAATTGGGTGATGTTTGACCACTAGAACTTAATGATGTGAGTAGATTATTGGCAACATCTCGTTGAGTTAAACCGTTACGTTGCGCTTGAGAACGATCTACATTAATACGTAAGTCTGGGGCATCAACGACTTGATGTAAATGAACATCAACGGCTCCCGGAATTTGAGCTATTTGGGTTTTGATTTGTTTGGCAATCTTGTAATTATCCCGACGATTTTTAGCTGGGCCTATGACCTGAATATCAATAGGGGCTGGTAAACCGAAATTGAGAATTTGAGTTACTATATCCGCAGGTTGGAAAAAGAAAGTTAATTCAGGAAATTGGGCGGTTAATGTTTGGCGTAGTTGTCTAACATATTGCCAAGTAGGATGATGTTTACCTTCTTTAAGACCTACAAGAATTTCCCCATCACCAGGGCCGATGGTTGCTGTGTCGCTAAAAGCCAGGTTGACTCCACCTACAGGTAAACCAATATTGTCAAGAATAATTTCTAATTCTTGCTCAGGAATAACCCGACGAATCTCATTTTCAACTTGAGTGAAAATCTGTTCTGTCTTTTCAAGTCGTGTTCCCGCAGGAGCGCGGACGTGCAGCCGAAACTGACCTGCATCTACTTGAGGAAAAAAGTCTTGACCAACAAAAGGTAGTAAAACTAAGGCACTTACCCAAAAAGCACCAAACATCGCAAAAACTATACCCCGATGATTTAGAGCTTTGGCTAAAGTATTTCGATAGGTTTGGCGAAATTTCTCAAATTGGCGGTTAAACTGCTCATGAATCCGCCAGAAAATATCTTTTTTAGAAACTGGGTCAGATACATGACCATTACCGTTATTATCTAAATTTTCATGTTCAGTATAAAGATGTAGTTCCTTTCCAAGAAGAAACTTTGCCAACATTGGTACTACTGTCCGCGACAGTAGATAAGAAGCAAGCATCGCAAAAACAACCGCCATTCCTAAAGGCATAAATAGCGATTGTGCTACTCCTGTTAAAAAGACAATTGGGATAAAAACAATACAGATTGCCAAGGTAGAAACGAAAGCCGGAACAGCTATTTGTTGTGCGCCATCTAAAATAGCTTGTTGCAGAGGTTTTCCTTGTGCCAAATTGCGGTGGATATTTTCAATTTCTACTGTGGCATCATCAACTAAAATCCCAACTGCTAGAGATAGACCTCCCAAGGTCATAATATTTAGAGTTTGTCCGATCAATCGCAAAGCAATGATAGAACAAAGAATTGATAAAGGAATGGAAATTGCCACAATTAAAGTGCTGCGCCAACTGCCTAAGAATAATAAAATCATGGCGGCAGTTAAACAAGCTGCAATCAATCCTTCGATTAATACTCCGTGGATGGAAGCTTTAACAAATATAGATTGATCAAATAATATTTCTAAATCTAATTCTTTGGGTAATGTGGCTTGAATTTTTGGTAGTCTTTCTTTGACTCTAGCTACAACATCTAAAGTTGAAGCACTACCACTTTTGAGAATAGTTAATAAACTAGACCGTCGTCCATCTCGACGAACAATATTATTCTGCACTGCAAAGCCATCATGGACTTGGGCAACATCACGTATATAAATTACAGTGCCGTTAATCTGTTTAATGGGTAAATTGTTTAACGCGTCTAAGACTTGGGGACTGCTATTGAGTCGAACACTGTACTCGCGATCGCCTAATTTGGCATTTCCTCCAGGTAAGATCAGATTTTGGGCGCTGATTGCGGTTGTGACATCTGTAGCTGAAAGACCTTTGGCAAATAGAGCCTGCGGGTCAATATCTACCATAATTTGCCGAGGTTTACCTCCATAAGGTAAGGGTACAGATGCACCTTGAACGGTCGCTAGCTGAGTCCGCAGAAAATTATTGCCGTTATCGTAAAGTTCTTGCTCTGATAGTGATGTGCTGCTAACACTTAGCTGAAGAATTGGCACATTTGAAGCATTGTAGCGAATAATTAAAGGAGGTGTAATTCCTGGAGGTAAACCTCGAAGAATCGTTTGAGTATTAGAGGTAAGTTGAGCTACTGCTGCTTCAATTTTTGCCCCTGGTTGGAAGAAAACCTTAATGACGCTAACACCATTTAGTGATTGCGATTCGATGTGTTCAATATCATTAACAGTGGTTGTAAAGGAGCGTTCGCTCGCTGTCACGATACGCTGTTCCATTTCTTCTGGTGAGACACCACTATAAGACCAAATTACACTGACAACGGGAATATTAATTTCTGGGAAAATGTCCGTTGCCATGCGCGTAATAGTAACTACTCCTAAGACAAAAATAAGTATAGAAGTAATTACAAATGTATAGGGGCGACGAAGAGCAAGTTTAACAATCCACATTGTTTTTTAGTCTAAATTATTCTTTCTTCTTCAGTTTGTTAGTGTGATTTACACTAAAGGAAATTATTATTTAAATTTTAGTTATTCATTGCCAAACCAATATTTACTGAATGCCTTCACTTGCAATCAGCTAGATTTAAAAGCATTAAGCCTCAAATAATCCGGCAACTCGATAGATTTACAGTATTTTGTAAAATTATCTTTGCATACAGATGTGTAAAATGCAAGACCCTTGTACCTCACCAAGGCAAATATGTAATATTTCATACGTAATTGTGGTAGTACATTTTCAGGGTTTGTAGTCAGCACTTTAGTGCTTAGAAAAGTCTTCTGAAACTTGACAAAAGCTGATTTCTAGAGGTGAATTATAAACTCAGCTGATAAAAGTAGAGCCAAGGATCAACCGAAATCAGCTAAATAGCTAACCCTGGTGGAGGATTTGGTCATGGTTCATCAGACATATACAGCTGATGTCTTAGTTGTTGGTGGAGGAACCGGAGGGACTGCGGCTGCTATCCAAGCGGCGCGACGGGGAGCGAAAACTATTTTGGTGAGTGAATTTCCTTGGTTGGGCGGGATGCTTACTTCGGCTGGTGTATCTGTACCTGATGGCAACGAATTAGAAGCCTTTCAAACGGGGTTATGGGGTGCCTTTTTGCAGGAATTGCGACAACGACAGTCGGGAGGATTAGATAACAGCTGGGTAAGCTTTTTTAGTTACGATCCCCGGATTGGGGCAGAGATTTTTGCCGATTGGGTGCAGGAATTGCCCAATTTGCAGTGGATTTCGGGACAAGTACCTTTAGAAGTCTTCCGACAAGGTGATTCGATTACTGGTGTGCGCTTTGCTGATTTTGCTGTCACAGCCAAGGTTATTCTCGATGGCACAGAGTTAGGAGATTTATTGGCTTTAGCTAACATACCTTACCGCTGGGGCTGGGAATTGCAATCGGAGTGGGGAGAACCCAGCGCCCCAGTGACTTTTAACTCTTTAACCCAAAGATATCCTGTGCAAGCGCCCACTTATGTAGTCATTATGCAGGACTTTGGTGAAGCCGTTGCCTCAGAGATTCCGGCTGCGCCTAACTATAATCCATCCCAGTTTACAGGTGCTTGGGACGGTTATGGAGCAGAGACATTTTTAAATTATGGACGTTTGCCTGGTGGCCTATTTATGATTAATTGGCCAATCGGTGGCAATGACTACGGCGAAGGGGTAGGGAGGTTGATAGAGTCAGATGTATCCAGAGGTGAATTCATCCAAGAATCTCGCTGGCACAGCCAAAATTTTGCTCACTTTATCCAAAAACAGCTTGGTCGTCGCTATGGTTTAGCAGAAAAAGTATTTCCTCACACCTCTACAGCTTTTGCACTGCATCCTTATTACCGAGAAAGCCGCCGCTTGGTGGGGCTAACTACTATACGAGAACAGGATATTTTGCCGATCGCAAAAGGTAGAGTTGCATCTATATTTAATGATGCGTTCGCCCTTGGCGTTTGCGAAGCAATCGCAGTTGGTAATTACGCCAATGACCATCATTATCCTGGTGTTCAATTCCCACTGCAACCTAAATCGATCCGCTGGGGAGGACGTTGGACTGGAACTCCTTTTACAATTCCCTACAGTTGTCTAATTCCAGCCACAACAGATGGTTTCTTGGTCTGTGAAAAAAATATTTCTGTCTCCCACATTGCCAATGGCGCTACCAGATTACAACCTGTGGTTATGGGCATTGGTCAAGCAGCAGGGATGGCAGCGGCGATATGTGTCGAATTAAACTGCCAGCCAAGAGATTTACCTGTTAGGACGCTGCAAACGGCTTTATTAGAAGATAATCGCTCAAAAGCGCTAATTATTCCTTTCTTTAATCTTCCCCCCAATCATTCGGATTGGCGGCACTGGCAACTGTATTACTTAGATAACCCACAAGCTTATCCAGTTAATTGCGATTGCCCTTGCCCATTGGGGAAGGCATTAATTCAGGAAAGTAACTGTTTTACAGGCATTTTTTACCGCTTGGAACAGCAGGAATACAGATTCACTGTCACAGCACCAGCCACATATCAAGGGCAAAGCTGGCAGCTTGTGACTTTGCGATCGCATATCAACGAGCAATTACGCGCTTATCCCCACGAACAATTAGTTACATTGTGGGGTCGTTACAATCACTCTGGCAATTGGTTATTAGTCGAACATTTAAACGGACGGTAAAAGGAGTTTATTTTCAGTAAAACAGAATACTTTTTGATGAATTGTCCGGATATTAATCAAAAAGCTAAGTATCAGTGAAGTGGAGAGTTCCAAAATAGACATTTGCTATGCGTGCTGCCATTTCACTTTTAATATCGAGTCTGGTGTTCGGCCCCTTAGCTTTTAACCGCCAAGCAATGGTCAATCACTTATCAACAGGGCTGCCTTCCACGCCTACTTCGGAACAGTGGCTCTCGGCGGCATCTGAACAAGCTTCAGATGATGCGCCACGTCATCGCGGTAGTGGGCGCAGAGAAGTGACACAAAAAGTCCGAAATATCTATGCTGTGGTTTAATTACTGTAGGGTAATACCTCTTTTCCCAAAGGAACAGAATTACCAGAAAACAGGATGTTGTGCTAACGTCTTTGACACAGCTTTTCTGGCAGAGATATATACAGTTGACACACGAAAGTCTTCAGCGATCGCTTAGTATTTCAACTGCAAACTTTGTATATATAATAGTTGGTCTTAATCCTGCCGCTCAAAACGCAAATCAAATTAAGTGCTTTGATCGATAGCATTACCAACTCCTCAAAAGCTCTACAACTGTTGCTCATATTCGCTAGAAAGCTTTGCATCTCAATCCTCAACGATTCTAGAAATAGATGTTACTTAGGCTATCAGTTAATCTAAAGTACATCTAATTCAGACATTTTGCTTGTTGAGGAAATAGTCTTAAGGCAACTTCACTTTATTCCCCAATAGATTTTCTTCTCATACATTCAGTAGCTGATTATCTACATAAGCAAGTAACCGATCTTCGCTCTGACATCTGTTTAGCGTCTTTTGCCGAAGCATAAAATCCCTTTCGTTTCATTTCTTGCTTATCTAGCGTATGGATTCACATAAGTAGTATAGGTTTATAGCAGTTGCTAACAAATCTACTATTCTTTACCTACTTTTGCCCCTTGGTTCGTTCTCTTCGTAGATGCCTCCCAACAAAATAAGTGTTAAGAAGGATCTGCCAGATCGTCTTAGTCTTTTTAACTATTTTACAATCCAAGACCAGATGCAAAGTTTTGCATTTGGTCTTTTTAGATGAATTTTACTTAAAGAAAAGGGAGTGGGGAGCAACCCTCTGCATCTTGTGCCCAATGCCCTTTTACACCGTTGTTTTCTTGCGGTTATTTTCTCTTCCCTGGATGCCGTTGAGGAACATTGGCACAAACTTCTCGATAAACGTCTGTGGATCTCGCTGCCAAGCCTTTTGTGCAGCTTGAATCCTAGTAAATTGCAACTCCGGCGCTAGCAAAGTCTGGGGTAAGCGTTCCATCAGGTATTGAGGACGTTGCCAAAGCGGCATGGTATTTGCGACTTCCATCAGGTTGGCAACTCGCCGTAGTTCTGCACCCAAGGTGATATCCATTCCCGATTCAAACGCGGCTTGTTCGATTGCGGTATATTTTCGCTTGGCTTGCTCTACCTTTTGCTGATGTTCTGGACTTTTACGCGCAAGTTCTCCTAGCCAGCGATTACCCCAGCGGACGTGTCCTGCTTCCTCTGGGAGAATTTTTTCAATCGTTTCCCGAATCTTGATGTTTTCTTCTATCTGCGGTGCTTGTTTAAGCGCATGAATGTGAGCAGAGAAATACTCACAGCCCCGTTTTTCGGTGACGTTAATTGCGGCAAGGGAAGAAATCACAAAATCTTCGAGGTTTTGGACTGGATCTTGTTGTTCGCTATCGAGTAGGCGTTCAAATTCATTGATATATGAGGAACCGGGCGGCTTACCAATATCTGCTCCCAGGTCTGTCAACAAGTCAGTTAGCCACATGGCATGACGAGCTTCATCTGAGATGTGATGAGACAAATCCCGCACTAGTTCTCGCGGCTGTCCATTTAGTTGTTCAATTAACTCAGTCAGGTCTTTGCAACTGCGTTGTTCGCTGTAGCGGTAGCGGTTGAGGGTAATTAGATGGATTTCGCGATCGCATACCACCCGTTTTAATACATCTCTTGCACTCAAAACATTCTGAAATTTACGCGGGTAGGTAACTGTCATAAATTATGTAAATTTTTGTAAATCTTTATTTGATAGTAACTTAATTTTTGCGAGTGCTGTATTTGTGCCGCTTCACCGAAAAAAAGAGTAAAAGTTGAACTTAAGTGTAAATAAAAGTAACGAATAAATGTTCAGTCTTGGGTAAAGTGTGTTTTTAAGGTCAGACCAATCTGAAGCTAGATGATTTTAGCTATCAAAAGTGGATTGGAGAGATTTTCCCCCAAAGCCGGAAAATTGTAGGCAAAACAAAATATAAATTTTTGTAAAAAGTAGCTTATGCTACAGAACTTTTGTTATATTAGTCTTGTGAGAAAACAAAAATTATATATTCACGAAATAGAGAGGGCTATGGTTATGTCTATTGCAGATAAATCTCGTGCATTAATGGTGCGTGAACACCAACAAGTCAAGAATCGCCAACAATCAATGCTGATGCGTGCGGCACAAGAACTAGGTCTTCCTGAAGAAGTATCTCACTACTGGAACCCGATTCAAGGGAAGGTAGATGCTAGCAGTCGGATGATTTATGGCCCCAGCCATGCTTCTATGAGCTAAGTTTCAGGAGTCATAAGCTGGATTCTTTGAGTGAATGTCTGAACTGATAAATCTGAAAAAAAAGCCACCCTCTACTTTAGGGTGGCAAAACTTATTACTTTTTAGTTAGATACGACTCTTCATTAAGCATCGTAGTAGAGGTAAAACTCGTAGGGATGAGGACGCAGCTGCAACTGTTTGACTTCGTTACCTAGCTTGTAGTCAATCCAATTTTCGATAAAGTCTTCCGTGAAGACGCCTGATTCTGTCAAAAAGGCGTGATCTTTTTCCAGTGCTTGCAACGCCAATTCTAAAGAACCTGGAGTTGAAGGAACCTTTGCTAGTTCTTCTGGAGAGAGTTCATAGATATTCTTATCTAAGGGTTCACCAGGATGGATTTTGTTCTTGATGCCATCGATACCAGCACAAAGCATTGCAGCAAATGCCAAGTAGGGATTAGAGGTAGCATCTGGACAACGGAATTCCAAACGTTTAGCTTTGGGGTTAGTACCAGATAGAGGAATACGGATAGAAGCAGAACGGTTCCCTTGGGAGTAAGCCAAGTTAACAGGAGCTTCATAACCAGGTACTAGGCGCTTGTATGAGTTGGTACTGGGGTTGGTAATTGCCAATAACGCTGGTGCGTGTTTGAGTAGACCACCAATGTAGTACAAGCCCATATCGCTCAAACCAGCATACTTATCGCCTGCAAATAGAGGTTGGCCGTCCTTCCAAATGGACTGGTGACAGTGCATTCCCGAACCGTTATCACCAAAAATTGGTTTTGGCATGAAGGTGACGGTTTTGCCGTATTTCTTGGCAACGTTCTTGATGACATATTTGTAAATCATCAACCAGTCAGCCGCTTCGATCAACTTCCCAAAGCGGAAACCCAATTCGCACTGACCACCAGTAGCAACTTCGTGGTGATGCTTTTCAATGGGCACACCTAGTTCTGCCATTGTCAATAGCATCTCTGTACGGATATCTTGGAAAGAATCCGTCGGTGCAACTGGGAAGTAACCTTCTTTGAAGCGTGGTTTGTAACCCAAGTTGGGTTTGTTCTCTGTACCGGCTTTACCGGAATTCCAAGCACCTTCTTCAGAGTCTAAGAAGTAGTAGCCTTCGTTAGCAGTTTGGGCAAACCTGGCACTATCAAAGATAAAGAACTCAGCTTCAGGACCAAAGAAGGCTGTGTCACCAAGACCAGTGGAAACCAGATAATCTACTGCTTTTTGGGCAATAACGCGTGGGCAACGATTGTACCATTCGCCCGTGCGGGGTTCTTTGATACTACAAATGATACTTAGTGTTGGCACTTCCATGAATGGGTCGATCCAAGCAGTGTTGGGGTCGAGTACCATCGTCATGTCCGATTCGTTGATCGCTTTCCAACCCCGAATGCTGGAACCGTCAAAAGGTACGCCATCAGTGAATGCAGTCTCATCGATTTGGTTTTGGTACAGTGTGAGGTGCTGCCAAGTCCCTACGGTATCGATGAATTTGAGATCAATCAGCTGAATTTTTTCATCTTGAATTCTCTTCAAGAGTTCTTGTGGTGTTGTCATTGTTACTCCTTCTCTACCAATTTTCTAAAGTAAACCAGAATCTTCCAAAGCATCCTAACCCTGCTGATCTCAATCAGGCCGTGACACACCAGAAATATCTTAAATACTAGACATTAGCGGATTTTGTAGCTTGTACTACAGATATCTGGATTATCAGGTTATATTAACCTTTCGGCGTTCATCTGCACAAAACTGGAAAGTTCATCATATAGGGGTCAACTTTGACATAAAATCCTTATGTAGTGGATAGATCGTTTTTGTGCCGAATCTATTTTTAATAGCACAAAAATTTACTGGTGCATAAGTGCAGCCAAATAAATATCAAACCATAAATAGCAATGATTGGGAGAAGAAGGAATGCGCGATGCGGTAACAAGTTTAATTAAGAATTATGACTTAGCTGGTCGGTATTTTGACCGGAATGCGATCGATAGCCTGAAGTCTTACTTTGATAGTGGTACAGCAAGAGTACAAGCAGCGGCGGCAATCAATTCTAATGCGGCTGCACTTGTCAAGCAAGCTGGTTTAAAGTTATATGAAGAACTGCCAGAATTGATTCGTCCTGGTGGAAATTCTTATACGACTCGTCGTTATGCGGCTTGTCTGCGGGATTTAGACTACTACTTGCGTTACGCCACCTATGCGCTAGTTGCTGGAAACACAAATGTATTGGATGAACGAGTGCTGCAAGGGCTGCGGGAAACTTATAATTCTCTAGGAGTGCCTATTGGGCCTACTGTTCGCGGTATCCAAATTCTCAAGGATCTGATTAAGGAACAAGTAGCAGCAGCAGGTGTGGTTAATACTGCTTTTGTAGATGAACCATTCGATCACATCACACGCGAGTTGAGCGAGACAGATATTTAGATTTTAGATGGGCAAGGTGTCTGCCCCGATAGAAACATAAATAGCGATCGCACTTTGGTTTAATGGAGCGATCGCTTTTTTATGAACCCTACTAGGCGTTGAGAAGAGCTTTATCCAAGTTTTCGCTGCCAAAGGGCAACATCGCGCCTCTGTAAAAATAATTTTGCTAGATTAAAGCTGTGTTTTTGGAACTATCTTTCGACTAATGCCAGCCAGAGACATCTACCACGCCGCAGTCATTAAAGCACTTATTGCAGATGGTTGGACAATAACCAACGATCCCTTATACCTGGCATACGGGGGTAGAGAACTTTATGTAGATATTGGAGCAGAAAAAGTTACTATTGCTGCTGAGAGAGACGATCAAAAAATAGCTGTTGAAATCAAAAGTTTTCTGAGTCCTTCTCCCGTAAATGACCTCCAGGAAGCTGTAGGACAGTATGAAGTTTATCGTAGCGTACTTAAAGAACTACAACCAAAACGCCAACTTTATTTAGCAGTTCCCAAACGGGTTTATGAAGGTATATTTGCCGAACGCTTTGGTCAGCTAATTCTTAATAGTATAGGAATAAACCTAATTGTCTTTGACGAGCAACTAGAAAGGATTATCAGATGGATAAGCTAGCTCGGTATCGTGAAATTATTCGTCAGTTGATATTTGACTATGCTAGTCACAAGCCTGCTAACGGTCAAATAGAGACAGAAGCAGTCATTGATTTGGAGCGAGACCACTACGAAGTGTTACACATTGGCTGGGATGGAGTGCGCCGCGTACATGGTTCGGTGGTACATATAGATATTATTAATGATAAAGTGTGGATTCAATATGATGGTACTTCCCAGCCAGTTGCAGAGGCATTATTAGAAGCGGGTATTTTGCGCGAAGATATTGTCTTGGGTTTCCATCCTACTGAACTACGGCAATACACTGATTTTGCTGTATCTTAATTATCTGAATATTGTGTATTTGCAAAGAATAATATACTAAGTAGCGATCGCTCCTAGATGAAATGCATTAGCTTATCTTATCTGTACTATAACCGTCATAAGCCACAATAGAAGTTGCCGATGTTTGAGGCGCTGATTATGGAAGAATTATTAACTCTGAAAGACTTGCTTGTTAAGGGCGATGTTCAAGGAGCATTAATTATAGTTGAAGAATTAGAGGAAATGAGCCGAAATGACATAATCAAGACGATTCGTAGCTATGCAGTGATTTTATTGTTGCATTTGATTAAACAACAAGCTGAAAATCGCACGACTCGCTCTTGGGAAGTCTCAATTCGCAATTCGGTTCGGGAAATTCAGCGGGAAAATAAGCGGCGTAAAGCGGGGGGTTATTATCTCACGCCAGAAGAATTGTTAGAAACCTTAGCAGAAGCCTATTTAAATGCCATTGATGAAGCAACCCTTGAAGTAGAAGAAGGTCGTTATGAGTCAGAAGAATTAGAAAAGCTGGTTAACCAAGAAGAAATTATCAATCGTGCTTTGGCTTTAATCTTACCAGGAGAGTCTAGTTAATTGGCTAAACAGCGACTCGACACACTATTAGTAGAATTAAATTTATGTTCTTCTCGCGCCTTAGCACAGCGGCTAATTCAGGCGGGGGAAGTTACTGTGAATCAGCAGTTAGTTGATAAAGCTGGTACAGAAGTTGATATTACGGCTCAAATAAATATTAAAGAGCGATCGCCTTTTGTTTCTAGAGGCGGTGAAAAACTCTCCAAAGCTTTGTCAGTATTTGCCATTCCCGTAGCAGAACGCATTTGTTTAGATGGTGGGATTTCTACTGGTGGTTTTACTGATTGTCTCTTGCAAGCTGGAGCAAAACAAGTTTACGGTATTGATGTCGGTTACGGACAAGTTGACTGGCGGTTGCGAAACGATCCACGGGTGATTTTGCGGGAACGCACCAATTTACGGCAACTACGACCAGATGAGTTATATGGTGCAAATGACCCGATTCCTGATTTGGCGGTGGTTGATGTATCGTTTATTTCTTTAACTAAGATTCTGCCTGCTTTGTGGCAACTAACTCAAGCTAACCGAGAAGCTATATTGTTAGTCAAGCCACAGTTTGAAGTCGGCAGATCCCGTGTGGGTAAAAAAGGTGTTGTGCGCGATCCAAACGACCAAGCTGATGCCATTTTCCAGGTGTTGCAAGCTGCCCACGAATTAGGATGGAAATACAAAGGCTTAACTTGGTCGCCGATCACTGGCCCGGCTGGGAATATCGAATATCTGCTGTGGTTGGGAATGGAAAGTGAAATACCATCACTTGATTTAGAAGCAATTAAGCAAATAACGCAATCAGCAACAACTGATTTACGGAAAAGTTAAACGTCGTAGATCAAACATTCTACGGAAGCTGGATGGCGATCGCAATAATTTTCCAAAGAGGTTTTGTTTGGTTTTGCTTGTTGTTGATGAGCTTTCTCAGCTTGTAATTCTTCTACAATGTCCCAAGCTACAGCACAACCAGCAGAATCGCTCCCATCAAGCTCACAAGTTGTCCGGGCTTCAGTAATGGCTTCAGTAATGGCTTCTTCAAGATTTGCTGCCTTAGCAGTTTCAATTTTTAGGGTAGTTGTCATGATCATTTCACCTTTAATTTACACAGAGAGATATTAGAGGATAGGGGACAATACGGTTCAGTTAAGGGCTAATTGTACAAAATTGTGGGTTTTCGAGACGCGATAAATCGCCGTCTCTACAAGTGTTTTGGTCTTAGCTGAACTGTATTGGGATAAGGGATAGTTTTATTTCTATTTCCTATAACCTCTACCCTGTAACCTGTACCCTTAATCTTGCATCCCAAATTCGGAATGTCAGTCAATTGTCAGAGGAGTTTGATAGAAGTTGATAAACACTTATAAACGGTAACAAATGCTTAACAAATCTTATTTATTCTCAATATTTTATGCCTAACTCTTGTCGCAGACGATACAGAATTGTATTTTGGTCAACTTGAGATAAAATTTCTTGAATGACACTGCTAGCGCCCAACTGTCCCCAAGTGCAGCCTTTTTCGAGATACACTTGGGCAGCTTTGCCAACGGAATATGCGCCATAACCGGCGATACCAGCTTGAGCGATCGCACTGCCAGCAAAAGCAGTAATATTGCTGGGATTGTCACCACTAGTGATTGCAGCCGTAGTTTTACCTAAACCCAAAATAAAACTACTACCTAGCTCTCCCAGTAGCAAGCCACCAGAACTAAATAAGATCGTTTTTAAAATTTTTCCGGCTTCATAGCTAGTCATCGGCAAACCATATAATCTAGCGAGAGCGCGAATTAAAGCTAAATCAGCAACAGTTCCGCCAAGGATATCTAAAAAGGCGATGGGATTGAGCATTACTGCCAAGGCTTTGTATTTGGTAAATTGCCAGATAATTTCTTCGGCTTCCTTTTCGCGTAAATCGATGGTTTTTTGAGCGATCGCGGCTTCTGCATCCCGTGCTTGGATGAGTGCATTTAAAGCCAGAAGCGATCGCCCTTCCCGATTCAGAATATTCAGAATTATCTCTTTGAGTTCGTCTACTTGCGGTGGTGGTGTTTCCCATTCATAAGTTACACGCCCATCAGTCCATTCAACCCGGACTTCCATTGCTGCTGGTTCCGCTGCCACCATCACAATTTCATCAGGTAGTAGAGGTTTCGCTTCGGGATGTCCGGCACCTAGTTGTTGTAAATTTTGGTAAATTACTCCTTGGTCTGTATCTGGGTAAAGGTCTATTTTGTTAAACACTAAAATCAGAGGTTTTTGCGATCGCCTTAATTGCAGCAGCGCTTGATACTCAGTGCGCGTGATATCACCAGACACGACAAACAAAATCAAATCTGCCTGATGTACTACTTCTCGTGCCATATCCGCCCGTGACTCCCCCTCAATTTCATCTAATCCAGGGGTATCAATTAACTCTACTAGTACCTTATCACTAGGCTGCCACCGCACGGAACGGGGCCATTGAGTGACACCATTCAGGGGCCCAGTTTGCAAAATCTTGTCTCCCAACAAGGCATTTAAAACTGCTGACTTTCCCCGACTCACCAAACCAAAGACGGCAATTCTAATGACGTTTGAATCTAGCTTATTGAGTGTGGCATTCAAAGCTTCCAATTCTGGTTTCATCAAACCTAGCAATTCTGGGTTAGATGATAACTGTCCTGACTTACGAAGATATCCATACCAAGAAAGCGCTTGTCTGAGACTGGCGCGGGCACGATTTAAGTGAGTTTCTTGCAGATTACGATAAACCGACATAATATCAACACTTTTAGCCTTCACTCTCTCTAAAATGCTCATCCAATGCTCAAAACACTTACTTTCAGCATTCGATTGTGAATAATAGGTATGAATTCGTACTCATTAACCATGCTTAACTAATACACCTCCTGCAAAAGTCCCTAACACCCCACCCCCAACCCCTCCCCGCAAGCGGGGAGGGGAGACAAAGCGTAGCTTTGGCGGGGTGGGGTTCTTTCTTATTTTTGATTTATGCAAGAGGTGTAATGCTTACTTTTTCAACCCCATTATCAGGGGAAGGAAAAGTTAAACATACCTCTCTATCTTATATCCCTAAGTTCTTGGACTAATAATCTATATATAGGACATAAAAAGTCTCTAACTTTATGAGGTCAGAGATTAGGTGTTTTATAAATCTTAAGAAAGATGTAACTAATGGATAGCTCCAAAGAAAGACTAACGCCAAAATATACACTTAGATCGGGGGCGTATTGGCTCCAGCTTTGTTCAGTTTTAGTCGGCTTTGAAAGCCTCTTATGTGACTCTCTTCTCTACAAGAGGTTGCCCCAACATGACGTTATGCCTAGCTTGCTTCCCTGTAAGGGTACAATTTTGAAATTTTAATTTTGAATTATCAATCTGGGTATCCTAAGAAAGACAAGGTTAGATGATATAGACGAAGGAAAAAACTTTATAACTTATGTATGAGTAGAGAAAAAAGCTATAATTTCTACCACAAAAACTGATTGAACAATTAGCCATCTCATTCCATAAAAAGAAGAGTGCTGAGTTCCGTTAGCGCTGAGTGCGGTCAATCAATGAAGAGAAAGGCTAGTCTACACCTTCATAACAATTTTGCGATGCCTGCGGTGGGCTACGGCTACGCAGATCGTGAGAACTTTGATTGAGCAAATCCCATAAGTGCAGCCTGAAATTCTGGACTTATAGGAGCAATCTTTTTCAGACTAAGACATAGATACTAATTATATAAGAATTTGAGGAACAGCCATGCAAGGAAATGAGCGGGAAAAAATACGCCATCTGTTGGTCATCCAAGACCTGGAAGGGCGGCGAACTGTCCCCTTGCGAGAGACTACTTATTCTCTGGGGCGGCATCCTGCAAACACTATTGTCTTGGCTTCCCGATCAGTATCAATGCAACATGCAATTTTATTGCGAGTAACTGTTCCAGAAACTGACCAATATGGCTTCCAGATTATTGATGGTAACTATAAGGGTAAAGGAAGTACTAATGGCTTATTTGTAAATGGCACTAAATGTTTTTCTCATAATCTTAGGCATGGAGATATCATTGCTTTTGGCAGTAATAAAGCTCAAGCTAAATATTATGCTATTTCCAATATTTCCGAACAAGCATTTTCTGAATCTTTTGATGTTGAAGACTTATCTGGTTTCTTTTCAGAGCAAGCCAGTCCTGCCAATCCGTTTCAAACCTTAGCCATCGATCCCAGCTTTGAAGCAGCTAGTGAGTCTGCTCTAGCTCGCCTAGCATCCTTTCCTGAACTCATCCCCAATCCAATTATTGAGATGGATTTCGAGGGAAGAATTACATATCTCAATCCAGCCGCAGCGACCAAGTTTCCCAATCTTAGGGAAGTGGGGACAGAACACCCAATCTTAACGGGACTCTTGATTGGAGTTAACAATCTAGAAAAAAATTCTTTTGTGCGCGAGGTGGAAGTAGGCACAGAAGTTTTTGAACAATCCGTACTCTATCTTCCTGAAAGTGATTTAATTAGAACTTTTATTATTAGAGATATTACAGAGCAAAAGCAAGCTACAGCCGAACTGCGCCAGCGCGATCGCTTGCTACAAGCAGTTGCAGAAGCTGCCAATTATTTGCTGGGAGAAATGAATTATGAAACTGGTATCGATCTAGCTCTAGCTGTAGTGGGTGAAGCTGCCAAGGCAGATCGTGCCTATCTCTTTCAGAACCATCTTCACCCTATTACAGAGGAAATGGCAGTCAGCCTACGGTTTGAATGGACACAATCTTGGATTGAATCTACCCACCACCATTGGCAGAATCAGCTTTATCAAGCTCCTGAATTAGCCCGTTGGTACACAGTTCTCTCTAGCGGCCAGTCGATTAGCGGCATCACTCAAAAATTTCCTGTCACCGAACAAGAATTCCTGATTCGAGATGGCATTAAATCCCTTCTCTTGGTACCTCTTCGCTTGGATAATGATTTCTGGGGGTATCTTGGCTTGGGAGACTGCACCTTTGAGCGTCATTGGTCAAAGCATGAAGAATCTACTCTTTTGACCATGGCCGCCAGTATCATTGGTGCGCGGCAGCGTCAGCAAGTGGAAGAAAAGATTCGCTATCAAGCCCTCCATGACTTGCTGACAGGGTTGCCCAATCGTCTACTATTTAATGAACTGCTAAGTAAAACTCTGCCCAACGCCACTCGCAATGGCGAAAGTTTAGCTGTGATTTTCCTCGATTTGGATCGCTTCAAGGTCATTAATGATACTCTGGGGCATACTCTGGGAGACCAATTGTTACAAAGCGTCTCTCAAAGATTAAAAGACTCACTCAGAGGTGGAGACACTGTAGCCCGTTGGGGAGGCGATGAATTTACTATTTTACTCCCACGAGTCAATGATATTGAAGAGGTAACTTTGGTGGCGCAGAGAATCTTACAAGCCTTAGAGGATGCTTTTCATCTTCAAGAGCATGAGCTTTATGTAACTGCTAGCCTCGGTATTGCCTTACTTGATAGCAACAGCCCTGACACCGAAACACTAATCCAGCACGCCGATGCTGCTCTGTACTACGCCAAAGACAAAGGGCGGAATAACTACCAATTTTATAGTGTTTCCCTGAGTGCTAAAAATCCTGAACTCCTGAGTTTAGAAAAGAGCTTGCGCTATGCCCTAGAACGCAATGAATTTACGCTTTACTATCAGCCTCGTGTGAACATTGCCACAGAAGAAATTACTAGTATGGAGGCTCTGTTGCGTTGGCAGCACCCAGAGATGGGATTGGTCGCCCCCAGTGTATTCATTCCCCTGGTCGAAGAAAGTGGATTAATTGTCCCCATCGGCGAATGGACTCTACAGACGGCCTGTAGCCAAAATAAAGCATGGCAAGATGCTGGATTGCCACCGATTAAGATCGCTGTCAATCTTTCTCTGAAGCAGTTCCGCCAACCCAAATTGGTAGAAACTATAGCTAGGATTTTACAACAAACAGGTCTGGAAGCCCGCTTTTTAGAATTAGAAATTATGGAAACCACAGCGATTGAAGACTTAGATTTTACCAGAAGGGTCTTAGAGGAGCTAAAACAAATGGGTATTTACATCTCCATCGATGACTTTGGTACAGGTCATTCTTCGCTCTCGCGCCTACAGCTTTTGCCACTACACAATCTGAAAATAGATAAATCTTTCATTCAATATTTGACACAGGATGCCAAAGTAGCTCATATTATCCAGGCCATAGTTACCTTGGGACACAGTTTGGGATTAAAGTTAACAGCCGAAGGGGTAGAGAAAGAAGAGGAATTGGAATTCTTGAAATCTATCAACTGCGAGGAGGTACAGGGCTTTTTATTCTACCGCCCACTTTCTGCACAGAAAGCAACAGAAGTTCTCGAAAGCAAACGACCAACGATCTAGTAAAAGGGAAAACTGTTTGTACCGGTGAGGATACAATAACATTGATCGTCCTGCTGCCGACCTTTTTCGTCCTATGCTACCAGTCATATATTCCGACGAATTTTTAGATCACAAGACTGGAAAATACCATCCCGAAAAACCAGAACGTTTAAGTGCGATCGCAAATGCCCTAAAAGCAGCTACATTTGCAGATAAAATCACTTGGCACTTGCCTACACCAGCATTAGAACAGCCATCGCTGATGTCTTCGTTGGTTAGAGCACATAGCCCAGCCTACATCAAAAAACTGTGGCAAATCGCTGCTAGTGGTGGCGGCCCTTTGGATGGAGATACGCCAGTTTCTCCACGCAGTTATGATGTGGCATTGTTGGCAGTCAGTGGATGGTTAGATGGAGTTGAGGTTGTGTTAGGGTCGGCTAATCCTGCTTTTGTACTAGCGCGTCCCCCAGGACATCACGCTGAAAGTGATGCAGGGATGGGCTTTTGTCTATTTTCTAATGCCGCGATCGCCGCTTTGTTTGCTTTAGAACAATCTGGAATTAACCGCGTCGCTATCCTTGATTGGGATGTGCATCATGGTAATGGTACTCAGTCTATTGTAGAAACTTATCCCCAAATTGCTTATTGCTCGTTACATCAATACCCTTGTTATCCCGGTACTGGCAGAGCTACAGAACGAGGTTTTCACAATAATGTATTAAATTTACCAGTACCCCCTGGTAGTGATATTGCAATATATCAGCCACTATTTGAAAAACAGGTAATACCGTTTTTAGCCAACTTCCAGCCAGATTTACTAATTGTGAGTGCTGGTTACGATGCCAATGCAGAAGATCCTTTGGCAAGTATCAATTTGCAACCAGAAGACTACGCTTTATTTACTGATTATTGTTTGGGGATAACTCGTAAAATTCTATTTGGCTTAGAAGGTGGTTACGACTTTGATAGTCTTTCTCAATCGGTTGTAGCGACGATTGAACGCTGCTTACTTTAAGCTTGTCTTGTTTATCCTATTCCACGACATACCTGATATATATATAGCGTTTCCTAATCACATGAGGTACATCTTAGCCCCCTCCTCGCTTGCGGGGAGGGGGTTGGGGGTGGGGTTCTTGTACCTCACAAGGGCCGAGAACCGCTATACCGACGATCGCAGTTACCAAGGGTAATAGCCTAAATTCTCTGCGAAGATTTGGGAACACTGAATACTGACGCGTTTATAGCTGACATAAAGTTATGAAAATTTCTCATAAACTGGTTGCAAGTTTTGTTGGTGTTTCCTTATAAAGGAGTGTAGTTGGTGCGGTTGCGATCGCCGACAATGGTTGTGCGATACCTGAAACAGTGCGATCGTGCCCAATGCCTTTCAGGAGTGCTGAGTGGGGAATCTCACTTCTTTACTCAGCACTGGCTCAACCTTAGCTTTCCGCTAACGCAACTGTTTTGCCCCATTCTCCATTCCCTTCTTTATAAACTTCATAGAATCTTCAGAAAGAAAAATTTTCAGCGGTGTTCTGAAAGAGCTAAAGTTTTGTTAAGATGCAATTGCTAGCAGTTTCTCAGCGAAATTCACCTATCGGGGTGTGGAGAAATAAAAAGCACAAGCAGCACAAATTCCAAAAGGTGAAGCAATGACCACCTATATTTTTTTCGATGAAGCCCTACGAATGCTGACCAACGCCTATTTGATATCAGGAGTACTGTTAATGGCAGCTTCTGGTATAGGTTTGGCGGTGATTGAGACAATAGAAAAGACAGGAGAACGCTAAGTTTACGAATGGCAACGTAGTTCCTGCCAAAAACCTTTGGATACAAGTGTTCGCCGTGAATAAATCCTGGGAACACTAAAGGATGAAAGTCTTATAGCGTTACAGTCCTACCTGTAAATCTACCAAACATACAGGTAACGGTAACGCTATTGGGAC
Organism: Nostoc sp.; assembly: GCF_036918015.1. GTDB lineage: Bacteria > Cyanobacteriota > Cyanobacteriia > Cyanobacteriales > Nostocaceae > Nostoc. The sequence continues at coordinate 66,747 of NZ_JBALEO010000001.1, forward strand.
TCTAACCAAGGAGCTACTACAATGGGTCTATTCGACGCTGTGTTGGGTACAGAAAGCCAAACCCAAGCAGCACTCAATCCAGCGGAAGCTTTTGCTGTCATTATATTGACGGCAACGGCTTCAGACGGTTATCTTTCTATTGAGCAAGGAAATTCTATCATTTCTGTGCTGTCTCGGATGAAACTTTTTAAAAGTTATCCCAATGAAATGATGAACAGGCTGTTTGACAAAATCTTGGGCATTCTCCAGGGTGATGGCTTTAATGCTTTGTTTAATGCAGCCAAAGATTCTCTATCTCAAGAGTTGCGGGAAGCAGCTTTTGCAGTAGCCACCGATTTAGTCTTAGCTGAAGGTATTATACCTGAAGAAGAAAAAAACTTCTTAAATGATTTATATCAAGCTTTAGGGGTTTCTAGCGAGATAGCAATACAAATTGTGGAAGTAATCTTAATTAAAAATCGCGCATAGGGCGATCGAACATAACTTGTTATGCCCATTGTCCTTACTTGATTAAACTGTATAAGTAGCTTATAAATAAAGCGTGGCACGGAAGTTAAGCTTCTTTGCCACTATTTTTTGCTTTTATGATTTTGAACTTTAAATAAATTATCAATTGCTTATGCGTTGTTCTGCCACCCTAAACCAACTGGCTGAAGTTATTTTGGCCCATTCTGTAAACTTATCTGAAACTGCTTTAACACAAGTCACTAGCGGTATCCAAACAGATAGCCGTACCTTGAAGCCGGGTGAAGTATTTGTCGCTTTCCGAGGCGATAAGTTTGATGGACATGAATTTGTGCCAACTGCGATCGCAAAGGGTGCAATAGCTGCAATTGTAGATTTTGAATACGAAAATCCGGGATTTCCTGTATTAAAAGTAAAAGACACCCTCAAGGCATATCAAAAACTTGGCCGATGGTGGCGCGATCGCTTTAATATTCCTGTAATTGGTGTAACTGGTTCGGTGGGTAAAACTACAACCAAAGAATTGATCGCCGCAGTTTTAGGAATAAAGGGACGAGTTCACAAAACTTATGGAAATTACAACAACGAAATCGGTGTTCCGAAAACTCTCCTAGAACTTGGCGCCGAAAATGACTACGCTGTAATTGAAATGGCGATGCGGGGTAGAGGACAAATTGCCGAACTGACGCAAATAGCGCGGCCAACAATTGGAGTGATTACCAATGTGGGGACGGCACATATTGAGTTACTGGGTTCCGAAGAAGCGATCGCTGAGGCAAAATGTGAGTTGTTAGTCGAAATGTCTGCTGATAGTGTGGCAATTCTCAACCACGACAATCCCCTATTAATGGCTACAGCAGCGAAAGTTTGGCACGGAGAAGTTTTGACTTACGGCTTTTCTGGTGGAGATATCCAAGGGCAGTTAATTGATAACGAGACTGTGGAAGTCGCAGGAATCCAACTACCTCTACCTTTACCGGGTCGTCATAATGCCACTAATTTCTTGGCAGCTTTAGCGGTGGCAAAGGTTTTAGGGATCGATTGGGCAACCCTCAAATCAGGTGTGAATGTGGATATGCCTACAGGGCGATCGCAGCGATTTACCTTACCCAACGATGTGGTAATCTTAGATGAAACTTATAATGCTGCACCAGAAGCTATGATTGCAGCGTTGCAATTATTGGCAGATACACCCGGAAAGCGGAAAATTGCCGTATTGGGTGCAATGAAAGAATTGGGAGAGCGATCGCAGCAGTTGCACCAGCGAGTGGGAGAAACAGTGCGAAAGTTGAATTTAGATGGCTTGTTAGTTTTGGTAGATGGACAAGATGCCGAAGCGATCGCTCTTAGTGCCGAGGGTATTCCATCGGAGTGTTTTGCAACTCATGCCGAGTTGGTGGCTAGGTTGAAGACATTTGTGCAAACAGGCGATCGTTTATTATTCAAAGCCGCCCATTCTGTGGGACTAGATCGGGTAGTCAGTCAGTTACGTGCAGAATTTCCCAAATGATACCACTAGAAACTCAACGTCTCATACTACGAGATTTTGTAGAATCAGATTGGCAAGAGGTTCATAAATACGCTGCTGATGCTGAAGTTGTGCGTTACTTAACTTTTGGCCCTAATACCGAAGAAGATACCAAAAACTTTTTGCAAACAGAGATTTCATTGCAAAGTAAAGAACCCCGTCAGCATTTTGCCTTAGCGGTGACTTTGAAAGCCCAAAAGCACTTAATTGGTATATGTCGTATATCTGTTAAAGATACTGACAACAAAACAGGCTCTATTGGATACTCTTTCACTAAGCAATTTTGGGGTCAAGGATACGCGACTGAAGCTGTAAAAGCAATTATATCATTTGGTTTTCAGGAGTTAAACTTACACCGCATCTTTGCAACTTGTCATCCAGAAAACATTGCCTCAGCAAGAGTTATGCAAAAAATTGGAATGCAACAAGAAGGATATTTGCGACAACACCATTGGATTAAGGGAGAATGGCGAGACTCTTGGTTATATGCCATTCTTGAGCATGAATGGAGAGGCGTCTATGGATGATTATTCTGAAAATATCACCTATAGATGCCCGATAGACTTCAGTTGGAAAGACTAGGGCTGCTACTGTAGCGTCTTTGAAAAAGAATTGCTGCCAAATTAGTCACTAAACAGGTGATTGCTAGGCACAGCAAGATATAAGTAGGAGCCATCACCACGCCAATCATGAACCAAGTATATACGTGCAGTATCATTACAGAAGCGAAAAAGCTAGCAATTCCAGCAGATTGCCACACTTGATATGATGGGCGACGCAACGCTACTAGAATCATTGTTGAAATTGTGACAAGTAAGTTCGCTGGTACGAGAAATGCACAAATACTTATGCAGTTGCCGCGAGAGAACTCAGCTAGGGTGTTAAGATCGAGCATTAATTTATTGGGATAGATGTTAGCTTTTTAAGAATTTAATTTACTTGATTTTAAAAAAACGAAACATACATTAACATAAGAGTGAGTAATCACATTGCAAATATAACATAATTTCAACTATTGAGTTGCCTTTTGATACTACCAATAGTTAGTTAATTCTAAAGATTTTGGATAAGTAGGGTGGAAAGCACCCACCCTAGCTGAATTAACCTGGTAAAATTACCGTATCGATAACGTGTACCACACCATTATCAGCTTCAATATCTGCTGCTAAAACTGTGGCATTTTTAACTTCAAAACCATCAGAAGAATGAATTTTAATGGGTGAACCTTCCACAGAATTAACCGTACCAAGTTGTGCTAAATCAGCCTTTAGCAGCTTTCCTGGAACGACATGATACTTTAAAATCCGCGTTAGCTGGGGAATGTTTTGTAACAGAGTTTGGATAGTTCCCGCTGGTAACTTGGCAAAAGCATCGTCATTTGGTGCAAAGACAGTGAACGGGCCAGGACTTTTTAATGTTTCTACTAAACCAGCAGCTTGTACAGCCGCCACAAGTGTTTTAAACGACTCAGACGTAACTGCAATATCAACAATATCAGCCATATATCTTACCTAAATCTCTGCAAAAGATTTTAAAGGATAATAAACCTCTTTTAAGTTTTATTAAACAAAATCAATTATCGGCGTTGCATAAATGCGGGATGAATTAACTAAACACAGGTATTTCTCTATACTTCAAGTAATGGAGTAACAAGCGAATTGAGTATTTCAGCATA
>NZ_JBALEO010000002.1:0-68921 GCF_036918015.1 Nostoc sp.
TGATTATCTTTCAAAAAAAATGATAATTAGAGAGAAGTTCTCTTGTTTATACAGAGAACTTTATCTTCTTTTTTTTCAAAATGAGAATTGCTGTGACGCTTGAAATGAACTTGATCGGGCCCACCTAAAGATTGAAGTTGGTAATTTGGTAACAAATTCCCGTAGATTCTTTAGCTGAGGAAGCTTCTAGAGTGGTAACAAACTTGTTAACTATTCGGTAACAGTCTTTTCTGCAACTTACTGCACCCTTTGATATTAGTTAATTTGAGCGGATAAACATCGACGGTAACAAAATACTTCTCATTCCCAAATAATTGATGAGCATTGTTACCGTCCTCAGATTTCCTTACACTAAGGCATTCAAGCCTTATATTCCTGTTTGTTCCCAGCCTGTTAACATTTTGTTACCAGCTTTAAAACTATTGCACAAAGCAGTTAAGGTGCATTGTTACCAGTTTTACCAGAGTCATCTTTGATTCGGATTTGGTAAGCTCTACCAGACTGTTGATTATCAGTTGCATGACCTAAATCAACCACCTGTTTCATGAATGCTCTAGCTGCATCAGCACTTAGTTTCTCGCGGCTTGATGACCAGTGAGTAACTTTCCTTGCCGTAATCCAACCTGTCCCTCTAAACCGTTCTACAAATCGGGTAATTCTTGATGAATCTGGATGAATTGTTATACCAGAGTCAGTATAAATAAGCCGAGCTTGACCAATCAACCACTTTGTAAATGCGATCGCTACTTCCAATATCTCACTTTGTACGATAGTTTCTGGTATGCGATCATCAACAATGGCATTCACACAATGGACAATGAGAGCAATTCTAGCTGCTCTCTCTTTTGCTTTTGGATAAATGGCTCTCAATGCGGAATTTGGTTCAGTAACTTTCTGCTTTTCACACCAACAATGCCATTCCTTCCAAACTTGTTGCCCACTTAGATTCAGTTGGTAAGTCTTAGACGGCAAGTTTTCTAAGTCCTTGTAAAGTTTTTTAAGCAATACTGGGAGGTTATGAATTGTTTTAGCACCTGGTGGTGGCATTTCGGTTAATGGTAGCTGAATCCACAGATATCTAGACCAAAACCCGTCGTCTTCTTCCAAGTTACTCATCTGCCTTCGCAAAACACAGGGCTGAATCGTTCCTACTACACTTACAGATGTACGAGATATCGATACTCTAGGTCTAGTTTTGCGGTTAATTTTAATAGGTTTACCGTCATAAGCAGAGAGCCATTTCTGGCGATCATTACCTCGACCTTGAGGGCGGTACTGATTAAATCCAGCAAATAATCCTATCTAACAATGAGAAGGTTCAGATATATCGCCGCATAGTACATAGAATTTTTATCCGTGATGGTCGGATAGAATCCATCATTTTTCAAAACACCTCTTCTGTCACAGCGAAAAACCATGATGAATGTGCTTGAACTTCTTCGACTAAAACAGTTAAGGTTTGAAGTTGCTTCCCAACTAGTTTTGCAGGAGTGGCAACCTGAAGACTTGAGTAAAGCTAAATGCCCCAAATGCGATCGCAAAGGTTCTGCAACTTCCTACCAGAGTCAGGGAAACCGCGTTTGCTACTGTATTCGGTGCAACTACTACTTCAAAGAAATTCCTCCTGTTCACACTTGTCAATGTACTATTCCTGGTCAGGATAAAGGGTGTCATGGCTGTCCCAACTTTGAGCGATTTATGGAACATATTAGCAAGCAACTTTTAGAACTTGAGCATTTGAATGTTGCACAGCTACAGGGTTTCTTACCTCACAAGGACTAACTATAAAAGAACTGATGGGAGTTGGCAATACAAACAGCGATCGCACTTTGCAGTTATCCTCTAAGATTTCTTCATTCTGCGATTGCATACAACCTACACAAAATAATTTACAAACTAAAAAAATGACTCCTAGCAGGGAGTCATCAATTGTTGACTTGCACGAAGTAACAGTGCCTATTGCACCACAATAGGTCTATTCAAAATGCTCATGACTTCACCAGGATTAGGACTGGGTAATAAAGGACTCCAATCCCCAACATCTGCATAGCCAATAACCTGCAAGTAGTGGATTGTGCTAGTTACAGCTTTAGAAGAACCAATCAACAGATGTTTGAGTGGTTCTTTACCTTGCACAGTCTGAAACTTGCTTGGACTATTGACTGCTGCATTTGATTCTTCGACGCTGGATAAAAAGCTTTGAGTAATCATAATTCACCTAACCAGTGCTAAGAGAGCGATCACTATTCACTCAATAAAACCTTTTGCCGAGCTACAGCAGGACAACTGGCAGTTTTTACCTCCGTGAGGGGAAGTAGATTTAAAACAAACCTAAGCCTTCTACTATGATTTTTTGAGAATTTTTTTTAATCCCCTTAAGGGGATTAAAACTTAGAACAAGGCGAGTAGCCACCACAATTAGTAACTTAAATACAAAGCTCTATAAAATTCTTTAGTCCCCTTGCGGGGAAATATTGAAACTAATAATTTAAATGCTCAGAATACACGAGAGCGTGAGTTTCAATTCCCTTGCGAGAAAGTGTTTATTCTTAACTCCACGATCCATGATATCACATATTTCTGTTTTTGTTTTCCCCGCTGTTCAGCGAAATACTTCTTTTTAATTCGTATCAAAAATCACAATTTCAAATAACACAAGACAAGTCTTGTCACCTATAATTTATCAATACTGGTAAATTGCATTCCTCTAACTGGTATAATTTCTCAGTGAATACTCTTTTTGGAGAATATGTATAAATCACCCAAATGTGTTAATGACGACAAGTAAAGGAGTAGATCCACTAGGTTCTATCCTAACTAATAATTTTAAGGCTCACAGATACGCGGGAATTGTGAATTTAGTTATTCAGGAAAAAGCCATGAGATTTGATGAAATCAGTACATTAAAACTAGTAAATTACTCTACCAATTATTCATCTTTACCCTGCTATTACAGGGAGTTGCAATCAGAGAGTGAAAAGCAAAAGCCTCTTGCGACGATGCCACTGTTACCAACATTACCACAATTGCAATTGCATATATCAATAACGCAGACTATCATCTATAGCAATGGATCGGATCAGAACAACACTGTTAGTAAGCTTTTTGATAAGATCAGATTAGCTGCGCCAGTACTATTATATCTTCCTAAATTACCCGGCTTATTTCATTGGTTACTCAGCTTATTTCATTGGTAAATAAGACTGCTATGAGTTTAATGAAAAAATTTTGATTAAACTCAAGTTAGATGTGAGTAAGTCTTCCAAAGACTACTAGCAATTAAGTGGTAGTCTGATTTGGTCATTTGTAACCGTCAAAAAGGACACTTCTAAAGGGTGTCCTTTATTTTCAAAAGTCATTATGAACGACTCCTGCACGCGCACAATTACCGCACTAGCCTGGTGTCTAGCCTGGGGTGAAAAGCACAATCTCAATCAGAAAGAACTCAGTACGTTGCATCAAATACGACAGGCACTTAAAGATGAACAGGATGTACCGGAAAGTATAAAATCTGTTGTTACACAAGCACAGCGACTCTACGATATTCCTGAAAAATATGCTCCCAAGACACTTGAAGACTTAGAGAAAGATTATCAAGACCTTTGGCAGGAAAATACGCGCATTGGCTTAGTATACGGCGGAGCTACCAAAATCAAACAATACGTATTTGAAGCGGCGAAACTGAACGATATTCGTGGTGCTTCGGCTTTACTTGACCGTATTAACCTTGATGATATTCCCGGTTTTTTTGGAGAGGGCAGGCGATCGCACCGAATGAGAGACTGGCTTGATCGGAACCAATTTGCCGAATTAAGACAAGCTTTAATTCCCGAACTGATTATCTACTCCACAGGTGGCATCATTCTGGCTTTCTGCCCTGCGGCATTTGTCGATCAACTCGCCAATGCAATTGAAAAACGCTACACTCACGAAACACTGACAGCTAATTCCTGTGCTGTTGGTGACACTTTCAGGCTTTTAGAATTCCGTTTTGGATTGCTGCAAAACCCAATTGAAAATACACTGTGGCTTGAGGATTACAAGAAAAAACAAAGCAATCCCATCATTACAGCTTATTTTGACCAGTCACACGACGAATCTTATCTTGACAAAGCAAAAAAAACTGAATCTAACTCAGACAAACTCAAAGAACTTATCTTAGAAGCGAAATTTTGGCAACGCAAGAATTTTAACGAACTTGTGGGAAAACTTGCCAACCAATTTACTCACCGCCGTAACGGGAACGCATCACCAAACGCAGAAAAATCCGAAAAACCAGAAAAGCCTGAAAAACCAGAACGTCCCAGTCGTTCATACCCGCCGATGTTTGAAACTCATCCCTACTTGCAACGGGATGCAACTGATAATCGAGCAGCTGTAGCACAAACAAATTTACCAGGAACACCTAGTTTTTCCGATGCCTTAGCACGAAAAGTAATCGTCGGACAGCGCAGCAAACGCGATACTCATCAGCATCGAGGGTGGTATAAACATTTTCGCTTTCGTTTAGCATCAGGTAAAGATAAATTATGGAAACCTGGCTATTTCCCCAGTTGGGTGACTAGGTTTGGACAATTCCTAGAAAATGAAAATCACAAAGATTCAGGAAGCCAAGAGGAATATTATCGAATAACAGAAGGCTCTCAAGTCACACAAGCTCTTTCCTTAAGAGAAATTGGTAATGTCAGTACACCAAGCGGCTTTGTCGGTTATATTTACGCAGATGGCAACAATATGGGTGGCTATCTCCGTCAGCACATCCGCACACCAGAAAAATACCGTGAGTTTAGCAAACAAGTTTTAGATGCAACACGAAATTCTGTTTACATTGCCCTAAAAAAACATCTTCAACCTCGTCAACTCAATCATCTCAACGACCCAGATAACGCTTACCGTAATGGTCAGTGGATTTATCCATTTGAAATTATTACTATTGGTGGTGATGATGTGTTGTTAATCGTACCTGCGGATAAAGCTTTAGATGTTGCAAAAACCATTGGTGAAGAATTTGAACGAGAAATATTAAAATTACCAGAATCATCAGAATCACCAGGATTTAGGCTTAACACACCATACGACCCTGAAAAAGTCCACCGATTCCAAGGGGAAAAACCATCTGAGTATATATCCCAGTGTGAATTAAGTATGTCCGCAGGTGTCTTAATAACTGCTGAAAATACACCGATTTATTACGCACAAGAACTTACAGAGCAACTGCTGAAATCATCGAAGAAACTCGCTAAAGACCTCAAGCGCGACTACAAATATTACGGTGGAACGGTTGATTTTTTAGTATTAAAAGCCGTAACAATGATTGCGTCAAATATCAAAGATTTCCGTGAAGAAGGATTAACAAAAGGTAATCTCAAGTTTTACGCTTCACCTTACACTCTTCATGAATTAGGAGGGTTATTGCAGACTGTAAAAGTCCTCAAAAATGCTGATTTTCCCAAATCACAACTATATCAAATTCGCAGTTTATTAGAGCGCGGTAAACATACTGCTATTCTCAATTATCGCTATTTCCGAGTGCGTCTACAACAAGGACAAACTGAACTCAAAGACAAGTTTGAAGAGTCTTGGTGTAAAGCTTTAACCAATGATGGTAATTTAGCACCTTGGATGAGTGATAGAAGATGCATCTTCAGAAATTTGATGTTGTTACTCTTTTTAGAAGCCAGCCTTCAAGCCGAATATAAGTTACATTATCAAATTTTATGCCTTTTAAAAAAACCAATTTATGAAACTATTTGGCGTGACTTGGTAGATTTATACCCCTTTCTAGTGGAAGATGACCAAACACCAGCTAACCAAGGAGAACAGCAAAAACAAGGAGTAAAGCAATGATTGACCTGAATACACTTCCCCAAAGAGTATCTAAACACTGGAGGGTGAGTGCAATTATTGATACTGCATTGTGCGTTGGTGCAGGTGGCTCATCCGGCTCACTTGCTGATAAACCCATTGTCCGCAACGCCCAAGGACAACTGCTGATTCCTGGTTCTCAAGTTAAAGGTAGGCTACGCCACGAATGTGAAAAATTTGCACGGGCGTTAGGCTGGCAAGTTTTTTATGCACCAATAGCAACAGAACTTTGCCCAAATCAAGGCCAAGTGTGGAGTCAATTTCAGGAAATATATCAAGTTAATGGCTACAAAGGCTACCACTGCGTTGTCTCGCAAATCTTTGGCGACCCAATCTTACCATCCCGCATTATTGTGGATGATTTTATCTGTACAACACCAAAAGACGAACTATCAGAAGTTTTTCGTCCTGGTGTCACTATCAACCGTCGTCGCCGCACTGCTGAAGAAAACAAACTCTATTTATTAGAAACATCCCCTGCGAATGCCCAGTTAGAATTTAAGGGTGATATTTACCTACAGCCTCGCTTTCAGTCTGGCACTCCTGACTTAGCAAAGCCGTTAATTTTTGCCGCCTTACGCCGCATCCATGCTTTGGGAGGCAGTAAATCAACAGGCTTAGGATGGTTGCATTGGGAGAATTTACCGACGTTATCTGATGATGACGCAATATGGTCGAGCTTGGATGCTAAGGAGTATCTAGCAAATCATCAAGTTTCAGTTGGTGGTGCTGCATGAAGCGAATTGAACTGACCATCACAGCATTATCACCCTTGGCAATTGGTAAACAAAAACCAGGTGATTCCATCAACGAAGTCGAACAATACATTCCAGGTTCGGTGTTGCGTGGTGCGATCGCTAAACATATCCTACACCGTGCTGGTATGGAACTCGAAAATCTTGCAGCTAATGGCGGTGACTTTGCACTCCTGTTTTTAGAAGATAATCCAGCCATCTTTCAAAATGCCTACCCCGCAGTTGCGAAAGTGGGCAGTAAGCTTCAGGTAGTAGATAATACTATCAAAGTTTTACCCGCAACTGCCGTCAGTTCCAAAGCCAATCCAGGCTTTTTACCCAAAGGACATGGTGTATTCGATACATTAATTGACTCGTTTTGCGCCCAACAATTCAACCATCCTTATGACCCCAGCAGTTTGGGAGCATTAGAAGACAGGGTAGACCCGCGAGTTGAAGCTTACAGTTCCTTGTATAGCAAACATGACAAGCAGTACTACTCCCATGCTGCTACAAGTCGTCTGTTAACGCGGGTGGGTATCAACCGCTATCGTGCCACATCTAGTGACGATATTTTATACAGTATTGAAGTTCTCAACGAAGCGTTTTTCCAGGAAAATGAGGATAAAAATCTGGAATGGAAGAACTACGTTTATCGCGGTTATATTAACGTTCCTAATAACTCGTTAGCCAAAAAAATCACTGCTTTTATCAAGGATAAACCTGAAGTTTTTCGGCTCGGCGGTTCAGTATCGCGGGGGTTGGGTAAAGTCGAAATTACTGCAAAAGAAATTCCACTTGCTGATAGTATTTATAGCCGCATTGATGCATTTAATCAAGCATTCCACAAACGCTGGCAAGATTGGTCTGGTGCATTTGGTAATGTATCAAGCTCCCCTGTAGGCGATGACCTCCGGTCGGTCAAAGACCATCGCACTTTCTTTACACTCAACTTGCACTCTGATGCAATTTTGACTGAAGATTGGCAGCGTACCACAGTGATTTCACCAGAAATGCTCAAAGGATTTGCGGTTGTGGAAGACTCTAGCTTACAACTCCACACAGCTTACAGTAGTTACAGTTACCGTTCGGGTTGGAATAGCGCTTGGGGTTTGATGAAAGATGTGGAACTTGTAACTAATAAAGGGTCGGTTTATTTATTTAGCACTGAAAATCGGCAAGTGTGGGAGAATGCACTCTCTAATTTAGAGTGGCGGGGTGTAGGCGATCGTACGAGTGAGGGGTTTGGCCAAGTGGAAATTTGCAACGAGTTTCATCAAATATTTCGTAAGGATGCAGTATGAGTCAATCGTTAACATCAAAAATCGAACTCAAAATCCAAAAAGATATTCGCCAAGCGGAAGATGACTTAGTAACTGCCATTGAAACGGCATTAGATACTTGCGATTATCCCAAACAAGGGAAAGATAAGCTCGAAGAAGCACAGTTTCGTAATTTAGTAAGAGTTGCTGATACAACTGATAGTCCAGAGGTTATCAAAAATTTCCTTTGCTATCAAGTTGGTCGAGATAATAAATGGGGTACGGGGAAAAATTCATTGGCGGCTAAAATCATCCACGATATTGATAATGATTTAAAAACCCAAGCCAACAATATTGCTAATAATTATTCTGGGGTGAATTTTAAACATATCTGGATAGAAATAATTCGCCGCTATCTTGGCTATGGTTCCCGCTATCTTAAATATTTAAATTCAGTTAGTGAACAAAAAACCAAACCAATACTTACTCCTCGCACTAAATAAAAAATATGTTTGAAATCTTTAAAAATCGCCTAGAAATTATCGGTATTCTCGAAACTGTTACAGCTTTAAGAATCAGTGCCGGACGTTCATCTGAACCAATTGGTTCGGATTTACCAGTTATCAAAGATGCTTTAGGTAGACCTCTAATACCAGGTTCGAGTTTAAAAGGTGCGTTACGTTCCCGACTCGAAAGTTTTTTGCGTGGGATTCATCTTGATTTTGCTGCTAACCCAGCCCAGGAAACAGATTGGTCAATTACTCCAGATAGAATGTCTGAATTTAAAGAGGATAATAAAAATTTATCACCACAAGAAAAAGAACAAGAATTACATCAATTTATTATCAATAACACTGATTTAGTTTCTTCGCTATTTGGTTCGCCCTGGCTGGCCAGCAAATTCCAAATTCGTGATTTAACAGTCAGTGAACCGGAAGAAAACTGGTTTGGGCAATATCAAGAACGTGATGGCGTTGCCATTGATAGAGATACTGAAACTGCTAGTGATGGTAAACTTTATGACTTTCAAGTTGTGCCAGCCGGAACTCCATTTATATTTCAAGCAGTTATTGAAAATGCTGAAGAATGGGAATTAGGTATGTTGATGATTGGCTTGCACCAGTTTCAAACTGAACAAATTCCCCTTGGTGGTGGACGTTCTCGCGGATTGGGAGTTGTCAAGCTCATAATTGAGAAGATGAACTGGGTCGATGTCCGAGATGAAAATGACAAGAAGCAAACAGACCCAGAGAAGGTAAAAAATTACCTCAAAAATTTGATTGATAGTAACTCCAATCCAGCTTCTTTCTATATTGATGCCCAACCTTTAAAAAAAGCTTGGGCAGACAATTTTATTAATCACCTTTCTAGCGAACTGCATAAGCGCACCAATACCACAGCAACTTCTTCCCATCAAAATCATGCATAAGCGATTTGTTAACCACTGCACACTTGACCTGACAATTATTCCAGATGGCCCTATTTTGATTAAATCTGGTCGAGAAGGTGCAGACCCCACCAAACCCCAGATGGAATTTGTCGAAACTTACCATGCTGGCGGACGCACAATTTATCTTCCTGGGAGTTCGCTTAAAGGTGCAATTCGCGCCCATGCTGAACGCATTGTGCGTACTGTTGGCGACGATCGCAAGCCAGAAGATCCAAACCGCATCTGGGCCAGCAATCCGTTGTTAACCAATGACTATGACTATTTAAACGATCCAGACGACCCTAAAAAGAAACTACCAGCACCAGCCATATATAAAGAATCATCATTTACTGACCAGATATTTGGCAATATTGCGATCGCCAGCCGTCTCCGTATTCAAGATGCGTATCCTGATACTTCAGTACCAGTTAAAATTGAAGAACGTAATGGTGTCGCCATTGATAGGGTATTTGGTTCAGTAGCACACGGGCCTTTTGACTATCAAGTTTGTACAGGTGGCGCGTTTAAGACCAAAATTCACCTGAAAAACTTTTCTCTAGCACAATTGGGATTAATTGCATTGGTGTTGCGTGATTTAAACGCAGGCTGGTTTGGTATTGGTTTTGCCAAATCACGGGGCTTAGGTATAGTTCGCTTAGAGTACAACAGCGCTGTTGTGCAGTACCCTGGTTGCATATTGGACGACAAAGGGCAAATTCATCCGTTTGGCAGTTCCACGCCTTGGGATAAAGTTTATCTTGCAGGTGCTGGGGAATTTTTACAAGAAGATCGTGCCAATCCTTACGGGTTTCCCTCAAATGACAAATATGAAGTTAGTACAGTCTCACCAACATCAATGGAATACGGCTTTGGTGTAGAACTGCGCTGGGAAGACAAAACTTATATTACCGAATTATTTATGCAAAGCGTTGCCGCTTGGAGCAAGTTGTTGGAAGAAGGAGGGACTTTATGTGCAACGTTTGGGTAAGCGAAAAACCTCTTTCAGCAGATGAATTAATCAAGCAATTGGAAGAACTGACAACTACACCCAGTTACTATTTTTTACGTTGGGCGCATCGGGTAGGGGGGTTGTGGCAGCGCAGAAAAGGCCAATTTGACAAATTAGAAGATGATATCCGCGATCGCTTAAAAAATTATCCCATCAATGGTGTGATTCCAAAACACCCCGAACCCTTTCCTAGTCCACAAGGGCAACTGTTTAATTCAGTCTTAGAGGTGCGTTGGCAGATTCGGCAAGGTAAGTATCAGGTATTGCTACTCGGTTCACAAGAGATAATACCAGGTTTTAGGGCGATCGAACGCGATTGGGAAATAATTGAGCAAAATGTACTCATGCATCCCCAAGATGAAACTCGCTTTCCCAAAGGACTAGAGTCAGATGTAGTTAATAATATTGCCCAACGCTATTTTCGAGACAAGAACACAGCTACGGTTCACTTTGTCGCTTTAACGCTGAAAAATTCCCATGACTAACAGTTCTTATCGCTCTAATACCAATGGCGGTTCAGATGAACGCGCACCAGTACCATACGAACTCGTTCGGTTTCCCGATAAACCACCTAGCACTTGCACTCCTCCTGGACATGACAAATATCAAAGCAATTGCTTGCACGGTACTTTATTTTTCACACTCCAAGTACAGACAGCGCTGCACGTTGCCACTGGGGTAGCGCTGATGGGTAGCGATGTTGACAAAAATGGTATACCCCTCATCAAGACGATGGAGCAGGGGGTAGATAAAACACTCTTAATCCCAGGTAGTTCTTTAAAAGGTTGTCTCCGCGCTATCTATGAAGCTATTACTAATAGTCGCTTAGGCGTAAAGCCAAAAAACAATAACCCACCTGACCGCTTACCTGCTCGCAGACAAAATGAAATTTGTCCGGCGGGAGTTGTCTTTGGTGCATCGGGAGATAATTGGGGTTGGCAAGGATTAATTAACATCCGAGATGCACATTGTAACACAAATGGTTTTGGTGTTGGTTATATGCCTGCTTTATGGTCGCCAAGACCTCAAGGAAGCAATTATTATCATGAAGGTAAGGTTGCTGGACGGAAGTTTTATTATCACATGGTTCGTGCTTTAGATAAAGGTGAAAGGGATGGAATTCGCATCCAACAAGCAAGCAGAAACTACACTTTTTCAACACAGTTACACTTTAGAAATCTTCAATCTAAAGAACTAGGAGCTTTATTAATTGCTTTGGGACAAGACTCTAATTATCCCTTTGCACTCAAACTAGGTGCAGGAAAACCCATTGGTATGGGAACAATGATAGTGAAAATCACAGAAGTTCAGGTGATGCAAAATCAAGATGATTTATGTAAGCACTATAAGTCTTTCTCTAATCCAGATGATAAAAAGTTAAAAGGTGAATTGTTACAGCAATTTCTTCTTACACACATACAAGCAGCCCATAATCAAAATTTAATTGAAAAACCGCAGTTAGAACAATTAAGTCAAATTTTAAGTTATCCCACTACTCGTCAACCTTACGAAAACTACTAATGGCTGTTTATCTCGACGAAAGCACTTATTCGCTGACAGAATATGAGTCACAAATCGCGCACAATATTGCGCGTATTTTGGCTGAAGAACAAATAAAGCTCAATCGGGAATCTCGTTCTAATTCCGATGGAATTAAGACGGAGTTAGAAAAAGCCATTGCTTATCTTTATGCAAAAATTCGTCAAGCTGAGGGTAAGAGTAAAAACAATGTATTATCTACTTTATTTAACTATCTAGAGCATTTAGTTAAATACGGCAAACAAATTGGGCATACAGGTAATGTTCCTAAATATTATGACAGTATTCTCTATGCCTGTGAACAATACTTTGACATTAAACAGGACAATGCTACTAGAGTATTAACAATACTCGGCTGGTCGGCACGCTTAATTCGTTTTTATAAGCAGAAAATTGAAAGTGGTGAAGTCTTACCTGCAATCGCACCTGTAGTGAAATCACCTCCAGAAACCAAAAACCAGACTATTACAAATCAATCCCAGAAATTTGAAATTGACCAGATACTCGATGCTACAGTAGTTAAAATTACTGGCAGTAAGGTTTCCTATCAAGTAGGAGATGTTTTCATTCCCAATGAAAAAGAACCTAAACAAGCCAAAAATTTACAAGAAAAACAAATCGTCAAAGTCAAAGTCAAGGTAACGGCAATTAAAGAAGATGGCAGTATCAAACACGTTAAATACCATAGTATTTAACCTTTATAATTCATTATCAATACCTACAAATTACTCTGCCCATAAGCAACATAGGCTGAATCCGCAACAATTCCCAGCAAACTTATCGGTGCATTTACAGGAATATAATAGTAATCAACTCGCGCTGCCAAATTATCTATTTCTCTATATCTTCCTTTAACATAAATCACCAAAACAGTATTTTTATCCAACCAATCTAATGCTAAATTAATCTGCTCTTTTACTTTGTCTTCCCGCTTATTTTCGGCATCTTCTTTTGATAATCCAGCAAAATCTTGTCCTTCCAACAGCTTAGAATTTATTAAATCTAAAACAAAAATATCTCCGGCTGGCTTTTTCGGTTTTCTCTTTTGATTCCAATATCTAACTTTATCAAAACCTCTTGTACGCAGCAGCTTACAATCATTGGGTTCTGTTGTGTCGTTACTAGGTAAGTAATAATCGACAACTGTTGAACCGATTACCCTTTCGCGCTGCAAAGAACGCTTGACACTCTCAACTTCAGACTGAACTAAATCTGCAATTTTGTTCTCTACTTCTCGGTTAATTAATTGACTAGCGACTTTCTTAGCATCATCTAAATTTTTACCCACAGCAAAAGCTAAAAATCCACCTAAAAAGGCAAATACTACTAAGGTAAATTGCATCGCTGCAACAAATCTGTTAAAGCTTTCACCTAGTTGACCGTTTGTAGCTTTGAGAAATTCTAACTGGCTTTTTAATAATTCAAGGTCATTGAAGTTTTTCGTCGGGGCTGATAGCGGTGAAGATGTAGGGATAGGAGTTGGAGTTTGGGAAATCACCAAATCCCACAGGTGAGGTAAATCAATTGAGGGTAGCCAATCCATAGATATTTTGTTTATAGCAATTATTTATTTAATCATGCGCGATCGCATTACTCCATCAATCCAACTTTAACTAAATCCCGAATGTATTTCCATCCCTGTGAGGGGTAATGATTTGAAAACACCTACTTTCAACAAAGTGCGGTACGCAGATTAATGTTGTTTCCATCCCCGTGAGGGGTAATGACTTGAAAACTTCAAATCAAGGCTGCCAAAAAGCCTGGTTGTGGTTGTTTCCATCCCCGTGAGGGGTAATGACTTGAAAACAGAAATAATTCAGGGATTCTTAGTCCTATAGGGATTCTTGTTTCCATCCCCGTGAGGGGTAATGACTTGAAAACAGGCTGCACTTTGATTGAGAACACACTCAAGGTATCAAAAGTGTTTCCATCCCCGTGAGGGGTAATGACTTGAAAACAAGTTTCATAGTGAACGCTAAAACTCAATCAGCTGAAGAGTTTCCATCCCCGTGGGGGGTAATGACTTGAAAACAACAATCGGGCCAATTTGAGTTTAAGCGGGTGGAGAATTGTTTCCATCCCCGTGAGGGGTAATGACTTGAAAACCCTACCCTTCTAGAACACTTGCTACGACTGGGTTTGAAAGTGCCATTTTAGCGGGGGGTCTAATTTTGCTGTCAATAAGCATACTTTACTGACATTAAACCACCACCATAGACATCTCAAAGCCTTACACAGTAAGCGATTCGCGGGGGTCAACGAAAGAACCAGGGTTTCAAGCATTGGCATACCCCCGCGAAAAATTTGCGTGTGTAGCGTAAAAACCAACACTTTAACTTTCACTAAGAAACGCAATATTAATTTTTCAAGGTTCTGCTTGATTAAACAAGAGTATACCAAACTACTCACTCTTCAAAGCGCGTCGTGCCAACTTGACATAAGTCTTCACCGTTTCATAAGGCATCTCTAAATCTTCTGCCACCACCTGCAATGACTCGCCCATTTCTCGCCGTGCTAAAATTGTCGCCCATTTTGAGGCTATTTCATCCGCGCGATCGCCACCCGTCCGCTTGCGTCGTGCCTTAAAAATCTGTGTTAAATCTTCAATGCGTTTCGCCAAGACAGTTTGCACATCAGGTATATCTTGGATAACTTGAGATGACCAACCCAAACGTGTTTGTCCCAAGCCAAAGGTAGTTTTGTGACCAGTACCGCAGTAAGGTGCAAGTTTTCCTAAAGCAGAAAATAACTGCCCAAATTCTGGCTGTTTGGCTGCATCTTTAGCTAAACTAAACTCAATCGCCCCAGTAAATCCTGTGACTGCGCCTTTCTTCCCCGCCAATACCTTCGCGGTTGTCAGTTGGCAACGAGTAATCAATATATAATCATCTACCCAAGCCAGAAAATCATCCTGGTCAACAGACATCCCCGAAAAGTCATTCCAGCGCCGCAGATAGCTATGAAATACATTCACTGGGACTGGTAAGGGGAAGTGATGGCCTTTGCGGCGAAAACTTGTAGGACTGAGAAATTTTAGAGCGAAAGTCTCACTAGGCTCAGATTCTAGCAGTTGCTTATAAGTTGTGGGAGGATGGGCAATTTTGACAGAACGAATCTGCAAAGGGGCATTTTTTAATTCCAGCACCTCTGGCAAATTTTCTACCCATTGCACCATCCACTGTTGCACTCGATTAGATAAAGCTGTCACATACCAACGATAAGAGGTGTTTGCAGATAGTTGTATTTGTCTACCGCTACTGGTAATCTCTCCATTTAAAGCTGAGATAGTAAAAGGCTTCTCTGACTCGCCATCATGGAGGTAAGCTGAAAGTTCTGAGTCTGTGGAACCCACTTGTTGGAGAAACCAGGCGTGTAGTCCAATAGTGTACTGAGGGAAGAGGTAACAATCTTTTGCAGGGACTAACTCAAATTCTAAGCCGATTAACTCTGTGTCCGGCGGCCATGTAAGCTTATATGGAGGAATATTTGGCTTTTTTTGAGAGCGTCGAGGCATAGTATCATTTGAGCCACAGTTTCTATATTTTATCTTGTTTTCATCCCCACGAGGGGATAAAGCTGTGAGTCGTGCTGCTGCAAGATAGGGTCAAATCAGAGACAAAATAAAAATCCCCAGCAAACTGTTTGAGCGATCGCTAGGGATAAATAATATTATTGTCATACCAGCTAACCAAGTCTTGCTTCATCACAATTACCCTCGACTGTCCCGGTCAAAGGACTTTGGAGAATATAATTTTTAGCAAGAATCAGGATAATTGATATTAACAAAGATGCAGGTGTTTAGATAAAGTCAATCAACTCAAAGCTTCATTATCAGGTAAATTTCGCACTCCTTGCACATCAAAAATAATCAAGAATTTGATATTTTTGATTGAATGTTGCAACACTTGTAAGTAAGCAACTGCATCATTACGACGGCGAAACCGTGCAACAACATTTAACTGTTGAACACCAGAATTCACGCCAGCATTATCCAACAGTTGTTCGTTAGATAAAACGCGAATAATGCACCACGGATGCAGTTGCTTAAAATAAGTCATAATAACCACCTTACAAATGCTGTAAAATACCCAAAAACTCAGCTTTGAAATGACTATCATTACCGTAGGCTATGAGTATTTGCTAAGACAGAGCAAGATGCTATTGACAAATTACTTAATTTGTGGATTTTTATCGGCTATGATTCAAGATAGTTAAGGTGTAACCAGTCCAAAACCTGTTCGGGAATCTCCTCGAAATGTTCGAGAACAAAATCCATCAAAGCCAGATGGAGTAAATCATTATGCGTAGGATAGCGTCGATTAGAACCATTTCTAAACCAGCCTCGAACTGTTGAATCTGAACGGGAACATATTAAGGCAATTAGTTCATAACTTACAGCCCATTTAGCATAAAATTGTGTTGGTGTCATGCTAAACTCCCAATTGCTATAGAGTAAAATCAGATGTCGTTCGCGTGTGGTGATTCGACGAATATTAGACATGATAAACAAGTTAAAATTTGCCAGACAAAAGACACTTAAAAACAGCAATTTCAAGGAATTGTCAAAAGTCAGAATTTATCAGGAGTCTAGTATAATTGATATATTCATTAATCAAATGTTCTCCTGAATTCTGACTCCTAACTCCTGACTCCTGAATTCTGACTCCTGTCCTTGATTAGTGCGAATCTAAATGGGTAATGATGATGGTCATATCCTCCATATAACGCCAGTAAAACCGTTTCGCCATTGATGCAGAAGAACTCCAGAGTTCGCCATCTTTGCAACGATATCGATGGGTTCTTAAGCTGCGATATGTAGCCCCATTATTAGCGAAACATTCAAAAGCTTTATAGTATTGCTTGCGGTCTTTTGGAGATAATGAATCAAGTTGTTTTTGGGCTTTTTCAGCGAAAATCAAACGGAATTTGACAGCTTGAATGTGCATTCAAAAGTTTCCGAATGTCCAATGTCCAAACTTGACCGAAAGCGCAGAGATTTTTGCACAGGTGGAGCGCGTGCTTTTTTCCAAGCGTTCATTTTGTGATAATTTGTGTGGGTAATACTTTGTTAGGGGTTGCGTGAGCTAAACTATAAACGCAGCGTCATCTACTACAAATTCAGGTTGCGTTCCCAATACTGCGACCTTACAACGATTGTGTGCAGACATAGGGTAGAATCTAACTTGGTCTTCGCGTTTGTTAACGAGTCGGAAGAGGTATTTAGATAGGTTTTGGTACTGCTTTTCATCTAACACGCACTCGAAAACCGATTTTTGCACCCGCAAACCATAAGCTTCCAGAAGTTTCGCCACTTTATTGCGACGGGTATCGCTCACGATGTCGTAGCAAACTAAATAAAACATCATCGTTTCACCAATTTTAGGGGAACAGTTTGCGGTTCAATGGTATTGGTGAAGTCTGAATGTGCTGGACGAAACTTCAACGCTAAGGGACGGTAAAATTCTACATCTCCCAGTAAAGATGCAAGATATTCTCGTACCTGTAAGTCGAGACATTGACGATAACTTACTTCTCCAGCGTAAGGATGCAATACAAAAGTTCGCAGTTTTGCTTCCCAATATTGGAGAAACTTTTGTAGAAGTTTCTGTGAGTGGCTTTTCCCGTTACCATTCCCATTCCCATTGGTGTTAGTCAGATTGCGGACAAAATTTAACACCAAGTCATCGACAATAGGTGCGCTAAATTCTGCGGTAAAGTCCCATGCTAAGGGCAGTTCGTGATTACCATTGCAGTGTAAAATTGCATAGTCTGGGTTAAGTCCTGCGGTGTTCAGCAGTGTGTAAATATATTGATGTAGCAGTTGATTTCCCAGGTTTATTAGTTGGCTAATGCGCTTTGCAGTTGTACGCGGACATTCGTTGTAGAAGGTGAGTAGAGAAGCGACGGCGCAATAATAAATATTATCAGCTTCTTCGGTGTATTCGTGCAGTTCGTCAATTCCTGGTGCTATTGGTAAGTTGTCCATCAACAGCGTCAAGTAATTTAATGCGCGTTGAGTTGTGTCATTAGCGTGGTGGCGAGTCCAACTTTGCAGAAAAGTATGTTGGTTGTGCAATTTTGCCCAGATAATACTTTCTGCTGTAGCGCGGTTAAATTCAATGTCGCGTGCGCGTCTACGTTGGTAGGTAAGATATTTTGCTTGTAGTTTAGATGGGTTTTCTAGCCGTCCTAAATATTCACCGTTTTGGGTTAGATATAAGACGGAAATCTGATGTGAATGAACGATTTGAATGACTTCTTTGGGTAAAGTGATATTACCAAAGATTATGAATTGACTGAGATTACGAATTGGAATGCAGATACGTTGATTTTGTTGATGAAACACCTTTAAATAATGGTGTTGAATTTGGAATGTTACGTCCTGTTCGGTGATGTAAATGGTAGACATAAATTGAAGCCAACTAGGTTTAGTTGTAGGTGAGAAAGTTTTCTTTCCTTACCTATATTTCAATTTTCTCAGGTTGATATATGAGTTCGTATTTGCGTAAATGCTATTTTTATATGACTTCGTATATGGGTTATATGAGTTACTAAAAAGGCATAAAAAAAAGTCGGAGGTACTATCCCCGACTTAGCCATAGTTTAATTATTCAAGCAAATGTAATTCGCTATCGTCCCACAATTCCATCCAAGTAATACCGCCGACTTAACCATAGTTTAATTATTCAAGCAAATGCGATCGCAACGTCCTTTCAACTTTTCCATCCCCGTGAGGGGTAAAGGAATTAAAACAGTTGATGGGTTAAATCGATCAACAGCTTTAAGGGGTTTCCATCCCCGTGAGGGGTAAAGGAATTAAAACAAACTGGTATTGTTCTAGCAATACACGCTAGAATATTGTTTCCATCCCCGTGAGGGGTAAAGGAATTAAAACTCTATCGCTTTTGCAACTTTTTGCTCAAGGGTCATTTCAGGTTTCCATCCCCGTGAGGGGTAAAGGAATTAAAACTACTTGAGGACTTTGACGAGGCTATCAAAACTGAAAAGGTTTCCATCCCCGTGAGGGGTAAAGGAATTAAAACCCTACCTGTTCAGAAGCCTTGTCACGATTGAGCTTGAGATAGGTCTATCTGAGGGGGTCATTTTTCCAGCTAAATAATTGATAAGTTCTCTCAATAAACCACTCTCTGACACACTTCAAACGCTTACTCAGCAAGCTATCTGAGGGGGTCAACGAAAGAATGAGGGTTTCAGCCGTTGTCTGACCCCCTCAGATGCTTATCAATCAATGAAGAATTTATAACTTTATCTAATGATTGAGAGTAGTTAGAAACACTTACTTTTGATTTTATTTTATTAATTTTTCATGGTTCGGTAGATTTAATGACCAGTGTATAGAAACCTACTAAAAAAGTCAAGGTGAAGTATAAAGTATAAAATTACTCCACCAAACTTTTCTAGTTTTACATAGTCCCCAATCCCCATTACAACTTCCAAATCATCGGCCGGTATAACTCCACTTGTCCCGTCAAAGAAGCAATGTATTCCCTTACCTGTAATTCCAAACAACGGCGCAGGCTGACTTGATATCCTGTATGGGGATGCGTCACTTCAGACTGCAATTTCTCTTCCCAATGTTTGAGAAACTTTTTTAAGGCGTGAGGTTGAAGATATACACCGTCTTTTTCATCTGGAGAAGTAAAATCTTCAGATGTAAAAATCTTGGAATTAATTAAATAAGCCACAAGAGAATCAACCAGTTGGGCGCGAAATTCTTCCATTAAATCGCTGACTAAAGCTGGGTGATTATCACGGGGAATATGAAGGTTGCCAAAGTGCGTATGTAATCCAATTACTTGCACAAAAGAGAATACATTTTGACTTAATAATGTATATCCTAAACTTAACAAACTATTGACGGGATCTGTTGGTGGACGCTTAGTCCGTTTCTCAAAGACAAACGCTCCCGTAAACAGGGAACCCAAAGCTTGAAAGTATAAAGTCGCTGCTTTTCCTTCATATCCTCGCAGCGAATCCATACTTTCAGCAAAAGTTAACTTCTCCATCAATTCTGCAATTCCACTAATTGCTGTCGCAGCAATTTTCGAGGGATGGCGACGGTTTAGTTTTAAAAGTAATGCACGAGAATTATGCAACTTGGCCCGAACTATCGCTTCAGCTTGCTTTCTGGTAAAATCAGGATTTTGACAACGCTCAACCTGTAACATCAAATATTCAACTTTAGCATCACCTTCTACTTGCAACCTACCAAAATACCTCCCCTTTTGGGACAAATACATAATCGGAATCCGTCGCCGCAAGGCCATACTCACCGCGCCATGCGATACATTACAACAACCAAATAGCACAACATTGCTGACTCGACTAACTGGAACCTTAATCCGCAATTCACCTTGATAATAAACTTGAAATTGTTGATTTTTGACACTCAAATAAGCACCTTGGTCGGTTATATATAAAGTAGTCATGGTTTCCTGCCAATAATGAGAAATTGATGCTTTCGGAAAATTGCTCGGCTTGTCAATACTGCAAGCTTTAGGAGGACGAGAAACTGGTTTCGCTGGTCTTGGTTTCCTGCGAAAATAAGGTGTACCCGAATCATTAATTACCCATTCCCCAGCGAGTACAGGTTTGGGTGGCGGTGGTGCATAAACTTCACCGCCAGCAAAGCGATAACCCAAGAAAGTAAACTCATCCTTGGGAGTAAAAATCTGTGTCTTCTCTGGTTGTAGAGTTAAATAGACTTCTCCTAACCAAACAGTAATTTTGTCAAGGATACGGTTTGCTTCTTGCCAACTCTTACAGGCGATAACAAAATCATCCCCATACCGCACCAAATTAATACCTTGACTGAGACATTTTCTATCAAAACTAGTTAGGTATAAATTTGCTAAAGCACCAGAAAGTCCCCCACCTTGCAATACTCCCTTGCCAAAGTTGCGATATTGTCCAGCGACGATAATTCCTGACTTCAACTGTTGTTCTAGCAACTGTAATACAATTGGTTCGAGTGATAACTCCTCCAATGCCGTTAACAACAATGCCCAAGAAAGATTGTCAAAAAAATCAGCAATATCGGCTTTGATAATCCATTTCGGTTGATACTGATAGTATCCATATAAATGTTGTACTGCTTGGTGAATACTGTGTCCAGGACGATAAGCATAGCTGCAATCAAGAAACGTATCTTCTAAGGGAAAATACAATTCATCGAGTAGTAAACGCTGGATAATTCTATCCCGCACGGTAGGGACACCAATTAACCGCTTACTGCCGTTTTTTTTGGGGATGTAAAACCCTTTAGCAGGGCTTGGAGTGTAAGTTTCGTGGTGTAGTTGATATTCGAGCTTCTGTAATTGTTCGGTAGCCATTGACTCGAATAAGTCAACAGAAATACCATCAATCCCCGCAGTCTTACTTCCCGCACGAACTTGTAGCCATGCGAAATTGAGGTGTTCTTTGGTGAACATAATCAAAAGTAAAAAGGTAAACGTAAAAAGGTAAACGTAAGATTATCGACACGCTTTCAACCTGCTTGGGATGATAAATCCCAAGGGCGAGTAGCGAAACTCCGTTAAAATGGACTGAAAATGTAATATGTGTTTTAAAAGGTGTCGAATGTCTTGCAGTACCTTTGACTTAATTGTTGCAGTGCCATATATGAGTTCATGTATGGGTTATTGACTCTTGTATATGAGTTCGTATATGACTTATGTAAAATTCTTTTACCTTTTTACTTATTATGAGCAGGACTCTGGTTGCATCAGATGAAGGTGTGAAGCTGGCAAGAAAAGCCTTAAAAGCCAGAAATTTAACTCAAACAGATTTTGGTATAGAGGTTAAATTAGGTTACACAACTGTTAGTAATTTCTTCAACGGTAAACCGATATATCGCACAAATTTTCAAGAGATGTGCGTTTTTCTGGGCTTAGACTGGCGAGACATCGCTGTATTTGGTGAAGCAGAACCCCAAGAACTCACACCCCTCGATAACCTTTGGCAACAACTTCAATTATTAAGCTCTCCTACTGAACAAATGGGGCTAGTCTTAGTAAAAGAGGAAACACTAGGTTGGGGTCAGAAAATACCGAGTCGTTACGAAAAATCAGTGCAGGTAGGTAGCTTTATTCGTTTTGAAATCAACTTAGAGACTCCTGGATATTTACTACTGTTGCAAAAAGATACATCTGGACAACTATCGTGTTTTTGTCCCTCGTGTTTTGCTCCCCAGCCGCACTTGAATACAGGTAAGACAACTCTGCCTCAAGAAGGTTCGCCAATGACGGCTTTTCCAGTAGAAGGCGAACCAGGTAAGGAGGAAATTATCGCAGTCCTTACCAAGGAAGTACCTGCATTAGACTGGTTACGGCAAGAGAATGATGAGGTTTTGTCACTAGAAGCAAGTCATCTTATAGAGTTACTAAAATACGTGACTGAACGCGGAGACTATCAACTTTGGTATACAGATTACATGATTACTGCACGTTAACAAGTAAAAAGTCTAATTTATTACTCACCTGTGCAAATAGAACTCGCAACTACAAAGACAAAACCGCCTACGCGGGTCTAAAATGCTTAATTTTGTGTAGTTAAAAATTGTAAAGTGGGTTGACTTTAATAGTTTGTTTTCATACTATGTATACTGAAGTATTACTGAACCATGAAAAATCAATAAAGTCTAAATCCAGCGTTTCCAGTTAGTCTCAATCATTTGGCAAACTTATAAGTTGTCATTGAATGATAAGCATCTGAGGGGGTCAGGCAAAGGCTGAAACCCTTATTCTTTCGTTGACCCCCTCAGATAGCTTGCTGGGTAAGCATTTCATGTGTCTTTAGGTCGCTACTATTGAGATATTTTCTCAATTATTTACTCGAAAAAACAACCCCCTCAGATTGACCTATGTCAAACTCAATCTTGGTAAGGCTTCTGAAAGAGTAGGGTTTTAATTCCTTTACCCCTCACGGGGATGGAAACATTTGTATCTCTTATTGATTTATCGTCCCTACGACTGTTTTAATTCCTTTACCCCTCACGGGGATGGAAACTTTTTGCAATCGCTACCAACTTCATATTTTCTTCTAGTTTTAATTCCTTTACCCCTCACGGGGATGGAAACAAAACACTGTTGAAAAGGCACGCGCTCCAGTGAAACAACGTCGTTTTAATTCCTTTACCCCTCACGGGGATGGAAACGGTTTAGTCCTATAAAATCGACAACATTGTTGTTGTTGATTGTTTTAATTCCTTTACCCCTCACGGGGATGGAAACTATGTATGTTCAGTCTCATGACAGAACACACACATTAGTTTTAATTCCTTTACCCCTCACGGGGATGGAAACTTGTCAGAGCCGCATCTGCACTTTGTGGTGCAAATGGTTTTAATTCCTTTACCCCTCACGGGGATGGAAACTCATTAAAAGCGGTCTGAGCCTCGGGTCTATAGAACACAGTTTTAATTCCTTTACCCCTCACGGGGATGGAAACAAGATAAGACAACCATTACAGCAGCAAAAACACACAAGTTTTAATTCCTTTACCCCTCACGGGGATGGAAACAGGGTTTTTGTCTGCTTGAATCAACAAAATTTCCAGCTGTTTTAATTCCTTTACCCCTCACGGGGATGGAAACAGATTGACCTTGAATTGCCTCTAAAGTAGGTTTCAATTCCGTTTTAATTCCTTTACCCCTCACGGGGATGGAAACCCTTATCTGGGCTATTTGTTGCATCCCGGGATGCTTGGTGTTTTAATTCCTTTACCCCTCACGGGGATGGAAACATTATTGCTATTGCCATGTTGATCCGTTATCGATAAAATGTTTTAATTCCTTTACCCCTCACGGGGATGGAAACTGATGATGAACAATTTTAGGTAAAATAAGTAATTGATTGAAAAGTCAAAACTAAAAAATATACAAGCATCTGGAAATAGCAGATGAAAAAACTGATAAAAAAATTAAATCAACTTAACTTACAGGTTGTGCAACTTGCTGGACAAGGAAACTTCAAGCAAGCAATAATTATTGCCCAAAAAGCTGTCAACTTAGGGTCAAGCCAGCAGCTAACAGAGCATTCAGAATATTGTGATAGCTTGAATAACTTAGCAGAATTATATCGGATACAAGGATGTTATTTAGAAGCCAATCCCTTGTATTTACAAGCCTTAACTATTAGAAAAAGTCTCTTAGTTTCAGAACATCCTGATGTTGCACAATCTTTAAATAATCTGGCAGTACTCTACCATTCACAAGGAAATTACTCACAAGCCGAAAAATATTTTTTAGAATCCCTGGAACTTTGGAAAAGTATTTTTGGAGCCGAACATTTTCAAATTGCGACTAATTTAAATAATCTGGCAGAAATTTATCGAGAACAAGGAAAATATCTCAAAGCTGAACAAGTACATTTAGAAGTTTTAGGAATGCGAAAACGTCTGTTTGGCGATGAACATCCAGATATTGCTCAAACTTTGACTAATTTAGGAGCGATTTACACATCCCTTGGACGCTATAAAGAAGCAGAAAAAATGCACTTAGAAACCTTGGCGATGAAAAAACGCTTATTTGAAGAGTTACATCCTGATATTACTGTTAGCTTGAATAATTTGGCCAGATTGTACGATGTTCAAGGACGTTATCTAGAAGCAGAACAACTGCATTTAGATGTTTTAGACAGATGGAATAAAATATTAGGTTCAGAACATCCATACATCGCATCTACCTTCAGTAATCTAGGGGGAACTTATCAAGAACAGGGGCGTTACCTAGAATCAGAGCAAAAATATCTAGAAGCCTTGGCGATGAGAAAACGCTTGCTAGGTGATGAACATCCCGATATTGCTAGCGGCTTGGATAATTTAGCAGAACTTTATCTGATTCAAGGACGTTATGTATCAGCTGAACAAAAGGCTCTAGAAGCTTATTCTTTGAGAAAACAACTGTTCAGTTCTGAGGAGTTTGATATTGTTGATAGCTTAAAAACTCTGGCAGTAATTTACACTTACCAAGGGCGATATTTGGAAGCTGAAAAACTATATTTAGAAGTATTCCCAATACTAGAAAGGTCATTGGGAAAAGAGCATCCCGTAATTGCCGGTGCTTTAAACAATCTGGCAGGACTTTATGAAGAACAAGGAAATTATTCTCAAGCGGAACAAAAATATTTATCAGCCCTAGAAATTAAAAAAAATCTCTTAGGTAACGAGCATCCTGATATTGCCATTACTTTCAACCAGATAGCAGTTATTTATCGGTTACAAGGACGATATTCTGAATCGGAACAACTGCATCTCGAATCTTTGGCAATGACCAAAAATCTTTTAGGAGAACGACATCCATTCGTAGCAGCAATTCTTAATAATTTAGCAGCATTATATCATGCTCAATTTAAATATCAAGAAGCAGAATCATTACTTTTATCAGCCTTAGCTATTGTTAAAAGCGCCTTTGGTGACGAACACCCACAAATAGCAAGTACGATGAATAACTTAGCCGTTATTTATGATTTTCAAGGGCGTTATCAAGAAGCAGAAGAACTCCATTTAGAAACATTGAAACTGAGAAAGTCATTACTCGGAGAAGAACACCCACAAATCGCTAATAGTCTGAATAATCTGGGAGAGTTATACTTTTCGCTGGGGCGCTATGAAGAAGCACAACAGAAGTATGTAGAAACTTTGGCAATGAGAAAACGCCTGTTGGGAGATGAACATCCTGATGTTGCATTTAGCTTAAATAATCTCGCAACGGTGTTAGCTGCGACTAACCGCCCAGATGAAGCTTTATCTCATCGCATCGAAGCCAGTAACATCAATGACAAGATTATTCGTAATATATTTGCTTTTAGTTCCGAAAGCGATCGCCTGGCCTTTCTGCAAAAAATCAGAAATAACTTTGACTTATTTCTCTCCCTAGTCTGCAACCATCTTGCTGACTCAGATACAGCAAAACTTGCAGCCTTAGATTTTGTTCTCAAACGTAAAGCCTTAACCGCCTCAGCGCTGGCGGCTCAAAATGAAGCATTTTACAATGGCCGCTACCCGCAACTGACAGAAAAATTCCGTCAACTGCGCGATTTGAGCAATCAAATTATCCATCTGACTTTTGCAGTTCCCAAAACAGATGACTTAGCTACATACCAAGATAATTTGAGACAACTGCAAAACAGACATAACAACTTACAAAAACAATTAGCGGCACAAGTTCCAGAAATTCAGCTATCACAACAAACTTTCGACCGTGAGGCGATTGTCGCAGCATTACCGCCTAATTCCATTTTGGTCGAGTTTGTCCGCTTTGATGTATTCAATTTTCAGGCAATTTCGGCCAATGGAGAAACACAATGGCATCCAGCACGGTATCTAGCATTTATCTTAACAGCCGGAAAACTAGATACTGTACAAATGGTAGATTTAGGCGCAGCTGATACCATCGACAGACTAATTATTGCCTTTCGCTTAGAAGCATCCGACTATACTCACCCCACATTAGCCTGGGGTAAAGGTAGTCAAGCACCAAAACTACACATAAAATCATACAATTCCACAGATGCTATGCAACTAACTCAAGCACTGTTTAACCCCATCCGGGACTGTGTGAAAGATTGCAAACATCTTATCATTGCACCCGATGGTAACTTAAACTTAGTGCCATTTCAAATATTGCCAATTGATGCCACAGGCTCACGTCTATTAATGGATGAGTATACCATCAGTTATCTGGGTGTCGGGCGAGAAATTCTCCGTAGCAAAGTTCAGCTACCCACAGCTTTTATTTCGACACCGTTAATCATTGCCGATCCTGATTTTGATTTAACAGCAGATGCAGCCACAGATCGAGAAACTGGCAATACAACAGCACCAAAAATACCAGAATTACTTACTACTCTCACCACAAAAGGCTTGTTCCGCGCTCCAGGGACAAGGTTTTTGGGGGAAAGTGTAGCGAAAAAACTGCCTGATGCCAAATTATACTTAGGCGCAGAAGCACTAGAAACCCGCCTGACAACTAGCGAGTGTCCCAGTATCATGCTAATTGCGACTCATGGCTTATTCCAAAGCGATTCCCAGGCGCAACCAGTCACTAACAAGCGCAACCTATTAAACATGGAAGGTCTGCGAACAACCAAGGTAGAAAATCCCATGTTGCGTTCTGGGCTGGCGTTAGCGGGTGCTAATACTTGGCTGGCTGGTGGGAGACTTCCTCAAGCAGCAGGTAAAGGCTTTGTTTTTGCCCAAGATATTGCCAGTTTAGATTTGTGGGCGAATGAATTGACGGTTCTTTCTGCCTGCGATACTGCCAGAGGAGATATTAAAATTGGCGAAGGTGTATTTGGGTTGCGGCGTGCTTTTGCAGTGGCAGGTGCAAAAACTCTGGTGATGAGCCTATGGTCTGTTCCTGACAAAGTAACTGCCTTACTGATGGAGCGTTTTTTTGATAACTTGCAGTCTGCCATGAGTCGGTCTGAAGCGTTACATTCTACTCAGAATTATATACGTAGAATTACAGTTAAGCAATTGCGCGAATCAGCTTTGGGTCTGGAAGTGCTAAAGGAGCTTTTAGCGGTCAAAGAGTTATCAGTAAATACTAGAATTGATTGTCAAGAAAAAGACACACCATTAGAACATCCCTTTTACTGGGGAGCATGGATTTGTCAGGGAAATACAGATCCATTGGTTAACTAGGGGTAAAAGTGGACAAGCTGTCATTAATCGCTACTTTTACCTCAATTACAAATATACCAGCGATCGCTTGAGCAAAATTCCCAATCAATCTTCCTGGGAAGCTGAAGCTTGTTCCTTAGCCACAGCCTCAGCAATAACCTGCCGCAACCACTCGGAACGATTGGGCTTGTTTCGCACCGCACGTAGGCATCTAAATCTTCTGGGAGCATCACAGATATAGGTTTTGGTATCAATACGGTTCAGTTAACGCTAAAACTCTTTATCAAAGTCAAATTTTTTAACGAACCGCAGAGGCACAGAGGGAACACAGAGAAGAAAAAAATGCTTAACTGAACCGTATTGGGTTTTGTATCACATTTAACACTTACTTAACTTGTTACCAATGAGCCTGGGGTGAACCTGAATTTCTCTGGTATCTTTGCCACCTTTAGTGTTGTATGCCCTGATGATCAGCTTGGGACGAACCCCTAGTGCCAATAAGGTGATTTACAAGAATAAATATACCAATGCCGTTGGTTTCGACTTCGCTCAACCAACTGATAGATCGAGAGTTGAGCGAAGTCGAAACTCGCCAACACAGGTATTTTCTTTGGGAGCATCCCAAATGTGTAAAAATATATTTTGTCATTGCTTCATTCCGCTTCGCTTCATTCGCAATGACAATCTGTTATCTTAGTCAATTTGCAAAATTGGGATGCTCCCTTTTCTTTGTCGGAAATCACCTAACATCTCTTTTGAGCAAAGTGCAGCTTTCGTTGATTTGGGTGGCAGTATAAAGGCAGACACTGAATAAAGCGCGATCGCGTCTTTGTGTTATTTACACAAATGCTAAGAGTTAATGGACAAGGTGATCAATCATTAAGTAGCAGCATTCGATGCAAAAGCTACTTTTATCAAATCACCGTATTTTCTGATTAACACAATTGCTTTGTAGGCGATCGCCTATCTTTTAATTCAACAAATTTATAACTCTGGCACCTGTAAGTTACGTTTATTACCTGCGTAATGCTTGTAAATAATTTCTGGAGAGTTACCAACCCACCTTCCTACATCCTTCGCATCAATATCAGCTTCCAGGCAAAGAGTAATAAAAGTGTGTCTGCATTGGTAAGGTTTGCGATATTCGCTTACTACACCCTGTTTTACAAGTTGAGTTACGATTCCATCTATATGTGTACCACGGTGATTTTTGTAACCTTTCCAGGCATGATTGAGAAAATCTCCAAAGTCTACTATGCCGCCTTTCTTGCTTCTAAAGATAAAATCATCTGGGTTACAGTTCTCAGGTTTAATAGAGTCTAAAATTTCACGGTGCTGATGATTAATCGGAAAACGTCTTTGGCTTTGGGTTTTTAATCCATCTTTGAGAGCTAACCCTTTAGTACTGATGGTAATTGCTTGCTCAAAGGTAATGTATTTATCACTGATATGCTTCCATTGTAGAGCGATCGCTTCTGATGGTCTGCACCCAGTAAAAAATAATAATTTTACTAAAGGAGCATAGTAGTTGTAGAGTTTGCTCTCCTCAAATGCTTGAATTATGCTATCTCGTTCTTCCTTAGTGAAGGGATTAATTTCATATTCTGCTGATTCTGACTTCGGTATCTGAATATCTTTTGCCATACTTTGGAATGGATTTGATTCAATCAGCTGACTCTTAAGTGCCCAATCACAGCAAGCATTTATATTTGTCAAAGTACGTTTGGCGGCATTAGCACTGAGATTTTCAAGTAAATAGTCTCGAATTGCGATCGCATCATCTAAAGTTTTAGTTGGTAACTTAGCAATGTGATTGCGATACTTGCGGTAGTCAACTGCATAAGTAGAAGGACTAACCTGTGGTTTTTTAAATTCAGTGTATTTTTCCCATAATTCTCCCAAGTCTGGTTGGGGTTTAGGTGAAGGTGTAGTTGGGGTAATTGGGGTAACGGTGCTTAATGACGCTGCTGGTTTGTACTTAACTAAACTGGCATCAAACTCTCCATAGTCAATATCCCTCTGGATTTTTGTCGCCAAAGCCGATGCTTGATGTCTCCCAAAAGGTGTATCATCGTGCCTTGTTGAAAGATAGAAACGCTTGGTTTTTAGCTCTCCAGTGGGCGTAATAATAGGATGAGAAAAAACCAATTGGAGACTGCCGTTAGAGTTCTTAATCTGCACTGAACCCCGACGGGCAATACTTTGAGATTTTTGAGATTCCATAAGGGTAATTAACTGGGGTAAAGACCTTTACCCTTCCACTTTATCCCAGTTTTACCCCAGAAATACTTATTGGGGTAAAAACCTCTACCTTACATTTTTACCCCAGTTTTACCCCAGTTCTTTACCCAAACTAGCCAAAATAACCCCAAAAATCTCTGAAGGCTTTGAAAGCAAGCCTTTAACGCCCAATAAAAAAGGGCTTGAAAACCCTGTAGTGCTTATATTTTTTTTAAGGCGGCACCCGGATTTGAACCGGGGGTAAAGGTTTTGCAGACCTCTGCCTTACCACTTGGCTATGCCGCCACAGCAGGATTCCCTGAACTACTTTAATGTTGCTAAGGTATCTTAGTAGCCATTTAGTAGTCATCGGGCGCTAGTTAAACCATGATAGCATAGGATTCTGAGGTAGAGATAGTAGGTTAACTGGATGTTTTTGGTAGTCTTTAGGCGATCGCTAGAAAATTTCGATTGCAGGTTGATCGCAGCACAAGCAACTCTTAGCTGATTAAAGAGAGTTGTAATTCTTCACTCTTGGCTTGTTACACCTTGACTTCATCGGCAAAACTACCCCAGCGGAGAAAGTGAAATGGGCCGGCGATAGAACCCCAGAGACGTTCATCGGTGTCTAAATCTCTTCCCCTGTCGAGGCTGAAAAATTCTTTAGCGTCAATCTCAAATTCGTTATCCAGATAAGTATTTTTGCCGTCACGAACCACTATGCAGGCTTTACCAGGTTCAACTCTGCCTTTGAAACTCTTACCTGTCCACTCTACAATCATGTTGCAACCTGACATTTTTTCCAATTGGTCAACAGACAACTCTTTGAGGCGTTCGGGTTCACGAGATGCACCGTAAAATTTTTGTTCTTCTTTAACGGTGTAGTGTTCAATTGCAATGTGGTTTTCTGCCGGAATCAATTTCATTACCCGCATCCGGTAGGGTTGATTAAGCATAAAATCATAAGCTTGTTCGAGAAACAAACTTACCCCTGAGAATAATTCTAAGGGAAGGGGACGGATACACACGCGGATATGGGCATAAAAAGGCGGATTTTCAAAAGCTTGTTCTTGATTGCTAAAGTCAGCTGCCATCCAGCGGGCTAAGGTGGCGATATCAGTAGAATGAGTCATTACAAAACGATCGACTAGTTGCTTAAATATGATCTAGGATTATTTTGACACTCCCTAGACTCAAAAATCCCGGTTGCGATCGCAATTTTTAAATTATATCTAGGATAGATGCTCTGACTGGAGAAAATTAGGCTGCTTCAGTACAAGTTAAGCTGCTTACATCTTGTACCTAACAACTAGAATTCGTTAAGAATTTATTTTGGCAAAATTCGCACAGGTGAAGCCACATAGCTCTCAATTAGGCTTTTCTTGTAAAGCTGGAGAAAAGCTGGAGAATAGTTAGTCAATAATAGGCATGGGGATAATTGCTAATTATCTCATATAACTCACTCAAGGCAAAGTAAAGTACTCATGCTCAGGCACTTAATTGCGATCGCTACTGCCACTATACTCTTTAGCAATTCCTTAACACTGGCAGAGAGTAAACCGCCGAAACCACCCGATCAATTTCCTCCTAGCCCTCTAGAGATTACCACACCCGATCCACTGCTACCACGATCGCCCAAGGATAAACAACCGTTAACTCCCCAAGAACGGCAAAAGTTAGAACCAGCGTTAGATGCGTTAAATCAAGCAGCGGCGGCGAAACTGCAAGCAGGCGAACCGATTGCGGCGTTTGAAATTTGGAACCGAGAATTACGTTTGCGGCGCTTTTTAGGTTCATTAGCAGAGGTGCAAGCATTATCACGAGTTGGCGCGATCGCTTGGAAGCAAAATGACAGCCAAGAAGTACAATATATTACGCAACGATTGCAAGCAATTCAAAAACAAGCCCAATCTCAGAAAAAAGCTGCCCCAATCGATCTAGAATTGTGGCGATCGCTAGGTGAAGCTTACAAAAATGTGCGATCGTCTAAATTAGCTATAGAAGCTTATGACCAAGTTTTGCTAGTAGTGCGACAACAACAAGACCAAACAGCAGTATTAGAAACCCTCAAGACGCTTGGAGAATTGCATTTGAGTTGGTTTGATTATCGCAAAGCTGCGCCAATCTACGAGGAATTGTTGAGTTTAGCTACATCTCTTGGCGATCGTGTAAACGAAGTAACATATCTGCAACAGCTGGCTTATATTTACGAGCAGACAAGCCAACCGCAGCAGTCATTGAATGTACTTAACAAGCTAGCAGAAATTTATGTCAATGAAAATAATCTTACGGAAATACCAGAATTAAAGCTAGCGATCGCTTCAGATTACGAATCTCTAGCCAAGAAAGATCCTAATTTACTGCTAGAAGCTTTTAACAATTATCAAGAAGCTTATACCACTGCTTGGCAATTAAAGGAGTACGTTCGGGCTGGTGATGCTTTGCAGAAGTTAATTGCGTTGTATCGTTCCCAAGGACAAACAGAAGAGGCTTTGCAGGCTAGCCAAATTCTGGTGCAGATACAGGCGCAAGCTGCCAATTTTTACGGAATGATGCAAGCTTATGACCAAATTGGGCAATTGTATCTAGAACGCAAAGAATTTCCTCAAGCACTAACAGCTTTTCAACAAGGGTTAAAACTGGCGCAACAACTCAAACATGAAGAAGCATACTTTACTGGGCAAATTGCAAAACTATCGAAAGCAAATTTTTAACAAACAGAATTCAGGAGTCAGGAGTCAGGAGTCAGAATTCAGTTCAGTCTTCTGTAGAACTGGCGGATAGCGAGTCAGCGTACTTCTTTGCAGAAGTTAAGCTACGCACAGCGTCTCATAGAGATTTTGAATTTGGTCGTGCAACAATTGAGTGGTGGGTGTAAATTTCCGACTCCTGAATTCTGACTTCTGAATTCTTCTTTAACTGAAATTTCTGCGATCGCTTAATATAAAAATACCCGCCACGCCTCCCCACAAGGTGAAAAGCTATGTCAGAAACTACCCTAGCTGCACCAGATATTCAACTCCCACCCACTCAAGCAGAATTACCAGACGATGACGGTATTCCGATGGAAAGCGCACGACACAAAACCCAGATGGATTTGCTGATAGATGCTCTGATACCTTGGTTGGAAGAACGAGAGGATGGGTTTATCGGCGGTAATATGTTTGTTTACTACAGTCTGGCCCAAGTGCGAAACAAAGACTTTAAAGGGCCAGACTTTTTTGCTGTGTTGGGAGTCCCGAAAGGAGAACGTCGCAGTTGGGTGGTTTGGGAAGAGGGGAAAACACCAGATATAGTTATTGAGTTGCTTTCTGATAGCACAGCCCAAGCAGATAAAAATGATAAAAAGCTGATTTATCAAAATCAAATGCGTGTCCCAGAATATTTCTGGTATGACCCTTTTAACCCTAATGATTTGGCTGGTTTTTCTATTGCAAAAGGAGCTTATCAACCTATTGCAGTGAACGCTCAAAATCAGTTAGTGAGTCAATCTTTAGGGTTAGGATTGCAGTTGTGGCAGGGAAGTTATAAAGGTATTGATGCTACTTGGTTACGCTGGGCAAATTTGACAGGGGAGTTGCTGCCAACCCCTGAAGAAAAGGAACGCCAAAGGGCAGAACAAGAACGCCAAAGGGCAGACAAGGCAGAATCGCAGTTATTACAAACTGCACGCAACTTACTTGAATCTGGGATGACAGTAGAACAGGTAGCTAGGTTAACAGGTTTGAATGTATCTGAGATAGACACTGAAAACGATGCATGATTTACGGGATTTGTTTAAGCGATCGCTCCACCAAAGTAATCATACAAGCGATCGCTAATCAATCTCATTCCTGTTATAAAATTCTTTCTCTATCTTGTCCCGCATAGAGAATTCGCACAACTTCAATGTTTTAATATTGCTCAAAGTAAAAATAATTATAGCCAGTGTTATCCTAAGAAATATTAGGAATTAACAATTACTTAGGCTAATGAGTATCACCGTTAATGTTTCGGAAGTAACTGCTAAGTTTTCTGAATTGCTGAGTCAGGTATTACTTGGTGAAGAGGTGGTGATTGCACAGAAGGGTATTCCAGTTGCACGCTTAGTCGCTCTCACAGATACAACCTCACCTCGAATTCCAGGTTTGGATAAAGGTAAAGTTATCATTGCACCAAATTTTGACGAGCCTTTACCAGAAGATATCCTAAATGATTTTGACAGTTCTAATCTAGTTTAGCGATGAGAGCTTTACTGGATACCCATGCATTTCTTTGGTGGGTAACAGATGACCCTCAGTTATCTTCCACTAGTCGCACTATAATTGCTGATTCAGGTAATATTTTGTTTCTGAGCGTGGCAAGTGTTTGGGAGATTGTCATCAAGACTAAATCGGGTAAGCTAACTCTACCTGAATCTGTAGAAGAATATATTCCCAACCGACTAGCAATGAACCGCTTCGAGAGTCTAGACATTCAAATGACACACACTCTACAGGTTGCCACTTTGCCAAACATTCACCGAGATCCGTTTGACAGAATTCTGATTGCCCAAAGTCAGGTAGAGAATTTGCCAATTGTGACAATTGACCAGCTAATTGCACAGTATCATGTCCAGACTATCTGGTAATCAAAGCTTAGAAATAGCGATCGCACCTTCGTTGATGAGAGAATAGCGATACCTTCTCTTCTCCTGTCGGAGACGCTGCGCGAACGAGAGGCTTCTCTTTCAGAGACGCTAACGCGAACGCCAACGGCAACGTCTTCTCTACGAGACGCTACGTGTAGCTTGCTTCCACGAAGTGGTACGACGAACGCTCTAAACTACTAGATTGCAAACTCTATCGCCTGAACTTGCTCTTTTAATGACGAATTAATTTTTTAGCCAATCGCCACAACAGAGAAAATGGTAAAGTTAATATCGCCTTTAAGATTTGGACAAACTGACCTAAGCGACGTTTCCAGATAGCACGGGGAGTAGACTGACGTTGCAGGGTTGCTAAATTTTTTTGAATTTTTGCTGTTAAAGGATGATTCACCTCTAAAATGCGATCGCATATTGCCAAGGCTTGGGTGTAGAGGGGTTTGGCTTGGCTGTACCGACCTTGGTTAT
Source organism: Nostoc sp. (assembly GCF_036918015.1). Taxonomy (GTDB): domain Bacteria; phylum Cyanobacteriota; class Cyanobacteriia; order Cyanobacteriales; family Nostocaceae; genus Nostoc. The sequence continues at coordinate 34,796 of NZ_JBALEO010000002.1, forward strand.
GGTAGAGAATAGCTAAATCGCTTAAGCTAGCAGCCACATCGGGATGATTGTCTGCAAACAGGCGCTTTCTCATTGTCAGGGCTTCGCTATAGAGGGGTTCAGCTTCGTTGTACCGCCCTTGGTTACAGTAAAGCGTTGCTAAATTGTTCAAGCTACCAGCTAGGTTGGGATGATCGCTGCCTGTAAACAGGCGTTTTGTCATCGCTAAGGCTTCAATGTAGAAGGGTTCGGCTTCACTGTACCGTCCTTGGCTATTGTAGAGTAATGCTAAATTGCTTAAGCTATTAGCCACATGAGGATGGTCGCGAACAAACAGGCGCTTTTTCATCGCCAAAGCTTCAATTAATAGAGGTTCAGCTTCACTGTACTGCTTTTGGCTATTGTAGAGGAGAGCTAAATTGTTCAAACTAGTAGCCACGTTGGAATGATCGCCTGGAAACAGGTGCCTTGTCATCTCCAGGGCTTGAATGTAGAGAGGTTTGGCTTCACTGTACCTCCCTTGGGAACGGTACAGTGCTGCTAAATTGTTCAAGCTACCAGCCACATTCACATTGGGATGATCATCGACAAACAGGCGCTTTGTCATCGCTAGAGCTTCAATGTAGAGAGGTTCGGCTTTACTGTGCTTTCCTTGACTATAGTAGAGTGCTGCTAAATTATTCAAGCTAGTAGGCACATAAAGATTGTCATCAGCAAACAGGCGCCTTGTCATCGCTAAAGCTTTTATAGAAAGAGGTTCGGCTTCACTGTACCGTCCTTGGCTATGATAGAGTGCTGCTAAATTGTCTAAGCTAGTAGCCACATGAGGATGGTCATCGGCAAACATAAATTTGCAAACTTTGACGCATTTCTTATACCAAGGTTCTGCTAATTGATATAATCCTTGTCCCTCGTAAAATCTTCCCACTCCCGCAAATATCCAACCTACTTTATCATTGGGTATTGATGCTGGAGAAATTATCTCTTCCTTTGCTACTTCTCCTATCTCTTTAATTAACCGTTTTCCCAGGTCTTCAAGATGAAGAACAACATACCTCATGCCTTCGATATGCTCAAAGGTGGGTGAGTCGGGAAGTTTTGACGCAAGGGTTATCATGGCAGTGGTGAATGTTGTTTCTAAAGCTGATTTAATCTCACCAGACCCCGCTAACTGCTCTTGCAAAAACCACCATACTAAGGCATGAATTTTATAACATCCTGCTCTTTCTTCTAAGAGTTGCAGCAAGTTACGCCCGTAGAGTTGCTTTTTAGCTTCGTTTAATTCATTTTCTGACCAAGTTAGCTGTCTTTCTTCCTCATTTTCTGCTTTCCCTCCACCTGTCGCCACCCAAATAACCAAATCCCAAAGAATTAGTGCAGGAGAAAATAAACTTAACAATTTTCCTAATTGTTGCGCCAGTGGGTCGAGTTCTTCCCAAGTTAAAGCAAAGGCGGCTTTGACTCCCAGTTGAGTTGAGTTGAGAGTTTCCCGGTCTTGTAAAGCTGACTCTGCTAATTTACGTTCTTGTAATCGCCCAAACATCATATCTAAAGACATTTCCGGGTCGCGTACTAAATAACCTCCAACTAACTCTATCCCCAAGGGCAAATATTCCAGACATTCACATATTGCAGTTGCGGCTTGTGGTTGGTTGTCAACTCGCTTATCTTTTTCCCCCAACAGTCCTTTTAACAGTTCTAAGGCTTTCCCTGGTTCTTTTTGCGGCGAGAGAACATCTAAGGGAATCTCTTGAATAAAATTTGGGTCTAAATGCCGCAGTCGAGTAGTAATTAAGACTTGGAAGCGGTTATCGTTGGGAACGACTTCGCGGAGGTTGTTTAAATCAGTTACATCATCGAAGACAATTAAAATCGGTAACTCAGAGTTAGGATATCTAGACCAACACCAGGCGACTTGTTCTTTAAGGCTTAAAAATCTTCCTCCTAATTCTTGGGGAATCTTTAAACCGAACTGCAACCGGAAAAACTCTAAAACTTCGGCGGCGAGATTGGTTTCTCTGTCGTTAAACCAGGCAATGCCGCCATAATCTTGTTGATATCGTCTGGCGTATTGGGTGGCTAATTCAGTTTTGCCTACGCCACCCATTCCCGCTATTGCTACATAATATCCGCGCTGCAAGTCTTTATGCAGCATTGTCAGTTCCGTTTCTCGCCCGACGAAATGAACAGAACCGCGATAAGGGATAGATTTTGTGGGAGTTAACTGTTTTTGCCCCTCAATAATTTGAGTGCCAATGTTAACTTGAGCGCCAGACGCAGCAAAAACACCAATTTTTTCGGCAAACTTCCCGGAGTCTTCAGGCATATATAGTTAAATCTTGCTATTCACAGAAACTGAAAGACCTCTCTCCAAAACGGTTATGCGTACACACAAGTCTAAAATAGTTGACTGCAAGCCTTTTACCCCTCCCTAACCCTCCCCGTATGTATTGGGGAGGGAACTAGATTTGTTTTTCCCCCCTTTCCAAGGGGGGATTAAGGGGGGTAATTCTTAAAAGGATTGATTTTGAATATTTCCTGTCCCACCTGGCATTACTACCTGACCAATTTTATCTGCTAATTTTTCCAGGTTAGGCATAGCCAGAATTTCAGCCAATTTAGGATTTGGTTCTGCTTTAGCTGCTGCGGCCAATTCCTGCACAGCTTGAGCCACTTCAGGATTAGCTTTAGCAGCCGATTCTACCTCTCGTACAGCCTTGCCATAATCAAGTGGTTGCTCTGGTGCTTTCTCGATCGCAGCTACAGTATGGGGAGACTGTTTTTTGAGGGTGATGAGAAACTTACCAGTCTTATCTAATAAGGTTTCTGTTACCTTTTCGGTTGTTTTTTCTAAGGCTTTGGTAGCTATTATAGTGCCAACAGCGATCGCCGCAGTTTCAAGTATCATAATGCTGCCTTGACTATGTGTATCTTATTTACTTATTAACACACCGCTTTTGTTCTAAATTCCGCAGCTAAGTTAAAAAACCCATATTTTACTCAGCGTTACAGATTTTGCAGAGTTCAGCATTACTTTTTCAACTAATTGCGTCTGATATCTAAGTTTTTTGAAATTAAAACCAGTTGCCGTTACTAACATCGCCACTAACATCGCGCTTTAAGTTACTAAAATTATGAGTTTCGTTACTACCACGACGATTTTTGTTACAAACATCATTCTTTTCGTTACAATATTACGAGTTTGTTACTAAAATAACGAGTTTAGTTACCACCACGACGATTTTTGTTACAAACATCATTATTTTCGTTACAATGTTACGAATTTAGTTACCACTACGACGATTTTTGTTACAAACATCATATTTTTAGTGGATATTGCTGAGGCGATAGTTACATTAAACACCAAATTTGTGGATTTCACTCAACCAGAATTAGGCTTTAGTAGGGCAAGCTAGCTCTAGAACACCATAAAAAGAAGATAGTTATGCCTCGTAAAAAGCGTACATATCGCGTTCTAGAAAAAGCTGAATTGAGAATCGCCGGACTCAAAGCAATCGATCCTGGCATGGATTTTGGGGATGCTCGGAACTTGCAAAGTCTTAGACAAATAATTCAGCAGTACCGTAGCAAAATAGATACTTATAATACGACTCTAGCTGTGATTGACTCTTATAGAAGTGAGATGAAAGAGTTGGAAAAAAGTTTGAGCGAACTGACTGAAAAAATGCTCCTGGGAGTTGCCTTTAAGTACGGCAAAGACAGCCATGAATATGAAATGGCGGGTGGTGTTCGCAAAAGCGATCGCGTCCGCAGAAGCTTAGTCAATCGCTTAAAAGCTAGTACAGATGAAGTCTCTAATAATAATACTCAAACTGTATAAGCTCATCACTAGACTCCTGACAAAAGTCTTGAATTGACAACGCTTTTCAAATCATTGAACTACACCATTCCCATCTCAGTCTTGTCGAAATACCTATTTACAATGATTCATATTCAAATTCAGCTACGTTGAAATTTCACTTAGTTTGAAAGATATTTTGTACCATTTTTTTGTCTGAATTTGCCGCCGCCTTATCTAACTCTGCAATCTCACCAGCGTCTAATTGCCAACCCAACGCGCCAAGATTCTCCTTCGCTTGTTCCACGCTCTTTGCTCCAGGGATGGGAATAGTTCCTTTACAGATGCACCAATTAATTGCTACCTGTGACATAGTTTTGTTTCTGAACTGTGCCACCTCTCGCAAACATTCCAAAAGGGATTTACCAGCAGAAGCCGCTTTGCCTCTACGCATTCCTGATAATATTTGCTTAAATAACAGACCTCGAATGCCTTTAGGCAAAGGGCCTTGTTCGGAGTATTTTCCTGTTAATATTCCCAACGCTAGAGGGCTGTAGGCAATCAATTTAATGTCTAACTCATCACAAAGGTCTTTGAGCTTGAGTTGAGTGACAGGATATGTAGACAACAGAGAATATTGGACTTGCAGAGTTGTAATCGGAACGCCTCGTTCGGCGAATTTTTTCTGCACTCGCATCAGCCGTTTCGGCCCATAATTAGATAATCCCACTCCCTTGACCAGTCTTTGCTCATACAAATCGGCAAGACCATCTAAAAGTCCTTCCTCTTGCCAAGGAGCATAGTTTGCTGTTGACCAATGCATTTGTACCAAATCGACATTTCTTCCCAAGCGTTGGGCTGATGACTGGCAAGCTCTCACCATTGATTGACGCGTCCATCTCCACGGGTAAGCAGCAAGCTTAGTTGCAATACAAATATTTTCTTTGCCTGAACCTACATATTCTCGGTTGAATCGTCCCAGAAGTGACTCACTCCGACCATTCAATCTCCCCGTTCCGTAAGAATCGCCTGTATCAAATAAAGTTACACCGTTGCTGACGCAAAGGTTAAATACGGCTTGCAACTGCACATCCATACTTTCGTCATATCCCCAAAGCAGTTGGTTGCCCCAAGCCCAAGTACCGCAGCCCATACTTGGGAGTGAGAGTTTTTGGAGAGTCTGCATCTTTGCTATTTGTAGATTGCCTTATTAATTATCAGGCATATATAGCACAATACGGTTCCGTTAAGGCTAAAACCCTTTGTGAAATCAATTTTTTTAACGTAGACGCTTCTCTACGAGACGCTACGCGAACGGCTTGCCGCAGGCTACCACAGAGGCGCAGAGAACCCAGAGAGAAAGAAAAAATGCTTAACTGAACTGTATTGCCCTATAGGCTTGATTCATTAGACCTCTTGCAAATGTCCCTAACACCCCCTCCCCGCTCTTCGGGCTACGGTGTACACATAAGTCTGAAAATAGCTGAAGAAGACAGGTTTTACCCCACCCTAACCCTCCCCTTGTAAAGGGGAGGGAACCGGAAATCTTATTTCCCCCCAATATATCGGGGGGATTAAGGGGGGTAATACGACTTGTCTGTACACCGTAGGCTCTTCGGGAGGGGAAACAAAGCGTAGCTTTGGCGGGGTGGGGTTCTTTCTTATTTTTGATTTATGCAAGAGGTCTATTAATTTCAACTTGACAGACTATTATTAGGGAACATGGTCGGATTTGCCAACAGCCAAGCTTTTTCTGTCCAGGCGTTATTAAATAACCCCACCTCTGACACATTTAATTCAAATGAATGGGGTGGTGATTCTAGCAACAAAGGCGAACCTTTATCATGGGCCTCAACTAAGTTAACTATCCAGGGAAGAAAGTCTAAGATTTCTTTTGGTAATACAGTTAACTCGAAATCCCACAACAAATTCATACCTCGGCAGACTTGTCCTTTTCTGGTAACTGTCACTCTACCAGCACTTTTGTTAATAGCCAGTCGCAAAATGAATGGGCGGAATGGGACAAATTCATCGGGTGCTGTATAAGCGTATACATTTATATAGTTGAGTCTCTGCCTACGATCCATCCAAGATGCGATCGGTGAATTACTACTATAAGATGTACCAGTTATAAGTACTGGCATACTCATCGCAGCAGCAAAGTTAGAGTAGAACTTATGCCTTAGTTCGTTAACAATATGTTTAGCTTCTGGGTTCATTGTTGCTACACCTATTACAAAAACGATACCTGCGGTAAGCTACCCTAACGCATGGCTTCATAAGAATTATTTCCTAAAACCTCCTGCATCACTTCTCTACGAGAGGCTGCGCCAACGACTACGCTCAGTAACCACCTGCTCTCTGACTTAAAAGTGCTGAGTGCTGTTAGCGGATAGCTAAGGTTGAGCCAGTGCTGAGTGCTGAGTCAAAATACCAGTCCCAAAACGCAAAAAAGGCAGACTCCTTGTCTGCCCTTAAGACCTGAGAGTTAAATTTTTGGTTTTAGACCTTAATAGCGGCCACCACCACCGCCACCACCACCATAGCCTCCTCGTCTACCACCAGAGGAACCGCCATCTGTTTTGGGCTTGGCTTTATTAACTTTTAAGCTTCGACCCATCCATTCAGCATTATCAAGGGCATCAATTGCCGCTTGTTCTTGTGCGTCTGATTCCAATTCCACAAACCCGAAACCTCTCATCCGACCTGTTTCTCGGTCAACAGGCAATTGAACATTTTTTACAGTTCCATATTCTGCAAAGACTTGCCGGAGGTCATCTTCTTTAACCTCATAAGATAGATTGCCGACGTAAATTGACATAGAATGTCTCCAGAATCAAAGGGTGTAGAGATTTAGATCCGGAGAGGTCTGTAATACAAGTATATATAAAAACAAACTGTACAGCCGAATTTCATCTTCCAGGCATACTTTAACATAAATGCAGAAGTTATGTTCGTAAGTAACACTATACTTAATCTGTCGATCTAAGTACTCAGATAGTTAGCAAAACTAGTTTAAGATTGACCTACCAGCGATCGCATGAAATTTGCAATCATCAAAAAGTTTCCATAGCTGAACTTATTTCTCTTCAAAGAGTATTAATTAGTAATTTTTAAATTTTAGTTCAATCAAAATTTCGAGAGAGAGCAAACCAATAAAACCAGTGCGATCGCTTGTAACGTAAAATTAGTTTCCATCCAGCATTTGCTAACACCTTGACGCCCATGTTTTGCGACTACCTCATCCAAATTCTGACTGCCCGTGTATATGATGTTGCCCAGGAAACACCACTGGAGTATGCTCCAAATTTGTCTGCGCGGCTGAATAATCAACTCCTGTTGAAACGTGAGGATATGCAGTCAGTATTTTCCTTTAAACTGCGGGGTGCTTATAACAAGATGGTGCAACTGCCGCCAGATATATTGGCGCAGGGTGTAATTGCCGCGTCTGCGGGGAACCATGCTCAGGGAGTCGCCCTGGCAGCCAATCGCCTGGGAACCAAAGCAATTATCGTCATGCCAGTAACCACACCCCAAGTGAAGGTGGATGCGGTGAGAATGAGGGGCGGAGCAGTGGTGTTACATGGAAACACTTATGACGATGCTTATAGCTATGCCCGTGAATTAGAAATAGAAAAAGGATTGACTTTTATTCATCCCTTTGACGATCCCCATGTAATTGCTGGACAGGGAACAATCGGGATGGAAATTTTACGGCAACATCAGCAACCCATCCATGCAATTTTTGTGGCAATTGGAGGGGGCGGATTAATTTCTGGGATTGGGGCTTATGTGAAACGGTTGCGTCCCGAAATCAAGATTATTGGTGTTGAACCAGTTGATGCTGATGCCATGTCTCAATCGCTCAAAGCCGGACATCGGGTGCGCTTGTCCCAAGTGGGGTTATTTGCTGATGGCGTAGCGGTACGGGAAGTAGGTGAAGAAACCTTCCGTTTATGTCAGCAGTATGTAGATGAAATTATTTTGGTGGATACAGACGATACTTGTGCTGCGATTAAAGACGTGTTTGAGGATACGCGATCCATTTTAGAACCAGCCGGTGCATTAGCGATCGCAGCTGCCAAAGCCTACGCCGAACGAGAACAAATCGAAGGACAAACCTTAATTGCTGTCGCCTGTGGTGCAAACATGAATTTTGATCGCCTCCGCTTTGTGGCAGAACGAGCAGAGTTCGGCGAACGCCGCGAAGCGATATTTGCAGTCACAATTCCAGAGCAACGGGGAAGTATTCGCCAGTTTTGTGAATGTATTGGCAACCGTAATCTGACAGAGTTTAATTATCGGATTGCCGACGAAAAAACAGCCCATATTTTTGTCGGCGTGCAAATTCAAAATCGTGCCGATGCTGTCAAAATGGTAGAAACCTTTGAAGCTCATGGATTTGAAACCCTTGATTTAACAGACGACGAACTAACTAAACTACATCTGCGGCACATGGTGGGTGGACACTCTCCCCTAGCTAACAATGAATTACTCTACCGTTTTGAGTTTCCCGAACGTCCCGGCGCATTGATGAAGTTTGTGACTTCCATGAGTCCCGACTGGAATATTAGTCTTTTTCACTACCGCAACAATGGCGCAGACTACGGACGAATCGTTGTCGGTATCCAGGTTCCCCCCTACGAGATGCAAGATTGGCAAGCCTTTCTCGACCATCTGGGCTATCGCTATTGGGATGAGAATAAGAATCCGGCGTACAAGCTGTTTTTGGGATAGGTGGGGAGCGGGGAGTAGGGAGCAGGGGAGCAGGGGAGCAGGGGAGCAGTTACAGTAAGTCTTTCCCCTCCGCCCCTCTGCCCCTCTGCCCCTCTGCCTCTTCCCCATGCCAATTTAACGAGAACTCCCCTTCAATATCAGATTTGAGTCCCAAGTATAGAAGCCGATTTGATTAGGAACCCTAGCGAATCTACCTGTGCGATAGCCTCTAGATAGTTCATTCAGCACCTTATTTTTGATCTCTCTAATTTGCTGAGAATCTAGTTCTCCATAAATCCCGGCGATGACTTCAGCCACGCTGAAAACTTTACCTGGATTTTGTTTTAACAGAGAGGTGAGGGCATCAATTAAGAATTGACCCTCAAAGGCTTTGAGCATCGGTACTGTTTTTGTCGGGGGAACGAAAGGCTTCTTATTTTTGTTCTTGATATTCCTAGAAGCACCATTGCGATTACCTGGGGCTACCAAACTTAAATCCAGAGTATAACAACCTGGCTCATCGGGAATAGTTACCCAGTAATTCCTTTCTCTGCCTTGGGTGAGGGAAGATTGCACTCTACCTTTAACTACTTTGAATAGATTGGAATCTAACTCTCCATAAAGCGATCGCACGATAAAATCGATATGACAAACAGTACCTATCTGTTCTTGCAATAGCTGTTTTATGGCTTCCATTCGGGAGATAGCGTGCTGATACTGAGGTAGCATCGGGATTTCCACTACCTTCGTTGAACTATCGTTGTTTTCTGGGGCGATCTTTGGATCTGTTGATGTCGTTTGAGATTGACTCTCTTTTGTATCAACAGCAGCAGAAAAAGAATTATTTATCTCAACTCGATCTAAGTCTTTTTGTACTGACTCTAAAGATTCCACCAAGTTGATTTCGCCGATGTCATCAAGGGGTGATAAAAACCGCAGAGAACTTTCCCCAGAAAGATTTGAGGTTTCATCAGTCGCCGTTAATCTTGATATCTGCTTGTTGCTATCAGAAAAAGACCAGTTAGACAACAACGCTTCTACATGATCGAGCTGCGATCGCGCCTGCACAAAGAGGCGTTCGTACTCTTCTGTGAGGCGAGCATAATAGTCTCGTAATTCCAACAGTGGTGAGAGAAAGGTGCCCGGAGGCGGTTCTAATTGTCCATTTTGAGTCATAGGGCTTTAATTAATTTAAATCGATGTCACTTTTATAAGACATTGCTCTGGGTTTTGCCTTGTGAGATGCTGGCTGAGATTTCTTAGGTGGTTGGGGAGGGCGACATCTCTCACAATATAAGGGTCGAGGGCCGAAAGTCTCACGTTTTGTCAGATCGTTACACTCTTTACAGACAAACTGGAAAACACGAGTATGAATCTGTCTTTTGTGCGCCCTGACAGTATATTCCCTAACATCAATGAATTTACTTGCCATAATCAGGAATTGTGAATTGCCGACGTTATCAATGTCCTATCAATATAGCTATTCAAGCAAATCAAACCGCATCAGTGTGTGTTTATGTAGAAGTTTTATTCAAATCAGTGAATTTGACGCCTACCATAAAGTACAGGTGAGCAACTTAAAAGTTAGCCATTAACAATTCGTAATTTGTAATTACGTTACGGATGGGCATTTCGACCCCACCCGTAACGGCACGACCTGTAGAGGTCGGGGACTCTGACCCGACGCTCGCGGACTCGCTTTGCGCGTCACTATAGGTTTAATTACGAATTACGAATTACGAATTACGAATTAGTAATTATTGTTAACCCCTCTTCCTCATGCTAGATGGGTAATGCTTAATGGAGCCATTCCTGTCTAAAAAACAACCGCCTCCTAAAAACAGGAGGCGGCGATCGTTGTTAATCAAAGTATGATTCCAATAAGTTTGATCCCTCTACTAGTAGTATGTCAAGTCAACTTCATGGGGTCAAGAAGAAGGGTGTAGCGGGTAGGGTGCAGGGAAAAAGACGGCATTGGACGAAGCTTAGAACTCCCACCAATGCAATCGCCCTTTATGACGCGGCAAATGACGTTGACAGACTACTGCTGACTGGGAGCAGCAGGTTGTGCTTGAGGTTGTTGGCGTAAACGGCGTAAAGAGTCCCGCAATTTGTTCTGGCTAGTATTATCTCTTCGCCGCCGCCGATTTGTAGTTTCTTGTGGTTTTTGTGATGAATCGGTAGTCGTTTGCTCGCGCTGGATGCGGCGTAGGGACTCTCTTGCAGTTCCTTGAGTAGGAGTTGTTCTAGCTTCAGATGATGAGTTTCTCGCAGGACTTTCTGCTCTTTGAGGTTCCAGTCGCCGACTAAATCCAGATATTGCTGGTCTTGATGGGGGTGCTAACTCTCTGCGTCTGCGTCTTGGAGTTTCCTCTGTGGAGTTGGTAGCCGTTGTCTGCCGAGTTCTCTCTTCTGCTTGTCTTTGTGCTTGACGTTCTTGGACTTGACGCGATCGCCGTGAACCTTTGATGGCAAATTCAGTAGCGATCGATACTCCTTGTCTACCTCCTTCTGCGGGTTTTAGTTTCCACTCACGCGCTTGTCTGGCGGTTTCTTCATCTAAGTCGCGGTTTCCACTAGAGCGAGCAATCCGCACATTGGTAACATTACCTTGGGCATCAGTATCTACAGCTACTTCTACTCTGCCTTCAACTCCTCGCCGTCTTGCTGCCTCTGGATACTTGGCATTACATTCGCGGCAGGCTGCACGACCATTACCATTACCTGAACTGTTAATTTTTGGAGATGTAGGCCCTGTTGCTACTGTGGGACGGTTTCCTGTTCCACTACCAATTCCACTGCCGATGCCGCTACCGGTGCCACTACCAATGCCACTGCCTGTGCCACTACCAATTCCACTACCAGTTCCACTACCAATTCCACTGCCAGTACCAGTGCCAGTACCACTGCCAATGCCACCTCCAGTGCCAGTGCCAGTTCCTCCGCCAGTGCCGGTACCGCTGCTTGTACCTACAGCAATACCACTACCTGAGCCTAAACCAACACCAGATCCCCCGCCACCGCCACCGCCACCGCCACCACCTGCTGAACTTGCTTTGGAATCTTCAGACGGAGCTGATTGGGGAATGGATGCAGATTTCACAGGTACTTCTGGTACCGATCGTGGAATAGGTGCAGATTTCACAGCAACTTCTGGCTTGATAGGAATTGCTTTTGGCGGCGTATTTATCGGCTGTGGCTTCTGAGGGACTGCTGTAATCTGTTCAAATTTTTCTACTGGTGGAGTTTCTATAGACTGTTTTTGGACAACTTCTGGTTCTTTTTTTATTTCTTCTGGAATCTCTGCAATTGGTTTTTCTGGTTCAGCAGTCGGAGAATCCACGATCGCAAATTCTATTGGTTCTTCTTCTCCTGTGGGCACTCTCGTCAAATAATTACTTACGCCAGAAGACAGTACGCCGATATGCAGCGCCAGTGAACCTATCAGACTGTAAGTCAGAAAAGACTTGAGAGCCTCAACTTCTTTGGAACGTTGCTCGACAGTAATGCCGGAAAAGCTCATAGCTATTGCTACCTATTCTCACTAATTTAGTTATTTTAGAATGCAAGGTTACAAATATCAAGTAAACAATTCAAATTATTTGCGATCGCGTTACGGAACCCCGAACTAGCACAAACATCTTTTTGAAGCACCAATATCATGGTTTTTGGACAAGATTAATTTTTATTGCAATTAAATTAAATTAATTTATGTAAAACAAACGAACTAGTAAATAAAAATCATGAGCCTTTCATTTGAAAAAATTCTCATTATATTTTATATTTTGTTGAGAATGAGTTTCAGCTTTTCTCTAGATTCTGGTAGTCTAATTTTGTATTGTGGATGACGTTATAGAGGCACTACATGGGATGGGAATTCAAAATTTGTTTGCAGCAGGCGGTGTGGTCATGTGGCCCCTGTTGGCGTTTTCAGTATTGGGTGTGGCACTGATCGTCGAGCGGATCAGGTTTTGGGTAAGAATCAATCAGCGTCAAAGCCGTGTAGTGCGAGATGTTTTGAATCTCTACCGTCTTGATAATGTTGTCGGTGCAATGGATAAACTTCAGAAAAACGCAGATTTGCCACTCGCTCGGATTTTTCTGGCGGCTTTAGAATTAGAAGAGCCAAATCCAGAGGAATTCCGTTTGGCCTTAGAAAGTGAATCGCAAGCTGAGATACCTGTACTCAAACGTTTCCAAAACCTTTTCGAGACAATCATTAGTCTTGCCCCACTGTTGGGTCTTCTCGGCACTGTCTTAGGATTGATAGCCTCCTTTGCTTCCCTAAATCTTGGTGATGTGGGAGGTAGTAAAACGACAAATGTTACGGCTGGGATTAGTGAAGCCCTGGTATCAACTGCATCAGGATTGATCGTTGCTATATTTATACTCATGTTTGCCAATACCTTTCGGGGATTGTACCAACGGCAAATTGCACTAATTCAGGAGTATGGTGGACAGCTAGAATTACTTTACCGCCGTCGCTATGAACGAGGAGAAAAAACCTATGCGTCTACCAGATGAGCCAGAGCTTCCGCTACAGATTAACATCGTGCCGATGATTGACGTGATTTTTGCAATTTTGACATTTTTCATCATGTCAACTTTGTTTTTAACACGTTCAGAAGGTTTGCCAGTAAATTTACCGAAGGCCGCCACAGCGAAACAACAGCAAGTTCCCACTAAAATTACCATTACGGTAGATGAAAAAGAACAGGTAAGCCTGAACCGTAAACCAATTGCAGTTGATGATTTAACAGCGCAAGTGCGGTCTTTAGTTGGTTCTAACCCAGAAGTATTAGTGATTATTAATGCTGATGAAAAAGTTGATTATGGCCGGGTGGTGGCGGTGATGGATCGGGTACGTCAGGTTCCGGGAGCTAAATTAGCGATCGCTACCCAAAGAGAATAAATAGATATATTAGCCATAAGAAGTTTAGAGAGTCAGGAAAATTCTATATTCTGACTCCTAACTCCTAACTCCTTCTTATCTAATAGACATCTCCAGCAATTTATTATGCATTGTCCAAAATCCTTGTTATACACAATTCATTAATTTTGCCTATAGCGGTTCTCGACAAGCGTGAAGTACAATTTTGACCTCTCTCCAAACCTCTCTCCTAAAAGGAGAGAGCCTTTGAATTGTTCCCCCTTCCCGCGACGAGTTGGGGATTAGGGGGTTAGGTCTATTTGCATACCTGTAACTCACCGGATTGAAAATGGCTATACCTGATTTTCATCAGATATTTAATCATAACCGCAGTAACTTTTATCAAAACAGAATTCAGGAGACAGAACGAGCGTCTTCATTCTGACTCCTGAATTCTGACTTCTGACTTCTTCTTCAATGGTCTAGGTTTTGCCAAGGTTAAGTTTCAGCCGAATGCTTCCATTCTAGTATCTACAATCACGACATAATCCAAACTGACTTGATAAATTGCTAATTACAGGAACAAAATAGGCATAGCAAATTTATACAAGCAGGTAGATTATCTGATGACTATTCCAGAGTCAATTAAAAAATTCATTACATGGATACAAGGTTTTGACCATCGTGTTTTACAAAATGAAGATGATGTAAAAGAAAAGTTTATTTTGCCCATGTTTCACTATCTCTGCTATCCAGAGAGATGTCATCGTGAATACTCTTTGAAAACATATCAATCAGAAACTTACGCCAAGAATCCAGAAATTGCTCAGATTTATTTTGCAACAGATGATGTTAAAAAACACAATACAGATACATCACTAATTTTTGTAGAAGCAATAGAACCGCAAAAAACTAAGTTAAATCAGGCTATTGAACAAGCTAAATTTTATAGTAATCATTTTAATACACTATTTTTTATTGTTACCAATGGATATGAAATCAAGATTTTTCAGCGTCTACATTACAATCGAGAAGAATTAGTATTTGATCTAAACATAGATAGCTTAAAAAATAACGATATTGCCTCAAAGTTTTATAACAAACTCAATTTTGATGTAATTAAAAATATAGATAAAAACACAGCCAGTATTTTGACATATACTAAATGTAACTTAATAGAAAACTTAATTTTACGCAATCCAGATTTACAGTATTTTTTAGAAAAATGTGATTTTGAGCCTTCTATAAATCGAGAAGGCTACCACTTAGTTGTTGTTAAACCAAAAGTAGCGATCGCCTGTAATTTACCCCAAGCTTTTGGAGAAGGTAATTGTCAAATAGAATTCAGTAGTATTCTTTTTAAAGGTTTAAAAATTAACTTAAATCATCAAGATATTTTAGGTCAATTAATGATAGGATTACACACCCAGCCAGATTGGGGTTGTCGTCGTTTTTTAAAACAGATGGATAAAGATAATTTTACAGTAAATTTGGGTCAAACAACAGTCATTTTATCAAAATTAGAAGCAACAGACTTGTGTTTGTGTGTTGATGAAATTTGTCATAAATATCAAAATTTAATAATTGAATTTGAGAATGCTTTAGAAACATGGGATTTTGAATTCGTAAAGTTCTCAGAAGTTCGCGGTTTTATCCTATTTTCTGTAAGACAAGAGTTATGGGAGTTGATGCAGCAGTTTGCCAAGGAATTTGATTATAAGAAAGGTAAGTCAGAATGGCATCTATTTCATAGAGAAAATATATCAATTCGAGTGAGTCGAGGAATTCGCGATCATACATTTATCTTCCCAAAATTTGACAGAGATTTATCTTTATTACCTAGCAATCAAGTTAATATAATCTACGAACTAAATGATATCAATTTACAATCTATTGAAGCAGCTCAATTTGGCTTGTGGCAGCAAGATATTGGAGTAAGAGGAACTTGGACAGCTAGATATACTAAACAGTGGTTATTAGATAAATATATTCCCAAGGTTATTAATTACTATTCAGAAAATTCTCAATTATCTGAACCTGAATTACTAGCAAAAATAACAAATCACAGAAGGCAACGTGCGCTGATTAAAGAAATTGATAATATTATAGATTTAGTACTTTATCTTCGTGACATACAATCTTGGCTACATATCTATGTGGAAAATATTGCAGCTTCGCTATTGAAACCATATTACCAAGCCTATACAAATTTAGTGCGTAACACAGATTCTTCCATAACAGGCATAGACTATATTTTCGGAAATTTGCGGAGAGTTGAGTGGAAAAATACGCCAGAAGAAAATTATAGCAATTCCACAGACTGGAAAAACTTAACTTTTAAATATGCTATAGATTGCTTAGATAAACAAGTAGTAAGAATAAATAATAGTGACTACGAGAATAGTTTCAAGGCAGATTTAATCACTCGGATATTTATTTGGATTATTGAAAATGGTAGAATATCTTTTTCACAAGCTCAGTTAAGTGCTGCTAAACAAGCTTTAATCCCACTTTGGGAACAAAGTCGTTTTGAAATGCGCTATATCTATCCTAATCAATAAAATTACATAATTTGCTGTAAATCTAACATAAATCCAGGAAGTACATTTTCTCCAGATAAACTAGCAGGATTGTCTAATATTTCTACATCTTTACCTAGACGATAAATTTCCACTCGCTTGTTTTTCCGGTCAATTAACCAGCCTAATTGAGTGCCATTTTCGATATACTCCTGCATTTTCTCTTGCAATTCTTTCAAGGAATCAGTACGAAAACGTAACTCTACTACAAAATCAGGACAAATCGGGGCAAATTTTTCTTGTTGTTCTGGGGTTAAAGCATTCCATCGCTCAATTTTCACCCAAGAAACATCAGGAGAACGTTCTGCGCCATTAGGTAGAGTGAAACCAGTTGAAGAGTCAAAACCTTTGCCTAATTTAGTCTGTTTATTCCAGATTCCTAATTCAACAACCATATCAAAGTTACGGTTGCCAATATCACTACCTGTAGGTGGCATAATTAATATTTCCCCTGATGCTGTGCGCTCAAATCTATAATTACTATTTTTCTGACACATTTGGAAAAATTGCTCATCAGTCAAGTCAATTTTCAATTTGAGTGTAGAAGGGAAACTGGTTGTCGTAGCGTTCATAGGCTATTCTGAGCATCTTACTTTCTAGTGTAGTGCTGTGTGGGGTGCGATCGCATGATGAGATAATGGAGTGCGATCGCACTTTACACAACTTGCAACAAAACGTAAAGTACGAACATACACAAGCGTAGTATAAGTGATGGAATTACATAAATAATTATTGGCAAAAATTCAATTTCCAAATATAGCAATATAGTTTTTGTTGCTAAAACTTTTGAGCGCTAACCATAAGATGGTGTATAGTTTCTTGTTAACTAAATACAGAGAAATTCTGTCTATGATTCGAGATTTATGAGCAGGTAAGCCAAACACCAGCTTGCATCATAGGAAATTGAAACTTATGGGACAAGCTTGGCTACCATCTGCAAGTTATAATCTTTGGTCTTTATCAGATTCACGAGTGGGTCAAGAATTCTGGTTTTGTGATATGAAGCGAGGCTTTAACAAGGTTCGTCACAAAGAACCTCAAGTTAAAGTTCTGTTGGAAGACAACAAACATCAGCGAATTGGTAAATTAGCACAAACGGGGGTTTATGAATTTTATCAAAACCCCCAACTTTTGTCACAGTCTGAAGGTGTAGAAAAAGTTGCAGCTATTTTAAAACTAAATCAAGAGCCAGACGAAGTTCAAGAGCGAATTATTGGGATTCTGAACAACTATTACAAAAAACCTATTTTAGTTGGCAAGCAAATTATTGAGTTGAGCAAAGGCGATGAGGGATTTCCTTCACCGATAATTATCGAAGAGGGTAGTTATTCTTTCAATTTATATGCACCAACTGACTGTATTTTTCAACAGCCAGATGGTACTATTCATATTTTAGATTTCAAGACAGGTAAATCCGAATTTGACCGACGACAGGCTTACGTCTATCTGTTAGCAGCTAGCTATCTCTATCCACAGCAACCATCTGTTGCCTCATTCTACAACTTAGAAACTGGCTTGACATCTGACATAATTACAGCCACTTCTGAACAACTCAAATTTGTGCAGATAGAGCTAGCAGATATAGCAAAACGATATGAGCTTGAAAGAGTGCGTTATGGCGAAAACCCAAATGATTTTGCCAAAATATTTCCTCCCAATCCTGGTAGTGCCTGTAGGTACTGTACCTTTAATTCAATTTGTGAATTTTCTGTAAGTGAGGTTTCTAGGTGATTGCTGCTGCAACTATTAATCAAACAAAAACTTTATCTTCTAGCGAGATTTTCCGTCTAAACTTTTCAAATCTTAATATAATGTGCTTTCAACTGAAGCCTGAGATTGAACAGGAGGAAGGCATTAGTTTGAGCTTCCATCTTAGTCGTATTTTACCTCACATAGTCGTTGTTTGGGATAAGCCATATTTTTATGCTATTGGTAAATCCAATAATTCTATGTCTATGCGGGATTTTGGGATAGAGTGGGAATCCATACTAGAACAAATTGCTGCGGAAGGGATAAAAGACTTTATCGATCGCACTTGGCAGTTTCAAGAAGTTCCACTTACTAAAACAGTCTCAGCAAATGTTATTTCTCTATTCGCTTATCAGGTATTAAAGACATCTAAACCATATCCCTTTTCATCCATAACTGCTCTGTCTAAAAATGGTGTGCAAGTAAGACGTGAGGCAGAATTTTGGGCAGAACCCATCGAAATACATGGAACTTTACAACCGGCTATTACTTTAACAACGAAAAGCAAGTTTTTGTTAACAAAAACTTTGGCTGAGTTCTATCTTAATCATGCCGATAAGCATAACCCAGAGAAGCTTTTGATTGATCTGAATGTTCGCTCTCTTTCTGGTGATATCCAAGGTAATGGTACTATCATACAGCTTATTAAAGAACCTTCGTTGATACACAAGCAAAAACTTATTGGTCAAGCAAAAAATGAAATTAGTAAGAAAGCTCTTCAAGATAATCTATCTAATAAACTCCTGGTGGCTGTTAAATTTGGGAAAGGTAAAAAACTGTATGAATATGGCATGGCTGCTTTGCGCCCCTGCGTTACATCCGCAACAGCTAATAAGTTTGGCGTTAAGTGGGGAGACTTACTCAAGGAAACCAAAATTCTTTACAAAAAACGAACAGAATTATTAGCTACCTACAAAAAAGAAGCTGAAAATGCTTTAAATAATTATGGATTTGAGTTAGGACTCAGCATCAACAGCCGTGACTATCCAGAGTTATTTTGGCAACCACAAGTTGCGATTGAAAATACACCCCTACTGTTTGGCAATGGAGTTATTGGCGCTCAAAGTAAAATTCTCACAGGTCTTTCTAGAGGTGGAGTTTACCACCGCTATTATAAATTTTCTGATCCATCCAGACCAATTCGGATTACTGTTCTGAATTTTTGTGAGATGGGGTTAGATTACTTTATAGAACAACTTAAACAACGGTTAAAAAGCTATAAATTTGAGAGCCTATTTGTTAACAACTCAATATCGCTAAAAAACTTAAGTGGGACTAAGGCAAGAGCAACAGTAGAGGAATTAGTTAATGAATTAGAAGTAGTCAATGAATTAATAGAAATTCGACCTGACATAGTTTTGGCGGTTTTGCCCCAGAGCGATCGTAACGCTGATGAGGAAGATGGTGGTAGTCTTTATCACAAAATATATGATCTATTGCTTCGTCGCCAGATAGCTAGCCAGATGATTTATGAAGATACATTAAAGAATCCTGATTATTATAAAAATATTCTCAATCAGGTGGTTCCAGGAATTCTCGCCAAGCTGGGTAATTTACCTTTTGTTCTGTCTGAACCTCTAGAAATAGCCGACTGTTTCATCGGATTGGATATTTCCAGAGAGTCTAAGACAAAACTTTCTGGAACAATGAATGCTTGTGCAAGTATGCGTCTTTATGGGAAGCAAGGAGAGTTTATTCGCTATCTGCTAAAAGATACTTTGATTCAAGGTGAAGAAATTCCTAAACAATTTCTAGAAGGACTGTTACCAAAAAAGGAGTTTGAAGGAAAAACAGTACTGATTTATCGTGATGGGCCCTTTCGCGGACAAGAAGTTGCTAATCTCCTAGAATGGGCTGAAGCCATTGGCTGTAAATTGATATTAGTAGAGTGTCGAAAGTCTAATATTCCTCGACTGTATAATTTGGTTAATAAAACCATAGCTGCACCAGAAAAAGGTTTAGCATTGCGTATTTCTTCTACTGAAGCAGTTCTGGTAACAACTCAAGTAACTGAAAAGATGGGTCTTGCTTATCCTTTACGCTTGACAGTTATCACTGCAAACCATCGAGCTTTAATTTCTCCTCCCATAGAACAAGTGGTTGAAACTACTTTGAAACTCACCTTACTGCATCATGGAGCATTAAAAATGCTCGCTTACCAATGCCAGTATATGGAGCGCATAAGATGGCAAAACTGCGATTAAGGGGGATTTATCCAAGCAGTATGCTAGAGGGCGATCGCCAGTTTTGGTTGTAGAATTAAAATCAACGCTACAGACATTCTGCGTCCAATAAAAACCTGACTTTTCGCAGGTGCGATCGCAATGCAAACAACTTCTGGTTAAATTTTACTAATGCTCTATAAGCTTGATACCTTTAGAGGGTAGAAAAATCTAGATGCTTTGGTTATCTCAATGGCTAGTGTTAGGAACTATATTTGTTAGCTTAACTTTTAGCACACCCTTATTTGCCAGTCATTCTATGAACCAACAAGATATCCAGATATTAATAGAAAAAGCTAAAGATGCATGGGTTGCTCAAGATATCGATGCTCTTGCACAATTGTTTACGATTGATGGAGAACTAATCATACCTGGTCAATGCTGGCGGGGGCAAGAAAGAATTCGAGAAGGACTTGTCAATTTTAAACAACAGTATTCAGATGTCAAAATAGACATCCACCGGATTATCATTGGAGCAAATCAGGCAGCAGTAGAATGGTACTACGAAGATATAGAAAAGGCGACAGGTCGTCGTAATAAAGCTGATGACGTAATTGTTGTAGATTTTAAGGATAGTCAAATTAGTCGTTGGCGTGAATATTTTGACACACAAACGCCAACTAACAGATAGTTACATTAGCCTTAAAACTCCAATATCCCTAATTTATTTTGAATTAAGGATATTGGAGTATGAAAACTAATTTTTAACGTAAAAAACACAAGACGTTTACCACCGTTAGACCGCTCTGATGAAGAATTTAACCTTCCCTAAGTGATAATAAAGTGGAGGAAGCGACAAAAACTCCACACCGTCAAGGTTTTGATTGATTTACACTGTTCAAACATCTGCGGTCGCTCTCCTTGGATGTCTGATAATGGGTCACAGCGGTATAACACCCATACAGTGTTGTCTGTTTTCATAAACATAGAATAGCTAACTGTTGGGTGAAAAACTCTCTCTCTCAAGTATAAACACTACCTAGCCAAGAGATATAGCTATATTGTTTATACAAACTTGTCTAAAGTAAGATTTTAATTCTTTATAACTTTAGCTAGTCATTTGACGCCGTTGGGACTGTACTTGGTTAAACTGCTTTTGTTGTGGTGTTAATTGGTTGTAATCACTTGAAGATTGCATATCCCATTGTAATTCTGCGAGTAACAGTAAACTAACGGTCATAATTAGCCCCGTTGAGAGAAATTGCATGACACCGCAATACGGTAAAACTAAAATTCCCAGCAAATGAATAAACCCCATCAGAATAAATGTGCGTGAACGCATTCCTATCCCGGTGCAAAGGTAGCCGATGGCACTTAATCCTAACCACAGTGGACACAAACGGATCAACACCTCTCCCCATCCCAAAAAAATGCTCAAATCGGTCAAGATTAAACCCATTAAGATTAAAATCGCCCAACTATAAACAACCCAGCGTAGCTGTTCTACAGTTGCCCAAAACCAAGTTAAACTTACCATGCCAACTGCACCGAATAAGGTAAGCACTGACCACAAAATTGCTTGGTCACTCCAGCTAATGGGTAGAAACTGGGCAGTTACGAAAATTCCAGATGAAATTAGTCCCCAGAGAATAAATGCTTGATCGACGCGAGTATAAAACTTTGAAAAGAGAGTGAAATTTCCAATTTGGTAGTTGAGACAGACTAGACCTTGAATATCTTGAAAATCTAGCTCTTGCTGTTTTTCACGCAGGAGCGGCTCAGAGGAATTTAAAAAAGTCATTGATAATCTATTACTCTTGGTAGATGAATAAATTATTACTCTATCCAAAGATATATTGTTATTTAAATATAAACAAGTAAAAAATAGTTGAGATGCTCTTGAGCGAGAAAGGTTCTAGAAGTCAATACTACTGATTGTAAAGTAGTATATTATGATACTTAAAAAACCCGCACTTACCTTAAAACTATTTAATAATCTTTTAAAAGATCGCTGATGAATCGGTTTTTTCAATAGCGATCGCAACATTAAGATACCAAAGAAGCCGCTATCAGCTTAAGCGTGGCAATGTCTACGACGGGCTACGCCTCATCCACGCTTAAGCAGCAACTAATCTAGCCCTCTATTTACGTACTAGGTTCAGCAGTTCTTTAGGAGAAGCCAACAAGTCAATCGCTACAAAGAAGATTTTACCTTGGGGATCTAGCAAAAACCGCCATGCAATATTCATACCCACGCTGGCACCGAACCAAGGGGTTTGGACTTTGCCTGTAACTTTAACTTGGGTATAGCCATCTTCCACAGGCTCAGATATACCCCGCTCTGGAATCATTTTCAATCCCTGGCATTCTTCACGCATATAAGCGCGAATTGCGTCTTGACCAACAATTGGTCTTTCAAAGGGAGGTTGCAAAGCACCTTCGGAGGTAAACAGAGAAACCGCAGCATCAAAGTCATTGGCATTCATGTTGTTGATATAGCCAAGTACCGTAGGATTGTTGACGCCCTCAATGGTGACTTTAGTCCGAAATGCTGGTGCAGTGGGAGGAGCTACCGGCTCTGAGACTTTTTTATAACTACCAGGAGCATTCGGATCGAATCCCATGCTAATTACGGTATTACGTAAGATGGTAATTTGTTGACCTGAATCTGCATTGCGGATGGCTTGTAACACATCGGCAGCTTTAGAAGAAAGCTTGTAACCTGGTGGGATTGGAGCAACGATTCCCTGAGCCATCCATTCTCCTAACTGATACCAAAAGCCCAACTTGATATTCACCGTGAAGGATGCATAAGAACGGCACAGAGGAGTGTCAGCACGGTTAGCCAAATCGTACATGACTTGCGTTTGAGCCTCAAAAGGCATCTGCTTAATTTGTTCGAGTAAGCCTTGTGCAAGGATCATGTTGGCTGCCCCAGGAGCCGCAACTGTAATACTTCTACCCATCTCGGTATAAGCAAACCAAAGTAATGCTAGTTGATCTTCAGCATTGAGTTTAGAAAATGATTCGACGACGGTTGGAACAACGTCAGCAACTAGGGTGCCGGGAAAAATACTTTGAGCCGACTGGATGGTAAAAGACATAGCAGAAATTCCAAAAAGAAAATTACAGTTCTACCGAATGTGAAAAATCAAATGTGCAAAGACAGATGAGAAATGCGTTCAATTGTTAATAAAGGCACTCAGTAGTTTTGGCATCACTAGAAAGCCTGTTGTAGAGATAGATAGCTCTAATAAAGGCATAGTGATGCTGTTGCCGTTGAGTTTAGATACTTGGCAAAGCACATTGCAGCCTCAACTGCATAGTTATTTAGAAAGCCTTGATTAACGGTGGTTTAACGCATTGATGCTGTTTTTGTATCTTTATGTAAAGAAACATAACAAGTTTGTTACAAATTAGCAATACCTTCTCAGTTATACATTGATAGCTTCTGATTATATAAATAATAATTTTTTCTGATGTTTAATTTAATGCAATTGGTACTTTTGTGTGCATCAAATTTCCATAATCCTTAGCTGAACCTATTCGCTATCAAACATCACAAAGACGCGATAAATCGCCGTCTCTACAATAATCAGTCTTTCGTCTTGACAGCGATTCATCGCATTTCTTGGCTGAACCGAACTGTATTGAGCCGACTGTAGACACGCCTAGTTCTTGTACACATCCGAAATACCCTACTCACTTGGTACGGTTATCACTACTTTTATTTCTATGTCAAGTAGTTGCATAAAATATTTACAATAGTTAATATTCGTTTACAGAGAGCAAAAACAAAGAGTCAAAAATGGCAAGTAAAGGCTTTACCATTAACGAACGCGGTCAAATCAATAGATTTGCGATTGAACCCAAAGTTTATGTTGATGAAACTCCGCAGATAGGATTCACCAAATATGCTGAAAAACTCAATGGGCGTTTGGCAATGCTTGCTTTTGTTTCACTCATAGCTGTAGAAGTTATCACTGGAAACGGTTTGATTGGATGGCTAACCAGCCTTTAAAGAAGATATTTTGAGATTTCTTAATTTTCTTCACTTGACGAATAAAGCAATTTAGAGGCAAACTTACTTATGAAAACTGATTTTGATTATCCCAAAAAGGATTTGATTGGACCTGTTGTTTTTAGACCTGATTTCAACAACTTTGAGATGATCAATGCAAATCAAGCCTGGTCATTGTTTTTTACTGCCGGTCAAGATGACAAAGGACTGGGACAAGAAATTGAGTTCGGCAGATTTTTCACTAACCTTTTAATTGCAATTGGAGTAACTGGAATTATTTGGGCGATTTACTTCAGCCAATTAGGATGAGTAAGTTTGTTCATTTCTAGTGTGTAGTAACTTCAACAGAGGTCTTGGATTTGGATACCAGGACTTCTTTTAAATTTTCAATAAGTTTAAAAAACTCTATTTAGCTTTGGAAAAAGTTTGATGTTGATTGGATTTATAAAGCTTCCCAATTTATCACGGTATTGTGGATACGTGGGCTTAGAAGTAGCACAAATCGTTTCCCAACATCTTGCGGTTCAAAGTAAAACCTATGTAATTCAAAATAGAAGGGTATTGGTACATCAACTTTTAAAGTCTGGTCTGGATGCTCATACCGCAGATCGAACTGTTACTGTACTTGTATCAAGCCCGGTTTTACAATTAAGCAACAAAAACCAGTGTGCAATTAATTGTATGCGAAAGGAACTATATAAACAGTAAAAGGGATTGGGGCTAGGGTGTTGACTCTGTGCCTTTTTAGGAGTTAAGAAATCATGCAAATTATGTGTAGTCATTGCGTTCGCGTAGCGTCTCGTAGAGAGCTTTGCGAACGCAATGACACAAGAGAGATTGTGCTCTGACACAAAAATAGCATGAGTCAAAAACGTCCAAATTTCATCAAAGTCAACAGCCTAGATTGGGGCTAGAGGAGAGGTGACAGATTACAGAGAATAATCTGTACCCTCTAACCTTTACCCTATTCCCTTCTTCAGTCCCCAGTTCAACGCAAACAACGAATTGCCTCTAATAGACCTCTAGCTTTATTCAGCGTCTCTTCGTATTCTTTTTCTGGCTCAGAATCAGCTACTAAACCTGCACCGGCTTGGACGCTTACTGTCTTATCATGCACTACCATTGTGCGAATTGCGATCGCAGTATTTAACTGTCCTTCAAAATCGTAATACCCATACACACCCGAATAAACACCCCGACGACTAGACTCTAACTCGTGGATAATTTCCATCGCCCTAATTTTGGGTGCGCCGCTTACCGTACCTGCTGGGAAGGAAGCTTTCAGTAAATCCCATGCTGTTTTACCAACTGCTAATTTACCCACAACATTGCTAACAATGTGCATTACAT
The DNA here is from genome assembly GCF_036918015.1 of Nostoc sp. Lineage (GTDB taxonomy): Bacteria > Cyanobacteriota > Cyanobacteriia > Cyanobacteriales > Nostocaceae > Nostoc. The sequence goes on from NZ_JBALEO010000002.1 coordinate 60,021, forward strand.
GGGAGTAGCGCTCAACCACCATTAACTCATCAACTTTGACGCTACCACTCTGACAAACACGCCCCAAATCATTCCGCCCTAAATCCACAAGCATCACGTGTTCGGCAATTTCTTTGGGGTCTTGGAGTAAATCTTGAGCGAAGGCTGCATCTTCCTTAGTGGTTTTACCTCGTGGACGCGTCCCAGCAATTGGGCGTACTGTCGCTATTACTCCACCATCAGAATCGGTTTCGGCTTTCACCATCACTTCAGGACTGGAACCGATAATTTGCCAATCTTGGAAGTTAAAGTAAGCCATGTAAGGCGAAGGATTTATCTGACGTAGCGACCGGTAAAGGGCAAAAGGGTCGCCTGTGTATGTTGTTGATAGTCGCTGAGAAATTACTACTTGGAAAATATCACCTGCTTTAATGTAATCTTTCGCCTTCTCAACGCTGGCACAAAAATCAGGGCGAGTAAAATTACTCTGATACTCCTCTGCACCTCTGCTCCCCTGCTCCCCTGCTCCCCTGCTCCCTGGCGGTTTCCATTCCAATCGAGTTTTTTCCGGCGATAGGGGTAGAGATAGCTTTTCAAGCATTTGGGTGACGCGATCGCCAGCTTGTTGATATGCTGTGCGTAAATCTACATTCGGATCGCGTAAATCAGCATAAGCGATCGCCCAAATTTTCCGCTTCACCTGGTCAAAAATCAACAAGTGGTCTACCTGCATCCATAATCCATCAGGGATATTACGCTCATCTGGTGGATAAATTGGCACACGCGGCTCAATCCACTGAATCAATTCATAGCCCCAAAACCCAAATAAACCGCCAATTCCTGGCGGTAGCTGTGGTAATTTTACTGGGTGATAAGGTGCTAAACATTCAGCTAAAGCTGTAAAAGGATCGCCAGCAAAAACCACCTGCGAACCATCGCGGTTTTTCTGGGTAGTGCGATCGCCCCTTGCTTCCAAAACCCACACCGGGTCGCAGCCCACTAAACTATAGCGTCCCAGCTTTTCCCCACCTTCTATCGATTCCAACAAAAAGCTATAAGGCTGACCCGCACAGACCTTATACCAAGCAGATACAGGCGTATCTAAGTCCGCCACCCATTCTTGATATACCGGGACGAAGTTGCCTTGTAAAGCTAGCTGAGAAAATTCGGAGAAATCGGGGAATACCATAAATTGCTTAGGGATGGGGCATAAGAAGCAGAGGGGCAGGGGGGCAGAGGAGCAGAGGAGCAGAGGAGAAATAATAACTCCTAACTCAGCACTCCTAACTCAGCACTCAGCACTCCTGAAGGGCATGGGGTACAAGAAGCAGAGGGACAGAGGTTAATAGGGGGCAGAGGGGAAAGATTTGCTGTAACTTTCCCCCTGCTCCTCTGCTCCTCTGCTCCTCTGCTCTCCAGTCCCCAGTCCCTAGTCCCTATACGTCGTGGGTAGCTTTACCACTGAACTTGAGTTGTGATGGATTGGGGTTTTCCCCAATGCTGCGTGGGACATAACGCACTTTTTCACGACCTTCATTTACTTTTTCGGGGAAGACACCATCAGCTGGGTGAAGTAAGGTAGTTTCTCCGTTGGGTAAAATCCGGTAAACTTTGTAATCTGTGATTTTGAGTTTACGAAGTTGCTGACCGCCCAAAAAGATGCCATATTCTTTACGAGCTATATACAGCAGGTTTTCACCTTTCCGCATAATAGCAGCACCACCTGTAGGCAATTCAAATACTTGCTCTTTCGGGCTAGTCCAAGTGATAGCGTACTTTTCTTCAACTACTGCTTTGTTTAGCAAGCCACCAGTGCTGCCAGCAAATAGGGGGGTTTGTCCAGAGAGTGTTTCTGCCATAAAGATGATTCTCTCAACGTTTTTAGGGAATCCTAACACCGCAACCACGATCATATTGCGATCGCGTCATAGACTGTAACAGTTTTTAGTCATTTGTCCTTTGTTCTTTGTCATTTGTTAAAAATTAATGCCTCATGGCCTTCAGGAGTGCTGAGTTAGGAGTTATTATTTCTCCTCTGCCCCCCTGCTCCCCTGCTCCCCTGCTCCCCTGCTCCTCTGCTCCCCTGCTCCTCTGCTCCCCTGCCCAATCCCTATTTACTCTTGACTTTTGTCCGCTTTTCCTCTTGGCTATTCTGAACAATCGGGATGGTGAAGTGAAACTGACTACCCTGGTCTTTGCCAGTTGACTCTGCCCAAATTTGCCCACCCCAGCCATTAACAATTTGACGGCAAATTGCTAAACCAAGTCCAGTCCCGCCAGTGGTGCGGCGCAGCGCTCCTTCTTCTTGATAGAAGCGGTCAAAAACTACTTCTAAACGATTTGGTTCAATGCCGCGTCCAGTGTCAGCTACAGTCACCTCGACCATTTGACGGCTGTTGTAAATCGCTTTAATGGTGATTTCTCCTTGGGGTGGCGTAAATTTCAAAGCATTATCCATGAGTTTTGCCAGTACTTCGACTAGCCAATCACCATCAGCTCTCACTAAAGGTAGGTTTTCGGCAATTTGAGTCTTGATTTGGGGCGGCTTTTCCATTGAGGAACGGGTGCGATTTCGGCTGAGTGCTAAATCCACACATTCTTGTAAGGTGAGAGATTCTGGATGCCATTCCACCCGGCCGCTTTCCAAGTTGGAAAGTGTAAGAAAATCTTGTACCAGTTTTCGCATCCGCTCTGAGTCGGAAAGAGCTGTGTTGAGCATCACCTGCTGCAACTCCAAAGGCATATCCGGTTCGGTAGCAAGACTTTCCAGGCACACTTGAATTGTGGATAGGGGAGTACGCAGTTCGTGTCCAGTTATGGCTATGAGGTTGCTGCGGGTGCGGTCTAGGGCTTCTAGCTGCTGGTTAAGTTCTTCTAGGTTAGCGTAAGCTTCCGCTTGGATGAGAGCTGCTCCTACTTGGGTAGCGATCGCTTCTACCAAATCCAATTCCCCAGGTTGGCACTCGTGCGGTGGCATTCGGCAGTAATGTAACTCCACAATCCCCAATAATCGCCCTTGATAGAATACTGGTTCCATCAGCCAAGAACGAATGGCAAACTTTTTGGCGATCGTGGAAAGTCCTGGCGATTTGGTAACACGGGGGTCACTCAGCGTATCGCTCACACAAACACCTTCGCCTTGTTCTACGATGTCCCGAAATAGGGAATTTTTCTCTAACTCCCAGGTTTGCCCACAAACAGATAAAACACCGGGATTCAAAAACTCATGTTCAATTATGGCTTGGCTATCTGTGGCTTGAGCGCGGTAAATTAAACAGCGACAAGCTTCTAGGTGTTGTCCTAATTCTTGTGCTGCCACCTGGAGAACTTCGTGAGGATCGAGCGATCGCCGAATAGCAGTACTAATTGAGTTGACTAATCGTTCTTTTCGTGCTTGAGCAGCAATAGAACGGTAGGCTTTGTGCAATTTGTACTGACTCGCTTGCAAATAAGTTACTAAGCGCTGCACAAAGGGATCTGTATCAATGTCACAGGCATACTCATTTACCTGTTCGGCTCCAGAGTAGTTTCGCGGCTCCCCGATGCCAAACCTCTGACGTGCCTCTTGAATTTTACTTGTCAGTTCTGGTCTGTAAACCAAAACCCTATCTAACAGTAATTCGGCTGCTTTCAGGCTAGCTCCTCTTTCCGATGTCCAAATTCCCTCAAATCTTCGAGCTGTGTCTATATCCAGATTAGGGCTTAGTTCCGGTAGTTGCTTGTTTTTAGCAAGAGAACCAAGGTTTTCTCGACAAACCAGACAAGTAGCATAATTGTCAGCAATCACTACCAAATGCCACTCGTGACTTAAGCCATCCGTTGGCTCAAAAGCCACTTTTTCGTAGTGTTCCGAACTGTTGGTGAAATCCGTTTCTGGAGCAGATAATACGTATATTTGATTACTTCGCAAAGCAAGTCGCTGGTAGCGATGAGCTTCTTGGCGGTAGAATCTCTCTCGCTGGAAACTAGCAATTACAAGGGGTTTCGCTAAAGTCGCAGCCAAAACTTGATCTTCCATCGCGTGGGAGAGCGCCGTTAATGAAGCCTTAAAATATAGCTGGGGCCGCAAGTAGGGTAGGGACTTTAGCAGATCACTCAGCACAGAAGTCGAAATGCTCATGAATTATTGTTAAACGCTCAACCTCGATCAGATCCACGTCACAGCTGCATTGTACAAATTCCAAGGGACTCTCAAGTTAAATAGACAGCTGCAATATGTAAAGAACGCTAAAAAGCGCTTTTCGCCAAAGCAGGCGCAACACTTCGTTACCAACTAGGAGCGGTACATACAACTTAATTGGTTGATTGACAACCTACTACGCCCAATATACATTCTTGACCAACTTTGCTATGTGCCTACATAGGCAAAATCTTTTAGGAGTAGATACTAAAATACTAATTATTGTATGGTTTTAACTACTGTGTTAACTAATAATCACAAATCATTGATTGCATAGTCCACGACTAAGACAAGGAATAGGCAGTGAGGATTAGTATATGGCGGTTCTCGCTTGAATAAAGGTATAAGAATCCCCTCACCGCAAACAAGGAGGGGACTATGATGTAATTTATATGATTAGAAAACGCTATAGTTCAATTACTTGAAAAGGGCTGTAAAAGCAGGGTGAGATAACTGACCGGACTTCCGCACCTTTTGTCTCTCTATGATACGCTACTATTTTTTTGCACTGTGTATCTTGACACAAATCTTACTTTTTTCGACCTAAATAAATTTAGCTGCTCTGTCCCAAAGCAAGAAGGTATTTCTTCTTTACCCCTCTGCCCCTCTGCCTCTTGGGTAAGAGACTTCTACTCAAAAATAGACCCATACATGGAACTTTGACTAATGACACCGGATACACTCATGACCCCGGAAAAAATTTTCCTGGATGGAAAAACTTTTATTCCTGCCGAACAATTACCGATCCCGGAGTGGCCTTGTGTTGTGGCTGAAAGATCGCAACCGACACTGACGGTTAAAGATGATGATTTATTTTTTGTGACAGATACTATCGGGAATATTTCTGGCTGTTCCCTCAACGATGGCAATCCCAGTATGGGACTGTTTTGTTGTGATACAAGATTTCTGAATCGCTTAGAGTTGCAAATTGAAGGGCGATCGCCTGTACTCCTCAGTAGTACTGCTGAGAAAGGTTTTTCACTCTCAGTTTTGTGTACTACCCCCAGAATCGACGATCGCCTGAAAGCCGAGACTATCGGAATTCGCCGAGAAATCGTGCTGAATGGGGCACTATTTGAAGAAATAGAAGTATCTAACTACAGCACAACCACTGTCAATTTTGAACTAAGTATCAGCTTTGATGCGGATTTTGTAGATTTATTTGAAGTCCGGGGCTATGACAGAGAAAAACGAGGTCGGCTTTTACGTCTAGTAGAACCGACGACTGAGGAAGGAACATTTTCTCAGGTCGATGGTGTTGCACCAGTACCGAAAGAGCCATCTGCCTCTAGGGAAGAATCCTTAACACTCGCCTATCAAGGTCTGGATGGCTCAGTGATGGAATCTCGGATTCTATTCCAGCATCGGCAACCAGACAATTTCAAGGGTTACACTGCGGTTTGGCAGCTTGAGTTGGCTTCTCACGAAACTCAAAAGCTGGGCTACCGAGTGAATATGTTGAGAAACAACCAGTCCAGTTCTACTGTGAGCGCCGCCACTACCTTAGGACAGGCAAAAGCTGCTGAATTGATGGAGGAGCAAAACTGGGTACAACAAATTACCCGCATTAGCTCGGATAAGAGTACCTTCAATCGAGTGATTGAGCAGGCTGAACAAGATATGTATTTGTTGCGCCAATCTTTTGGGAAGCATAAGACTGTTTCCGCCGGAGTGCCTTGGTTTTCGACATTATTTGGGCGAGATTCGTTGATTACAGCTTCCCAAACCCTGATGTTAAACTCGCAAATCGCCAAGGAAACTCTGATATTACTGGCGACATACCAAGGTAAAATCGATGACGAATGGCGTGAAGAAGAACCGGGTAAGATTTTGCACGAGTTACGTTTGGGAGAAATGGCTCGTTGTCAAGAAATTCCCCATACACCTTACTACGGTACTGTTGATGCCACTCCTTTGTGGCTGATGCTCTATGCCGAACATTATGCTTGGACTCACGATGGAGAACTCCTAGAGCAACTTTGGCCCAATGCTCTAGCGGCAATGGATTGGATCGATCGCAATATCAAACAAACCAGTTACCTCAGCTACTTCCGTACATCGAAACGCGGTCTTGCTAACCAAGGTTGGAAAGACTCTGGCGACTGTATCGTAGACCGCAAGGGAGAATTAGCCAACGGCCCAATTGCCCTCTGTGAGGTACAAGCTTACGTCTATGCTGCAAAAATGCGCCTATCAGAAATAGCTAGGATGAAGAAGCGGCTTGATTTGGCAGATCGTTGGCAAGAAGAGGCCAGAAATCTTAAGGTTCGGTTTAATCGAGATTTTTGGGTAGAAGATCAAGATTTCTGCGCCCTGGCTTTGGATGGAGAAGGCAAGCCAGTAGACAGTATTACCTCAAATCCTGGTCATTGTCTGCATTTGGGACTCTTCACAGACGAAAAAGCTCATAGTGTAGCAGAACGGTTACGGGCACCAGATATGTTTAATGGTTGGGGCATTCGGACTCTAAGTAGTTTGTCACCCGCTTATAATCCGATGGGTTATCACATTGGTTCGGTTTGGCCCCATGATAATGCTCTAATTGCAATGGGATTGCGATCGCTCGGTCTTATCGATCAAGCCCTGGAAATATTCCAAGGTTTATTTGACATGACTGAGCAACAACCCTATCAACGTCCTCCAGAACTTTTCTGCGGCTACGAACGGAACGGTGATAATGCTCCTGTGCAGTATCCGGTTGCTTGCACTCCCCAAGCTTGGGCTACGGGTAGTGTTTTCCAACTACTGCAAATGATGGTCAACTTAGTGCCTGATGCTCAAAATAATTGCTTGCGAATAATCGACCCCGCTTTGCCAGAATCGATTAATCGTCTGTCATTTCATAATTTGCGAGTCGGCCCCACCATCCTCGATTTGGAATTCGAGCGTTCTGGGACTACGACTGCTTGTCGCGTTGCGAAAAAACGGGGCAATTTGCGGGTAGTTATTGAAGCTTAGAAAGGGAGTAGGGAGTAGGGAATTAATTTACTACTCCCTATTTTATGATTTAGTGCGTAGGCGTAGCCCGTCGTAGACATCGTCGCGCAGTGCCATCCACTTTAAAAACCCAGTGTTAGCCTGCTTCATCGCCAGTGTGTAGAGTTTTCAAAAGCTGCTCTGTAAGCTCGATCAATTCATATACAGAATTTTGCGTAATTTGTGTAGTTTTGAAGCCATGAGCAATAGAATTACGTAATGGGAGTGCATTCATTAGTAACTGATACTCGGATTTTGAAATTACACCTTCAGTTACTAATTGATTTACTAAGTAGTGTGGATCAAATTTTTTTAGACTTAGCTCTTCCTTTTGGGCAATAAGTCTCAAAGTTGCTTCTACTAAAGACCAGGAATATAGGAGAGCTAATTCTGGATGTTGCGTTGTAAGTTGCCTCGCTGCTTGTAACTGTGATTCTATTTCATGTTCTTGAAGAGAAGCCTCTGCTTTGGGAGAATACGTTGTATCCTCCGGGTTGGTCATTACTAATTCAAATCTCCAACCAGGATGTTTTTCTACCGCTTGAGCTAAATTACCTAAGTATTGATTAGAAGAAGAGTTAAGTGAGGAGCGTGACTTGACTTCAATCACTACATTTTCTTCTCCCCGACGTACAATCATGTCGGGGCGATAGTGATTAAGGAAGTCAGGCAAGTCTTCTGAATTTGGATGAAAAAAAACTTCGTAACCTTTTTCACGATACTCCTCTGCTAGTTTCAGCAATCGCTCTCTTTCTAAGTTTGCGGTTGGAGTTTCCATCAAATAATTACCTCCTGGTTAGGAGCATCAATTACGACAATATATAAGAACTCATTGCCACGAGCAAAACCTTCCGCCAATGTCGAAGTCATGTTTTCTATTCTAAAGTTACTTGACAAATTCCTCTTTCTAACTAGGAGATCGCTTACTTGATTATCATCGACGTAGGCTAATCCTTTAATTGCATCTTGAATAGGCTTCACTATATTGTCTACATCCATTTTATCGGAATCATAGAAATAGGTTATTTGGAGCATGACCAAGCCAGTAGCTGTTTTTTGTTCCGCAGACCAGTATTTTTCAGCTTCTTGTCGCACTGTATTTTTCCAAGCTTGAAGCCGATTGCCCTTACCGCGATTACGAGCTTGTTGTGATACTGGTGGCCCATCTACTATGAACTCAAATCTGGTCAATGCACTTTTAAATAATAGATCACAGGTTATTTTATGCTAGTAACCTCGAACACAAGCAGATAATTCCCACTACTCATGACAGAGGAATACTGCCGTTACTAACTGTTGCTGCCTCGCTTAGTCGCTTCGCTGAGTGCTTCACGAATTATCTCATCACTCACACCATGCCGTTTCAGACTCGCAATCAATGTCGAAACAGTATCACCATCAAGTCGCTCAAGATCAGCTCGGAGTCCTTGTCCGATGTAAGCGCGAACTAATGGCTGATAACCAGAAAACCCTAACAATGGTGCTACTCGCTTCAAATCCTCAATCACATCTTCGGGAATGCGAATTGTGATTGTGGTCATTGGACGACTTTTTTCGAGTCGCTTTTTTAAGTCTTCAGGTTTCATAGTATTCACGTTCCTTGCGCGTCGCTTTCCGAGCCGAAATGATCCTATATCATGTCGTTTTCACGCTCAATGTAGACGACGTAAATATGCTTTGAATCATAATGTGAGAAAAATTTTGATCCATAAATTAGAAAAAAGTTAACGAAAATTCAGGCTTTCGCGCTAATCACAAATTACAAT
>NZ_JBALEO010000003.1:0-26611 GCF_036918015.1 Nostoc sp.
TATGCTGAAATACTCAATTCGCTTGTTACTCCATTACTTGAAGTATAGAGAAATACCTGTGTTTAGTTAATTCATCCCGCATTTATGCAACGCCGGGAATTGAAGTAGCGGGAGTGGATTTGGCAAAGCTTGGGCAGTTAAAATTAATTATGCTTCAGTCTTTTTTATCCCGTGCAACCCTAATTTTTGTATCAAGCGCTCTAGCGGTTTTGTGTGTTGCCTGTAGTGAAGACAAACAGAACACTGCGATTGTTGGCAATGAGCAACAAACACCAGTTGGGGATCTTGCATCAAGAAAGCCTACCGTTGAACCAGTAAGACCAGCAGCTAGCCCAGAAGCGCAGCCGCTAGATCCGTTTGAAAGTGAACCAAGTCTTTTTGAAATCGGACGAGACAAAGCTGTTGGCGCTTGGAGTATCAGCCAATCGGCTCAATCTCCAGATGATTGGAAATTGGTGGCGAGTCAGTACCAGGAGGCGATCGCGCTGATGCAAAAAGTACGGCGAAAAAGCCCAGAATTTGCGATCGCTCAAACTAAAATTAAGGAATATCGCCGCCAAGTTAAATATGCCCAACAGCAAGCTAATCCTCGCCCTGTTGCAGTTAGAGAACCTCAGAAAATAGTCGTTGTTGTTCCTCAGAGAGAAACCACACCAAAGTTCACTCTACCTCCTATAGAAACAAAGCCGTTATCACCAGAGCCAGGTTTGCCGTCATCAGCAGTGGTGATTCCCGATGAAGCAGTATTTACAGCGCCGATAAAAAGGCGAATTGGTGGTACGCCGATTGTGGAAGTCACCTTCAATGGCCAGCAACAATTTGAGATGATTGTGGATACGGGAGCAAGTGGCACTGTAATTACCCAAGATATGGCTAATGCTTTGGGAATCGTGACAGTGGGAAAAGCTAAGGCAAACACCGCGAGTTCCAGAGCGGTAGAATTTCCTGTGGGCTATGTTAATTCGATGGCAGTTGGCGGGGTAATAGTGAATAAAATACCAGTTGCGATCGCAGGTGCGGAACTAGAAACTGGACTTTTAGGACATGACTTTTTTGGTAATTATGATGTCACCATTAAGCGTAATGTCGTAGAATTTCGCCCGCAATTGCGATCGCAAATCAATTCCCCAGAAACTCCACTAACTCCTCCAATTTCGTCCAAGCAGCCCCACTTTGTAGGATATCCTTAGCGATTTTAATACCCTCAGCGTGATCTAGGAGTGCGATCGTACCCGCTACTTGCAGCGCCAACGACGCATTTAAGGCAACTGCATCCTGTTGCGCCTGAGTTCCCTTACCTTGGAGTACAGCCTTGAGAATCTCCGCATTCTCTTGGACATCTCCACCCCGAAGCATACCTATGGGAGCAGGCGTTAAGTCTAAATCTAGGGGATTAATGGTAGTTAACTGCACTTCTCCGTCTGATAACACCGCCAAGTCAGTTTCATCTCCTAACCCAGCCTCATCAAGTTTTTCTCGCCCGTGCAGCACTATCGCCTTTTCTTTGCCCAAATTCTGTAAAGCTTCGGCAACAGTTGCCAAAAGCTTGGGAGTATATAAGCCCACTACCTGCCCAGTTGGACGCAAGGGGTTTACTAACGGCCCGAGCAAATTAAAAATTGTTCGCACTTTCAAAGTCCGTCGTAATGAGGCAACGGCCTTGAGTGCTGGATGCCAACCAGCGGCAAACAAGAAGGTGATCCCCACTTCTTGTAGTGCGGCTTGCACTTTTTCGCTAGAAGCATTTAAGTTTACACCCAAGGCTTCCAATACATCTGCGCTTCCTGTCAGACTTGAAGCTGAACGATTGCCGTGTTTAGCGACGGGTATACCGTAGGCTGCGGCAACAAAAGCAACAGCTGTAGAAATATTGAAAGTTGATGACCCATCTCCACCAGTACCACAGGTATCAATTACAGTGCTGAGTGCTGAGTGCTGAGTGCTGAGTAGTGGTGAGGGCTGAGTGATGAGTGGGGAACATTGAGATTGTAATACTTCAGCCATACCGGTCAACTCGTCGGCAGAAATGCCTCTAAAGTTCAGCGCTGTTAAAATTGCTCCCGATAACTCTGGGGGAACCGCTTCACTGAGCCAACCTTGCATCAATTCAGCAGATTGAGTACGAGATAATGATTGTCCATCTATTAATTGTTGCAGCAGAATATACCAGCTAACAGACGATTCTTGAGCAGAGATTGGAGAAGTTGCCATAGCTAAGGTTTTTGTAGGTATGGGAGCCATCCTACCGAAAAATGAGAACGTAGCAGCCAAGCTTGGGAAACTAAAATCCCAACATTTTGCTGTTCTGAGGAGTTGACATTTAAGCAATTACTTATATATTCTACAAATAGTTAAGCGTTTGCTTAAATATATGGTTAATAGGAATGAGTAGACCTGCTGCGAGTGCTGATGTTTTTGTGGCGATCGCAGATCCCACACGCAGGGCGCTACTGGATCTGTTACGTAGTGGTGAGCAACCAGTCAAAGAACTAGCCCAGCCATTTGCCATGAGCTTGCCAGCGATTTCTCAGCACTTACAGATTCTTTGCGAAGCAGGCTTAGTACAAATGCGAAAAGCAGGGCGACAGCGTTTCTATCGGCTAAACCCGGAGCCATTGAAACAGATATCTGAATGGATTGCTCATTACGAGCAGTTTTGGCAAGAAAAACTCGATGCCCTTGGCAATTATTTGGAGGAAAATTGATGCTCCGATTGAATATGGAAGTGTTTTATCCCTATCCTCCCCAACGGGTTTGGCAGGTACTCACTAACCGTCAGGCATTGGCAGTATGGTTAATGGAAAACGACTTTGAGCCGCGTTTGGGACACAAATTCCGATTTGTGCATTCGACACTGCCGGGGTTGGAGGGAGAAATAGACTGTCAGGTAATTGAACTCGATGAGCCAAGACGACTGGCATTCACTTGGCAAGACAGTATGATGTGCCAGCCTTCAGTTGTTACCTGGACAATCCAACCCGTAGTTGGGGGTACGAAACTTCTACTCGAACATAAAGGTTTGATTCAAAAAGCCATCAAGCTCAATGAACCAATGGAACTTTCCCAAGCGTGGCAAGGCAAATTTATGCATGAGTCCAAGGCAGGGATGCAGACAGTAATACTAAATAATCGCAGCACTGTATTCTCGTCAATACCAGTTGATAGATATGAGGTATTAGATAGTATCGTTCTTAGTTATTTTCTCAATGGTGGATGGAACTATAGTTTGCATGAAAAACTACCACAAACCTTACTTATAAATTGCACAAACTGTCAAGATTGAGAATCCAAAATTCCGAATATTTTGATATCCAAGCTTAATCATCAGTAAGAAAATCAAAAAACAATAGCACGCTTGATTTTGCGATCGCAACTGAATTATTACCACAAATTCAAGCGTGAATTCACATACATATTGCACGCCAATATCTACTTTTTTGACCTAAATCAATTCAAGGACTTGTACTCTTGCAGGGGAAATTTATTGTTTCGTCTTTGTCCCTATGCTTTTTTGGTCAGATTAGTATTAGCCAAGCCAAATTAATTAGAGATAGAAAATATGAATTCTCAAACTCTACTCAGCATCCCTATGATTATTCAACAATCAGAAAGAGGGGAACGAGCATTAGACATTTATTCACGCTTACTTACAGAAAGAATTATCTTTTTGCGAGGCGAAGTTACAGATGAAACAGCAAACCTCATCGTTGCCCAAATGCTATTTCTTGATGCTGAAGATCCAGAGAAAGATATCACATTGTATATTAACAGTCATGGAGGTTCAGTGACAGCAGGAATGGCTATTTACGATGCTATAAATCAAATTCGTTCAGAAGTATGTACTGTATGCATCGGCATAGCTGCTTCAATGGGATCATTCTTGCTTGCTGCTGGAACTAAGGGTAAAAGATATGCTCTACCAAATGCTCGAATTATGATTCATCAACCATTAGGAGGCGCTCAGGGAAGAGCTTCTGATATTGAAATTGCAGCCAAATAAATTTTGTATTTCCGCCAATTAATGAACAAAATACTCGCTGCTAATACAGGTAAATCACCAGAGCAGATTCAACTGGACTATGAACGGGATTTTTTCATGAGTGCTGAAGAAGCAAAAGCTTATGGTTTAGTTGACAGTATCATCTTGAAAACATCTGCATCTATTTAATCTGCAAACTACTCTAATATCGATAAACAGTAATGGCTGGAAACGAAAAATGAAAATACTCATCATTGGTGGCACAAATTTTATTGGCCCTTCTGTAGTCCGTCAACTGATTACAATGGGTCATGAAGTGAGCATATTTCATCGGGGAAAAACGACAGCTAATTTACCACCAAATGTGCATGAAATTTTAGGCGATCGCTCCCATCTTTTGGATATGAAAAGCAAGTTTAGGCAGCTTTCACCTCAAGTTGTGGTAGATATGATTGCCTATAACGAACAAGATGCACTAACTCTAACGAACACATTTGAGGATATTGCCCAGCGTGTTGTTGCGATTAGCAGTATAGATGTCTATCGTGCATACGACGTGCTTTGGGGTAAGGAATCTGATGTTGTGCCTGTACCACTTACGGAAGATTCGCCCTTACGCCAACAACTCTATCCATACCGGGAAATGCCCTCTAGACCGATCACTGTGCCAAGTGATTATGAAAAGATTCTGGTAGAACGGGTAGTGATGACATCCAACTTACCCGCAACGATTATACGCCTGCCAATGGTATATGGTTCCAGAGATGTCCTGCATCGCTTGTATTCCTATCTTCAGCGGATGGATGATAACCGTCCTGCAATTGTTTTGGAAGACAATATCGCTCGATGGCGTGGCTCTTACGGCTATGTAGAAAATGTAGCGTGTGCGATCGCACTAGCAGCAACAAACGAACGCGCAACTGGTCGCATTTATCATGTCGCTGATGTAGAAACACTTACCGAAGCTCAACGCATCACCAAAATCGGGAAAATAGCGGGATGGCAGGGTAAAGTTGTTATCGTACCCAAAAGCCAGTTATCGACAGAGTGGAAATTGCCTGGTAATACAGAGCAAGATTGGTTTGTAGACTCAACTCGTATCCGTCAAGAGTTGGGATACAAAGAAATTGTGCCGTTAGATGAAGCATTACGGCGAAGCATTGATTGGCAGCGGACTCATTCACCTCAAGAACCGCAGCAGTTTGCAGTACCGTGGTTGCTGGACTATGCAATAGAAGATGCGATTTTGTCTAAATTCCGTTGAACTTTATAGTTAGTAATAAATAGCTCTTTTCCTTTAGCTGCACCACTTTGTTTGTAGTTATTCATGCCGTACTGTAATTCCCACTCGGAAATATTAGCCCATTGAAAATTTTCTCGAATTTGCTGTGAGTTGTCGTAGGTAATTAACCAGCGATGATGACATTGTTGCAAAAGTTCAGCAAATCTCTGATGTTCAAAAGAGGTGTGCAAGTCACCATCTTTACCATATAGTTTTGATTTTGTAGCACTAAAATATGGTGGATCTAAAAATAAAAATAAATTTTCTCCTTCTGATTTTAATAGATGGCTATAATCTAAATTTGTAATTTGGACGTTTTTTGATAAGATATTTTCTAGCTTTTCAAGTCGTTCTATTGAAGAATTGGTAAATCTTTTATGAAAAGCTTCTTGGGAAAAACCACCTGATTCTACAGTTCCAGAAAAAGTAATTCTGTTAAGGACGAAAAAACGAACTGCTCTTTCTATATCAGATAAATTATTGACATCTACACTTGTCAATTCTGTAAAGAGTAATTTGCCATCTGTATATTTGACTTTAATATGTCGAATTTCTTTAACCAACTGAGCTAGATCAGATTGAGCAATTTTCCAGAATAAAAAAAGTTCGCGGTTTAAATCGTTAATCCAAATTTTGATGTCAGGAAACTTTTGTTTTAAATAAATGAATACAGAACCACCACCTACAAAAGGTTCTCGAAATTCCGAAAAGTTTTCTGGTAAATATTCAGATATTTGATTTATTGCTTTCGACTTACCACCAGGATATCGTAGAGGACTTTTGAGCATAATTCGTAAACATATTTAAATATTTACAAAAAAACTATTTAACCATCTGTGAAATAGTCTGAATCTATCTTTTTGATTTCATAAACCGATACTGTTGATACACCTACATTATTATCAATCATCAATTGTGCTAATTCTTGCCCATCTATTAATACAACCTTTATATCTATGTCTGCCACATAATTTTTTGCATCTTGAGTAAAATTAGAAGTGGTAATAAACACTCCTTTTTTTGCTCTTTGACCATATAAGGCACCAACAAACTTCTGAATTTCTGGTCTGCCTATAACATTAGCATCCCATCTTTTAGCTTGGATATAAACAACATCTAATCCTAATTTATCCTCTTTGATTATACCATCAATTCCACCATCACGACTTTTACCAATTGCTTTACCTGCATCACGCCTTGAACCTCCATAACCCATTTTAATAAGTAAATCAATCACGAGTATTTCAAAAAAATCTGATGAGATAGTTTTAATCCGATTAATTAAATCTATTTCCAATTCCTTGCGAATTTTTTGATATCCTAATTCTATAGACTCTTGGGGAGTTTTTTCTGATATTTCATCAAACTCTAAACTAGGCTTATCAGCTTGTTTTTTGGAACTCTTGAAGTTAATAAATTCAGAAAACTGACCAAGGAATTGAACATCTATCTCTTGTAGAGATTGTCTAGCTACATTTATACCTTGTTCTGTAATTTCAAAATAACCTCTTTTTGGGGTTGCTAATAACCCTGCTTTTTTTAAGTATGTTCTTGCCCATCCTACCCGATTATCAAATAATGGTTGTTGACCACTAGGTAATAATTCTTTTCGTTCGTCTTCACTTAAATTAAACTGGTCGGCTAAAGTTCCAATGGCTTCTCTCATGGAGTGTTCTTGACCATCAAGTGCATATTTAAGCAACGGAAGCATTATCTTTTGATAATCAGGTATTGCCATTTTTATCTATCTAAAAGTTTACAAATATGAGACTATAGGCATTTTTAACATCATTTATAAAAAATTGGTGAAAAACAAGTTAAGCGATCGCAATCCTACTACTACAATATTACGTACCCGTAGTATATATGGCTAAATTTTATATCGAGCTTATGTTGCAATTTCGTAAAAATCTGTTACATTACTTTACAGGCAGTTATAACTGTTACAACATAAAAGCTCGGAGTATTATTTATGGCAGAAGTTAAGAAGACTACGCCTTTGGTTTCAGAAGATCCTAATGCTTTGCGCTGGGGCTTCACTCCTCAGAGCGAAAACTGGAACGGTCGTTTTGCAATGATTGGTTTTTTATCCGCCGTTGCACTTGAAGTATTTTCTGGTCAAGGGATTTTACACTTCTGGGGCATCCTTTAGATTTAAACGTTTTTACCTTCATTAGATTATGAGGCAAGGCGGGGATTAGTAAAATTGTCTGCCTTGCCTCATAATCTCAAGAATTAGAAAAATTGCTAGCGTGATGAGCGAAATATTACACGCCCTGGAGATTCTTCTTGATTAATTCGCGTGTATACCCGAAGGCAAGTTAAGACTTCGCCAGGAATACCACCACAGTCTAGTTGTAAGTCATCCTTGGATAAAGCACAGATATCTGCATAAAGTCCCGATAATTGGCGAATTCGCACTTCATTACCTGCATTAATTGCCTCGTCAGCGACTTTCTTCAGAATACGCCGTGATTCATGTTGTAGCTTTCCCCACCAAGAATAGCGTTCAGCCGGTGGTACGAAGACTAGGGAATGTATAGCCTCGTCCATGTCAATCCAAGCACGGAGAATTGATAAGGGATCGGTGTTTTTCTCTGCTTTTTGGGTGCGTTGGAAGCGATCGCTTAAAGCATCAATATATTGATGTCGCTGTTCTGGTTTAGAGTGTAAGGAAATGACATCGAAGCTAAAAACGCTCTTTAAAGCATGATGTAAATCTGGGTCTATTTCAATAAAATTCATATATAAAAATAGGAATGCCGCTGGTAAATCGGATGCATTCCCTTGGATAATTTGAGAATTTGAAAGTGCTTGTTGATACAAGCTCAATCCCTGAGTTTGAACAGTACCACTAAGTCCGGGGTAGATAATTTCGTCGCGGATAAAGGGAAGCTGATAAAGGTTAGAATTATCTGCGATCGCACCAATTTCTTGAGCGAGATCCAAGGTACGCTGTTGCCAAGATGCAGCTAAATCCTCTGGAAGTCGTAGCAGTTTGCGCTGAATCTCATTCCACAAATCTGAATCTGTTTGGCTTTGCAGTTGGGAATTACCCAGATAATAACTAAGTTCTGAGTCAGAATTAAAAGCTTCTCGAAGGTGATTTAGTTTTAACTCATCTGGCGGATCTTCCCAACCAGTATTTTGCTGTGGCGGTTCAGGTTGTAAGAGGTTACGAAGTTCTTGCAGCACATCATCACATATTTTAGATCCAGGATCTAGTGGTAATTCTGCGCGAGCCTTATTCAAAGTAGCCTCTAGTCCATACAAACTAAACCGCAGTAATCGGGCTAACTCTGAGTTTTCTATCTCTAATAATTGACGCAAGTGCTGCATGAATATCACCTCCAAATATTTTTGTAGCGAATTAAACTTGCAAACCTCTGCGCCCCTTAGCGTTTACTCCGCGTCCCTTTGCGTTGAAAAATCTTAATTTTTTCAACGCAGAGGAACGCATTCGCAAAGCGTCTCGTAGAGAAGGTTAGCGCAGAGGAACACAGAGGTTTAATGTATGCCGCAAAAGGGATCACGTTCTTTATCAACTTCATTAGGTTGCAATTCTAATTCAGCACGATAAACACATCCTTCTTCTTTCAAACATTCTTGATTTTGTGATGTCCAGTAAGGTACTTCACCAGCGTGCATCCTTAGAATACCTCGATCGTCGAGAGTTACACGATATTGGCAAGGGTAATCTGTGGTTACATCTGGTTTACTGAGTGCGCCAATTCTTATCCATTTTTTGCTGTTAGTTTCGGCATCTGTTTGATAAACATAGAAGGTGTGTTGCCCAGTTTGTGGGAATGGAGGTAAGGGATTACTAATTAACCCAATTCCCGGTTGCGTCACACCATCGCGCAAATAATGAAATTTGTGAAACGTTTTACTACCATCATTTCCGACTTCAAATACGAGATGATAGGCATCTGGTTGATCGACGGTTGCTGACTCAATAACATTGACGGCAATATCACCATCATTCAAGTTTTTATTGAAGCCTTCTACAGCAATATTCCAATTCAATTTACCATCAGCAAATAGCGCTGATGTTTCTGAAACTACCGATTCTAAATCAATACCAGAAATATCAATTAAATAATGGGGATTGCCTTGACAAAGCAATACATTAAATTCGAGGGTTTGGTCAATCTCAAACTGGACTTTGATTTTTTTTAGAAACTCTGCTTCTGGCATTTCCAGTTGATTCATGAGGTTTTTGCCGTCAAAGCTTCCCCAAAGCCGTAAATCTCCTTCTTCGTAATCTTGACGGTAGATAATGTTAGTTAATTGTATGCCTTGCCAATGAGTACGAACTTTAGCAACAGTTTCCCAAGGTGCGAGTTGATAGAGTTCTTGTCCAGCTTTGAATATAGTTAGTAAATCGTTGCTTTGGGTTTTGCGTTTGAAGTTGCAGGGCAAATAATAAAACAGGTTTTTAACATCAATTTCTAGCTGGTTGGCTCCCTTACGCAGCAAGCTTTTAGACTCTTCTGGATCGAATCTCAATCTTCGCAATTTCTCAGCATAGCAAGCCCCGGCGGAGGTGGCTAGCTTAGTAAATTCCAACACAAAGGTAATCCGTTCTGGATTCCAGACAAAATATGGAGATTTACTAAATTCTTGGTATATTTGGCGTTGCACTATGTCTAAATTACAAGTTTTACCAGACAAAATTAACCAATCAACTTTTTGGGAATTCCAAGAATCTTTGGTGAGATCGTCGGGACGCAAACGACTTTCCATTAATCCTTTGGCAATTCCGATCGCTTCTTTAATTCCAGATGCGGCAGCTCGTTCAAATTGCTGGTTATCTAAGGTTACGCAGATGTTATTTGGATCTTTGACTTGCAATTTAACGGCGCTTTGAGTAAGCAATTCAGAAATTTGCTGCTCAGAAAGTGTGAAGGTTAATAGAGAATTCTCTGCTGGTGGCTTTTGTCCAAGTTTAAGTTTAGCTGCTTCTGCATGATCCCAGAGAATATAAAAAGATTGCAGACGTTGAGGTGCTTGCTGCCAACGAGTAGGCAATACTTTCTCGGCAGTATCTAGGGCATCTTTGTAAGCAATATCGCCTTCTGGATTTTCTCTATCCAGACATTTTAAAAGACTGCCAGTTTTGAATTTTCCTTGTTCTAAAAAGCGCTCATTTAACTCGGAGTTAATTAAATCTTCTAGCTTTTCGTTTTCAATACCACCTGTTGTTACTGCTGTCAATAAAAAGTCTGCGATCGCAACTTTTAATAATCTGAAAATTCGCAGTGTAATTAACTCACCGCCTAGCTGTAAATGACCAGATGAACCTAATAGTTTGGGGGTAAGTTTATAGTAACGTCCTCCTAAACCTCGGTCTTCATAATCAGCAAAGGCTGGGGTTTTATCTTCTAAAGTCAGTTCGATTAAAGCTAAGTCTGTGGTTCCGCCGCCAATATCCAAGACAAGGACATTTTGTGACCATTTGTTTCCTACTTGGCGACAACGAGTTTTGAATGATTCGATGCCAATGTTGAGATTACCGCCAAATTCTCGCCATAAAAAGAATATTGCCACGGAAACGGCTTCATCATAAGCAGTTTGCACATCATCGATTCCCAACTGCTCAACTAATTCCCTAACTTCTTTACGAACAACTGGTGGTGCGACAGTTGGGTAGGTGACAACTGCTGTTAAAAAATCTCCTTCAGAAAATCTGCGCCGTGCGTGTTGGCGGTAGTCTTCAGTTAACTCGATTAAATGCGCCCAAGCAGATTGTATTAGCTGATTGGCGGTAATTGTTTCTTCTTCGCCATCCAAAATAACTGAAAACGATCGCTCCTGACCAAAATAGCGTTTGGGTGAATGGTGAAACCTGCTGATAATTTCCTTTAAAGAACCGCTTGTACCTTGAGCGATCGCTTTTTTTCGGTTATCTCTAGCTTCCCTACCCATCCGTAGTTTTAAGTCCCCTAAGTGTGAAATTTCCGACTCGCTGGGAATTTCCGTATCGCGGCGATCGATATCCAGCACAACTGGGATCAGATTTTGCGACTCTAGGGTAGGGACGCGGAAAACCTCATGATAGATTTGGTAAAGTTTTTTGCTGACAGCCCGGCGGAATCTCTCGCTGTTTCCTAAAGAAAGTTCAATTTGGCGAATTGCTTCTAAAAATCGCTCTTTATTATCACTTTCAAAAATTTCACTCAATCGGCTGGGTTCTATCTCCAGATTTTTGCTAATTTCTGTGATAAACTTTGCCCAATCATCAGCGCTGACATCCGGTAAAGCGACTGAGGCGGGAGAACTGAGCCATTGCGATAAGCGATCGCGCAACCGAATTTCTTGTTCTTTAGGTAAAATTTCTGCGATCGGTACTTCAATTGGATCGAAAAGTGTGACTGTCGAATTCGACGTACCAAAATCTAAAGCAAACCATCCCGGAAATCTTTTTTGTTGTTTCTCGCTTGGTTCGCGATCGCTATAGTTATTCAATTGGAAAGGGTTCATTATAGTATCACTTTCTGTTGTTTATTTTATAGCTGGCTAAAAACTGTAATATTGCATTATAAAATTACAAATTCAGAGAATCCTTATGGTAAAAACTTTTAATTTTTGCTCCTGTACCACTGATTCTGTTTAGCACTAGCTTTTTTATTTAGCGCGATATCTACGCCTACGCTTTTATATGAAAGGACGTAGGCGTAGCCCAAACTAGGCATCGTTATGAAAATTACGGTAGTTACTAAGTTGATGTTGAAGACTGTTGCTCAGTTGCAAGTCTTACTTGTTCGATGGTTAAATTAAGTGATTGGGCAACCTCTTCCATCGACATACCAAGGGCTAAGAACTGAGGTACAACTTCAAGTTTTGCTTGTTCTCGTCCTCGTTGTAGTCCTAGTTCTAGTCCTTGTTCTCGCCCTAGTTCTAGTCCTAGTTCTATCCCCTCTTGTTTAGCTTCTTGATAAACCCTAGTTTCTTCTAACTTAACTCCTAACATTGCTTCTACCTCTTCACGACTTAAGTTTGCGAATTTATAAACTGCAATTGTTGTGATTACATCTATTATCTCCTTCTTAGCCAAAACAGTTATCTGCTCTTGTTGCACCCGCTCAATTAAACGTTTCGCTTCCTGAACCATTTGAGTCTCTGAGGCGATAGTCAACTGCATCAAACTGATACCTACTTTTTGCTCATCAGGGCTACCTAACTCATCTAAATAAATTCGCTGTACTTGGGAACTGTTCAGTAGCGATCTGTGAATAGTAGTCTTTTCCGGTTCCAAGCTGCGAGATTGTAAAATAATTACCCCGTACCAGTCATCGTAAAGCGACGGGTTACGATACATATACAGCATGGATTCGGAGAAAAAGCGATGGTACAGTAACTCATCCTTTTGGAATTGTACCTCAGCAAAAAAGATCGTTTGAGATGTTGCATCCGGTGGAGGTAAAAATACCCCATCAATCCGAAATGTTGGTTCTCTAACCTCAACTGATTCAAAGCGATAGCTAGCAGCTTCAGGCGGTGGTTGTTCTACTAACTCGAAAAATAATCCTGGAACACGCTTAAAAATTGTATAAAAAATTGCATCACGTCTCACAAATATATCCTCATCTCTCGACGCGATCGCGTCATCTCAAATCCAAATCGTCTGAGGGAGAAACAGCCGCCATTTCGGAAATAATCTGCAACCAAGTAGGAATTTCTATCTCAGATGGTAATTCCCCAGCTGCCAAATATCTTAGCAAAGTTTCTTTTTTGGAAAGGTTTTGCAGACTAGGAATAATTTGATCCAAAATACCTTCTAGTTCGGAATTAATTTGCTGATTAACTTCGCTGACATACTGCACAAGATGCAGGCTGGCGCTAGCTGTAATTTCATCTCGCAGTCGCAGTACTAAAAGTTGATGATTGCTCGATCTGGGTAAGCCTTGGCTTTTCTCTGGTGCCCAATCAAAGATTTGACCAACGTTGTGTTTATCGTCTTGACGTGCTAAGGGAAAGATGATTTCGGGGGCAACGGTTTTGTCTTTGCTAGTAATTTCCGAGATGATTGCCTCTTTCCATTCGTTAGGATCGCATCCTAGTAATAATTTGTAAAAGAGATCGGCATCTTCAAAACCAAATTTTTCTTCGATTTCTTGTTCCATTTCTGGGTGGAAAAATGCCTGCAATTGTTCGCGTTCTGGGGCAATATGATTTGACAATTGGTTTAACAAATCTACCACGGCTTGCTGGATGCGATCGCGGGCAAAATCTTCTACTTCTTTAACGGTTTTCTCAAATACTGGATAAAAATCATCGCTCTTAGTCGGAAGGGAAGTATTTACGCGGTTTCCCCGATCGAATAATTTCCCAGCTGCACCTTTAGATTCTGCCAGAGCGATCGCTCCATTATTGGCTTTGTTGAAGAGTAAAGTCCACTGGTTCCAATTAAGGATTCTAAAAGTGAGTTCGTCTTTAACTACATCGCTGACAACAACACCTCGCCGGTCTTTAAGTGGTTCTTTGCCGATATCTTTTTGAAAATTTCTGTAAATTTTATCTAAGCTTTCGACCACAAAGCGCAACTCGATAAAAGCGGGACTATCGCCTGTGGGGATACCTTGCTCGTGAATTTCATCTATGATGTCTTTCAAGTGATCTTGTTGCTGACTCACCACATCAGCAGCTCTTTTAGTATCTTCATGCAGTTGCTTCAGACCATGAGTAGCTACATGAGTTTGAATCAATTCCCGCAGCTTACTAAGTCCGCCATCTTGACTAAAGTAACCTAGCTGTCTGCCTAAATAGCTACGGGTATTAGATTCTATCAGCCGTTCACTTAATAGCTCCCATTTCTGTTGTAGCCGTTTAGACCTGTCTAGGTAATCAGGATAGTCTAAGTTAGCTAAAAACTCTGGTGAACCAGCTTTGACTTTACTAGAACGTTTTGCCAATTCAGCCAATCCCAACAGTGGCGACAGTAAAACGATGCGGTCTTTTTGGGTTGTAAATGCTGCTGCACCGTCAATGGTAGTTTGCAGAACTTTGAGTTTTTGAAGAACCGTTTCCTCTTCTAAATGGCTATCTTCAATGAGATGGTCAAGTTCTCTTTCGCCACCCTCGCTGTCTAGAGGTAGTTGATCGAAGCGACCCACACCGACGAGAATTAAATCTTTCAGGTCTTGTCCCGGTCGCTGCTGCTGCATCATGGTGAAGATTTTATTGGCGCGATCGCTTCCGGGAGATTTACCATTTAGCAATACCAAAATTGTCTGTACTTCTGCCAATTCCCGCAGTGACAAAAAGGTATCCCTAGCCCCCGAATTAGCAGCCCCCAATCCCGGAAAGTCGATGAGAATAAATTTAGCTGCGTCTGCAAAATCCCAAATTTCCCGTGAGATTTTGACATCGATATCGACGCGGCGAATTAGTGGGAAACTATTTTGTAATAACTTTGTTGGTAGCCTCTGGGGTGGACTCGGTAATCTAATATGCGCTGGCGGTAAATCCTCAAATTTCAGAGTTTGGATTGCCATTGGCTGCTCGACTAGCTGTAGCCCCTCGCGGGCAGTCATCGCATCAATTTGGTAGTGCCCACCACACATAACTTCCCCATAAGCTTGATAAGCCCGCAGGAATAATACTAACTCCCGGAGTAAATAACGCAGTTCTAAATTGTTACTGCTATTCCATGCTTCTTCACACCAGCCAATAATATCTGTGCCAGAGTTGAGTTTCGATACTGGTATTGGAGGAAGCCCTGCTGCTGTTGTTCGTTTATTGGCTTCCCCTAACATGAAGCGTAGACACTCGTGTACTCCCTCATGGGAAAGATATTCTACCGTAAAATTACTTAATTGCGTCGTTGCAAAATCGTCTTGCGGGATAATATGTATGGCGGTAACATTACCTGTAGTGGGGTTTTCACTGACTGGCAAAGCATCTGCATATCCAATTAGACTGCCTAAAAGTAAGGTTTTTCCACTACTAAATTCCCCCATTACACCAATTTTGACAGGCGAAGTTGCCAGGTCTACAGTTTTCTGGGCAGCCGATCGCAAACGAAGAAGACAGTCATCAAGACTAGCTGGAACCCAATCTTCTTGTTTAGAAGGGTACTGGGGCACAGAATCTATCTTTCGGAGGATGAATTCGCCGTACTCCTTAAAACGGCCCAGTTTATCTGCTTCCATAAAGTAGTTTCCGCCTAACATTAATTGCTGTGAGCTTTATAACATATAAAATGCGATTACCAGCCATTGTTGCAACGTGTTGATATCACATTTAGCATTTCTCTCATTTAACTTGCGATTTTGGGATGAAGCATTTTGCATAGTTAAGACAATTTTGAAACATTGGGTTTTGTTAGGAAAAATAAAAAAATTATATTCTTCAAAATCAAGGTTTACGAATAAGTAAAGTTGGGTTTTATACCACTAAATTATTGAAGACTGCTTAGGAAAGATGTGGGTATTAAACCCTTTTATACACATGATTTAAGGAATAAGAGTTTTAGACAATTTTTGCGTAAGTCCTTAAGATACAAGGTTTTTGGTGCTAACCCAAGGGCATTAGAATATAATTCACTACTACACAAGCCAAATCCGCCTAAGTAAAAATTTTTAAACCAACGGAGGTGGGTAAAGTTTCGTGTAGCCGCAATAAATCGCCGTCTTTACAATAATCAGTCCTTTGTAGAGACGGCGATTTATCGCGTCTCTTACCTTATTATCGCGTCTCTTACCTTAACCGAACTGTATTGGGAGATGAATGGGAGACTAACAGGTATAGATTTCTACCAAATAAGAAGACCTCTCCTTAGTTGTACTAAGTGATAGAGGTCTTTGGAGTTATGTTATTTTGGCTAACAGTTTAAAAACTGCTTGTTATATCAGCCTATAACTGTTCTCTTACGCTTGAAGATGATCCCTAAACCACCTACTAACAGTGCGCCCATAATAGTAGAGGATTCGGGAACAACTTTAACCGTTGCTGCTATAACTTTGAAATCTGGCCCATTGTCATTAGGAATACCAGGAATAAGCCCATTATTGTTAGAGCTAGTTAATCGCAGTCTTTGAGTAGTGATTCCATCTAAACTAATGCCTATGGAGCCAATATTGAAAGGCCCATTGTTAAGAATTGGAAAGACCTGACTACTGATGTTATAGTCGGCTTTGGTGTAGTTTTGCTTCAAAATTTTGTAAGTCGCTATAACTTCATTATTTTCACCCAAAGCTTCCACCAATAAATCGCTATCGCCTGCAACTGAACCACCTGCTGTTCCACCACGCTCCCAAAAGAGGAAAGTATTCACGGGATTGGCGAAGGAGACTTCAATGCTGGCTGTATCTGCATTTTCTCGCGTCACCAGAATGCTATTTAGATTTAAGTTTCCCAAACTGTCAACAATGTCTTGAGCAGTTGGGTTTGGTTTTGAGGGGCCTTCTGGAAGCAGGGCGTCATCAGGAGTATTAGGGCCTCTTCCTGAATTCAGTACACCGTATACATTTCCATCTGGGAGAGTGTATGTATCATTTCGGAGAATCTCTGCTGCGGTGACAACTTCAAAGCTATTAATCGTTCTTCCACTAAATTCTACTGAATCCAACCGGATATCCCTTGTGGGATCATTGAGTAGACTAGATGTAGGGTCGTTAGTCGGAGTAGCTGTGACATTAGTTTGAAACGAAAATTGGGTGAATGATGCTGCCTGAGCAGGTAATGTTAGTATTAGGGAAGCCACTGATATAGAAGCAGCACTTGTTGCGTAGGCGTAGCCCGCCGAAGGCATCGCTATTGTCTTTGCAAAGATATTTGTCATTTGTATTTTCACCTTGGTAGACACCAAAAAACTTACCTGAGTGAATCAGATAGGTTACTAGACAGAACAAATTAGTCGCACAGTCTCAAATGTGTGCAACCTCACCCCTGCTTCTGCAAAGAGCGAATTATCAGACTTTTTTACACTTCGGACAATTAACCCTTCAGTTTTTGAAAGTCTTTCATCAGATTTATGATTCTTTACTACTAAATCTTGGTCGATTTACCGTAGTTTAGTAGAACTATCCCATAGCTTTTTGTCTGTGTCAATTGGTAAAAAAAGTTTTTATAACTTTTGTGTGGGCGATCCTTTCAGCCAAAATGCTGTTATTAGATACAATACCTTAGCCAATTTACGAGGGTTCAACGCCCGTAGAAATAGGATGAATACGTCCTAAAGAAGTAACCTTGGCAAAATCTGGTTTAATAAAATAGGCTCAGGCATTTCAGGAAGCATTTTTAAAATTTCACGGACATATCGAAAACCACCATAGGAAGCCTTAACCTGGATTTCTCACTTGTGAGAAATCCAAGGAGTGTGGGAGGTGTGGGAGGTGTGGGAGGTGTGGGAGGATGGGGAAGAAGTCTTACCCCCCACACTCCCCACACTCCCCACACTCCTCTTCCCCTGAAGCCTACACTATGCGTGAGAAATCCGGGCTTAAGATCGATAATGCCGGAGTCGGGATTGTGTTGACGAAAATCTAAGAGTTGATGATGGGATAAACTGACCATAAAAAATGCGTGTTTTAGCAGCATTAGTCACCGCCGTTTGACTGAGGTTCATCAAGTTTTACAATCCCCAGAACTGCTTGGCATCTCGAAAATCAAACTCGATTTGGAAGCGTAAACGCCTCACAGAGAATCATATAGTTTTAGTGAAGCTAAATCAGGTTTTTCAACAATGCAATTACATAGCTAAGATGAATTTATCAGTGATTTTAAAAATAAACAAAGTCAAACAAGCTCCTTGATATATAGATAGTTTAAATTTCACCAAAAATGCGGAAGTTAATCTTAATGATAACTTCAGCATTTTTTCAATTTATTTACAGTAAAACAGGATTTCCTGGGCATATAAAAATAAATAAAGTATTAAGATTGTTATAAGGTTGGCATAAACAAGATTATATCCATGTATTAAGAAGTTGTATTTTCAGCATATTACCTTAATAATTTAGGCAGAGCAGGCAGGCAAAAGTGTTTTCTAAAAAGGTGCAGAGCTACGTTAAACAAATCATAGTTGAAGAGGAAGAAATACAACAGGATGAAAAAGTATTCTGCCAGCAGGCGGATATTGCTCCCCTGATGATTTGGATGTCTGGATGCAATGCACTTTATTGTTACTTCAATTCTAATTGGCTGAAATTTACTGGCACACATCTCACAAAAGCCGCGTCTGCATCTGCGCTAGAAGAGGAAATAGGCAATATTTGGACAGGTAGCGTCCATCCAGAAGATAGACAGCGATGCGAAGATATATACCTGAGAGCATTTGCGACGTATGATTCCTTCCAGAGGCAATATCGTCTGCGTGGTGCTAATGGCGAATATCGCTGGATTTTAGATACAGCCGCGCCACGATTTGCGGCAGATGGTAGCTTTGTTGGTTACATCGGTTATTGTATCGATCTAACAGGAGTGCCGATAGGGATCGGTCAACCTTCCCTAACAGAAAGCTACTCGCTATCTACAAATTCTTCTCGTCGCCTACGTAAAATTACAGATAGAGAACGGGCGACAGAATTAGCAAAAGCATTAGAGCAACTGCAAACTGAAATTAGCAAACGCCAAGCAGTTGAAGCACAGTTACGCCAAAAAACATCAGAATTTGCCGCGATTTTGCAAGTACTTCCTGATTCATACTTTCGTCTTAATGCTGATGGAAGTATTCTGGATTACAAGCAAGGGTTGATGGATAGTCTGTATATCCTACCAGAAGATTGTCAGGGCAAGAGTTGGCGAGAATGCTTACCGACTGCTGTAGGCGATCGCTTCCATCAAGCAATAAATCAAGTACTTGAAACTCAATATGAAGTCAGTTTTGAATATACCTTACCGTTAGCGGAAGAAAATAATAATTTTGAAGCTAGATTATTACCATTACCAGACCGACAAATTATAGTTCTGATCCGCGACACCAGCAACAACATCCAAGCAGCCTTAATAGAAAGTGATGCCAAGTTCCGCAGCATTGTAGAAAATGCCAACAACGTTATTTTTGCGCTGACACTTGAAGGGATATTTTCTTACGTTTCTCCTAACTGGACTGAGATTTTTGGGCATGAGGTTGCAGAGGTTGAAGGCAAATCCTTTATTCCCTTTATACATCCTGACGATGTGCATATCTGTGTCGATTATTTTCAAAGAATTTTGACAACAGGCGAAAAACAAAAAGCAATTGAATATCGACTCCAACACAAAAATGGTAGTTGGCGATGGCATACAAGCAACTCATCTGCTATTAAAGACGCTAATGGCAATATTTTGTACTTCGTTGGTATTTGCCATGACACCACTGACCGCAAACAAGCAGAAATTGCACTCAGAGAAAGCGCCCAACGAGAAGCACTCCTCAATCGTCTTTCTAATCAGATTCGAGCTTCTTTGGATCTGAATCACATTGTGGAAACCGCAGTACAGGAGATTCATAACTTATTTCAGATCGATCGCTGCGTCTTCTTTTGGTATCGGCAAGATGCTGATGTACCATACTGGGAAAAAGTCTATGAGGTGAAAAATTCCTTTTTACCCTGTCTGCTTAACGACCAAGAAGCAACGAATGGAGAAATCGAACTAATCGCAGCCAAAACTTTGAACGGAGAAATCATCCGTATTAATGATACTGAGACTATGGGCGATTCCATAGCACAGCAGTTTTTGCAGGATTTTGGTTTCACTGCCTTTATGTCGCTACCCGTACATACCCAATCTGGCGAAATTGGTGCATTTAGCTGTGGTTATTGTAGTGGCTTTCGCCCTTGGCTGAACAACGAAGTAGAATTACTACAAGCAGTTACAGTTCAACTAGCGATCGCCATTGACCAAGCTAAACTTTACACCCAAAGTCACATCACTGCCCAAACTGCCCAAGACAAAGCCCAGCAACTAGAAGCAGCACTGCTAGAACTTCAACAAACTCAAGCGCAACTGATTCAAACTGAAAAAATGTCCAGTTTAGGACAATTGGTTGCAGGTATTGCCCACGAAATCAATAATCCCGTCAATTTCATCTACGGCAATATTAGCCACGCCAGTGAATATACTAAGGATTTGCTGCACTTAGTAGAACTTTATCAACAGAGTTACTGCCCACCAACACCAGAGATCGATCGACAAATAAATAACATTGATTTAGACTTTCTCCGGCAAGATTTACCCAAAATCTTGGAGTCTATGAAAATGGGAGCCGAACGCATTCGGCAGATTGTCCTATCTTTACGCAATTTTTCTCGTCTTGATGAAGACGGTACAAAAGCAGTAGATATTCACCAAGGTATGGATAGCACCTTGCTGTTGTTGCAAAATCGCCTCAAAGCCAAACCAGGACATCCCGAAATCCAAGTAATCCGAGACTATGGCAACCTACCACCAGTAGTGTGTCACGCTGGACAGATGAATCAGGTATTTATGAATCTGTTGACAAATGCGATCGATGTTTTAGAAGAGTCATTTGTCATTAGTCATTTGTCATTAGTAAATAACACTGAACAAAGAACAAATGAACGGCAGTTGCTTCTCCTGTCGGAGACGCTGCGCGTAGCTTGCTTCCCCGAAGGGGTACAAACCGGGAAACCCGTCCAACGCACTGCCTCCCAAGGACAAATGACTTTTCCACAGATTCGCATTCGCAGCCTCATTCAAGAAGACCATGTAATCATTAGAATTGCTGACAATGGCCCAGGCATGAGTGAGGAAGTACGCAAACGCATATTTGACCCCTTCTTCACTACAAAACCTGTGGGTAAGGGCACGGGTATGGGATTATCAATTAGCTACCAAATTATAGTCCAAAAACACGGTGGAAAAATCCAGTGTATTTCAGCACCAGGAGAAGGTGCCGAGTTTGTTGTGATGATTCCACTAAAGCAAGAACCCTCAACGTAGATATCACACAATAGAGATATGAGTGAAAAAATGTAGAACCGTAGCACTGCTACATCTCTACAGGGGTTCTGGATAACGCATATTTAATTTCTGGAGATATAGCTGAGTGCTGTTAGCGGTAGCGGGGCGTTTAGCCCGTGCTGAGTCAAAACTCAGTTGTTTCAAAACTTTGAGCAATCAATACTGTCCTAATCTGTATGACTACGGCGATATCTAATTTTAATCTAAGCTTAATCAAAAATTAACCTAACAGTTGTTAACTAAGATCAACTCACTTTTTGCTGCAACATTTGAACCCCCTCAATAACCTAAAATTTACAGGAATTGGGGGGATTATCTCTTTTAGTATAGGGAATTAGGTTTTCAAAACGTTGCAATGGTAGTACTATCTTTGCGTAGGCATAGCTCAACCCAGGCGATGTACACAACGAACTGCACCTACGCACCTTATAAAAAAATCCCTGAGTACAAATCAGATAGAAGGCTGGGATGATACAACCCCAAAGTCAAAATAGTATCACCTACACACGCGTTATCCACCTAAGTCATGTAATTGACGTAGATATTCCCCAATGGTCTGGAGATCCCACAGTAGAATTTGAAACTGTGGCTGAACTAAATAATGATGGCTATTACCTGCGGCGTTTCTCTTTGGGGGAACATAGTGCTACCCATATCAACGCCCCTAATAGTTTTCATAGTTCTGCTTTGGGAATTGACCAATACCCAGCCCAGTCTTTGGTTGTACCAGCGGTGGTCATAAATATTTGCCAAGCCACAGCGGATAATTCTGATTATGCCCTGACTATTGCTGATGTTTTGGCTTGGGAAGAAGAACACGGTGAAATTTATTCTGGCTGCGTAGTTTTACTGAATACTGGTTGGCAAAAAAAGTGGTTGGATAAAAGTGCATTCCTCAATCATGATGCTCAAGGGATTCCCCACTTTCCCGGATTTGGCAGTGATGCCACTCAATTTTTACTTGATAAACGGCAAATAATTGGGGTAGGAATTGATACTCATGGTGTAGACCCCGGACAGGATAACAGCTTTACGATTAACCGCCTAGTTTTAGAAAAACCGCGCATTGTGTTAGAGAATCTGACAAATTTGGATCAATTGCCACCTAAAGGTACTACTCTAGCGATCGCACCTCTAAGATTACGTGGTGGTTCTGGTTCTCCTGTTGGAGTATTGGCGTTAGTGCCTTAAGACAAAGAATTCAGAACTCAGGAGTCGGAATTCAGAATTGATACTTAATAATAATGATATACAGGGCAATGCAACGGTGTAACTCCTTCAGAAAATGCTGCCCAGGCTAAAAGAATTGCATCGTATAGGACTCATATCTGATTTCTGAACAATATTTCAGATAAAACCCTAGATAAAACGGGCTTTTCAGTCTCAGTATATTTTCAGAAATCAAATCGGAGTCCTATAGATGCTAACTTAGAATGAGATTCTTGTTGAAGATAAGGCTTTCAGCCGCCGATACTGGGTAACTCCTTGCGCGGTAATGGCTTTAAGAGATTGCTTAGAATATATTTTCAGCTAAATTAGTACGAATAGTTCTGTAAGAAGCAGGATTTTTATCGCATTTTGAGGTGTGTATGTAATGAATGCTGAAGAGTTTCTCAGACGTTATGAATCAGGAGAACGAGATTTTTCTAAAGTCGTTTTGAAAGGTCTTCAGCTAAATCATCTTGATTTGAGTGACATCAATCTCAATCAAGCTTGGCTTGAATCCACTTGTTTGATGGGAACCAATTTAAGCAGTGCAAACATAAGCGATGCTAATCTGAGGTTTTGCTACTTAGGTTCTGCCAATTTAACCAATGCTAATTTAAGTAACTCACAAATAGAGGCAACTAACTTTAACGAAAGTAATTTAACCAATACTGATTTAACCAAAACGTTTCTTTGTGACTCTAGTCTAGTTAGAGCAAATTTAACGTCAGCGACAATACAGGAATGTAACTTAGCAGGTTCGTTCTGTCGCCAAACAATTTTCAAAAATGCTAATTGGGATTGGAATTACACTGACGTAATTTTTCATGAAACCATATTGCCCAATGGAGATATTGAGAGTTATAACTATCACCCTAGCGAGGCTGTTGAGTCATTACAAAAACGCTATGATTCAGGAGAAAGAACTTTCACGTTAGAGCACGCTTTAGATTTGACAGGAATTAGATTGAGCGGTAGTGTTCTCTGTTCGTCGTGGCTTACAGACTCTGAATTACATTATGCTGACTTGAGAAACTGCAATTTTGAAAGCTCAAGAATTCAAACATCTTTTTTTGATTTTGCCGACCTGAGTGGCGCTGTTTTCAAGGAGGCAGGTTTAGCTGACAATTCCTTCATTGCCGTTAATTTAAGTGATGCAAGTTTTGAAGGAGCATATATGAAAGATGATGACCACAGGTGTTGTTTTGATGGTGCAATCTTTTGTAGAACTATCATGCCAGACGGAAGTAATCGAAATAATGGATGTTATACCATTTCTTTGTGAGGCTGCGCCAAATTTTCTTTCTTCCTTTGTGTCCTTTGCGCCCTTTGCGGTTCGTTCCTTATATAATTTGGCGCATCTTTATACAGAATTGGTATTAACAGTTATAAGTTAAAAATGCAGCTGAACGAATGCAATGTAGCAAAGCCACGCTGCCTTGCTTTTGTGTAAGATAAAAACCTGGCTCATGAATTCTGACTTGACGATAACGTAGAAAGCAAGCAAACTGGAGATTTTCAAAATGACAACTCCGCTATCTTGCCGTAATTATATAGATGGCCAATGGTTGAGTGCCGGAGAGGAAGCAACCCTAGAAAGTCGCAACCCTGCTGACAAAACCGAAGTCGTGGCCACATTTCCCCGTTCCCAAGTTAAAGATGTTGATACAGCGGTAGCCGCCGCCCGTAAAGCCTACCGCAGTTGGCGGACAGTCCCCGCCCCAGTGAGGGCAGAATACATCTTTCGCGTTGGGGAAATATTACTTCAGCAGAAAGAAGAACTTGCCCAATTAATCAGTCGGGAAATGGGTAAACCCTTGACGGAAGCTAGGGGAGATGTCCAAGAAGGTATTGACTGTGCCTTTTACAGTGCTGGCGAAGGGCGGCGATTATTTGGGCAAACGACACCCTCGGAAATGTCCAATAAATTCGCCATGACTGTGCGGATGCCTATAGGAGTCTGTGCCTTAATTACTCCCTGGAATTTTCCGGTGGCAATTCCTT
This sequence comes from Nostoc sp., assembly GCF_036918015.1. Classification (GTDB taxonomy): domain Bacteria; phylum Cyanobacteriota; class Cyanobacteriia; order Cyanobacteriales; family Nostocaceae; genus Nostoc. The sequence goes on from NZ_JBALEO010000003.1 coordinate 24,384, forward strand.
GCTGGAAAGCTATGCCAGCCTTGGTTTGTGGCAATACAGTCATTCTCAAACCTGCCGAAGATACTTCCGCCTGTGCAACTAAATTGATTGAGATTTTTCAACAAGCAGGTTTACCACCAGGAGTAATTAACTTGGTGCATGGTGTGGGAGAGGAGGCGGGGAAAGCTTTAGTTGAGCATCCCCATGTAGATTTAGTATCTTTTACCGGTTCTTCAGAAACGGGTGCTTTTGTCGGCGCTACTTGTGGACGCACTCACAAGCGTGTCTGTTTGGAAATGGGTGGTAAAAACGCTCAAGTGGTGATGGAAGATGCCGATTTAGAACTTGCTCTCGATGGTGCAGTGTGGGGAGCATTTGGGACAACTGGGCAACGGTGTACGGCTACCAGTCGCTTGATTTTGCATCGTGATATCAAGGAAAAATTTACCGCTATGCTTTATGAGCGTACTAGTAAGTTACGCTTGGGTGCTGGCACTGACTCTGAAACAGATATTGGCCCGATTGTCAATGAAAAGCAACTCCAACAGGTGAGGAAGTATTTGGATATTGCTCGTGAAGAAGGAGCAAAGGTTTTAATTGGTGGGGAAATTGCTAGTGAAGGCTCATTGAAAAACGGTTACTTCTTTCAACCGACTATTTTGGATAATGTAACTCCTGATATGCGCGTCGCCCGTGAAGAGATATTTGGGCCAGTGGTGGCATTAATTGAGGTTAGCTCCTTTGAGGAAGCGATCGCAATTCTCAACGATAGCAATTATGGTCTTTCTTCTTCAGTTTACACCCGCGATATCAACCGGGCTTTTACTGCCATGCGCGACATCGAAGCAGGTATCACCTATATTAACGGCCCGACTATTGGCGCAGAGGTACACTTGCCCTTTGGTGGTGTGAAACAAACCGGTAACGGACACCGAGAAGCTGGAACTACTGCTTTGGATGTTTTCACAGAATGGAAAAGTGTCTATGTTGACTTCTCTGGAAGTTTGCAACGCGCTCAGATAGATAACCGCAGTTAGTTATTTGTAAATACACTTGGGTTAAGGCTTGATTATCCCTAACCCTCCTTAAATTTGAATCCGCTTTGCTGCTTTAAACCGTTGCAAACTCAGTGTATTTCCTCACTTCTGGAGGCTGAAATGCTAAGACAATATCACTAGCAGGAATACCTAAACGCATTAACTCAGTTGCAATTCCTTCTTCAGTCAAATCTTCTTCAATGTAAATTTTTTCATTTTTGATGCGAATATAGACAGAAATTCCTTTAACTCTTTTCCCTTGTTTCCAACCAATATTGAACCACAAATATTGACTTCTTTCATCATCAAACATTAACACTTCATCCACATCAACAACAGTAACTTGTGAAGATATTCTTTGATAGTCTGTTAATATTTGCTTGATATTATTTTGATATTGAGTTAACTTATCCATTTCACAATCTCCTGTTTATTCATATCAACAACCAATAGTGAGACTTGATATTTTGCCACAACTAATTGAATTGCAACTTTTTGAAAAAAATCTTCATAGATTATTTCTCCTATTGCCAAATATAATTCTCTTTCAGGATTTTCAAGAGAAAGAAAAGCTTTATAAATGAGATACTGACCTAATGCAGTTTCAAAATCACGCATAGGAGAGCGACTCAGAAAACTTTTAATTTCAATAACAATTTGTTTTCCTTCTCTACTCGCGGCAATGGTTTTTTCACCAGCAAGGTCAGCAAACAGTTTAACTTCTTCATATTTAATCGGATAAGGATCGGCTGTAATTATCCAACCATCTTTAATTAAGGCATTTTTAACCGCATCATGGTATACATCTTTTGCTGGCATTTTCTCCCTGATATATAGACAAAGTAGCTATTGGGGTAGTTAATATAATTGTACTAAGGGCGGTTATGTTTGCGATAATTCATTCTTTGGAAGTCACTTAGCTATGAATTTCAGAGTTAAGCGATCGCTCTTGAACACCATTTTTTCAGACTAGATGCAGGGTTTGTCTTTGTTTGGTGCGATCGCTTAATTATAAAAACTCATTGCCAGCGAAGCAATCTCCGAAAAGTGCGATCGCTCTTGAACACCATTTTTTCAGACTAGATACAGGGTTCGTCTTTGTTTAGTGCGATCGCTTAATTACTGGACTTTAGACTAAAGGTGAGCGATCAGTAAGTGAGAGGGTGGGCAAAAAATAAAGGGATGCCTGTAATCACAAGCACCCCAGTAACG
>NZ_JBALEO010000004.1:0-3188 GCF_036918015.1 Nostoc sp.
ATTGATAAATATTTACATTAATTAACAATAAACTCATGGGTTAAACGATAGAATTTACTTAACTTTAAATAAGCAAGTCATTGCTTTTTATTATGAAAACTCCAGAACTTCTGAGACGATACGCAGCAGGAGAACGGGACTTTAGTAACGTAAGCTTAATTCAGGTCTGTCTGACTAATGCAAATCTGATTGGGGTACACCTAAAAGGAGCGGAGTTGATTGGTAAAGACTTAAAGGGAGGATATCTGACTGATGCACATATTAGTCAGGCGAAACTGAATCAGGCAACTTTTGCTGATTCACGAATGATTGAAGTATGCCTAATTAGTGCAGAAATGGTTGATGCAGACCTGAGTGGAACAGACTTGACGGGAGCAAATTTAAGTGGAGCTGATTTAAGCTTTGTCAAGCTAGGTGGAGCCAACTTGAGGGGAGCAAACTTAGGTGAGACAGACCTCACCGGAGCGGATCTTAGGGGAGCGGAAATGAGTGAAGCTAACTTGAAAGGGGCAAAGCTAGCTGGGGCAGATATGGACGGGGCATATTTAGATAAGGCAGACCTGACTGGGGCAGATATGGACGGGGCAAATATGCGACGAGTCGGATTAACTGGAACAAAAATGCCCGATGGAACAGTTCACGACTAAGTGACTTGAGTGATTTTTAACCTAAGTTTATACATCAAGGCAATAATGGGGCTGCGATGATAGATAATTACTGCCTGATAAATAAGTTGTTTATCCAACGTTTCTTCAGGCAGTAATTAACACTATCTTAATGATGTTCATAATACCATTATCCTCAGCAACATCTGGTATTGTAACAGTGGCATTATTCAGCCTAGACAATGAAAAATCGAGATGCTATCTCAAAGTAATGTCAACGGGATTTGAGAACAAGAAGAGTAAAACTAAAACATCTTTTGCAGCCAGCGTAGATAGCTTTGATATTACCAGTAGGTTTCAGGAATACTTCACAAAAGTGAAAGACCCCAGAGTGGAAAGGACGAGATATCATTTACTCACTGATATCATTACCATAGAGATTTTGGCAGTAATAGCTTTCTTCGCAAGGTTGCGTTGATATCGAGGAGTATGGACTCAATAAACAAGAGTGGTTAGAGACGTTTCTAGAACTACCATTCGGAATACCCAGTCCAGATACGTAAAGAAAGAGTATTCGAGAAAATCAATCCCAAAGAATTTGAGCAATGTTTTCGGCAGTGGGTGCAATCATTGGTTGAGAAGTTGGGTGTAGAAGTAGTAGCACAAGAATAGCAAAACTCACAGAGGGTCATATGACAGAGCATCTCAGCTAAAAGCCCTGCACACTGTCAGTGCATGGTCAAATGAACACCGTTTGGTCTTGGGACAAATAAAGGTCAGTGAGAAATCCTATTGACACACCGCGATTCCGGCACTGTTAGAAATGCTAGATATATCTGGCTGTATCATCACCATTGATGCAATGGGTCCCCAAAAATTGTGCAGCTTCACAGAGAATTGGATTATTACAAATAGCTGCAAGTTTCATCCTTTAGGAGTAGTAATTAAACTCATGCTTTATTAAAAATAAATACTTGTCAATTTCGCAAAAATAATCGTAATCGATCACGGGGCGATCGCAAGTTGCAAAACAACGCAACGATCCAGCATCCAGCCTTCATTTTCAATCAAACCAAGCACTTATACTTAGTAGGATTTTGAACAACTACTACATGAGCCGAGACTAATCCACAATTTTACATTCCTGCTCCATAAAACGCAGAAGACCTTCCTCAAACGCAGTTAAGTATAGTCGCTTCAACTCCCCCAAATATTTCAAAACTGCCTCTGCTGGTGCTTCTAGCTTGGCACTGTCCCGTAGCCTACTGATGCGACACCGAACAGCCCACCGCAGGCATCGCTTTCTTGGTTAATATTCTCAAAAGAGTTATATTGCGAAATTATTTTGACTACTTTTTGTGTCGTATTTAATCAACTTATACAATTCAACCATCAATCAGACTATTGTATATACTCGATTTCAAACGTCTGGTTGTTACACTTGAGAAAATCTCTCTCAGAATAATAAATTAGCAGTATTTCCTGAACTTATGGGAGAGAAAAAGCCGAAATTATCAAGTTAGACTTACTTCCAAAAGCCATCGGTATTTGCTGATTTCAATCTCTGACAATATTTGGTGTCTATTCCGCAACAATTGAAGAGTATTACTTTGATAACGAGGTCTACAGTTATGACGACGACATACAAAATTCAATTGATGAATGAAGAAGAAGGAATTAACCAAACGGTAAATGTTCCCGAAGATGAATATATTCTCTCAACTGCTGAAATCGAGGGGATGGAGTTACCCTATTCCTGTCGTCAGGGAGTCTGCTCGACTTGTACTGGGAAATTGGTTGATGGTTCCGTTGATCAGTCAGAACAGTCTTATTTAGAAGATGAGCAGATCGCTCAAGGCTATGTGCTAATTTGTATTGCTCATCCAACCTCAGATTGCACGATTATTACCCACAAACAAGAAGAAATAGCTTGAAAAGGCAGAAATTTTCGGCTGTGATAATTAGACCAACTATCCCCACACAACAATAAGTAATTAGGTTTTTTCCTACAGTGGTAAAATTTGCTAGAGTGAGCCTGGAAACATAGAAAACTCGTTTGAGATTTTCTTTTTAGCAAACGTAATTAAGCCTTTAGTCTCAACTCTCAAGTTAGTTTTACCGCTCTAGTGAAAAACTGCTCAGAATCGTATCAAGAGCCTTCTGCTTTGAAAACAGCTCTCAAGATAACCATAAAAGACAACATTCGTCTATAGTTCTTCTGTCATCACTCGGCGCATAATTTCAGTAACTTCGGCTGCCACTCTAGCATCTAGCTCAATTGCATCCCGTTTTTTTGCGGAATCAATTTTATCAGGATTGGTTTCCTGAAATGATTTCACTCCCCGTAAAGTCATGCTGATAGTTCTTAGCACAGGTGGATGATTATGAGCCTTGGGACGTTCATCCAAAAATTGTACCAGTGCGACATAAACTATTTCAGTACTTTGTCGAGAATCACTGAACCCATCACCTAATTTTGAGATAATTGTGGGAGATGTAACAACTTTTTCCAAACCCAACGCTAGGATAGCTTGATCAATGTAACGACAGGCATCTGAACCCATCGCTCTGACAAGAGGTTCT
>NZ_JBALEO010000005.1:0-9969 GCF_036918015.1 Nostoc sp.
CTTCCGTTACTGGGGTGCTTGTGATTACAGGCATCCCTTTATTTTTTGCCCACCCTCTCACTTACTGATCGCTCACCTTTAGTCTAAAGTCCAGACATGAGTGATAGCATCAGCGTGGGCATAATCAACAATCAAGTGACAGCACTGGAGGCATTAGAATCAGAAATTGAGGTACTAAACACTTATGGTACTTTAGAACAAAAATTAGAATATTTAGAGCAAGTATCTAGCCATTATCAAAGTTTATTTGAACAGGAATATGGCGAGAAGCCCAAAGCAATTAGAGCAGAGTACAAACCTTTCATGCAATCTGTTGTAGCTCTAGCAAAGAATCCTAACAGAACGCCAGATATTATTCAGCAGGCGATGGATGTTAACCGCCTAATGTACCGAGAAATGATTAGTGAGGGATGTTATCAAAACCAAATAGCGGTTGATTTATTCAAAAGTGCTAAAAAACCTGAGATGGATAAAATCCGGGAAAACAGCCGCTACTTGTATCGTGATGTTAATTATATTAAAGATAAAAAGTCGCGTTCAGTTTATTTAAACACGGGGATAACACCAAAGGGCTACTCACCAGTAGAATTATTGATTAGCCAAACTAATAAATATTTCCAGCAATCACAATTAGAATCGCGCCCCATAGTCCAGTTTAAAGACTTGTTCAAAGGAGTAGAATTTACACCACAGCAAAAACTTGCAGCGATCGCCGCTAAGTACGAGTTTGATCTGAAATTCAACGCTGCGGTTCGTGCCTCAAGGCGGCGAGAAACAGAGTCTGGCCCTAGCGCAATTGTTCAAACGGATTCAGGAACGCAACTCGAAATTACCAACCTCACCCGCTACGGGCATCCCCTAATCTGGAAAGCCCAGACACTTAATATTCGCCTAGATGAGATTAAATTCACAAACAGTGAACGCCCCCATAAATTATTAGCAGTTGCACAGATAGATGGCGAGGTTGGGTCAGATGGAAAACCCGCTTACTGCAACCTGGGAACAGTTAGCCAACAATCGCAAGCAGATTACAATCTCAAGGCGGGGATGACCATGCAGGGAGCTAAACTCCTAGAACTAAAACCAGAACTTACTAGAAGCCAAACTAAACTACTCTTTGCCTTGGCAAATGATGCAGCAGAAGCATTTTACGCTTCAATACCAGAGTCAGAAAAACTTGCATCCGCCGCCGCCGCTTGGAATATCTGTGCATCCCGTCAGGATGAACTCGAAGTTGCAAGGAAAGAAAACGCAAACCCCCAGGCGATCGCTAAAAAAGTCTCCAATTTTGCTTTCGCTGCTTTCCCCAATGAGATTATCTCCCGCTTGGAGAAACTGCAATTTAGCGAACCGAAGTTAGTCACACTTCATAATGAAGCAAATCAATTTTTGGGCAGAAAGTGGAACCCAGACGAAAAACACCCCATAGAAATCAGAGCTAGCCACCACCCACCGGGACATGAACGCCACGTTTCCAGACTAATGTTTGTACAGGATGCTGACGGCGAATATAAGGAATTCGCCATGCTCGAAACCAGGGCTGGAATGTTACCAATTGGCTCAAAGGCGCAAGCTAATTTCATTGGGGTAGAACCTGCTACTGCCAAAGCAACTATTGGACTACCAGGAAACGAGCCGGTTGAAATTACTATCCGTGAACTCAAGAACTTCTCTTATGCAGGACTTGTTTTTAACGCCGAACCGGTCAACTTAGAATTTGGCACTGTGCCGATTCCTGATAAAACAGTAAAAATCAAAATTGATGCTTTGACTCTGGGTGAGTTAGACAGTGATTCGCTCCTTCAGTTGAAACAAGTTGATTACCTAAAAAATGGTAATCCCCTCAAATTAAAACTTACCTCTATCTCCGAAGCTGGAGATCAAGCTTTTGTGCTAGGTGAGTCCCCAAATGGTAATCTCCTCAAAATTAATAAAATTAACTTTTATGATTTTTCTGGTCAGACATTCGATGATTTGGATTACCGAAAACTGACTATCCAAACCTCAGCTTCTAAAACCAGAGATGCCGTATTTTTAAATGGTGAACCCTTGGGAGTATTGCACTTTAAAAAAGACAAAGACGCGCTCAGACAGCTTGGACTGCTCAAAACCGGAAAACTAACACCCGCACCCACTATTATTGAAAGTAATTTCTCTGTTATTTGCGCTCAAATTGACCCTAATACCGTTGAATATCCTACTATTTGGACAAAGGAATTTCAGGCTTTTGGGACTCAACCAGTTAATTCTGAACAACAAGAGATGATTGAGAGTAGTACGAAAATTCTCCATCATATTAAAGCGCGTCCTACTTTCTTATTTTCTACAGAATCAAACAAAAAACTTGGAGTCATGGGTCTGGCTGTTGATAACCAGAAAGCTGAGACTGTGACTAAATGGTTAACTGCTCAAAAAGTTGAATGGCAGCAAGTACCAACAGAAGATGTTATCAGGGAAACTAAAAAAGGTCTAGCGGTATTTAACTTGGTTGATAGTTCCATCCCTGCCAAAACTTTGGAGAACATGACCAAGAAATTCGGGGCAATTATTGAAACGGATAGTGACTATCAACAAAGAGTTAATTCCCTTGCTACACGACCGCAGTTTTTGAAACCACCAGAACAAACAGCACAATCCCCACCTAACCAATCTATAACTCCATTACTCCCCACTACTCCTTCTACACCAGACATTAGTAATCATGTGAAAACCGAACCTTTAGGTGTAGAGAAATACCCGACAGTTACTATTGATGACTTGAGAAATTGGTACAATGCCGCAGATAAGTTAGGGAAGCCGGAAAATTACAAAAAACGCATTGTAGAAGTGGCTAATGGGTTTAAAGCTGGTGAGCAATTATCAGCCGAAGCGTTGACAGTAATGAATCAAGATACATTTGAGCTTGAAGCCATCAGTCGGTTGACTCAAATTGCTCAAAGGATTGGCATGGTCTGGGGTAAGTCTAATGAAAATGGCACTCAAGTTCTAGGAAAGATTTATGACCTTACCTTTAATATTCAGCAGAGGGATTTAACTATTTCACAGAAAAATGGGGAGGTAATTTTGAATTTGCAATCTGGTAAGGTGCAGACTAATAAAGTTACACCCCATATACTGCAAACTTTTGAGGACGTTAATACTCAAATCGATAAAATATTAGCTAAATCTCAAACACAACAAATAGACTTACAAAGATAGGTTTATTTGCTTCCTCCCTCCTGCCTTATTCAATAAAAATACGTATTAATTATAGGCTTTTCAACGAGTCAAAGCCAAAAATCAAAACTTAATTTAGAATCTCAAAAACATTGCTCTATCTCTAACCTATACCAACTGGCTGTGGTTCATGAGTGACAGAGCTAGCCTTCATCGGTGCAGGATGTTCGCTTTCTTGAAGATGAGTTACTTCAAGAGAGCGAATCAACTCTCGAATGACATCAGTTGCTGGTCTGCCTGTGATTGCACAATAGCGTTCAAGTTTTTCGCTCTCAGTTGATGCGAGATTTATCGTGATTCGTTTGATAGCCCATTTTTTATTCATAACTTGTTCGGATTTTTAAAATTTGAGAAATTAAACGGACATTGCACTCTAGCAATAGTTGATAAATAACCGTTATTAACTCGATTCATACTTGCCTTGTCGTCAAACTATTATAAACATAAGTTTTTTAAGGTATTTACGTATAATCAAAAACTTCACCAAGAAATCACTTATGTGAATTTTAGATACAGTTTTAATTTGGGATTGGGAAGTTAGCGTTTTGTCATAGCAAGTGGTATTGGTGAACACGCAGGCTTTTTTGCGTCCAGGCTCAGGGATTGTCTGTGGCTAACAACAGATGTTTTTCCACAATTACGAGCGAGTATTATTGGATGGACTGAACACAATGAATGTGATAACATTTATGCACCGCAATATCTTGATTCAGAGAACCAGTTTGGGCAGTGGAAAATGGTGCATTTAATTGGCTTCCTAGAGAGTCAATCATCGCCATAGCCATAAAAGATGTATGCTTTTTCAAGGTAAAAAATTATAATGACAATTAACATCTAAAAAGAAATTACTTTACGATATCGCAAAAATTTACCGTTTATATTGCGTGGAGCATCAGTAGCGAGCCAAATAGCAGTGTCGGCTCCTTCGGCTGGCGTGCGCGGTGCTGATGACCCACCCATATCTGTTTTAACCCACCCCGGACAAATGGAATTGACAACAATTCCAAAAGATTGTAAAGCTTGTGCCAGCATAATTGTTGCACCATTTAATGCCAGCTTTGATAGGCAGTAACTTGGGACATCGTAAGACAAGCCTTCTAATGCTCCATATCCGCTTGAAACGTTGATAACTCTGGCATCAGGGGATTTTTCCAACAGGGGTAAAAATGCCTGCACCATCCGAATTGCGCCAAAGGTGTTGGCATTCATGGTGGAATCAAGTAACTCCCGGTCAATGGTAAGAATATTTACATCCTTATCTGGATACACGGCAGCATTATTGATTAAAACATCTAACCGAGCAATTTTCTGATGTAGGGTTTTTACTGCTTCATCGATAGAGCGATCGTTAGTGACATCCAATTCGACAGGAATTACCTTTGGTTGAAGCTTCTGGGACGCAAGTTTTGCGTTATCAAGCGAACGCGAAGTGATAATTATCGAGTAGCCTTTTGCCAGTAGACCTTGAGCGATGGCAAACCCAATCCCTCGGTTCCCACCTGTGACTAATGCCCATTTGTTTTGTGTAGATTCCATCTGATGTTATACCTTTTGTTCGGGTCAAGATCCTTAAACTCCATCTCACTGCTACGAAGGCTACCCCGTTAGATTGAAGCGATTGCAGGTGGGTTAGAGCAGAAGCTAGAGCAAGCCAAACAGATGATCAATGGGAAATCTGTCAAGAAGTTCAAGTCAAGTTGATCGTAACCGTTCGATGTCTCGCATCGGTGGTTCACCGAACAAGCGGGAGTATTCCCGGCTGAACTGTGAGGGACTTTCGTATCCAACCTGATAGGCAGCAGAGGTGGCATCGCAACCTTCCGTCAGCATCAGGCGACGGGCTTCTGACAGTCTTAACTGCTTTTGATATTGAAGTGGACTCATAGAGGTCACTTGCTTGAAATGCTGATGAAACGACGAAGTAGACATTCTCAGTTGCTTTGCTAAGTCCTCGACTCGCATCGGCTGAGTAAAGTTAGACTTGATCCGTTTGATCGCTGAAGCAATCCGCTGCATACTGCTGCCGGATGTAGCAAATTGGCGCACGGCTTCACTTTGTTCTCCCATCAGCAGACGGTAGTAGATTTCCCGAATCATCATCGGTGCCAGCATGGGAATATCTTGGGGTTTATCTAAGAGCTTAGTGAGTCGAAGGGCACAGTCGAGCAACGTGGCATCAGCGTTGCTTACAAATAAGCCTCGGACAGAGTTTTCTTTCTTCCCCGAACTGAAATTCATTTGAGCAACCATCTCACAGAGTTGCATTGAATCTAGAGTCAGCTTTAATCCTAAATACGGTCGATTGGGCGTCGCCTCAACAATACATCTACCGAGGGGAAGATCAACTGAGACAACAAAACATTGCCCTGCCTCATAAGTATACGTTTCTTTCCCCAACACCATGTCTTTCTTGCCTTGAACGAGAAGGGCGAGACCCGGTTGATAATCTTGGTAGATGATGGCAGAGGACACATCCGATCGCGAAAGGCTCAAGGGTGCGATCGCAGTTGGATAGATCCGGTTGCCATTGGGTTCGGTGTGCCGCGCTACTAATGTCGCCAGCGCTTGGCACTGCTCTGCAACGACATCAGAAATGGGAATAATGAAAGTCATGGTAAAACCTCAATTCATTCAACGCCCTACACGATTATAGAATGCCTTCAAGTTATCCACGTTGGAGAAATAGGCAAAGATTAAAGAGCTTTAGGCATTGGAAACGCTGGATCGAATTTGTAGGATGAAAGCATCTCAAACGTTACAGAGTCCAACAGAACAATGCCGGATTGCTTTCCTTAAACGATTAAAAACTTTTTGGAGAAAATGGCAATTCGTCCAAACAAACTTTGTTAGCAGTTTTACGCCTCTAAACCAATCAATAGCAACTCAAGCAATTAGCAGGAGAACCTATTTATGCAAAATACTCCCCAACAAATGAAAGCAATGGCGGTTGACGAGTTCGGTCATGCTGACAAGCTGACGTTGCACACCTTACCCGTGCCTACAGTAGACGCGGGCGAAGTTTTGATTCGCATCGAGATTGCCGGAGTTGGCGGCTGGGATGCGCTGGAGCGGGAAGGTGAACTGGTGTATAACGAAGTTCACTTTCCGCGTGTACTGGGCGGCGAATGTGCAGGCACTATTGTTGCGATTGGCGATGGCGTAGAGCGTTTTGCTGTTGGCGATCGCGTTTACGCCCAGAGCTTTATGAACGACAAAGGCGGTAGCTATGCAGAATACGTCGTCGTCTCGCAAGAGACGGTCGCGCCGATGCCCGATGGTCTCGATATGGTGATGGCGGGCGGGCTACCCATAGCTGGTGTAACGGCACTCAGTAATTTGCAAGCGTCGGGGACAGGCAACAAAACCAACTTGATGCTGTGGGGCGCGAGCGGTGGCGTCGGTCACGTTGCGCTACAACTGGCTAAACGCATGGGCGCGAACGTTTTCGCGATCGCATCGGGTGCAGACGGTGTAGCTTTGGTTAAGCAGTTGGGGGCGGATGAAGCAGTAGACGGACATAGCGACGACGTTGTGCAACGCGCCCGTGCCTTTGCGCCCGATGGCTTCGATATCGCGCTGGTGCTGGTGGGCGGCGACACCGTTCAATCCACGCTGAGTTTGGTACGTCAGGGCGGAACGATCGCCTTTCCTAATGGCGTGATGCCCGAACCATTAGCACCCGACGGTGTGTAACTCAAGAAAGCAAATGGGTTCGCTAACCCAATGTTGTTAGACCAACTCAATCGATTGATCGATATGGGTGAGTTTCAAGTTCACATTGCACAGACCTTTGGACTGGAAGAGGCGGCACAAGCGCAGTCAGCGATGAAACAGCACTATCTGGGCAAAATTGTGTTGCGCGTGAGCGGCGAATAATATCTGATTGAATTTCCAGCTTTTACAACAACTCTACTCTCAACATTGCTTTCATTAAATCATTAAAAAATTCTTGGAGAAAGTAGCGATATGTCTGAACAAAGGAACCTTGGCGGCGCTTTTACGTTGCCGAATACCTCAATCACAGTGAAGCGCATCGGCTATGGTGCTATGCAACTCGCCGGTCCGAATGTATGGGGTGCGCCGCGAGATGTGGATGCAGCCGTTGCCGTTTTGCGCGAAGCGATCTCACTTGGCATTAATCACATCGATACGAGCGACTTCTACGGACCTCACATCACGAATCAGATTATCCGACAAGCGCTGCATCCCTACCCCGAAGATTTGGTAATTGTAACCAAGGTTGGAGCGCGTCGTCCTGAAGTTGGCTCATGGGTTCCTGCGATGTCGCGGCAGGATCTGACCGAAGCGATTCACGACAACCTGCGTAATCTCGGACTCGACACGATCGATGTCGTCAATCTCCGCTTGATGGGTGACGGTCACGGACTATCGGAGGGTTCTCTGGTGGAGCCGCTAACGACCTTAGCCGAACTTAAGCAGCAGGGATTAATTCGTCACCTCGGTTTGAGCAATGTCACGCCTACACAGTTAATAGAGGCGCAAACGATTACGGAGATTGTTTGTGTGCAGAACCAGTACAACGTGGCGCACCGGGAAGATGATGCTTTCATCGACGATCTCGCACAGCAGGGCATTGCTTATGTGCCGTTCTTCCCGCTGGGTGGGTTCATGCCGCTACAATCTTCAGTACTTGAAAGTACCGCCAAGTCTTTAAACGCGACACCGATGCAAGTAGCGCTGGCGTGGTTGCTTCAGCGCTCCCCCAATATCTTGCTGATTCCCGGCACCTCATCGGTTGAGCATTTACGTCAGAATGTCTTTGCTGCGGCGCTGCAACTGGAGCAGCAAATGGTGGCTGACCTGAACGCGATCGCAGCAAAACCGCTGGTAGATCGCTTCAGTTAGTAATTTGAGCTTTGACACAAACTGCTTGACAAACTCTTGGCACAAGAAGGATACCAATATTTACCGAACGTACTCATACGGACACTGAAGCACCTTTATATTGAGTTCGACAAGGTATCATGATCGCATAGCACTTTCATGAAGGCAGCTATTTTGCCAACGCCTGACTTGCATTCGTATTCGTATGAACAAAATCAATTTTGGTAGTGAGGTGACGTTTAGCGATATCCCCAAGCTACATGACCTACACCCCCACTAGCCAATTGCACACCACAGACCTACACTCGTCTGCAAACTTAACCCAAACCTGCCACTGCCCCAAATACCCATTCCAGTAAGGTTCACCATCAGCAATACCAATAGAAAAGTCAATTCTTTTGAGATCGATTGTCTTAAAATAGGCTAAAAGCCAGATTAGGAGAGATTTTGAAATAAAGGTATAATTTTATCCAATAAGAATATGCCATCATCTGACCAAAATTGTCTTTTGTCTGAGTACTTATAAGTTGGTACTAATGCACAACTGTGTGTCTCTACAGCTAGGGTATTGATTAGAGCTTCTCTTTAGCTGGGGTTGCGATACCGCGCTTAACTAGACTCGCTTCCAGTTCCTTAATAAATCTTAAGTCTTCCTCCAATAGAGGCTGGCTTTTGCTAGAAGAAAAGTCATTACTTACAGAGGGCTTTTTTTCAAGAAAAGCAAACACTTGCCGAAATTGACGCGGATTTACAAAAATTAGCGAGTCAAAGTGACAGGGGATAATCTGCTGAAAATCCCAATTAGCAACTGTATCAGCCCACTTGAGGACTTGTCTTGGTGCTTGGGGAAAAATAAGGATTTGCAGAATCGGTGCGACAAATGGCCGCCCCTGACCTTGTAGAGCATCGAATGCCTGCTTCCAAGTTTCTCGCCAGCGAAAAGGAAATAAACCAAAGTACGTTTTTAGGTTTCGCTGTGGTGCTTTGAGAGCATCACGAAACATCTGTCTGATTGGAGTAAGTTCCAGCGCACTTGGACGAAAGTAAAGTGCAAACAATGAAATGCGTTGCCATCCCTTGCGGCGGTTGTCTTCATTGTCGTCGCAAGTCTCCAAGGCATTGTCCCTTGCATGAAACAGTAAGGGATAAGGATCTAATTGGAGGATTTCTGGTGGGTTAACTGGAACAGAAAGGATAGAATCAGTTACAAGTAGAGTGCGCGAAGGCTTGTGAAACACTGCAACTTCTGCAAAAGAACCTCGTCCTAAATCGATGTCCAAGATTGCATAGTCAAACTCCAGAGCGAAGGGAGCAAGGCTTGAGTCTTCAGGGAGTTCTTGAGTTCGTTTTTTTGGAAAGCCTAGCCAACTAAGTGGCAGGTTAAACGGGAAACTCCACTGGTGCGGGGCAACAAAGACTTGTGCTTGAGGAAAGCGGCGAGAAAAAGGGCCAACGAAGACTTTATGCTCCAGACCAGAACTGGTTGGCAGCATGATGTACTTAACTTCACCGTGCTTTGCTACCAATTCATTAACCAAGCGGACACACTCAGTTGTTGGAGCAACGGGTGCATAGACCAGAAGACCTCCGGCAGCGAGTTTGACGACAGTCATACGAATCGGCACGATGGTGTAGAGAATGCCGTGAAGCTGCTCGAAAGTCCAGATAGTGTCAAAAACTATTTCCTTGCGAAGTGTCCGTCGCCTGCCGTAAGGGTAAAGTGGGACAGCAGCCATTGGTGTCAAGTTAAGGCAGATGCCCAAATGTCAAGCGACCTTGAGGCGTTGCGTCGGTGTCGCTGACGCACTGCTTTTAAGCTAATCAGCATTTAAGCTGCAACATAGTTGACATTACCTTTATTTTTGATTTTTCGATGCCACTTAATCAGTAACTCACCTTGGTTTAACA
>NZ_JBALEO010000006.1:0-2419 GCF_036918015.1 Nostoc sp.
ATTAATGAGTATCAAAGACTCATTAAAGGAGTTCAAAGCCTCATTAATGAGTATCAAAGACTCATTAAAGGAGTTCAAAGCCTCATTAATGAGTATCAAAGACTCATTAAAGGAGTTCAAAGCCTCATTAATGAGTAGCAAAGACTCATTAATGTATGGTGACACTAACATTGCATTCTAAAACATATCTCCCCTGCCCCCTGCTTAGTTAGATTCTCCCATGACCAAACCCACCAGGGTACTGGAAATTTCATCAAGGGGGAGAATAAAATCTACATTGGCAGTGTTAATTGCGGCGGAGGGCATCCCGGAAAATTCGGCGGTTTTTAAGTCTTGGACAATGACAGTACCGCCCATTTTTTTGATCGCTTCTACTCCCATCGCGCCGTCGCTACCCGTTCCAGTTAATACAAGGGCGATCGCTCTGTCTTTGTAAGTGGCTGCAACCGATTCAAATAATAAGTCAGCCGAAGGACGTAAAAAATGTACTAATTCTGACTGTGATAAGGAAAGTGTGCCGTCACCGTTAACCAATAAGTGACGATCGGGTGGAGCAACGTAAGCCGTTCCTGGAGTAAGACAATCTCCCTCCTCTGCCTGTTTGACAGTAATATTTGTGCGCCGACTGAGAATTTCTGCCATGAACGACGGATGTCCCGGAGCGAGGTGTTGCACAATGGCGATCGCGGCTGTAAATTTTGCGGGTAGAGTCGATAGCACTTTAACTATAGCGGTAAGACCGCCTGCTGAGGCTGCGATCGCCACTACATCAAAGGCAGCATTAGTAAAGTGAGGTGGATGATTTTTGGCATTTTCTGCCATCTGAATCATGATTTTGCGCCTATGACTATTTGCGTAACTTCTTTAGTTACAAATGATATTAATAAAGTTACAATTTTTTATCCTTATTTAGATAGATCATACAGTATATCTGAACTAATTCAGCATTTTTTTGTCTTTAGCTATCAAATTCACAGGTTAATCTTCCTGCTCTAGAATACGTTTCGCCTCCAAAAGTTGCTGCTGATGTTCCTCGCTAACTTTTGGGTATTGTAGATTTAGTTCTTCTAATTTTGTGCAGATAATATTGGCAACAGTCAAGCGTGTAAACCATTTGCGATCGGCAGGAATAATATACCACGGGGCCCATTTAGTACTAGTGTTATTAAAAACCTCTTCATAGGCATTCATATAATCATCCCAAAAAGCACGTTCTCGGACATCATTATCTGAAAATTTCCAATTTTTTTCAGGAAATTCAATCCGTTCTAAAAAGCGTTTTTTCTGCTCTGATTTCGAGACATTTAGAAAAAACTTCAGAATGATGACACCATTATTAACCAAATATTTTTCAAAATTATTTATTTCTTCAAAACGCTGTTTCCATATCTTTTTTCCATTAGGTAAGTGAGGAAGTTGTTGTTTTTTTAGCATTTCTGGATGGACACGCACCACTAGCGCTTCTTCATAGTATGAACGATTGAATATGCCAATTCTTCCTCTTTCTGGCAGAGCTTTCATTGAGCGCCACAGATAATCATGGTCTAATTCTTCCGCACTGGGGCCCTTAAAACTAAACACCTGAAATCCTTGTGGGTTCACACCAGAAGTAACGTGTTTAATAGTGCTATCTTTGCCAGCAGCATCCATTGCTTGAAAAATAATCAACAGAGCATAGGTGTTTTGAGCATAGAGAATATTTTGGTAATTAGCTAGTCGTTCAACATCTGCCTGTAATTTGGTTGCAGCATCAGTTTTTTCATGAAAATCAGTTTTATAAGCTGGGTCATAGTTTTTTTTCAGAGAAATCTTTGAACCTGGCGGAACAATGAAAGCATCATGATTCATGTATAAAATCTCCTCATGGCTAATTAATACACAAGCACATTTTGAAGTATTAATTCCTGAAAGTTATAATTTATTAATAGTAAGAATTCAGCACCCAGGATTCAGGTGGTCGCCGAGCGCAGTCGTTCGCGCAGCGTCTCTGGCAGGAGAGGTGAGTCAGAATTTATCAGGAATCTAGAATAATTGAGATATTTATTCAGCAAGTTTTATCCTGATTTTTTAACTATAGCGGTTCTCAGTTGCATAGAATACAGACCTAACCCCAGCCCCTTCCCTGCTAGCGTTGGGGAGTAAAATTCAAAGCCTCTCTCCTTTTAGGCTACGGTGTACACACAAATCGAATTACCCCCCTTAATCCCCCCTTAGAAAGGGGGGAAAAAGAAGTAAATCTAGTTCCCTCCCCTTTATAAGGGGAGGGTTAGGGTGGGGTAAAATCCAGGTTTAATCGCATTTGTTACTTCGGGGTTCGCATTTGCTATTTCGGGGTTCGCATTTGCTATTTCGGGGTTCGCATTTGCTATTTCGGGGTTCGCATTTGCTATTTCGGGGTTCGCATTTGTTATTTCGGGGT
>NZ_JBALEO010000007.1:0-144935 GCF_036918015.1 Nostoc sp.
GTTACGGGTATTACGGGTGTTGGGTCTGTTGGCGTTACGGGTGTTGGATCTGTTGAGGTTACAGGTGTTGGTGTTACGGGTATTACGGGTGTTGGATCTGTTGAGGTTACAGGTGTTGGTGTTACGGGTATTACGGGTGTTGGATCTGTTGAGGTTACAGATGTTGGCTCAATTGGGGTTACTGGTGTTGTCTTAGTTGGGGTTACTGGTGTTGTCTTAGTTGGGGTGACTGGCGTTGTCTGAGTTGAGGTGTCAGATGTTGTCTTAGTTGGGGTGACTGGTGTTGTCTGAGTTGAGGTGTCAGATGTTGTCTGAGTTGAAGTGTCAGATGTTGTCTTAGTTGGGGTGACTGGTGTTGTCTGAGTTGAGGTGTCAGATGTTGTCTGAGTTGAGGTGTCGGATGTTGTCTCAGCTGGGGTGTTGCGTGTAGGAGGTAGATTCATTTCAAATACTCCCTCGCCTTTTATCGGTGGCTGTGCTTCCAAAGCCGCAGCAGTTTCAGCTTGAACACTGGTGATTGCAGGATCGGGTGTAGGCACAGGACTCTGCCTGTTCAAATCAAGTTCCCGAACCATCTGGCTCGTTTCATAAAAATTTCTGAGATCAAAATCATATAACCTCTGAAATTCGCCTTTAACTATAATCACCATTTGCCCTGCTTCCAACACCTGAGTTTGAGAAGCTTTCTTATTAGAAACTTCAATGCCGCTATTTGTTAGCGCGCCTACAATCGTGGTATCTGTTTGTTGGTCGTAGCGTACAAATAATGCTGAACCACGAATTGCTGCTGCTGCATTTGGTGTTTGTATACGTGTTTGCCCCTTTCCTGGTGGGATGAGCAACAATACAGTCCCATTTGTCAGTTTAAAGTCACGAGTCTTCGGCAAAAATTGAAATAACGCTTGTTCTCCAACTCGTGCCAAAGAGCCATCATTAAAACGCAAATCTGCTAGAGAAGCTCGACCAGTTGACAACCCGTCTCCAGGGGTCATTGCATCTAATTTGCGTGCAGGACGTTTCTTCAATTTATCTTTGGGTATCAGTTGTACGATGTTGCGGAGGTTCTGAATCTCTGCTCGCGTTAGAGGAGTTATAGCGCTTACGCGATTTGGCAGAGGAAGTACTATAACTCCCCATAAACCAATCACCAATAATGGAAACGATTTATAAAACATAGTTTGAGAAATTTTGACCTTCAACTAATATCATAAAAATTAAAGTTTAAGCTAATGCTAATTGTTGTAAGAGTTTTTTAGGTAAATTAGTTTAAATTTTAATTTTAATTTAATGCATAAAATAGATAATAAGTAAAATATATGTATTTAATTGATCTAAGTTTTTTTTATGAATGAAACTGAAATTGTATGTAATCAAGTCCGTGGGAAATTGGGAAGTTAGTATTTGATATAAAAAAATAAACAAGAAATACCTTACATATAATCCTTTCTAATCACTTCAGGCAGAGGGTCATTAATTATGGGGTACAATAACTTGCTAAGATTTATTGTTAAATTATCCACTAGCTGTATTTCACTAAAATTTAAGCAGGTATTTTATCGAAGCATCTCAGTTTTACAAAAAAATCTGGGAAAAATCCGAAAAGAAGCAATTTTAGTTTGTAGTTTCAGTATATACCTACAAAGCTAAAATAGATGCAATCAACTGTATCTTTGTAGTCGGAACTTCCGATACAGCTTGTGGGTCTACATTTGCCAAACGCAATCAATGCGATCTAACCAGATGCGACTCAAGAACTGGAAAAATTTGTTTTTTTGTATTTTGTTAACATCCAGTGGTGGAAGCTGGTGTTGCATTAGAGTAGATGCGGCAGAATCTGCAATTACAGATGTTTTGCATCCTAATCATTTAGCAACTATACAGTTAACTCATGAGCAGTTATGTCATAAGTTGGAGCAAAAGGCAATTAACTCTTTGTGCAACCTGTCGAGTGAGTCACATACTTTAGACTCTCGGATGCCATTAAATCTGGCACAGCAAACATCAGAAACGACTCAAATCCCAGATCAAACTGAAGAACCTATAGATACTCAAAAGCAAAATGAACCGCC
This sequence comes from Nostoc sp., assembly GCF_036918015.1. Classification (GTDB taxonomy): domain Bacteria; phylum Cyanobacteriota; class Cyanobacteriia; order Cyanobacteriales; family Nostocaceae; genus Nostoc. The sequence continues at coordinate 2,070 of NZ_JBALEO010000007.1, forward strand.
ACAGCTAGAATCTCCGCCAAATAATTTGCCCATATCTCCTTCAGACTCAAAGGAGCAACTATTAAATTTACCTGAGAGAAAGTATTCTCAAAGGCGAGAGAGGTTGATAGAACTGCTACGATCGCCAAAACAACCGTTTGAATCTGATAGCGATCGCGAATTGGGGTTGCGGGTGCGGTTACGACCCCTAGAACAACAGCTACCACCACCCACAGAACAACCTGTACCTCAGTTTAAACCTATTGGCTATCTACAAGGACGTGTCGGCTACTTCCAGACGAGTAACATTTTTTCCTCAAATGATAGCCCCATAGAAGATGGTTTAATTATTTCTGGACTGACACTAGCCTCTACATATTTCCCTTTAGGATCTAAGACTTTTGTAAATGGCTCAATTGATGGCAATCTGATTCGTTATATAAATCAGTCACAATATCATTACAATCAGGTGAGATTCAATCTCAGTCTTTACCAGCAGCTATCCCAACGAATGTTTGGAGAAATCAGTTGGAGCAATCAACAGTTATTTTATGCCAACAGCAGCGATCGCTTCGATAGCTTCAAAGCAGGCGATCGCTTTTTAAATGAAAATTCCCTACAACTGTCTTTGGGACGGCGAGATCCCTTAACTTCAAGATTAACCCTAGATAGCTTCTACGAATTGAGTGTAAATTTTGCCGATCCCCAAAGTCGTAATCGGATAATCAATTCCTTTTGGGTGTCTCTGAACTACTACTTGCAAAAGCCTCTCCAGGTTGGTATTGACTACCAAATGAGTTTATCAGACTTTACACAGCGCGATCGAGAAGACGAATTTTATCGGCTATTCGGACACTTAAATTATCGAATATCCGATACCATTTATATGAATGTCCAGGCTGGAGTAAGTTTAGGTAGTTCAACCGCCGAAAACATTGATTTTGATGGCTGGTTCTTCAGTATTAATTATGGCTTGCAATTAGGTAAGTTTTGAAATTTGTCCTTTGTCATTAGTCATTTGTCCTTTGTGATTTATCCTTTATTAAAAAAACTAATGACCAATGACCAATGACCAATGACTAATGACCAATGACCAATGACTAATGACCAATGACCAATGACTATAAATAGGAAATCCAATCACTCCAGCTACCAGCATAAAGTTTCCCCTTGCTAATACCAGCTAATTCTAAAGAAAGTAAATTCACACAAGCAGTAACGCCAGAACCGCAATAAACCAATATTTCTTCGGCTGTTTTTAGCTTTTCCCACCGACGCTGTTGTTCTTCTTGAGGAAGTAAGTAGCCGGAAGAGTCTGTAACTTCTTGCCAGGGATAGTTAACTGCACCGGGAATATGTCCGGCAATTCGATCTATTGGCTCTCGTTCGCCTCGGTAGCGATCGCTCTCTCTTGAATCTACCAATACGACCTCGTGGCTATCTTTCCGGCTTTTCACTGCTGTAATATTTACCACCTTTTCTGTTTGTACTTGAGGGACAAACGTACCCATTCGCGGGGAAGAAATAACATCTGTAACAGAATACCCAGCTTTTTGCCATCCAGCCAAGCCGCCATCCAGTACTGCTACTTGCTCATGTCCTAGATAGCGCAACAGCCACCATAGACGAGATGCAAAAGCAAAGCGCGAATCATCATAAGCTACAACTAAACTTTTTTGATAATTTACCCCAATCGCTGCCAATTTGTTAGCTATATCATTAGGGTTAGGTAAAGGATGTCTTCCGCCATGCTTACCCACTGGACTGGAAAGATCCTGATTCAAATCTAAGTAATATGACCCCTCTATGTGACTTATTTTATACTGTTTATGTCCTAGTTGTGGATCGGCTAAAGAAAAGCGACAATCCACAATAACGACTTGCGGATCTTCTAGATGTTCAAACAGCCAAGCTGGCGAAACAACAAATTGGGGACTTGTACTGAGCGAAGCCGTTGGCGTGGTCACTGAGCGTAGTCGAAGTGCAGCCTCTCCAAGAGTTGTATTGGGCATTAGTCATTATTGAGTTTTTTATAAGATGTCAAACTTAGAGAATTTTACACCTAAGTTAACAGCAGATGGTTCTTTCACCTTTGTCTCTCAAGAGTTTGGTGAATCTTTTCACAGCGATTCTGGAGCTACGCAGGAAAGTTTTTGCAAGTTTGTGGAACCTACTCAACTGGCTACAGCAGCGCAAAAACCAGTCTTGCGACTATTGGATGTTTGTTATGGTCTAGGATATAACACAGCTGCTGCTTTGCAAACAATTTGGGCAGTGAATCCTAGTTGTTGTGTTGAAGTAATCGGTTTAGAACTGAATCCAGCAGTTCCACAAGCGGCGATCGCTCATCGATTGTTCGACAATTGGAACTGTAACTATATTGAAATTTTGAAAAAGCTAGCTTTTGAGCATCAAGTACAAACACCTTACCTGAAAGCAAAGCTACTAATTGGCGATGCTAGAACTACGATCGCCCTAGTACATCAGTCGGGTTTCTGGGCAGATGCAATTTTCCTCGATCCCTTTTCACCACCACAGTGTCCTCAATTATGGACTGTTGAATTTATTAAACAGTTGTCATTGTGTTTACACCCAGATGGTTTATTAGCCACTTATTCTTGTGCTGCTGCTGTACGTACAGCACTTTTGGCTGCTGGCTTAGTGATATATTCTACCCCACCCGTAGGAAGGCGATCGCCTGGTACTGTGGCAACACATTCTCAAAATGCTGATTTTAAAGACCACTTCCCAATCACTACCCTCTCAGAAGTTGAAAAAGAACACTTGCTAACTCGTGCTGCTATTCCCTATCGCGATCCTCAATTGAGCGATCCAACTGAAGTCATAGTCAGGCGGCGACAACAAGAGCAACAAACCTCTTGTCTAGAACCTGCCTCTCATTGGCGAAAAAGGTGGCTATTCGGAACACAAGGCAGGCATTTTATGGGAACTAGTTTGTAGTTTGATTACAATATCATACAATATGCTACGCCTTTGAGCTGCAAGCCTAATTGAACGAGTTTTTACAAGCCAAATAGCTTAACTATATGTTAGTATTCAATATTACATCCTCTTTAACAGTACTGGAGTATTCCCATAATTGAGTAAAAACATTTATATCTAAATGATTACTATAAAGACTTGAAACTCAAAATCCGATATCTCAATGTAAAGCACGCAATTATAACGCTTTCTGACGCCACAAGGCTAAAAAATCTCCGTAAAAAACCTGATTTAACATTTGTGAGAATTTATCATACTGGAATTACAAGCAAAAAATTTGACAACAAGAGACACCTTGTTCGTAACATAAAAGATACATGCTGCGAAAAATTCCATCGGCAGCTTGACATCATGCATAATCCATATAGAAACTCTGACTCAGATACAGTCGAATCTTAAATTTGTTTTTAAAATCTGACACTGTTAACTAAACTTGTGCAAAAACTTGGAGTGCCTTTGTGATTCAATGGAAATCCAACTATACAGGCTTTACAGAAAAAATTGTTAATGGGTCAAACCCCATTAGCACAGTGAAGAGTATCGGTTCAAATCATGCCGTGGAATCGCAAAATGCGGAAGGTTATTCTTTAGGCTTATCTCAAGAAGACCTTATGCTTGAAGATAGGCAAGCAATGTCTTCTTGGATAAAATCTGATGTTAATTGTGATGATGATTCATTGGTCTCTAGAACACTACAAGCCAAAGGTTCTAAAGTGAATGGGTTTGATTTAGATCCACCGAAGGTTTTAGTTGTTGACGATCATGCCGCCAGTCGGATGACTGCTGTCGCCCTCTTGGGGATGGAAGGATACGAAGTGATTGAGGCGGACAGTGGTTCTATTGTTGTGGGATTGGTAACTCAAAAACAACCAGATTTGATTTTGCTGGATGTCATGATGCCAGGAATGGATGGATTTGAAGTCTGCCAATTGCTTAAACAGGATGAGCAGACTAGGCTAATCCCAGTAATTTTTATTACAGCGTTAAATGACAGGCGATCGCGCATTCGGGGAATTGAAGTTGGGGCAGATGATTTTCTCACTAAACCCTTCGATCGGGTGGAACTAGCGGCGCGTGTCAAGTCCTTGGTGCGGCAGAAACGTCTAAACGAAGACTTAGACCATGCCGAACAAGTGCTATTTTCCATTGCCATGTCTATTGAAAGCCGCGATCCCAATACAGGCAACCATTGCGAACGTCTAGTAAAACGGGGACAAGTTTTTGGTGAATACCTCAACCTCTCACGCTATCAAATTCGAGATTTGATGTGGAGTGGTTATCTCCACGATATCGGAAAGGTAGGTATTCCCGATGCTGTGCTGCTAAAAAAAGGCAAACTCACCCCCGAAGATTGGCAAATTATGCAGCAGCACGTTTTGATTGGAGAAAAAATCTGCCAACCACTACGGAGTATGCGCGGTGTAATTCCGATTATTCGTCATCACCACGAACGCTGGGATGGCTCAGGCTACCCCGATGGACTCAAGGGGGATGATATTCCTTACCTAGCGCAAGTATTTCAGTTAATTGATATTTACGATGCCCTAACCAGCGAACGACCTTACAAAAGAGCTTTTACTTCAGCAGAAGCACTTTTAGTGATGCAAGAAGAAACTGATTCCGGTTGGCGTAACCCCAAATTAATGCAGCAGTTTGCAGAGTTTATTCGCTCTTGTCAGGAAAAAGGGAAGAGTAAGGAATAGAGAGTAATGATTTGTAGCTGCTGTCAAGAACGCTAATTGGTATGATGTTGAAGAAGAATTCAACTATTCTGAATTCAGGAGTCAGAATAAATCAGTCGGGGATTCAGACCGGCGCAGGTCTTGTTGCACCACCAAATTTTCAATTTGGTGGGGGCGCAAAAACGCCGATTATTCATCCGCTTTTTCGGAAATAATTCATTGCTGAATTCTGACTCCTGACTCCTGAATTCTGTTCGATAATCTCTGCTTTTGAGGAGTAAAGTTATACCGACTCCTGAATTATGACTCCTTTGATATTTTCAGTCTTCTATAATTAGCTGGTATGATTTGAGCCGAGATTTTAAAGTACCAACAGCATTAATCACAATTTCACTGATAGCTGATAGCTAATTATGGTAGTTGTAGCAATTCTAGCGGCGGGACGCGGCACACGGATGAAATCACGCTTACCCAAGGTTTTACATTCTTTGGGTGGGCGATCGCTAGTAGAGAGAGTTCTCGAAAGTGTAGAACCACTTTCGCCCTCACGGCGAATCGTGATTGTGGGATATCAATCCGAGGAAGTTCAAGCCGCCATGCATTCAATTCCCAGTTTGGAGTTTGTCGAACAGACTGTGCAATTGGGGACAGGTCATGCTATCCAGCAATTACTTCCTCACTTGGAAAATTACACTGGAGATTTGCTGGTACTTAACGGCGATTTACCGTTAATACGCAGCGAAACTCTTAAGCAGATGTTACAAACTCACGTCCGAAATCAAAACTCTGCCACTATTCTCACCTCGCACCTACCTGACCCCACAGGCTACGGGCGAGTTTTTTGTAACGATGAAAATATTGTGCAGGAAATGGTCGAACACAAGGATTGTACGGCTGTTCAAAGAGAAAATCAGCGGATTAACGCTGGAGTTTACTGCTTTCGCTGGCCAGATTTGGCAAAGGTGCTTCCTCACCTCCAGGCAAACAATGCCCAAAAAGAATACTATCTCACTGATGCCGTGACTCAAGTCGGAAAAGTGATGGCAGTGAATGTGGAAGATTACCAAGAAATTCTCGGCATTAACGATCGCTTGCAACTGGCAACAGCATCCGAAATTTTGCAAAAACGAGTCAAGGAAAAATGGATGCTGGCGGGTGTCACCCTCATCGACCCCACAAGCATCACCATTGATGAAACAGTGGAATTGCAGCCAGATGTAATTATTGAACCCCAAACTCACCTGCGGGGAAATACGGTAATCCAAACAGGAAGTCACATTGGACCGGGGAGTTTAATTGAAAATAGTCAGTTAAGTGAAAATGTCACAGTGCAATATTCAGTAGTCATAAATAGCACCGTGCAGGCCGGAAGTCGAATTGGCCCTTATACTCATTTGCGCGGTCAGGTACAGGTGGGTGCTGGTTGCCGTGTGGGGAATTTTGTGGAATTGAAAAATACGCAATTAGGCGATCGCACCAATGCAGCACATTTGTCATATATAGGCGATACAGTTGTCGGCAATCAGGTGAATATTGGTGCTGGTACAATTACTGCCAACTATGACGGCGTAAAGAAACATCGTACCAAAATAGGCGATCGGACGAAAACTGGTGCCAATAGCGTTTTAGTGGCTCCAATTACCTTGGGTGATGATGTCTACATTGCAGCTGGTTCTACTGTGACAGAAGATGTGCCTGATGATTCTCTGGTAATTGCCCGTAGTCGTCAGGTGGTGAAACCAGCTTGGCGAAGGAAAAATGTTGAAAATGAAACCACAGATCAACATAAATAATTCATCGGTGTGAATCGCGTTTGATCTGTGGTTTTAGACTATAAACCACGATTTTTGCTAGATGTCTAATCTAGCTAAGATTAGTAGTATAGCCAAAATCTCAACACATAACATACATGGAAGAACTGCTAGAACTTAGGCAATTTCTAGAACAAGGCAAAATCCATGAGGCGCTACTGTTGGTGGATGAGTTAGAAGAAATGAGCCTCAGTGACAAAATCAATAAAATTGATAGTTATGGTGTGATTCTGCTCATCCATTTAATTAAACAAATGGCCGAAAAACGTTCGACTCGCTCTTGGGATGTTTCAATAGAAAATACAGTGCGGGAAATTAACAAAATAAACAAGCGCCGCAAATCCGGTGACTTTTACTTGAATCAAGCAGAATTAATCGATATTCTGGAACAAGGATATCAAGTGGCACTGAAAAGAGCGGCGCTAGAAGCTTTTGAGGGGCGTTATGAAGCCCAAGAATTGGCCGCAATAGTTGACCAGCAAGAAACTTTAGCCGAAGCCCTGAAACTGATTCAACAATAGCCGATCAGTTCGTTGCCAGTCCATTCCAAAGTATCACCAACTTTTTCGCCATCGTGGTAGGCGGCGAGTAAGATTTCGCTAGTTTTTCCCCAAGCGATCGCTCCACTAGCATCTAAGGCGATCGCTCCCAAATCGCGTTTGTTCTCGTGGGCTTCCCCAAAGGATCGCTGCATCGCCTCCTTCAGTGACATCCCATCAGTGACACGCACTACAATCCGGGCAGCTAAACACTCATCAATGATATCTTCGCCAATGCCAGTACAGCTAACACCAGCATTACTAGTCGCATAATTACCTGCTGGCATCGCCGAATCACTTACCCTGCCAATCCGCTCAAATCCCTTACCACCAGTAGAAGTACCAGCAGCTAGCTTACCAGATGCATCTAAAGCTACTACACCGATGGTACCGCGTCCGGCATTGCTGGTTTCTAGCAGTTCGGGTTCTGCTACCACGCCAGCCATTGTGCTTTGAAAATTATCCTGGCGCTCTTGTATCCACTCTTGTAACCGCAAATCAGTTAAAGCGTTATAGCTGGGAATTTGCATTTCCCGCGCCAACTCAGCTGAACCAAAATCTGATAGCACTCGGTCTGGCGAGCTTTGTAAAAATTGCGCTAAATCAATCGGATTTTTCACCCGCGAGATATTAATCACACCACTAAACCGCCCTGATGCACCATCCATCAGGGAAGCACTCATACGAATTTGTCCATCAGATTGCAATACCGAACCAGTACCAGCATTAAAGCGGGGGTTGTCTTCGAGCATTAGGCAACCCTGCACCACTGCCTCTGAGGCAGTTGCTCCTGACAATAATAGAGAATAAACTTCCTCTATTACTGTATGGAGCGATCGGCGCACCGCCTCTAATCCGCCTTTACCGTGGAGAGAACTACCAGCCCCTCCATGAATAATTAATTTAGGTTGCACCTGTAACTCCATTAATCTCTTGCGCTATTTGCGTCTGTATTGCGGTTGGTTTCATTTTGAGCTTCAGAACGGCGACGACGACAACGTTCTGAGCAATATTTCACATCGTCCCAACAATCTTGCCACTTTTTACGCCATGTAAAAGGACGTTGACATACCGGACAGATTTTTGTGGGTAGGTCAGATTTAGAACGAACACGTCCCATATAAATACTGTGTAGATGAGAATTTAATTTCTGAGGGAGATGGAAGATAATTATAACCAGTTTGCTACGAAGGCAGGATAAATTCGACGAACAAATATATTGTCAATCTATCCTTTGACTTATTTGCAATATTTTTTCGTAGATGAGAATTGAATTTCTGAGGGAGATGGAAGATACTTGTAACCAGTGTGCTACGAAGGCAGGATAAATTCAACGAACCAATGTATTGTCAATATATCCTTAGACTTATTTGCAATATCTCTTCTAAAAAGAGAGAGGCTTTGAATCTTACTATCCTTCTCTTTTAGGAACTTGCAAAAAATCAATTATCCCAAATTATTTGTAAGTAGGTAGGCAGAATAAAACTAAACTATGTTAACAAAGATAAACAATACTCAAACCCTTTTCCCTCCTGCTTTCTGTCTCCTGCCTCCTGCCTTATCTCAACTACAAATATTTACACCCATCTACTTAGCTCTGCTGACAATATAGCTAAGAGATCGAATGAAACAGCCCTGGAGTTAGGGGGATTTAAAACTGCCTAAAGTCAGAGCGAAACACTTTTCAAACTAATCTCGAAATACTAAACACGTAAATAGCCTGATAGTATCATGTTTTTTGTTGTCGTCAGCAATAAAATAAAATTTTACGTAAAACTACTATTCATAAAATTCTAATAGTGCTATTGTTTGTATGCTGCTAAAAAACAAGTTGTAGTGGCACGACAACAAACACGTTTACCTTACTAACTCTTAGGAAAGAAAATCATGATTATCAACGATCTTTCTCATGTAGAAACCGTTCTTGAAAATGAGAATGTTCAAGGTGGAATAGCTTTTGCAGATGCTACTTCAAGATCACGCGCTGCTGGTAGAACCATCGCTATCACAAGCATTCAAACTGATACCATTGCTATCTCCGGCAGAATCAGCGTATCTGCTAGTGCTGGTACATCTAGTGCTACTGCCGCCTAAATATGCCTTAGTCCTACAGTGTACTACAGTGCATTTTAGATAGAAAAATTGCTGAAAGTTCTCAAAAACTTTCAGCAATACACTCGTTTTTCAAAGAGAGCTTTTTTATGGAACGATTAAGAATTTCCGATCTCAGTTTTTGTGAAGATGAAGTTTCCGATCTTAGTCAAGTACAAGGGGGAGTTGTATCTGCTTACGCACGTGGTTATTCTACTGCTAAAAATAGCAGTTATAAAGTAGAAAACGGCACTATTACAGCTACTTATAATGCTGCTATTGCTGTCGGTGTTGCTGCTGCTATTGTTGATGATGGTGAGGTTCTTGCATCTGTCGATACATCGGCAACAGTTTTCTAAAGCTGGCATAACCAAATTGTAGGAAGCTTTTATGGGCTATATCCATAAAAGCTTGTTAGGAATATTTTTATACCTCTATCTTATACCACATATAGCAGTATAAGACAGTAGGTAAAAGCGACACTTCGGCGTTGCTTAATGACTATGCTTGTTTTTGAGTTCAAAGCTTATAAAAAGTCAGCCCAGATAACAGCAAGTAGATAATGCAATTCTGACTGTAAAAATTCATTCCAAATAGGCTGTATTTGGCTATAGATGAATTTTAAAAATACAGCTAAAAAAGATTTGCATAAATTATTGAATTGATTGTGCTGTATTTGCAGCTAACTTTCCTTTTGCTAATGAACTTAACTTAATGGCAAGACTTACCAGTGGAGAACAAGCATGGTCTTCTATCTCTTAGTTTTACGACAACTGTAAAAGGGGTACTCCGGGTTTAAAACGATATCCACAGTTCCAAAAATATTGTCGCCCTGTTGATTACAAAAAATCAGGGTAGAAACTTGTGGATGATCGAAAATCTATAACTTTTAACAACAAAAAAGCATTGGGCGATTAAATTAAGAAAGCGTCAATGACCTATAATATCGGCTAGAATACACGTTTGTAAGTGTGGCCGTGTAATGCGTAGGGACGAAAACGCAGAAATAAAGTGCGATTCATTCAGTCGAAACTAAATAATCGGGGGATTACTGGCCTCTACAGGGTAATCCATGAGGATTGAGTTCGCACTTTAATCCCTTCTAGATGACAACTTCATTTTTATCGCTATTTATTTGCATTTCTTTAATGCTTGTCTATCAGGGTGCAAAATCACAAAATTATCTGCATACCTAATGACTTGGGGTTTCCATAAATGCCATTTCCCAGACCTGAACTTCTCTTAGTGCAAACATACTAAACAGACCTTAAATCCTGATTAACCAACAACGCAGCCGAAGAAGCTCTTTTACGCTTGCGTATTGAGACAGCACCAAACATAGCGCAACTAAACAGCGAACCTAGAATTGTTGAGGGTTCTGGGATAGTATAGACACTCACCTGATTAATTTTAGATTCTATTAATAATAAACGAGTTGACTTATCGAAAGTACGGGAATATTTACCCTTAAAGGTAGTCAAAGCATATTCTTGTGTTCCGCCAAAAGATTTATCAGAAGTCTTTGAATCAAAAGTTATGTTACTACTCGGTTCAAATACAAAAGCATCATTGTTGCCTATAGTTGATAAATTTCCAGAAATCTTGAAAGAGTCCAAAGGCTTATCACTATCACTATCGATGTCGTATAACTCATATAAGAACTCTCCACTAGCATTTGCACGTTCGGTCACTGCATCATCAATGGATGTTTTAAGGTTAAATAAGCCACTGAAATCAAAAGAAAACTCTTTGTCTACTATAAAATAATAACCGGTAATCGCAGCCAAGCTTTCCGCCGACCCTGTATAGCCATCACCCTCACCTCGAGCTTGACTCAAGGACAAATTAGAGGCAGAGTTGTTTGCCTTGATATTAAACTCAGCCTCAGCCTTAGAATCAGCAGTTACTTGACCACCTGTGCTAATTGCTGTGGTAACATTATCAGTTTCAGTCCCAACATCTAAAGTGCTGCTACTAAAGTTGTAGATGTTAAATGTTGACTCAGAATAGGCAAAGGTAGCAGCTTGGCTCGGTAAGGTTGCAAATATCGAAGTAGCGATCGCTGGAGTAACCAATGCCAAAAAACGCTTCACAACTTTGGTGTATTTTTTCATACAATTTTTTGTTTTTCTTTCACGATGTTAAGATTGCAAATTTGTCATGCTTGTCTACTGCCTTACTAATGAGTAAGAACAAATTATAGGCAAGCAGGATGGTCAGCTTGGGAACTTTTCAAGCCATGTTTGTCTTATGTAGAAGAAATCTTCTATTTAAGGACGAATTTTTATTTACCAGTTCTACACCTTTATATAAGTAATAACCGTATAAGTAATTTACTCATTAAGTCTGGGGTGCAGTGAATTGGTTACATACTTATACTAGTCGTGCATCCACTAGTTTCTTGTAAAGCTTGAGTAAAAAAGAGCGTTTTTTAATTGGAATTTACGTAAGGATTCCGTAGGGAGAAGTTCACAAATTCAGTAGGGAGAGTTCACATAAGTGATGTTGGGGCCAGAGCATCCTTTGATAGCAAGCAAGTCACTGTAAAATCAAGCAACGATCGCCTGTACCAATTGTCGAAGTCAGAGTTGGTAGCAATAAGGTTCGGTTAAAGTGCATAGTCTAAAGATCGCCCTTAGTCCCCCTTAAAAAGCTACGGTGTACACGCAAGTCCTAAAAACCTAGCTTGATAAGACTTTCCTCATTCCAAGTCCGAAACTGGGAATGCATTCATTGAGTCAGAGACTCAATATCTGACTGGAGGCATAAGACCTTCATTGGTGTCAACTTAAGCCCCAGCGAATCGAATTCGCGGTTACACAAACAAAGTCCGCCTGCGCGGACTAAAAAAATTGAGTGTTTGAAACCCACGGAGGTGGGTTTTGTCTGTGTAGATGCGATTTCTAACTGCCTATTTAACGTTAAGTTGACACCAATGTAAGACCTTGCGACCCTACGTTCGCGGAGTGTCCCGCAGGGATGGAATATTTTTTTAAATAGAAGTCCTTTAGGGGCTGGGGTTAGGTCTATATTCAATTTCCAGAGAAGTAAAAAAGGTGATTGAATGCCTAATTCAGAGGGTTATAGTCTGAGAGCAGACGATCTAAAAGTTTACGTTCGTAAGGATTTAAAGATGAGGCAGATGTTGCGAATTCCTGTAATTTATGGTAAATAAAATGACCTTCAAATGTTTCGATATGTTCTTCTAAGTCTCCATAGAGTTCCTGAAAGGTGAACTCAGTTGCTAAAGCTAAAGTAATTTGTTCTCGGTCTTTACCAAGTGACCGACCGTTAAATTGATAATCACCTTGAGAATTCTGGGATAATAGCCGAAGAGCGATCGCTAAAATCACTGTTTGATAAGCTAGTTTTAATTCCCTACCAGAACCAATTTCTTCTGGGATTAAATCGGGAATGTTTTCGTCTTCATCGATTTGTTCGCTCTGAGTCCGTTCATAGCAGTCTCGATAATACTCAATTTGACTGAGAAAATAAGCCGGAAAGCCCAAGGAACGAGTCAAAATACACAGCCTTTGCTCATCTTCAGCTACTAAGGCGGTTAAACTACGACTAAAGCGGCTGTAAAACGCAAAAATTTGTTCTTTATCTTTTGTTCCTACCCAGAGGGTAATCTCCCGTTGAGAAGTTGGGTTTAAGTTAGTGTCAATATCTTGAATTCGCAGCAACAAATTAGCACTATCATAAAGTTGATTCAAACGCAAATTAGCTGTATTGGCGGCAATTAAATCTGATTGCTTTAATACTTCGCCAATAGACAAATTACCCAATTGCTCGAATTGCTGACGAGCAAAGGGGATAAGTTGATTCTGAAATTCTTCAGTAGAAATTTTCCACGACTGAGAACGGCTAACCTGTTCCTGAGTAAACTTCTCTGTCGGTAATGTGGAAAGGAAACTTTGGTAATAAGCATCAATATCTGCATCAGTCAGAACTGTCAGCCGAATTTCGGAGAACTTTGTGGTAGCTCGATCGCGTTGAGCAACCAAATTATTGTATATCTCAGAGAAATCAGACAGAGTTTGACGTAAGGTTTCAGTTCTTTGTTTAGCTGTTTTAATCAAATAATTTAACGCCTCGACACGGAGATTTTGGGCGTATAAATCGTACTCTAACTTTAATTGTTCATTATAACTGCGACGTAATTCTACGGCGGTTGCTTTAATAGTGCTTTCTAATCGTTTAATTTGTTTCTGAACCTTCTGAATGCGATCGCGGATATTAGTGCTGTACTTGAGCCAAATTATACCTAAGTAAGTCAAAATTGTTACCGCAGTCCAAAGCAGATAAGTAACTAAGTTCGCCCAAAACTTTTGTAATAGCAGCCATAGCGTTGATTGACTGAAAATTCCGGTCAGAATCAGCAAGGCGAATATTGCACCAGTAACCAAGGTAGGATAAACGATTAGATACTGTGACCGAAAACGGTTTTCTTCCGTGAGCAGTTCATCTAGGTTATCTGTAGCTGTTTCAAGTTGATTTTCAATCGCCGTTAAGTGGTTCTGAGCGACAACGATCGCAGTTTCAGCTTGTTCACGAGCGCGAGCGATCGCCATAAAGCGAATTTGTCGAGCTTGTTCGATTTCAGCATTTAACGCTTGACGATAGTCATTAACTGCTGTTTCTAGCTGTTTCTGAGTTGTTTGTAGCTCTTGCAGTTGTTCTTCAGATTTTCTTTCAGCTAAACTATCTTGTAATTGTTGCTGCCGCAATCTTAAGGATAGAACTTGGTTAAGCAGCTTTTGAGTGTCTTCTCGATCAATTGTTACCTGCAATCTTGAGTCGAGAAATGCTTCAGCCGTTCGCAGTTCTGTAACCAAATTCTGAGATTGATCGCCAATGGCATCGGTTTGCAGTTCCAAATACAAAAAGGTCAATATGTTTAATAGCCTAACTCCTTCATTTAAGCCTCTAGGTGTAGCATCAACATAGCTATTTATGCTGCGATCTAGGAAGCTGGTGAGGTTTCCTTGTAGTTGTTTACAACACTTTTCCAACGTGCGCTTATAAGAAAGTAGCTCTTTATTTTCAAATTGCCGATAAGCACGTTGCAATTCCATCCCATATTCCCGCGCCATCCCTGCCTGGATATCAATACGCGGATTAAAATCTTGCCAAACTGGTTTACCGTTGTCTCGTTCTAATTGCAGAAAAGCATTACTGAAATCTTCACTGAGAACAAATCCTTTAGCATCTAATAAGCATTTGCGACTTGCTTCGGGAGTGAATTCTGCCTTTGGTAAAAACTGCTCCCTGATAATATCGGCAGCAAAGGCAGCACTCAAACGGTTAATAGTTGTTTCTCCTGCGAAAAACAATTCTCCATAACCAAATGAACTATAGGCGGGTATTTTTCCCCGTACTTTTTGTGCGCCAAGCAATAAGCCGCTGGTTTCCGGTTCCACGGTGAGAAAACCTGCCAAAGCATCAGCATAGCTAGGCAAATTATCGCTCAGTCCCCCAATTCGCTCATCCATCAGCCAGCAGTTATCAAAAGGTGGTACTTTTTGACTACCTGTAATCACAACCCCACTGGTCATTTTGTAATCTAACTCTTTCAGGAAGGCGTAAGCAGCACCGTAATCAGCAGTTGTGGCTTGGGTAAATAACCCTGGCAGTAGCAATAAAGCTTCTAAGCTGTAAGGAATATCTGTAAAGTATTTAGAAAATAGCCAACGAATCAAGCGTACTATGTCAAAAACTACTCCCCTAGCAAATTGATTGCTGGCTGATAGCATGAGATATACTCGATGCGTGCTGCTGATTTCTACTCCTTGGCGTTTCGCTGCGATCGCTTCTTTTGATTGACTAGCTGTTTTCAATAATTCAATCAGTGCAGTTTGCAGTTCGCCTGTCGCGTCGCTGAACTGGGTACGGATTTTGGAGACATAAGCTTGTTTACTATGAGTTTGAGCCAGATCAAAACTCGTGTCAGCAAACTGATCTAACTCGCCACTAAAGCCAAAAGTTTGACCATCCCAAGTTAAGTTATAAGTTTGGATTAAACAAGTTTGATCGGCTGGAAATTTTTGCAGTTGCCGTTTAATGGCTGTACAAAAAGCGGCACTGTGAGGATCGAGTGCAAGTAAAATAGTTGGTTTTGGCATGGGGACACTCTCTCTCAGAGGTTGTTTGAAAAGTATTTCGCTGTGACTTTAGGCACTTTAGATCCCCCCTAACCCCCCTTAAAAAGGGGGGAACCGGAATCAAAGTCCCCCTTTTTAAGGGGGATTTAGGGGGATCTAAAATTTTTGATACCGACAAGAGGACTTTTCAAACATCCTCTCAGAGTGCAAACTATAGCGCTAAATAATCACATCTAAATCTTCCAGGTAAGCTTCAATTTCCTGGATTTCCATTTCTACCTGTTCTTGAATCTGGGCATCAACCTTGCCATCTTTTAAAACCTGATTGAGGTGATTGATGTAGTTTTGCAAAGTAGATTTGGCTTTTTCTTGGTCTTGGTGGGTAATCCGCTCAACTTTGTCAGAAATTTCCTTGACTAGAGGCAAGTTACTTTTGAAAGCTTTAAATGCTGATTTGCGATCGCTTCCCAATGGCAAAACTCCGCCCTCTAATCTTTTCGCTTGTTCTGTAGAAACAAAATATTTTTTACTCTGATTGACAACCAATTTATAAGGATCGGGTGCCAGCGCTAATGCAAACCAACGCAACGCCCCACCGTCGTCTTCTGGAGGAATTAAATTAGCTAAGTTTGTCCAATTGCGATGTAAGTGCTTGAAGACTTTATTCGGATCTAGGTAAGCTGACTCCAGTTCCCTCATGCCGTTGAAGGCAAATAAGGGAACACCGACTTCCACCCGAAACAGCATCACCTTATGGGGTTCGCCTGTCGGTACGAAAGAAGGATTATTATTTCCTTTAGGCAAGCGATTAGAAAGAGGTGGATCGCTAAAAATTGTGTTGTTGCTCTCTACTCCGTAGTAATAAAATTCTGTGATTAAGTGCTGCTGTTGAATAGGAATTTCCGATACTTCATATTGCCAAAGGGGAACTGCAAGTTTGCCAAGTTGTTGCAAATCTTGCCCTGCATCTTCGGGATTACTATCTGCTAAAACCTGCTCAACAGTCATACTGGTGAGCGGATAGTAAGCTTCATCGACAAATTTCAGAATTTCGTTCTTGACATCTTCAGCTTTTTTCTCAGACCAATTGGTTAAAGTTTGAGACTGTTCTCGATGCCAACGGATAAAATCTTCGCCAGCAACTTTGGGACGTTTCGATTGCAGATTGATGCGCTGAATGGTGTGAATAAAAGGATTATCGTTACTTCCTTGACGGTTGACCTCGTGATAACTCTGTTCTATATCTCGATAAACTTTATCTAAGTTGCTGTGTAGACGCTGACACTTTTCCTGGATTTGCTCTACCTTCGCCCGCAGTACACCATAGAGTTCAGCCGCTTTATCACACCGTTTCCAATGTAAATAAGTCTTCCACTTTTGGTCAGCCCGTTCTTTGTATCTCTGACAAGCTGCTTGGATCGTGTTTTTATTTGGGAACCAAGTTTCTGCAACTTCTTTAATTTTTTCTTCTTGTGGTTCTAATTTCAAAGCATTAAAACTGGATTGCGCCTCTTGCGACTTACGCTGGACACTTTGCTGTAGTTCGTCTAATTTTTGGGAAAGTTTGCTCAAAAATTCCAAAACATAAGCTAGTCCATTGGGACGATTAAGACCGCGTTCCCAGAAAGTTGCGATCGCAGCAGATGCAGTCTGTTCTAAGCGAGAAAAACTCAATCCCAGTTCTTGAGCCGTCCGTTGTTCAAATTGATCTAACTGCCGTTTGTAGAGTTCTTTGATTGTCGGCAAAGCTGTCCGATCCTGACGGATTTCGCCAATTCTAAATTCGGGTTTCATCTGTCCACCGCGATCGCTTTCTGTCAACGCATTTAGGAGAGTAGTCGCTTCTGCTAATTTGCAATCTTCCAAAAACCGGGTGATGTCGCTTTCTAAATCAAGTGTTGGGGTAGATGCCATCAACTCATTTTTCAGCAAGCTTTGAGCATCCTCTAATTTCATCCGCTCATATTGCTGTACTGGCAGAGTCAGGGTAGCAAAGCCAAAACTACAGTAATTGATATTGCGCCCTCGAACTTTTTCACCAGTTGCCAGATAAGCGCGAATATTATCAGCAACGTTAGCAGCGTCTAAACCGATTTGAGAACCAATCTGGATGTACAAGCCATCTGCAACTAAATTTTGCAAATCGTCTGGACGACCAACTACAGTTCCATTTTTGTTAACCCCGTCAATTAAAAATACAGCATCAAAGGGAGGGCGATCGGCTTTGATTTTTTTAATGCCATAATCAATCTCAATACTATTAGATGGTGACAATCCCCAAAAGTGTTCGATTTCCTTGAGAGCGCCATAGGCATTAGACTTCACCAAGTGAGTTTGGGGAATATTGGCAAACACTCTCGGTAAAACAAATACCCCCGTAATATTAGAAAAATTATTCAGATGTTCTCGTGTTAAAAAAGCTGTATCTAAGAATGTGCCACTGCCCGTTCCACCAGCCAAACTGCCAACAATAAAAACTTCGACACCATCCCGACTGGAAACTTGAAAGTTATCTGAAAATGCTTGTTTACTAGTGCGAATTTCGCGGACAGCATTGATTGCTTGAGCAATTAAAGCGTCAATATCGCCTACTTTCGCAAACAAGGCGAGCCGTCCCCGGGCCCGAATCTGTCCAGCGCCACTGATCAAGCTGGCAGCGGAAATGTCTCTAGGCCACCATTCAGCGATGTGGTCGTTACGTGTTAACGGTAGGGGATTTGCAACAGAAATTGCATAAAGTTCATTAGGTTCTAAGATAACCTTGGTGCCATCAGGTGATTTTTCTCGTTCTTGGATATTTTCGGTAGTATCAATAGAAATAAAACGAATAACTTCTGGAACTGAGCCGTAAACATCTATAAATCGCTTTTTGAGTTTGAGTACAACTTCATAACCCGTTCCTCCTAGCCCGATAACAACGGTAGGACGAAAAACAACCGTGGGACGCACAACCGTGGGACTTAACATTCACTTTCCTGTGATATTATTCAAAAATTTGTTTGCCCACTGCTTGTTTCAGAGGGTCTTTGGTGTTCAATCCAGTTAAATTGCAACTTAACGTTGCCAATCTCGATGATGTCCTCGTTGAAGAGTTCATCTGTATTTATCTTTTTAGTATTGACAAAAATTACACCTTTCAAACACCGCAAATCTATATTCTTTTTGCCTAACCGCCAAACTGTGACTAACTCGGCATCAGAATTTGTCGCAGCGATAGCTGGTATCAATTCACTCAGGCATACTCTACCCTTGTGTAGGTTAGTGAGACTAATTTCTTCGTCTTCCGATGATTGTGGCAGTGGTTCTAGCACTACCAACGCTCCTTCTAAGCGTTTACGGTTGCGGAAATCTTCGGCTAATTCCAATGGAGTTTTGCGTTGAATCAAACAAATTACTATTAGGGCAATTAACAACACCAACAGCAGTAAGAGCAACCAAATAACTATTTTTCGCCATAGTGGCATCAAAATATACAGATGAGCTTCCGCACTGACAGGGCTAGCAATTGAGTTATCTGGAGTCAGGACTAAAGTGAAAGTGCGATCGCCTGCAAAACTGCTATCAGTAATCTGCAACTGCACAGGAATTCTACTTTCTCCTGGTTGTAAGGATATGGCTGCTGAAGGCTCTGCTATAGAAACGTCTTTGGAATTGCCTTGTAGTTGTAAGCTAGCTGTTCCAGATATATTGGTGCGAAGTACCAAAGTTTGGGTTTCAGTGGTTTTGCCTGCTTCTATTGAGCCAAAATCTATCTTTGTGGGTTGTATTTGTAGTTGTGACTGAATGGTTACAGGGAGGTCAATTTTAATTGGTGCGATCGCCTGATCTGCACTTATCAACACCAAGCGCAAGCTACTAGCGCCCCCTTTTGCCTCCGGTGGTATCTGTAAACGCACAGGGATTGCTGTTGCTTGATTCGCAACTAAGTCGATGGTGCGATCGGATGAAATTAAGCGAATACCACTTTGCTGAGGGTCTTCCAGTTGCAAACTTACCTTAGAATTGACATTACTAATACCATTAATATTGAGCGGTTCAGTAGTTGCTCCCGGTGATACTGGCGGTAAGTTGGCAGTGGGTAAATTAATATCAAGTTTGGGTTTAATAAGCGCTGGCCGGATATTTTGAGCCAGTTGGTTCAGCTGAACTCCTCCAGGATCTCGCAATACCTGCCCCTTCCCACAAAGCGCTGGATTGCTAGCAAAGTCATTTAGTTGCTTTTCGTGTTCTTTTAATCCTAAAGACACAAAAAATATGTATGGCTTGCATTGTTGCTCACGTAGAAATTGGGTATTACCAGGAATAGAAACAGGGTTAGAAATACCACGTACATCTTCTAATCCATCCGTCAAAAATACGATACTAACAGTACGACCAAGAGCATCAGCACGTTTATTTAACAGAGCAGAATGTTGCAAAGCCTTTTGTACAGCCTTCCCTGTATGAGTACGCACACCCTCAGCTTGAAGTGAGCTAATTATTTGCTTGAGTTTACCTCTGTCTGGGTTACTGTTAATAGTGATATCATTGGCATTTAGGGTGACATCTCGATCGAAGCTATAAATAGTAACTGTGTCGCCTAATCTGGCCGTATTCACAAATTCAGTAATAGAATTTTTGACTGGTTCAAAAATATTTTTTGTTCCACCTACACCACGCATGGAAGCAGAAGTATCTACAACTAGAATCCAGTCAATTCCCCCTTTTGGAGTAGTCTGAGCAGATGCATTACACAAGTTAGGAATTGATATTAGACCCAAAACAAGAATGCTTCGGATTAAACGAAATCTCAACAAATGCTTAAGGTATCTAAAGCTCATTGATAGATTCCTCCAGGCACATAAATTTTATATTCACCTTTCTCAAAACGGTAGCTTAAGAGTCGGAATTTAATCCTCTTGATGCTTGTAAATATTTTGTAGCATCCATATAATTCTCTTTGCTGTAAACTTAGAATCCATAAACTGACAATTATAATTCGATGTACTGATTCCATCTCATTACCTAAAAAATGTAGGCTCAAGCTGCTATTGCCATCCCAAAAGCAATATAAAAGGTTGATTAAATATGTAAATACGATATGTAATTTCAAAAATATATTTTGATTTTATTTATGCAAAGTATTAAATTTAATATTTAACCAATAATTAAATACTGAATATTTTCTAGAATTTTCTGTTTTAATAACATTTGTTAATGAAATTAATAGAAAACTTTGTACAAGTTGTCCAGCTAATTATTTTTCCTCTGAATTAAAATTAATAATAGTTTTTATCAGTGTTTTATCAAGTTATATGTTAACTATATTTTAAAAAAATGTCACGTTTTTTGGAGATATTCAAGTTAACAAAAGCTAACTGTTGAACGGGAGCATCTCACCTTTGCAAATATACCTGGCGATTAGAAATCGCGGCGACACAAACCAAGTCCGCCTACGCGGACTCAAAGAATTTGAAACTCACGGAGGTGGGTTTTGTCTGTATAGCCGCGTTCGCCCTTGGCGTGCCGGAGGCATCATTCCATTCGCCAGGGCAAGCGTGTTTTTACACTCATTGAGATGCTCCCCTGTTGAACTCTTTATAGACTCAGTAAATATATACAAAATAGTTGAGATAATTGCCAATATAATTTTATATTTACGTTTAATTAGCCTTGACAGTGACAAAGATAAATTGTTAACGCTTGTAGTTATAGCAGTTCTCGTACAAGTGAGGTAATTAACCACCGTACATCTGTACTAACCTTCACTGCGGGAAAATGAAGCGCATCTGCATTTAAATTTCAACCCTTAATTGCCATGATTTTACGCAAAGCTGCACTAAGAATCATGAACAGCTAACGGCAGCAACAAGCGACTGACTACCCGATTATCTGGTAACTGATAGAAATTCAACTCTCCTCCTAGTTCTTGCATGAGGTTTTGACAGATCACCAGATGTAAAGCTGGTGGTTGGTCGAGCTTGGAAGGAGCAAGCACATCTTTAGGTGTATTATCATGTAGTTCCGTGAGTAGCTGTGGTTCGATCGCACCGTTATATGTGATCGATAATTCTAGGGATGTGTGATGTTCAGCCCCTCCAGTTGTAGAAGAAGAATATTTTATATCTGAGGGTCTTGACGCATCTAAACGGCGACACCAAATATCAATTCTGCTACCGGTTTGAGAACGGTTACAGGCAGTAACCAATAATTCATGAATAACTAATTCAATTTTGACAATATCACCAGCGATCGCCATTGCAGATTGAGCGCTGGAGGGAGGAACGCCTCTAACTAATGAAGAATTCTTGGGCGCTTCTTGCTCGTCAATTGCTTGTCCCAATCCATGTACCCCAATCCACAGCTTTTGTTGTTTAAGTAAATTGTCGATGCGTTCGAGCGATCGCTTCAGTAAACTAGCTATGGGCATAGTTTCCCAACTAATATGTAGCTGCCAGTTCTCAAGTTTTAGCATTCCACTCATAGAGGTAGCTGTATGGTCTAACTGCCGCAGCAATAGCTGGTAGCGCATCTGAGTCAGTTCATTTGCAGGAATGCCCAGATCGTGTATTTGTTTCAGGGAGTGCGCCGTTATTCTTTGAATTTCCTCTAGACGACGATGTTTGTACCAGTTGAGTTGTCGTAATTCTTCGGTTGTGGATTCTAAAAGTCGGGTAATTTGCTTTTCACGACGCCACCAGGCTAATTGAGAAATCAGAGTTGCTGTTGCACTGAGGTTTTGTTCTGACCAACGACGCTCTTGATAGTCTACAAGCAACACGACACCAGTGGTTTCATAATCAGCGGTTGTACGTAATGCCATTACCAAAATTTGACTTTTGTCTGGAACATTCAACCATTTCCTGGTTTCCGGGGGTAAATTATCTACCTTCAAAGTCAGATAATTCTCTGTAGCAAGTGCCCACTGAATTAAGGCTTCAGACTGGATATAAATAGATGCATCAGAAAAAATCCCAAATTGGCTATTGTCAATCACTCCAGGAATAATTTCTGCCCGACTTTCACCAGGTGCCCAGGATAGCATTAGCGCTAGGGGACAACCCAAAATTGAGGTTATTTGTTCGAGGGCTGTAGATTCTAAATGCTTTTTTTCGACCTCAACGCTGTTCTGGGATTGTGTCAAGATGCGTAAGCATTGCTCAAATGCCTGGGAAGTTTTTTGCTGTTGGGTGGTGCGGTTATGTAATTGCCACTGACGAACAATTACACCAATCTGTTGACTGACAGCCCACAGCAATTCTTTTTCCAAGGTTGTCCAAGAACGATGGGTGTCATGAGTAATCAGCAAAAGTGCTGCTGGGATATGCTCATGAGTGCATTTACAAACAAGTAGCGATCGCACATTATTCTCTAACAACAAGGGTCGCCAGTTAAAAAAGCGTAAATCTTCATCTAAGTTCTCAATTTCCACCGCTTGAGTTGAACTTTGCAAAAGCTGCCCATCTAATTCTTTGAGGGTCTGAAGGGTAAATGCCAACGGACGACGATTTTGGGGCTGACTTTGGTAAGTAAATTGATAATTCTTCTGCTCAGGGTCATACTGCAACAGCAAAAAGCGGGTAGCACCTAATCGAGCTAAAACTCTTTTAGCACAACTATGTAAAGTTGTCTGAAGGTCATGTTCGCTATAGATACCTTGAGCAACTTGGCTAGTGAGTTGGGCATCCTCTTGAATCTGTTTGATCGTGCTTTCCATGCTTTCGGTCGGTACAACCAGAGAAATTAAACCAGCAACACCCTGAACGAAATTTCTGTCTGTGTCTGTCCAGATGCGAGGTTCATTGCTTTCCACCGCCAAAAAACCGACTAAGTTCTTTTGCCAGATAATCGGAGCTGCTAGGAGCGATCGCACCTTCAAACGTTGCAGCAATTTAGCCGTAAAATGGCTTTTTAAAGAACTGCGGGCATCACCAATGGAGACAATTTGGTTAACTGCCAAAGCATAATAAAAATCGCTCAAGTCCTGTACAGTCATTCCTGCTGCTTGCTGACTGCTAGAATTGCGATCCATTTTGACCAGCTGATTGCTCATTCGACACCAAAAGTAGCGCCCTTCGCGCTCAAACCAGTAAACATTTGTCCGGCTGGGGGAGACAAATTTATGAGTTGCTTGCACCGCTGCTTCAAGTCTTTGATTCAGGTTGCTGAGGGTGCGTAAATTTTCTAGCAATTCTAATAATGGTTCGTCAGTTCGCCTGGTTTGCTTTTGGTGCTTATGCATTTCATTTTGATAAAGCACTGCCCCCAGTTCACCTAAAACCATCATCAAACGTGCTTTTGTTTCTCCTGTCAGTAGGTAGCCCCAGCGTTCTGAACCCAGTAATACCAAGCCCAAGCAACGGTCTTTGTAGCGAATCGGTAAAATAATCGTTCCTTGGATTTGGAATTTTTCGGCAACTTTTCGCCATTCGGCGGCACGGATTTCAGTTTGCAAATCAGCTACGCCTAAAGGATGCTGTTCAATTACTACTTGCTCTAATAAATCTCCAGGACTGAGAACAACCCTTTGGCGTAAAAAGCTCATGTCGCGATCGGGTGTGATGCCCCCTTTTCCAAATAATATGTGATTCAGGCGATCGTAAAGAGCAATCCAAATCAGTTTGTAGTCAAACTCTTCTTTGAGATAAGAAATAGTAGTTTCAATCAGAACGTCAACATCATCTTCTTCTCTGAGGCTCTGGAGGACGCGCCCCAAAGAGAGGATCTGCTGTTCGGCGGCTATAGGTTTTTGTGGCTGCCCCATCTGATTTATTGGTTAACATAACTTGTAATATATAAGATGCCCAGAAAAGCACCCTGAGTAATATTGTCACGAGTGTTTGCTGAAAGCTCTAGGTAAGGGGTTCTTGAAGTTAGATTTATGGAGTGCTAGAGAAATGGTCGAAACTTCGTCTGATGCCCAAGAGGAGCAAAGACAAGTCTCAGAGGAAAAACGAGAATCTGCCGAAGATACCAGGCTCCTAGAAGAGAAGCAGCGAGAGTCTGGTGAAGATTTTCGGCTTTCACAAGAGGAGCAGCGACAACTTGCTGAAGAAATGAGAAATTCTGCCGAAGAAATGCGGCAGATCGCTGAAGAAATGAGAAATTCTGCTGAAGAAATGCGGCAGATTGCTGAACAAGTGCGGCTATTTAAAGAAGAACTCCGGCAAGCTAAAGAGGAAGCACGGCAAACTAAAGAGGAACTCCGACAAGCTAAAGACGAACTCCGGCAAGCTAAAGAGGAAACGCGGCAGTCTACCGAATTCCGTAGTGTTAAGGATTGAAATGGATATTTATCAACTTGCGATTCGTCCACTTTTGTTCAATGTGGTAAAAACCGATTCAGAGTGGTTACACCAGCAGACGATTCGCAGTTTTAATTGGCTATCGCAAACGCCTTCTAGTTGGATAAACCAACGCTTAAAGAAGTCTTTATGCCTGTACGATTCACGTTTAGAACAAAATTTGTTTGGGCTAAACTTTCCAAATCCTGTAGGGTTAGCAGCTGGCTTCGACAAGGATGGAGTCGCTGCGGGCATTTGGTCTAACCTGGGTTTTGGCTTTGCAGAACTAGGAACTGTAACTTTTCACGCACAGCCCGGAAATCCGCGTCCTCGTTTGTTTCGCCTCCCGTCGGATAAAGCTGCTCTGAATCGGATGGGCTTTAATAACAGTGGTGCAGCAGTAATGGCGGCACGTTTGTCACAAGAAAAGCATGAGTTAACCCGATCGATACCCATAGGGATAAATTTGGGAAAATCTAAGATAACCCCCCTAGAAGCAGCCGCACAGGATTATCTCGATAGTTTTCGTTTACTCAAGGATTTGGGAGACTATTTTGTTGTTAATGTCTCTTCTCCCAATACACCAGGATTGCGATCGCTCCAAGATGCTTCTATGCTCAGTGCCATCTTAGATTTATTACAACAAGAAAATACTACATATAAACCAATTTTTGTCAAGATAGCCCCAGATTTATCATGGGAAGCGATCGCTGACATTATAACTCTTGCTAAAACCTACCAACTGGCAGGAATTATCGCCACTAACACCACCATCAGCCGTGATGGACTGAAAACCCAGGTGATAGACCAAACTGGCAAATCACCCCAGGAAGAAGCCGGCGGAATTAGTGGTGAACCATTGCGCGATCGCTCCACTGAGGTAATTCGTTTTATTTGGCAGCAAACCCAAGGACAAATCCCGATTATTGGGGTTGGTGGCATCTTTACTGGTGAAGATGCTTGGGAAAAAATTACTGCTGGTGCTAGCTTAATTCAGGTTTATACAGGCTGGATTTACGAAGGCCCAATGATGGTACGCCGAATTCTAGCTGGTTTACTTTCCAAGCTAGAACAAAGCGGATTAAATTCCATCAACGAAGCTGTAGGTTTACAAACAAAAATTCCAAAATTCTAATTACGAATTACGTTAGCGCAGCGTTAGCGACGCAGGAGCGTCATTACGAATTACGAATTGTTTTAGCCTTCTTCTTCCACTGGGAAAAACTCCTTAGTTTTTTCCGAGTATGTCCAGGCAATGCCATCAGGGTCTTTGCTGCGACTCCACTCAGGAAACTCTGGATCGTTTCGCCGTTTATAAACTGTGCTGGAATAGACATTGAGCCGTTTCGCAAGTTCAGATTGGATGAGAGAGCCAAAAATTAACTGTTTTTCCAGCGATCGTTTAGCTTCCTCATGTGTTTGCTGTGGGAGTGCTTCGGTTTCTAGTTCTTCCTCCTGTGGGGTTGGTGGTGCTAAGAGCGATCGCGCAGTTTTAGTAACTGGTTGAGCCGGAAGTTCTTTAACAGGCTCACTACTATCAAGAATATTGCCGAGAATGCTAGCAGTTATAAAGTAATAAGACTGCCCTGCATCTTCAGAGTTGACTATACTGGCACCAAATTCCGAGGCTTTACTATCCAAATAGCGTTTTGCCGTTGTTCCAGGAAAATTGCCCTTGATTGCCAAGTCCATTGGCGTCAGTCTGCCCTGATTTTCGCGAACCAATTGATGAAAAATTGGGTTAACTCGCACAGTCCACTGTTGCCATTGATATTCCTGCCAAAGCTTGAAGGCAATTACCAGCACAATTACCGCCAGTAAAATTCTCCAAGTGGCAACTAGGAAAATAATCAAAAACGAGATGGGCAAAAGTAGAACGAGAAAAGCCTTACCGTTACCTTCTATGGGTTTCTCACTCATGCCGATTTTTGCCAAGTGAATTTTAGTAAATAATATTATCTATCTTGGCAAAAATTGTGTCACTTTTTTGTATCTTTTGGCAAAGTTGCGGCAAATTTGCCGGCAAAATCTTTATTCAGTAGGTGTTATAGGCTTATTACCTTTTTGCTCATATAAGATTGGTCTGCGATGCCTACGGCGGTAAACTACGCGCAAAAGTTTTTACCAGAGAAAATAAGTGGGTTTTTAACTCAACCAAGAACTCTATAAGTTAGCTTACCAGTCCCTTGACAACAAATAATACGTATACTACACTTGTAATACAAGTCAACTTTACTTGATATGTGGTGGGTAGCTCAGTGGTTAGAGCGCCTAAACATCCTTATTCAATCCTTGCCTGAAAAGGCCGACGAATTGAGGGTTATCGCCTGCCAAGCGGGAGGTCGCAGGTTCGATTCCTGCTCCACTACACCAAATAATTTGAGATTTTTAATTTGAGATTTTTAATTCAATCCAAAATCTCAAATCTCAAATCCAAAATTTTTATGTGGCGGGTAGCTCAGAGGTAGAGCGCTAAAAATCCTTGTTCACCTCTTGCCTGAAAAGGCCGATGAATTAGGGTTATCGAATAGGGTTCGAGAGGTCGCGGGTTCAAATCCCGCTCCGCTACACCAAATAATTTTGGATTAAATTTAAAATCCAAAATCGTTCGACTGAGCGTAGCCGAAGTCCAAAATTTCCATGTGGCAGATAGCTCAGTTGGTAGAGCGCCGAAAAACATCCTTGTTCACACCTTGCCTGAAAAGGCCGACGAATTAGGGTTATCGCCTGTTAAGCCGGATGTCGCAGGTTCAAATCCTGCTCTGCCACCTTTCATTTTTGCCCGCAAGGGCCGGGAGATGAAGCGATGAATTACAATTTTTTCACTAAAAAGAAAACAACTACACCCCAAAATCAACCTATCCCCGGACGAGAAGCAGAAATGGTTCAGGGGCGTTCCGGCGGTTGGATGTTCAACGCTGGTATCTGGAAAATGCTGCGCCGTTGTTTGTTGGTTGGCACAGCAAAAAGCACTTACTACGCTGGTAAACAGGAATTAACAGAGGATTTTGTGACAGTTGTCAGACAAGCTGTTGCCAAAAATCCTGGCCGTGTAGCGGAAGAAATTTTGTATGCTAGCGATGGACGCGCCATCAATAACAGTGCGCCTATCTTGGCTTTAGTGCTGCTATCGATGGGTGAAGCACCAGAAGCAAAACAGGCGTTTGGTGAAATCTTCCCGCAAATTGTCCGCACTGGTAGCCACTTCTACGAATGGTTAAACTACACCAAATCTCTGCGGGGATTTGGCAAAGTAGTGCGGGAAGCTGGTAAAACTTGGCTCTCAAGGGAAGATGTCAAGGGTTTAGCTTATCAACTATTGAAATATCAACAGCGTCAAGGCTTCTCGCACCGAGATGCGTTGCGGTTGTTCCATGTCAAACCGCCTACAGAAAATCACCGTCAATTATTTGAGTGGGTAGTTAGAGGCTGGGAAGAATTGCCAGCAGATATCCCCTCAGAAGCGTTGGCGCAGATTTGGTGGTATGAGTGGCTGAAGCGGAATCCAACTCAAACTCATGAAGCTATTTCCCAAGGACGCCTAACTCACGAAATGGCTGCACCTGTGGGCAAAATGGATCAGCTTGCTTGGCAGCTGCTATTTCAGGAAATGCCAATAGGTGCAATGTTACGTAATTTGGGTTCTTTAACTGAACTGGGTGTGTTACGAGCTGATGAAAACGCTAATTTGCTGCAAGTGGAAGCAGTTCTTAATCGCAGAGAACATCTGCGTAAAGGTCGCATCCATCCGATTGATGTTTTGAAAGCACTCAAAACATATCAATCTGGTGGGACATTAGGACGCAGTAAGAAAACTTGGAATCCAGTTCCTCGAATTGTGGACATTTTAGAAAAAGCGGTTGAACTGTCTTTTGATGTTGTGCAACCCACACGTAAAGTATTCATGCACGCCGTAGATGTTTCTGGTTCTATGGGTAACTTGGTTGCAGATATGGGACTGACTTGCTGTGAAATTGCCACCACAATGGCACTGGTGACAGCAAAAGCAGAGAAAAACTACATGATTCGCGGCTTTGCTACGGAATTCCGGGAATTAGGTATCACTGCCAAAGATAGTTTTAGTTCTGCGGTTCGCAAAGCTAGCAATCAAAACTTCGGTGGAACTGATGCATCGGTAGCTTATGACTGGATGATTAAGAATAAGTTTAAAGCAGATGTAGTCTGCTTTTGGACTGACTCGGAAAGCTGGGCTGGGTATAAGCATCCAAGTCAAGCGCTGAAGGAGTACCGCAAAAAGGTAAATCCTAACGTCAAGGCGGTGTATATCACCTTGACACCGTACCAAATTACTTTGGTAGATCCTGAAGATTCGCTATCTTGGGATTTGGCAGGGTTCGACCCAGGTACGCCTCGGATCATCCAGATGCTAGCTACGGGTGAATTGTAGATATTGCTGAAGGGTAAAGGATAAAACACTTTATCCTTCATGCTTCATGGCGGGTTATCCTTGTTCGCAACTTGCCTTTCGGGGCCGGAGAATTTAGGGTTATCGGTTATGTCTCCACCATTGTGGGGATTAGCGGGTTCAACCCCCGCACCCGCCTTTGTTTGATTTTTAGCTCACGCAAACAAGAAGGCGATTTAATTTTTGAATGGTCGTTTTTCTATTTTAGCGATGGGTAAGAGTAGGGTGTCTTCGATGTGCGATCGGACTTGATCAGAAGCACTGTTGAGGCAATAAACAAGTAATTTATTAGCATTGTAATACTGTTGAACTAAGTCCCGTTGCCTTTCTGTGAACTTCCAGTCATGCCCAATATTACGATATTTAATTAACATTAATCTTAGTTTCCCTGCTAAATCTTTTACTTCATTTGACCAATCATCCTGCCAAGAGTTTTCATATCCTCCACCATATAAAAAATCCATAGAGCTACTATAGTCAAGAATCTTTTTCTCCAAGTTTTGAAGCAATTTTACTAAGTCTGGTTCTAAACAATAATGCTTAAAATCAGTCTTTTTAGGAGCATCACCAAAAGCATACGCTAATTCAATGTCAAGATAAATATCATTAAATTCGTTAGATTCTTCTGTTAATTTTAGACCTAAAACAAAAGCGATTTCAGGATTAAAATCATCTTCAAAGAAAGCTACAACAGGATTAGGGCAAAGATGATCAATTACATAATTAATACTGAGTGCTAAATAAAAGTAAAACGCTCTAATGCTTGGTTGATTAAAAGTACATTTGACAGAAGATGATTTTTGCTGTACCCAGACAAGAAATAACTGCAACTCAGGTTCTCCTTCTAAAATTGCATCAACTTGTTGTTTAATTAAAGGTAGCTGACTATTATTTAATTCTTTAATTAATAAACTAAAATTTTCTACAGATGCTACACGAATAACTGTATGGAGATAATATTCATCATCACAATTTTTGATCAAAGAGCGATCGCATAAATCATCAATTACCCGTTGTCGCCGATTTTTTGGTACATCCCAAAGTAAACAAAATAGCCATACTTTTGGTACAGTAATATCTTGATTGGGGTAAAATCCAAAACGGCAGAGAAGTTTATAAGCCTGTATATTATCATTTTTGAGCTTATCAAACTGACGTTGAACAAGTTTTTCTATAGTCCTATATCTTAATATATCTTCACGGTTGTCCTGCCAGTAAACTTTTAAATTACCTTGAGCTTCTTTGACAATCTCAGGACTAAGGATAACCATAGCCTCAGCATTTCCGCCATAGGCTTGATGCATTTCACTAAGAGCAGCATCATTTATACTAATTTTGCAAGTTTCAAAATACTGTTGCCATGACTCCTGCTTCAATCCATCCAACTTATAATTCGTAAAAGTTTGAAGACGTTTTACTGTATGCTCATAAATTTGTTCACGGCTTGTGATAAGCGTTATCGACTGTACACTTTTATGACCTAGTAAGGTTAATAGTTCTACATAATAGCTATAATATGGTTCTATGAACTCGCCATTTATTAAAGCAGGTTCAAGATTATCAATTAAGACACCAATTTTTCTAGCTTTTAGCTGGATTTTCAATTGCTCCAGCATAGTAATAAAATTTTGCTCTGGATTTACTTTAAAGTAATTTATAAGCTTGATTCTTACCCAATCTTCTACTGAGTTCAGGTTCTGGGGTGTGCTTCCTACACGCAGTTCAAGATATTCTAAACGTTGAAGCTCAAACCATTTTGTAGCTAAGGTGGTTTTACCTATACCGCCCTCTGCGTGAATTAGAATAACTTTTGCACCTTCGTTAACAAGGTTGTTGAGGTGTGCGATTGCATCCTCACGGCCCACAAAATTATTATTGTTGATTGTCGTATCTTGAAGTTGCTCTGTTCTAGGTTCGTTAGCTGGAATATCAACTATCTTTTCCCAATTTAAACCTAGCTTTTTACAAATTTCTTCAAAATTAAGTCGGTCAACTGGCTTACCGCTAAAAAAGTTATGTACTGTTGATCGAGCTATTCCTAACTCTAAAGCTAAAGCCTTTTTACCCAAAGCATTACGAGTTAAAGCTTTGTTTGCTTGTTCTATTCCTTTTAAAGATGCTTTAAGCGATCGCCCAGTCATATTTTAAATATGCAACTTTGAATAATTTTAACTGAGTTAATTAAAAGTCATACGTACTCATACACAAAGTCAGACATTCTGGACTTATGACTCAAACACAATCTCAGACACCAGCCCTCGAAGCTAGTTGATGTAGTCATTCACAACACTTATGAAATCTACCTACATCAACGGACGATGCTACTATCAAGGCAATAATGGTGTTTTTCTCCCTGCTGTCACCACAGTTTTAAAAGCGACACAGCCACCAAAGTCTCTAGCCGCCCTTTCCCATTGGCGCAATAAAGTTGGCGATGCAGAAGCAAATCGAATTGCTGCTAACAGCCGCCGTCGAGGAAATGCCTTGCACCAGTTGATTAAAGAACATTTGCAAGGTTACTCGTCCAAACCTGACAGCAACCTGATTCAGCCTTACTGGGATAGCGTTCAATCTGTGCTAAACCAACTTAGCGATGTTCCACTGGTTGAGCAACTTGTACCTAACTATCAGGAACTTTACGCCGGGAAAGTTGATTTAGTTGCTCGTTATCAAGGTGTTCCCCATTTAATTGAATGGACTACAGCCGAGGAACCAAAACTGAGATTTGATAAGCTTTATGACAAGCCTTTACAACTAGCTGCTTATGGTGGTGCGATAAATCGGTATTATAGCGATCGCCTCTTTAACTGCAAAATTAACCATGCTCTCATTGTCGTAGCCTTACCAGGTGAGGAAGCAGAGATTTTTGAATTTGACCGTGCAAGGCTAATTCATGTCTGGCATCAATGGCTTAATCGACTGAATTTTTTCTTCAGTGCAGTTGCTGCATAAAATTGCGATCGCCTACGCTCGGACGGAAGCGATCGCACTTTTTAAAAGCACAACGCAAAAATTTGATTGCTCATCAATTATGCAACTCCCGAATGATTAATTAAACAATTGCCCCAAGAAATTTATAATTGGTTTCCAAAAGATACCAGTTAACACATAAGGAGCATATTGCAAGATAGATAAGCTAGGCTTGAGTGAAGGCTTCATCGGTAAATTTTCTAACAAAAAAGGCACTACACAGGTGAGTCCATAGGCAGTTGCTAAAGCAGTAGTGAATTTAGGGGTCTGACCTGGTATAGGACTATAATAAATACCCAATAGGATGCAACAAATCATCAAAAATTGCTCCCATAAAAACCATGATTGCGGCGACAAAAAATAAATTAACCTTGGAAAGCTTTTATCAATTTTTTGTCGCATTCCCAGCAATACTGCCCAAGTTGCTGCCCCAACAATGCCATCATTCTTCAATCCATAAACTCTTTGGAAGCGTTTCACTGCTCTTTCTGTTGCACTGTCAAAATAGCTAGTAGGTTCTTTTTTCAAAAAGCCTTCATCATAAAGGATAGTTTGCAGTTCCTTAACCGCCTTCCTTAATTCTGGGGACTTAATTTTTTGACTCCGAGAAAGTTTTGGGTACAAAAGGCAAGCCCATGTCAGTGGGCCAACCACTCCATCTGCTAGAAGATTATTTCTTTTTTGAAATTCTTTTACTGCCTCGTCTGTCTCTAAATCAAATTTACCAGTAATCTCTGCAAGTAAACCTTGAGTTTTTAATCGCTCTTGCAATTCGTTGATTGATTCTTGTACAGACTTTGGTGTAAACTCACGGTAAAGTGTCGGAAGTTTATTAAAGACACAGACTTGTTTTTCTTCAGGAAAATAAAGTCGAGATTGTTTTAGACCAACCAAGATACTTACAGTTTGAATTAGTTTATTCATTCAGTACTCCTTTGTTGTCAGAAGTTAAAACGATAATTCAGCCAGAGTTTTTCGTTGGTTGTCAGGATAGATGTTCCATTTGGATGCAGCCTGTTACCAACAATGATGAACTTAGTAATTAGCCTACTAAATTGACCCTAAATAGCGTAATTAATAATGTTAAAAATTTGTTATTGAAAAATTATTAATACAACATGGTAAAAGTTTTGTTAGTTAAAATGTTGCTAACCAACATTTAACAACAAAACTAATAGGGTGATATTTATGTCAGATCAGTCAGAGCGTGGGAATCTGTCTAAAGCTTGGTATCAAAAGGTTTTACAGGATTGGGATATAGATCGTTTACTGACTGACTTGGAGTCTAAAATTCAAGAGCGATACAGGCAAAATTCTAAAAAAGACCTGTTACTTGGGTTGCTATGTGGGTATAGCTTGACAAAGATAAGTCAGGATTTGTACAGAGATAACGCTGGTGTAAGAGTGCAATTGAGCAATATCTATCGAGATATTGAAACTTTGACAGGAGAACCCGATAACAGCGTCAGATCAAGCAACCTTATTTACATTCTTGAGATGTATGGATATCGCAGAGGTGTTGCTATCCCCCACAATCTGCCATCACCAACCTACACAGAATTTATTGGGCGCGAGGTAGATATGAAAAAGCTACTGGAACGCCTTTCGCCAGAGCATGGCGCTCACATGATTACAGTTCATGGCATTGGTGGCGTAGGGAAAACGGCGCTGGTGTTAGCAGCTGCTTACTTGTGCTTAGAAGCTAGTAACGAAAATAGTTCTGATGCACCTAAATTTGATGCAATTATTTTCACTTCAGCTAAACAACAAGAACTGATTCCCGATATGATTTTGCAACGGCAGCAAGGACAGCGTAACCTGCGCGAGATTTTTCGGGTGATTGCCAATGCCTTAAATGACTCTACAATTATTCAATCTCCTCCCAATGACCAATTTGAGCGTGTACGCCAATGTCTTTCTAAACAGCGAACGCTTCTGATTGTGGACAATATGGAAACTATAGAGGACAGGGATGAGGTTATAGAATTCCTATACAATTTACCCATTTGCGTCAAAGTAGTAATTACTACCCGCGAACGAATTGCCCTGCTGCCAATCAGTCTGCGAAACTTGCCCTTGAATGATGGTTTGCAGTTGATTCAGCAACAAGCTGAAGAAAAAGGTATAACTATCCAGGATAAAGACTCTAGCTTACTCTACGATCGCACTGGGGGAATCCCTCTCGCTATTGTCTACGCACTCGGTCAAGTTTCTAGTGGCTACTCTTTGAACTTCGTATTGGAGCAGTTAGCCTCCGCTAAAGGCGATGTGGCTCGTTTTTGCTTTGAGGAATCAGTGCAAGGTATGAAGGGAGAGCCACCACACAAGTTACTCATGTCACT
This sequence comes from Nostoc sp., assembly GCF_036918015.1. GTDB lineage: Bacteria > Cyanobacteriota > Cyanobacteriia > Cyanobacteriales > Nostocaceae > Nostoc. The sequence continues at coordinate 36,280 of NZ_JBALEO010000007.1, forward strand.
GGCGATTTTTCCTGACGCTCCTATCCAAGCTGCTGTGGCTGAAGTTGCTGGACTGACATCCGATCCTGATTCTGTCAGTAATGGCTTGGTACGTTTGCAGCAACTCTCGTTAGTGAATCTCAACCCAGAGACTAAGCGATACGAGATGCTCTCTCTGACTCGTGAGTATGCCTTAGCACAATTAGCCGCTTACCCAGATTTTGAGAGGGAAGCACGGAGGCGTTGGGTGAGATGGTATCTAGATTTTGCTTACAGTTACGGCGGAGAAGATTGGGAAAAATGGATACATTACAACAGGTTAAAGGAAGAGGAAGGAAATCTACGAGCAGTACTTTATTGGTGTAAAAACCAAGACCACTATGCAGAAGTTAGGGATTTGTGGTTGCTCTTAAACCACTACGCTAATCTCTATGCTTATTGGGACGATCGCCTCGATTGGTTGCAATGGCTGACAGAACAATCAGAACGACGTGGTGAATGGTCATCTTTGGTAAAATTCATGATCCGCAAAACCTGGCTGCTAATTCGGGAGTGTTCGCCCCAAAGTCTCACACAAGCAGACGAAATATTGCAGCGAGCATGGGTTTTACGCGATCATACAGATTCATGCGTTCAAGCTGACTTAGCCGAAAGTATGGCTAGACTGCGAATCCGACAGAAGAATTATCCAGATGCACGCCACTGGTTAACGGTAGAAGAAAAATTAGCGATCGAGGCGAATCTAGACGAGCGACAGCACATCCGCTATTTTATTCCCGTGCTTTATCATCGGGCTGAAATCTTTTATTCAGAAGGGGAATATTTTTTAACCAAGAAGCTTTTTCAAGATGTGATGAAAAGTGCAGAAAAAATTAATTGGCATCGGGTGATTAATTCTGCTCAAAATTGGCTTGCTGATATTGCCATTGAACAAGGCGATCGCGATGAAGCTCAAAAGCTATTAATTCAAGGCTTAACTGTTGCCAAAAGCAGCAACAATAAACGGCGTCTAGCTCGTTATCAACGTTCTCTTGCGCGCTGGGAGAAAAAGTGGGGAAGTGTCCAGAAAGCCTGTCAATTGTCAACTCAGGCTATAAATAGTTTTAAGCACTTGGGAATGACAAGGGATGCAGAGGAGATGCAAACTTTACTTGATTCCCCATAATTGTCTGCAAACAACGCATTTCCGGTTAGAGAGACGCGATAAATCGCCGTCTCTACAATGGGCTACATTTTACCGCCAGCGATCGCACTTCTAAATCTTACAAAATAAACAAGATACGTTGTTTGTCAACACAATGTAATATAGCTTAGTAAGAATTGCGCGATCGCTTTCCCTGCATTTCTTCTCAAGGATTTTCTGAGGATGATTCTGAGTAAGATTTTGTGGGAATGCCTAAATCGTCTAAAGTATTCATTAATAAGTCATCTTGTGGAATATAGTCTCTGTATTGGGAATTTACCAAATCGTCAACAGCTTTCAGAGCTTCAAGATCCTTAAGAGCTTCGGATGCAGACTGATATCGCTCTTTGAAGTCATCCAGCACCATTTTACTGAGAATCTTAACTAGGGAGTGACTTACCTGAGTGGGTAGTTTACCGCCGTAGGCATCGCTCCATTTGATTTCCCCATTTGCATCTCTATCTAGCTCGCGGGGTGCTACACCAGTTAAGGCTTTAATCCCAACCATGCCAACTGCATAGATATCACTACTGTACTGTGGACGCCCAAAACATTGTTCGCTTGGTGCGTAACCCTGAGTACCAATACCAATGGTGAAAGGGGTTGACTCTTGGCGATCGAGTTGTTTGATGCCGACTTCCTTGACGGCTCCAAAGTCAATCAACACTAATTTTCCGTCTGAGTGTCGTCGGATGATATTGCTGGGTTTAATATCCCGATGAATCACGTGGTTTTCATGGACAAATGTTAATGTTTGCAATAAGTCTCTGATAATTTTGATCGCGGCAATTTCTTCAATTGCTCTACCTGCTGGAAGTTCTTGATTTAAAGGATGACCAATTATCTGTTCTTGGACTAAATAAAATTCTTCATCTTCTTCAAAATAAGCCAAAAGTTGAGGAATCTGAGCGTGCCTTCCCAATTTTTCTAGTGTTTGTGCTTCTGAGTGAAATAAACGTCTGGCAAGTTGCAATCCTTCTGGTTTGGTGTTGGCTGGTTTTAATTGTTTGACAACACATCGCGGATTACCAGGACGTTGGGTATCTTCGGCAATGTAGGTTTCACTAAATCCACCAGAACCGAGAACTTTGACAATTTTGTAGCGTCTCGCCAAAACTTTCCCTGCTAAGGCTAAATCTCGTTGCTGAATTAGGTGTTGGAAGTCATCTTGTTGGCTGATAATCTCTTGGACAACGGGTGAAGTTTTATACTTCTGAAAAATGTCTACTAATTGGCGTTTTCTGATGCTTTCTCTGATGACTGAGGTTGCCAAATAGCAAATTCCGGTCATGGCGATCGCCATCATTGGTAGACTAGTGGGAAAAATTAATTGACCATAGACAAATAGCCCATAACTAATTCCTCCCCAAGCGCCAGACAGAGCAAGGCTATAGAAAAATCTATGGATGCTACGTTTGCGTCTGCTAATCATCAAGGCTGAACTGCCCACTAGGATTAGTACAAACAAACCCTGCAATGGTGGACTATTAATTCCTGGGGCGATCGCTTTCCCTGTCATCAAAGTTGCGATCGCATTGGCGTGAATTTCTACGCCCGACATCGGGTCAGTGCTATTACTACCGGCGACTGGATAATAATCATTATGTAACTGATCTGTTGCACCAATCAGCACAATCTTGTCTTTGAATACCTTTCCTTGCTGCAAATAGGTGTTCCAATTTTCCGGGTCGAGTACGTGCCAAAAAGGTTTTTGCTCAAATGTACCCGCAGGCCCCCAAAAATAAATGCGATCGCCCTTTGGTCGGGGATAATTTACTTGTGCTGCCTTCAGGGCTGCTTCATCAAAAGAGAGTCGCTTTTTGGTAAATAAATTATCTTCACCTAATAACTTGGGAAACTCACTCGCTAATCGATGAACTTTTCCATCTACTTCTAAAGGAAAATTAACTGAGCCAATGGATACTGACCCTGTACGAAACATTTGTTGTGGGTCTGTTAGTTGCGTAAAAGACCCTTGGTGCGTCTGAGAATTTTCGTAGACGGCTGCTAAGGTAACTTTATTGCCATATTTTTGCAATACTGCCTGAAATTGGCGATCGTCTGTAACTCCATAGCTGCTTGCAGTATCAAAAACTACATCTAATGCTACAGCGCGGGCACCTGCTTCGATTAATTTTGTTATTACCTGGGAGTATGCAGCCCGTTTATAAGGATAAGATTTCAGTGTTTCTAAGTAGGCATACTGTTTTGGATCTGTTTTATAGTACTGTTCGGGAACCGATATTGACTGATCGTCTATTGCTAAAATTACAATGTCTTCTGGAGGCACAATCGGCCCGCGCAGTTGAAAAAAGCCAGAAAGCACCTGATTTTCCATCAATTGAACCAATTCCCCGCCAGAAGCGCTCAATAGTGCGCCCCCAATTGCCCAAGTACCTGCCAGTAGATGACCTAAGCGAACCATCCACCGGGAGTGGCGAGCAGATGCTGTTGAAGTCACTTTTGTTGGTTTACTTGACAGTCTATTGGCAGTAGAGACATAGTTTTTAGTTAAGGTAGACGTAGGTTCTTCTGCCATATCGTGTTACTGATTGATTTTAGTCCAACATTTTTATTTATTCAGACCGCGTTTTAGTGTAAACACATTGAAATAAGACTTAAATGATAATCTTATACATTTGTAAAGTATCTTCTATTCATCAACAAACTTTTATTGGCAGAGCCAGCCCCCAATAAATTCTTACTCAACCACTACTTAATTTATGCTTTTTCTGTTGAATGAGTTACAAGTAGTGATTGTCTCATAGATCGGAGCCGGATATACTCTACCTGTGAATTTGGTTGTGGCAAGATTTTACCCTTATCCTAACCAACAACTACGTTACTAACTGGGTGCTATACCAGAAGCAGTCCCAAGGCTGTCTTCTGTCTCTGGTGCAATGTTGGTAATCTCCAGAAAGCGTGTTCTGATACTGACAGCTTTACCGAAAGATAGGCATTCATTTATATCTTACCTTAAGCCGATGTTATACCTCTTTAGGAGTAAACTTTAGTGTTATGCAGCGATGAATGCTGTTACTGGGTCAATTTTATGGGTAGATTTTGATCGCCGAGTGGCTCTTGCAGTGCTGGAGGTGAATCAGGTTAACACCCAGGATCTCAACTTCAATATTGCAGGCGTTTTTATGTCTTGAAAGAGGTAGGATAAAAGCTATAGATAAAGAACTACGTTATAGATATTAGCAAACAAGGCATTTGAAAATTGCTATAATCTATTGTTCCATCTAAATTCATATATATTATTAGGTGTAAATTTTTATGGGTTCTCCAATGAATCGTCTGTCTATTTTTGTAGATGGAAACAATATGTTCTATGCTCAACAAAAAAATGGCTGGTTTTTTGACCCGCGGCGAGTCTTAGAATACTTCAAACACGAGCAATCAGAAACAACATTAATTAATGCCTTCTGGTACACTGGCTTAAAAGATCCACAAGATCAGCGAGGTTTCAGAGATGCTCTAATTAGTCTAGGATATACAGTACGAACTAAGATTCTGAAAGAATATTATGATGATACGTCCGGTCGCTACTCGCAAAAAGCGAATTTAGATATTGAAATTGTTGTAGATATGTTTAATACAGTAGACCAGTATGACCGAGTAGTATTATTCAGTGGTGATGGAGATTTTGAAAGAGCAATCGAACTATTACGCTCAAAAAATACACATATTACGGTAGTATCAACGGAAGGAATGATTGCTAGGGAACTACGCAATGCTACTGATAGATATATAGATTTAAATGATATCAGAGATCAAATAGAAAAAACTGAAGGTTAGTAGCTTTAACAATTATTTACAAAAATAAGAGTAAAAGAAAAACTAGGGTTGAAGATATATTAAGCCACAAGTAAACACTAAACAAGAAACGGCAAATGACAAACAAAACAGATCGAATCATCATTTTTGATACAACATTGCGAGATGGAGAGCAGTGTCCGGGAGCGACTTTGAATATAGACGAAAAGCTAGTTATTGCCAAGCAATTAGCGCGTCTAGGTGTAGATGTAATTGAAGCAGGCTTTGCCTTTGCCAGTCCTGGAGATTTTGAAGCAGTCAAGAAAATTGCTCAAATTGTCGGGACAGAAAATGGCCCGGTAATTTGTAGTTTGGCAAGAGCGATTAAAGCAGATATTGAAGCGGCTGCGGAAGCATTAAAACCAGCAATTAATGCCAGAATTCACACATTCATTTCGACTTCTGATATTCATTTAGAGTATCAATTGCGAAAGTCACGGGCAGAAGTGCTAGCGATCGCCGAAGAAATGGTAGCCTATGCCAAGTCCTTCATGACAGATATCGAATTTTCGCCGATGGATGCGGCCCGTACCGATCCAGAATTTCTATATCAAGTTTTAGAACGAGCGATCGCAGCTGGTGCAACAACAGTTAACATTCCCGATACTGTAGGTTACACAACCCCTAGCGAATTTGGGGCAATGATTAAGGGCATTATCGAAAATGTCCCCAACATCGACCAAGCGATTATTTCCGTTCACGGCCACAATGATTTAGGCTTGGCAGTTGCTAACTTCTTAGAAGCTGTGAAAAATGGCGCGCGGCAACTAGAATGTACAATCAATGGCATTGGCGAACGCGCCGGCAATGCCTCACTAGAAGAATTGGTAATGGCGTTGCACGTGCGGCGGCAATATTTTAACCCTTATCTCGGCAGACCAGAAAATTCTCAAGAATCCTTGACAAATATCGACACTCGACAAATTTATAAAACCTCACGCTTAGTTTCCAATTTGACGGGAATGTTGGTACAACCAAATAAAGCGATCGTCGGGGCGAATGCTTTTGCCCATGAGTCTGGAATTCACCAAGATGGTGTGTTAAAGAACAAACTCACCTATGAAATTATGGATGCCCAATTGATTGGCTTGTCAGACAATCAAATAGTTTTGGGCAAACATTCGGGTAGAAATGCTTTCCGCACCCGATTAAAAGAATTGGGCTTTGAACTGTCGGATACTGAGTTAAATAAAGCCTTCGTCAGATTCAAAGAAGTAGCAGATAAAAAGAAAGAAATTTCTGATTGGGATTTGGAAGCGATCGTTAACGATGAAATCCAACAAGCACCCGATTTATTCCGGGTAGAGTTGGTGCAAGTTTCCTGTGGTAGCAACGCTCGTCCTACTGCTACAGTTACTCTGCGTACTCCAGAAGGTGAAGAATTAACTGATGCTGCGATCGGTACTGGGCCAGTTGATGCAGTTTACAAAGCCATCAATCGGGTGGTGAATGTGCCCAACGAGTTGATTGAGTTTTCTGTGCAGTCAGTAACAGGTGGTATTGATGCCATTGGCGAAGTAACGATTCGTTTACGTTATGAATCTAAAGTGTTTTCTGGTCATGCAGCAAACACAGATATCATCGTGGCATCCGCACAAGCTTATGTAAATGCGTTGAATAGGTTGTATGCATCTTTGCAAACTCAACAAAAGCCAGAGGAAGTAACTGCACAAAAAGTCTGAGATCGGAATCTGTGAAACTGCCAGTTTTTAGCTGATGCTAACAAACTCCTCTCCAACTTTGGGGAGGAGTCATTTGTGAATTCCAAAAAATCGTTGGAAATTATGCTGACAGAAAAACATATAACTATCAGAGAAGCTACTACCAAAGAAGATTCACTGATTGCAAAACACTTTTACCAAATGTGGTTAGATATTGGTGTTGATGAGAGCAATATACTTCTGGAGTCGCAGAATATTACCCTCCAATTTATAGAAGAAGCGCGTCGAGATTTGTTTTACAAGGCTTTTGTTGCAGAGATTGATAATACAGTTGTGGGTTCTATAAGTTGTCAACTGTTTGCAGGCTTATACCCGAATGTTTTCAAAGATGAATACCGCAAATTTGGATATATTTGGGGTGTTTACGTTGAACAATCTTACCGCAGACAAGGAATTGCCAAATCTCTAACTAATAGAGCAATTGAATATTTAAAAGCGATCGGTTGCACGCGAGTAGTTCTTAACGCGTCACCATCGGGTAAACCAGTTTACTCCAGCCTCGGTTTTGCTGAAGGGAATATAATGCAATTAGATTTGATTTAACAAAACAGAATTCATTTCTGAATTCTGTGTAACTAGCGGATGAATAAACCTAAATCCGATAGGATAAGTTTCTCGCTCAAGAAGCATCCGTGTTTGCTCATATTCGGATTTGTACAACAGGTCAATTTTATTGGGTTGATTATGAATATTGTTTACTTTTTTAGATTTTTCGATTGACTTGTATGCATAAAACTTTATTCTGAGAAACGATGTTTATAATCAGTCAGCTTGTATGAGTAGCGAAAAAACTACAGAATTGCCACTCTGGGTACAAGATAGAGATATAGTCATTGCTCATGATGAAGAAGTACAGTGGCGAGAAGGAAAACGCCCTGATTATTCTTACACCAATGAATTTCTTCATCAAGAGAGTAAATTTCAGCATCCTGAAGGTTCTTTAGAAGCGATCGCTCAAAATTTAGTCCGAAATTTTGAGATGGAAGCTTCTAATAAATCTAATCCTCAACAGTGGCTTTCGATTGTTACTGATAAGTTTAAAATGAGTACTAATGGAGGGCAACAATTCACTGCTGAGGATGTTGCAACTGAAGGAACTTATAATCTGTTTTTGGGTGAAACTGAGCAATACAGTTCTGAAACAGAAACCTTTGAATCTTCATTTCAAGTTTTTCATACAGCCTTTCCTAATGGCTTTCTTTGGGAATTAACAGAAATCCTTTCGGGGCCGCCTAATGTTACCTTTAAGTGGCGACATTGGGGAACATTTAATGGTTCCTATAAGGACTATGCACCCACAGGTGAAACAATAGAAATCGTCGGAGTTAGTATTGCTCGCGTGACTAATGATTTGAAGATTGAGTCTTTAGAGCATTATTTTGATAATAATGTCTTTCTTCAGAAATTAACGGCAGGTGGTTGTCCTTTCCATTCTCAAAATCAGAACAGTCACTAATTTTGGTTTAGTTATAGTCTATCGAATAGCACACTCGATCGGCGCTCTTAGTAAACAGTAGTGAATGTCGATCGAGTGATTACAATCATCGAACATCTGCAATTGAAGACTTATTATTAAAACTGATGAGGGAATACGGATAAATTTTAATAAATTGAAAAATGCCGTTCATGGTATTCGTGTTTGCACAGTAGTAGCTGGTGTGTTGACTGAAGGTGTAAACCCAGCCAGTTTACCTGACTTCTGGGGTACAAAGTCAGTTTCTTTGCTACCTTGAACCTCAGATAAGTAGCAATCTCGCACTGCCAACAACAAGCCTTTGATGGCATCTGGTGCGCCTGTTTTAACTAAATCGTCTGCCTTTTTGAAAAAATGCGATCGCCATTTACCATCGTTATTGCCATATAATTCTATTAAATACCAACCTGCAAGATACTCAGCTAAAGGATCGAGACAGAAACGGATTCTGTCTTTGGCAGAACCGATAGTTTGAATCAGGTGTAGGCGCTTTTCCAGATAATTGAGGTGTGCTTCGGGGTCATCAATACCCAAAGCTGCTAATGCAGCAATAGCATCTGCACGCTTGGCGGTTCCTGGTTGATAACTTTGCTGCAAGCATTCCCAGGCGATGGTTTTGGCAATTTGATGAACAGTGCGGTCATCAAATTGATTGTCTGTAACATCACGATTGAGTTCATTGATATAACCCAGCATCAAATTAGGAATATTCTCTGGCAACGCAGAAATATTAGATGTAACATCTTTACTGGCGATTAACTGTTCAGCATAGAGTTTAGCCAGCAAGACAGTAATATTATTTTGACCGACCATCAGAGAAAGACGGTTACAAGCGTCAAAAAATTCCTGGTCAGTAAAGCGATCGCGTTTACCTCGCTGCATGAGATAAGCTTCCATAAAGGACGATAGTTTATTCGCCTCAATCCGCAAAGGTTTAATTATCGTCTTATTAACCCGCCCCAGCTTTTCCTCAATTCGGGAAGTAATCACCAATGCATTCACTGGAAACTCTGGCGACTCCGGCTCAATTGCTTCTCGTGTAGTGGCATTCATTTCTGAGAATCGGTCTACAATTACTAGAATGCGTTTTTTTCTTAACAAACGTAACAGTAACTCTTGACAAATCGGCTCTGGTTCATCAATTAAAGCTTGCAACTGTCCTCTGATAGCTTCTATAAGCGGCGACTTACCTTCAGTTACCCGAAATTCTTCTTCTAACAGCACAGGTAACATCAAATGTTTGCAGAGTTGTTGGTCTTCATCCTCAGCCATTGCCCATCCAGCGATTCGACACGCTAAACTGGTTTTACCTACACCCCCTTCCCCACCAATTACTAGACAGCTACGTTGTTTCTCGAAAGTTGAGCGCAAGTTCTCATTCATCAGTTGGGGAACTGTTGTACCATCCAGAACAACGGGAATGGGAATGTAACAGGCGCGACTGCTAACCGTATCCTTTTTGGGAAATTGTTCGCGGGCTGCTTTGATATATTTAGTTACCCACGCATCTAATACTCTGGGATGGTAATGAAACCAGCCAACAAATAGTACATATCGCAGAGGTACATTGACGCTGATAAATGGGAGAGAAAAATCTGTGTAAGGTTTGAGGGCGTTGTTAATTTTCAACAACCATAAAGGGGCTACCCGCAAGAGAATTAACCACACGGAAGGTAATAAGATCAGGTAGGCGGCAATTCCCAAGAGTAATTTATGCCCAAATAGCCATTCTAGAACTCTATCAAAGAGGCGAGTTTCTTTTTCTGCTTTCAGGGCATTCAGAGGGCGACGTATCAGCCTAGTGTCCGTCTCTGTGAATTTATCTTTGTGTTCTTGGATAGTTGTCAATACCTGCTCAAAGTCTGAGATGACTTTCTGCAACTTTGAGCTAGGTAAAGCATTTGCTTTATCCTGAAAGCCTGCCGCTATTCCTCCTAAACCTTTGATAGCACCTAAACGCACGTAAAACTGGTTATCATTCAACAGGGCAATTAAATTAGGGACAGCCGATACTGCTTCTGTACCCATTGCACCCAAGGCGTAGGCAGAATTGTAACGTACAGCGGGGTTATTATCTTTCAGGGCAGCAGTTAATACTGGGACAGCTACTTTCGCTTCTACACCAATTTTTCTGAGTGCAGAAGGAACATAAATGCGAACGAATTGCTCCTTGTCTTGTAATGCCGCCATCAACGATGGAACTGCTGCTTTGGCTGCTGTACCAATATTTCCTAAAGCTAAGGTGGCGTACAAGCGCACTTGTCCATCCTCATCGTGCAATGCTGCACTTAAGGCTGGGACTGCTGGTGCTGCTTCTGCACCCAAATCTCCTAAAACCGAAGCGGCGTGCCAGCGAAGATTAATATCCTGATTTTTCAACGCTTCAATCAGAGACGGTACTGCTGGCGAACCAATATTAACTAATGCATCTGCGGCAATGCTACTGATGTGAGCATCGTTATCTATTAGCTTCTGAATTAGAGGAGCAATTTTGCTGTCAGTAGTAATTTGCGCCCAGCTATTGCTTGTGCATAGTAGGAACAGCGTCAGGCATAAGACAACCACCTTGAGCGCACTAAGTAATACTTGTCTGGTGTGCTTTGTCATTGAATCGGATTGAATCACCCGATGAACAACTCCAGTCAGAGAAACTACACTTAGATTGTAATCTAACTGTGAATGCGGGTTAGCGATGTCTATGACGGGCTACGCTTACGTACTGCTTTGTCCACGCTTTGCTCAAGCTTGATTAGCATTGGGATTTAAACGTATCATAATTTTCTCTGGTTATGTCAAATTTTTAAACTGTGCCTAACATCCACCTTGACGAAACACCTTGGTACGAGAAAGGTAAATATGAATGGTTAGGGTAGCGATTACAAAATACAATTGCGGTTTACCACATCGGTAGTCGTCACCAGGAAGGTAAATACTTACGGCATTTGTGGGATGGTTAATTACCAATCAATAATTGCTTTTGATGTAACAATGCTGTTAGAATCTATATCAGAATATTAATTATATAAAGCTAAAAAATATGTACATCCAAATTAAACCAGAACTAGAGCAATTTATTCAGGCACAGCTTGCAAGTGGTAGATTTACTAATGCAGATGATGTCATCAATGAAGCCTTTAAACTGTTACAAGAAAGAGAACAGCGAATTGAAGAATTACGGCAAAAAATTTCTGTAGGAACTGAGCAAATTGCTAAGGGACAAGTAACTGACGGCGAAGTGGTATTTGCCAGATTACAAGAAAAAATTCGTCTAATTGCTGAGGAGTCCTCTGAATGAGTAATTATTCATTTTCAGATGCAGCAATTCGAGATTTAGATGAAATTTGTGAATATATTGCTCGGAGTAGCCCAAAAGCAGCCAGTAAACTTTTTGATGACATTCGCTCCAAATGTAAATTAGTAGCGAGTTTCCCTAATATGGGAAAAAGCTATGGAAGGCTTGTACCAAATCTGGGCGGTTTTGTTGTGGATGATTACATTATATTTTACTATCCAAGAGAAGACGGAATTAGTATTACTCGTGTTGCCAGTGGTTATCAAGATTTAGAATCTTTGTTCGTAGATTAATAATTAAACTAAACTGTAACTATGTTTTTGATCTAGTACTTATCGCCCGATTCAGGGGCATAAAACTAACTTAGTACAATACAAATACGATACAAGAAAATTGTAGGTTGGGTGGAGGCTTTGCGTAACCCAACATCCTGATATATGTTGGGTTGCGCTCCGCTTCACCCAACCTACGTCTACGTCTAATGAACTATTTTGCGTAGATAGTCCACTACGTGCATTTCAAAAATCAAATACTAGTCCTATAGTATTTCAAAATACTTCAATATGGACTGATTTTAAACTGTTTGGTGAGCCACGTATGGCAGGTGTAGAAGCTAGTCAAGTCATGAACGATTACAAGAAAATTAGATTAAGTCCTCAATACTCAAAGTTAAGAACTATTGACACAGCCCTAATTTGTAAAAAATCAGTTAATTGGTTAAAAAATACATTATCTGGCTTGTCTGGTAAAAATGTAATTATTAGCCATCATGCTCCTAGTGCAAAGTCTATACCTTTTCAATATCAAGAAGATATTTTAAGTGCTGCTTATGCTTCAAATCTTGATACTTTAGTTGAGGAGTCTGGAGCATTATTATGGATTCATGGCCACATTCACAATCAATTAGATTATCAAATCGGTTTGACTCGCGTTATTTGTAATGCGCGTGGTTATCCAGATGAAAAAAATAATTACTTTAATCCAGGATTGTCAGTAGATATTTAATAAATATAGCAATCCGATTTGATTTTTAAAAAAATCTAAGCATAACCTTCAGATAACACTGCAACGTCTCTAATTCACTGTTACTAGGTTAAGCCAAGAGACGCGATGAATCGCCGTCTCTACAAAAGACTGATGATTGTAGAGACGGCGATTTATCGCGTCTTTGTGATGAGTTATCGCATCTTTAGCAATCTAAAATTTTCATCAAAAAACCTTAATCGAACCGTATTGTAATAACTATAATTCATTCTTGCAGTCAGCGAGTTGCAACCTAAGATGATGAAATTACTGAACCATTAGCTGGATAACAAAGGCTATATTCAGTATTCAAGGATATGGGTGCATTTACCATTGATTATGAATCAGCCTACAACAAAATCTTGGCAAGAAGTCCTCGCTGCTTTTAAAAAAATCTGGGGTTATGAAGATTTCCGTCCACCACAGGGAGAAATTGTCAGTAGTTTATTATCACAAAAAGATGCGCTGATTATTATGCCTACAGGTGGCGGAAAGTCGATTTGTTTTCAACTTCCCGCACTGCTACAAACAGGATTAACTTTGGTAGTTTCGCCCTTAGTGGCGCTGATGGAAAACCAAGTACAGGAACTACGAGAAAGCCACCAGAAAGCAGCACTTTTGCATAGTGAATTATCTTCATCTCAACGCCGTGCAACTCTGCAAGCTTTAGAACGCCAACAGCTAAGATTACTATACTTGTCACCAGAAACTTTACTAAGTGTCCCAGTGTGGGAAAGATTATGTCACCCGCAATTGCAAATTAATGGTTTGATTTTAGATGAAGCTCATTGTTTGGTGCAGTGGGGTGATACTTTTCGCCCAGCTTATCGCAGATTAGGGGCGGTGCGTCCGGCATTGCTAAAATCAAAACCACCAGGAACAAAAATTAGTATCGCCGCTTTTACTGCTACTGCTGACCCCTCAGCCCAAAAAATTATTCAAACAGTTTTACAATTACAGCAACCAGAGATTTTTCGCTTGAATCCCTACCGTCCGAATTTGCATCCCAGCGTTCGCATCGCTTGGACACCACGAGGTAGAAAACAACAATTATTAAAGTTTATTCAAAATAGACCGCAACAATCGGGATTAGTTTATGTTCGCACTCGGAGAGATAGCGAAGATTTAGCCCAATGGTTAGCAGAGATGGGTTACGCTACAGCTAGTTATCATGCGGGATTGGGTGCAACCGAACGCCGTGAAGTAGAAGCAAGCTGGTTAAGTGGCAAAATCCCCTTTGTTGTGTGTACCTGTGCGTTTGGTATGGGGATAAATAAAAGTGATGTGCGCTGGGTAGCACATTTTCACGCGCCGCATTTGCTATCTGAATATGTGCAAGAAATTGGCCGGGCTGGAAGGGATGGGAAACCAGCAGAAGCGTTGACGTTGGTGAGTGAACCTACGGGGTGGTTAGATGCAGGGGATAAGCAAAGACAGGAGTTTTTTCAAGAACAAATGCGATCGCAACAACAAATAGCGCAGCAACTTGTGAAAAAATTACCAAAACAGGGAGAAGTTAACGCAGTAACTCGACAATTTCCCGAAGGTGCTACAGCTTTAGCTTTACTCCACAGCAGTGGTCAGCTAAACTGGCTTGATCCTTTTCACTACACCATTAAGGAAGCCGTGAAAAATCAACCAGCGACCCAATTACACGCCGCCAAACAAATGCAGCAATATTTGACTACAAAGCAGTGTCGTTGGCAGTTTTTGTTAAACGCCTTTGGTTTTGACAAAGAAGCAACTAACCTGCGTTGCGGACATTGCGACAATTGCCGCTAAAGTGAGGTTGCGATCGCAGAAGAGTTTCTCGCCAAATACTTAGGCGGTAGATTTGAACCTTTGGCAGATATCCCCGGTCATTCAGGAATAGTTAAATAAAGTTTCAGTATTGTGGTTACTGTCATTTACTGACCACATTAATATTTTTAATTTGCAATGATTCATCGATACAACAACTGATTCCTAATTTCATCAGCTGACCTTAAACTGAGATTCTAAGTTAGCATTATGGACAAATTTGAGAAAAAGTCAGGTTTTTTATCGCAGAGTTTGTATAAACTCTTACTGCTAATTCTTCCGGTTCTCCTAGACAATCACCATAACATCCGTTAACAAAAGCTGTCCCTCGATCTCCAACTAACTCAAGAACAAAACGACCTGCTTCTCCTCCGGCAGAAAAATCAGTTTGCTGATAGTGTCTACCTTCTGCAAACCCCTGTGTTTGTATATGACCGATGTACTTTTTAAGTTCTTTGCAGTCATTCAATTGAGTAATTGCTTGTTTGTAATAAGAGTTATACTCTCTAAAACCTAGATAATTTCTATATTCAATTGGTATGATTAATCCGGGAGTGAGATTTGTAGTAAAAGCTATACAATAAGAAATTAAAACTATTGTCAACAATAGAACTATATTTTTGAAATTATGCTGCCTCCGATATTGCTTTTGAATTTTACAAGATATATAAATACAAACAGCAGGAAATATTAGCAAAAAGCTACAAAGAAGATTCAGTGAAATAAAGATATCTATATATATCAGTTTAGATGTTAATTTTAATGCTTTATCATTTGAATTTCTTTTTATCAAAATACTATCAAGTGTTAAAGTTATAATTAAAATTATTGGAGATATAAACAGAAAAGCAGTCAGTAAATATAAATATATCAAAATACTATTAGTATTAAGAGGTAAAATTATTAAATTAAGAATACAACCTATAAACACAGCAGTAATAGCGGCGAAAAAAGAAAAGTTTTCACACCGATCGTTAAAAGTAAAAATAGTCGCTGTACTGCAAGATAGAGCAACAAATAATGCCATCGAAAAACTAAAAGGAAAATCACCTGGATTATTTAACCAAACTCCAACAAAATCATCTCTGAAAATAATACTTGGTAAGGCTAATAAAATTAGAAAGGGCAAACTAACGATAAATATTAACCTAGTAATAGCTGTGGCTGATGCTGTAGAATTTAAATAGTTATAACTTTTCTGCATTTTCAATTTTTTATCCATAGCAGTTGATTTAAATACTTAATTAGTAACTAGGAAATTGCAAATAAATAGTTGATCGTCTGTCTGCCTTTTAAATTTAAACTAAGAAATGGCATCAGCCGCATTGCTTTATCCAGCGTTGAGTACTTGTTCTGCGGTTAGCTGGAATTCTGGGAAAATAGTAGAAGCGATCGCACAAGAGGTTCTCGCCAAATACTTTGTAATACTCAAGCTCCATATCTCTTACTTCCGGTAGTTTCGACCATAGTAACATTCACGAGCTTTAAGCACTCTGATGCTCAGACTCTTCCTTTTGCAAGAGAAAATCGAGATAGTCTTGTAATTGTAATAGCCTCGCTCCAGATAGCTGGCGTAACTTAGCTAAAATCATTTCTTCTTGCTGCCACTGGGCAACGGGAATAATTTGAGATGCTGGTACCTCAATCGTCACATGGGGCAAATCAAACCCTTCCAGACTATACCCGTCTTCTTCTCCTTCAGGCATGGGGTAATATTCCACAATTGTTCCAACATTCCCTCGCTTCAGGTTGTATTCTGGTAAATCTTGCGCTAAGGCAACTTGAGAGAATAAGGGGTACTGTACCTTCATGAATTCGCTCCTTGATGTGGCACTAAGGTAACAAATTTGGTTGTATCGTTTGCAACCATCCAAATGGTTAAGATATTGAGTTCAACGCCATTAATCCCTCGCAGACACGCACGAATGGCATACTTCTGCCCATAACGAGTTGTTTTGATCGCCTCGGCAGGTTGTGTTAAAACTTGAGCGCGTAGATCACGTTCGAGTTGTTGCCAGTTGTCTAGTGTGTACCCAGCCCTAGCTAGAAATTTAGATTTATCGTCTTTTGGCAACGGCACAAGCAGATACTTGGTTAGCTTTTCTTCTGCGATTATTGCATCCTGCGGTAAAAAAGCCATTGACTCATGGCATCAATTTTGGCTAGGAATTATTGACTATATTTTACTCTGGGACGCTGGTCTTCTGCATATTTGAGATATTGCTTTATCCCGCGTTGAGTACTTGCTCTACAGTTAGCTGAAATTCTGGGAAAATAGTAGAAGCGATCGCAATATTTCCAGTAAATCTGGTTTCTTCATAAAACCCGTCAACTAATATCAGAACGGTAACTGCATTTATTTGTGGATCGACAATCCAATATTCAGCAATTCCCCTTGCGGCATACTCGGAACGTTTGTAGCGATAGTCCCGATCTTCGTTAGCTTTGCCAGGAGAAACGACTTCAACAACTAATGCTGGAGGTGGCATATCCAGCGTAATTGTGGATCGCGTTGCACCTTGTAAGGCTGTTGCAAGTTCATCCGTCAACACAACTAAGTCAGGAATGCGAGTTGTCGCACGAGAACCAGCAACAACAATTTCAACTTTGTTACTTAACCGATTGAACGGCACGAACTTGAGAAAATTGACCAGCAAAAAGAGAGATATCTGGACATTTTTTGGGCTTTCGGGTGGCATTGCAACTAACTCACTTGCCACAAGTTCATAATGACTATCCGTGCCATCGTCATATTTCAAATATTCCTCAAGCGTTAGACGTTTGCCAGTGATTGCAGTCATTGAATTATTCAATCCTAAATCCAAAATTTGTCAGTAGGAAAATACTATAGTACCTACAATTCAGTACACTTCATCATGAGTGCCGATATCAATTAGCAAAATTTCTTCTTCCCCAGATTCTATATTTTGTACAAAGTTAAAGACAATGCGACAATCATAGTCCACTGAACACGCCTAAGCTCCAGACAGTTTGCCTTTAAGTTTATGAGTCTGCAACAATGGATCAAATGGATCGGCGGTTAGTAGTGCTAACCGCTCTCCAATCCGCTCTTGTAATTCTGGCTGTCGTCGTACCAATCGCTTAAATGCTCGTTGAAACGATGATGCCAGAACTATAGCTCTCACTTGCGTAACTCATCCATGATTTGAGTAACAGTTCCACGGAACACTTTACCCGTCTGATATTCTACTTGTGCTTGAGCGATATTAGCAGCAATTTCAGAACGCCGCCGTTCTGCTAGTCGATGACTGATCAGATCAATTAATGTTTCTTGTTCATCTACTGATAAGTCTTCAATGCTTTCTAAAACTCGATCTAACCTGGAAACTGAAGTCATTATTTATTGTTACCTTGCTTGCAGTACATAACTATTACATAACTCCTAAAATTGCTGCAAAAACCGCAAATCGCTAGCATACAAGCGACGAATATCATCGATTTGATGTAACACCATTGCAAAGCGTTCTACACCAAAACCAGCAGCAAATCCAGTATAAACTTCTGGATCATAACCCACAGATTTAAGTACATTTGGATCGACCATACCGCAGCCCATAACCTCCAGCCAGCGTCCATTCCACTGCAAATCCACCTCAGCCGAAGGTTCAGTAAAGGGGAAATAACTGGCGCGGAAACGAATTGGTAAATCGCCAAATATTGCTTGTAAAAATACTTTAATTGTGCCTTTGAGGTCTGTAAAAGTTAGTCCCTCATCAATGGCTAAAAGTTCTATTTGATGGAAAACTGCCGAGTGAGTCGCGTCTACATTATCTCGCCGATAAACTCGCCCTGGAGCCACGACCCGAATCGGTGGTTCTTCTCTTTCCATGTAACGAATTTGTACTGATGAGGTGTGAGTCCGTAAAAGATTACCATCTGGCAGGTAGAAGGTATCCTGCATATCACGGGCGGGGTGGTCAGGTGGGGTGTTGAGAGCCTCGAAATTATAATAATCTGTTTCCATCTCTGGCCCTTCAGCCACGGTGTAGCCCATACCGACAAAAATATCCAGTGCCCGGTCGATAATGCCGTTGAGGGGATGAATGCGACCTTGGGGGCTATAAATTCCTGGCATAGTTACATCCAGAGTTTCCGCCTCTAGCTGTACCTGAATTTGCGCCGCTTCCAGGGCGATACGTTGCTGGTCTAGACTAGTTTGCAAGGATTCTTTGACTGTATTGGCGATCGCTCCAATTTTTGGCCGTTCCTCTGCACTCATTTGCCCCATACTTCGCAACAGTGCCCCCAGTTCCCCTTTTTTACCCAGATAGTTAACTCTGAGTTCTTCCAGACGTTCTAAGGTGTCGGCGGCTGCGATCGCTTTTTCTCCTTCTTGCCGCAGTGCTAAAAGTTGAGCTTCTAAATTGCTAGTCATTAGTTATTAGTCATTGGTCATTAGTCATTAGTCTATAGTCAAAAGCTGTGAACTGGTCGATAAATAAACTTATAGTCATACCATTAACATCAGCTAAAGGTGAGGTTGAAACCAAACCTCTGTTTATCAGTTATAGACAATTGGGCTAGTACAGCGAGCGTGTAAATCCAGCTAACATCTCACTTAACCAGACTTGAGGATTGAGCAACTTGTCTTAAAGGTAGGCAAAATTCCGCCACACTATCTAGCGAGTATAAATATTTTTTTGCTACTTGTGACCTCAGACATTGACAAATGGCTAATAACAAATAACTAATAACTAATGACCAATGACTAACTAATACAATTCTTGGAGAGGCTGCGCCAACGGCTTGTCTACGAGACGCTTTGAGCGCAGTCGAAACTCAGTACAAGTGACCAATGACCAATGACTAATGACTAATGACCATGAAATTACTAATTAGCAACGATGACGGCATTTCTGCTTTGGGTATTCGTACCCTAGCCAACTACTTGGCAGAGGCTGGCCATGATGTGAGTGTAGTTTGCCCAGATCGAGAGCGATCGGCAACTGGACACGGGTTAACTTTACACCAACCCATTCGCGCCGAAATTGTTGAAGGGATTTTTCATCCTGCTATCAAAGCTTGGGCTTGCGATGGTACGCCTTCAGATTGCGTCAAATTGGCGCTGTGGGCTTTACTGGAAACTCCCCCAGATTTGGTTCTCTCTGGTATTAATCAAGGTGCGAATTTGGGAACTGAAATTCTGTATTCTGGCACTGTTTCTGCGGCAATGGAAGGTTTAATTGAAGGCATTCCCAGTGTAGCGCTGAGTCTTATAAGTCACACATCTAAAGACTTTCAAGCTGCTGCTAAGTTTGCCACAGTTCTCGTAGACCAGTTAGCCCAAAAACCGCTGCCAGATTTAATGTTGCTCAACGTCAATATTCCTGCGGTCAAATGGGAAGAAATTGCCGGAGTTACTCTCACCCGTCAAGGCCTACGGCATTACATTGATGTATTTGATAAACGAGTCGATCCTCGTGGAAAAACGTACTACTGGTTAACCGGAGAGGTAATTGAGGATGTAGAACCCCCAACCGGATCAAATCTGCCTCAAAATGTACCGTTAGATGTGCATGTTGTACGTAAAAACTACATCAGTATAACTCCGTTACAATACAATCTTACTTATGCAACTGGATTAGATAAATTATCTGAGTGGGAATTCGATTTTCCTGGAATCATTTGATTTATCAGGGAAAAAATGAGGTTATTCAAATGCATCACGGAAAAAGTAGGCTATAACGTAGGGGCACTCTTGAAATAACCGATACACATTCACCCCAAAACCTGGGAAATTCTCACTGACGTATTTCATTCACATTTACACAATCAGCCAGAAACAGGATATGCTGTTTTACCAAGAAATCCTCCCTCTAGCAAAATCGGAGAGACAGCATAAACTTAGACAAAATAAGTAACAATTCTTTCATTTATCGCCCGCTCAGTCCAGCAAGCAACACCCATGTCTAGGATAGAGAATCAATTTACCGTACAATTTTGGGGCGTTCGCGGCAGCATCCCCAGCCCAGGGCCAAACACTGTTCGTTACGGCGGTAATACCCCTTGCATATCAATGCAAGCGGGCGATAAACGCTTAGTTTTCGATGCTGGCACGGGACTACATGTTTTGGGGCAATCTCTGTTGCGCCAAATGCCGTTAGAAGCTCACATATTTTTTACCCACTCTCACTGGGATCACATGCAAGGTTTTCCCTTCTTTACGCCAGGGTTTGTGAAGGGGAATGACTTTCATATTTACGGCGCGATCGCACCTGATGGTTCTACCATAGAACAGCGCCTCAACGATCAAATGTTGCACCCGAACTTTCCCGTACCCTTGCAAATTATGCAAGCCAATTTAAATTTCTACGATGTTCGGCCGGGGCAACCAATCCACATCGATGACCTGATCGTAGAAACAGCACCTTTAAACCATCCAGGTGAAGCTGTCGGATACCGCGTCAACTGGCGTGGTGGTGCAGCTACTTACATCACTGATACCGAACATTTTCCCGATCGACTCGATGATAATGTGTTGTGGCTAGCTCGTAATGCTGACATCTTAATTTACGATTCTACTTACACAGACGAGGAATACCACTCGCCAAAATCCCCGAAAATTGGCTGGGGACATTCTACCTGGCAAGAAGCGGTAAAAGTGGCACAAGCTGCTAACGTCAAAACTCTGGTGATTTACCACCACGACCCCGCGCACGATGACGACTTTTTGGATCGTGTCGGCAAAGAAGCCGCTGAAAAATTTCCTGGTGCTATTATGGCACGGGAAGGATTGGTACTTCAGGTTCCGACCTCAGTTGTCTTATCAGAATCTTTTCCTGTTAGCAAGTTGTCTTCCTAAAGATTGCGATCGGAGGAATTGGAGATTTTAGATTAGATTGGTGATCAGAGGCTTTCAGCGCTCCTGAAGGCGGTTTACCATAGGGTAGCTTCCTGCTGAGAGCTAAAATAAACCTAAAATCTCAGAATCCACGTGCTAAATTTGTCTAAAAATGGGTGTTCTGTGCGGGTTGCTTTTTCTAGCGTTGGGCTACTAACGCCGACT
This sequence comes from Nostoc sp., assembly GCF_036918015.1. Lineage (GTDB taxonomy): Bacteria > Cyanobacteriota > Cyanobacteriia > Cyanobacteriales > Nostocaceae > Nostoc. The sequence continues at coordinate 57,598 of NZ_JBALEO010000007.1, forward strand.
GCTGTTGCCCTTGGCAAGTTTGATGGCGTTCATCTTGGTCATCGAAGGGTAATTCAACCAGTCTTGCACACTGGTCACTTGTCAGGAGCTAGTAGTCCGCACTCAAAGGGAAATCAACTGACAAATCAAGAATATACCTATTCAACAGTTGTCACCTTTGATCCCCATCCACAGGAGTTCTTTACAGGGCAACCCCGGACTTTGTTAACGCCACTGGATGAAAAAGTCCAACAATTGCGATCGCTTGGGGTAGAACAATTGGTACTACTACCCTTTGACAAAGAATTGTCTGCGTTGACCCCCGAAGAATTTGTCGAAAAAATTCTCGTGCAACAACTGCGATGCCAGCGAATTAGCATCGGGCAGGATTTTTGTTTTGGCGAAAAGCGCAGTGGTACTGCTCAAGATTTGCAATTACTCGCCGCCAAGCACAATATTCCCGTTACCATCGTTCCCTTACAAACTTATACAGGTGAATCGCCCATCGAAAGTAGTTGCGTCAGTACTACTCCAACTCAAGATGCCCGCATTAGCACTTCATTGATCCGCCAAACCCTTGAGCAGGGAGATATCGAAAACGCAAATCTATTACTAGGACGCCCCTACACCCTCCTTGGTGATGTCGTCCAAGGTCAACAATTGGGCAGAACAATTGGCTTTCCCACCGCCAACCTCCAATTACCAAAAGACAAGTTTTTGCCTCGCCAAGGAGTCTACGCTGTCCGTGTTTTCACTCCCGATGAAATAACAGATACCGCTCCTAGTGAGAACTTGGGCGTAATGAATATCGGTAATCGCCCAACTGTAAATGGTACTTATTCATCTGCGGAAGTACATTTATTCGATTGGTCAGGTGATTTGTATGGCAAAAAACTGGTCGTGCAGCTAGTTAAATTTTTGCGCCCCGAACAAAAATTTCCTTCTCTCGAAGCCCTGAAAACACAAATTCAACTTGATTGCGTTATTGCTAGAGAAGTTTTGAGTGCTGGAGTGCAAAGTTAAAAGTTAGCAGTTAGGAGTTAGGAGTTCTGAGTGGGAACAATGTATTTAGGGAAATTGGGCATAGGGCATTGTGAGAACTCTTCCCTCATTCGCCCCATTCCCCGCTCCCCACTCCCTATTCCCCATTCCCCGCACCGCATGAGAGAAAAAATTGACGCTTTAACACAAAATCTGGCTCTTACCATCGTTGGCAAAGCTGAGGCAATACGTTTAGTGCTAGTTGCCTTGCTAGGTGGTGGTCATGCCCTGCTAGAAGATGTCCCTGGTGTTGGTAAAACCCTACTCGCTAAATCTTTAGCTCGTTCACTGGATGGGAAGTTTCAACGGCTACAATGTACCCCTGATTTACTGCCAACTGATATTACTGGCACTAACATCTGGAACCCAAAAAACGGCGAATTTACTTATCTTCCTGGGCCAATTTTTACCAATATTCTCCTAGCTGACGAAATTAACCGCGCTACACCCCGCACTCAGTCAGCTTTACTAGAAGTTATGGAAGAACATCAGGTAACAGTCGATGGTGTCTCTCGTGCAGTTCCTCAGCCCTTTTTTGTAATTGCCACTCAAAACCCTATCGAATATCAAGGTACTTTTCCCCTGCCGGAAGCGCAAATGGATCGGTTTATGTTGTCGCTGAGTTTGGGCTATCCTTCTGAGGCAGAAGAACTTCTGATGCTGCAAAATCTTCAAAATGGTGTCAAAGTTGCTGATTTACAGCCTTGTATTACCTTGGCAGAAGTACAGGAATTGCGTTACCTCTGCTCTCAAGTAAAAGTAGCACCCTCGTTGCAACAGTACATCCTCGAATTGGTACGAGTAACACGGCAAGATGAGGAAATAGCCCTTGGTGTTAGTCCGCGTGGCACATTAGCATTACAACGGGCTGCCCAAGCGCTAGCTTTTCTATCAGGGCGTGATTATGCCATTCCCGATGATGTGAAATTTCTCGTCCCTCATGTTCTTTGCCATCGCCTGATTCCTAGAGGAGGACGGAATGCAAGAACTGTTGTTGAGCGATTATTGCGATCGGTTTCTATTCCTTAAGGTAACGTGAGTTCGATGAACTCAAAAACCGCTATCCGAGGTGGTGGTAACTGCATTTCTTGCTGAGGAAAATATTTTTTTACGCTTTTACTCCGGTTTTTTCTGCGTCAGTTTGCACATTGCGTATCAATTCATCCAAACTATCAGGGAAATTTCCTCGCACCGCCATTTTAGTAAATACCTCATAATATTCAGACTTAACTGAACTCAAGTTTCCTGAACCTGCCGGAATTTGGGCGTGTTAGGATCTCCTACAAAATCAGGTAGACAATAAATGAAAGCGATCGAAGTTACCGGCAGGATTGATTCTCAAGGAAACCTAGTTTTAGATGAGCCGATTCAGGGAAACACTTATCTTCATCAGGTTCGGGTAATTGTGTTAGTTCCAGAACCAGCAGAAACAGAAGAGGTTGACCCTGATGATACACCCGTTGAGGAGATTAAAGCTAGCTTGAGGAGAGCCTTACAGCAAGCAAAAGCTGGTCAAACTAGACCAATTAGCGAGCTATGGGACAGGATTGATGCAGAGTGATAATACGGTTTTAATTCGATTTTCTGATGAGTTTGAGCAGGAACTTTACAGACTATCAAAAAGATTTCGCAATATTCGCTCTGATGTTCAACCGATTATTGAGCAATTACAACAGGGGAGTTTGGTCGGCGATCGCATTGCGGGAATTGGTGAGGAATATGTTGTTTCTAAGGTGAGAGTTCGTAACAGTAGTATCCAAAAAGGTAAGAGTGCTGGATACCGATTGATTTATCAAGTTGAGTCACCTACAAGTATTTTGCTATTAACGATTTATTCCAAATCTGACCGAGAAGATATTGGTGCAAATGAAATCCGAGATATTGTGGCTGATTTTTCTAGTGAGTCAGGTTAAAACTACTAGAACATTTTCCTGGGCTTAGTCAGTGGTGCCCTGAATAGACATTTATATTACTGTTATCAATATGAAAAATGTGTTGCTTGACAAAACTACTTACACAAAATTTGAAACACTGCCAATACTGCGTAAGTCTTATGATTAGCACAAGCGCCACTTTTAAATATTTGGGAATGTGAGGAATGTCAATTTTTGTTAAGCGCAAGATCCGCGATGCCTACGGCGGGCTACGCCAACGCCAAGCACTACAGCCAAGCGCCGAACGTGAATTCAAACGCCAATTTTTCGGTTTACTTCTGGTAATTGTAACGTGGAGTTTAGCTATGGGCTGGCTTCTAGCCTTGGCAACTAATGCCCAAAGTGCGACTCCTCCCGCTGAAATTGGCACTGTTGACGTAGTACCTGCACAATACCAACTGGGGCAAGAACTGTATTTAGAAAACTGCTCCAGATGTCACATTGCCATACCACCAGCCGTTTTACCTACCCAAACTTGGAAAAATATCCTGCAAGACTCGCAGCACTACGGCGCACAACTCCAGCCTTTAGTCGATCCGCAACGCATCTTGGTGTGGAAATATCTTTCGACTTTCTCCCGTGTGCAGCTAGACGATGAAGAAACACCATATCGCGTCAATAACTCGCGTTATTTCAAAGCTTTGCATCCAGGAGTTGAGTTACCACGTCCCGTCCAAGTTGGCAGCTGTGTCAGCTGTCATCTTAGTGCTAATGATTACAATTTCCGCCGCCTGACATCACAAGAGGCAGAGGGGCAGAGGAGATAGGGGGCAGAGGGGAAAGATCCTGAGAAAGTTCCCCCTTGCTCCTCTGCTCCTCTGCCCCCCTGCTCTCCCATCTGGGGGCAAAATGATACTATGAAGAAAGAGTAAATATAAGATAAGAGTTCAAACCAATCATTTAATAAACTGATTGGCTAGTTTTTATCCTGTTTTTGAGGTAATTCTCATTTCACACCCATCCACGACCAAGACGTTTGGGCTGGGTTAAATGTTTATAATCAATGCCAACCCTTTAATTCCCATCCCCCTTGATTCAGTTCTATAACCTGCCATGCTAAAACTTTTGTTGGGCGACCCCAACGCTCGTAAGCTTAAAAAATACCAACCTTCTGTTACTGAAATTAACCTTTTAGAGGAAGAAATTAAGGTTCTTTCCGATGATGAGTTAAAAGGTAAAACCGTCGAATTTAAACAACGGATCGCTAAAGGTGAAACCCTAGATGACATATTGCCAGAAGCTTACGCCGTTGTCCGGGAAGCAGCACGGCGAGTCTTAGGCTTACGGCATTTTGATGTCCAACTTCTTGGCGGTATCATTTTGCACGTGGGGCAAATTGCCGAGATGAAAACTGGTGAAGGTAAAACACTAGTTGCCACCTTGCCAAGTTACTTAAATGCCCTTACTGGTAAAGGTGTACACGTCATCACCGTCAACGATTACCTAGCTCGTCGGGACGCTGAATGGATGGGACAGGTGCATCGCTTCTTGGGGCTGAGTGTGGGGCTAATTCAGTCAAGCATGACTCCTAGTGAACGCCAGAAAAACTACGACTGCGATATCACTTATGTTACCAACAGCGAGGTCGGCTTCGACTATCTGCGGGATAACATGGCAACATCAATGGCAGATGTGGTGCAACGCCCGTTTAATTATTGTGTAATTGACGAGGTGGACTCGATTTTAGTTGATGAGGCGCGGACACCACTGATTATTTCTGGGCAGGTGGAAAGACCTACAGAAAAGTATCTACAAGCTGCTGAAATAGCATTCACACTCAAAAAAGACGAACATTACGATGTGGATGAAAAAGCTCGTAACGTGCTATTGACAGACGAAGGGTTCGCAGAATCAGAAAATCTTTTGGGAGTCACAGATTTATTTGACCCAGAAGATCCTTGGGCGCACTTCATTTTCAATGCAATTAAAGCCAAAGAACTTTTCCTTAAAGATGTAAATTACATCGTCCGCAATGGTGAAGTAGTAATTGTGGATGAATTTACTGGTCGGGTGCTAGCCGGACGGCGTTGGAGTGATGGATTACACCAAGCAATTGAAGCGAAAGAACACGTCGAGATTCAGCCAGAAACTCAAACTCTCGCGACAATTACTTACCAAAATATGTTCTTGCTGTATCCAAAACTCGGTGGAATGACAGGAACGGCAAAGACCGAAGAACCAGAATTTGAAAAAATTTACAAACTCGAAGTTGCGGTAATTCCCACCAACCGCGATCGCAGACGCGAAGATTTGTCTGATATGGTGTTCAAGACAGAAGCAGGCAAATGGGGGGCGATCGCCAAAGAATGTGCCGAAATGCACCAACTCGGCAGACCTGTATTAGTGGGAACCACTAGTGTAGAAAAATCCGAACTTCTCAGCCGACTACTAAAGCAGTTGGAGATTCCCCACGAATTACTCAACGCCCGACCGGAAAACGTCGAACGTGAAGCGGAAATTGTCGCTCAAGCAGGACGCAAAGGTGCTGTTACTATTGCTACCAACATGGCTGGTAGAGGTACAGACATCATCCTGGGTGGTAACTCCGAATATATGGCGCGTCTAAAGCTGCGGGAATACTTTATGCCCCGGATCGTCATGCCAGAAGATGAAGATGCCTTTGGTGTGCAAAGAGCAGCCGGATTGCCTACAGGACATGGTGGTGGTCAAGGCTTTGTCCCTGGTAAGAAAGTCAAAACTTGGCGGGCTTCGCCAGAAATTTTCCCGACTCAGTTGACAAAAGAAACCGAAAAACTACTCAAAGATGCAGTAGAAATTGCCGTGCGTGAGTATGGCGATCGCAGTTTACCGGAATTGGAAGCAGAAGACAAGGTAGCTGTGGCGGCAGAAAAAGCTCCCATCGATGACCCTGTAATCCAGAAATTGCGGGAAGCATACAACCGCGTCAAGCAAGAATACGAACAATTTACTACCCGCGAACATGATGAGGTAGTGGGAATTGGGGGTTTGCACGTAATTGGTACAGAACGCCACGAATCACGGCGGATTGATAACCAGTTGCGGGGACGTGCAGGAAGACAAGGCGACCCTGGAACCACCAGATTCTTCCTCAGTTTAGAGGATAACCTACTGCGGATTTTTGGTGGCGATCGCGTTGCTGGGTTAATGAATGCTTTCCAAGTGGAAGAAGATATGCCCATCGAATCTGGGATGCTTACCCGCAGTTTGGAAGGCGCCCAGAAAAAAGTTGAAACCTATTACTACGACATTCGGAAGCAGGTATTTGAGTATGACGAGGTGATGAATAATCAACGTCGTGCTATTTACGCCGAACGCCGCCGGGTGTTAGAAGGTCAAGATTTGAAAGAACAGGTGATTAAATACGCTGAAAAAACGATGGATGACATCGTTGATTACTACATCAACATAGACTTACCCTCGGAAGAGTGGGAGTTAGAAAAGTTGGTTGAGAAAGTCAAAGAATTCGTCTATCTGCTAGCGGATTTACAAGCGAATCAATTAGAAGATATCACAGTCAGCGAGATTAAAGCCTTCCTCCACGAACAGGTGCGAATTGCTTACGACCTCAAAGAAGCGCAGATTGACCAAGTTCAACCCGGACTAATGCGCCAAGCTGAACGCTTTTTTATCTTGCAACGCATTGATACCCTGTGGCGGGAACACCTGCAACAAATGGATGCCTTGCGTGAATCGGTAGGATTACGCGGTTATGGGCAAAAAGATCCGCTGATTGAGTATAAGAGCGAGGGTTACGAACTCTTCTTGGATATGATGGTTAACATTCGCCGAGATGTGGTTTACTCGTTGTTCATGTTCCAGCCGCAGCCGCAGCAGATGGTGCAAGCTTCGTCTGAGATGGTGTAGTAGAGAATATATTACGCAGAGACGCAGAGGTGCAGAGAGTGCTTTTGCGTCTTTGTGTTTTAAGGCATCTCTCAAAAATATTTTGTTTTCAGGAGTTTGCTGAAATGGGTAAGCTGATACTACCAAATCTTCAGGGTAAGCGAATGGGGCAAGTAATAGTTACCCTCACTGTGACGAATCGAATTGATCGAGTTTTGGCACAGCGAGGCTTTATTTCTCCAGAGGAAGTTCGCTGTTGTCTTTTGGATGATGTTTTAGTTGATACGGGCGCAACTTTGCTGTGTTTACCTGCTAGCATTATTAGTCAACTAGGTTTAGTCCAAGGTGGAGAAGCCCAGGTAGAAACTGCTGCTGGAGTTAAGCAGGGGCGAATTTTCCGAGATGTTGAACTTAGTATTGCAGAGCGTCAAGGAACCTTTGATTGTCTAGAACTCACAGAAGTACCTTATGCCCTTTTAGGTGTAACACCAATGGAAGTTTTAGGGTTAGAACCAGACCTTAAAAATCGGAAGTTGCGGATTTTACCGATGAATTCTGAGCAAACTTATCTGAGTGTATTGTAAGCGATCTATGTTGATGCTGAAAGCAGGTACTCCCTTTTTCAGTAAAGTTAATTTCATTTGATAAGAAGAATATGAATTTATGCTATTTGTGTGGCAGGGAAATGTTTGATGAAAAAGTTTATCTTAAAAATAAAGATAAATTTAGTGAAGAACCTGCTTTAAAACATAAGGAACATATTATTCAAAATGCCTTAATAGGTAGGCTAAAACCCAATAATATACTTTGTAAAGCTTGTGGTAATAAATTAAATGATACAATCGATATAAATTTTGTAAATATATTCGCATCAATTACAGAAATATTACAAAAAAAGAATGTTCAGAAAGAGAGAAAAAATAACAGCCCAGAATTAAAAGGTCATTTTCTTAATAAAGAAACACAAGAAAAAATTAATGTTATTATAAAAGACTTGAAAGCGAGTCCAGTCAAGCCATACTACAAAGTTGACTATGAAAATAAAATAATCAAGATTTATGCTAATGAATCTATAGCAAAAAATTATAAAAATAGAGTTTTTAGTGAAGTTAAAAATCAAATAAATGATATCCAATTATACGAAATAAAGTACATAACAGATATATCATCAGAAAATGGGTCGCTTTTTTTGTATTTTACGGAAGGTATTGATAATTGCAATGAAAAATTATGTTTAGGTTTGAATAAGATAGCTACAGGGTTTGCGTATCATCACGGAGTTAGAAGAACAGATTTAGTCAGTAGTCTTGACATAACACAAGACAATGAAAAAATAATTTATTCCAAGAATGTAATTCCATTCTTTCCCATAGGGTGTTTTGATATATTTCTAGAGTTAAATCGACCTGAACTAGAAAGTTATTATCCTACCCATACTCTGATTCTATTTACACAGAAATATACCAATGATAAAAAATTACTTTACTGCTATATAGACCTTTTTAGTACATTTCAATTCTATGTCTTACTAAATGAGAACTATGAAGGTGATGATATACATAAAGAATATTACCAAACTGTACTTGGTCAGGAATTACCTGAAATAGAAATTAGAAAAATAAGGCCAAAGCTTTTAAATGTTATCATTGAAAATTTTAAAATAGACAGAAGTAAATACAAAGGTAGCTCAACTAATGATTTGTATGATTTTGTAGAAGAAGAATATAAAAAAATTCAGTTAAAATCCCAAATAAAGATTGATGATATATTGGTAAATATTGCAAATGATTTAATGATTTGTTATTCAGTTTCTCAAGTAAGTAAATTATCCAGTTTGCCTAATTTTCCCCTAAAAGATGTAATTAATAGTTTTAGAAATTTTAAAAGCTTACATCTTCAATGTTTTTTATCAGAAATTAAGCATTACTTAGATAAAAATAGCTATATCTTTAGAAGATATTTTTATGAGGATGATGGTAATGATGAAGTAGAAATTTTATCTACACCAGACGAAATAATTGCATCTTATAAAAAGAATGAGCTACCAATTAAAGCATACGGTTATAGGAAATTTCAGCAACTACAAAGTTTTGCTAATTCAACACCCAAAGAAGATATTTTGCACACTTTATACCAAAAGAAGCTTTACAGCCAGCCATTGAAGTGAGTGAAAAACATTTTGAGCAAGTTGATATTATTGATACTAATGAATGCTTCTGAAAAGGGAGATAGTAAGTTTTTCTCTATCATTAACTAGGCAACCAGAGACAAGCTAGCCTATAAAGTAGCTGATATAATATGAATAGCAGTCAAGAGGCCTGACCTTTTGAGATCGCGGAAGCTAGGTCTTCCCTTGACTGATTTTTATTGTCTAAGAATATAAAATAGCTATGTATTTGCTGTATACAGATTAATTAATGAAAAAGCTTTTATTTATCTGTAGCCAGAATAAATTGCGAAGTCCTACCGCCGAGGCTGTATTTTCTGAATATGAAGGATTTGAAACAGACTCGGCAGGTTTAGATCGCCATGCCGAAGTACCATTATCAACAGAGGCTATTCAATGGGCTGATATTATCTTTGTGATGGAAAAATCCCATAAAAATAAACTATCCAAAAATTTTCAGCCTTTTCTGAAATATAAAAAAATTATATGTTTAGATATACCAGATGACTATGAATATATGGAACCAGCTTTAATTGAGTTGTTAAAACAGAAAGTTTTACCTTTATTAAAAATAAAAAAATGAATATTCAAGAAGCTTTTAATATTGCCGCAGGAGATTACGATAACTTACGTCGTGTTTTAATTCCCTGTTTTGATGACTTTTACAAAACAGCCGTTGAAATCATCCCAGGTGATTGCACTGCACCGCTGAAGGTTCTAGATTTGGGTGCTGGTACTGGACTTTACTCAGGCATGGTTCAGTCGATATTCCCGAATGCAGAGTTCACCTTGTTGGACTTAGCCCCTGAGATGTTAGAGAAAGCTAAGTTGAGATTTAGCAAAATGGGTAAATCTCCCAAAATCTTAATTGGTGACTACATTGAGACTGATTTAGGTGATTCATATAACCTGATAATTTCTGCCTTATCGATTCATCATCTGTCAAATGTTGACAAAGAAATTCTTTATCAACGGATTTATGATGTTCTCAATCCTGGAGGGATATTTATCAACGCCGATCAAGTTCTCGGCAAAACCCCTGATTTAGAACAACTTTACCGTCAACACTGGTTAAATTCTGTCCGCGCGAAGAATATCTCAGAGGAGGATCTCAAAGCTGCACAAAAACGCATGGAATACGATCGCATGGCAACCCTGGATATTCAACTTAGCTGGTTAGAAGCAGCTGGGTTCCAAAATGTGGATTGTTGGTATAAAAATTTTAGCTTTGCTGTTTTTGGTGGTTATCGACCAAGTATTTAACTAAGTAAGTAGGTTCAAATAATTAGAAGAGGCTTTCGCAGAGAACCTTGCCGGGATGGCAAGGCTAAATTTGTGGATTAAATTTATTTTTTGTTTCTCCTCGCGTCTCCCGTACCCTTCGCTACATTACGCGCTAAATATAACTTAACAGCAGCAACATTTACTGATACAGGCTTTCAAAACACCTGGGAACCCAGTCGCTACCAAAAAAGCCCCAAAGGTCTGGTTACTGACTTTACTGGTGGTAAACAAGTCCTTCGATTATATCCTAAAGCGCCCAGAATGCGATATTTCTACCCCAGAGCATGTTGGTCAACTCTAGTATCCTTCCCGGAAATTACCTCAACTGTGCGGAATCCAAGCACCGCCAACAGATTATTTTCAGGGAGCTTGACGGGAGCAGGTTGATCGCCGTGACCTGGAGCGGGGAGAGGATAGGCAGTCGCCGCAGCGGCGTGGAAGCGAATATTGCCTTCGCTATGCTCAATCACTTGATGGATATGCCCCGTTAACACTGTTACCGATGCAAAGCGAGATAGCAGTGAAAGCAACTTAGCAGAATCGGCAGTTGCCCATCCCCATTTGGGATAAAGGTCATATAGAGGAATATGGCTGAAAACAACTAGAGGCGTATCTTGTTTCTGCGTTGCCAAATCTTTGGAGAGCAAATCCAGTTGCGCCTCACCTAGTTTGCCTGTGCCGGTTGCCCCAAAGTCCAGCACATTGGTCAAGGAGACAAAGTGTATTCCCGCTTGATCCCAAACCTGTAAACCCTCTTTGACATCCTTTCGGTTAAAAGCTTCGTCATAGGCTTTGCCGCGATCGCCAATCGTATCGTGTTCCCCTGGTAGAGTAAACAGTGGGACTTTCAATTGGGAAAGCAGTTGTTTCGCCAGATCGAATTCTTCTGGTTTAGATAAATGGGAGATGTCTCCGGTGTGAATGACAAAGGCGGGTGGAGTGGGTAAGGCATTGATCGCATCGATCGTTTTCTGAAGCGTATCGGTCACGTGTTCATTTGCAGGTTTTTTGAAGCCGATGTGCGTATCGCTAATTTGAACGAAGGAAAACGGTGAAGTCGTAAATGATTTTTGAGCATTTGGTTCTCCCACCTGACAGGCAGTTAATAAGCCATTTGCACCAACAGCCCACACAATGCCAAGTCCTGTCCAGCCCACGTGTTCAATAAATTTTCTGCGTTGCATTGGTATTCCTCTGGTTAGTTTTTCTTATTTGTTACCGTCAACGTCCCTTTCATAAAGGGATGAACTGAGCAAATATAGGGATAGGTTCCCGGTTTGGTAGCGGTGTAGTTCCAGGTTTGATTGGTATCCAGTGCTTTAGAGTTGAAAGTACCATCCGTAGCCGTCGCCGTGTGGGGTTCTTCATCGACATTGATAAACTGAACAGTTTTACCAACAGCGATCGCCAAATTCGCTGGCTCAAATTTGAAATTACGAATTTTGACCGTAGTATCGGCAGTTTGTTGGCTAGTTTGGGGTTGCTCCTTGGGTTGATTTTTCATCGCCATTGGTTGGTTCGTCATTGCCTTATGGTTCGGACTACAGGATGACAACGACAACAGGATTACCAGAAAGGCACTGGCGATCGCTATGAAAAAATAAGAAATGTATTTCATGAGCGTTCTTTTATCCGCTTTGGTTGCTGGCGTTTAGCAAACAGTCCGGTCAGCGAGAGTCCGGTAGCCACTAAGCCAATCAGACCTAGCCCATTCAAAACTGGCAAAATGGCATCAAGTTTGAAGATTTGGAAGGTGTGAACAGTGATTAAAAATGCAGCAAGCTCTTCTTGATGCAACCATGTGTCGGCGATGGCAATGCTAATGCCAGTCAGAGCAGTAAAGAGTAACGGCAAACAAAAGAGTGTAGCAATTAGCCGATGGTACTTGCGAAATGTGTTTTTCATCATATTGATTCAGTAACGCCAGTTTTTTAGTCTGCTGTAAATTCTTGCAATTGATTTTCAAGGTTATGGCGATAGCCTCGATCGCTTAACGTTTGCTCAGGTAGTCGATTCGCTTTGACAGCAGCTTGAATAATGTCTTGAGCCGTGATTGTTCCAGACGCGATCGCCGACATCAATGCACCATTGCTGGGAATGTTTTGGTCTTTCAAGTAGCCTTGATACGCCAGATAAGCCAGATTAAAAGGCTTGAGTTGGTTTCCAGAGGGTTGATTTGCCGCGTAGGGATTGAGGCTGATTGGTAAGGTTTGAGCCTGCGCCGCAGCAGGCAAAATGGTGGCAGAGAGAAGCAATGTTGTTAACAGCACAGAAATAGAGCGTCGCATAGAATTACCTTTGAGATCGGTTATTTGGCTACAGCGGTTTTACTGACCTTCAATGCATGGATGCAGCACAAACTTTCAAGCAAATTGGTCGAATCCAAACTGCTAAAAGTGCAAAATATGACATACCAAAGAAGGGGATTGCGGATTGACGATATAAATTTCGTCGGGGCATTCCAGTTTTAAAAGCTGTAGGAGTTGGTAGGTAAACAATTAGCGTGATTTCAGGAATTTAGTTGCAACTTATGCCTGGAAAGAATGCTAACTGGCTTACTTACTTTTCTCTACCTTTAAGACGACTGGGAACCAATTTTGGATTTAAAATCTTCAAATACCCTTGCTAGACTGATGTTCACGGTTCATTCGGTTTGAGGCGTAATAGCAATCAGAACGAAATAACTTACTTCTGCAAAATTTCGACGCTAAACTCATCTAATTAGCTTCACCAATCGTTTTAGAAATGAAAGTAAGTTTGCTCTATACTCAAAAGTTGTGAAATCAGGATTGGCACTCACATTGCAAGATGCATTGGGCATTTTTGCAGAGAAATTAGCCTCGGTCTATTCACCTGAATCTATGGATCTAAGTTCTCCCGATCGCCATTCATCAGAACCGTCATCCTCCAGCGATGCCGCACTTTTGGATGACCTGAAGGCAAAGCAACCAACGGCGTTAAGGTGTCTCTACGAGCGCTACGGCAGTGTGGTGTATGGAGTTGCACTGAAAGTTTTGCAAAGCCAGCCGGAAGCCGAAGACCTAACCCAGGAAATTTTTCTATCATTATGGCAGCGTCCGGTTGACCCTGCTCGCCACGGTCATTTGATGCGCTACCTGATTGTCATGACTAGATCGCGGGCGATCGACAAATTGCGATCGCGCAGTCGCACTCTTAATTTGGTGCAACGTTGGGGGCAGAATATCACTGCCGCACCCCCCGCGCCTACTCCGGTTGAGCAGGCTGTTTTCAATGAGCGATCGCAGCAAGTGCGGCAGGCATTGACCCAGCTTTCAGATCAGCAACGACAGGTGATTGAACTGGCGTATGATGCCGGACTGAGCCAATCAGAAATTGCCCAACAACTGCATAAACCCCTGGGAAGCGTGAAAAGCTGGACTCGCCAGGGACTCTTGAAACTGAAGCAACTTTTACAACACTCCATTGACTAAGGTTATGACTGAAAACGACTCATGATACAAGCCCCTAAATTTATTTATGGGGATCATTAATTTTGAATTTTGAATTTTGAATTCGGAGCGAAGCGACGTGACTGAACCCCTTACTCCTCAAGCAATCGAAACCTTGGCAGCAGGCTATGTTGTGGGCGACCTCGATCGCGCCGAAGTAGAAGTTTTCGAGCAACTGCTGGCAGAAAATCCCGCATTAGTGGCAGAAGTGAAGCGGCTTCAGGCAACCTTAGACCAGGTTGTTTACAGCTTAAACAGCGTTGAACCGCCTCCCCATCTCCAATCTGCCATTCTGGCTGCCACTACCACGACTTTCCAACCCTCCCAGAAACCGTCTCGCTTCCTCTGGTACACCGTCATGGGTAGTGTCGCGGCACTCCTAATTCTGTATTTAGGAGTAGATAACTATCGCTTGCGACAGGATTTCCGTATGGCTCAAGATATCAATACCCTACTGCAACAGTCCCAGACACAACTGTTCTCTCTCAAGGCTGTGAATGCGTCGGATACTGCTGCGGGTAGCTTTGTAGTGAATCTAGGACAACGACAGGGGATTCTAGCCGTGCAAAATCTGGTGGCTCCCCCTACAGGGAAAGTCTATCGACTTTGGGCGATCGCTGATGGCGAAAAAATTCCCTGTGGTACTCTGAAAATTAATCCCCAGGGAAAGGTGCTAGATAAATTTTGGATGCCTGCCGACTTTTATGACACAGGTATCTCTGGATTATTCGTGACTTTGGAATTGTCTGAAACTAGCCGTTATCCAACCGGAACTATCGTGATGCAGAGTAACTCATCGACCCATATCTAACCTCAGTAACTCACGCTCTATCCCGAATGCGGACTTAGCAGCGTGATGTAGTATGCAATGGGGAATCCTAATCGCTGGGTTCTGATTAATGGGACTTAGGGATTTCCAAGAAATAAATTATCCAAAGAAACGTAGATGCTTCTCTACGAGACGCTACGCGAACGGCTTGCCGCAGGCTACCACAGAGGCGCAGAGAACACAGAGAGAGGAGAAATAGAGAGGGTTTTATGTCCGTTTTAGGACAATACAGTTCAGATAAGCCCAAAACACTTGTAGAGACGGCGATTTATCGCGTCTTAAAAACCCAGAATTGTTGCCAGTAGCCCTTAACTGAACCGTATTGCGTTTTAGGATATTTTTTATTTGGAAGTCCCTTATACCATTTCTTTGTGAGGCTGCGCCAAATTTTCTTTCTTCCTTTGTGTCCTTTGCGCCCTTTGCGGTTCGTTCCTTATATAATTTGGCGCATCTTTATATAGACAAAAAATACCCAAAAAAGAGCCTCAAACAAGTGTTCGTTGGTAATTAATCCCACAGCATTAACCAATCCAGCACCGATAATTGCGGAGGTGGGAGCCAAGAGTTAGTTATTTACCAGAACAGTAGCTATTAATTTCGTTGACTATTGAACTTTCTTCGCTACTACTTTTTTGCAGAGATACCAAAAAGCCCTTTGCTGCTGGTAGATTCTTTTTATCTATGGCTGTTGCTGCATTATTCAATTCCTTGCTGATGTTCTGATAGAGTGTGAGAAAGCGTCCTTGGAAACCTTGCAATTTTTCATCTTTAACTTCTAGTGCTTTCATCTCTGTGGCAAGTGGGTCTATCTTACCAGCAAGTTCAGTTAGAGCTTTGGAACCTTTTGCTGGATTGGGATTTTTCGCGAATTGCTGACCTAGAGTAGATGCCTGATTGGCAACCTTGATGACTTTATTACATTGAGCAACTTTACTTTCTCCACAACCTGCAAATAATAAAGCGATCGCAGTAGTAACTGAAAGTATAAAACTTTGCTTGAATACGCGTTGCATAGGTTCTATGATCTCCAACTATATTTAGTGAAAGTTGGACAGTAGAAATGGATGGTTAGAGAAAATACTTTTTCTAAAAAGAATATTTATTTCTGTTTTTAACTTTCTTTCTGCCCTGTTACTTTATACTTCATTTTTTCGATAATGCGTATGTAATTATACGTAAATATCCCAATTTTAAATTAGATAGTCGTGTCGTCCTTTACTCTACCAATTTTGGAATTAATCTCAGTGTTGGAGTCGTATTTTCTGTAACATTCTTTGATTCCCATAACATCTGGTGGTATTCAATCTTGCGCCAAGGTTCAACCATATCGTTGTAGTGGCTATGGAAAGCATGGCCTGATTGTCCAGGGGTGTGAATTGCTACTGAGTTATCTAAATTTCCTAAATCTACAATCATCCGCAGTGAAGGAATATCAGTCACTTCAAAGGATTTATTTGCTCTCCAGCGATTAGCATTCACTGTTTCGCCGTTGCCAGATGTAGCAAATGCACCACGATTAAATAAAGCTTCAATCGGTGCAACCCCAGATTTACCCAAGGTGGCATTCCGAAAAGTAATGGTATGCAGCTTGCCCCAATTCCAGTTTTTCTGGTCTTTGCTTTGAATTCGTTCTAGTTCATCCACGGCTTTTATAAAGGATTGCCGCAGGATTTGGTCGCGGTTCTCAACTTTTGGGGTGTTGCGGTTGTCCCACCAAGAACTGTTGGGCTGTTTGACCAGATTTGCTACCACAGCATACCAGCGATCGCCTCCATCAGGAAAGTACTTTTCAGGCAACTGATCGTGAAATGTATCTGCTAGCAAGTGTTTCCAGAATACTTCAAATAAAGCAGCAGCAGGCGATGTCATTTCCAACTGCAAATTCCAATCTTGCAGTAGTTTTTGGGCTGCTTGTAAGCGGGGTGTATCAACAGTGATAGATTTTAATAGTGGCACTAATGTCTGTGCATTTAAATTGCGATCGTCACCCTGTATCTGCTGCACATCCTTTAAAGAAATTGGCTGCGTTTGTTGTGAAATCATTTCAACGATGCGCTTTGCTCGGTAGCCATAAACCCAATCTGCGGTAATCAGGTAAGGATATTCACGCATAACTAAATTATTGGCAGTAGCAATATAACCTTGAGGTGGATTAAAACTTTTGGGCAATTTCTCAAAGTCAATATAGCCTTGCCACTCATATTCATCCGTCCAACCAGGAACGGGATAACGCCCATCTCCTTTAGCGCGGATGGGGAATTTACCAGGCATTTGGTAGCCAATATTGCCATCAATGTCAGCGTAAACCAAGTTTTGAGCCGGGACATCATAGTTACTAGCAGCAGTGCGGAATTCTTGCCAGTTTTGGGCGCGATTGATTTGGGGAATAGCATACGCTAGTTTGGCAGGTGCTAGGGCTGTCCAGCGCAGGGCTACGGCGTAGTTTTGGGGTATTTCTAACGGCTGACTTGGCTTGAATTGCTTCAGATTTGGCGAAACATCAGAGAGAATCGGCCCATGTCGGGTATAGCGTACCGTTTGGACAATCGGCTGACTTCCGGCTACTTGAATCGTCTCTTGTACGAGTTGCATATCAACCCATTTGCCATTGACCTCATACTGATTAGGGTTATTTGGGTTGATTTTCTCGATGTATAAATCCATTACATCAGATTGTACATTGGTGACACCCCAGGCAATGCGATCGCTATGACCGATAATTATCCCAATCATTCCCGCAAAGGAAAAGCCAGAAACGTTGTAGGGACATTCTGCACTCTTCGGTGTGCAGTGCAAACCAACCTCGTACCAAATAGAGGGAATTTGCACACCTAAATGGGGGTCATTCGCCAAAATGGGCTTACCTGTAGCCGTCCGCTGACCAGATATTACCCAGTTATTTGAGCCAATACCTATTCCCGTAGGCCCGATGAGTTTTTCTAAAGCTATCATCGGCTTAGTAATTGACTCTAAAGCAGGTAATGCCTCTGGAGAATTGAGAAGTACTTCAACATTATTGTTCCTTCCTTCCTCTGCTTCTCCTGTTCCTTGCTGAAACTCAGGTAAAATAACTGGCAAGTCTTGAGGGTATGGTGGGAAAAGTTCCTCTACTTGAGCAGGAGTAAGAGTTTTGAGCAAAATAGCACGTTCAATTTCACTCTCGAAATTTCTGCCCAAGTCGTAAGCCATTACCTTACCCCAAGTCAGAGAATGCAGTATTTGCCAAGGTTCTGGCTTATACCCAGGATTGAGAAACTTTAGCACAGCGTATTCTAGACTCATGGCGCTACCTTGATGCTCTGTCAAATAGGCATTGACACCATCGGCATAAGCTTCCAGGTATGCCTTCATCTCTGCATTAATTTCCTGAATTTCTTGCTGCGCCACCCTTGCCCAACCCATTGTCCGCAGATATTTATCAGTGTCAACTTGAGAAGAACCAAACATTTCTGAGAGTCGCCCAGAACCAATGTGTCGCCAAAAGTCCATTTGCCAAAAGCGATCTTGGGCGTGGATATAACCTTGCGCCATAAATAAATCGTGGGAGTTGGCAGCATAAATATGGGGAATTCCCCATTTATCACGCTGGATGGTTACTTCGGCTTTCAGTTCGGGTAGTTGAATTGTGCCACTCTCTTGCGGAAAGGATTGGCGCACGGTGTAGGTAGCAAATCCCACTAACAATAGCCCTAACACTAACAGGAAAATCAGAGTAATTTTGAGTCTTTTACGTAACCAACCCTTCCTGGAGTTTTTCATTGGAGATTCCCGTGGCATTGTTTATAAAAGTGCAATCTACCCATTGAAAATACACCTACCTGAGTACACTGCTAAAATTTTGTTGTACTAGCTGCCAGTAGAACAATAGTATCGCTCTCCTATTTTCCAAAGCTGGAGTGCAACCATTAGAAAGATAATGCCTGCGATTGGCGAGACATAACAAAACCACAAGGGCACTAAAAAAGCATCTTCTTTTTCAAGTACTGCAAGTAAAGGAAAATAACTGACGCAAGCAAGCGGTATCAAGAAAGTAAAGAATCGCTGAAACCACTTGCTATAAATTGCAAGAGGGTACTGAGCCGTTTCGACTCCTCCATAAGTGAGGATATTCATAATTTCGAGAGATTCAATAGTCCAGAAAGTGATGGTTGCTTGCATAATGACAATGCCAACAAAGAGCGCAACCCCACCAAAAAATGAAGTGCCCAAAAGCCATAAAGTTTTAAAAGTTAAAGGTATGTGGAGAGATGAAAGTGACCACCCCATAACAACCATTCCTTGAAAAAATCTTCCGATTCGTTTCAAAGTAAACTCTTTACCTAAAAGCTGAAGTGCTGTAGTGCGTGGACGAACAAGTAAACGGTCGAAGTCTCCACTTTTAATTATTGTTGTAAATGAGTCAAAGCCTCTTCCAAGAGCATCAGCACAAGCAAAAGAAATATTAATTATTCCATAAAATAGAGCAACTTCATTTAAAGTCCACGTACCAATACTATTAAAACGACTAAAAAGTGCCCAGACTCCAAAAAATTCAACAGCAGTTCCTAAAAGCTGCCCTATTACTTGCAGCCAAAAGGAAACTTTGTACTGCATTTGCGACTTAAAAGATACAGAAATATATCGAAGGTAAAGCAAAAAATCATTCATAGTCGCTTTGCAATTTTTATCTAACATAAATTAGCTAATACCAATTCTGTATAAAGATGCGCCAAATTATATTAGGACTTACGCAAAAATTGCTGAAAAGCCTAATTTATCGAACCGCCAAGACGCCAAGAACGCCAAGAATTCGTAAAGCGTGCGTAAGTCCATATATAAGGAACGAACCGCAAAGGACACAAAGGAAGAAAGAAAATTTGGCGCAGCCTCACAAAGAAATGGTATAACCTATCTTCCTACTTGAAAAATTACGAATTACGAATTACGAATTACGAATTACGAATTACGAATTACGAATTACGAACTATATACTTATCCTCCTTGAATTACAAGCTTTTTGATGCCATATTTCACAAGTACACGCCCAAGGATAATAATGACAACTATCCAAAAAGCTTGATGCAGCACAACATTGAATAGGGCATTTGGTTGAAGATTACCAGTAAAAAGACGAAAAGGTTTGTCGATAAGTCCTGAAAAAGGAAGTGCATTCAAAAAAGGCTTGCTCCACTCAGGAAAAAGTGGCAAAGGAACAATCATGCCAGAGAAGATAGTAACAAGAGTAGGTAGAATACTATTAATTCCCTCGCCCGAAATTGTCCACATAATTGATACAGTCAGAAGCATAGTTAATGCAGACGAAAGTAAAATTGCGCCAATAAAAGAGATAAGAAAGGCAACAAAAGAAGCAAAGGAGGGTGGAAAAGAAAGCGACCATTCATCAAGCCCCAAAAGGGGAAAAATAAAAATTGTGACACCAAGAAGCGGAATAGCACGAAGTATCAGGGGCGTTGTGCGAAGTGCCAAAGCGCGGGTAAACCAAAAATTATAAAGGTCTGTAGGTCGGAGAAGATCGTATCCGACAGCACCAGTTCGGATGAGTTCTTGAATATCTCTATCACCTCCCCAAGGGACAATCGCCATCAGAAACGCCTGTCCCAGCCAGACATATCCTACAGCTTGTTGAAAAGTGATAGGTTGAGCAGAGGTTGTATGAGTAAAGAATGCCTGTAAAACCATTACTTTCACTAACCCCCAGAAAAGCTGAGTTCCAATACCTGCCAAAGCAGCAGCACGGTATTGCAACAGCAGGGTAAATCTAGCAACAAATAGTGACCAATATGCTTTCATGGGACAATTCCGGCTGAAATTGCATAAAGTTCAGCAACTATCTCTTCAATGGGTGGATTTTCCACAAAAAGATCCTCTACTTCGTGTTGTGAGGTAACTTGGCTAATTAAAGACGCAGCAGAAAGCTTTGTGGGATCGAAGGCTAGAGTTACGGTGCGACCTTCTTTAGAGATAATACTGACTCCTTCTTTTTCAAAGAAGAAATCATCGTTTGCTAGGTCGATTCTTAAGTACCGACGCGAGGAAACTTGAGAACGCAGTGCTTCTAGAGTTCCATCACAAAGGATCTCACCTCCACCAATAATAATTATGCGATCGCACAATGCTTCGATATCATCCATATCATGGGTAGTCAGGATGGTGGTCACTTGATGAGTTTTATTCAGCGCTTTGATAAATTTTCTGACTGCAAGCTTGGAAACTGCATCAAGCCCGATGGTGGGTTCATCAAGAAAAAGAATTTCCGGTCTGTGAAGCATTGCGGCTGCAAAGTCACATCGCATCCTTTGACCAAGGCTTAACTGTCTCACCGGAGTCGAGAGAAAGCTTCCAAGACCAAGCAAATCAATCATTTCTTCGCGTGTCTGGCGATACTCCGATTGGGGAACGCGATAAATATCCCGCAGCAAATCGAAAGACTCAATTACTGGCAAATCCCACCAAAGTTGTGTTCTTTGACCAAACACTACACCGATACGATTAACGTGCTTAATTCGATCTTTCCAAGGAGTTCGTCCGCCAATTAGGCATTTTCCACTGGAAGGTACGAGAATACCGCTTAAAATTTTAATCGTAGTCGATTTCCCAGCCCCATTTGGGCCAATGTATCCTACAAGTTCTCCCCGTTCCAGGGAAAACGAAACTCCTTTGAGGGCATAAACTTCTTTTGTTTTTCGCTGCACAAGTCCTCGTATTGAACCGAAAAGCCCAGAGGAACGTTCAGACACAAAGAAAGTCTTCCTGAGATTTTCGACAAGAATGTGAGACATATTTTGTTAGTCTGTTATTGCGAAGAAAGGCAGGGGGCAGTGTTTCGACTACGCTCAACAACCAGGCAGGGGGCAATAAAATGGGCTTGGCGGATTAAGAATTGTGTTGGTAGAGGTAGCTGGGGTGAGTAATGTCGGAGCGATCGCTAGAGGAATGAAAAATTTCGAGATATACCATTTAATAATAAGTAAATTGCCAATGCAATACCCATACCAAGAATCACCCTAGAAGTATCAATCTACATTCCAATACAAAGAAATACTCCCTCGGCAAATGCATTGTAGGATTAGCATAAGAAGAGGGAGAAATGAAGTATTATTGCTAATGATTAAAATCTGTTGCGGAACTTCTATTAAGTACCCGTAGGTAAATATATTTGATATTTTTCTTCAGCTATCGTGACATCTGGACAAACAGTCAGGATTCAAATACCAACTTATAACCAGTTAGCAGGTTCCAGTTCTAATCAGGTTGTAATTGTCAATTCACATTTTTGACCTGACATCAGACGCGCTTTAATCTGGTTTTGTCCAGTCGTGGTCGCGCAGATAGTATTCAAAGTCGCTTGAGGAAGGAAAGTCACGTTTCAACTGTGCTAAATCCGCTCCGTAGCCGACATTCTCAAACCAGCGATACATAATGGTCACTTCCTCCCCAGCTTGCTGCTCAAACGCTTCAAACGGAATTTGCTGGTATTCGACAGTTTTGCCCAACACGAGGCTGAACGCGGCAGCGATTTCTGGCATGGTCATCTCCACACTGGCGACTTCGATTTCGTGGTTCAAGAACTCGGCGGGGCGATCGAATACCTCAGCGACCATTGCCCCGTAATCTTCTTCAGAAAGTTGCTGCAATTTTGTTTCAGGACTAAGCGGTTGGGAGAGCGTGCCCTGCTCCACCATTGGACGCATTGAGGCGTAGTTGTAAAAGAAGAAAACTGGACGCATGATTGTGTAGGGCAAACCAAGCGATCGAACGTACTCTTCGACAGTAAATTTACTGTCGAAATGGGGAATGCCCGTGTTGCGTTCGGCGCTGCCCACAGAACTGTAGACGAAATGCTGAATGCCTGCCGATGAAGCTGCGTCTGCAACGCTTTTACCATCTCGGATCTCGGCTTCTAATCCACCTTCTTTAAGAAAGGTCTGCAACGAAAAAACGCCATAAGCACCTTCCAAAGCGCGATCAACGGAAGCGCGATCGCTGAAGTCTCCTGTTACGAGCTCTGCCCCCGCTTGTTGGAGTGCTTGGGCGGCGGGCTTGTTTGGATCGCGCACAAAGGCACGCACCTTGAAGTTACCGCGCTTTAAAAGATGACGCGCCACTGCGCCGCCCTGATTGCCCGTGGCTCCGGTGACTAAGATAATTTGTTCTGCTGTTGTTTGCTGTGTCATGTCTGTTTTTTTTATGCTGTTTGTGTGTTTGAAATTTATCTTGTCTAAACAGTAACTTGTACAGCAAAAGAGAAAAAGTAGTTAAAATTCAAAACAGTTATGCAAAAAATTCAAAGATGCGTTTCGGTTAATGGACAAGCTGAAAAGCCTGATGATTTTTATCCGCTCCGCTCAATCTGGCAGCTTTTCGGAAGCAGCACGACACTTAGGTATGGCTCCTTCAGCCGTGAGTCGAGCCGTATTGCGCTTGGAAGATGACTTGGGGGTGCGCTTGCTCCAGCGAACAACTCGCAGTTTGACCCTGACCGAAGATGGCAACCGATTTTATCAACGCTGTCAGCAAATTCTCAACGATTTGGAAGAAGCCGAACTCGAAGTCAAACAATCGCAATCAATGCCGCTTGGAACATTGCGGCTCGATCTGAGCTTTGTGTTTGGCAAAATACATATCGCTCCGGCTCTGCTGCAATTTATCACACAATATCCAAAGCTAAATCTGAATGTTTCTTTTAACGATCGCACGATCGATCTGATTGAGGAAGGTATTGACGCGACAGTGCGGATTGGAATGAGCAGTGATAGCCGTTTAATCATGCACCATCTGGCAACTGCACGCTACATCACTTGTGCCTCGCCGCAGTATCTTGCCCAGTATGGCACGCCCACAACACCCACAGAACTTTTGCAGCATCGCTGTGTCAACTTTATCTATCCACAGACTGGGCGAGAGCCTAAATGGAAGTTTGAACAAGATGGAAAAGCGATTGACCTTTCTGTTGACAGTTATCTGCGATTCGATAATTCAGAAGTCATTTTAGAGGCGGTCATTCAAGGAGCCGGTGTAGTTCAATTTCCCAAATTTATCGCAGCCAAAGCGATCGCGCGTGGAGACCTCCAACCAATTCTTCAATCCTACGCGACCCAAGTTGGATTACCGATCTCCGTGTTGTACCCGCAAAAACGCTATCTCTGTGCTAAAGTTCGCGTCTTTGTTGAGTTTATGACAGAATTGACGGGTGCATTAAAGCGAGTTGATGTTGTAGATTGAAAGCTCGAACCAGTGGAAGAATGACTAGCCCAACGGCAAAGATTGCGCTGAACTGTTTAGACCTGACGCAGGCATTCACTTACACCGCTAAAATGATTTCAAGGAAACTCTTCAGCAGAACTACGATGCTGAAAATTAGTCTGTAAGTACTGGTGCGATCGCAGGAGGCAAAAAATGCGCTTGGCTGGATTAAGAATTGTGTTGGTAGAACCAGCTGGGCCGATAAATATCGGCGCGATCGCTAGGGGAATGAAAAATTTCGAGATATATCATTTAATAATAAGTAAATTGCCAATGCAATCCCCATGCCAAGAATCACCCTAGAAGTATCAGAGGAATTATCTCAACAATTAGCACAAGTAGGCGATCGCTTACCTGAACTACTTGCTTTGAGTCTCCAACAACCAGCTATACCAGCACAAGTTTACCGATATATCTTAGATTTTTTGGCTAGCAACCCCACTCCCGAACAAATTGCTGAATTTAAACCTACTCCCGAAATGCAAGAACGATTGCGTATCTTGCTAACACGAAGTAACGCAGGTGAACTCACACCCACGGAGTTGAAAGAACTAGATGAATATGAACGTATTGAACACTTAGTTGTGATGATTAAAGCAGGTAACTTATCTTATTTGACCAGCTGACTGTGAGTGCAACCTATATTCCGATTGTTCTTCGCCGACTGGTAGAAGAACGCGCAAACTACAGATGTGAATATTGCCAATTACCCGCAGGAGTTGCCTTTTTTGCCCATGAGATTGATCATGTTATTGCTCAAAAGCACGGTGGCGCAACAAATGCTGATAATTTAGCCCTCACCTGCTGGCGATGTAATCGTCATAAAGGCACTGACTTAGGATCTTTCGATCCAGAAACAGGGGCTTTTAGTTTTCTCTTTAACCCACGCACCCAGAAATGGGCTGAACACTTCACATTTTCACAACTGAATCTAGTGGGATTAACGCCTATGGGACGTACAACGATTAGATTACTACAAATAAATAGTGACGAACGACTAGCTGAACGGCAAAGATTGCGCTGAACTGTTCAGACCTGACGCAGGCATTCACTTACACAGCTAAAATGATTTCAAGGAAACTCTTCAGCATAACCACGATGCTGAAAATTAGTCTGTAAGTACTGGTGCGATCGCAGGAGGCAAAAAATGGGCTTGGCTGGATTAAGAATTGTGTTGGTAGAACCAGCTGGGCCGATAAATATCGGCGCGATCGCCAGGGTAATGAAAAATTTCGGTCTATATAATTTAGTATTAGTGAACCCCCAATGCGATCCGCTTTCGACGGAAGCTTTGATGATGGCTGTTCACGCTCAGGAAATTATAGAATCTGCGGTAACAGTGGCAACCTTACCAGAAGCATTGCATGGATGTGTACGGGCGATCGCTACTACTGGTCGCGTTCGCAGTTTAGAAACACCTTTAGAAAATCCTCGCACTGCACTACCCTGGTTACTGGAGGAACCAGAAAAACCCACAGCACTGATTTTTGGCAGAGAAGACCGGGGATTAAGCAATGAAGAATTAAATTATGCACAGCGGTTTGTTGGCATTCCCACAAGTCAAGATTATGTCGCCCTAAATTTGGCTACTGCTGTAGCAATTTGTTGTTATGAATTGTCACAATCTGCCCAAAAACTTGACATTCAAACCTTACCTCAAATTGAACTCGCACCCTTAGATGTTGTGGAAGGATACTACCAGCAATTAGAATCAGTATTACTGAAAATTGGTTATGTATATCCCCATACGGCAGCTAGTCGTATGGGAAAATTTCGCCAATTGTATAATCGCGCTCACTTGAAAACTGGGGAGGTGGCGATGCTGCGAGGAATTTTGCAGCAGGTAGAATGGGCCCTGAAAAACCAGAGGGATAGTGAAAACTTGTAATTATTCGTTTAATATATACGCAATCATCCCCCCAAAATAATTAATATGGCTTAAACTAAACACAAAAATGCTACTTAGTGGCAAAGTGGAATTTGAGTATTAATATTGCTTAAAGATTAAGTTTGGGGTCAAGAGTCGGCAAGAAAACAGTCAAGTCGGTCACAAGGAGTAACGGTGTCAGAATCAAGTGGCGAACTAACAGCTTTCTCGCGGCGTCAACCCTTAAATCGCCGCCAGCAGCCACAAAAAGTTCAAAAAGTGGTCAAAAAGAGAGTTAAAGCTAACAGTCAGCAGCAAACAACAAATGGGCAAGAAGGGGTACTAACACGCCCAAAAAATCAAATTAGCCCTCCCCCAATCCCTGGCGCTACACGTAGGGTAAAATCTGGGTTAGTTATGCCAACGGCAGTAAAACCAATACCTAGTGTCAAGGGAAAAATTCCTCCCTTTCGACCAGGTGCTGTGATGGTTAAAACAGTGCGGATGGAAAAGCCAAAAACAGGCAGACGCTCATCGCGAAAAACCCAGTTAAAGCCAATGGCCAAAACCGTATTGTATGTTTTGCGGTTATTGATTGTGGGTATTGGGATGGGTGCAATTGTTGGCACTGTATTGTCAGTATTAGACCCAGCCAATCGCATCAGCACAAATTCAGCGTCGCAATCTAATAATAATGTTAATAATGTGGCGCGATCGCAGCCACAACCTACCCAAACTCCCCCAGCCGCAGCTTCGAGTCTATACCTATCTCAGGAAATTAACTCTTTGAAAAATGCCGTGCAAAATTTGGCGGCTACCAACCCAAATCTCACACCTGGAATTTTCTTAGTAGATTTAGATACTGGTAATTATGTAGATATCAATGCCTCTACCAGTTTTCCGGCGGCTAGCACGATTAAAGTACCGATTTTGATTGCCTTTTTTCAGGATGTGGACGCGGGGAAGATTCGCCTAGATGATATGCTGACCATGCAACAGGATATGGTAGCCGGCGGTTCGGGAGATTTGCAATACAAACCACCGGGAACTCAGTACGCCGCTTTGGAAGTAGTCACTAAGATGATTACAATCAGCGATAACACGGCGACAAATATGCTGATTGCCCGACTGGGAGGAATGGACGCTTTAAACCAGCGTTTCCGTAGTTGGGGATTGACAGCCACAACAATTCGTAATCAACTCCCAGATTTGCAAGGGACAAACACTACTAGCCCCAAAGAATTAGGGAATTTGATGGCGATTGTAAGTCAAGGAAATTTAGTCAGTATGCCATCACGCGATCTCATGCTTGATATCTTGCGTCGCACCCAAAGAGACACTCTGCTGCCATCAGGTTTGGGGACAGGTGCAAGAGCATACCACAAAACCGGTGATATCGGCACAATGTTAGCAGATACAGGTTTAATTGTTGTTCCAACCGGCAAGCGCTACATAGCCTCTGTCATGGTACAACGTCCAGCCAACGATCCTCGTGCCGAAAAATTGATTAGCTCAATTTCTCGTGCAGCTTACCAAGAGTTTAGCCAGAATGCTGTCACACCAAACAGCTCTACAAACAGTGTACCCGCAAATGGTTATCAGCCCCAGGTTGCGAATCCTGCTTTACCTAACGGTACAACAAGCACTGCACCCATGAGCATTTATCAACCTCCTGTTGTCACTCCTGTACCTAACGGCATGGGAAGTACAGTACCCACAAACGGTTATCAATCTCCAGTTATGAATCCCCAGTATTATCCTCAAAGATAATTTTTAATTCGTAATACTCCCTAAATATGTGAAACTATTAAGATTTGATGATTTGATTAGGGTCTAAATTACCATTCAAATCTTAGAGGATGTTTGAAAAGTCGTGATTGATGTATCAAATATTTTTTACCCCTCCCTAACCCTCCCCTTATAAAGGGGAGGGAACCGGATTTTTCTTGTTTCCCCCCTTTACAAGGGGGGATTAAGGGGGGTGATTAAAATCATAGTCAAACACTTTTCAAACATCCTCTTAAGAGTTCCCAATTCCTAATTCCTAATTTTTAGCACCAAATGCAATTTATTTTGAATATTTATAGTCAATTGAATTGTTCTAACAATGTCTCAACACTAGCATTGCTATCCAAAAAAGAAAATAAATGCCAGTAGCGCAGTTTTCCTTCTTTATCTAATACAAATTGTGCTGGCAAAGGCGCTCCCAGCGCTTGTCCTGCTTGATATGTACGAAATACTCGACAACTAGGATCGCTCAATAGTGGCATTTTTAAGCCTAAATCTTTAACAACTATTTGACTCTGCCTTTCATCCGTACTAGTAATCATTAAAACTTCTATACCGCGATTTTTAAATTGTTCGTAATTTTCATTCAAAGCTTTGATGTGAGGAAAACAAAAAGGGCAATATTGCTTTTCGGTAAAAATGCGAGTAAAGGCGAGTAACACTGGTTGTTTGCCTTTATAATCAGACAATCTTACTAAAGTTCCGTTGGTAATATCTGGCAATTGAAAGTCTGGTGTTCCCACTCCCAATCTGAGTTGATTGCTAGCTGGAACTGGTAAAAAATTGCGGAAGAATCGCTCATTTAATAAGCCACTAAAGTCCGTTGAAGTCAACATATTTTTAACCTTGATTATTTAAATACTATTTTATAAAAAACCACAGATATTTACGGAGGTTGACATTGTTTAATGTGTATCTCTGTTTATCTGTGGTTCTCATTGATTTTGCTTTTAACTCCAAAAGGCTGGATTAGAGTTTTTTGGCTAGCGAAATTTAGACAGCAGAGAAGTAGACTTTAGACTTCACTGGGTCAGGATTCATTGTCTTGTCACCAGGTTGCCAACCAGCGGGGCAAACTTCATCAGGGTGAGACTGAACATACTGAATTGCTTGTAATGTCCGCAGAGTTTCATCAACGCTACGACCAAAAGCTAGATTGTTAATGGTGGCGTGCTGTATGATACCATCTTTATCGATGATGAACAGACCACGCAAGGCAATACCTGCTGCTGGGTCAAGAACGTTGTAATCGGCGCTGATTTCTTTCTTGATGTCGGAGACTAGAGGATAATTCAGGTCGCCGACGCCACCAGACTTACGATCTGTTTGAATCCAAGCGAGGTGAGAGAATTCACTGTCAACGGAAGCCCCAAGGACTTCGGTATTGATTTTCTTGAATTCTTCGTAGCGATCGCTAAATGCTGTGATTTCAGTAGGACAAACAAAGGTAAAGTCTAGTGGGTAGAAAAACAGAACGACATACTTACCGCGATAATCGGAAAGTTTGATTGTCTTAAATTCCTGATCTACCACAGCCGTTGCTGCAAAATCGGGAGCTTGTTGACCAACGCGGAGGCTTCCTTCGGTTCCGTAAGTAAGGGACATTAACCTAATTCTCCTTTATCGGTTTAGTAGCGTTGGAATTTGGGTCAAGTAAAATTTACCCATCCACGCTCTCACAGTTTAATTACGATCTGTTACGACTATATCATACTCATAACGATTTTGAGTAGCAAATGCCTGATTTAGATACAAGAGAATGGTTACTTACCAATGGCTTAGGAAGTTTTGCCAGCGGTACAATTTCTGATGTCCGCACACGCACCTATCATGGTTGGCTGTTTGCCGCCACAAACCCACCTTCTGGAAGGACTCTGCTGTTTTCGCACCTAGAAGCTAGCTTGGAAATATTAGGGCGCGTTGTGGCACTGGGGACAAATGTTTGGGGTAACGGTCAGATTGAGCGAACTGGCTACGAACAGCTACGCCGTTTTGATATTAACCCAGTTCCTAAATGGACTTGGGGTCAAGATAACTGGCAATTAACCAGGCAATTGGTGATGCCCTATGGTTTGGTGGGGATTGGGGAGCGGGGGAGCAGGGGAGCAGGGGAGCAGGGGAGCAGGGGAGAAGTTGCAGAAAGTTTTTCCCCTCTGCCCCTCTGCCCCTCCGCCCCTCTGCCTCTTATACCCAATGCCCAATTTTGCCATCGAATTTTAATCCAGTATCGCTACGAGGGAAGTGAAACAGCGATTTTACGGTTGCGGCTGTTGATAGCAGAACGTGACTTTCACCACCAGCAGACTGCTAGTCAAGAATTACAGTTTTCACAATTGCTAGGGGAACAGCAAGTCTGTTTACAAGCAATCAATTCTGGGCGCTTCGGCATACCTTGGCACTTGCGCTGGACACAAGGAAATTATCAACCAGATGCAGTTTGGTATTGGGATTATAGATTGTCTGAGGAGACAAAACGGGGATTAGGCGACAAAGAAGACCTCCACAGTCCTGGTTACTTGATAGTCACACTTCAACCAGGAGATACGGTGACTTTAGAAGCACGAGTCGGTTTTCCCGACTCAGTACCAGGTGTTCTCACCATCAAAACCTTCGCAGAAGCTGTGGAGGCAGAGCAAGAAAGGCTCTCACAGATTTTTGGACGGAGAGACTCAGGCAGGGGGGCAGGGGAGCAGGGGAGCAAGGGAGCAGAGGAGCAGAGGGGCAGGGGAGAAGGGGAGCGGGGGAATAATTACGAATATCCAATTCCCAATGCCCAATTCCCAATCTGGCAACAACTACTCAAAGCAAGCGATCAGTTTATCGTCTATCGAGCCTCAATTGCAGGCCCCACAGTCATTGCTGGTTATCATTGGTTTAATGATTGGGGACGCGATACATTAATCGCTTTACCGGGGTTGACACTAGTGCCACAGCGCTTTGACCTAGCAAAAGGAGTATTGCGAACTTTTGGGCATTATTGTCGCCACGGTTTGATTGCGAATGCATTTCCCGATCTCAATGGCGAACCAATTTATAACAGTATTGATGCGGCATTGTGGTGGATTGAAACTTTAGGACTTTATTTAGAAGCTAGCCAAGACTGGGATTTTTTAGCAGAGCAATTCCCTGTAGTACAGCAAATCTATAAAGCATTTGTCGGTGGTACACATTTCAATATCCAGGTCGATGCTACCGATGGGCTAGTTGGTTGGGATGCTCCTGGTGTAGCTCTCACCTGGATGGATGTGGTAATTGGGGCACACCCCGTTACACCCCGTTACGGGAAGCCGGTGGAAATCAATGCGCTGTGGTATTCTGCTTTATGTTGGCTGAGTCAGTGGGCAGAGCGCTTAAGCCAAATGGAATATGGCTCACCAGTGCGTCTCACTAAGCAAGCACAGCGTTATGCTAACCAAGCACAACACGTGAAAACCTCACTGCAAAAATTTTGGAATCCTCAGCTAGGTTATCTGTACGACACTATTGAGCCGGACGATCGCCGGAATTTTCAAATTCGTCCGAATGCCGTTTTGGCGCTGTCGCTACACCATTGTGGGTTTCCCGAACAGCAAGGGTGTCAGATATTAGATTTGGCAACTACCAGCTTGCTCACACCTTATGGTCTTCGCAGTCTCGATCCAGGAGATCCCGAATATAAAGGGAAATATGAGGGTAATCAACAGCAACGCGATCGCGCTTATCATCAAGGCACTGTTTGGACTTGGCTAATTGGGCCGTATATTCGGGCTTGGCAACGTTTTTATCCACAACAATCGCTGCCTTTTGATTGGCAACCCTTGATAGATCACTTTTTCTTTGACGCTTGTCTTGGTTCTATTTCTGAGATTTTTGATGGCGATTCCCCTCATACACCCAGAGGAGCGATCGCTCAGGCTTGGTCAGTTGCCGAAGTAATCCGCCACATTAAATAGTTGTAGGCATACAGATGGTCTTGGATAATTATTCTTGATTAATATCCATTCACAAATTAATATTGCTAGTTTTAATCTACAAAACTCTTACCATACAAGATTTTTATTAATTGATCTGATTATCCAAAAGTGACTAGAGATTTTCGATGATTTCACCAATTGAGTCCGCAAAACCAAAGATGTTTATTTTCTTCTGTGAGAAAATATGTGATGATAAAACTCCATGAATAAGATGTAGTATTATTTGTAGCAACAATGTCTTTCAGCCTGAAATTTAGATATTCTACAGGATTGATGATTGACAGCGCAATTAATATTAATAAAGCTGATTTTATATTTCCTTATTATAAAAAACATCATATCTTAACGCTAAATAGGCCAAAAGAAGTATAGATATAAATTGAGAAATCAATTAATAAAATAAAGGGCAAAAAATCAAGTCCACGTAGGAATAATTGTAAATAAAATGACTCAAACTAATAATAAGACTAACCTTCAAGAGGAAACAGATTTAGGGACTTTCATTGCTCAGGCTACTACTACAGATAAATGGCAAGTATTGTCTTACAGTGCTCCAATTCTACCTATACATGCCGCTCTACTTCGTACTGGTAAGATATTCTTTTTCTGTGGCTCAGGTAACGATCCCAATCGGTTAAATACTCCCTATGACAGTGTGGTTTGGGATATCAACAAGGGAACCTTTTCCCGGCAAGCGCCTCCATTGGATAGTAACAATCAACCTATGGATCTTTTTTGCGCTGGTCACTCCTTCCGCCCTGATGGTCTTTTACTGGTTGCAGGTGGAACTTTGCGCTATGACCCATTTTATGGTTCACCCTATGCTCTGATGTTCGATCCCATTGCTGAGAAATGGGTCAAGATCCTATCAATGAATAATGGTCGCTGGTATCCTACTGTGTTAACACTAGGCAGCGGTCGAGTCTTAGCAGTGTCTGGCCCGGATAAAGATGGCAAGCTCAATAGACAACCAGAAATTTATTCTGCTTTCTTTCCAAATGGTTGGAAAGCTTTTCCAACAACTAGTGCTTTACCGGCATACGCGCATTTGTTTCTATTAAGTAGTGGAAAAATTTTTTATTCAGGTGCCCAGATGGGTGGCACTGGAGTAACACCAAGGATATTAAGCCTGCCAGAGACATTTACACAATCCATTACAGAAACAGTAGTGACAGGGCTGCAAGACATAGCTTTTGGCGATCAAGCTGCCAGTCTCCTTTTACCACCTGCACAAGATCAAAAGGTGATGATTCTCGGTGGGGGTAGTGGTAAGACAGCAACAAAGAGGGTAAATATTGTCGATTTAAAAGCTAATAATCCAACTTACGTAGCAGCAAAGCCTTTAAACTATGCTCGGATGCATCACAGCGCAGTTATATTGCCCGATCGCACAGTGTTTGTTTGCAATGGTAGCAAAATGAATGAAGATACAACACAATCAATGCTGCCAGCAGAAATCTACAATCCAGCTACAAATACCTGGACAGTAGTAGCTAAACAAACTGTCCCCCGCGTATATCACTCGGTGGCCTTGCTGCTACCAGATGGTAGGGTAGTCGCAGCTGGGGGGAACCCTCAACGGAGGGTCAATGAACTGCGATTAGAAATCTATAGTCCTGCGTATATGTCGCGATCGCGTCCAGTTATTCAGAGCGCTCCTCAAACTGTTACCTACGGGCAGCAATTTACGATTCAGACACCCCAAGCTGCGAATATTAAGTGGGTTAGTCTGATTAGACCAATGGCAACTACCCATTCCTGCGATACAGAACAAAGGTTAGTGGATGCACCCATTATTTCTAGAAACGCTACTTCTCTCAAGGTCACGGTCATAAACAATCGAAACATCGCACCCCCAGGCTGGTACATGCTTTTTATTAGTGACAAGAATGGAACACCTTCAGTAGCAACCTGGACGCAAATATATTAGAGGATGTTTGAAAAGGGTTTGCTTGAGCCTCAAGTGCTACTCAGAAGCGCGATCTTAAATCCCAAAACTCCGATTCTCTCGTAGCAGTTTCTCGGTAGCCAGGGTAGTGAAACACACGCTTGAGGACTTTTCAAACAACCTCTTAGCCTTATCTGTTTATGTTCACACTGCTACCTAATAAAAGTCATTAATTTTAGGAAGGAAAATATGAATTACAAGGTATCACGTCGCCGATTTGGACAGTTGGCACTTGCTGGAACTGTAGTATCTGGACTTAGTTATCTAACCAAGAAAGCTTTGGCAGAAACACCAAGTTTAAATATTGTAGGTATAGGTTCTAGCCCGCTGGTTACTACTGACCAAACGGTTATTACAGAGGTAAACACCACTGAATTAGTAGAGAACACTGCCTTAAACAGTGTCAGCACAGATATTAAGCCTGTAGGACTAGTTTTGCAATCCTTAATGACAGGAAAGGCTCAAGTACTTACGGATAAAAGTACACCTCTATTAGAGCCTAATGAGATATTGAGTGGTTTTACCTCTTTAAGCGATGGCACACTTGTTGTAGCCATTACTCCGGTTGCGATTAGTCGGAGACAGCCGACACCTACTCGCATTACATTTTTGGGTACGCCTGTAAAAAGTTTGATAGTCTCAGGACTTAAACCAAATCAACAGCTTGGGAGCTTGCTAGGTACTAATGATGGGCGACTCATTGGTCTAGTAGGAAAGAAGAATGGTACACCACCGATCAGATTGGTAGATATTAATCTTCAAACAGGAGAGATAAGTTCTATTAGTAAGATTAAATTCCTGGACGATGAGCGGGTCAGCAATCTAGCTGAGTGCCCAGATGGAATACTTTATACCTCTCTAGTTGGTGCGTATGGTGAGACAACTCTGGTGCAGATAGATCCAAATCAAAAAAAGCCCATCAGACTAGGACAATTGAAAGTTAATGGTCAAGCATGGAATAATGGCTTACAAAGCTTAGTTTGCTCTACAACAGGTCAACTCCTCGCCTTTGGAGCGATGAGATATGAGACACCTAATGCTGTGTTTATTGTTGATAAGAAGAGTGGAAATATGACTCGGCTACAAGACTTTGATACTGCTCAGATTACGCGTACTCGTGCTTAGAAGGAATTAATCTGATATCTCTAGCAAAAAAAACTGCCTAGCCCTCATCTTTGCTTGAGGGCTTTTTATTGGCATTGATTGGTACAGCTTATTATTAAGAATATTTTTGACTTATTTTCTAATTAGTTATAGCGGTTATCAGTTTAGTGAGGTATAAGAACCCCACCCCCAACCCCCTCCCCGCTCTTCGAGAGGGGACTATGATGTACCTCGTGTGATTAGGAAACGCTATACCCCTGGAAATTCTGATTGATACAGAACAGCAGTAACTTAAGCAAATTTATAATAATTTTAAGAGATAGCTTAGATCGGGAAAGGTTGCCGATGTTCAAAACTTACTCATTAGATTCTCCTTTGGAGTACAGCGATCGCCTTTTCGACAGCTAAGAATCTAATGAGAGAGCGTGTTAGCATAACTAACCGGAGGTATTGCTAATTGTTAATTACGACGGAAATTTCTCTTGCGTTGTTTGTGTCGAGCGACTTCTTTGCGCTTGTGTTTTTCCAAAGGCGTTTCAAAGTGACGATTCTTTCTCATGTCTGGAAAAATACCTGCTTTGGAAACTTCCCTCTTAAATCGGCGTAAGGCTGACTCAATTCCTTCATTTTCGCCCACAAATACTTGGGTCATTTATCATCTCCTACTTAATTGGTACTGGGCAATTTAAGCCATCCAGTAGACCGGAGCGCAAAAAGGGCAGATAATGATTCTGCCCTTTAGACGTTAAAACTTAATTTTTGATCTTAAAGCTTAGTAGAAAGCTTAGTAGCGGGATCTATTGTATCCACCACCACCACCACCGCCGCGGCGATCGCCACCACCACCACCAAAAGAACCACCTCTATCTTCTTTTGGTTTAGCCTTATTGACTTTGAGGTCGCGTCCCATCCACTCAGCTCCATCAAGAGCGTCAATGGCAGCTGTTTCTTCAGCTTCTGTGCCCATCTCTACAAAGGCAAAGCCGCGTGGACGACCTGTTTCACGGTCAGTAGGTAACTGAACCCGCTTTACAGTACCGTGTTCGGCAAACACAGAATTGAGGTCATCTTGTGTGACCTCGTAGGATAGATTACCTACATAAATTGACATGCATTATCTCCAAAATCATAGGTGTGTAGAGATTTAGATTTCGGAGGCAAGCTTGTTAAGACCAAAAGGGAAAAGCCTGTCAATACTAAAAACAAAGAATGTAACCGAATTTTATTCTCACTTGATTATCTTAGCACATCATTGAGTTCTTACCCAGCGTAACTCAAGATTGGGGGTTGGAGATTGGGCACAAAAGGCAGAATTGCAAAGGGGCACAGAGGAAAAACTTACTGCAAATTCTCCTCTGTTTTTCCACTCATTCATAGCAATTTGAAAAATGATTGCGACGGATGGATTCACAGCAAGCCAGACGCAGCAAGGCAATTCCCAATCCAAAATCTCAAATTTAAAATCTAAAATGGTATCATCATTCCCCAGTACCCAGTCTCCTCATAATATTGATTAGCAGAAATTCCCCAAATAATTGCAGAATAAATGCAGTTCGTCATTGTTACTAATTGGAAATGCCGACTACACTTGCTGACGCACAAAATTTACTTTCTGACCTGATCGCTCGCTACTGTGGGCGTGTAGATTATCTGATGATTCGCCTTGAAGAAGCAGAAGGGACTG
Organism: Nostoc sp.; assembly: GCF_036918015.1. GTDB lineage: Bacteria > Cyanobacteriota > Cyanobacteriia > Cyanobacteriales > Nostocaceae > Nostoc. The sequence continues at coordinate 93,714 of NZ_JBALEO010000007.1, forward strand.
ATATCTTGTTGCGTGGCGACAAGGTAGAAACCCTCAGTGAAGGCATCTCCATTGGTGGTCATATTCGCGCTTGTTATAAAGGCGGATGGGGGTTGAGCTGCTTTAACCATCTGGCAACAATCAAAGATCGCATAGAAGAAGCGATCGCAGCTGCGCGGATGGTTGGTGATGAAGAAACTTTACTTGCACCCATTGACCCGGTGCAAGCAGTATGCATTCTACCCCTAAAAGGTACTGACCCCCGAAACATCCCACTATCGCAGAAAAAACAATTGTGCGATCGCTATGCCCAATTGCTTAAAAGCGTCGATCGCCGAATTACCACTACCTCGGTGCGTTATGGTGACAGCGCCCAAAAAGTGATCATTGCTACTTCCGAAGGTACTTTGATCGAGCAATCTTGGGTGGATATGGAAATGCGCTTTGCCGCCACCGCCAGAAATGGCGAAACCGTACAAACTGGACGGGAAACGACTGGCTCTCGCAAAGCTTACGAAGATTTAACTAGTTTGGATGAACAGGTACAAGGTGCTGCTCAAAGAGCGATCGCCGCTTTATCTCTACCACCAGTCAAAGGCAACACTTACACTGTAGTCATTGACCCAATTCTCACGGGTTTATTCGTCCACGAAGCCTTCGGACATCTTTCTGAGGCTGATATGGCTTACGAAAACCCCGATCTCCTGGAAGTTATGACCATCGGACGGCGGTTTGGCCCAGAAGAACTGCAAATTTTTGATGGTGCGGCTCCAGAGGGACATCGCGGTAGCTATTTTTACGACGATGAAGGCACACCTGCCACTACTACTCAGCTAATTAAAGATGGAGTTTTAGTGGGACGTTTACATTCTCGTGAAACTGCTGGCAAATTGGAGGAAGCGCCTACGGGTAACGCCCGCTGTCTTAACTATCACTTTACTCCCATTGTGCGGATGACAAATACCTGGATTGAACGGGGTAAAACACCAGTTGCAGACTTATTTACCGATATCAAAGAAGGAGTTTATGCCCGTAATTGGTTGGGTGGGATGACGAATGGGGAAATGTTCACCTTTAGTGCTGGGGAAGCGTGGATGATTAGGAACGGCAAAATTGCTGAACCTGTCCGAGATGTGACGCTTTCGGGAAATGTATTCCAAACTTTAGCGGATATTGAGGCACTTGGTGATGATTTTTACTGGGATGAATCTGGTGGTTGTGGTAAGGGAGGGCAAAATGGTTTGTCAGTGGGTTGTGGTGGCCCTAGCCTCCGAATTCGAGATGTAGTAGTTGGCGGGGAAACATGAACTATCCACTTTAGTTGTAAGAATCATAATCTGCAAAAGAATAGGAATTGGTTTTGCCATAACCTCTGCCAGACGAACAACACAATTGAGTATAGCGATCGCTTTGCACTAATGCTTAACGTGAGTTTCCAACGGAGGCTCACGTTAATTCTTAAATTTTTAAGGTGAGTAACATCCCTCCCAAGTATGAAATTAACTCATAACTCTAGGTAGTAGCGCTAGTATTTGAAAAATAGCTACTCTAGATAAAGTTGATTCAATATCGACTCTAATTTGATTCATCACACTAATCCTCCGTGGCGCGTGCTGGGGATTTACTGTTAGTCGTCTGGATAGTCCAAAATTATTCATAATTGATTCCTTGCAGACTCGTTACTACTGCGCTAAGGTAATTCGTAATTAAAGACTATTTCAGACTCTTATTTAAACACCCAAACTCAAACAAAGCCACGTATAGATAAAGGGCAATTACACATAAAAATTACGAATTACGAATTACGAATTAGTTAAACGTTCCTTAGCACAGCGACAGATATGAAAGCAGATCAACTCCTGAAAAACTATGCCGCAGGTGTCAGAGACTTTACTGGTGTCAACTTGAGCGAAGCCAATTTAAGGGAAGCTAATCTCAGTGGCGTAATTTTAGATCGAGCAATTTTAGATGGAGCTAATCTGAGTCACGCTAATTTAGCCCACGCTAGTTTGATTGAAGCAGACTTAAATGGAGCAGATTTGAGCAATGCGGATCTCAGTAGTAGCAATTTAAGCGGAGCAATTTTGGATGGAGCTATCTTGGATGGAGCAGATTTGGATGGAGCTAATTTGAGTCATGCTGATTTGACGGTTGCGAAATTGATTGAAACTAATTTGAGTGAGGCGGATTTGCAGGAAGCAAACTTGATAGCGGCGAATCTAGATGGAGCGGATTTAAGTGGTGCAGACTTAACTGTAGCTGACTTATCCCAGGCAAATCTCACTCAAGCAGATTTGAGCCAGACAAATTTGAGCGGAGCCAATTTGGATGGAGCCAATATAGAAGGAACTATTTTGGATGAGAATGTTTAATCTCATTTTCTTACAGAGCAAGGGTTTTGGGTTGCTGACTCAATACATTAACCAAAACAGTACCTCGGAACACCAAGATTAATCTCCTCTCCGCAGGCGTGACAGCTTACACACAAGTTTTTTAGAGTTGCAATGGCATTATTTTGACTGACAATGCGATTGTTTCGACTAACAATGCCATTGTTTCGGCTAAGGGACTTTTCCAGTTAAACAAATATTCTATTGTAGGGGCGCAAGTCCTTCATAGATGTCAATTTAACGCTAAACCCGCTTGGTGACACAACGTTTTGCCCTCACCCCCAGCCCCTCTCCCTTGGGGAGAGGGGAGTTAGACATTACAATTCCCCTTCTCCCTTGGGAGAAGGGGGATGAGGGGCTTAAGTTGACACCAATGAAGGCCTTGCGCCCCTACAAATATACAAATAATTTGGGATAATAATTTATTTTTTGCAAGTCCCTAACAATACCATTGAGATGAGAACTTGGAATGTTGCACAAGAGTCTATAACTTGTGTGTACACACGATCGGCTTCTCAGAAAAAGTCAGGTGGATATATTTTCTATACACAAGGATATTACTGTGAAAAAGTTTGCTACAAGTATTGTTATTTACGATTGTCATAATTAAAACAATTGACTCTCAACTATCAATGGTGAATTCTACCCTCGTCGTCACACTCTATGTCAACCCTATGACAGGGAATGATAGCAATACTGGTTCACGGTTGAGTCCATTTAAAAGCCTCACCCGTGCTTTAAAAGTAACCAAAATCCCGACGATAATTCATCTGGAGTCGGGGACTTACAACGCCGCTAGTGGTGAGGTGTTTCCACTAATCGTCCCTGGAGAAGCGACAGTGGTGGGTAATGAAGCTAACAAAGGTGCAGAGATTGTAATTTCTGGGAGTGGCGAGTTTCAAAGTCCCAGTTTTGGTATACAAAATATTACGCTGCTCTTGGTAGATAATGCCAGTCTTTTAGGTGTAACTGTCACCAATACCTCAGCCAAAGGTACTGGTATCTGGATTGAATCGGCTGCACCTACTTTAAGTAACAATACTCTGAGTAACTGTGGGCGGGAAGGTGTGTTTACCACTGGTACTGCCAAACCCGCAATTTTAGATAACGTATTTGTGCAAAATACTGCTAGCGGGTTAGTAATGGCAGGTCATAGCCAGGGAGAGGTACGGCGGAATGTATTTCAAAGAAACCCTTTAGGCATAGCAATTAGTGACTTTGCTGCGCCAACGATCGCCAATAATAAATTATCAGAAAATCGCACCGCGATCGCACTTTCTCGCAATGCCCAACCTGTACTACGTCAAAATCTCATTGCTAACAATACTCAAGGTGGTTTATTAGTCAATGGCAATGCAGTCCCCGATTTAGGTAATACCGAAGATCCAGGTGATAATATTTTTCGCGATCATATTGAATTTGATTTATATAATGCCACTACACAAAAGCTAGTTTCCGTAGGTAATCAATTAAATCCGTCTTTAGTCAAGGGTTTAGTAGAATTACTCCCAAACAATCGAGTCGCCACTTTGACCGAATCCTCATCTCCCGAATTAGAGGGACATTGGGCAGAACCATTTATTCAAGCATTAGCGAGGATGGATTTAACTCATGCGTTTGCCAATGGTAGCTACCAGCCAGATAAACCCATGACTCGCGCCCAGTATGCAGCTTTGGTAGCGATCGCTTTTAACCCATTTCCCAAAATCTCAGCACCTGATTTTACGGATGTACCCAAGGATTTTTGGGCTTATAGCGCTATCCAAATCGCGGCTAGCGGTGGCTTTGTTGGCGGATTTAGCGATCGCACCTTCCGCCCCGATCAAAGTGTGCAGCGGCTACAGGTGATTGTCTCCTTAGTAAACGGACTGGGACTACCAGCTGTCGATCGCGGTGTTTTAGAAATATATAGCGATCGTCATACCATCCCCGACTACGCTAGGACAGCTGTTGCTACTGCTACACAACGGGAAATCGTTGTCAACTATCCAAATCCGAAAGTACTTGCACCTTTACGTTTGGCAACACGTGCCGAAGTTGCAGCGATGGTTTATCAGGCATTAGTCGCCATTGGGCGAACATCTGCGATTAAATCAGTCTATGTGGGGTTGCATTCTAGAAGTTGACAAGTAGAATAAGGAACACTGCCTATTGGCTTGACAACTATTGGAAAAATAAACCATGTAGTTAAAAGCACGCTAGGCTAATATGCGATGGGTGACAAATTTAAGACCTATTGCCTAAAGCTAATAGCCCCATGTTAACAACACTTCCAGACACCTCTGCCAACTTGGCGATCGCCTTATTAATTAACTATAGTTTCGATCTCAGTGGGTATAGTGCCAATGAGCTAGTTGAGCGTTGGCAAACGCAATACCCCCTTAATTGGCTACACCTGGCAGTGATTGAGGCACTATATCAAGGTCGTTATAAAGCCGTTTCCGTACAGCAAATTTTAGTATTTTGGCAGCGCCGGGATCAAGCTACATATCATTTCAACATGGAATTTGAACGGATGATTTGTAGCAAATTTCCCCAAAGCTTAACGTCATCGGCTGCACCAGTTCTACCGCCAGCCAAGAAAAAACCCACTCTAGAGCAAGTTACGAGTCCTCAATTACCACCAGCTAGGATTCGCAATGGCTATCAACACAACAATACTGCGACTCTCCAACTGAAAAGTTATGAACCAAAGACATCTTTGAGTGAAGAAGATGGCAAGCAGGAAGATAGAGATAATAAAACTGTCTTGAAGTCTCCGCTTTCAGGGAAATTTACCTCTTCGGCAACCCTTGAGCGATTATCTGCTGTCAGCCAGAGGCAAACTTCACAAGAAAGTCCAGCGCTTTCCCCATCACCAAACCATCATCAACGACAGCCAAAACTGCTCCCACCGGCTCCTATTCATGCCCCAATCGGGCAATTTACCCCCGAAACAAGCGATCGCTCTGATTCTTTTACATCTAAACTCAAAGCTATGTCTGGGGAGCAGGGGAGCAGGGGAGCAGGGGAGCAGAGGAGCAGGGGAGCAGAGGGGAGAATGACGAATGACGAATGACAAATGACAAATGACAAATGACGAATGACAAATGACAAATGACAAATGACAAATGACAAATGAGATTTTATTCTGCAACTAACAGCTTAAAGCGTTCATCGTCGGCAATATCATCAAAATCTAGGTCAGTTGCTGCGTCTTCTTTATACCTGGGATTAAGTTCAATCGCTTGTTGTAGAGTTAACAGAGATCGGTCAACTTGTCTTTGCAGTGCGTAACAGGCTGCTTTGTTGTAATAGGCACTGGCGTAATCTGGCTTAATTTCTAAGGCTTTGTTAAAACTAGCGATCGCTTCATCATCGCGTCCCAATCTTACCAATGTATAACCGTGTTTATCCCAGATTTTGGGAGAATTAGGTTGGAATTCCAGCGCTTTCTCAAAGGAGACGATTGCCTCTTCGTATTGTTCTAATGCTACTAGGGAAAGACCGCGATTTAACCAGGCAACGGCGTCGTCAGGTTTGATTTGCGTAGTTTTGTCAAAGGAGGCAAAGGCTTGCTGATGTTGTTGTAAGTTTCCAAAAGCAACGCCGCGATCGCACCAAGCTTGATGATAATCTGGCTGAATCGCAATCGCTTTATCGTAGGATGCGATCGCATCTTGGTAGCGTTTCAATCTTCCTAGAGTTAAACCACGTTTTAACCAAGTTACAGGTTCATCAGGTTGGATTTTCACTGCTTGGTTATAAGCTGCGATCGCATCTTCATAGCGCTTTTGAGAAAACAGATCGTCTCCCTGTTTTACATACTCATCAGCAGTGAATTCTGGTTGTTGTGGCTGTTCCTGTATTTCTTGTTCAAATTCAAAATTCACCACTTCTAGAATCGATTCTGGCGTAATTTCAGTTAGTTCTTGAAGAATCAGATCCTTTCTTTCTTGGGCATCCAATTGTAACTCAGAGAGTTGAGAAACAAACTCAGTTTCTAATCTTTCTAACTTCTCTAAAATGAGAATCTTTTGTTGTTGAGCATTCCATTGTAATTCTGAGAATTGCGAACTAAACTCAGAACCAGATTTTTCTAAATTCTCAATGATTAGCTCTTTGGATTTTTGAGCATCAACTTGTAATTCAGATAATTGCAATTTAAATTCTGACTGCAATACTTCTAAACTCGCAATAATTTTATTTTTTTGTTCTTGAGCATCTACCTGTAATTCAGATAATTGAGATTTAAGTTCCCGCTCAAATATACCTAAACTATCAACGGCAATCTCTTTTTGTTGTCGAGCATCAACCTGTAATTCAGATAACTTTTCTACAAGTTCTACCTGTAATTTTGTTAAACTTTCAAAAATTATATCTTTTTGCTGTTGAGCATCAGACTGCCATCCAGAAAGTTGAGATGTGAACTCAGACTTTGATATTTCTAAATCAGTAACGGCTAGTTCTTGCTGTTGCTGCACACCTAACTTTAACTTAGACAGTTCTTCTGCCATAACAGATGCTAATTTTCCTAAATTCTCCAGTGCTATATCTTTTTGTTGTTGAGCATCAAACTCTAATTTAGATAATCCTGAAGCAAATTTTGACTCTAAATTTTCTATATTTTCTTGAGATTTTTTTAGTTCCGCTTCTAATCTACTTAATATCTGTGCTTTAGCTAAATCTAGATCGGAGATCAGAATAGATACATTTTCTTGTTCATTTTTAATTTTTTGTTGTAAAGTAGTTGCTTCCTGTTCTAATTCATAATTTATTTTTTTCGCATCTTGAATAACATTTTCAGCTTCTTGTTTAACGGTGGTTAGCTGATTTTGTAATTTTTCCATTCCCTGGACTTGTTGCATTGCCCTATCAACAATTTCCCGAATTATCACCCGTCGCAACAGCCATAACAAAGCAATGACTGCGACTGGAAAGAGACTTAGTATAACTAGCCAAATATCGAGTAATATAGTTGTGCGGCTAAAAGTGCTTTTAAAATCAGATTGAACTTGCTGTTGAATTCGTTTTTCTGCTCGTAGTCGTGCTAACTCTTCCCGTTCTGAATTCGATAACACCGGAGTCGGAGTTAGTGCTGGGTTTGGTGATGGTGCAGATTGTCCACTGGCGATTCCAATGGATAACAATAAGGGTAAAAATACAATAGTACTTTTTCCAATTAAAGCGAAAACAGCTTGATTTTTGCTCTGCATAACAACCATCTGAGTCTGTTGGTCAGTTTTTGAAGCGGCGTGCCTCTCTCCAATCTATAACAGAATTAAGTGGTTAAATGTTGTAGAGGGAGTGTAAAATTCTGAGCTATCCTTAACTAATCCGTTTTCTCGTCCTGAGTGTACGTACAACTTTAGTCGTAGAGTGTAGTCAAATTTGGGACACTTTTTGGTGAGGTACTACTATAATGTTACTACGTTGCGATCGCTGCTAAAGATGGTGAAAGTCAAGCAGTAAAAATAATAATTTATCAGCCAGTGGAAGACAAAATGCGAAAGCATCGACGCTTTTTTAGACCATCCACCGAACAAGGTTCGGACTTTGTTTTTACAGATAACAGGGCGTTTAAACTAAAAGTTCTACCTGTATGGGAAGTGTCATGTGTGGTTACTTCGCATTAACATTAGATTATCTACGGTCAGTAGATTACTTGTCCTCAAATTAACTTAACAAAGGCGGTAGAAAATGGGTCGCATAAATCCTTACACACTGCAATTGCAGATTACCCGAATGTTTGAGCAAGGGCAATCATTGTTTGCCACAACCAAGGTGCAGGAATGGTTGAAAGAACGTAAACATAATCCAGAAGATTATGACATTCTTTTCCATAAAAAACCCGCACCTCCTGGTTCCAAAGAAGTGATGGTTGTGGAAATTGAATTACGCCGCAAAGATGGACAACCTGTAGATCCGTGGTTGCAGGAACAAGCGAATCTCCATGCCTGATTTTCGCAACTATAGCAGTCCTAAATTAGATGTGAGAACTTCTTTTTCTTTTCTTGGCATTTCGCAGAAAAAGCGGTTTGTTTATTTTCACACTTAGATAGGATTGCTATATGTGAGGGCTACGCCTACGCCCAAACTCAAAACATAACCTACTGTAAATATTGAAATAAGTTTACACAAAATTTATATATATTTGACAATCTTAAAGATTTAACAAAGATCATCTTTTGTTGGTTATTTCTTAACCTATGTACATTGGTTAAAAGTTTATTTAAGTGAAATTACAGAATTATTCATTTTTTAGCTTCGGAGCTTTTTCTGATGAAATTAGCTAAAGATATTAGCGTTGCGGCTTTTGCTGTTGCGATCGCGGTTGCTGCTGTTGTTAAACCGACGCAAGCTGCCTTAGTGAATTATGATTTTACCGTAAATGCGACATCTGGCGATCGCCCCGGTCAGTATTTCGGCTCTTTTCGGTATGATGACTCGACCTTAACTGCGATCGGTGAGGAAAATCTAGGCGTTAGCAATGGATTATCTATTGTATTTGACTACTTAGGGACTCAGTATACAGAGGCAAGTGATTTTGATTATCCATCATCTCCTGTAGTCAGCTTTACAAATGGCAACCTGTCAGGACTGAGCTATTTAGTCGAAGATCGGTTTTTGATTGGTAACGATCCAGGTAATCCAAATAGAGGAGGAACAAAATTTTATAGCATTCTGAGTGCTGACTTATTGTCTACAACAGAGGTGGGTGCGGTCACTTACTCTAAAAGTACATCCGTACCAGAACCGATGACTCTTGGTGGTATAGCGATCGCTAGTGCTATGGCATTCGGAATGAAACCCAAAAGACTATCTAAAGTAACAAATTAATAGTCCTACTTTGAAAATTAATATAGAGACGTTAGATAATAACGTCTCTACACACATAGTTATACCAATTTGAAAAAAGAATGCGACAAATAGACCATTTGTAGAGACGCGATTCATCGCGTCTTTACCCAGGATGTGTTGCAATCATTAATTGAATTGGTATTAAGTAAAACTACCAGTAGGATTCTTACGTCTAATGGCAATTACAGATGGTTTGGGAAGACTTCTAGGTTGACCCTTACCACCGTCAGCAGTTGAGATGTTGCTTGGCCAACTACTACCACGAGGGACAGTCCGAGCCTGATTGAATGTAACACCATTCAAATCCAGTAATTCAATCTCACGACTCAAAATCGTACCATCATTAATTGGGCTATCTTCGCCGGGATGTTGTACCGAAATAATCAGCGTATCTCCCACAAAAGTTGGCCCGGTCATCTCACAACGCACTGGCCCATGAGCAAAAGGTATTACCTCTCCGGCATTCTTACCAGTAGTAGGAATATAGAATAGCCAGTTATTACCGAAAACTCCTGTGAAGTTAGAAACATTACCACTGGCTGTGTGGTCGATGGTAGTTACTGTCCCGGCAGCACCGACATTAAAACCATTATGAGTGGTGGTAGACATATCCGTTACACCCCAAATATTTGCCTTATTGTCGAACACTAAGTTATCTACATTGGCAAAACCAGCACCAGAAATAGATCCGGCTTCGCCACCCTGAGCAAATCTTTGCCAACGGAAGGTTAGACCAGTACCATCGGTACTATCTTCAATAATTTTGTACAATCCCCCGGATTGCTGCGTTGCGTTGACATTTGTACTCAACTTGGCAACTTGGAAAATGCGCGAATCTGGATAACCGTCGCTTCCTGGCGCACCATCAGTATAGGCAATGAACACTTCTTTGGTGTTTGGATGCACTTCTATATCTTCTGGACGTGCGGTGGGCGTTCCGCCAGCCAAATTCGCTGCTAAGAAAGCATCGCTGAGAATAGCACCTTGGGAAGTGTAGAAGTCAGATAGTTTTTTACCTTGATAAGCAGGCAGTCTCTCTGCTTCATTGGTGCGATCGACTGCGAGGGAACCACCATCTGTAGTTTGACCTGCAATCCCATTGCGTTTTGGTAGTGGTAAAAGACCATTTCTTTGAGCCGAACCCAAAGCAGCAAATTCTACAGAAGAAATTACCGATGGCGGAATGGGATTGGTGGGAGCGTTTAAATTTAACGGTATCCATTGACCCGTACCATTTGGATTGTAGCGGGCGGCATACAATGTACCACTTTCCCACAAACTGCTGTTAGCTTTATTGGTTGGTGAAGAAATAACACCTGCGCTGACAAATTTCCAGGTGTGTCCCCCACGTCTGTCATCACCCATATAGGCGATTAATGGCTTCCCAGCTTCGGCACGGATGGCAACGTTCTCATGACGGAAACGACCCAGTGAAGTATGTTTGCGAGGGCGGAAATTCGGATTAACAGGGTCAATTTCGACAATCCAACCGTATTTTTCACCAACTAAACCGAAGGTCTTACCAGTAGTACCATCGATGTAACCTGTTTGAGTACCATTAGGGTTGACTGATTCTGTGACACCAACAAAAGCTCCTACACTTCCTTGAAAGTTTTCTTCAGCACTTAAAATAGTTCCCCAAGGAGTTGTACCGCCAGAACAGTTATACGCAGTGCCAATAATTTTGTCGCCTAGTCCATCGGAAGATAGGTTAAATACTTGGGTTGCAGCTGGGCCAGTTGCGATGAGATAGTTTTGATCGCCTTTTTGGTAGCTACGACTTCCCCAAGAAGTGACATTTTTATATTCATCACTCCTTTGGCTATTAATTCCCAGCCCAGAAAGACCATGAAGGCGGCGATTTCTTGCATCACCTTTAACCACAGCATAACGGTTACTAGAATTACGTCGGGAGATGCGGACGATTGATCCGCCTAAGTTATATAGAACTTCGCCGTCAAATTCAATACCTCTGGTGGCAGGTAAAGCCCAACCAATCACTGATTCAAAGGTGGTAGGCAATCCTTTAACATCAGCAGGAGCTTCTGGTGCTAGATCGGAAAATGGAAAACTCACATATTCGTGATTGACCCACAAATAGCCGACATCGTTAGTTCTGCCCAGAGGAATGAAACCTGTATAATCGTTGTTGTAACCAAAATATTCATCTTTGTTAGGAAAGACGCGATCGCCCCAGCTGATAATTACATAACGTTCGTACTCTGGTGGCACTACCACATCATCAACTACGTTGTAGCTATTTAACTTCGCATTTGCAGATACATTGATTACCTGTCCCTGACCGATTCCCGTTGGCAAGAAACTTTTCTGCTGTTTATAAACGGGTAAGGAATGGGGTAAGCGCACTGGTGTAAAGCTCAGTCGCCTGTTGCTTGCTCCTGCAATACTAGAAACACCATCTATAATCGTCTCACTCAAGACAGCCGCACCAGCACTGCCAGCAAAAAATACTAAAATTTGTCTGCGACTTAATTTAGACATTAAACTCTCCTCTGTTGTGACACTAAAAATTTCATAAAGGCAAATCTTGATTACTGACAAAAAAAGCCATCAATTATTTACGTCAAATGCCGCAGATTTTGAATGGTAATTAACCTGTTATTAACAAAATGTTTTTGCTATTTAGGTTACATAACCAGACAAAAATTTTCACTTTTTCATATAATCTAATTACCAAAAATTAACCCAAGGTTATATCTTGATTAATGGAGATTTATTCTAAAATTAACTAAAACCTTTGTTGTCTATGAAATTTCACGAGAATAAGAGGATGTTTTAAAAGTGGTCAGCTGTAATTTTAGGCACTTCTAGATCCCCCTAAATCCCCCTTAAAAAGGGGGGAACCGGAATCAAAGTCCCCCTTTTTAAGGGGGATTTAGGGGGATCTAGAACGTTTTGCTACCAAGAAGAGGACTTTTCAAACAACCTCTTAGAGATGCAACGCGTAGCTTTTTAGTTCAAAATTTAACTCTGAATTCTGTCTTGTTAAATAAACTTACTGCGAGAATTTTTTGGGCGGATACCAATTACAGATGGTCGGGGAATACCTGTAGCTTGCTCCTTACCACCATCATTTTTTGAGATATTACTCGGCCAACTACTGCCACGAGGTAAACTCCGAGTTTGATTGAATGTAGTACCATTCAAATCTAGTAATTCAATGCTGCGACTCAGCATTGTGCCATCGTTAATTGGACAATCTTCACCAGGATGCTGTACTGAAATAATCAGTGTATTTCCGACAAAAGTTGGCCCGGTCATTTCGCAACGCACTGGCCCATGAGCAAACGGTATTACCTGTCCGGCATTTGCACCACTGGTAGAGATAAAAAATAGCCAGTTATTACCGAAAACTCCGGTAAAATCAGAAACATTACCACTAACAGTATGATCGATTTTGGTTTGCTTACCTTCAGCACCAACATCAAAACCGTTGTGAGTGTCGGTAGACATATCCGTGACACCCCAAACATTTCCCTGATTGTCAAAAACTAGATTATCAACGTTGGCAAAACCAGCACCATTAACTGAACCGGCTTCGCCACCTTGGGCAAATCTCTGCCACCGGAAGGTTAAACCTGTGGCATCGGCACTATCTTCAATAATTTTGTACAGTCCTCCTGATTGCTGAGTCGCATTGGCATCTGTACTTAACTTAGCAACTTGAAAAATCCGCGAATCAGGATAGCCATCACTTCCCGGCGCACCATCTGTATAGGCAATGAACACTTCTTTGCTAGTTGGATGCACTTCTATATCTTCGGGACGCGCTGTAGGAGTTCCCCCGACTAAATTTGCAGCTAAAAAGGCATCACTCAGAACAGCACCTTGGCTAGAGTAGAAGTCAGAGAGTTTCTTATTTTGATAATCAGGTAGTGCTTTTGCTTCGTTAGTGCGATCGCATTTAAATGTACCACCATCTTTGGTTTCACCTGCAATCCCATTGCGTCTCGGTAATGGTAAAAGACCTTCTTTTTGTACCTTCTGCAACGCAGCAAATTCTACAGAAGATAGAACTGTCGGCGTAATTGGATTGGTAGCAGTAGTTAAAAGTAACGGTATCCATTTACCTGTACCGTCTGGATTGTAACGGGCAACATACAAAGTTCCCTTTTCCCACAAGCTACTGTTAGTTTTACTGGTGGGTGAAGAAATAGTGTTTGCACTGACAAATTTCCAAGTGTGTCCCCCCCGTCTGTCATCACCCAAGTAAGCAACCAATTTTTTGCCTTTTTCAACGCGCAGGGCAACATTTTCATGGCGAAAACGACCCAACGAAGTGTGTTTGCGGGGGCGAAATTTCGGATTTTTGGGGTCAATCTCTACAATCCAGCCGTATTTTTCGCCAACTAATCCAAAAGTCTTGCCGATAGTTTTCTCTGTATAATCTGTCTGAGTACCATTAGCTTTGACTCCTTCTGTGAAGCTATTTTGGAAGTTCTCTTCCGCAGATAAAATCGTTCCCCAAGGAGTTTTACCGCCAGAACAGTTGAAAGCTGTACCAATAATTTTGTTGCCCAATTCATCAGAGGAGAGATTAAAAACTTGGCTTGCAGCCGGGCCAGTTCCGATTAAATAATTTTTATCACCTTTTTGGTGGTTGCGACTTCCCCAAGCTGTGATACTTTTGTAGTCATCATTGCGTTGGCTATTGATTCCTAACCCAGAAAGACCATGAATGCGGCGATTTTTAGGATCTTTGACTACAGCAAAACGTTTATTCTTATTTTGGCGAGAGATGCGGACGATTGAGCCGCCTTGATTATATAAAAATTCACCTTCAACTTCAATATTTCTGCTGGAGGGTAAAGCCCAACCAATTACCTTTTCAAATGCGTCGGGCAATCCTTTAAGATCGGATGAATCTTGTACTACTAAAGTAGAAAATGGAAAACTAATATATTCATGATTCACCCATAAATACCCTACATTATCAGTTTTACCAATCGGAATAAACCCAGTAAAATCGTTATTGTAACCAAAATAATCATCTTTGTTAGGAAAGACGCGATCGCCCCAACTGACAATTACATAACGTTCGTATTCTGGTGGCACTACCACATCATCAATAACGTTGTAACTACTTAACTTAATATCCGCAGATGCATTAACTACTTCTCCTTGACCAATTCCTGTTGGCAAGAAATTTTTCTGTTGTTGATAAATTGGTAGGGGATGTGGTAAACGTACAGGTGTAAAGCTTATACTAGCGGTTTTTGCCTCTGCAACTCTAGCAAAACCATTTAGAAGTTTGTCTCCCAAAATAGCAGCACCAGCACTGCCAGCAAAAAATATTAAAAGTTCTCTCCGACTTAATTTAGACATCAAACTTTCCTCTGAGTGACAGAAAAAATTAGTAGAAATAAACTCTAATTTATGAAAATTTACGGTATTTAAAATAGCTAATAACTTATTAATAATAAAGGGATGATTATTTTATTATTTACTCTAGTTGACAATGATTAAGCTTAGGTTATAAGATAATTAACTAAAAATTATCACCTTTTCCTATTTCCTTAGCTCAAATCAATTAAGGAACAGTGTCAGCGCCCCATCTGTCCTATCCTGGAGATGGATAAATCAATAGTGTTGTGGGTGAGACTGTGTTTTTCAGCGTTGTGATACCGACTTATAATCGCCAACCGATTTTAGAAAAGTGCCTCCGCGCCTTGGAGTTGCAAGAGTTAAGTCAGGCAAGTTCAGTTACTAATTACGAGATTGTCTTGGTAGATGATGGTTCTACTGATGGCACATTGGAGTGGTTAGCAGCACACAAAGAAGAGTTTCCCCATGTGCGCTGGTTTCAGCAAGATCATGCTGGCCCAGCTGCGGCTCGGAATTTGGGGGTAGAACAGGCGCAGGGAGACACAATTATCTTTATTGATAGCGATTTAGTAGTGCTGAAGAATTTCCTGCAAGCTCATGCTGACGCGTTAGTGCAGGGAAAGGAGAAATTGGGGAGCGATCGCTTTTTCACTTACGGCGCAGTTATTAATACTTGTAATTTCAACAATCCAACGGCTGAACCCTACAAAGTCACAGATTTTTCAGCAGCTTTTTTTGCTACGGGAAATGTAGCAATTCCTAAACATTGGTTAGATAAAGCCGGACTTTTTGACACCAGCTTTCAACTCTATGGCTGGGAAGATTTAGAACTAGGTGTACGACTGAAAAAACTAGGCTTGACACTAATTAAATGTCCAGAAGCCGTAGGATATCACTGGCATCCAGCATTTAAGTTAGAGCAAATTCCCCGATTAATTGACCAAGAAATTCAACGTGGACGGATGGGAGTGTTATTTTATCAGAAGCATCCCACATGGGAAGTGCGAATGATGATTCAAATGACTTGGCTGCATCGATTACTTTGGGGAATTTTGTCACTTAACGGCGCATTGAATGAACGAACAATGGCTCCGTTGTTGCAATGGCTAATTAACTTAGGTAAACCGCAATTAGCTTTAGAAATTGCCCGAATTTTCCTCAACTGGTATAACGTAAAGGGTGTTTATCAAGCGTATGCTGAAATGCAGCAAGCATCGTGATTGAATAGTGAGGAGTGCAGAGCTAGGTCTAATACCATTTCCAAAAAACTTTGCAACACATGAATCGGTTGTAGGGGGGTATTGCAATCATTGGTGTCAACTTAACATTATTGGCTAGTTTTAGGGCGTGTGGCGAGGGTTTTGCAACTTGTTGAGATGAATACACGCTACCTGCGGTCGTTAACTCCAAGATCGCATCTCAAGAATTATTTCTGATCAACTGCAACAAGATAGACTCAAGACTTTGTAATGCCGCGTTTGTGGTGCGCTGATGTTCTTCAAAATTACGTTGATGTTGTTCATGGCTATCACGTAATTCAAGTAACACATCATCCAAAATCGCACTACGATCCAAAACACGGTCAACGTTACTGGTTAGCTCTCTCATTTCTTGGCTTAGTTCATCCAGTTGTGCCTGTGTGTTAGCTTGTCTAATGGTTAAATTGTCTAATTGTTCTTGTGTACTAGTTTGTCTTTGTGCCAACCCCAAGATTATTTGTTCAATACGGTCTATTCGGTTAGGGAAATATTCGGGTGTATCAGTCATTTTCCTTGTGTTGAACTCCTACAATTTTACTTTCTCCTTTGATTCAATATCCTCAAACACCGATAAATATTGTTTTTAGGGCAGCGTGATAGTTAAATTATTTAATCGCTAGCACTACCTGATACAAATAACGCGATTTTCTACCTACTGAGATAACCCCACTAAATCACACTTTCCCACAGCGATCGCTACAGGGAATCAAAGGGTTATGCGGGTTAGTCTTCTACTTCAGAATTATTATATATATTATGTCAAAATCGCTCCACCCATCAACCGCTCATACCGATACTTCAACTCTTCTTTCATCAAATACCAGCGCTCTAAAGTTGCATCCATTTCTATAATTTTCTCGGCTGCTTGGCGCGCTAAAAGTAAAACTTCCTCATCGTCAACCAAACTCGCTAAGGTAAAATCTGGCACTCCTGATTGACGAGTTCCCAGTACTTGCCCTGGCCCACGAAAACGCATATCCATCTCGGAAATGAAAAAGCCATCCTGAGATTGTTCCAACACCTTCAATCGTTGTTGAGCATCAGGACTCCTAGAACTGCTCATCAACAGACAGTAAGATTGAGCCGCGCCACGACCGACACGCCCCCGCAGTTGGTGCAGTTGCGATAAGCCAAATCGCTCCGCATTTTCAATGAGCATTACTGTAGCATTAGGTACGTCTACACCAACCTCAACAACAGTAGTCGAAACCAAAATTTGCGTTTGGTTATCACGGAATTTAGTAATAGATTCATCCTTGTCGGCTGAACTCATGCGACCGTGCAGCAGCCCTACTTGAAAATCAGGAAAAACGCTTTCCTGTAACTTTTGATGCTCGTCAACAGCCGATCGCAAATCTAATTTTTCTGATTCTTCCACTAATGGCAAAACCACATAAACTTGTCTACCTTGGACAATTTCTCTGCGGATCAGGTCATAAGCATGGTTGCGTTGCTGACCTGACAATACTGTTGTCTGAATCTTTTGCCGTCCCGGTGGTAACTCATCAATTTGGCTCACATCCAAATCCCCATGTATCGTCAGTGCTAAGGTTCGGGGAATCGGGGTAGCTGTCATAGTTAACACATGAGGTTGATTGCCTTTTTGCTGCAAACGCGCCCGTTGTTCTACCCCAAAGCGATGCTGTTCATCTATGACTACTAACCCTAATTGCTGAAAGTTTACAGGGTCTTGAATCAAGGCATGGGTTCCCACTAACAGAGGCAATTCCCCAGTTCCTAACTGAGAGTGTATTTGTCTTCGTTTCGCAGCTTTAGTCGAACCTGTAAGTAATTCCACTGGTAAATGCAGCAGGTTAAACCAACCCACTAACTTGCGATAATGTTGTTCTGCCAAAACTTCTGTGGGAGCCATCAGCGCCGCTTGGTAGCCAGATTGAATTGCTGCGAGGATAGCTAACACGGCGACGACTGTTTTACCAGAACCGACATCACCTTGTACCAAACGATTCATAGGCACAGGTTTTTGCAAGTCGTTGAGAATGTCGTTGAGAACTCGTTGCTGTGCGCCAGTGAGTTTAAAAGGCAGTATTTCATGAAATTTCTCTACAAGTTGACCGCGTGGGACAAGGATGGCGCTGGTTTGAATCGCTCTTGCTTGCTGTTGACGTTGCAGTAACCCAAGTTGCAGGTAGAAAAATTCGTCAAAAACTAGGCGACGACGGGCAACTTTTAAAGCGTCACTATCGCTGGGAAAATGGATATTAGCGATCGCATCTTTCAATTCCATCAAACCATACTTCTGCCGCAAACCACTTGGCAAAGGGTCTTTCAGGTTAGCCGCAGCAGGCAAAGCAGCAATTACCGCCTGTCGCACTGTATTTGCCACCACGCCCTCAGTCAGCCCATAAATTGGTACTACCCGCCCAATATTTAGCGACTCAATCGTATCTCCTGGATTTGCCAAAACCTCTAGTTCTGGATTATCCAATGTCAAGCCGTATTTACTTTCTTTCACCAATCCACAGGCCGCCAGAATGCTACCTACTGCATAACGGCGTTTTAAACTTTCTTGCCAAGCGCGACTGCTAAAGCGCGTACCTGCATAAAAACGACCAATTTTGATTTGACCGCTGTTATCTTTTACTACTAGTTCTAAAATTGATAATTTCTGATTTTTAGGGCTAGTAAAGCAGTTGCAACGCTTCACTGTAGCCACTATTGTCACCGTCTCACCCGCCTGTAACTCGCGGATATTCACCTGACGCGCATAATCAATGTGGTCACGAGGATAGTAGAAAAGCAAATCGCGGACGGTATGTAAACCAAGCCGTGCCAAATTATCAGCTTTTTTAAACCCTATCTCAGGTAAATCACTAAGTTTTTGCTCAATTTTCGGTGCAAGTCTCCGACTCACCTCAGAGATAATTTTAGATTTTGGATTTTGGATTTTAGATTGATAAGTTTTCCCTTGCTCCCCTGCTCCCCTGCTCCCCTGCTCCCCCTGCTCCCCCTGCTCCTCTTGCTGTAGTTGGGAAAGATACCTACGAGTCTCTGCTACTAAATGCTGCCTTTCTTCCTGTGCTAAATGTGGATAACTAGCAAATTGCACCGCTAGTCCTTGCCAACGGCGGCGTTCAGTATGGGGTAAGCCTGTTGGAAATTTCCCCAAAGTTAGGCTCAGAAATTCACTGAAACGGTATTCTCTGCCCATCAAGTCTGTAAAGCCACGTTCAGCTTCTATTGCCAAGGCTTTGTGCAATCGTATCCAATCTGGTTTTTCATTAGTCATTGGTCAGCAGAGTTAGAAGTTAGGGAGTTAGGAGGAGCCACTGCGTTGCGGGGGTTCCCCCCGTTGTAGCAAGTGGCGTTGAGGAGTTAAGAGTTAGGAATAAATAACTCATAACTCATAATTCATAACTCATAACTTTATTCAAACCAACTAGCGCGCCATGCAGCTTCAGCTTCAGCGATCGCCTTTTCTTTATATCTCTTTTTATACTCTCTTCCTAGTTTGTTTAGCTGAACTAAAATACTGCGGATTCGCTTGCGATCGGAGGAAAGGGTCACATCAGCAAATTCAATTTCTCCTAGCCGCAGGTTAATAGCCATGATTTGAGTCAGTCCAGAATCTTCTGACTGTTGCTCATTTTCAATTTCAATTACTAAGTTTAATAAATTGGGTGGCCCTGGCATGACCTCAGCAGATGCTTCTGATGCTGCCGCCGCTGCTGCTAAAATCGGTTCTGGTAATTTTTTCGGTAATACTCCAGCTTTTTGTAACAAAATATTAGCATCATGCGAAAGTTTTTTCAGTATCTCTTGCGCGACCTCTTCTAATTTCTGTTGCCATTTTGCCAGTTCTATCGGATCGGAGGTGTTGGCAGTGAGATAGTGAGAATTAGAAGTGTCCAGAAATAGTGAAGATGAAGAGGGTGTTACTTCCTCATCCATCTCATCTTCCTCATCCACCTCATCTTCCCCTGATTCTTCACTTGTAAGATAAATGAGCAATTGTTCAGCTGCGAGTTGACCCAACTTACGGATGGCTTGTTGCAATTGTTGGCGCTGATTCAATGACAAATGCAAAAAGTTTTCGGGATATCCTTGAGTGCAGAGGTGGTAACTTGCGAGAATCAACTGTTTGCGTACAGCTAGTCCCAAGGTATTTAGATAACTAGCATAAGCACTTTGTAGTTCGATTGCGATCGCCCGGATCGCTTCTTGGAGTGCTGCAATATCCTGCTCAATTCGCTCGATTGCTCTTGCCATATTTTTTCGCTCTTGCCCATCTGAACCATTACATAGTACAAATGTACAAATTTATTTTAGGATAACTTTTCAGAGAATTTTAGATTTTAAATTAAATGCGAAATTATCTGTATTTACTAAATAAAATACAGGTCAGGCTATTTGCTTGACCTGTCCTTTAAGCAGTTAGTAATTAAGAATTACAAGTTATGAAGCTAACTTCCTATTAACTCCTAACTCCTAACTCCTAACTCCTAACTAATATTACTTAGTGCCCATTTGTGCAGCAACTTCATCAGCAAAGCTGATTTCTTGCTTTTCAATGCCTTCGCCCAATATATAACGGACAAAGCGAGTCACTTGAATCTCTTCGCCTAATTGTGCCTTCACTTGCTTTATCAAGTCTTCTACGGAAATACTCTGATCGCGAATGTAAGGCTGATCGAGCAAAGTCAATTCTTTCAGGCGTTTTTCAATCCGTCCCTGAACAATCTTTTCTTTGATGTTTTCAGGCTTGTTCGCCAAATCATCCTTGCCCATTTCAATGTCTTTTTCCTTTTGGGCAATTTCGGCGGGGATTTGGTCTACGCTCACATACTCGACATTGGGACAAGCCGCAACTTGCATTGCAGTGTTCCGTGCCAAGGTTTGGAACTCTGAATTAGCAGCCACTGACTCAGTTTGGGAACCCAGTTCTACCAATACACCAACTCGACCGCCAGTGTGAATGTAGCTGTCTACTACGCCTTGTGTGCCTTCTGCTATTGCAAAATTAACAAAGCGGCGCACTTGGATGTTTTCACCAAGAGTGGCAATAGTTTGCTTGATGGATTCTTCTACAGTCGCACTTTCATTCTCAATATAGGGTTGAGCCAGCAAAGACTCAACATTATCAGCAGTTGCCGCTTGCTTTGCTAGATTCTTAACTAAAGCTTTAAAAGCCTCGTTACGAGCAACAAAGTCGGTTTGGCAGTTGACTTCTATGAGTACACCCACCCGACCTTCGGGCTGAATGTAAGTCTCTACTAGACCTTCTGCCGCAATGCGATCGCTTTTTGCCCCTGCCTTAGAGATGCCCTTTTTCCGTAGCCAGTCTGCGGCTTCTTCTACGTTGCCTTCAGTCTCTATCAGCGCCTTTTTGCAGTCCATCATGCCAGCACCAGTTTTTTGGCGTAGCTCTTGGACGAGTTTTGCAGATATTTCCGCCATGTTGCCTCAATTCCTAACTTGACCTCGAGTTGTAATCACTCACCTAATTTAGTACTGAGTACTGAGTTTTGTTAGAGTTAGCGGGGTGTTTAGCCCCTGCCGAGTTTTGAGTGTTCAGTTATCAATTTTATTCTTCATTGACAAATCACAACTTACAACTTCAAAAATCAAGACTCAGCACTATTCAATTTGCTGAGTCTTTCTATCTTACTCAGGACTTAGCACTCTTCACGGGCTAAACGCCCCGCTTCCGCTAACAGCACTATTCTTCTGTTTGTTCGTCGGGAATTACGGCATCAGTATATTCGGTTTCTTCGTAGTCATCGTCATACTCACTACCGTCGTAATCTTCGTAATCATCTTCAGCATCCAGCTGACCGTGACGACCTTCATAAATAGCATCTGCCAATTTTCCGACTATCAGCTTAATTGATCTGATAGCATCGTCGTTTGCTGGTATGGGGATATCTACTACATCGGGGTCACAGTTTGTATCCAACATGGACACAATGGGAATATTCAGCTTTTGGCATTCTTGAACTGCGTTATATTCCCGTCGTTGGTCTACAATTACCACGATATCGGGCACTTTCCGCATTGTTTTAATGCCACCCAAATATTTCTGAAGCTTCGTCATTTCCCGACGTAGCATTGATGCTTCTTTTTTCGGTAATAAATCTAGTGCGCCAGTTTCTTCACGGCGTTCTAAATCTTTCAGACGATCAACCCGTGTTTTGATGGTTGCCCAGTTGGTCAACATTCCACCTAACCAGCGTTGGTTAATGTAGTGGGAACCACAACGGCTAGCTTCTTGGGCAATAATTCCAGCTGCTTGGCGTTTGGTGCCGACGAAAAGAAATTTCTTCCCTTGCTCTGCGTGCGATCGCATGTAGTTGTAAGCATTATCCATCAACTGGGCAGTTTGCACCAAGTCGATAATATGTACACCATTGCGGGAAGTATAAATGTAAGGAGACATTTTTGGGTTCCAACGCCGGGTCTGATGCCCAAAGTGAACCCCTGACTCCATCATTTGAGCCAATGAAACTACTGGCATATATTTTTCAACTCCGATTCGGGTTAAACCTCCATCCAAGTGTATTTCCCAATCGGGAAACACCCGAATTCTTAGATGTGCGAGATTAGTTAACCATACTAGGTTAGCATATTCCGAAGAGTTGTAGTTGCTTGACCGAGTGAGGTCAAAAAAATAGTGCTGCCTACTCAACAATCGGGCAGCACTTAGTAATGAAAATCTTGCTGTTTTAAAGGTCTACTCGCGGTCTTCTCGATCTTGGGGTTTGGGTTTTTGTCGCCGTTGTTCGATCTGATCGTCGATGGTTTCTCTCATTTTGCGATCGGCAGCGTCCATCGCAGAATACTTAAAGCGGTTGATTATGCCACTGAACAAGTTGCCAAAAAATCTTTCAATTTCTTGCATAATTTGATACCTCAGTATTTAAAGGTAAATTCTTGACTCTACATTGGTCTTGGACTTTTTAGTGGAAGTAGGAAATAAAACGCTGACCTATCCTTGAAGTATCTGTTGATCTCTTAGCGTCTCTGGGTGCTTAAAGAGTTGGCGGTTATTTATCCTTTGATTCAGTTTTGCTTGTGAATGACTGTATAAAACAGTCTTCTCAATAAAATCAGTATTGTTGAGACTTACTAGATTGAAAAGCGCTAGAGATTCATCTATTGTATTCTGTCTCAGGTAATAAATGTAGCAAAAACACAGGTAACAAATTGTCTACTAGTTCATAACACTTACTATGTCTACGACAGGCGTTATAGCAACTTCTGGTGCGTGTTACTCACTGGTGTATGTTACTCAATAGTATCAGGGTCTACATTGAGCGATCGCAACCTCGCCTTTAATTGTTCTATCTGCAATTCTGCCTGTTCTGCTCGTTGGCGTTCTTGTTCTGCTCGTTGTCGTTCCTGTTCTGCTCGTTGGCGTTCCTGTTCTACCAGTTCTTCTGCCTGCTGTCTTGCTAAAACTTCCTGCCTTAAAGCCTGTGCCAGTTCACCAGGGATCAGTAATTTTTCCCCTGTATCCTCTCGATAAAACCCAATTAGCCTTCCCTCAACCACCAACCGCAGTTGTAACGGTTCACTACGTCCATCCTCTATAGGTTCGTAGATTTCTCCCCGCAGACGATACCCACGTAACTGTTGTTCCACCCACTCGCCTTTCGGGTCGAATAGCCAGTATTCCTTGACACCTAGCTGTTCATAGAGGGTCTTTTTGAAGATTTCGTCTTGTCCCTTAGTCCCAAAGGATGTCATTTCAAAAATAACTGTCGGTACTTGACCCTCTTCCCAGGTTTTATAGTTGTCTCGACCGCCAGGTGCAACATCAAAAATCACCATCACATCTGGAGCTACCCGCAACTTGGGAAAGCCTTGTGCATAGTAAAGAAATTGATTTGCCAAAACTGTTGCCTGACGATTTGTCAAATACTGTTTCAGGACTTCTAAGGTAGTTAGTAAGGCATAAAGGTGGTCGTAGGTTTCTGCCACTGGTTGACCATCAGCACTGGGGTAAAATATTTCTGATTCGACACTAACAGGTACAGTAGCAGTCATGGTTGTAAAATCAGTGCTACGAGATTATTGTAAAACAACTCTAGTTCTTCCTAACTTGAGATGTGCAAGCTTTTCAAAATATAACTAGATAACTCACAAAAACCTTCCCCTTCGGCAGCAGTGGTAATGTAAGCAGGCTGATATTTCAACCGATTCACATATTCCAGGACATTTGCCACGCCTACTGAAACAGGAAAATAACGCCGATCGAATAAACTTTCATCATTGGGGCTATCGCCCACAGTGACAATTTGTTCTGATGAGTACTGGGGCAAATACTCACGCAATACCTGCAACAATCCCACAGCTTTATCTTGTCCTTGGGGTTTAATGTGACACTGCACATTGCTATAGGTAAATCCCCAACCCATTTGTTGACAAAGATTATCTAGGGTTTGTAGTTCGTCTTCACGCAAACCAGCTACATCAAAAGTCCAGTCGGTGAGGCGAAAGCGATTATCAGTAGATTCTTGGATTTGGGGAAATTTAGTTTGTAAATTCTCAAAAGTGGTAGCCAAATGCTGGCGATGTTGAGCTAAGTCGGGAATGGGTGTTAAGACTACTGGTTTCTGATTTCCAGGTGGAAAGTACAAACCACCATTTTCTGCGATCGCACCTGCTACTGGCATCAAACTACTCAATCCACTTACCCACCCAGCCGAACGTCCTGTAACAATCAGCACTTTAACGTCATCTGCGGCTAAATCCTCTAAAGCTTGCAGCAGTGCGGGAGTAAATTTTCCTCGTCTAGTCAGGGTGCCATCCATATCTGTGGCTATCAGACGAATCTTGCTCAGGCAAATAGATGAAACCTCGGATAGGGGAGCGAGGCTCAAATCTCTGGACATATACGGTTTGTAAAAGGCTGTAAAAAATATTAATCATACAGCAAGATGACCCTAAAGATTTGGGCATCCTAAACATCAGGAGTCAAGTTTTTCAGTTTCCCACCATGTCCACTTCAATGTTTCTTGCCCAATCCTCCGGGAAAAAGACTACTAAAAAGGCATCCCAGGAAGTGCCAGCAAGTAATCCTCAAATACCACCATTACTGTTGGTAACTTCTGGAGGACTGGCTTTAGTGGTGATTGCTTTGATTGTGTATATTAAACTCCAGAAGGATAAGCTGGAGAAAAAACTTAAGTTTGAACAATTCCGCGCGCGAGAACTAGAGAAAAAGTTTAAGCTGGCGCTGGAAACAATTCGCAAAATGGAAACTAATCCCGATTTGGTGAACTCACGGGACTTTAACCTGGATTATCTGCGAATGCGGATGTCAGAGGAGGTGTTTCATTTTGCAATTCTTAATCAAATAAAGATTCAGATCAAAGAAAAAATTTCTCAAGCCCTGCGTCCAAATCAAGCCCAACAAGGATCGGTTGGAATTGCTAATAGTGCTGGACGGCAAGTAGATGAAACTTTTGATGTCGAGTACGAAACTGGTAGTCCAGGAAATTCTGCTAAACGGGTGCTGTTTCGGATTCAAATCAAGTTAATGAAGTTACCGACGCAAGCAACTTCTGCGACTATTAGTCAAATTATTGATTGTATAGAAACTTATTTAAGCCCTATAGAAGACGAAGATAGTTGGCAACCAATAATTCAAGGTCGGATTGCTACTATGCATTGGGATCAAAAGGCTAAACCTACGCCTCTACTTGTGCTAGAACAATCGAATGAAGGGGTGAATGTAACTTTCCGTACTAGTCGCCAACCAAATACTCCAACTCCACCAAAGTCATCTGGAATTAAAAAATCAGGCTCGGCTAGACAATAAATTATGGCTGTCATTGGTCATTAGTCATTGGTCACTTGTACTGAGTTTCGACACTTCGACAAGCTCAGTGCATCGCTGCGCGGTAATCGAGCGAAGTCGAGATTCAACTACCGCGTAGTCGTTGGCGTGGTAACAGAGTTTACGGTGAGCGCAGTCGAACTGCGTAGTCGTACCCCTCCGGGGAAGCAAGCTACGCGCGGACAAATGACTAATGACTAATGACTAAAAGTCATGACTGAATAACTGTATTGGGAGAATTACGGGTTAAAAGACCATCTTCCATTTCGACAATGCGATCGGCTATGTCTAAAATGCGGTTGTCGTGTGTCACCAATAAGATAGTAGTTCCCTGATTTTTGGCTAGACTCTGCATTATTTCCACAACATCGCGTCCTGATTGTTTGTCTAATGCTGCTGTTGGTTCGTCTGCTAGTACCAAGGGGGGACGGTTCACTAAGGCGCGGGCGATCGCAATTCTTTGTTTTTGTCCACCAGAAAGATTGTCTGGGTAGTAGTCAACTCGTTCTTCTAGACCAACAGACCCTAGCATGGCTTTTGATTTAGCCATTGCTTCTGCTTGAGAAATATTATCGTTCAATTCCACTGCCATTTGCACATTTTGCTTGGCTGTCAAGAACCCTAGCAAATTGTGAGCTTGGAAAATATAACCAATGTTGCGTCGCATCTGCACTAATTTGTTTTGACTGACGCCAATAAGTTCTTCACCTAAAAATTTTAAACTTCCTTCTTGTACAGACCGCAAACCACCAATTAAGCTAAGTAATGTTGTTTTACCTGAACCTGATGGCCCGGTCATAATCACAATCTCACCTGGATAAATGTCTAGGTTGATATCAAATAATATCTGTTTTCTCAGTGAGCCTTTGCCATAGAAATGATTGAGATTTTTAATGGCGATTACAGGTTCTTTTTCCATCATATTTTTGTTAGTTATAAATTAGCAGTTCCAAGATTTATCTGTAGTGAATTTCAGAAATTAAATTTGCTCAATTATTATCATAAGGTGAACTTATTGTTAATATCTTTTAATTAATATTGAATTAATTAAAAGATATCTGCTGGATCGGCAGAGCGTAATTTTCTAACTGCGATCGCACCAGAAATAATGCACATTAGCATAGTCAAAATCAATACCATTGTCGCTCGTTCAAAACTCATAAAAACTGGTAAAAGTGTTGCATTTCTGGCGCTGTCATACATAAATAAGGCAAAAATTATTCCAGGAAAATAGCCTAAAACGGCTAATAATAAAGCTTCTTGAAGAATGACCGTCAATAAATAGTTTTGTGTGTAACCTATCGCCTTGAGAGTAGCGTACTCAGCTAAGTGGTCTGCAACTTCTGTATAAAGAATTTGATAAACAATCACAGTACCCACAATGAAACCCATGACAGTCCCTAATGTGAAAATAAAGCCAATAGCTGTACTATTCGCCCAGTAACTCCGCTCAAAGTCAATAAATTCTTGTTTAGTTAAAACATTTACTTCATTAGGTAAATACTTTCGTAATTGTTGGGCAACAACATTAGCATCTGCTCCTGGCTTTAATCTAATTAACCCAATATCAATTAATCCTTTTTGACGATTATTGAATATTCGGAAAAAGTTGATATCACTCGTAATTAAATTACCATCTGCGCCAAATGATGCACCTAATGTAAAGAGTCCTCCTACTTTAATTCGCCGCCTTCGTACTTCTGCCGTTACAGGCTTTCCTTGGTCATAATTAGCAGCGATCGGCCCATACTCTACTCTAGAAGAACGGTCAAATAGAACTACATCAGGTAGTTTAAGTTTATCTAAATTTTCCTGAACTCCAGGTAAGTTAACTAGGTTAGTTTCTGGGTTCATTCCAAAAATTAGGATACTCCGAGGACGACCTGTTACAGGATTTTTCCAGATTGTAAAGTCCAAATAGATCGGATGTACTGATTGAACTGCGGGTAATTCTAAAGCTTTATATAATCGTCGTTGAGAAAAGCTTCTCATCGCCAATATAGCGTTAGATTGACTATTAATTAAAACAATGTCGCCTTGCAAGCTGTTATGGAATCGAACGTTACTATAATACAGAGCATCCCGAAAACCGAGTTGCATAAACATTAAAATATCAGCAAAAGCAATTCCTGCTAAAGCTACAGCTAGGCGAGTTTTTTCCCTTGTCAGTTGTAGCCACGATAGAGGTATTTTTTGATTCATTTTATAGGCGTCTCAACAAGAGTAGCAATTTTAGATTTTCAACCCATTATGGTGACACCCGTACCAGATTGATAGAATGTTTAAAATTGATTAAACAGACCATTCAAGAATATTTTTAATCCAAAATATCAAATTATGGATTAGGATTACTGCTCACCGACAACTTAATTAATTATTAATATCGACAAGAACTTTGGCGTAAGTTAAACCAGAAACTTTCAGGCTATCTTCTGGAGACAGAGCAATTTTAACTTCTACAACTCTGGCATCCACATCTGCTGCTGGATCTGTATTCAGCACATCTTTTTTCCCAATTTTTCTGCCAATATCAGTGACAGTTCCCTTTAATTCGCCGCTAAATGCGCCGTTATCACTGGTGATAGTAGCATTTTGACCAAGACGCACTTTACCAATGCTGTCTTCAGCGACTTCAGCAATTACAAACATTTGGTTGGTTTGGCCAATTTCAGCAATGCCATTTGCGCCGATCGCTTCACCCGATTTGGTGTAAACTTTTAAAATCTCTCCAGCGATTGGTGCTTGAACGTAGCTTAACCTTAGTTCTGCTTCGGCTTTTCTGACATTTGCGATCGCATTACTAACTTGGGCTTGCGCTACTTGCACATCGGTAGGACTAACATCTAAAATTCTGCTTAGTTTGGCCTTTTCTTCATCGATTTGTCTTTGCAAAGTTGCGACAGTTTTATCGCGGTTAACTTTAGCTTCGATTAACTGCTGTTGCAAAGTTGCTGAATTTTGTATTTGGTTGGCTCTAGCTTCAGCAAGTTGCTGTCGCAAGGTTGCTAATGTCTGCTTTAGGGTAGCTTGGCTTTCAGCCACCTGCTGATTAGCAGTTATTGCACTCAAGCGTCTTCTATCGCGCTCTTGCTGAGAAATAGCACCTTCTTTGTATAAATAATCATAGCGTCCGGCATCGACTTGAGCATTGCGCTGTTCGGCTTGAATACGCACAACCGTTGCTCTGAGAGCATCTCTTTGCCCACTAAGTTCAGCTTCTAGGCGATTCACGGTTGCTTGTTGGACAAGTTTATCACCACTTAACTGAGCTGCAACCCGCGCGATCGCAGCTTGCGCTGCATTCCTTTCGCCAATTAACTGTGCTTGTAAGCGAGCAATAACTGCTCTTTGGGCTTGAATATCTCTTGGAGAGCCAGCCCTGACTTGTGCTAAATTCGCACGGGCTTCTTGGACTTTCGCTTTTGCCTCTTGTAGTCCGGCTATTTGGGTATCGCGGTTGTCCAAAATTGCGACAATTTGACCTTGCCTTACCTTTTCACCCTCTCTCACCAGAAGTTGCTGAATTCGTGACGATGGCGCTAATCCTGATGATGGGGCGGACAATTTTACAACTTCGCCTCGCGGTTCCAAACGCCCTACAGCACTAATGCTATTGGTAGATGGCATTACTGGTACGGATGTAGCTAGTTTTCTTAACTGCTCAATTTTGGCCGTACCTAGTATCCCAGCAGCGATTACTACTGGCACAGCTACAGCGATACCCCACCAAATCTTAGGTTGTTCATGATTTAGTGTCTGTTCACTTGGTTTCGGCTTTTCAGTCACCCTTGACATAGTATGTTGCCCATTTACCTGAATTGTGCTGATGGAAGTAAAAATAAAAAGGTTTTTAATCAACAGCCAGCTGTTAGGACAAACAACAGTGGTTTCAAGCTGGGTATGGCTTAAAAATCCATTGTGTGATGAACGTTCAACACTATGGCTTTACAAAATGGTGTTTTCTATAGCCGCTCATTATGTATGCAATACACTTTGACCTCTCTCCAAACAGCTTTGAGGCTTACTAGGGAGTGGGGATAGGTCTGTATTGAAACTGAGAAACGCTATAGTAGCTGACTATTCAATAACTCTGAGTATTATTGAGACATGAGTGCAATGGGAGTTAGCAGAATTCACAAGCAGTATGAATCTAGATAAGATATAGAGACGCGATATATCACATCTCTATAAAAAATTCTAAATTGGTATGATGCGGTACTTTACTGCTACATTCACTACAGCTATAGTTAGTCACAAAATTGAAAAGAAACATCAAAAATAGACTGTTGCCTTTGTTGGACACAATCTTGCTACAAAAGTTAGTCTTCCTTAAGTCAATCAACGATTAACTAACTAAAAAATATCTGTTCACCCTGAGCGAAGTCGAAGGGTCAATTTAAACATTCCTAACATCAGAGTTTCCTTAACTTTCTGGTCAATGAGTTAGCTGTCTCTAGTTGTTTGCACCTACCAAGACAACAAACCATTTTGTGATATTCGCTTCAAAGACCTTACTATTCTCCCTGTTCTGTTTTGGAACTCCATAAAACTCTCGTTGAATGAATTCTACATTTATCCATTAGCTGAAAACGTAGCAGAGCCTACAGATGGGGGAGATGAGGGAGATGGAGGGGATGATTAAGTTGGCAGGTCGAATAAAACTGTGGTCATGTAATTTTCTGCCCAAGCTGGCCCAAAGGCTTTTTCTAGTACGCGGCGCGTTTTATCGTTTTGCTGTTGTTTGGTGCAGTAGTTGTGTTGTCCGGCGAGATTTTGGGTGACTTGTTCAACTGAAACAGGATGTGAGGCGATCGCTTGGATGCAATGAATATCTAAAAATTCTCGCACCCGCGACAAAAACATTGTTTCTTCTTCTGGGGAACTGGGGCGGACAAAGATACAAAAATCTGAAAAAATATTTCCCCATTCAGGTAATTCACGGGGTTGGGAAAAGTTAAGCACTGTTAGCTGTGTCAGTGCAGAAGTATAAGATTCTGGTAAGGTGCGTTCTACTTGGATAGGAGAAAGGTCTGCGATCGCAGCACTAATTTGACCTCTACCCCCAACTAAATCGCAACCAAACATCGGCAGGTTGTATTCTGGACGGGGAAACATGACGCAGTGCAAAATATCCAGCATATTGCCGATTTTTGCCAGTTCCAAGTGCATTTTCCGAAACTGGGGCGTTTGATAGCAACGGTTTTCAATCGTCAGTTTTTCGCCTTCTAATCTACCTTCCACATACCCCAACTCATTAGGCAAATGGTAAGGGGATAAATCCAGGTGCTGATGCCAAGCTGCCTCAATACAATCAGCTAGCTGACGAATTAGGGGATGTTGTTGCTCACGCAGCGAGGGCATAGAAGTAAATGACATATTCTAGTTGGGAATGCGATCTAATGGCCAGTCTACAACCTGTCGTGCCATACCTGTTGTGGTCTGCAATATAAGCAAACACTTGCACCCAGGCAACGTAAATTTATAAGACAGATGCTTTTCACAATGATTATTTATTTTGTAGTCTAGGTTACAGAAATAATTTTAGATTAGCCCATTTGTGAAGGCTAAAAGAAAGCTATGAAACTAGATTCTCATAGACCGGATTTTGCTGTGCAAGCAAGAAAGCACAATAATCTGGAAGGCTTACAGAGGTTCAGAGTTTCTACTTGGGTAAACCTTTTGCAACTTCCCAATCCCTTTAGTTTTGACGAAGCACTTTTATTGTGTCCGGTTTCAGCAGATGAGTGGCTAGCCTGGATTCCAGATCATGGCGAAGCAATACTCAATATCAGGCAATTTAGTTATTAGTTATTGGTCATTTGTCATTTGTCATTTGTCATTGGTTAATAACTTTAGACAAATGACTATTGCTGCCAGAAATCAGTGACATCGTATCCCAATTCACTTAACATCTGGCGCAGCAGGGGTAAACTGAGTCCAATTACATTGCTGTGACAGCCTGCAATTTTTTCCACGAAGAAACTACCAAAACCCTCAATGGCAAAGGCCCCGGCACACTTGAGGGGTTCACCAGTGGCAACATAAGCTTTAATTGCCTTCTCGCTCATTTGGGCAAAGTAAACTCTTGTAACTTGAGACTTGACTAAAGTACGGTTTTGGTCTATATCAATTAAGGCGTGACCTGTGTACAAGTCGCCAAAGTTACCTTGCATTATCTGCCAACGTGCGATCGCTTCCGAGATATCTGCTGGTTTGCCGTAAATTTCACCATTCATCGACAAAACTGAATCACAACCCATAATCAAAGCCGATTCAAACTGCGGGGCTACAGTTTGTGCCTTGTAGTCGGCAAGAGTTTTGACCAATTCTGCTGGTTCACTTAGTTCAATTTGCGACTCATCAAAGTCACTTGCTCGAACTATCGGTTCAATACCAACAGTTTGCAGCAAGCGGCGTCGGGCTGGGGAAGCTGAAGCAAGTACAAAAGGTGGAATTTTCATGAGATTTTAGAAAAATTTGTTAATTGGACATTGGGCATTGGTAATTAAGTTTCTTTCTTATTCCCCATTCCCATTCCCCATTCCCCAATTAATAGACAGAAAAAGAATTAACAACCTCATCAATCATTCGTTTAACTTTCTGCCAGCGTTTTTCAGGAATTGAGGCGTTGAAGGTAAAAAGTTTACCACGGCTCACAGCAACGCTGGCAATGTTGTGTCGTTCCTGTTGATTGGGGAGTTTAACCTCATACTCTAAAAGGTAGTATGTTTTACCGTCTACTTCTCGCTGTGCGGCATTGACTAATTCAGCCGAACGACCAGAGTCAGGAGGCGCGAGAGCAGCTTTTCCTAATTTATATCCTACTTCTGTTGGGGTTCCTAATTCTGACAAGGTTTTGCCTTCTGGAACTGGGCTAATTACAACCGAAACATTTTCAGACACCTCAATCAAATCGTGGAAAACCACATCTGGCCCATTGGCAACTTTAACTGGCAGCCAACCGTTAGGATATAAAAACTGATAGCCATCACTAGTGTCTACAAAGCTTTTGAGTCCAGCCGCAGCCGCTACATCAGAATTACTCAGACTGAAGCTTAACGCCAATAGTAAAATTAATACAATTCGTTTCCACATTTCTACAGATTCCTTTGGGCTGGAGACAACACTAGGCTTGCATCATTTCTCGTCTTTATTGTCCCACCAAGCGGGACGCTTCGGATAATGCATTAGCTTAGTGAAGCTTCAATCTCCAAATGTTGGCAAATACTTCCTGAACTACTTAGGTTCACGTTTAATCGTAATGTTGCAACCGAACCTGATATTACTTCTTGTAGTATTATTCCTCTCTTAAAAAACGTAGAGGCACACAGAGAATAACTCCGCGCCCCTCTGCGTAAACCTCTGCGTCCCTCTGCGTTTCAAAAAGAATTTAGTAAATAGGAGAGGCAGATAATTCTACCTCTCCTATGGGGATAAACTAAATTACTTAAAGCTCGCTAGCTTTAGTATCTGTTAGCTTTGTTAGGTTTGTGAACAAGAAAGCTGAGAATTTGGCACTGCTTGATGTTGTCAAAACCCACAACACGGATATAGCTAGTGTTGAATTGAGAACGGCATCCTTGAACTTCGCTCAATACTTCTTGAGTGGATTTAGCACCGAACAAAGGCAGCTTCCACATTGTCCAATATAATTCTGTTGGCTCAGAAGTTTCGTTGAACTCGATCGCTGGAATGTAACCTTGATTCAAAATGTACTGGATCTGCTTGGCAATTTGAGCGTCAGTCAAGGGTGGCAGATAAGAAAGGGTTTCGTAACGACGCTCTTTTGGTAAAGTTTGCATAGCTTTATGATAATGGGTTGCGATTTTTTACTACTAGGTTGACCGAACTAATTGGATAAGTTATCCAAATTCTGATCTGAAGTTGCTTGCTGTTCTGGTTGCAGACTGGGGTTAGATGTGTCTACTACTTGTGTGATGCGTTCTAAATGCTGGCGACGTTGCTCCATATTGCCTTGCTGAATGCCAGTGCGAACCATTTCCGGTAAAAATTCTGCAATTTCTTCGGCAATGTGTTCTCTGACAGTCATGATTCGCAAAGCCAAATCTGGTTTTTCTCGCAACAGTTGCTCAATGAATGACTCACCATTTTGAATTTTGCCAGACGAAAAGTTATGCAACCAAAGTTCTAATGGCGGATTAGTTTCGCCTAGCTGTGCCAATACTGTCCTTAGAGCCTGATAAGTCAGATAGCTTTGGAGAGTTTTGGCTGTGTCCTTCGCAATTTGCTTAAGATTCATGCTTGACCCCAGCCCTGAAGAGTTATGAGTTATGAGTTATGAGTTATGAATTAATGCAAATCCTAACTCTTAACTCTTAACTCTTAACTGTTAACCCAGATCAGACGGTATCCATTGCTTCAAACTCGAACTTGATTTCTTTCCACAGTTCGCAAGCAACAGCCAGTTCAGGAGACCACTTGGCAGCTTCGCGGATGATATCGTTACCTTCACGAGCCAAGTTACGGCCTTCGTTACGAGCTTGAACAACGGCTTCCAAGGCGACGCGGTTAGCGGTTGCACCAGGAGCGTTACCCCAAGGGTGTCCTAGAGTACCACCACCGAATTGTAGTACGGAGTCATCACCGAAGATTTCTACCAGTGCGGGCATGTGCCATACGTGGATACCACCAGAAGCAACTGCCATTACACCAGGTAGAGAAGCCCAGTCTTGGGTAAAGTAAATACCACGAGACTTGTCTTGCTCGATGTAGTTTTCACGCAACAGGTCAACGAAGCCCATTGTGATGCCGCGCTCACCTTCCAACTTACCAACTACGGTGCCGGTGTGGATGTGGTCGCCACCAGATAAACGTAGGGCTTTAGCCAATACACGGAAGTGGATACCGTGGTTCTTTTGACGGTCAATTACAGCGTGCATAGCACGGTGAATGTGTAGCAAGATACCGTTATCACGGCACCAACGAGCCAATGTGGTGTTGGCGGTGAAACCTGCGGTGAGGTAGTCATGCATGATGATGGGCTGTTTGAGTTCTTTAGCGTACTCAGCCCGCTTCAGCATTTCTTCACAGGTGGGAGCGGTGACGTTGAGGTAGTGACCTTTAATTTCACCGGTTTCAGCTTGGGCTTTGGTGATAGCTTCAGCAACGAACAAGAAGCGATCGCGCCATCTTTGGAATGGTGCGGAGTTGATGTTTTCGTCATCTTTGGTGAAGTCCAAACCACCGCGTAAGCACTCGTATACAGCGCGTCCGTAGTTCTTAGCGGAAAGACCCAATTTGGGCTTAATGGTACAACCCAGTAAAGGACGACCGTATTTGTTTAACTTGTCACGCTCAACTTGGATACCGTGAGGAGGCCCTTGGAAGGTCTTGATGTAAGCTACTGGGAAACGGATGTCTTCTAGACGCAGTGCGCGCAGAGCTTTGAAACCAAATACGTTACCAACAATTGAGGTCAATACGTTGGTTACAGAACCTTCTTCAAACAAGTCCAAAGGATAGGCAACGTAACAAATGTACTGGTTGTCTTCGCCGGGAACTGGTTCGATGTCATAGCAACGACCTTTGTAGCGATCGAGGTCGGTGAGCAAATCTGTCCACACAGTTGTCCAAGTACCTGTGGAAGATTCAGCCGCAACAGCCGCACCTGCTTCTTCGGGAGGAACACCAGGCTGAGGTGTCATACGGAACGCAGCTAGAAGATCGGTATCTTTTGGTGTGTAATCGGGTGTGTAATAAGTTAATCTGTAATCTTTAACCCCGGCTTGATACCCAGATTTGCTCTGAGTCTTCGTTTGAGCGTAAGACATAATTTTATCCTTCCCTGAAATCACTCTTGTTAATTATCAAATCACGTTTTGTGCAACTTCCCCTCACTCTGCGCTTACCCCCCTTCATCGGGGAAAAGATCGGGAAAATTTTTGTTAAGGATTGTTTTTGGCAAAGGTTAGCAGTTTTTTTGCGGCGGACACTTTGGTAGCGGTGGTAGCCCTCCTCACCAGTGTTTTCCCCTTCTAGGGGTACACGACCTAGCGCTTCTACTGTTCCCTCTTGCTAAAAATCAAAATTCTTGTTTACCTCTTCTTCGCACCCAACTAAACCTTCTCAATTCACCAAAACTTCTGCCTTTTGTGGGCAGCATTTAGATAATTCCCCCATAAATCAGGGTATTCAGGGGATTGGGCTGGCTGGCACACATTCCCGCCTTTACACTCCTTATATCTTTCCCTTTGGTGGAAAAGATACCAGAAAAGAATTTACTTGACAGAGATTTAGCAGAGTGGTGAGCAAAAGATAAAAGAATTACACACCACGTAATTTGTAACTTGTTTCACAATATATCAAGAATTCGATAAGTTATTCTTTGAAAGTTTTTAACTTATCTATTTAATTTTGTTATTACATAAAGATTTAAACTTTTTGTTACAAGAGCTTTACAAAGTGTCATCAATGGGATCTGGGGACTGGGGACTAGGGATTGGGGACTAGGAAATAAATAGGGTGAGGGAAATCAGGGACATAAATTGTAGGTTATTTAATTTTTATTCATTAGGAATACTTTCTTATTACCCAATACCCAGTCCCCAATCCCCATCCCCAGTGTTTGAAAAATCCCAGCTAGGGGAACACTGAAATTAACCCAAAGCCAGTTTAGGTAAATGCTATGGGTACTGTCTCCAAAGGAAATGTCACCGTGGTATTGTTTTACAAGCGTACTAGTTTATTAATTACTTCTATCTTGCTGGGGTTGATAGCTTTGCCAAATATGGGATGGGCGCAAAAAACCCCTAACATTAATTCATCTGATGTAACCCCCGCTTACCCATCTTCCGCACCGCCACCGCGAGTAGAATCTTTGCCTGATGAGCGGGGCGTTGAAGAAAATTCGCCGAAAACTGATTATCGTGTTGGTAATTTATTGGGAGATGTTGCAGGTAATCTTTGGGTAGGTTCTTGGCGGGGACTATCGCGGATCGATCCTAAAACCGGCAAGATTATTTCTCGTGTTAGCTTACCAAATGTTGCCATTGGTGCTTTAGCCCAAGACAAAGTAGGACGTTTGTGGGTAGGAAGTTATGAGGGACTAGTTCGAGTTGACCCCCGCACTAACGAAATCACCGCACAAAATTTATTTTTGCCTTCTAAACGCGTGTTGTCACTGTTACTTGACAAACGAGGTTATTTATGGACTGGAACCGATAGCGGTTTAGCTCTAATTAGTCCCGACCAAGGCTTGATTATGACAACATTAAAAAATCTGCCTGGTGTCAGCGCCAACGCCCTAACTTTAGATGCTGAAGGTCAATTGTGGGTTGGTACTCTCGATGGATTGGTACGGGTAAATACTGCTAGTGCTGCGATTATGAAGCGAATAGCCGATTTACCAGGGACAACTGTACAAGCTTTAGCTATTAGTCCAGAAGGGTTAATTTGGGCAGGAATGCCGAATAATTTGCTAGTTATTAACCCAAAAACTGGTGCAGTGTTGCGGTCTGTAACCCGCTTGCGTGGGCGTGATGTAACGGCGATACGTTTTGCTAAAGATGGTAGTGTCTGGGTCGGGACTAATAATGGTTTGTTACGATTAGATCCAAATACAGGAGCTGTATTAGACGGAGAAGTTGCTGGACTTCCTTCTAGTCGGGTTCTTACCCTTGCACCTGATATCGGCAATAAATTATGGATTGGCACTAGTGAAGGTCTAGCTTGGTTAATGCCCAAAACAGACAGTGCAAAACCCCATATTGCTTTCAGTCGCGCTGTTAAATGATTAGTTAAGAGTTATGAGTTAGGAGTTATAAGTTAAAAAATTTTTTAAATTCAAAACTCCTCACTCCTAACTTTTAACTTCTAATTCAGCACGGGCTAAACGCCCCGCTACCGCTAACACTACTCAGCACTCAGCACTCAAAAAATGGCAATCACTACCCAGCAATTAATTCAATGGAAACAACAGGGACGTTCAATTGTCGCGTTGACCGCCTGGGATTATGCGATCGCTCAACTCCTCGATGCAGCTGGTGTAGACTTAATCCTTGTGGGTGACTCTATGGCAGTAGTTTTAGGGTATGAAACAACACTGCCAATTACTTTAGATGAAATTATATATCATGCCAAATCTGTGCGCCGTGGGGTTAAACGGGCATTAGTAGTTGTAGATTTACCATTTCTGACGTATCAAGAAAGTCTGCAACAAGCGATGCACTCAGCTGGGCGGGTGCTGAAGGAAACGGGCGCTCAAGCGGTAAAATTGGAAGGTGGCTATCCAGCAATGGCCGAAACTGTGACTCGTTTAGTAGAAGCTGGAATTCCGGTCATGGGTCATGTGGGTTTGACACCGCAATCAATACATCAACTGGGTTTGCGACAACAAGGAAAGACGCAAGAAGCCAGTGAGAGAATTTTACAAGAAGCGATCGCTCTCGAACAAGCGGGTGTATTTTCTCTAGTGTTAGAGCATATACCCGCAGATTTAGCAATGCAGATTTCACAAAAATTGAGTATTCCCACAATTGGTATCGGTGCGGGAATTCACTGCGATGGACAAGTTTTAGTTACCTCAGATGTCCTCGGACTGGCCCAAAAGCATCCACCATTCGCCAAAGTTTACACAAATTTGCGCGAGACGATTACCAAAGCTGTGCAAGATTATGCCGCAGAAGTGCGAGAGCGAAAGTTTCCTTGACTTCATCATTGACTATGGTTGAAACTGAAGCAACAAATTTCTTTTCAGAAAACTAAGGTTGATTAAGAATCGTTTATCAATCATTAAATATTTATCTAAGAGTAAAGATTTTCTTCCGAACGAGGAACTGAATACTTGGATTTCACTTTGGGAAAAATTGCCCTAAGCCATGTTGATTCAGTCTTTCGGAAATCCTTTAAGCAGTACTGCAACCTAAATCAACAGTAATACCATTTCACTTTAATAATGATACAAATACGCTGGTAAGGGCATGGCATTGCCCATTGGTGTCAACTTAACGCGAAACCGCTTGTCCGCCGGGAATTGAAATTCCCATCTCATATCAATAAAGATGGTTCGTCCAATTCATATTACAATCGCTTGTCCGCCGGGAATTGAAATTCCCGTCTCATAGCTAAAGTCATCTGAAGATGACTAAATGTCGCCAAAAATCTCCAGTCTACTTCAGTAGACTTAAGCTATTAGCCCGAAAATTTATTTTCGGGCGGACATGGCAATGCCCCTACGATAAATCTATATGAAATCTATATGTATCAGGATTTTCATGAATTGGTATAACTACTAAAGAAATGTTAAATAAGCAGCTAATGAAGAACATAAAAAACCCCGACTTGATAGCCGAGGTAGATGGGAGAAGTCCAAATGTCGATGGGATATTGCAATACCGAAGTCTGTTTTTCTTAGTTAACACCCAACGCAACCAAAACTAGATAGGTCATAGACAAGGTGCAATTTTAGCTATGCGGCTTACTTTTGGTCTTTACTAAGCTATGTAAATAAATATAACAATAATATTACAAATGGTCAACTAGACTTGACAAACAAAGGCTGATATATTTTATAAGGACTACTTATCAAGGCAGTACGATCCGCAAATAAAACGGGTGTGCTGGGTAAGATAGTGGGATGAAAACGAGAACCGATCTTTTGGAGAGTAGAAAAACTAAGCGATTAGCTGCACAATTCAGGGTAGTTGGAATTAAGCCAGAGATTTGAGAAGCTAGCTACTAGATCGCGAAAGTCTTTACAATTCCTTTGTTGACTCAAAAAGTATTTCTCGACCTATGACGAATCAAGCTCCTATCCCAGTTATTGTCAACGGTGCTGCTGGTAAAATGGGCCGTGAGGTAATTAAGGCGGTGGCGCAAGCGCCTGACTTAAACCTAGTGGGTGCAATTGACCACAGTTTGGAACATCAAGATAAAGATGCTGGGGAGTTGGCAGGTTTAAGCGAACCTCTGGAAGTGCCAATTACCAATCAATTAGAACCGATGTTGGGGTATGTGGCTGGCGACAGACAGTCTCCTCCAGGGGTGATTGTAGACTTTACCCATCCCGATTCAGTTTATGACAATATTCGCAGTGCGATCGCTTACGGTATTCGTCCTGTAGTTGGAACCACTGGCTTAAGCCCAAAACAAATTCAAGACTTGGCAGATTTTGCCGACAAAGCTAGCACTGGTTGTCTAATTATTCCTAATTTTTCCATTGGGATGGTACTGTTGCAACAAGCTGCGATCGCAGCCTCAAAATATTTTGACCATGTAGAAATTATCGAACTGCATCACAACCAAAAAGCTGATGCACCCAGTGGTACTGCCATTCAAACGGCGCAGTTATTAGGAGAATTGGGTAAAACTTTTAACCCTGCTCTTGTAGAAGA
Organism: Nostoc sp.; assembly: GCF_036918015.1. GTDB lineage: Bacteria > Cyanobacteriota > Cyanobacteriia > Cyanobacteriales > Nostocaceae > Nostoc. Next base: position 133,681 of record NZ_JBALEO010000007.1, read on the forward strand.
AACGGAGAAATTACCAGGGGCGAGGGGCAGTATCGCAGATGAAGGGATTAGAATTCATAGCGTGCGCTTGCCGGGATTGATTGCCCACCAAGAAGTGATTTTTGGCGCAGCAGGACAGATTTATACTTTACGACATGATACGAGCGATCGCGCTTGTTATATGCCAGGAGTGCTACTAGCGATTCGCAAAGTCTTAGCGCTAAAGTCGTTAGTATATGGATTAGAAAAGATACTTTAAACACACTCTCAGCACTCATGTTAGTACCACTGACTCGCCAGAAATTTGAACAAGTTGTCCCCCTCATTGCCACTGGTTTGCAGTACAAGTACTACTGGGGGAAGTTCTCAAATTTTTTGCAACGGCTGTTAATTTCTGTAGTTGCAGTAGTTGCTATTTTAATTGCAACAGTTGTTTTCAAGCTTGAGTTTGCTTCAATAGTATTTGTGCTAGGGATAATTAGCGCTTTTTTTTGGCTGTGGTATCCAGTTTTTCAAGCAAGTATGCGGAATTTACAATGCCGCCGTTATAAATACGGTGGCTTTTTCCGTGGTCGAGTCCTAGATTGGTGGATTACAGACCAGTTGATGGGTAAAACCGAAACAGTCAACAACAAAGGCGAATTGGTGATTATAGAAAACCGAGAAAAACAGATAAACTTAGAGATAGGTGATGATACAGGATTTAGCATTGAATTTGTAGCACCATTGCGTCCTGCCCACAAAGTTATTACTCGCGGTCAAATTGCAGAAATGGTAGTGATGTCAAATCGCCCAGATTTGAGCAGTATTGATGAATTCAGCGATATATACTTTCCCAATCGTAACCTGTGGGTTAGCGATTATCCTTATCTGCGGCGAGATTTCTTTAACGAAGTCGGTCGCCGCTTGCGTGAAGACCAACAACAAAAGCCGCGTCGTCGGCGTCGTAGAGTAGAGGATTGAAGAGGTAATCAGTATAAGCTTCTCTTTCAGAAACGTACAATAGATAGACCTACACCCTGCATTTATCCAGGGTGCGAGTAATTTAATAATTACGAGCCGAATATCCCAAATATCTCGGCAGTTTGCTCTCAATCGCAAAACTTCTCAATGGTCGTCCAGGAGGTTCGAGCATTTAGATTCGGGATAAATCTCTCCTGCCTTCTTGCTAACGAGAGCATCCCACTTGGATGAGTTTTCCTTGCAAACGATAACTCACTGTCCCGCAGGCAAAACTTGCCGACTTAGGTTCTACATAAGGTTGTGTTGGCGGATTTTGTTTATCTAACCGCGATTTCCAATCGCCGGATATTTTTTCTAGAGTAGGATACTTGCTTAAAAATTGTGAGCCTGCAACAATATCGTGAGACCCTTTAACATTTATTTTAGAACTATTAATGTAGATATTATAATCATATATAACGTTTTTATTTTTAGTCTTATTATTAATGTTTTTTCCAGGAAAAGCATAAAGAATGTTCCTAAGAATTCTGACATCAGATGATGTATGAGCAAATATTTGCCCGCCATTAAGTTCTGGACTCTGGTTATTTAAAACAGCTGTGTTATTTACAATATCAACATGCTCGCTTAAAAATGCATGAATACCCGATCCACCATTATTAAATGCAAGATTATTTTTAACTAAAGTATATCCTTTATATGCACCCAGTTTTGGGTTTTCATCATTTCTTGTACTATCGATAATAATACCATTACCATCTGTAATCTTTCCAACTGCAATCCAAGGGATGTACATACGATTGTTGTAGGTTTTGTTGTTAGTAACAAATATTTTGTATCCCCGCTTGTTGTCATAATTCCAACTGCTCAATACCGAAATGCCACTGCAACCATAAACGCTATACCAGGCATTATCGAACACTTCGTTATTATCTATTGTCACATAGTCCGATTGAATAGCAGAAATGCCTGCTCCTCCACACCCATGTACCTTGTTGTTGACAATACGTATATGGTGACTATGACCATCTTTTCGTCCATCTACGTTAATGCAGTTGCCATTCGTTAGTGGGTTTAATTTGTTAGTTTTCTGACTCATCGCATAATCAAGGGTTATGTTGGCATTGTTTCCTATCACCTCCAACCCATTTATCTCAATATATGACGCTCCCTTGTGAATGAAAATTCCCTGCCATCCATTGTGTTGAATTTTCGGTTGATGTCCAGGATATGCTTTAAACTTAATCCATGCATTTGCTGTTCCAGAGCGAGTAATAGATACTACGTCCCCACTTGGTTTTGCATTCCTGTAAACTCCGTTCATAATCAATACTGTATCGCCGGGGTTAGTCAGATTTGCTGCCTTTTGAATTGTCCTAAAGGCGGATGAAGTAGAGAGTCCGCTATTTGTGTCATTTCCTGTACCACTAACATAGTATGTTTTCGGCGTTGTCCTAATGCTGAGTAGCTGATGGCTAGATAGAATAATTTGTTTGTTAGTGAATATCTGAGGGATGTTTTCAACTAAATATATTTTTATCCTTTCTCGCCCAACCAAAAGACCTAATACCACGGGAATTGCAAGATATGCGCTTAACCTGAAACCTCGAATTACCACAACAAAAGGCTCCTTTATAGGCACTACTTAACAAAAATATAATATCAGGATATGTCAGTCCTTTTAAATACTATTTGGCATCAAGGGTATCATAGGGTTGACTTATCCTAGCTCCCCCGATTTCCATCTTGTCCATAGGCTTGCCAAGCTAAGTCTACCAATCCATCAACGATCGCAGCTGCTACAACTGCATTACCTTTGCGGCTGTGAATTATAATGTGAGGCACTAGAGAGTCTTGTAAACGCTCCTTAGCTTCATCAACATTTACAAATCCCACTGGAGTTGCGATTATTAAAGCAGGTCTAATTTCCTCAACTTCAATTAAATCCACCAGTGCAGTCAGTGCCGTTTGCGCTTGACCTACCACAAAAATGCCCTCTGGATAACGCTTTGCTAAGGTTTCTATTCCCCATGCTGCGCGAGTTTTTTCTTTTTGAGGGCGTGTGAGAGCTTCCATACTGCAATACACTGGATTTGCAAAAGTGTTTTGAATGTCGTAGGCAATACCTACTTGTACCATCGGGACATCTACCACAATTGTGGTACGTGCGGCTAGCGCTGCTGCTCCAGCTTGCAAGGCACGCTCAGAAAAGCGAATCAAAGACTTATACTCAAAGTCAGCCGTGGCGTAGATTACCCGACGCACAATCTCATACTCTGCGGGTGAAAAGACATGATCGCCAATTTCACTATCAATGATTGCTAAACTTTGAGCATCAGTTACGTGCCATTCCATTTTTGTTGAGCTTCTCAAATATTAGCTTTCAGCTTATCAGCTTCAGAGAGTTAAGAGTTAGGGGTTAGGAGTTATAAGTTAATTAAACTACTCACTCCTAACTACTCACTCATAACTCATTACTAGAAGAAGACCGGCTGAAAATAGGAGATAGGTAGGCAACCAAGACGCCAATGAGAAACCCAGAGATATTGCGAACTAAAGGCAACCAGTCGCTTGTACGTGTCACAACTGGCCCAATGCCGAAGGCAATAAACAAGATTCCCCACAAAGGTGAGAAAATTAAAGCCCATTGCCAAGCAAAAACTTGTCCCTTATCGCGGGGTTGAGCTGCAAATCCACAAATCACCCCACCAATAACTGAGCTAATCAAGGTGAGAATCCATTGCTCTCGTGGCAGTCCGGGGACAACATTGCAACCCCCCTTGAGCAAACAGCCTTTAACCGATTCTAAGGCCTGTAGAATGGCTTGGTCTTCGCCTTGTTCGCGGACAAAATACAAATTACCGAAGCGGGTTTGCAGTTCTATCCAAAAAGTCCGGGGTAAAAGTTCATAAACAGCATCACCGACGCTAAAACTGAGGATGTTACCGCCACGAGAATCGGCAACTAGTAGAATGCTTTTGTCATCCAAACCCCAATATTTGATAACTGCCCTACCTGGGGTGCGGTCATACTGGGTCAATACTCGCAGTTTCCAGCCCGTATCGGCTTCAAACTGCTCTAATTCTTTGACAAGCTTTTCCTCTTGCAGCACAGGCAGAGATTTAGCTAAATCTACAACTGGGGTAAAGGTGTCAGGAAGTAACTCAGGATTGTCATAAGCCAGTGCTGGGGGAGAATGCATCACCCAAATTGACCCAGCCAGGAAAAATATTGCAATAGATACTAGAATTCGTCGCCAAAAACAAGATTGCATGGACGTTTTTATACAAATATTAACGGTAAAAGCGAACAAGTTGTTTTAAAAGAGTACTAGAAAAATGATAGTTCTTTACACTTGTTTACTTTACTCTAATCTAGGGGATCAAAGCAAAAGGTTTTTGGGGAGTGGAGAGTAGCATTCTTGATATATAAGGATAAAGCGTATTTTGTCAATCAGTTAAAATACCAAAAATATTCCTATGGCTAGGGAGAAGGGAGGAAGCTATAGATACCAGAGTTAAGGTTTTTTGATGAAAACTATAAATCACAAAGACGCGATAAATCGCCGTCTCTACAATAATCAGTCTTTTGTAGAGACGGCGATTTATCGCGTCTCTTGCCTTAACCTCTTTGTCAAAGTCAATTTTTTTAACGCCAACGCAAGGAAAATAATCTGGCTCGCTTAACAGGATTTTTAGAAGATATTCGTATATACCATATAACAGAAAAAACAGCAACAATTTACGGTCAAATTAAAGCAGCTTTATTCAATAAATTTGCACCCAAAGATAAAAATAAGCGGCGAAAAACTAAAATTGTTGATTTAGGTTTTGAATTTTTGGTCAATCTTCCTCATCAAAATTGCTTTCCCAGCTAGCAGCGTCGTTATAACCGTCATTAACGCGGTATACCTCTGCTTTGCTCCGACGATTTTCTTGCCTCAGCACTTCTCGTTCTCGCAACGTTAGAGGTGGTTTCTCATTGTTTGGCAAGCGATCGCTCGTCCGCCTTACGGGTTTTTGGCGCGTGAAGTTTTTCCAAGCAGCTTTCGCGCCAATAAAGATGCTGCGCGTACCTACTTGCAGATTTTGAGCCTGAATTCTTGCACTATCAAGACTTTGGTCAACTTGTTTCACGACTTGACTAGCACTTTTTACACCTTCACTGACATCATCAGTTAAGTCAGTGATTTCTAAGCCAGTCACGCGGATAGCTTCTAAAGTAGGTGGTAACTCCCGTGAGAGAGTATCAAAAAGCTTTTCTGCACTGCGAGCCGCGCGTGCTAACTCCTGCAAAGCCGGTATCGCCGCCACTAAAACCGCAGTCAGGCTTGTGGCGACTAAAAGTAAGGAAAGTCCCAACCAAAACAGGGGTTCAATCACGGTTATGTCATTTATGAGCGTTCTAATGGCTGGGGAAGCGAATCTGAGTCTTCAACAGATGTTTGTCGCTTCAAGACTTGGCTTTCTCGCTGGCTGGCATCTACACCTGCTGCGATCGCTTCCCTTAATCTATCTAAAGTCTCATCCCAGTTTCGCAGTGCGCTAGCAGAGAGACGATCTGCCTGAATTTGCACACTCATTGATAAGTCTTCTGCCAATTCTGGGATAGCATTGGCAGATTTTTTCAAAATTTTACGCGTTTCGCGCCCTGTGCGTGGAGCCACGAGTAAACCGGTTAAAGCACCGATAGTAGCTCCCAGCATCAAACCGCTAATAAATACTCCAGAACGGTTATTAGACATCTTATTGTTTCTCCCATTACACCCATTTTAGGTGGGTTTTCTCCCCTTGTAAGACTCAACTGATTTTATTCAGTTAATCTATGGTGACAAAATATCAGCCAGAAATGTTGCTTTTATTCATTAATACTAAAAGCATTGATTACTTAATAATTCAAAACTCTCCCTATCTCCCAAAGTTTTGATACCTCTGGTGGGGGTCGCTTTGTGTTATGTCTTGGGTAGTTCCGTACCCTTCTACTGGGGGAGACGCTCTTAATAATAAAGCTTTGAGGGTATGGAAAGGGGAAGCGATATAAACCTTTCGACGCTCCCATCTCACGACGAGACGACGGTATTTGCGTTAAAGCTATAGTTATACAAATATTTACATAGATCAAATATATAAAAAATATCTGGTGTATTTGGGTACAATTACTAAATTGTTACTCATTTATATTAGTAAATGCATTGGTATAAATAAAAATAATTATCAAAACTGTAAGCAATGGGTAAACTAACTACTGATGATTATCCCAAAAGTTTACATACATTGTGTTTCTACAGACTACAAATCTCAGATTTTAGTTTTTGTCTCAATTCAATATAAAATCTAAAACTTAAAATCCAAAATCAACATGGCAGACCTAACTCCTAATTCTAGTTTTAGTTTGACACTGCGCTTGCAGATTCCCAATCGTGTAGGGATGTTGGCGTCGGTAACACATGCGATCGCAACTACTGGCGGTAATCTCGGTCAAATTGATTTAATCGAGCAAACCCGCAAGGAGTCCACCCGCGATATTACTGTGGATGCTGCTAGTACTGAACACGCTGAAACCATTGTGCAAGCAGTCAAAGCATTGCCAGACATTAAGTTACTCAGTGTTTACGATCGCACCTTTAATTTGCATCGCGGTGGCAAAATCAGCATTACCAGTAGAATTCCCCTGAAGAGTGTTTCCGATTTGGCAATGGCTTACACGCCCGGAGTTGGTCGAATTTGTACAGCGATCGCTCAAGATCCAGAGGAAGTTTACAACTTAACCATCAAACAAAACACCGTTGCTATTGTTACCGATGGTAGTGCCGTTTTGGGTTTGGGAAATCTTGGCCCCGCAGCCGCCCTACCAGTCATGGAAGGCAAAGCTATGCTATTCAAGGAATTTGCAGGGCTGGATGCTTTTCCCATTTGTCTCGCTACCCAAGATACAGAAGAAATTATCCAGGCAGTTAAGAATATTGCTCCGGTATTTGGGGGCGTAAATTTAGAGGATATTGCTGCACCTCGCTGCTTTGAAATCGAAAAGAGATTGCGCGAAGAGTTAGATATCCCCGTTTTTCACGATGACCAGCATGGTACAGCAATTGTCACCTTGGCGGCGTTATTTAATTCTTTGAAACTGGTACATAAGTCCTTAGCAGAAATCAAGATTGTGATTAACGGTGCTGGGGCGGCAGGAGTGGCGATCGCTCGGTTACTCCGTAAAGCTGGGGCAGAAAATATCTGGATGTGCGACTCAAAAGGGATTATCTCTACAAATCGCACCGATTTGACAGAGGAAAAACTTGAATTTGCTGTGAAAGGTCAGGGTACATTAGCAGGTGCAATGCAAGGGGCAGATGTGTTTATTGGAGTCAGCGCACCAGGAGTTTTGACACCAGAAATGGTGCAATCGATGGCCAAAGATCCAATTGTCTTTGCAATGGCAAATCCGATTCCAGAGATTCAGCCAGAATTAATCAGTAAAGATGTTGCAATCATCGCAACCGGTCGCAGTGATTACCCAAATCAAATTAATAACGTCCTTGCTTTTCCTGGAGTATTCCGTGGTGCTTTAGATTGTCGGGCACAGACAATTACCATCAAAATGTACCTCGAAGCCGCAAGTGCGATCGCCTCTTTAGTCAAGCCTTCAGACTTGAATCGGGAACATATTATTCCTTCAGTCTTTGATGAGCGCGTCGTCACTGCTGTTTCTGCTGCTGTGCAACGCGCCGCGCGTGAAGAAGGTATCGCGCGGAATTAATTAACTAAAATAATCACTTTTATGGGATGGGTGTCTCGCTCGTCCCTGAGTTTTTTGGCTGCAATCAATTTGGGCTATGAACTGATGTTAAACAGATGAGAATTGATGCATGATTGGTGATTAGATGAGTTGGAGCTACCAATTGAGGAGCAAAGTAACACATCTAAAACACCGTCACTTTGTCAACTGTTTGCAATGAAGTATCAAGTTGGGGACGAGTTTTTACAAGAACTACCACTGATTTTAGGGGGGCCAATCCTCAAACATACTGAGCCAGAGTCTGTAACAGTATGGGTGGCACTCAAACAATCTTGTCAGGTAGAACTTAAGGTTTATGACACAACAAATGATGGTGAAGTAATAGGAAATTGCTTATTCGAGGGAGAACGCTCTACCTTTGCTCTGGGTAAGTATCTTCATGTAGTTGCGATCGCGGCTCGGTCTACAATTGGACATCGCCTAACTGGAGGTCACATCTATGCATACGATCTCCAGTTTACTGTTGCTAACCAAACCACGGAAACTCTGCAACAAGCATTATGTTCAAACTCCTCTCCTCTAGTTAACATCAGCTACTTTGATCATCAAAAACCAACCTTCGCTCTACCGCCAAACCGTCTTCAAGATTTGCAAATTGTCCATGCTTCCTGCCGTAAACCTCATGGTCATGGGTTTGATGCACTGCCAATTCTCGACACTATAATTCAGGCGTCAGCAAATCAACCCCAGCACCGACCTCACCAGCTGTTTCTCACGGGAGATCAAATTTATGGAGATGATGTAGCAGATCCGTCGTTGTGGGTTGCCACTACTCTTGGTGATGCCCTTTTGGGTTGGGAAGAACAACTTCCGGTGAATGGAGTGTACTGTACTCCCCAGCAGCTACCACCTGGAGAGCGAGCTGATGCTGCGACAAATCAAGCTGGCTTGACCGCAGGATTACATAATAAAGCTGAGAAGGTCAACAGTCATCTTTTTAGTCTGGGTGAATATTACGCTACTTATTTACTAGCTTGGTCGCCAGTGTGCTGGCCGACAAAATTTCCCAAAGGAGAGCAAGTAACACGCGATCGCCATGCTATCAAAGACTGGAATCGCGCAGTTAAGCATTTGCGACAATTCATTTATACCCTTTGGAAAGTGCGCCGCGCCCTTGCCAATATCCCCATGCACAGCATCTTTGATGACCATGATGTTAGTGATGACTGGAATTTGAACCAAGCTTGGTGTTTGCGAGTGTTGGGGCGGCCATTAGGGCGAAGAATAGTCCAAAATGCCTTGTTAGCCTATTCGGTATTTCAAGCATGGGGCAATACACCAGGGCAATTTGCACAAGGAAAACCAGGTGAAAAGCTGTTGGCGGCTGCACAAGCTTGGTCAGCTTCTCAAGGAACGGATGCAAAGGCTGATGAAGCGATCGCTCGTTATGTAGGTATGCCAGCCAACGATCCCCATACAGACTTACCTATTTTAGTCCGAGACGGTGCAGTATTTATTCTGGATCGAGATCCTGAAGCGCTGACTTGGCATTACATAGTTAGAAGCGATTGCCATGAAGTAATTGTGCTGGATACACGTACATGGCGGGGTTATCCAGCCGATCAAAAACCAATTGCTCCACCGATGCTGTTGTGTCCCAAAGCCTTTGAGCAACAACTACTTTTACCTTTACAAGAAGTAGATGAACAAACTCAGATTAAAACTACATTTGTGATTGCGCCCACAAATGTATTTGGATTACAAGTGATTGATTGGATTCATCATTGGCAGTTAAAACAGGAGAAAGTTTTTTCAACCGATGTTGGAGATGCCTGGAACATTAATGTTGAAGCACTGGCAAAATTCCTAACTACTTTGTTTGAGGAACGTCAACAAGTCGTGATTCTATCTGGGGATATTCACTACAGTTCAGTTGCTCACTTATCTTATGCACGCACCCATTCCAAATTACAATCTGTCTTGGTACAGTTAACCGCTAGTGCATTGAAGAATGAAGAGATTTTGACGCGGCTGATTCATACACGATTGAAACATTGGCTCCTCCCAGAACACGTAAGACATTGGATCGGCTGGAGCAACCCACCCAATATGGTAGAAATTTCCGAGAAACAATTAGACCATAATCGTCAGCTGCTGAATGACTCTGACTGGCATTGTGTGCTGGAGTGGATACCGAGAAACAGTGTTCAGACTTCTACCTACACAGCAGATATATTATCCTTGATAGCTCCTTGGAAACGAGCCGAAAATGCCAAATGGAAATGGTTACAACCGTTGAGTTTTTGGAAATCTCGTTGGTTTCAGGAGGGACGAGAGGTAGTTGGATTGAATAATTTAGCTCTGGTTCACTTTGAGTTAGCAGATGAGAGTAGTACTTGCAAAGTTATTCAAGATTTGTACTGGTTTTCTTGTTGGTATCCAACCCAAATTGTTTACAGTCGTTTTGAGAGCCAATTAACGCCCAATCAATCTTTATTACGATGACCAGCTTTGCTGTGTGAATGGAAATTTTAGTTGTATATGTGGGCACTCTAGATGGAAGAAACTTACTGGAGAGTGATTTCTATGTCTACGACCCCAATTAGTGCAACATTGGCACAAACAGACAGAGATGCTGTGTTGCAAGCCATTACCATCATTAAAGAAAAATTACCATTTTTGGTTGATTTGAGTGCCGACGATCGCAAGACTTTACCCAAGATGGGAGATAAGAGTCGGGCGTTTGTGAGTAAAGCATTAGAGGTGGCGGCGCAGAACCCAGAGTTTTTACCGCGATCGTTTGACTTGGATGAAATGCGGAAAGACGTGCAATTATTTGAAGCGTTGTATCCGGTGTTGTTGTCGTTGACGCAGTTACAAGAGTTGGTAGATGATACATCTCTTGCAGTCGGTAGTGAAGCTTATGCAGCCGCGTTACAGGTTTATAACTACGCCAAAGCCAGTGGACAGGGCGCGGGTTTAGATGCAGTAGTTGTGGAAATGGGACAACGATTTGCTCGTAAACCTGCAAAATCCAAGTCTCAAAAAGCAGCATTGTAGAAAATAGCTCACTATTTGCACTTAAAATGCGCAACGTTGAAGCTCAAAATTTGGATGTTGGAGTTAAAAGCACAACATTTCGAGTTCTGAGCTTCTTTTTTTGAGTTCAAAGGCTCAACGTTCAAGCAAAAAGGTGCAACTTCCGAGTTCAAAGGCTCAACGTTCGAGTAAAAAGGTGCAACTTCCGAGTTCAGAGGCTCAACGTTCGAGCAAAAAGGTGCAATTTCCGAGTTCAAAGGTGCAACGTTCAAGCAAAAAGGTGCAACTTCCGAGTTCAAAGGCTCAACGTTCGAGCAAAAAGGTGCAACTTCCGAGTTCAAAGGCTCAACGTTCGAGTAAAAAGGTGCAACTTCCGAGTTCAAAGGCTCAACAGTCGAGTAAAAAGGTGCATATAACCTATATATTACCCCCCTTTTTAAGGGGGGCAGGGGCAGGGTGGTTTCATACAAAGAAAGAAAAATAATAATGATTTGTAGAGGGTGGAGAAAAATTGATAGATAAAAAGTATGAATCTCATCGAACAA
>NZ_JBALEO010000008.1:0-42029 GCF_036918015.1 Nostoc sp.
CTTGATTTCTGATTTTTGAATTTTTTGGCTTTGCTTGTTTTCAACTCAGCTTCCCTGAGTCATTTTCTGCTTTTTAGTCTAAAGTCCAGTATTTATTTATTAAATTTTGTTGCGAGCGATTGTTTAATATAAAAGATTTTCCAAATACTGTGAAAAGTCAATCCTTGCCACAAGACCTAGATGCCAATTGGTGTTTTGCTTCGATGTTCTAGATAGCCAAGATCCGAACGGGTGCGTTCTCGTTTTTTCGCAACCCGTTTCTGACAACTTTTTCAAACTCAACAACTACGGCACTCATAATCATGAAAAAACTAGAAGGAAAAATTGCAGTCGTTACAGGTGCATCTAAAGGAATTGGTGCCTCTATTGCCAAACATCTGGCAGCCGAAGGTGCAGCAGTTGTCGTCAATTATTCATCTAGTAAAGAAGGAGCCGATCGCGTTGTCGCCGAGATTCTCAGCGAGGGCGGTAAGGCGATCGCAGTACAGGCAAATGTTGCAAAAAAGGCAGAGATTGAACATCTTTTTGCAGAGACGCAGCAGGTATTTGGCAAGCTGGATATCTTGGTCAACAATGCCGGAATTTATGAATTTTCCCCAATCGAAGACATCACTGAAGAGCATTTCCACAAGCAGTTCGATCTGAATGTGCTGGGATTAATCCTCACCTCACAACAAGGAGTAAAGCACTTCGGATCGGCGGGCGGCAGCATCATCAATATCAGTTCAATTGTTAGCACCCTTGCGCCCGCTAACAGCTCGATCTATAGCGCCACTAAAGCGGCTGTCGATGCCGTCACGAAGTCGCTAGCCAAAGAACTGGGTTCACGCAACATCCGTGTCAATTCCATCAATCCTGGTATGGTGGAAACGGAAGGCACGCACACAGCAGGAATAACCGAAGCCAAGAGCGAAGGCCGCCAACAGATTGAAGCGCAAACCCCCCTTGGCCGCATCGGACAGCCACAGGATATCGCACCTGCCGTTGTCTTCCTCGCGTCCTCTGATTCAGCATGGATCACCGGCGAAACGCTGTACATATCGGGTGGACTTCGCTAGGTGTTCGGCGTGGTTACTTTAGCTCAATAGACATCTGGTGAAATTAATGATGCGTTACCTGAAAACTTTGTAGAGACGTTATATTTAACGTCTCTACATTCATTGTGGGAGATGTCTTAAATCATTTTGAACTATTTTTTACATAAATCTAGGACTTGACTAGCCCTTTCAAGGTGACTCGAAAAATCTCTTTTTTTTCTCTGTGTTCTCTGTGACTCTGCGGTTTAAAAGTAATTTATTTAACCACAGAGGCGCAGAGAACACAGAGGTAAGAGATGAAAGAGAAATTTGTTGAACAAAATTTTTACCCACCTTGAAAGGGCTAGTTCTAAAATCTAATTTTCAGAATAATTATCGAATTTCTCATTTAGAGAAGGAAACCACTTTGCAAGAAGCGCTTTTAAATTGCAGCAGCGGGGAAATTGCTAAGTTCTGCACTTGCCGATCGATACCATCTCCCTGAATAATCACTTGGGAACGTGACTGAATTAATTCCTGTATTTGTGGGCAACCTAGAACAGAAGTCAATTCTGTTAAAGCAAAGAGAAATTCTGTGTTTAATTTATCTAACGATGGTCGCAATGTCTGGTTTAAGTCTGGCACGTTAGCAAAAGATTTAATGCCTTGCTTTTGCCAGTTTTGAAAATCAGCGGTTTGGATGAGTTTTCCTGCTTCTATTTGTGCTTGAAAAAATGCTGCAACTCTATCGGGTTCTAAATTATGGGTTGTAGCTTGTTGCCTAACCTTTAATAGTAACTCTTGTTCGCGCTTTAGATCCTCAATCGGACGTTTTTGATTCCATTTCCAACGGGCTACATCATGTGCAATTAACAATCGCTGCTGGATTAATTGTAGTAATTTATCTACAGGTCGTTGTTGTTCTGCCCCCGTAATAGCTTGGGGATTTACTAATTTTACTGACCCAGAGTTCTGGGCAGCGAAATATAATTTTAAATTTGCAGCAACTACTGTACTACTGAAAAAAAGCCCAAAGAAAATGATGATGACAAACAACAGTGGATGCTTTCTAAAAAAACTTAAATTCATCTCAAAAAGTTTATACACCTTGCTACTTAGTAGGAATTATCAGTAAATATATAGGAATACAGTATTTTTAATCTCAAACAAAATATCTCATAGTTACTGACAAAAAGCAAATTCCGGCTGATACGGGTATTGAGGAAATACATCATCAAGTTACCTCACCATGTTCGGAAAAGTAAATGTAATAAATCGCACAATAGATTTGCTAGTATGTACAATTCTTGACGGGTTAAGGTCATAAACAATTTGTCAATCAGTAATAGTTGGCAAGAATACACCTGGTTGTGCATTGATGAGATAGGTAGATGTAGAGCCGATTTCTTTGTTAAAGATGACTTTTCTCAGTACTGGCACAATTCACGCCTTGAGATTACAGCTTGAAATGAACTCTGCAAGAATTGCTATTTGCTGAGTAAATTGGGATATAGATGCGGAAAATTTTTCTGGGTAAACTTGACCAGCAAATGGTAATGAAAAACTATTATCAAGATTTTTTAATTCGTGATTGGGTGAAAAGCGATCGCACAAGAGCCGCTGAAGTCATCAGTTATGTATTATCAGAATACGGTCTGGCTTGGGAACCCAAGGGTGCTGACCAAGATGTGCTGCGAGTAGAGGAATGTTATTTAGCTACTGGGGGAGAGTTTTGGGTAATTGAACACCAAAGTCAGTTAGTAGGTACTGGAGCATACTACCCCATACACCGAGGCGAAAAAGCTGTAGAAATCCGCAAAATGTATCTTTTACCCAGCATCAGGGGTTTAGGATTGGGGAAATATTTGTTACAACAGCTAGAAGCAGCGATCGCAAAGCGTGGTTTTCAACACATTTGGATTGAAACCGCCAGTGTTTTGGTGGAAGCAGTCAAGCTGTATGAAAGCAACGGCTACACTCCAGCAACGGGAGTAGAAACCACAAGATGCGATCGCGTGTATGTTAAGTCATTAATCAAAGACTAATGACTAACGACTAATGACAAAGGACAATTCTAAATGCACGCTTGGATTAAAAATCTCACAGGCTTACTCAATCTTTTTCTCCAATCCCATTGCCCTCTATGTCAACGCGCAACTTCCCAAGAATTCTGTCAGAACTGCATCAGACAACTGCAAAAATGTCAACGTAAAGACCCGATTTCTCTATGGCAAGAGCCTATACCTGTGTTTGGCTGGGGGGAATATGGTGGCCCAGTGAAACGAGCGATCGCAGCGATGAAATACGAAAATCAACCCCAAATAGCTCGTCCTTTGGGTCAATGGTTAGGAGAAGCATGGTTGTTAAATTCACCGATGCGGGATAGCCAACCTGTAGTAGTTCCCATCCCACTCCACGCTAGCAAACAAAAACAACGTAAATACAATCAAGCCGCACTGATAGCAAAAAGCTTCTGCGAAATAACCGGATTAAAATTGAAACTAAACGGTTTAGCAAGAGTGCGAGAAACTGAAGCGCAGTTTGGTTTGTCGGTATCTAAACGAGAAAAAAACTTGAACCAAGCTTTTGCTATTGGGCAAGAATTTCGCCATCATCCTCCAAATGTCCCAGTGCTGTTAGTGGACGACATTTATACTACTGGTGCTACTGCCAGGTCCGCTGTGCAAACACTTCGTCAGTATGGAATTGTGGTCTTAGGATTAGTAGCTGTAGCCACTGCCGTCAAAGACGGATAAATTAAGAAGCAATAGGCAAGCTTTGACTAGATAAGTACATAAATTGACCGAATTACCCTATTTTTGTAGAAAAATTGCTTGAAATGTATGAATAAAGTTTTGGCGGCAGGTTTAAAACAACTGATCATCATTCCTGCCACATTGCTGGCAATAGGCATTAGTACCAGTGCAGCTTTTGCTCAAAATAAATTGTATAGTCCAATTCCTTTATCTAACAGTACTGAAATTGACGATCGCCTTTCGGATAAAGACATTCCTACAGGTCAAGGTGGATTTGCCCGTGATTACACTGTGAAGTTGCAGAAGGGCGAGAATTTAGCAGTTGACCTATCATCGGAAAACTTTGACAGTATTATCACACTGCTGGCACCTGATGGTTCGACTTTGGCAGAAAATGATGATGGCCCTGATGGTAGTAGCAATTCCTTACTATTTACTCGCATCGTAGAGACAGGGAATTATGTTATTCGTGTCCGGTCTTTTGGAGAAACTGGGGTTGGGGCTTTTAAACTCAAAGTGACAAAGTTGCAACCGATTAAATAGAGTGCTGAGTGCTGAGTGCTGAGTGCTGAGTGCTGAGTTAGGAGTTAGGAGTTAGGAGTTAGGATTTTTAACTCCTAACTTTTCACTCTAACTTCCTACAGTGGTCAATACGCAGAGAAATAAGGCTTCAGTCCACTCAACGACTGCGCCGTAGGTATCTCCGGTGTGTCCACCTAGTTTGTGGTTGAACCATGCACCAGTTAAAGTGGCGATCGCACTTCCAACAACTATCATTGTCAGTGCGAGATATAGCTGCTGTTTATCTATCAGCCAAAGTAAACCACTCAAACTAAACAACAATAACAATCCCGGTAACAAATCTTTGTAAGAACGAATGGCTTGTTTGTGAAATGCGCCTTTACCAGTTGCTTTCAGATAAGGATATCGAGCGATCGCTAGTTGCTGTCCCCAACGTCCCCAGCCACAAGCCGCCATCAGCAATAACCAACGGTTTTCTGGCATATCCGTCAAAGCTGTTATTTTCAGTATCACCAAGGCGATCGCAGCCATTGCTCCAAAGGCTCCTGTAGCACTATCTGCCATCACCTCCAATCGCCGATCTGGGTCGCCCACTGCTAAACCATCGGCAGTATCCATTGCCCCATCTAAGTGTAATCCTCCAGTTATGGCAATCCAAACACTTACTACCAAAGCACTACGAGTTAACACGGGCATCCCCAGATAATCCATCCCCGTATCCAGAAACCCTAAAATTCCCCCGATTATCAACCCAACAAGCGAAGCAAGATGTGCTACTCCCCGAAAGTCCAATCCGTTTAAATACGGCAGTGGAATCGTTGTGTAAAATATGATACTAGCTGCCAGCTTTAACAGCAACTTTTTCCACCACTGTTGCTGTTTCGTCATCTGAATTACATTAATTTTTGGTAAATTGCTGGATAATAGTCATAATTTCGGTACAACCGACATCAGTAGACTTTAAAACTTTAAATAAGATTTACTTCCATTAAACATTCTCGTTAAAAATTTTGTTATGCTGGTCTAAGTGGCAAATAAATAATTTTGGGTACTTTTTTATACAAAAACGAGTAACTTAGGAAGTTAAAATTCCATCAGGGAGCAAAATTTGTGTTTTGTATTCGTTAACTAAAAACTTACTCCAAATTATTAGACGATTGCCCCACAAAATTGATATTTTTTTAAATGTAGGGAGTAAACAAGCTATTCAATTATGACAGTTTAGCTATGTTATTGCTCTCCTTAGCTCAATCGCAATTTTCCTATGAGTCACCATCTACCCGACACCAGGATACCAGCTCCGTGCATTATTAATACGGGCATCATTGTGAATAAGCTCGACATCCGGCGATTGCTGGCAGATTTAGGTCGAGTCCACTACATCTACACCCAAGAAGATAAGGTACTGAGCGAGGGTGAAGGGGATGTGATGGAAGTTTTTGCCAATCCGCAAAGGTCTACCTTGGTGGCTAACCGCGCGCTATATCTGAATGTTTGTAGTTTTGATTACTTGGAACTAAAACAGTCGTCGCAACAAGAAACCTACTTCGATTTGATGCAAGAAGGAGTGTGTCTGCGGTTAATTCCCCGATCGACTCCTTTACAAGAGCGACGAGAGCGAGGCTTCAATGTCAGCGCCATAGAAGCGATGATGGAACAAGTACTTTCAGCCAGGTGGGATGCAGAAATTGACGATGACTGTTCTGATTCTTTCTAAATAGCAATTATTTAGAGTATATACTCGTAAAGTTGGTAACTAGGTTAGTAGTGAATGCTTAAGTGTTCGCTAAAACTCAATTACCAATTTTGATGTTTGGTCATAATTTAGCCAAATAATATTATTTTTGCCCTAATACCATTTGGTTTTATGGCTGCTAGTACAGCAAGGCAAAAGTCAAAAGTCAAAAAGCTTTCATTTTGGGCTTTCTGGCTGTAATAGACCTCTTGCAAAAGTCCCTAACACCCCACCCCCAACCCCTCCCCGCTTGCGGGGAGGGGAGACAAAGCACAGCTTTGGCGGGGTGGGGTTCTTTCTTATTTTTGATTTATGGAAGAGGTCTAATGAAATGATAGGTTTATTTCTGCTGCGTTGTACTAGTTATGGATTTCTGAAACTCTTTACCTATTAGTGTTTCACAATCCAAAATATAAAATCTAAAATTCCAAATGGCATGAGTGCGAATTTTTCTTTTCAATGTCTTGCTTGCTGTAGTCAAACCAAAGCTAGAGCAGGAGTGTTTTTCACCCCTCACGGTCTTGTAGAAACCCCCAGATTTATGCCAGTAGGAACGCTGGCAAATGTCAAAACTATCACCCCAGCCCAGCTACGAGAGACTGGGGCGCAAATGATCTTATCCAATACTTATCATCTTCACCTACAACCAGGAGAAGCGATCGTGGCTGGGGGTGGTGGGTTGCATAAATTTATGGGTTGGAACGGCCCAATGCTCACAGATTCGGGTGGGTTTCAGGTCTTTAGCTTAAGCGAGATGCGAAAAATTACTGAAGAAGGCGTAACTTTTCGCTCACCTCATGATGGAAGAATTATTAACTTAACACCAGAGCGCTCCATTGAGATTCAAAATACTTTGGGGGCTGATGTGATTATGGCCTTTGATGAGTGTCCGCCCTACCCAGCGACTCGCCAAGAGGTAGAAACTGCAACTGAGCGCACTTACCGCTGGTTAGAACGCTGTATAACAGCTCATCAACGCAGCGATCAGGCGTTGTTTGGGATTGTGCAAGGGGGCGTGTATTTGGATTTGCGTTGCCGTGCGGCGGAAGCTTTGGCTAAGTTGGATTTGCCGGGATATGCGATTGGTGGCGTGAGTGTGGGAGAACCGCCAGAATTGATGGCTGAGATTGTCAAAGTGACAGCACCGCTTTTACCCCCAGAAAAGCCGCGTTACTTAATGGGTGTGGGTACTTACCGGGAAATGGCGATCGCGATCGCATCTGGTATAGATTTATTTGATTGCGTCATTCCCACCCGTTGGGCAAGACATGGTACAGCGATAGTCCAAGGCGGACGCTGGAATTTAAAAAATGCTAAGTTTCGTGAAGATTTTACGCCATTAGATGAAACTTGCCCGTGCTACACTTGTCAAAATTTTAGCCGTGCTTACATATCTCATTTGGTGCGATCGCAAGAAATTTTGGCTTATACCTTGTTGAGCATTCACAACATTACCGAACTAATTCGCTTTACGCAAAAAATTAGGGAAGCAATATTGAGCGATCGCTTTGTTGCAGAATTTGGTCACTGGCTCACCGAAGAAAGGGGAGATGAGAAATCAATCGAGAGTGGAAGAGCAGAGGATTAATGACAAATGACAAATGACCAATGACCAATGACCAAACCATGTTAAGATACTTCTCAATTATGAAAGCTGTGTTGGATAGGTGGATTTAAACAAACATGGAAGCAGCACTTTTATTAGCAAAACTGCCAGAAGCTTACCAAATCTTCGATCCTTTGGTAGATGTTCTCCCAGTCATCCCGGTATTCTTCTTGTTGCTTGCTTTCGTTTGGCAAGCAGCTGTGGGATTTAGATAAGTTAATCTATTTTTCAATTTATAGGACAGGTAGACTACCTGTCCTATTTTTTTGTAGCATCGTATTTGATAAAGTTAATATTTATTAATATTTTGCAATGAATTCTTATAATAAATAAGATGTTAATACAAGCTATGTCAATATGAAGCCTTGAAAGCCAAGCTTACAGTCAAGGAGAAATCAGTTATGGGTAATATCAAATTCGTTAAAGAAAATAAAGAAGTAGTGGCAGCAGATGGTGCTAATCTCCGGCTCAAGGCGATACAAAATGACATTGATATATATACATTTATTGGTAAAATGACCAATTGCGGTGGTAATGGTCAATGTGGTACTTGCGTTGTGGAGATAGTCGAAGGACTAGAAAATCTTTCCCCCCGCACAGACGTAGAAAACCGAAAATTCAAGAAAAAGCCAGAAAATTACCGTCTTGCCTGTCAAACTTTAGTGAATGGCTCAGTCAGCGTAGTCACGAAGCCTTAAGTTCTCAAATCTGTCATGTATCCAGTCAGTAGTCAAAATACTTACCAAAATTGAGTTTCCTCTCTACGAGACGCTACGCGGACATTTTGAATACTTCGACAAGCTCAGTACAAGTTTTGAATTTTGAATTGGTATAACTCTGTCATCGATAATGCTATCCTAATGTTGTTGACTGGAAATTAAAGAGAGGTTTTCTTGCCATGCAAGTTAATGACCTGGGGTTCATAGCGAGCATTTTGTTCGTACTAGTCCCTGCCGTGTTTTTACTAATTCTTTACATCCAAACTGCTAGCCGCGAAGGTGGAAAAGATAGTTAAGAGTTTGTGTATAAAATAAATAACCCCTGCACCAATAGTGTAGGGGTTTTTATTTATCAACTATCAATTTAGTGCTGTTAGCGTAGCCTGTGCTGGGTGCTGAATAGTAAAGACGAGACAAATCTTACTTCCTTACTATTTTCTTACAACAATTATTATACTCAGCACTGTTTACTTTAAGCGATTGTCCGCGCTAACAATACCGGACAAGTGGCATTGACTCGAACATAGTCAGACAAGGAAGATCCGATGAGCCTATCTATATCAACAAAACTCTTAGCGATCGATGGACGACGATCTGGAGAACCGAGCAATAATAAGTCTATATTCAACTCTTCTGCCAATCGACAAATTTCTTCACCAGGTTTGCCACTGCTGATATAAGAACGAGATTGAATGCCTAGTTTTTCAGCTTCTGCAACTGCGGCTGCTAAAACTGGATTTTTGTCTGAGTTAACCTTGGTTATTTCCGATTTTTTACCACCTAAATCTGTACTAATATTTGCCAAAATTAACTCGCCACCCGGAATATCCCGAAGTAAAAACAGTGCCAATTTCAAGCAATTTTTTGCTGAGTCAGAGTTATCTATTGCCACCATAACTCGCTTAATTCTTTTAACATAAATGTCATCTTTTACCAGCAGCATGGGGCGAGAAGATAGCTGAAAAACATACTGACTGACTGAGTTCGATAAAATCGATTGCAGTCGCTTCAGTCCGCGTGAACCCATAATAATCAAGTCAGCGTCGATTTCATCAGCTACTTGGCAAACCACATCTTTGGGATCGCCTTCACGCAAAATTGAAGAAACTTGGCTAGGATCTAAGTTCAAAGTTTGAATAGCATTCGCCAGAATTTTACCCCCATTTTCCCATTTACTTGTCATAGTAGCAGCAGCATTTTGTGCTTGAACAACATGCAAAATCGTAACTTTTGCAGATTGAATTGAAGGGATTTCTTTCAGGGTTTTGAGCATTTCTTCTGCGTGTCCCAATCCCGATACAGCCAGCAAAATTCTTCTGATCATCTTACGTAATTTTTGTGAAGTTTACTTTTGTTTTCGCTGTTGGTACTTGGCTTTGGTCGGATTTTTACCACCTTGTTTGACAGCCTAGTTAGTAAGTTGGCACAAATAAACTTTATTTTTTAGTATTTAACACTCAAACAAATGGCAAAGGATAAAAAACTAAACAAATGTTTAAGTTTGTTTGCACTTAGTCACTTAAACTTTCAACTAGACTTCAACTATTCAGCATACTCTCAATTTAGTCTGATGAACTTAATAAATTATGATGTCAGTTATTATTTTTAATCTATGTTTACTTTTGTTAATTAGAAGTTAGTTAAGTATTGCAAATAAATCCCAAAATAATTCT
This sequence comes from Nostoc sp., assembly GCF_036918015.1. Classification (GTDB taxonomy): domain Bacteria; phylum Cyanobacteriota; class Cyanobacteriia; order Cyanobacteriales; family Nostocaceae; genus Nostoc. The sequence goes on from NZ_JBALEO010000008.1 coordinate 10,028, forward strand.
ATAGTAAGATTGATTCAGTATAAGCTTTAATAGGCGAACGCTTCCCACTTGAATAGTCTACACTCCACCTGAATTTTTCATATCCTCCGCCTTTTTTAAGTCTTTTGTAGTTTTGGGAACTCAGATAGCATTGCTATATCCGAACATTCGCAAAATGTGGGATAAAAACATCTGAATTAGGATATTGTTATGGTCGAAATTATATTTAATATTATATTGAAACCCTCCAAATAGAATCTGGAGGGTTTGTTTGATTGGTTATGAGATTTGCTTAATTTAGATGTGCCCCTGGTTGTCCGTTTTGGACTACAAAGGAAGTTAGGGTTTTGACTGAGGCATTTATATCAACGATGCTTGATACAACGCGATAGTCACTTTGCCAGCGTTTTGGAGTCAGGTTGCAGCGGACGTATCCTCGGTAAGCACCGTCAAAGAACTTAGTATGGGGATTATTAATTAGGGCTGCTTGAGATGGAGCGATGAATGAGGTGGGAAAGTCAGAGGTAATTGAAGTTCCTACGAACTCAGTACCTACCGTCGGTGAGTTTGGGTTATTAAAGTCAAGCTTTAGGTCGTGTACCCAACTAGAATGGATGTCTCCACTAATTACCACTGGATTAGAGGGTTGGCGCTGGTTGAGAAAACTCAAAAGCCGGTTACGTGCAGCTACGTAACCGTCCCACTGATCCACATTGAAGACACCGACACCTGGACTACTATTGAAATTGTACTCGGCTAGCATGGTCTGTTGAGCAATCACATTCCAGCGCGATCGCGATTGGTCTAAGCCTTTTCGTAGCCACTGCTCTTGTTCTAAGCCTGTCATCGTAGCATTTGTATCAAAAACTTGGGCACAGCGAGGCTTCAGTCCATCGTCACAAGGTTGATTAGTGCGGTACTGCCTCGTATCTAATACATTAAACTCAGCTAAATTACCGAATGTGAACCGTCGATAAAGCAGCGCGTCTGGGCCTTTGGGCAATGAAGACTGACGCAGCGGCATGTGTTCGTAGTAAGCCTGATACGCATTGGCTCGCCGTTTTCTAAAAGCCTCTTGGGTTTGGTTGTCTTCCGGGATTAAGTTGGCGTAGTTGTTGTCAACTTCATGATCGTCCCAAGTGACAATCCAGGGAAAAGCCGCATGAGCAGCTCGAAGATTTGGGTCAGTTTTGTACAGGGCGTGGCGATCGCGGTAGTCTTTAAGAGTGATAATTTCTGGACTATTATGCTGGCGGGGCCCACCAGATTGTGGCCCGTATTCATAGATGTAGTCACCTAAATGAACCACAAGGTCAAGATTTTCCTCAGCTAAATGCCGATAAGCCGTATAGTAGCCATTTTGCCAGTCTTGACAGGAGACAAAAGCAAAGTTCAGTTGTTGGATATAGCTATAAGATGCTGGTGCAGTACGAGTCCGTCCAATGGGGCTAACTTCCTTACCTACTTGAAATTGATACCAGTACCAACGGTCAGGGTTTAGCCCACGGACATCAACGTGGACTGAGTGTGCTAACTCTGGTGTCGCTAGTACTGTTCCTCGCCGCACAACCTGTTTCATGTTTTCATCAAGGGCGACTTGCCACCGCACTGGAACATTTACTAATGGCATTCCACCTCCAGAGAGTGGATTTGGAGCCAGTCGTGTCCAGATAACAACACCATCCGGTAAAGGATCGCCAGAAGCAACACCAAGACTGAACGGATAGCCAGAAAACCTTGAGTTAGCCAATACCGGATGCCATTGGCTAGCGATTGTTAACCCTGTTAAGAATCCTGCACCCAACAAAAAATCCCGCCGTCTGCAACGATTTGCTAGCAGGCGCGTACCATCCATAAGTTCCATATTCACCCCTTCCCAGATGTAAATACAGTTGGCAAATTTTAGGAGGGTCAATTGCCAAAAGCACAAATAATGGCTTGATTTGACTTGTTTCCTAATTGCTGCTCAACCAAACACAAGGAACCTACCAAACCAGGATCAAGTAGAAATTAAGATTTTGTTAAGTTTAAAATTGAATTAGGGGATTGGGCATTGAAACTAGAAGAAATTTGTGGAAAATTTTGACCCACCACCAAAATAGTAAAGAATTTATGACAGTTAACAATACAGATTTGGGAGGGATTGAAAGAGTTAAGCAATTACTGGTGCATGGAAAGGTTGAACAAAAAATTGATGCCCTTCTAGATGCTTTTGAGTATGGGGAAGCTGGCTTAGACTTGATTATTGAAGCTTTAAAAAACTCAGAGGTTAATGTTCAAGAAGCAGCTTATTGGCTACTTCAGGAAAGTACAGAACCAAGAGCTAAACTGGCATTACAGGCATACAACCCCTATTTATTTTTTGAGTATCTTTTTACTATTGAAAGGTATACAGATGAAGTTCGCAGTATAGCTTGTGTAGATATAAGCCAAGAGTTGCAAACCGTAGTTACTTGTAATTATAACAACATAATTCAAGTGTGGAATATGCAAACACAACAAGTAATATGCACATTCCAGCCAGAAGCAACGAAGAAATTTGATCAAATCGCGATTGCACCCAACAATAGCGTTTTAGGACTTTGGAATTGTAATGATTATGCTGAAGTGTGGGATCTAAAAACAAAAGAAAAAATCTTCACTACACATCGGCGCTCAGATTGGTTTTGGTATATTGCCTTTAGCCCAGATGGTCAATCATTTTTAAATGCTGTTGACGGAGAAATTTTTGAATTGTGGGATATACAAGTAAAAGGAATAATTTCCTATATTTATATGTCTGATCTGGGTCATAATTTTATCTATTCAAATTCGCAAGTTTTAGTAACTCAAGAAAAAGATTTTGACCAAAAATATAAAATATGGGATTGGCAAACACAACAAGTAATTTGCACCTTAAGCCTTTCAGGGTATATGCCTGTAATTACTGTCAGCCGCGATCAACGCTTTTTATTTAGTGGTAGTCGAGAAAATGGAATTATCAAAGTGTGGAGTATTCTTACAGGACATGAACTTTGTAGTCTCACAAGCCATTCATCGCCAATTACTCGCCTTGCAATTAGCTCAAATGGACAGAGACTATTTATTTGGAGTGGAGACAGCACCGTTGAGGTGTGGGGGATTTAATTATTCAAGGTGATTTGAGATAGTTTTACTTCAAAATTCAGAATTCTACTGGATAAATTACGAATTATTTAAAACCTACCATTTCCCTGAACAATGTGCTTAACGGTGGTCAAGGTTTCCAGGCTGATAAATCCTCGGCGATGACCTTTTTGATTAGACATACCGAGAAATACTGAATCTCCCCGCGAAGGGTTGCGGGAAAAACGCGGGGAAGTATTGATGTAGGTAGAAGCACTGTTAACTCCTAAAGCAAACTGCCGACTTTCCTGGTAAGATTCAGTCACGATAGAGTCAGCATGACCACTGCTGTATTCATTAATCCAAGCGATCGCAGCCTCTAAGCTATCCACTAGTTTAAAAGCTACTGTCCTCGTTAAATAAGGGTTTCCCCATTCGCCTTCTTTTACCAGCTGCAACTGGGGAAAGGCTTGGACTAGTTCTGCATCCCCTTTAATTTCAAAGCCTTTTTCCATCAAGCTGTTCCATAAAACTGCTAAAGAGGATGGCAAGGCTTGACGATGAATTAGTACTTTTTCAATGGCGTTGACTTGATCGGGTTCACTTTGATGGCTATTAAGAATCATCAAGCGCACCATTTCTAAGCTACTATTCAGCGACCAATAAAGGTAACAATTACCCATCGCCGACTTTAAAACTGGGCAAGTTGACTGTCGGACTACCTGCTGCACTAAGCTAGAACGTCCGTAGGGAATCACTAAATTCACGTACTGGTCTTGGGTAACTAGATCCCGAACTGAAGCACCATGTTCTGCTGTGATCAGTTCTAGACAGCCCGGAGCTAGTCCAACTTCTGCGATCGCATTTTGCAGTGCCTCAGCGATAGCGGCGTTGGAATGGCTAGCTTCGGTACTGCCTTTGAGAATTATACAATTACCAGTTTTGATACAAAAACCCGCTGCGATCGCCCCTAAATCGGGAAACGCCTCATAAATAAATCCAATCACTCCCAAAGGCATTAACTGGGTGTAACTCTGGGAATCTTCTAGTTGATAATCAGCGGTTCTAACGCGTCGCAGCGGATCTGATAATTCCCCCAACCGTTTTAAAATGTCTACTGTCATCTCTAGCCTGGTGGGAGTCAGCTTCAGCCAGTCCAATATCAATTCAGGCACTGCCATTTCCCGACTGGCTTCTAAATCCAAGGTATTGGCTTCTAGAATGTCGTCAAATGAGCGCTCAATCGCCTGTGCCATTGCCAATACTGCACGACTCCGGTCTGCTCCCTTTGTGATCCCCAACTTTAGGGAAGCTTGATAGGCTCGTTGGGCACTAGTAATCGGTTCGGGGTGGTCATCCAATTCAACAGTCATTGAGTTAACGTCTGTAGGTAAGCCAGACCATTAGTGCTGGTAAGATAGCCAATAGCACCGCCACCATTGCCCAAGCAATAATGCTGGAACCATTTGCCAATCGCAGTGCTAATGGCAGCCATATAATCACTAGCACGAAAATAATCCCCAGCGCTATAGGCAAATAGCTTTCTCCCAAGCGGGGATGGACAACATGCCAACTATTTCCCATCCAACGCCAAGCCCGTTTGTAGGGATAGGTGGTGGAAAGCTGTTCTAGGACATGACCATTATCTTCTACAACAAAGATTTGCTGACAGCGATCGCAACCAAATGCTTCTGTCAGTGTAATCGGAATTAACTGACCCCGGCGACGACAGGGACAGGGGTATTCGGTATTGAAATCGATTTTTTCGGGTTTTTGAGATTGCACAAGCGTTCTAATAACTTGAGCGTGTTTTACACGAACTGCGAGAATATAATGCCTTAGAGGCTTCTGTCTTTATATACATAGAAAGGTGATACAAACATTGCCCTGATTAAAAATAGTAGATGCCGCTAACTTTAAGTATACTAGTTGCCAAATTAGTACAGAGTTATCTATTTGTAATCTTTCCCCATAGCTGGCGATCTTGTTTAAAAATTTCCTTCTCTTCATCTGTCGCTTTTAAGGTAATGTGGTTGCGTTTTTGGGGATTTATTATGCTGACACACCTGGTACAATTTTAAGCATAGGTGGCAACCACTCCTAAAGCAAATCCTTTGGGAAGGCTACGCTCGTAAACAACACACATCAACAAACCCGCTAATTTCTCTTTGGGTCACTGTCACTATATATTACTATCAGTTCTCAAGGTTAGATCGGCATTATGTCCAATATCTATTCCTTGGAGTTTACAAGTGTTTATAGAGCAGGAATTACTAAAATATCTATTGTAGTGTGTAACTCTTTGTCCAAACATATAGATTGTGGCTAGTTTTTACTCACCTGTCCACATTCTGCGCAGTTTACAAGAGTGCAGAGCTAATATACGAACACTTCAACGCACCCTAAAAACACTAAACCTCTTGGAATTGTTAAATTCAAGAGGTTTTAGTTGGAAGCGGGTGACGCGATTCGAACGCGCGACATTCACCTTGGCAAGGTGACGCTCTACCACTGAGCTACACCCGCAATCAATTGCCATATATCAATATCTCAGATTTATCTGTAATTGTCAACCCCTTAATATGGTCATTAGTCATTCGTCATTGGTCATTAGTCATTCGTCATTGGTCATTAGTCATTCGTCATTGGTCATTGGTCATTAGTCATTCGTCATTGGTCATTAGTCATTAGTCATTGGTCATTGGTCATTGGTCATTAGTGAATAACAAAGGACAAAGGACAAATGACTAATGACTAACTAGCCGAGTTCTTCTGACTCCAAAGTTAAATTGCCAACGCTGGCACTTGGAAAAGCGGCTGGCAAAGACTGGCTATTACGAGAATATGGCTCTGCCAAGTTAGAACGCAGTTGCCGCATCAGGCTAGCCATTTCTAAGGCATTCAGGGCGTAATCCCAGCCATGATTACCTTTTATGCCTGCCCGTTCTAAGGCTTGCTGCATAGTATCTACTGTCAAAATGCCAAAAATTACTGGCACTCCAGTTTGAAAACTAGCGGCGGCAATGCCTTTAGAAACTTCGGCGGATACGTAATCAAAATGGGGTGTTTGTCCTCGAATGACTGCGCCAAGACAAATTACAGCATCATAACGATGGGAAAGTGCTAATTGGCGAGCTACTAAAGGTACCTCAAAACTTCCCGGAACCCAAACATAGTCCACCTGATTACCTTGGGGATTAGGGTCTACACCGTGGCGTTTTAAACAATCTTGACATCCCTCTAGCAGCTTTCCGGTAACGAGGTCATTGAATCGACCAATCACCACTGCAAACCGCAAAGGCTCCGTTTGGGTAAAAGTTCCCTCGAAAACTGCCATGACTGCCTCTTAATCAACTATACTTCTGGCCACTATACATTTTTTATTTAAATGTAGAGGAGCAGAAAAGCGCGATCAAAATAAAGTTAGTAGGAAAAAGAAAAAATTCCTTGTTTCCCTTAACCTTTGACCTTGGTTTTCTGCTCCTCTAGTTCTTATATTATGTGCCTGCGCCAGAGCGAAGCCGTCGCCTAAACGACAAAAAAGTTTAACAAACCAACTAAAAACACCAAACCAATCCAGACCCCAGAACCAACCCAGAGCAGTTTTTTAGATTCATTCCAGTTTTGGGGAGTGGCATAAGCAACCGGAACGCCCACAACCAGGACAAAAGACAACACTACTAGACCTATCAAGGCAAATTGGAATATTATGGTCATTTTTACTTCTCCCAATACAGCGAAATACTAAGGATAGAATATCCTAAAGGGCGACACTGACACTTTCTTATTATTTTTAAGCTAGCAGAAATTGCAACATTTTAGTCATTTGTCCTTTTGTCTAAGTACTAATGACTAATGGCTAATTGAAGTATGGATTTAATTCTTTGCCACACAACAGCAGATTTTGACGCATTAGGAGCGGCGGTAGGGTTAACACGCTTATTACCAGGAAGTAAGATTGTGCTGACTGGTGGTTCTCACCCTCCTGTAAGAGATTTTCTAGCATTGCATCGGGATGAATATCCGCTGATTGAACGTCGTTCGGTGAATCCAGAAAAAATTCGTTCTCTGACTGTGGTGGATACACAACAGCGCGATCGCTTGGGTAAAGCTGCTGAGTGGTTAGATTTACCCAATCTGAGAGAAATTATAGTTTATGACCATCACTTAGGGCAAGAATCAGATATTCCCGCCACGCGATCGCATATTTCTTCAGTAGGAGCTACCACAACTCTCATCGTGGAGCAATTGCAACAACAGCAAATTTCGCTCACTCCTGCTGAAGCAACTGTGATGGCTTTGGGTATCCACGTTGACACTGGCTCCTTAACGTTTGACCAGTCCACACCACGGGATGCTTTAGCTTTGGCTTGGTTGATGCAACAAGGAGCCAGTTTATCAGTAATTTCTATTTACCGTGACCCTGGCTTGTCTTTGCAATTGCAGCAGCTATTAACTGAGGCGTTGGAAAATTTAGAATATCTTTGTCTACGCGGATATACGGTTGCTTGGGTAACTCTAAAAACCGAGTCTTTTGTGCCGGGGTTGTCGAGTCTGGCATCGGAACTCGTAGAAATAACCGAAATTGATGCTCTACTGTTGGCTAATGAGTATTCTTTAGGTGAAGAGGATTCACGCTTAACTGTAATTGGGCGATCGCAAATTCCCAAAACGAATCTTAACCTATTATTCCAACCATTGGGAGGCGGGGGTCATTCGCAAGCCGCATCGCTAAATTTAAGGGGAGTTGATTCACAAGCAATATTAAAACAACTCCTTGATGGGATAAAAGCGCAAATTCCCCATCCCCCCACCGCGAGGGATTTGATGTCTTCTCCTGTCCGCACGATTCTGCCTGAAACCACAATTGCCGAAGGCCAGCGCATTTTATTACGCTATGGACACTCTGGTTTATCTGTAGTCGATACTCAAGGGCAACTAGTAGGCATTATTTCGCGCCGAGATATTGATATCGCCTTACACCACGGCTTTAGTCATGCGCCAGTCAAGGGCTACATGACAAGAAATCTTAAAACAATTACACCAGATACAACACTGCCACAAATTGAGTCGCTAATGGTGACTTATGATATCGGACGCTTACCAGTATTGGAAAATGAGCAGTTAGTTGGTATTGTCACTCGTACTGATGTCTTGCGGGAATTACATCAGGAAAGGGATGAAAACGGAGGAGGGGGAGAGGAGGAGAGACAGAAAAGTAATATTAATCTCCCGCAATTGCAAAATAAACTTGCTCCTCAGTTATGGCAATTACTCACCATCGCATCGCAAGAAGCAGAAAAACGGGGTTGGCATCTTTATCTTGTCGGGGGTGCGGTGCGGGATTTGCTATTAGCGGAAGCAACATCAGACACTTTGATGATTAAAGATATTGACTTAGTAGTTGATGGCTTTCACAAATCAGCAGATGTTGGCGCTGGTGTGGAACTAGCAAAAGCACTCCAACAACTTTACCCTGCGGCTCGTTTAGAAATCCACGGGGCTTTTCAAACTGCTGCTTTGTTGTGGCACAAAGACCCAGAATTAGATTCTCTTTGGGTAGATATTGCCACGGCTAGAACAGAGTTTTATCCTTATCCAGCGGCAAATCCAGAAGTTGAGGCGAGTTCCATTCGTCAAGACTTGTATCGTAGAGATTTTACCATTAATGCGATCGCCTTGCGCCTGACTTCCCCTCGTACTGGTGAGTTACTCAATTTTTTTGGTGGATTACTCGATTTACAAGCTAAACAAATTCGAGTTTTACACGCCAACAGCTTTATAGAAGACCCCACCCGCATTTACCGTGGCGTGCGCTTTGCTGTGCGCTTCGGGTTTCAGATAGAACCGCAAACTGAAGAGTTTATCCGCTATGCAATCAACAGTGGTGTTTACGATCGCACTGCTCAAGAGAATAGCAGAACTCCAGCCCTGCAAACGCGACTGAAAACAGAATTAAAACACATCCTAGAAGCCCCCTACTGGAAATCAGCTTTACAGTTACTCGATAACTTAGGGGCATTGCAATGCATCCATCCTAGCCTGAAGCTAGATGTGGAAGTCCTACAACAATTACGTTTACTAGAACGCTGTTTGCGGCGATTTGACCCGCAACCAACCCTTATCCATTGGGAAATGCGCTTAGAAACGTTAATCGCCTATTTAGAACCACAATATCGGGCGAAAGTAGCAAAAAATCTGCAACTCCAAGAAGATGGCATTAAACGCTTGCAAAACTTGGCTTCTGCCCAAACTGAGATGATGGAATCTTTGCCTAAATGTCAAAGTCCCAGTCAAGTAGTACAGCTGTTGCGAAAGTACGATTTACCAATCCTGATTTTAATCGCTGTGCAAAGTCCGCGATCGCTTAGACATCAGATTTGGGAATATTTAACTGTTTGGACTAATGTGCAGCCACTATTGAATGGTAATGATTTAAAGAAACTTGGTTACAAACCAGGGCCTCAATATCGGCAGATATTAGATGATATGCTTGCTGCTACCTTGGATGAAATAATTAAAGATAAGACTGAAGCTGAGGAATTTTTAGCGCAACACTATCCTAAATGAAATAGCTCTGGTCTAAATTGTATCTAGATCGATATTTAACTCCCGCAGTTTTGCTGCTAAACGTTCAGCCTTTTGTTCGGCTTGTTCAGCTTTTTGTTCGGCTTGTTCAGCCTTTTGTTCGGCTTGTTCTGCCGTTTCTTCCGGTGTTGGTACTAGTTGCCCATCTCGTGTAAAAAATCGCAATAAACCTTCATAAACTCCCAAATATAACCCTAGCTGATGACTCCACAAATATCCTTGTTCACTTGCTTGTAGAGGTTGATATTCTCCATCTACTAAATGAAATCCCGCAAATTCTTGTGTGTAAGGGTCAAACCAAAAATAATCGGGTGTGCGGAAGGTATCTTGATAAATTGTTTTCTTTAAACCTTTATCAGTATTAGCTGTTGAGTTAGACAAAATTTCTAGAATTACATTCGGATATTTGCCATCTTCTTCCCAGACTACCCAACTTTTACGGGTTTTACGTTCAGTTCCCAGCACAACAAAAAAGTCTGGTCCTCGGAAGTATTCTGATTTGCGTTGGCGCGGACTGTAGTAGATAGTCAGATTTCCCGCCGCATAGAAATCATTTCTATCTCGCCACAACCATTCCAGACACGTTAAAAGTAGGATTATTTGCCGTAAATGCAGTTCGCTTTCCAAGGGAGGTTCGTCACTATATAAATCACCAGGGGGAAATATAACATCTTGGCAGATGCCTTCTTGAGAATCTAATTCTTGAGCAATGGTCATAGAATGGATAGGGCATCAAGTAGTTATCAATTTATTTTAGCAGTGTTGTAGTTAGCGATCGTGTAGCGTACCGTAGGTAATCGCCTATTTTTAGGGTAAGGGTAAATAAACTATTCTGTCTTGATATTCATCGTCTTCTGATGCCAAAGCAACTATTATAAGTTCTTCTATATTTTCACCAATAATAAAACTGCTGTAAGTCTTTCTAGTAGGGCTGGGGAGTGTGGAAATAGAAAAAGCGATCGCCTCCTCGCTTTCCGAAATTCCTTCGTGCTACACTGTAGTCAATATCAAACCTCATCACAACTCCAATGAGATAGCAGAAATGAAGTAGTACCAAACACCTGTTGCATGAAAGCAACAAATGTCAACGAAGAATAAACGCAACTAGTTTGACAGGGTTACTTCACATAGTCATGTACTAAAAATATTGTCATCACTCCTATCTACATAGAACCGCTTGACGATTCTCTGCGGCTAGTTTTTTTGTGTCTAATCTACCCGCAGCTTTTGTAAATACGCGGGTGGAATTTTGCGAATTGAGGTTTGAAAATAATGCCGAAAAAATCAATATTGGTAGCTGAGAATTTAGCCTATAATCTCAGCTTAGACAGAACTTTATTTCAAGGGGTTCATGTGAATATCGACGCGGGCGATCGCATCGCTTTGGTTGGTCGCAACGGGGTAGGAAAATCAACCCTACTCAAGATACTTGCAAGTCAACTCAGCCCCAATACAGGCTCAGTTTTGCGTCATGGTATGGTCTATTATTTGCCACAAATCAGCACTATCAGACAAGAAATTACAGCAGAGACAGAGCTTAATTTTTTGATTTCTATCTCTGATGAATGGTGGAATATTGAGGAGACTTTACAAACACAATTCCACACAAATATTGACCTGTCACTACCAATTACTAACTTGAGTGGTGGAGAACTTACTAAACTATTTCTGGCAATCGGTTTAGCTCAAAAACCAAACTTGCTATTACTTGATGAGCCAACAAATCACATGGATTTGCCAGCGTTAGAAAGCTTAAAGCAGTTTCTTCAAGATTTTGCAGGTGCTTTTGTAATTGTCTCGCATAAGCCTTTTTTCCTAGACCAGGTGACAGATGTAACCTGGGAACTTACACCTGCTGGCGTGAAAATATATGGCGGTAATTTCTCACACTATCGAGAACAGAAAGAAATCGAGTTAGAGGTAGCATTGCGATCGCACGAAGCCGCCAGAAAGGAACTCAAGCGTACCCAAGCCACAGCTATGCAAGAACAGCAACGCGCAGCCCAATCTAGTCGCAACGGTCGCGCCAAGTTTCTCAATGGTAGTATTGATAGAATGGCAGCAGGACTGATTAAAACCAAAGCTGAGGCTTCTACCGGAACTGCGAAGAAGAAACATGAAGCAGCAGTAGTAAAGGCTAATCAAAAGGTTGCAGAGACAAAGGTCAAAACTACCAAAGTCACGAGTATTCAGCTAGAAGAAAAAAATCAAAAACACCGAAATCTAATTAATATCCAGGGTGCGAATCTTAGGATATCAGAGCGTCTATTGATTCAAAATATTCAACTGCATATATCATCTGGCGATCGCATAGCCATTATCGGCGCAAACGGTTCTGGTAAGTCGAGTCTGGTAAAGGCAATTTTGGGGATGGAAAACCAAACAGCGGTTTTAGAATCAGGTGAGGTTTTACTCGCACCAGCGATGAAAGCTGTATATCTCGATCAAACCTACGAATTGGTCAATCGCCAACGCACAATTCTGGAAAATATGCAAGCTGCCAATCCGAATCTCAGCTATCAGCTTTTGCGTCAACAGTTGGGACACTTTCTCTTTAAATATGATGACGTGCAGAAAAGCGCCTCTGTGCTGAGTGGGGGTGAATTGGCAAGATTAGCGATCGCTATGATCAGTATCTCAGAAATCGATCTACTGATTCTCGATGAACCAACTAATAACCTGGATATTGAAACCGTTGAACAAATGGTAAGAGGTATCAATGATTACCAAGGAGCTATTTGGGTAATTTCCCACGATATCGATTTCCTCAGCCGGATTAATATTACCCAAGGTTTCAAATTGAGCGAACAAACTTTGCAAAGGACGACTTATTTACCTAGTACACCAGAGCAATATTATCGAGAGTTGCTGGAATGCGATCAATAAAGCGATCGCCTCATGTAAATTTCTAGCTCAACAATAGAAGCCGCAAAGCATACAGGCAAGTTATAATTCTCTTGCGGTGCAACGTAACAAAAATTTATGAGTAATCCCCTTGTGCAAGCCTTTTTCGTAGGCAGAGCGGTAGCAGAAGTAGTTAATGAGCGTTTAGAGGTCGCCTTGACCGATGCTTTGAGCGATCTGGGCAAATTTGATGCAGAAGCTAGAGAGCAGCTGCGCCAGTTTACAGAAGAAGTCCTAGAGCGGGCAAATCGGGCAGCAGAATCAGCTAATGTTGGTCAAGCTACTGCAAGTACTGGGCAAGCCAGTTCTGATTCCGGTGACTTGCAAGCAGATATTGACGAATTAAGAGCAGAAATTGCCCTGTTACGAACAGAATTGCAACATTATCGCCGAACTTCTGCATAATTTTAGTCATTAGTCATTGGTCAAAAACTATGCACGAATGGCAAAGGACAAATGACAAAGGACAAATGACACTTAAGAAAGAACAGTTTAGGAATCAGAGTGTCTTTTCTTCCAAGTGATTCGGTCGCAAACCAACGGTAAACAAAGTATATGGAACAAGGTTATTCAGAGAAGGCATACCGTTGGAATCGGGAAAAATACTCTAGCAAACGGCGTTTTGTGGACATTTGGTCTTTTGTCTTGACCTTATTGTTCAAACTTTGGCTATACAACAAATCTTGGAGTTATCCAGGTGGTGTGACTGATGTAAAGCAAGCCGCAAGACGCAAAACCCAAGCGGTCTGGATTCGCAATACCCTACTAGATTTAGGGCCAACCTTTATCAAAGTTGGGCAACTGTTTTCTACCCGTGCTGATATATTCCCTGGTGAATATGTAGAAGAACTAGCCAAGTTACAAGACAAAGTACCGGCATTTAGCTATGAGCAAGTAGAAGCGATCGTTGAGAAAGAACTAGGCAAGAAAATTCCTGAACTCTTCCATAATTTTGAACCTATTCCCTTAGCTGCTGCTAGCTTGGGGCAAGTACACAAAGCTATACTACATAGTGGAGAATCAGTTGTTGTCAAGGTGCAACGTCCTGGACTCAAGAAGTTATTTGAAATAGATTTACAGATTCTCAAAGGAATTACCCGCTACTTTCAAAACCATCCCAAATGGGGACGGGGACGAGATTGGTTGGGTATTTACGAAGAATGTTGTCGCATTCTTTGGGAAGAAATTGATTATCTTAACGAAGGTCGTAACGCCGATACTTTTCGCCGGAACTTTCGCGGCTACGATTGGGTGAACGTCCCCAGAATATACTGGCGTTACGCTACTTCCAGAGTGCTGACTTTAGAATATCTTCCTGGAATTAAAATTAGCCAATACGAAGCTTTAGAAGCAGCGGGTTTAGATCGAAAAGCGATCGCTCGTCAAGGCGCTCAAGCCTACTTACTACAATTACTCAATAGTGGCTTTTTCCACGCCGATCCTCACCCAGGCAATATTGCCGTTAGTGCGAGTGGTGCTTTAATATTCTACGATTTCGGGATGATGGGGCGGATTAAAGCCAACGTCCGCGAAGGATTGATGCAAACACTGTTTGGTATTGCTCAAAAAGATGGCGATCGCGTTGTGCAATCTCTGATCGATTTAGGTGCGATCGCCCCAACTGATGATATGGGGCCAGTGCGGCGTTCCGTCCAGTATATGCTGGACAATTTCATGGATAAGCCCTTTGAAAACCAATCAGTCGCGGCAATCAGTGACGACCTTTACGAAATAGCTTATAATCAGCCATTTAGATTTCCAGCAACTTTCACTTTTGTGATGCGAGCCTTTTCTACCCTAGAAGGGGTAGGCAAAGGCTTAGATCCAGAGTTTAACTTTATGGAAGTTGCCAAACCGTATGCAATGCAACTTATGACCGATATGAATGGTTCTGAGGGGAATAGCTTTCTTAACGAATTAAGTCGCCAAGCAGCTCAGGTAAGTAGTACCGCCTTTGGTCTACCACGTAGATTAGAGGATACACTGGAGAAGCTAGAGCAGGGAGATATGCGCTTGCGCGTTCGGTCTATAGAAACCGAACGCTTGCTGCGGAGACAGAGTAGTATTCAGCTCTCAATAAGCTATGCTCTGTTAATCAGCGGTTTCACGCTTTCAGCTACTATTTTAGTGGTTAAGGATTATGTATGGTTGGCACTGCTGCCTGGTTTAATTGCAGCGGCGCTTTCAGCGATGATGATCCGATTACTTTTACGCCTCGACCGTTACGATCGTATGTATTAATTGTTGCAAAAAAATTATGAAACTTAATTTCACGGGTTTTAGCGATCCGGGACTTATTCGTTCTAATAATCAGGATGCTTACTATATAGACCCAGAAGGGCGGTTTTTTGTCGTCGCCGATGGCATGGGTGGTCATGCTGGAGGTGAAGAGGCAAGTCGGATTGCCACTGGAGAAATTCAGGCGTATTTGGTAGCAAATTGGGAAACTTCCAAGTCATCTCAAGAGTTGCTAGAGCAAGCTTTGTGGGGTGCCAATGAAGCAATTTTGCAGGATCAACAAAATCATCCCGAACGCGCCGATATGGGGACAACAGTTGTAGCAGTGATTTTTCGCTCTCCAGAGTCGCCTTGGTGCGCTCATGTTGGCGATTCACGGCTGTATCGTTTCCGAGAGTCGCACTTAGAACAGGTAACGGAAGACCACACTTGGGTAGCACGAGCAATCAAAATTGGTGACATCACCTTAGATGAAGCACGATTACATCCTTTTCGCCATGTATTATCGCGCTGTTTGGGGCGCGAAGACTTGCATCAAATTGATGTGCAACCACTAGATGTAAAAGTTGGCGATCGCTTGCTTTTATGTAGTGATGGTCTTACAGAAGAACTTGTCGAGCAGAAGATTGCTAATTGCCTCCAAGATAGTCCTTGGCTTGATAAAGCCGCCATCTCTCTTGTTGAGGCTGCCAAAGAGCATGGAGGGCACGATAACATCACAGTTGTCATCGTCTCGCTTGAAGAAAATAGTCATTAACCCTGTTTTGTCACTCTCGGAAAACAATAATCGAAGCAAGATTCTGAAACTTTTATTGAGTCAAGCTTTGAGCCTTTATTGTATAACAGTAAATGAAATTTATAGCTCAAACCTGAAAATTAAAGCTCTGAAAGGCTTTCAGTGATTGGCTTCTCCCAAAGTGATAAAAGAGGGTTAATCATTAGTCGATGCTTAGTAACTTTAAACAAATGACAAATGACAAAGGACAAAGGACAAATCTGGTAAATATACTCAGTAATTTGTTCAGCGTGAGCATTTTTCCTTTTTACAATTTGATACAAATATTTTTAGCCTCTAAAATCACCTAAAGAGGCTAAATTTGTATAAATTGGTAAATTGACATCTTGCACGTAATAAGGTAGAGCGACTATAATTCACGCTTATTACCATTAATTCCCCAACCTCCTTAAAATTTCCGTCCTCCGAAACTTCTTCCACCCTTGGGGAGACAATATCTTAGGCTTTTTAAACACAAAGACTAAGACGGGTTTTGCATAGCACCAAATATTTTCTTTAAAGGAGATTCGTGCAAAGCAGGAAGGAATGAGGGAGGTAGTTATACCTATCTAAGACCAAATAGAGCTTATTTTCCGGAATATGGTTCAGATGACTTGGGTGGTATATCAGTAGGATTAGGTGCAAGATATCAGAGCAGAAAAAGTCCACACTTTGGATGTGGGCAATCTGTCAAACAATTGTTATCTTTCTTAATACGGAGGAACAAATGTTGGACAGATATAAGTCCAAATATTATCCCATTTGATCTTCTGTGAGCGATATCACCTTTACGCGTTTGTTTTTTCGGAGTAAATTATGAATCAACCAATGAAACTATCCTTGGAACAGCAATTCAGCATCTGCTCATTTTCCACTCAGGTGCAAAATATGAGCCACGAGCAAGCTAAAGACTTTTTAGTAAAGCTCTATGAGCAAATGGTCGTGCGCGAGGCAACTTATCAAGAACTTCTGAAGCATCAGTGGGGCTTAGATTCCGGTTCCACTATGGCATAGAGTCGTTCTAATGTCGCAGTGGGCGACCTCCTTCTCTTGCTTGGTTCCAAGGAGGAAAAGAGCTGGGGATGTCGGGGCGTCAACTTCGATAAGTAATTCCACAAGATGGCGCAAAAGTTCAATTCACGAAATTAACTAAGAATGAGTAAACATTGTCTACGGCATATCTGCTGGAGTCTAGACTAACTTTAGCATTGCAGGCTAAATTTGTTGTTTGCTTTAGCCAAACTTCTTGTTGTTTAGTCTAGCGGGGAAATCACACCTGCATAAATTGACAATCCACTGGAATATTTGCACAGGAAGATTTAGAGATAATTTGGATACCACCGCTTTAACAGCTAGTGATTTCACTCTTTATACATATAACTAGAAGTTACATCTTTATATATCTTTTGTTTATAAAACGTTACATTCTTGGAGCGACCACCTATAAAACACGTAACATAACATAAAGAAATTATGCCTAGCTGGAAAGATCGTATGGAGAATCTGTATCAATACTTTCCAGTTTTGTTATAATTTGAGGCTTAATCTTTTCGTACTCGTTTTTGAGTAAACTTTTACTAATTTGCGGGTCGGCAGAGGACATCAACGTATTGCTCATTGCGACCCACTCTTGCAGTCGTTGCCGCTGGGCAGAAGCGACGCTGGAAAGTAAGATGTGGGTACAGCTATTTGGTGCTTCTCGTGCAAAGAATAAGAGGCGGTAGTAACCTGTGTGCTGTAGTAACCGAGCAATTTCTTGACCAAGGCTGGTTTTGAGATCGAGGTAATAAGGCAACCATTTAGCGCCATGCTTGCGATTGTAGATGACAGTAATCCATAGCAGCATGGGATGGGGAATAGAGATGAACAAAAATTGGTTATAGCGTGTACAGAGTAAGCGTTTTTGAATTTCCTCTTGCGGTAGCATCACCCACAAAGCTGGTAAAACCTCCCCATTGGTATGAATGGGCTGGGGAAACACAATATCGGCAATTGGTTTATTTTTGGGCCAGGAAATGGCACGAGCGATTTCATCGTTTGACCAGGATACCCGCAAATCGGCTTTGGTCTTTTGTTCAAGCTCACTGCTAGCTGTAGTAGTAGGAACGAGGGAATGGCTGGCTTGCTGAATTTTGCGCGTATGCTCAGGCTTTTCTAAAGATGCTAAAACTCTGAGGATTTCAGTAATACTTTGGGGGCGATCGCCTGCTTTTTTAGCTAGACAACTCATCACCAAATTTTCAATTTCTTTTGGTAGTTCTAATCCAGGCGCAGCGTCAGCAAAAGAACGTGGTTTTTGATAGTGATGTGTTTTATACCACGCACCAAAAGAGTGAGTTGGTGCCACCAGTGGCATTTTGCCTGTGAGCATCTCAAACATCATGACGCCCAAACTATAAATATCAGCACGGTTGTCTAATTCCTTGCCCTCCATCTGTTCGGGAGAAGAATAAGCCAATGTCCCCAAATAGAATTTTGTATGGTCGCCATCTGACTGTAATAATTTAGCAATACCAAAATCTAGAACTTTGACCAATTCTCCAAAACTGGGATCTTGAATCACCAGCATATTGCTTGGCTTAACATCGCGATGGATAATTGGACAAATAGTGCCATCAACCGGGATGCCATCATGGGCGCACTGTAACCCCAGGCTGAGTTGACGCGCCATACTGAGGAATCTTGGTAAAGGTAATCGTTGCTTGCGAATAATATTGTTCAGGCTTTGTCCTTGTAAGTATTCCATGACGTAGAACGGGGTGTTATTGTCATCTACGCCATAGTCCATAACTCGGACAATATGGATACTTTTTTGCCCTAGTAAAGCACAGGTTTTGGCTTCTCGCTCAAAGCGGTCTTGCAATCGCATCTTTTCATTTTGGATTGATAGAGCCAGAAACTTAACCGCAACAGGTACACCTCCCAACAATGTATCTTTAGCACGATAAACCCGACCCATTGCTCCAGTACCGATTAACTCTTGGAGTTGGTAGCGTTTGCTGAGTAAGCGACCAATGTTGGGGTCTGACATAGAAAATTCGACTCCAAAAGCAGGTTGTAAATGTTTGGGAGGACAAGTGCATTCAAAAATTGTGGTGTAGTTTTAGTTTGCCCAATTTTGACTAATGCGCTATCACTCTTAGCATCTCCTCTTCTCTACGAGACGTTGCTTTCTGTTGGGAGAAGACGGCACTAGTTTGGCTACACGAAACCTTACCTGCCTTTGTAGGTTAACAAACCTTTAAATTCGCATTAGTCCACGGAGGTATAGCGTTTCCCAGGCTACTGAAGTACACACGAACCTTTTATATCAAAACAAGTAGCTTTAAAAACGTACCTCACTAGATTGAGAAACGCTATAGGCTTTGTTTGTGTAATAGCGAATTATATTCGCCCAATACTTTTAAAACATTTTCTGATTACCTAACAATCTTTTTAACCTTCCAGCTAATTCTTACAATGTAAGGATGCATTATTTATTGATAAAACTATAATATCCTAAGTGGTAGTTTTTCGTTTTTTGTGTTGATTAGGATATATATCAAAACTTGATTTATTATTCATCACATAGTATTGAATTCGACGTTCGATAATACTATTGAGTCGGGACATAAAATCATAAAAGAAACCCGGATTTTTCCTAATTTCTGTGAATGCTGTTAACCATTTTCCTTGTTTTATAGGTTCTACAACTTGAAGATAAGCTAGATTTTTCTTATAGACTGAGAGATTATAAGATAGAGCACGCATTAGAGCAGGATTTTTTTTCACAATGTCTTGTTGCATGAAATAGGTAGCAGCTTTGCAAGATTGATTGAGACGTGGTAATTGGCTTTGATATACAAGAGAACCGGGGCGTGAACGGTAGAAATAATAGGGTTTTGGTTCAATAAAAAACCTAGCTCCTTTAATTAAACATTTCATATCAAGCCAAAAATCTTGACCCATCCTAATTTCATCATCGTACTCAATGCCGTGTTTAACCAGGAATTCTCGTTTGAATAGAGGCTTGCTTAGACCAAGATGCAATCCTGGTTCCCCGAAGACATCAGTTTCTACAAAATAAACGATATCAATTTGGAGAATTTTATCTATACGTTCTCCACTTTCTTGAATCAATGTACTCCAAGGAGATGTTGTACCGTCTTTGATCAAATAAACATCATCAGCAATCATGTCTGCATTTGTTTTATTTGCCAGAGACACCAGCTTTTCCAATCTTTCGGGAGCATACCAATCATCTGAATCAAGTACAGCAATCCATTCTCCTTGGGCTGCTCTGAAGGCGCGATTACGTGCCGCCGCCGCTCCAAGATTTTGCTGATTAACTATTACTTTGAGACGTTGATCGGTGAAACCTTTAGCGACTTCTACAGTTTTATCACTTGAGCCATCATCGACC
The DNA here is from genome assembly GCF_036918015.1 of Nostoc sp. Lineage (GTDB taxonomy): Bacteria > Cyanobacteriota > Cyanobacteriia > Cyanobacteriales > Nostocaceae > Nostoc. The sequence continues at coordinate 29,998 of NZ_JBALEO010000008.1, forward strand.
ACGATAACTTCAATGTCAGTCAGTGTTTGCTCTAGGGCTGACTCTATTGCCTTCCCAATATAAGTTTCAGTATTGTAAGCAGGGATAATAACGGAGACTTTAGGATTCACGAAACTGAACTCCTGACTACATGGTTAGGTAAAATACTAAAATCCTCACTATAATTTGATCATTTCTTTATTACTATACAACTCAGTAGGTCAGTGAGAATAAACGATGAGTGGTTAAAGTTGGGCAGGAGATATTAGGCGTTGGCAAACCAATGCGTTGCCAGAGTTTTTTGAACGGCAGTTTTTGGCTTAGAAGAACGTCAGTCAGCTTAAAGGCAGCGCTGCCTTTAAGCTGACTGACGTTCTAGGCTAGCTTCCATTGTATTAGTTAAAAAATGACCAGCCAAAATACCACTACTGAGGTAATATGTATCTTGCGAAATCCGGTGTAGGGTTTCAAAGCCACTACGACGCTGACGATCGCCTAGTACCCAGTAACGCTGTACGATAGTATCCAGACCAATCCAGCCTTCCCCTTCAACTTGTCCCAAAATATTATGTTGTAGTAAAAAAGTATACTGACGCTCTCCATCATGCAACCGCCCCTTATATTGCAGAGAGATTTCAGAGCGATCGCTACCTGGGAAAATAAGTTTTGTGGCCATAGTAAACCAGTTATCTCGATTCCAAGCGACCAAGGTCATACCCTTGACGCTGATTGGCATACCATTACGTTCTAGCCAATTTCCTTCCATTGCCCAGCGTCCTGGTTCCAATAAAAAAGTATGAGCCACCTTTTATTCCCTGTCTTGCTCGAGTGCCGCCAAGACTATAGTTATAGCAGTGCTAAGTTACGAGTGCTGAGTTGCGAGTAAAGAATGAAGAAATTTTTTATCTTGTTTATTTTTCCTGACTCAGCATTCAGGATTGACATTGGTGAATTTCTCCCAAAAGTACTTCTTGAGGTGCACCTGTGGCAGTAGGTAGGTTGCCAGGAATACCCAAATGTCGCCAGTAGGCTAAAACCGCGAAGGCGATCGCTTCTTTAAAATCTGCACTCAAGCCGACTTCATCTGTCGTCGAGACTGGTATTGATCCCAACAACAACTGTAACCTTTGTTTCAAATAGAGATTGCGACTACCACCACCACATAATAGTACTCGTTGTGGCATTTCTGGCAAAAAAGTGCGGTAACTATGAAAAATTGAAGCAGCTGTAAGTTCTGTGAGAGTTGCCAGTACATCAGCAGGATTGAGTTGGTATGCTTGAGCATCTTTTAAACAATGATGCAGGTAAGTCACACCAAATAACTCGCGTCCAGTGGATTTGGGTGGCGGTAGATGAAAGTAGTCTTGGTTGAGCCATTGTTCTACTAATGGATGGCTTGGAGTACCACTCGCTGCCCAATTGCCATCTTCATCATAAGTTTTAGCACCACCGCTTAAATGCTCCACCGCTAGATCCAACAGACTATTTCCTGGGCCAGTATCCCAAGCAAGAATTTTTGAGAGCCAGTCTCCATACCGAGGCGGAATATAAGCAACATTGCCAATACCACCAATATTTTGAATACAACGCCCTTCTTCAGGATGACTGAGCAAATAGGCATCTACTCTGGGCACAAGAGGCGCACCATGACCACCAATAGCGATATCAGCAACGCGGAAGTTGCTCACAGTCGCAATGTTCGTAAGATGGGCAATTAATGCACCTCGCCCTAGTTGAAGACTGTAACCCAAGGGACTGCCCGGTGCTGTTAACGGATAGCTAGGGTTTAGCCCGTGGGTAGCGATCATTTCTCTCCCCCTGCTCCCCTGCTCCTCGGTCACTGAGCGTAGCCGAAGTGCTGCTCCCCCTGCTCCCTCTTTGGGTGGTCGATGATAAACCGTTTGACCGTGGGAACCAATGAGAGTGGCTGGCTGATGACCAATTTGAATATTTTGGGCGGCTTGGGCAAAGACTTGAGCGATCGCATCATCTATTTCCGCTAATTCTGCCATTGAGATGGCAACGCCTGCACCAACTGCTAATATTCTTTCTCTAAGTTCGGCTGGATAAGGATATGTTGCCCCGGCTAGCAACTCAACTTTTAGATCCAATTCTGTGCCGGAAATCTCTACCAACGCAGCGTCTATGCCATCTACGGATGTGCCACTAATTAAACCAATAACGCGAGTAGGGACAACAGCTTTTTCAGTTGGATGCATCGATCGAGATTCTTTTGTTGATTGCAAGAGTTTAGTTTAATTCATGTTAATAGCTATGTCAAAACACTCAGGTTGCATAGTTGACTACAGAATAAAAAGTAAATAGAGCGAAGGAAGAATCTCAAAACCAATAGCAATGACCACGAATCTATTTCTATTTATCAGCAAACAAAGAATTTCAAATAGTTTTGTTTATTATCTTGATTGATCCTTAATCAGGACAACATCCGAAGATACAAATCCTTGATATATACTAGCTAACTTCACAACTTTTTTACCTTCAGATAAAGAACAGATATCCTATCCACTTTTCCGGCAAGTGAAACTACTCATTTATGTTCAAAAACAGGGCAAATTATTGGCTAAAATTAGGAATTTTCAATAAATCCAAATCCAGTAGTTTCATCCTATTGTTTCTTCTAGAAGACACTACATAATGAATCCAAGTCGCACAACGAACTTTTCAACAATTAAAAATACAGAATTTCAAAATTATGTCTCTTACCAAAATTGCTTGTATCGCTGCTCTATCTCTATCTGCAATCTCCTCATTTATCTATGCAGGTTCTGCCCAGGCTATATCCTTCCAAATAACCACTGGCATTGCAGGCCCTAATGGAGAAACTGACCAAGGTGCTTTTTCTGAGTTTACTCAACTTCCTGGTACGACAACTGTTAACTTCAATGATGGTCAAGCACCAACCACTGGTTTTGCTAAATACTCATTTGAGAATAACAGTGGAAGCAGCAGTGTGAGGTCAGATGTATGGGCACCTGCTGGGGCAAATGGTGAAGTCAATAATGGGAAGTATTTGGCAGTTTTCAACGGCGATAATGTCACAATTAACCTTGCAAGTTCCCTCAATTATTTCGGTATTGACTGGGGAGCTATTAGTTCTAGTAACGTTTTTTCCTTCTACAATGGCGATAATCTAATCAAATCATTTACAACTGAGGATGTGAACCCAGTTGCTCCAATTCGTGCATTACAGCATGGCGGTGAAGGAAATGGCTACCTTCACTTCTACTCAGATAGTAGCAACGATATTTTCAACAAGATTGTCATTACCCAAGCAGGTGGTGGTGGATTTGAAAGCGACAACCATTCTTTCCATCTAGGAACTGACAAATTTACTGGTTTTGACCCCAAGTCTGTTCCTGAGCCTAGTATTACATTAGGTATGCTGGCTGTAGGTGGTATGTTTCTACGCAAGCGTAAGAACGAGAAGTTGCAAAGTGTAAGGCAATCTCATTAAATATATCAATCTTACTTAGCTAAGTAAGATTTTCTCTACACTCTACCCTTAGTCTGTACAAGCATTTAAAAACTTAGTTAATATTAAATACAAATCAGGGTGAGCTTACTTAGGTAAACTCGCCCTAATCCTTTTGCTATTGATAATCCAATACGGTTCAGCTAAGGGCTATTGGTGTATGTAAATAATTGGTCTTTCAAGACGCGATAAATCGCATCTCTACATGAGAGTTTTGGTCTTCTCTGAACTGTATTAATTTATAATCGTACCTTCTTCTACAGTCAATGCTACGCGTAGCAAGCTTTAGAAAAATTTTTTTAACTAGACTTTTTGCATGAATCAATGAGCTTTCACCCTAAATTCCTCTCCCAAGGTTGGGAGAGGAACCTTGAAATTAGCTCCACCGATCTCAATTTTGGGAAAAGCGGTTGGGGGATGTAGCAAGATCCCACAGGGTGGGCAAATTTTACATTTTTGCAAGAGGTATACTCAATACTGCTTAGAGCTTAACCGAACTGGATTAAGAGTAAACTGTAATTCTGACTCTTAACTCCTAAATCTTCCTACAGGTTGTTGCATGAATAAAATATACATGGATTAGTTTAGATATAATAATGACTCATTCTTTGTTGTCCTAACTGGAGAAATTAATGGGTCGCGCCAAAAAGGTTGTCCTGGCATATTCTGGCGGAGTGGATACCTCAGTTTGCATCCCCTACCTGAAACAGGAGTGGGGTGTGGAAGAGGTGATTACCCTAGCAGCAGATTTAGGTCAGGGAGATGAATTAGAGCCAATCAGAGAAAAAGCTCTGAAATCGGGTGCAAGTGAATCCCTAGTGGCGGATGTCAAAGACAGCTTCGTTAAAGATTACGCCTTTGGAGCGATTCAAGCCAACGCCCTTTATGAGAATCGTTATCCTCTAGGAACCGCCCTGGCTCGTCCACTGATTGCCAAGGTATTAGTAGAAACAGCCGAAAAATATGGTGCTGATGCGATCGCTCACGGTTGCACCGGTAAAGGCAACGATCAGGTTCGCTTTGATGTCTCTGTCACCGCCTTAAACCCCAACCTGAAGATCCTCGCACCAGCCAGAGAATGGGGAATGAGTCGTGAAGAAACGATCGCTTATGGTGAGAAGTTTGGTATCCCCTCACCAGTCAAAAAATCTTCTCCTTATAGTATTGATAAGAATTTGCTCGGTCGTAGCATTGAAGCTGGTTTACTCGAAGATCCCTCATTTGAGCCACCAGAAGAAATTTATGAGATGACCAAAGCGATCGCTGATACTCCCAACGAGCCAGAGTACATCGAAATTGGTTTCCACGGTGGTATCCCTACAACCCTCAACGGCATACCCAAAAAGCCTGTTGAGCTAATTGAAGAACTCAATCAGGTGGTAGGAAATCACGGTATCGGACGGATCGATATGATTGAAAACCGTCTGGTGGGGATCAAATCGCGGGAAATCTACGAATCACCTGCGATGTTGGTGCTAATTCAGGCACATAGGGATTTAGAAAGCTTGACTTTAACGGCAGATGTCACCCATTACAAGCGTGGGATTGAAGAAACTTACAGCCAAATAGTTTACAACGGTTTGTGGTACAGTCCACTCAAAGTTGCACTCGATGCCTTTATTCAAAAGACACAAGAGCGAGTTTCTGGAACTGTACGAGTGAAGTTGTTCAAGGGCAACTCTACGATAGTTGGGCGTTCGAGTGATAATTCCCTCTACACTCCCGATTTGGCAACCTACGGAGCTGAAGACAAATTTGACCACAAAGCTGCTGAAGGCTTTATATACGTTTGGGGACTACCGACTCGCATTTGGTCACAGCAGGTTAGGGGTTGAGAGTTAGAAGTTAAGAGTTAGGAGTTAGGAGTTAGGAGTTAAAAAAGCAAAATACAAAAGTAAAAGTTAAAAAAATTCACTTTTTACTTTACTCCTCACTCCTCACTCCTCACTTAGTTTATGCTTGACTTACTCTTCTGCTGCACCTTTAACCTGGCGAGACTCCAACCACAGGGGCACAATAATTAAAGCAGCGAGGATTAGTAACGCTGCGATCGCAAATTGACCCACCCAAGCAACCAATTGTTCTAAAGAGACTACTTTACCTGCAAAAAAAGCTAATGTCACCATCAAGCTAGCCCAAGCAACTGCTCCTAAGAAGTTGTATAAAAAGAATTTTCCAAAGGGCATTTCAGCTATACCAGCTAGTGGTGCAGCAAAAACTCGTAACAATGCCAAAAAACGTCCAAAAAACACCCCTTTAGCAGCATTTTGACTAAATTGATCTTTAATACTCAGCAGCCGCACTTCAGAAATCCGAAATATGCTGCCAACTTTTACCAGAAAAGCCCAACCGCTAACTCTACCAATCCAATAGCCACAAGTGCCACCAATGACAGCACCCATGATTGCGTCACCGAGAACCAGCCAGAAATTTAGTTCATCGCTGCCAGCTAAAAACCCGCCTACTAAGGTCACGGTTTCACCAGGAAGGGGAATGCCTAAATTTTCTAGCAAAATTCCGAAAAAAATTGCCCAATACCCGTAATTATGAGCAACTTCCTGGATATTTTCTAGTGAAATCAGCTCTAAAGACATTCCGCACCGCCGTCTTTACAAATTTTTACTTTTACTATATCTTTGCTTGTTTTTGGGTGGGGTGTCAATCAAACTAATACATAGAGTCATTAAGTCATTAGTTTAATACTGAATAATCTATAGGCTTTAGTCTATGGTAAATGTTAACTTTTTACTATTAACTATACAACTTTTGGAAGTATTACCACATGTTTATAATTTATTAAAAAAAGATTAAAAATTTTATAGAAAATTTATAAACATCCGTTTAAATTGTGAAAATCTTGTAAAAGATACGGTTGATACCGAAATTGTTAGGCGCTTATGCCTATATTGATGAAAGTTATCACAAATTATACGACATGAATACTGAAATAATCTCTCTCGGCTGTAGGACTGCAATTGCCCAAATATTTGGGTAAAAGAGTCATTTCACCGTTGAAAGAGAAGAGGTATTGATGTCTTTTTCAATTTTTTGTCAAGTGTTCCAATTACCCTGTTAAATTCATGGCTTTCACACAAGAACTTCAAGTGATTTTGTTTAAACCCCAAGGAAGCATAGATTTGGAAGGCGGCAAGGCTTTGAGCGAACAGATGGCTGGAGTAGTCCCTCAAGCTTATCAACTCTGGGTTATCGACCTAGCAGAAGTTAACTTCATGGACAGCTCTGGGTTAGTTCCTTTAGTAAAAGGCTTAAAAGCTGCACGTCAGAGTGGTTGCCGCTTGGTTCTATGCAACGTACAAGCTCCTGTACGGTTGATTTTGGAACTTACCCAACTCGACACAGTGTTTGAAATTTTTCACACTTACCAAGATATTTTTACCACCGTCAAAGATAACAGTCTGGTGCTAGCAGACTAACTAATAAATCTATCTATAGAAGGATGGCGGAGTCAAGCAATATTTGCATTTTTTCACATTATCTTAAAATAACAGTCTGGTGCTAGCAGGCTGATCTTCTTTCTTGTCTAGAGAAGAATGTTGAGGTAAACTCATGGCTTTGAGCTAGGCAGTATAAATTACAGATGAATCTGCTTATTGGAAGCCATCTACCTAAAGCAGTAAATTTCAGAAATGACTAAAATTGGTCAAAGCAAATGCAACTGTTTGTGATACTCCCCAGCCTTTTAAAGACAGGGTTTTTCAAATTACTCTAAGCTAATTGTTTTATATACTGCGTAACTAGTGAAAGGAAGCAGGAGGTAAGCAAGGTTAGAATATGAGCTTTGACGTTATTTCTAACTCTATAGTTATTTTTGCCTCGATCTACTACTTGGACGCCTCCAAGATGCTTTGATGCACCAATTTCTTACCTCTTACGATTCCACCATAATGCTAATTTTAGGCATTCTGGGGAGTCGAAATATTAGTTTGTTCGGATGCTGGGCGGGGAAAATTTGGTAAATCAATACCGCTGTGACTAGCATTGCGAGTTTTGAGTGCTAAACGGTAACTCACACTTTGCAGTTCTGCTTGCAGTTGGCGATTTTCCCGTTGTAGCGTTGCTACCTTTTCTCTCACTGGCGTCATCCGCTCTTCAAACTTCCGACGGTAAATTTGAGGCAACTCTTGTACTACTTGCTCCAACATCCGAGTGCGATCGGTAAGTTCTTGAACTGACTGTCGCAATTGATAAATTTCGGAGTCACGAGTTGTAATTTGCTCTTGGTAGAACGCCACCTGCTGTTCCACAGCTTGGAGTTGTTCTTGTAAAGCGTGTAACTGGCTCAGATCGCGCTCAAATTCCGGCTGCTGAGGCATAAAACTAGTGTTACCCTTTACCAGCCGGAAGAGTTCTTGAGATAGTTGTTGTACTAATTGATCGCGAAGTTGCAACTCCTGGCGTAGCTGCGATACTTCCGTCGAGAGAACTTGAATATTAGGTGTATCAGATTGGCTCACAGTAGCTTAAAGCTCCCATTCAGAATCTTGTCCACTCTTAGGTATAACTGCGGGAGTACTACCTTTGGCAAGTATTTGTTAATTTAGCATTCCCAAACAAGTCACGAAAAAAGAAAAAGACAAAATTTTATTGAATGGGGATTGGGAATTGGGGATGATGGGGCCCTCTCTGGGGATAAGGGGTAATGGGGATTAATTATTTCTCCCTCATCTCCCTCATCTCCCCATCTCCTAAACCCTAAACTGTTGCAGGTGTAGGTGCAGCTACTTTAGTGGGCTTTTCTTTTTCCTCTTTAGGGGGTTTTTCTTCTTCAATGTCCTGCTTAACTGTCAAATAGCGAATCACTTCTTCACTCAAACGCATGGCACGTTCAAAGGGGGCGATCGCAGTTGCAGGCGCGCTGTAGTTTAATTGGATGTAAATGCCATCCCGGTGTTTTTTGATTTCGTAAGCCAGACGGCGCTTACCACGATTTTGAATTTGCATCTCCTCGGCGCCTTGATCGCGAAGCAAATTCTGATATTTCGTAACTGCTTGCTCTACCTGTTCCTCTCCGAGGTCAGGACGGAGGATGTACATTGTTTCGTAATTTGTAGTCATATTTTTCAGTTTCCTCATGGACAAAAGTGGCTGCCGATATTATTTTATACCTGACTTTTATTCAAAATTCCAGTATTAATCAACATCTGAAGCAACAAGGAACTATAATCTTACCAGTTTTCAATTTGAATCATTAGCCAAATCGCCGAAGTTTGGATTTTTTGGATGTCCCTAATGAAAACTAGGTTGGGAGGCAACCCGGATATTTCTTTCACAAGATCGATTGAGCTATCAGCTTCGCTAAGGGGTATCTTTCTTTAAGGACATCTTATAGCGATCGCTTTTTTGCTCAAGACTCAATCGGTTGGCTAAACAGCTAACTGACGATTGCTACCTGCTCACAGCTTCTAATCGCAGAAAAAAGGATATTCATCAAGGTTATGGCGCAGCGCTACGTGCGAATTCAAAATCCAGAAGGACTGATTTACTATGGGTTACTACAGCTATCCCTGAATGTGCAGGTGCTAGATGCTCCACCCTGGTTACATGGACAACCCACTGATTTAACTTTGACACCAGAAAATTACCAAATTCTGGCTCCCTGCGCTCCCTCAAAAATTGTGGCGGTGGGTAAGAATTATGCAGATCATGCAGCCGAAATGGGAACTCCAGTACCTTCTGAACCACTAATCTTTCTTAAGCCACCTACGTCGATCATTCCATCTGAGAGGGAAATTAAGTATCCTCCCCAGTCACATAGAGTTGACTATGAAGGAGAGTTAGCTTTAGTGATTGGCGATTATGCCTTTGAATGTACGCCAGAGGTAGCCCAAACCAAAATTTGGGGCTACACCATCGCCAATGACGTAACAGCACGGGATTTACAAAAACAGGATGGTCAATGGACGCGAGCCAAAGGTTTTGATACTTTCTGTCCCTTGGGGCCTTGGATTGTCCGGGAATTAAATCCAGGAGCGAGATTGCAGACTTTTGTAAATGACGACGCTAATCCAGTCCAATCTACCTGTATCGATCGGATGGTGTTTTCCCCCGATGTTTTAGTTTCCTATATCAGTCAGGTGATGACGCTACTCCCTGGTGATTTGGTGCTTACAGGTACGCCGGAGGGTGTAAGTGCTTTGCATCCAGGCGATCGCGTCCGCGTCGAAATTGAAGGTATCGGTCGCCTGGAAAATACCGTAGCAACACGTTAACTTCTAACGCACTTGCATATACACTGCATCGGAAATCGCTGGAATTTCTGCATAACGTCCGCTCACAGACTGGATGACTGAATATGCGACTGCTCCCACTATGCCGATAAAAATGGTTGTGGATAGAGTTTGGATGGCAAAACCACCGGATGGAACTAGTCCCACAACATCCATCAAAATGTTAAACAAAAAGATAATAATGTCCAAAAGGATTGCTTGCATAGTGTTAAAACGAATAAAGTGACTAATTTTTTCGTTTCTCACTACCAGCAAAAATAAAGCAAAGAAAATAATCATTCCTGCATAACGCACACTTCTGTAAAATGACCATAAAATCAGAATCGGTGCAAAAACGACTGCTAGGGGAGGAAACTGGTCTAACAAAAAAAAGCCGAAAGCTACTACCTCAACCATCGGTAGCAAATAAGGCAAGGAAGCAAAAATCCGATCTGAAACCGTTGTAGACCCGCGCCAAGACATTATGCGTTCTCCTGTGGTTAAATTTTTAATAGTTACTTGAGCTTAGGATAACGCAGTTGCTAGGTCTTGCTGAGAAATTCAACTATTCTATATGGGCGATGCGAAAGCCCATCATGCATTCATATTGGTCTGGCTGCTGTTGAGTAAGTTTGCGAATCGCTTGACCACAGCGCAGTTGACCCCCATGCCAACGGGGTTGGCCACTCCCGTCAGCGAGTAAACAAGACTGGCAAACTTGCTCAGGGGCAAGGATTTGCTCGTCCATTAAAATGACTAGCATCGAATCCCTCCTGTAAATCTTCATTGTCAACCCACATTGCACTCAGGGTAAACACGCTTTGTCGCCCTTTAAAAAGCAGTTTCAGGTAGGTTGGATACGTTTTGCGTGGTTAAGTGTTGTGATTTGCGCCTAACTTGGGCGATCGCAGAGGACACTTAAGAGCCACATCCTACCTCTTTGTAGCAAAAATGTGGGCAATTACAATTCAATAACAATTCTCAAGTGAATTTAAATTTATTGTACGTTGTGTCTATTGCAAAGTGGAAATCTTAGTAAAAAATAATACAAAGTTTTTTGCACTAAGTTGAGCAAAGACAACTAACGGTATCCATTGCATCCCTGTTAATTTAGCACTAGGATGTGTCAAACTTAATATTCAGAAAACAACAAAAGCTTTACACATAAGCAAGACGGCAACTTATTGAAATTCCCTTGAGGTGAGTAGTTAAAGTGTGGGAAGTCAAGTCAGTAAAACTGAGTTAACTTGATAGCCATTTAAGTGAGGCATTTCTAAAATACTGAGGTAAACTTGCAAGCAAGTTAATACACAATATTACTCAGCGGCTCGTCGGTCTGGGCATCACTTACAATGGAACACTGGCAATTTCTGATACAGAAACAAGGCGCTCGCTCGTGGCATATCCTAGAATCGCCAAATTTGGAAATCTTGGAAGGACAGTATAGAGTTTTGGCTCGTTCTAACCTTCTTAATACAGACGTGGAAGTGCGGGTAACTCACTCTTCAACTGAGGAAGTTCAACCAACGCGGCGAATTTTCAAGCGATCGCGTCGCACTAATTCAGAAGGCATAATGGCGGTAATTCCTTTTACGTACTTCCAACCGGGAGTTTGGGAGTTGCGGTGTTCCGGCGATTTGATGTCGGATCTGCTCGGTAAATCTTGGCAATACAGCGTGCAAGTACAAGTCTTCTCGCCGTTAGCAGAGAGAGAACCGAGGAAAAATTTAGGCTCAAGTTCACCCGACGATCGCCTAGATACTGTTTCTGAAAACTTGGAATCTAATGCCCCAGCAGAAACTGCAATTACGTTATTTACGTTTGAGAAAGCGATCGCAGTTTCTGAAGAACTAGCAATTACTACAAATGGCAACCTTGCTACTACTGTTCCACCAGATGAAGAGAACTTGGAATCTAATGCTCCAGCAGAAACTGCAATTGAGCTAGATCGAGCGATCGCAGTTTCTGAAGGACTGGCAATTACTACAAATGGCAACCTTGCTACCACTGTTGCACCAGATGAAGAGAACTTGGAATCTAGTGTCCCAGCAGAAACTGCAATTGAGCTAGATCGAGCGATCGCAGTTTCTGAAGAACTGGCAATTACTACAAATGGCAACCTTGCTACCACTGTTGCACCAGATGAAGGGAACTTGGAATCTAATGCCCCACCAGAAAATGTCATTGAGCTAGATCGAGCGATCGCAGTTTCTGAAGGATTGGCAATTACTACAGATAGCAACCTCACTGTTGCGCCAGATGAAGAGAACTTGGAATCTAATGCCCCAGCAGAAACTGCAATTGAGCTAGATCGAGCGATCGCAGTTTCTGAA
>NZ_JBALEO010000009.1:0-247448 GCF_036918015.1 Nostoc sp.
AACCTTTTCATCCTTGAGGATGTTAACGATGTCAGGGATATACTTGGTAGCCGCCTCTCCCAGGTTGCCCAATGCCAATGCCGCACTGCCACGAACATTTGAGTCAACCTTTTCATCCTTGAGGATGTTAACGATGTCAGGGATATACTTGGTAGCCGCCTCTCCCAGGTTGCCCAATGCCAATGCCGCACTGCCACGAATATTTGAATCTACCTTTTCATCCTTGAGGATGTTAACGATGTCAGGGATATACTTGGTAGCCGCCTCTCCCAGGTTGCCCAATGCCGATGCCGCACTGCCACGAATATTTGAATCTACCTTTTCATCCTTGAGGATGTTGGCGGCTTTCTGGGCAATTTTCTCCGGTTTTTTAAGCAGAATTTTTAAATCTTGCGGCTTATATTTAGCTAATTGCTCAAAAGCATATTGCTTGACTTTGGGGTAGCTGTCGTCAAGGGCTGCTACTATGCCGTCAATCTGCCACTGTTGCGGTTTGGGTTTGGGGGTTTCTTTGGCGCTTACCCAAGGTAGACAGAGGAGAAAGGAGAAGATAAAGGCTAAAGCATAAAGGATAAAGGGAGAAGGCTTGTTGCTGTGGCGGGGTGTGGTGAGCATAATTTGGGGCAAGGCGGCAGACTATACGCGGTTATGGGTATAATATCAGCCTTGCAATTCCTAATTCCTGATTTAGAGCCTTTAATGTTCGTGGGCGAGTATTAAATATTCATCGCCGAATCTTTGATATTCATCGCCGAATCTTTGATATTCATCGCTGAATCTTTGATATTCATCACTGAATCTTTGATATTCATCGCTGAATCTTTGATATTCATCGACGAATCTTTGATATTCATTAACGAAGCTCTGAGGTTCATCGACGAAGCTCTGATATTCATCGACGAATCTTTGATATTCATCGACGAGTATCAAAGACTCATTTAACGTAAATTTGACAAACCTCTCGCTGCCGTGAACTAAAATTCAAGTCTGTCTCTCTTCGAGTTGGAGCTACAGTGTATACACAAGTCAAAAATAGTAGTCTGTCAAGGAATAATTGACGAGTACATTCTTTGTAGAGACGGCGATTTATCGCGTTTTTTTAATGTGTCAGTCTTTTAGACGCGATAAATCGCGTCTCTACATGAGGAACTGGGAATGTTTACAGGCTATGAATCAGATGCAGCTTTGGCAGGTTTATTTTTTATAGCTTTAAAGCGATCGCCTAATTGTTCAGCTATAGTTTTTAACCCTGGAGTTTTCTTAGCAGCTGTCTTGACGTAATCATAAACTGTCAAGCTGCTACCCATTGCTTCGCTACCGACTGCCATTAGGGTATCATCTACTTGCTCTGTCAGTTGTCGCAGTCCAATCAACAGTTCGGTGAGGTTAGCGGCTAGTTGATAATCCCGGATAAACTCATCTAAATCAAAGCTGGCTGGTAAGATTTCTTTGTTAGACTGGGCAGCAATCAGGCTAGTGTTGACAAAAGCGAGTCTTTTATCGCCCATCTTAAATAACTTGCGTCGTTCTTCTACACTCAGGGTTACGAGAAAAGGCATCTTTGCTTGGATAGTCGCAAAGGCTGCTTTAATTTCTTGGATATCTGCTGGAGAAAGGGAAGCGGTGATGTTTTGGTATGCCATTGGTTATTTACTGTGGTAAATCTGTTTGTTATGATTCCCACTGAGAAATGCGATCGCACAGTATTTAAGGAAGGGGGAGTAGGGAAATTAACCTCTCTGGTGTACACACAAGTCGAATTACCCCCCTTAATCCCCCCTTGGAAAGGGGGGAAATAAGAGCATCTAGTTCCCTCCCCTTTACAAGGGGAGGGTTAGGGTGGGGTAAAACCTTGGTTACTCAGCTATTTCAGACTTGTGTATACACCGTAGCCTTTACAAGGGGAGGGTTAGGGTGGGGTAAAACTTACGCTGTAAGGAAGCAATACGATTTGGTTAAGAAGACGCGATAAATCGCCGTCTCTACAATTAATTATTAACGCGATGATTTCTTACCAGAGCCATCGCGCAGTGTATGCATAATCCAAGTTTGAAAGTTGTCAATGTAACTAAATATCACTGGCACTACCACCAGTGTCAACAGAGTAGAAGTTGTGAAACCGCCCATAATGGCAATTCCCATCGGTTGGCGAACTTCAGAACCCGCGCCAATTCCCAATGCTAAGGGCAGAATCCCGGCGATCGTTGCAAAAGAAGTCATTAAAATTGGGCGCAGACGTGACACACCTGATTCAATAAGTGCCTGACGTTGGGTTTTGCCTTCTTGCATATTGATGATGGTATAGTCAACCAACAAAATTGAGTTTTTAGTGACAATCCCCAACAGCAACACAATCCCAATCAGGGCATATATTCCCAAGGGTTTTTGAGCAACCATCAACGCTACCAATGCGCCGCCTAAACAAAAGGGTAAGGCTGCCATAATCGATAATGGATGGAGAAAGTTGTTATACAGCAGCACCAGAATTGCATAGATACACATTAATCCCAGTCCTAATGCACCGCCAAAGCGACCGAAAATCTCTTGCATAATTTTGGCACTGCCTGATGGTTGCTGTACTACTCCTGGCGGTAAGTTTTGCATCGCAGGTAGTTGGTTGATTGTTTCTACTGCCTCTCCTAAAGAAAGCCCTTGCAAATTGGCTTCTACGGCTACTTGACGGGCGCGATCGTAACGGTTGATGGTAGCAGGGCCGCTACCAAAACGGATATCTGCCACTGCTATGAGGGGAACCAATCTACCATTTTGACTGGGGACTTGCAGATTTGTGATTGTGTTAATGTCAGCCCGCGCTTGCGGATCGATTTGCACGCGAATGGGGATTTGGCGATCGCTTAAATTAAATTTTGCCAAGTTGGCTTCATTATCACCGATGGTGGCAAGGGAAGCAGTCCGAGCGATCGCTTGCACTGTTACACCCAAATCTGCTGCCCGTTGCGGGTTGGGAATTACCAAAATCTCTGGTTTGACTAAACTTGCCGTCGAAGCCACTTCTACCAATCCAGCTAGCGATCGCATCTGCTTTTCTAGGGCATCAGCCGCTTGATTTAATGCTTCGGGATTTTCACTTCTGAGGACAATTGATAAAGCTTTCCGACTGTCACCCGGTGACTGACTTTGAAAACTAATTCTAGCTCCTGGTATTTGCTCGAAGGAAGGACGCACTTGTTCCTCAAACTGTTTTTGGGAAATATTTCGTTCCTCTCTGGGTTTGAGATTAATCGCAAGGCTGGCAGAATTGATCTCTTCTGTTGCTAGTACACGTTCAACTACTGGATTTTGCCGGATGATATCAGTTGCTTGTGTGACTACCTTGTTAACGTCTTCTAACGTGGAACCAGGAGGAAGTTCTATAGATACATTAGAAATTCCAAAATCACCATCATCAACAAAACCCTTGGGAATTAAGGGAACCAGCATCGCACTGGCAATGAAGAAAGCTAATGCGATCGCCATTGTTGTCAATCTATGGCGTAACGCCCACTGTAAAAGCGATCTATAAGGTTGAAAGCCTTGACGCTTTTCATCTCCAAGTTTTCTACTTCCGTTCCCACCACCTGGAAGTGTAAATTTAAAATTAAAAATTTTTATGACTCCCCTCTGCCCCTCTGCCCCCCGGTCACTGAGCGTAGCCGAAGTGTGCCCCTCTGCCCTTCGGTCACTGAGCGTAGTCGAAGTGTGCCCCTGTGCCTCCTTTAAAAGATACGCCCCCATCATCGGCGTAACCATCCGCGCCACAAGAGTTGAGAAAATTGTGGAAACGGCAACGGTAACGCCAAATGGTTGAAAAAATTGCCCCGGAATCCCACCCATAAAGGCAACGGGCAGAAACACTGCAATAATTGTCGCTGAACTTGCGATTACCGCTAATCCTACTTCGTCGGAAGACTCAAAAGCCGCTTCCCAAGCAGACTTACCCATAGCGATATGCCGTTCCATATTTTCAATTTCCACAACGGCATCATCTACCAAGTTGCCCACCGCTAGCGCTAATGCCAACAAAGTCATGTTGTTGAGCGTGTAACCAAGGGCTTGCTGCACTGCGAAGGTGGGAATTATTGATAGGGGCAAAGCAACAGCGGTAATCAATGTTGCTCGCCAGTCCCGCAAAAACACTAAAATAACGATGACCGCCAGCACCGAAGCTTGAATCAATTCATCAATGGTGCTTTGGTAAGATTGGCGGACAATATCGGCTCTAGTAAAAATTAAATCCAGTTTGACATCTGGAGGAAGGGTTTTTTCCAGTTGTTTGACTGCTGCTTTCACTCCTTCTTCCACTGTCACCAGAACGCTGCCAGTACTACGTAAGACTTGAAAAGCTACCACGGGTTGATTATTTAAACGGGCGGCTTGGCGTACATCACCAAATTTATCTTCTACAGTTCCCAGACTAGATAACGGTACAGAACCACCTTGTGGTAAAACGATTTCGTAGGTTTTCAAAATATCCACACTGGTGGCACTTCCTAATGTGCGGATACTTTGTTCGCTACCACCAACTTCGGCACGTCCGCCAGGTAAGTTAATGTTCAAAGCGCGGATTTGGTCGTTTACCTGAGTGGCGGTGATCGCTAGAGATTGTAAGCGATCGGGATTAAGATTAATGCGAATTTCTCGGTCAACACCACCCACGCGCTGAATTTGTGCTACACCACGAACTCCCAATAAGGCGCGGCTAATAGTTTGGTCTACGATATTGCTTAATTCTTCTACAGAACGCCGATCTGATTTAACTGCGTAGGTAATCACCGGACCGCCGGAAAATTCTAGGCGTTCCACAATGGGGTCGTTGATATCTTGGGGTAAATCTTGACGAATTTGAGCGATCGCATTTCTAACATCATTGGTGGCGCGATCGCTATCTGTACCCAAAACAAAATTGATTGTCGTCTTAGAATTCCCATCGCTGACGGTGGAAATCATGTAATCGATATTGCCCAACCCTGCCACAGCATCTTCAATTTTTTTCGTCACTTGGGATTCTAGTTCTGCTGGGCCTGCACCTGGTTGGGTGACTTTGATCAAAACTGTTGGCACATCAATATTTGGGTTAGTATCAATCCCCAAGGACATGAAGGAAAACCAACCGACAACCGTCAAAATTAAAAATAAAACTATCGTGGGAACAGGTTTTTTTATCGACCAGGCTGAGATATTAAAAGACATTGGGAAATTTTAGATTTTGGATTTGTCATTTGTCATTGGTCATTAGTCATTTGTCACTTGTACTGAGCGTAGTCGAAGTATTGGTTATTTTTCCCATTCCCCATTCCCATTCCTTTCAACTTGCAACTCGAACCTTATCGCCATCTTTGAGATAGCCTGCACCATCAACGACAACGCGATCGCCTAACTGTAACCCACTCTTGATTTCTACTGTGTCGTTATTACCAGGATCTCCTAACTCTACTTTCTGGCTACGGACGGTATTTTCACCCGATAAGATGAATACAATTACACTTGCGTCAGCTTGGGACTGCACTGCTTTTTGTGGGACTACCATTTTCATCCCTGAGTCAGTAGTAATTGCAGCACTAGCAAACATTCCTGGTTTAAGTAAAGTTGTTGGCGGCAAGTCAATTTTTACTGTCGCTTCCCGTCTTTGATCGTTCAGTTGTGGTTGTATATCTCTAACTCGTCCCTGCGATCGCACCCGCCGATCGACATCAGAAGTAATTTGCACCGATGCGCCAATTTTCACCTGATTTAATTGAGTTTCGGGCACCTTCGCCTGAAGTTCTAACTTTTCATCTCGGATAATCGAAAATAGTTTTTGTGTGCCACCAATCACAGTTCCCACCTGGGTTTGCGGCGGTACACCAGTCACATCACCGACTCTAGCCAGTTTCTCCGCAATTACTCCCGCAACCGGCGCACGTACCACAGTTTGTCCTAACTGAGTTTGCAGTTGTTGCACCTTAGCAGCACTGCTTTTGACATCGGCTTTGGCTTTGTTGACGATCGCTTGGGCGTTATTAATATTGGCTTGGGCGCTGCCGATATTAGCCTGGGCACTGCGTATATTTTCTTGGGACAGGTTCACAACTTCTATGGCAGTTTTCACATTGTAGGAACGAGTATCAAGTTCTTGTTTGCTAATCGTCCCAGAGTCAGCGAGTTGTTGATAGCGCTGATAATTCTTGCCTGCTTCCTCCAACCTTGCCTTAGCTTGAGCTAAATCGGCTTGTCTTTGCTGGACTATTGCTTTATTTGATGCCAAATCTGCTTGTTTCGATACCACATCTGCCTGCTTGGATGCCACATCTGCTTCTTTCGATTCCACATCTGCTTTTGCTTGGCTAATTTGGCTTTGCAGTATGGAACCATCTAACACCGCCAACACTTGACCTTGTTTGACAAAAGCTCCTTCTTTGACATTTGCGGGGATGCTTTTAATTTGTAAACCGTTTGTTTGCGGTAGCACCGGAATTAAATCACTCGCGGCTACAGTCCCAGTCGTTTTAAGGGTACGGACAACGCGGGCGGTTTCTACTGTGGCGGTAGTAACTGTCATCGCCGGGTTAACTTTTTTATCCGCTACTCCACTTTGTTGACGGGATGGAGAACGATTTAATACACTCATCCCAACCAAGGCAATCGCGATTCCTAAACCAGTACCCAAGAATAATGGCTTCAACCATGCCCTGGTTTGTTTTTGATCTGATTTGCTTAAAAAACTCCTATCTTCAGAGGTTATAGCTTCTTCCACCTCGACTTCTGAAAGACTTTCATCGCTCACAGTTTCACCTCTACTTGCTGTCTATGCATACCAAAGCTTGGTATTTTCTTAAGAAAACTTGAAGTTTATTTACTTCGATAATCAACTATGACGCATTTCATAGTAAATGTCTTTGATCTGCAATTGTATATAATACAACTTTGCTACCGAGAGAAATTACTATCAAAAAGCGATCGTAAATTTTATGTAGATTATGATACAAAAAATTCTCTCATCTCATAGAGCTACTCTATGTCACACACCATCTGTATTTAGATCACTGTCAACCATGCTTAAATATGAAAAACTAATATAGCTCATTTAGATTTATCTAAGTTAGAATTGAAAGTATTTATGTTCCTTGCTATACTAAGAAATTATTTTTATACGTAAGCAATCATTTCTCTAAAGCCTTTGTGTTGCCAGGAAGTCATGTATCCAGGCATAAATAAAGCTAGCGTCTACAGCTACACGTGAGTTACAAAGGAGCAAACTCCATTGCCTAGCTACACGTGAGTTACAAAGGAGCAAACTCCATTGCCTTACATTCCAGCAAGGGTGGCCTTGATTCTGGAATTTTGAAATCAAATCAATAAAAAATTGGTATTTACCAGAGAAAGCAGATATGTTCAATGCCACTGAAATTTTAATTGATGCCTTTGTAAATGAAATTCGAGACGGCTACCGTCGCACTTATGGCTGCTTTAAAAATGATTATCAGGACATTATCGCCTGGGCGGGTAACATGGCTTTGGAAAACATTGCCAATAGCGATGCTCTTTACCACAATGTTGAACACACTGTCTTAGTCACCCTAGTGGGACAAGAAATTTTACGTGGCAAACACATCAGGGAAGGCGGTGTTTCTAGTGAAGACTGGTTGCATTGTATTATTTCTTTAGTCAGTCATGATATTGGCTATGTTAAGGGAGTTTGCCGACAAGACCGAGAAACAGCAAACTTATATTCCACAGGTAAAAATGGCAGAATGATTTCTGTGGCGGCTGGCGCTTCTGATGCCAGTCTGACGCCGTATCATGTTGATAGAGCCAAACTGTTTATTGATGAGCGTTTTGGAGGTCACAAGTTAATCGATGCTGAGGCAATTAAGAGCAATATTGAATTGACTCGATTTCCCGTGCCGGCGGCAGAAGATCATCAAGATACAAAGTGCTTTGCAGGATTAGTGCGTGCTGCTGATTTGATTGGTCAACTAAGCGATCCACGTTACCTGAAGAAAATTACTTCTTTATTTTACGAATTTGAAGAAACTGGTGTAAATAAAGTTTTGGGCTATAAAACCCCTGCCGATTTGCGTAACAACTACGCTAAGTTTTACTGGAATGGCGTATATCCTTATATCCAAGAAGGACTGCATTATTTATCATTGACACAACAGGGAAAACAAATTCTCGCCAATCTCTACTCAAACGTGTTTGTTGTGGAACATGAAAAACAACAGGAAGAACAGCAGCGGTATTTAGAGCAGTTAGCAGTTAAGAGCTAAGAGTTAGGAGTTGGGAGTTAGGAGTTTAGGAGTTTAGGAGTTGAAAATTATTAATCATGAGTTATGAATTAAGATAAAAACTTAATAACTCATAACTCCTAACTTATAACTCCTAACTACTATGGATTGGTGGCGACGACTTAAGAAAAATCCTTTGGCACGATTTGGGGCCATTTTGCTGTTAATTTTCTATATAGGAGTAATTGCAGCTGATTTCGTAGCTCCTTATGACCCCTATGCTTCACAGCCTAATGGTTCACTGCTGCCACCAACGAAGATACGCTGGGTTTCTCAATCAGGGCAGTTTGTCGGGCCTTATGTTTATCCGACAACTCAGGGAGATACAAATTTAGATACAGGCGATCGCCAACTCATTGTAGACTCGACAAAGCCTTCACCCCTGCGTCTATTTGTCTCCGGGCCAGAATACCGATTGTTGCAGATGAGTTTGCCATTACCCCCGAAGTGGGATGAAGTCACAATCTTTGGTGGTATCCCCTTAAATTGGCATTTATTTGGCACAACAACTGGCGTCAAAGTCAATATTTTGGGCACTGATGACCAAGGCCGCGACCAATTTAGTCGCTTGCTGCACGGCGGTCGCATCAGTATGTTTATCGGGATTTTTGGCATTATCATTACCTATCCCCTCGGTTTGCTCATCGGGGGAATTTCTGGCTATTTCGGCGGTGTGACTGATAGTGTCATTATGCGTTTGGCAGAAGTGTTAATGACTTTCCCTAGTATTTATCTTTTGGTAACATTGGGCGCAGTCTTACCAGCGGGTTTGAGTAGTACCCAGCGCTTTTTGCTGATTGTGGTCATTACTTCGGTGATTAGCTGGGCTGGTTTAGCACGGGTCATTCGGGGACAGGTGCTATCACTTAAAGAGCGAGAATTTGTCCAAGCAGCGCGGGCAATGGGCGCGAACCCACTTTATATCATCCTCCGCCACGTTTTGCCGCAAACGGCTAGTTATGTAGTTATCTCTGCGACTCTTGCAATTCCCAGCTTTATTGGTTCTGAGGCAATACTGAGTCTCATCGGCTTGGGAATTCAACAACCAGACCCTTCTTGGGGCAATATGCTTTCTCTGGCTAGCAATGCTTCAATTTTGGTACTGCAACCTTGGTTAATTTGGCCGCCGGCTGTGCTGATTATCCTCACAGTGTTGGCATTTAATTTACTCGGTGATGGACTGAGAGATGCACTTGATCCTCGTAGTTTAAGAAGATAAGCCCTCAATAATAGCAAATGCGATCGCTAAAATAACAAATGCGTACTCCGAAATAACAAATGCGTACTCCGAAATAACAAATGCGTACTCTGAAATAACAAATGCGTACTCCGAAATAGCAAATGCGTACTCCGAAATAGCAAATGCGTACTCCGAAATAACAAATGCGTACTCCGAAATAGCAAATGCGTACTCCGAAATAACAAATGCGAACGCCGAAATAGCAAATGCGTACTCCGAAATAGCAAATGCGATCGCTCTAATCTACTGTTGCAAAACCCAACGGCGGAACAGTTCTACCATAATCCGCCAGTTTCCCTGAGTTTCCTCAACTACATCATGACGCTTCAGAGTATTCAGCGCTTCCTGTAAATCGGCATCGTTCATACCTGTAGATTGAGCTAAGGCATCCAGACTTAGCCCTTCTGGGTGAGGTGCAAGCACTTGTACAATTGCTTGTTGACCCTCAGCACCCCGCGCCGCCTGACCCCAAACTCCATCAAAATAGTAGCGTCCCCGCTTGAAAAACTCAGGGTCATTGATAACTGCTTCCACATCTTCCACTGTGAAAACTGGCTCACGCGATCGCCCTTGCTCAAAAACAAAGTCATTGTAGCGGCGCACTAGCTGAAAACCCAGCAGTTGCACTAAATATGGTTGACCATGTGTCAAAGCATAAATTTCATCTAAGGCTTCCGGGATGTAGTCGAGGGGGAAGTCTTCATTTCTTGGGTTAGCGAGAATTTGGCGAGTAGCTGCACGTTCTTGAAAGCCTACATGAATAGGAATGACGCTGGCAAAGAAGGGTTGAAAATAATCTGCTGTCATTTCTTCTAAAGTGTGCAAACCAGCAAAGGCAAAAGCGATTTTAGAACTCATTTGCACTAAACCGCGCAGAAAACCCATAAAGTCGATAGGGATTTTTTTCGCTTCTATTAAATCTTCAATTTTCTCGAATTCGTCTAAGGCGATGATTAACCCACCGTCTAGGTTTGCTTCCACCTGTTTTAAATAACGTTCAACAGTCCGATAGGGGAGATTTAGTAAATCAGCGTCAGTTGGTGGTGGAAGTTTTACAGTTTGAGAAATTTCATCACAAATTGCCATTAGTACTTCACCCACACCTTGGGGGCTATCTCCCAAACGTAGCAAGTTGACATAAGCTAGCTGGATTTGTGAACCTAGACAGTTAGCAGCGTTAAGCAGAATAGAGGTTTTTCCCATCCGCCTGTGACCGTAGAGAACTACAGACTGGAGTTGATTACCCATCACCCAGAGTTCTTCTAATTGTCTGATGATATCTTCTTGCCCAATAAAGAGATGACCTTGAACCGGATCGCCTACAACATAAGGATTAACCACAGGCTTGGTGATGGAAATTTCTCCCACTTCACCAGTGATTTGTAAAAGGCTTTCTTTCCAAGTTTGAGCGATATCTATGATTAACCCTTGCTCTGCTTGTGGCAGGGTGTCGGCTTGATTTAGGGTTTTGATGAGTTCGCCTAATGCTCGATTGAGAGCTAAAGACCTGGCTGAACGTGAGACGCTGCGGTTAATAAACTGCACATCCTCAACAACTCGACGCAAATTAGCAAGCACTTTCCAGGTGACTGGACGTAAAAGCGGTTCCTGTGGAAAAGGAGGAACTTGGATAGCAGCAATAGAGGCAAACTTTTGAGCTTTGTTAAACGCTGCTAGAGTTTCAGCAAGGGTATATATTTCCTCACCGTAAAGTAGAGAACGCACTACTTTAAAAGCCTTTACTGCTCTAACCGATTCTTTTTCATGTAGATGCCAAAAACCAGCCGCAGCAGCACGAGCAGGAGTATCTAAGCGAGTATCTGTGTTAAGACGAGCCTGTAAACTTTCTTGCCAAGAATGAGGAAAGAAAAAAAACCAGGAGAAGGAAAAGAAGTCTTTGATAAACGTTGACTTTAGGGTTTCATCTAGAGAAGCTGAAGCAAAGCGTACTATCTTCCAATCAAAAGGATTTGCCGCCAGTCGAGAGACAGTCCAAATAAGTCGGTCTGAGGGGATTTTGGCAAGTACTCTATTGACTGCTTGGACAACAGGAATGAATTGTAGGGTATATGCCAGCAGTTCATTAGCATTATGTAAACCTGTTTCCCAATCATTTTGCAACCAATTTTGCAAGCGCCAAACAAGATTAGGAAGAGGAAGCGGAGTGATGCGGGGGAGTAGCCAACTACTGTTTTGAATTGTCCACAAGTTTAAAGGTGAGCCAATAAGCCAGGTTTCTAGACGCAGTACCGCCACGCCTTCCGTCGCGGCAAATGCCACGCCGAACACCATGCCGAATGCCACGCTGAACGCCACGCCGAACATCACGCCGAACATCACGTCTATCGTCACATCTACCACCACGCCTCCCACCACGCCTCTCACTACGCCTACAGCCACGGTGAACGCTACAGTGAACGCCACGCCGAGCGCCACGCCGAGCGCCACGCCGAACGCCACGCCGAACGCCACGCTGAACGCCACACCGAACGCCACACCGAACGCCACACCGAACGCCACGCCGAACGCCACGCCGAACGCCACGGTAAACGCCACGCCGAACGCCACGGTGAACGCCACGCCGAACGCCACGCCGAACGCCACGCCGAACCAGTTAATGTAAACATTTGCAGTCTGAAAAATTAGACCTATAGCTACAGGTGTAATTACTGTTAAAACTAATCCTTGAAAAAGTAACTGACGTTGGACAGCATTTTGACGGAATAACTCCCATCCCTTCCGCCAATTCATTTCCCCTTCAGGAATATACCCACCCCCGAATCTGTCCACATACCACCGCAAAGCTTGCGGAAAGAAAAATACCCAGTACAGCAGGTGTAGATAATCCAAAGGATTCCACAGAGAGAGGGGACGCCTCAACTTGGGCGCTAAGTTTAAACGCGGTACAGGAGGTTGTTGGATCATAATTGAGTTTTCATCGTCTGTATGTACCGTGAATAGATTTGATGACACGAATACATAAGTCGCTGGGGGTGTCCGCAACTTTCTTTGATTAGTTGAATGATTTCCTCTTCTGTAAAACTAACCTGAGTATTCATTAAACGACTGCGAATAAATCCACGGACTATATTTTCGTCCCAAGGCTGGATAATTTCTTCAATGCAAACGCCTTGGAAGGGTGAAGGATTATCTCGACTATCAGGAAATAAAATGTCTAGGTGTTCGCTGGCTGTAATCACCAAGCGCAGAGGTGGGTTAGCCTGTCCGTCAGCTAAACCACGCAGTTGTTGGCGCAAGTCTCTGGTAAAACCCTTCCAAGTCATTTGTTCTACTTCATCTAATAACAGCAATAGTTGCTGTTGTTGTAAATTACGAATTAATTGCCGACCCCTCTCGACAGGCATCTGAACTTTCTCGCAGAGTTCATCATAAAAGTCATCGTCGTTAAAAATTAGGCTTAAGTTAAGATAAATTGCTTTGCGGGGTTTGAGCAATCGATGTTGTGCTTGTTGATAAATAGCTTGGAGTAGAGAAGACTTACCGATTTTTTTCTCTCCAATCAGTGCTACACTACTGCCGCTGTTTAGGGTTTCAAATATCCTTGTAATGTCTCTTTCCCGACCGTACAGTAGATGCTGGTCAGTGATGATGTCATTCAGGGGAGTAAATGGGTTATCTGTGTAAGTAGGGACAGAATCAACAATCTTATAATTTTGTGTTTCCAGCCATTGCGAATACTTATTTTTTAACCAAGCTAGAAATTTTATATCTTTGCTTCTACTACTTTTATGATTAAATTCCAGAAATCCTTCGCGGTCTTGCTGGGGAGCAAATCGTCGGTTATATATCGTCCACATTTGCCTCCTCACAGTCTCTGCTGTGTCGGGAAGTTGCTTATTTTTTAATGATTGGTCTGCAACCTGATTATTGTTGTTAACAGTGTTCTCATCAGGAAACTTTGCCAGAAAAATCTCTTGTTCTGTAGGGCTTAAACCATACTGACGAAATACATCCATTACGAGAAAGGTTTGCCAAGAACTCATATTTTTGCCATTATCCTCAACACCTTGGCAAGCTAATTTGCACTTCTAGACTTTAAGCAAACAGAATTTAAATATACCATTTTCCAGATATCTAAAAATGCGGAAGAATTTTTCCGGTAATTTTTTTGTTAACCGGAAAGGCTTTTCTGGGACTTTATTCCAAGCAAAATATATGCTGTTGTCAATGGTTATTTATTAATAAAACTGATTTTGAGGAGGTAAATTACTATGAGAGTCTCAACTGACAACGTAATTGTGCCATTGACAGTGGCTATCATAGGCTTGATTGGCGTTTTGGGTGCTGCTTGGATTGCGGTAAACGGAAAGACTAATACTGAAGCTCATATTTCTCCTACTTCTGATTCAGAATGCAATCAAACTTCTGCAACGAAAGTATGCATTTCTCACCTCACTGTACAGTTTAATAGCAACGAACCTCAGCAACTTAAAAATCGCGATCGCATATCTCTAAAAGCTGGAGATACTCTAAGATTATCAAATCTAACCTATTGCATACCATCTAAAGCTCTAGTCAATCGACTAGAAGTCAAAAGTTATCTGTTTCCAAATGGAGTTGAGAATTATAAAAATGGTCTTTTCACTCCTAGTACCTTCCCGATTAATGCTGGTTGTAATAATATTGGCAACTTCCAAAAAACCTGGAAGATTCAAGCAGGACAGCATCGAGTCATCATACCTATCGTCAAATATGTTGGCAGCATCAGAATTGCTGACGATAGTTTCTACTTTATCTTGGATGTCGGATAGTAATATAACCTTTTACTAATACCGAATCCGCGGATCTACATAAGCATTTAAAATATCAATTAAAATGCTGGCACTCACAACGATCGCACCAAAAAAGACTAGCACTCCCTGGACTGTGGGATAATCGCGATCGGCGATCGCTTGATACAATCGATTTGCTAACCCAGGCCAAGAAAATGTTACCTCTGTCAAAATCGCCCCACCCAACAGAGATGCAAAAGTTAATCCCAAGACTGTAATAACTGGTATTAGCGCATTTTTTAAAGCGTGGGAAGCTAAAATCTTATTTTCACCAATACCTCTGGCTCTAGCAGCTTCTACATAATCTGCTTGCAAGGTTTGCTTTAAATTCACTCGCACAATTCGCTCAAAAATTCCACTGAGCAAAATTCCTAGTGTGAGACTTGGTAGAGCCAGATGGTGCAAAGATGCAAAAAACTGGGTGAAATTTCCACCGAGTAAGCTATCAATTGTATACAATCCAGTGACAGGAGTGGGAGCCGGGAGATTGGGCGGAAAGCGGTTGGAATTGGGAAACCAACCCAATTGGACTGAGAAAATCAACTGCAAAAGCATTCCCGCCCAAAACATCGGAAGTGCGTATGTGATGATACCAAATAAGCGCCCGCCGACATCAAAATATGTCCCAGGACGAGAAGCCGAAAGAGTCCCAACCGCAATTCCGACGATGAGTGCAACCGCCATACTACATACTGCTAACTCCACCGTCGCCGGGAAATATTGCCCAATTATGTCCCAAACATTTTGTCCGCGACTCATTAAAGAAGTTCCCAAGTCAAAGCGCAGTATGCTTCCCAAATAATTTAGGTACTGTAGCCACAGAGGAAGATTTAAACCGAGTTGTTTTCGCAATTCTTCTTTGGCTGCTTCTGGCGCACGTCCACCAAGAATTGCATCTGCTGGATCTCCTGGTGTTGCTCTTAGTAAGAGAAATACAATGGTGATGATAGTTAATAGCTGAAGTGGCGCAAGAAGCAACCGAGAAACAATGTAATATTGTAATGCTTTAGAACGAGACATAAGTAATTTAAAGTTTAAGATTCAAAATCCACTTTTGGAAACTATAGCGGTTCTCGTTTGTATGCAATACATTTTGACCTCTCTCCAAACCTCTCTCCTTTTAGGAGAGAGGCTTTGAATCTTACTCCCCTTCCCTTGAAGGGAAGGGGCTGGGGGTTAGGTCTGTATTCCATGCAATTGAGAACTGCTATATTTTAGCTATCAACCAGATATATATTGAACAATAAGTTTTTATCGAATAGTCAAAAGTCAATAGTCAAAAGTCAATAGTCAACAGTGATTACTAATGACCAATGACTAATGACCAATGACTACTTTTGAAGTGTCTGGTAAACCAAAATTTGGGTAGGGTTAAGTTTTACGCCATTAACACCATTTCGGGCAAATACATAGTCTTTGTTTTGCCATAAGGGAACGTAAGGTACATCAGTAGTAACTTGCGTTTGAATTTCTGCAAAAATTTTCTGACGTGCTTCGGGGTTTTGTTCTTTGCGTTGCCCATCAATCAGTTTATTTATGGCTTCGTTATAGTAGAACGAACCCTGAGTTTGACTGCCTCCATCTTCGCATCCTTTAGCAATTGAGCCTTTGTCGCAAGATAAAAACGGCTGGACGTAATTATCTGGATCTAAAAAGTCTGGATACCAATCAAGTAAAGCTGCCGGATACAAACCTTTGGCAATGTCTTTAAAGAAGGCAGGCCCTTCCGCTTGAGTAACTTCAAATTGCAGTATTCCATCCATTTTGACATCCACAAGAGATTTGAGTGTCTGTGCTGCCAAACTCCGAGTAGGCGAACTAGAAGGATACCAAACTTGCACTTTTGCAGGATTTTCTTTGGAAAAGCCAGCAGTAGTTAATAATTTTTTAGCTTGATCGAAGTTAGCATCGCCATATTTATCTTTGAATAATGGCACAGAAACTTTAAATGTTGTGGGAATCATGCTATAAAGCGGATCTGCTTGACCAAGTAATACTCGCTCATTTAAAAGCGGACGGTCAATTATGGATGCGATCGCTTGTCTTACCTCTAATTTATCTAAAGGCTTTTGATTCCGGTTTAATACCAGATAACTTACTACACTACCTTCAGCTGCGATCGCTTGCCAATCCCCTTTTTTCCCACCTTCTTCTAAACTGCGATTTTGATCTGGTTGCAGCGACAGATAAGCTACATCCACTGCACCTGTACGGAAAGCATTAAACAAATTAACTGGACTAGTTTGAATTTGGAGATTAACACCCTTG
The DNA here is from genome assembly GCF_036918015.1 of Nostoc sp. GTDB lineage: Bacteria > Cyanobacteriota > Cyanobacteriia > Cyanobacteriales > Nostocaceae > Nostoc. The sequence continues at coordinate 16,569 of NZ_JBALEO010000009.1, forward strand.
TTAGCTGGTTTTTCTCCCCAATATTTATCAAACACATCAAATCGGATGGAATCAGTACCATACTGTCCTAATTTGTAAGGGCCAGTTCCTACAAAAATATTCGGTTTGAATTTACCAGCGCCGACTTCATAAGCTTTTGGCGAAACTGCACAAATTCCAGGAAATGCCAGCAGTGAAGGAAATGCTGCAAAGGGCTTTTTCAACTTGATGGTTAACTCATACTCGCTTGTAGGTTTTATCGAATCTACTATATCAGCTAGTAAGAATGAGGGTTTTCCTTTATTTTGAATAAAGCGGTTGATGGTAAAGGCCATTGCTTGAGCGTTAAAGGGAGTCCCATCGTGAAAAACGACTCCCTGACGTAAGGGGATGGTATAAGTTAAGCCGTCTTGACTGACTTTGGGTAATGCTGTGGCTAATTGGGGTTTAATTTCGGTGCTTCCTGGTTCGTAGTTATAGAGGCGATCGCTCATATTAAACACCAAACCTAAAGATGCTAACTCATAAGCATCAGCCGGATCAAGAGTTCTGGGCTTGGCTGTTGTACCGATAGTAATACGACCATCACCTGTAGGGGTATTTACAGAACCGGATGGCGGCGTAGTTTGCTGCGAACGAGGAGCGCAACTAACAACTAAAAATAAACATAGACAAAACAAAGATAGGAATTGTGTAATCCGACCCCACCGTTTCACGGACAAGGAAAACCAGGACATAGCAATAATATATTTGATATCAGCGGTCAGTAATCTTACTACATTTGTGACTATTGTGCTAAATCTTCATAAATATAGAAGATAGTGATTATATTGGTTCTTTTAGGATGCAGCACGCGCTTTGGTTAGCAATATCTACGCCTAAGGTTAAGTTTATTGCTACTGTGACGATATATACGACGAGCTACATTTACACACTATATTAATTTGTTACAAAAATAGATTAAGAGACTGACAAATAAAAAAATATCCAATTAACTCCTGTGGGGTGGGCATCTTGCCATTGGTGTCAACTTAACGCGAAACCGCTTGTCCGCCGGGAATTGAAATTCCCGTCTCATAGCTAAAGTCATCTGAAGATGACTAAATAGCGCCAAAAATCTCCAGTCTACTTCAGTAGACTTAAGCTATTAGCCCGAAAATTTATTTCCGGGCGGGCATGGAAGCCAACAGATAAGCTATTTCCAGCTTAAGTTGACACCAATGGCATCTTGCCCGCCCTATGTACTGGGCGGGCAAGATGCTCACCCCACAATATTGATTGGATAATTTATTTCTTGGAGTTCCCTAAAGTGGGTTTCTTGCGTACTGAAAAATTTTTATTTAATTAAGATTTTCAACATAGGCTGAATTTGTCGTAGATTCATAGTTACGAGGAACTTAAGCTTTGACCTTAGCCTAAGTAGTGTATATAAAGACTTTGCCTGTTGCTGCTTGGGCACAGACACCGATAAAGCGTTTTATCGTCAACATTAGCTGTATTGTCAAAAAGAAGAGTGTTTGAACATCAGCGACTAAAGCGATCGCGATATCGTTAACAGCAGATTGAAAGTCGAAATAGTGAGACTAAGACCGTGAAGTATTTCTTTCTATCTGAGGGATGGGCAGTTGCTAGAGTCTGGGCATCTGATGGACTCTGGCAAATAACTGCATGGCGACGCCAACCAGATATTCAGCGAATGAATATTTGTTTAGTCGAAGAAAATGAATTGCTCTGGCTTTATCGAGTTGAAGAAGCCGTTTTAACCGTGGAAGTCAAGCCAACAACACCAGTAATTGGTAGTCAGACCATCGGTCAAGTAGTACTCAAGCGTCTGATGAGCGCCGAACAGGTAATCGAACGCCTGGGTACAGCCGAGGCGAAGTGTCAACTGCAAAATATCCACTTGGTGGTTCAGTAGATAGTGGGCATGGGGAGCAGAGGGGCAGAGGGGATAAAACTTATTACAACTTCTCTTCTCCCCTGCTCCTCTGCTCCCCTGCTCCCCTGCTCCCTTGCTCCCCTGCTCCCCTGCTCCCCTGCCTCCCCAGTCCACGTAAAGAAAAGATAAGAAAATTTAATCCCCGACGGGTATTGGTAGCGAAAAAACTTGGAGATGCTACGCGATCGCATCAATTTACACGCTTGCAAACAATTCCATCAATAGTTACACTTTTTAAAACATTCTCATTTTTGCTTGGCGATGGCTACCCTAACATAGGTAAACCTCCCGAAGCGAGTAAGCATTGCCAAAGCACCCACTCTGTCTGAATTATTAAGACTAAGCGGTGGTGATACTCTGGCTCTGGCAATAACAAAAAACAAGAGAGAGTTTTATGAGTGGCGATTTTCGTCTCTCATAACCTCAGTAAGAAAATTGCTTTGTAAACTAACTCATCGAGGAGGAGCGTAGTCGATGGGACTACCCTGGTACCGAGTACATACAGTCGTTCTGAATGATCCAGGGCGACTGATTTCTGTACACCTAATGCACACAGCCTTAGTAGCAGGCTGGGCTGGTTCGATGGCACTCTACGAACTAGCTGTTTTTGACCCTAGCGATGCAGTTCTCAATCCGATGTGGCGTCAAGGGATGTTCGTCTTGCCGTTCATGTCACGTTTGGGCGTCACTCAATCTTGGGGTGGTTGGAACGTTACTGGTGGGCCATCAACCGATCCTGGCTTTTGGTCATTTGAAGGCGTTGCTGCCGCTCATATTGTTCTTTCCGGTCTGCTGTTCCTAGCCGCCGTATGGCACTGGGTTTACTGGGATTTGGAACTTTTTAGAGATCCCCGCACTGGTGAACCTGCCCTAGATTTGCCAAAAATGTTTGGCATTCACCTGTTCTTATCTGGTCTACTTTGTTTTGGATTTGGTGCTTTTCACGTCACCGGACTATTTGGGCCGGGGATATGGGTTTCTGACGCCTATGGTATAACTGGCGCAGCCCAGGCAGTAGCACCAGAATGGGGGCCAGATGGCTTTAACCCCTATAACCCTGGTGGCATTGCGGCTCACCACATTGCCGCTGGTGTTGTTGGTATTATTGCAGGCTTATTCCACCTGACAGTTAGACCCCCCGAACGGCTCTACAAAGCCTTGCGGATGGGGAACATTGAAACAGTACTTTCTAGCAGTATTGCAGCAGTCTTCTTCGCTGCTTTCGTGGTTGCTGGTACTATGTGGTACGGTAACGCCGCCACTCCCATCGAATTGTTTGGCCCTACCCGCTATCAATGGGATCAGAACTACTTCCGTCAAGAAATTCAGCGCCGCGTCCAAACAAATGTTGCCCAAGGTGCAAGCCTTGAGCAAGCTTGGTCGCAGATTCCTGAAAAATTGGCTTTCTACGATTACGTCGGTAATAGCCCCGCGAAAGGTGGTTTATTCCGTACAGGGCCAATGGTGAAGGGTGATGGCATTGCCCAATCTTGGCAAGGTCACGCCGTATTCAAAGATTCTGAAGGACGAGAATTGACTGTACGTCGTCTCCCCAACTTCTTTGAAACCTTCCCAGTGATTTTGACTGATGCAGATGGAATTGTCCGCGCTGACATTCCCTTCCGTCGGGCAGAATCTAAATATAGCTTCGAGCAGTCTGGTGTTACCGTTAGTTTCTACGGTGGCAATCTGAATGGTAAGACCTTTACAGAACCAGCTGATGTGAAGAAGTATGCCCGTAAGGCTCAAGGCGGTGAAATCTTTGAATTTGACCGGGAAACCTTGAACTCTGATGGTGTATTCCGCACCAGTCCTAGAGGTTGGTTTACCTTTGGACACGCCGTATTTGCTCTGCTGTTCTTCTTTGGTCATCTCTGGCATGGCGCTCGGACAATCTACCGAGACGTATTTGCTGGTGTTGACGCGGATCTTGAAGAGCAAGTTGAGTGGGGTCTATTCCAGAAAGTGGGTGACAAGTCAACCCGCCGGAAAGAAGCCCTTTAATTTCAGTGCTGAGTAAAGAAGTGCTGAGTTCCGAGTTAAGGCTCTGACTCAGCACTTAGCACTCAGCACTCAGAACTTTCTTTAATTACTGGCTGGATAAAGAGGAAATCGTAATAATGGAAAGCGTTGCGTACATCTTGATTTTTACTCTGTGTATAGGTACTCTCTTCTTTGCGATCGCATTTCGCGAACCCCCTCGCTTTGAGAAACCAAAAGATAAGTAGATCCTATCCACAGACTTTTAAGCGGATTTAATCTTAATATCCGTTGCTACTAAGTATGGTGGCAACGGATATTATTGTGTTCGTCCTTTGTTGGTTTTTACTACTAAGTAAATGACAAATCATTTTTATATTGTGATATAATTTCCAATCTTGGGAGTAGATATGTGTTAATGCTAGCTTTTCTGCGCTAGGATGAAAAAGGATGTTTTATGTAAACTGCCATAGTACTGCTTACATAACGCATCGCGCCTGTCGCACCACCTTTACGGAGACTAGAACCAGGAACAAATCAGCATGGTCAATCAGAATTTAACCGCTACAGAAATTGGATTCACTCACGAAGATTTCGCTGCTCTACTTGACAAATACGATTATCATTTTAGCCCTGGTGATGTTGTCCCAGGAACAGTTTTCAGTATAGAGCCGCGCGGCGCTCTGATTGACATTGGTGCTAAAACCGCAGCATATATTCCTATACAAGAAATGTCTATTAACCGGGTGGATAGCCCGGAAGAAGTATTACAGTCAAACGAAACGCGCGAATTTTTTATCCTTACCGATGAAAACGAAGATGGTCAATTAACTCTTTCCATTCGCCGTATTGAATATATGCGGGCTTGGGAACGCGTGCGGCAGTTGCAAGCAGAAGATGCTACTGTCCGTTCTGGCGTATTTGCAACCAATCGCGGTGGAGCATTGGTACGGATTGAGGGATTACGTGGCTTTATCCCAGGTTCTCACATCAGTACCCGCAAACCTAAAGAAGAATTGGTAGGCGAGGATCTGCCGTTGAAATTCCTAGAGGTAGACGAAGAACGTAATCGCCTCGTTCTATCTCATCGTCGGGCGCTGGTTGAGCGTAAGATGAACCGCCTAGAAGTCGGCGAAGTAGTAATTGGTACTGTTCGTGGTATCAAACCCTACGGTGCTTTCATCGACATTGGCGGCGTCAGTGGTCTACTGCACATTTCTGAGATTTCCCACGAACATATTGATACACCTCATAGCGTGTTCAATGTCAATGATGAAGTGAAAGTTATGATCATTGACTTGGATGCAGAAAGGGGTCGCATTTCCCTATCTACCAAGCAGCTAGAACCCGAACCTGGCGACATGATTAAAAACCGGGATTTGGTCTACGATAAGGCAGAAGAAATGGCTGCTAAGTATCGCGAACAGCTATTAGCCAAGCAGCAAGGTGCTACTGCGGCGGCTGCACCTGCGGAAGTTGTTGCAGACGAAGATATTCCACCAGCAACGGAACTTGACGAAGATATTCCACCAGCAGCAGAACTTGAAGAAGATATTCCAGTAGTTGCGGAAATTGAAGCAGAGATTCCAGCAGCGACGGAAAATGAAGAAGAAATTCCAGCAGCGACAGAAACTGAAGAGGAAATTCCACCAGTTCCAGCAGCTATTGAAGAGTAATAAATTTTTTATAGTTTTACTTGTCTTTAAGTAAGAGTATTAAATCATTTTATAAAGAGGGTTTTTCCCTCTTTTTTTATGTGGAGAATCGGTAAAGTGAAGAGTTGGGAGTAGTTAGAAGTTAAATATTATGGCAACCATTAAATGTAGAAATATCACTTTTGATAATATCCAAGCAATTTTGTTTGACAAAAACGGTACTCTAGAAGATTCAGAAACGTATTTGCGATCGCTAGCACAAAAAGCAACGAGGTTAATAGATGCTCAAATCCCTGGAACTGGGGAACCCCTATTAATGGCATTTGGCATCAATGGCAATCTTCTAGATCCCGCAGGTTTAATATCAGTAGCAAGCCGCCGCGAAACAGAAGTTGCGGCTGCGGCATATATTGCCGAAACAGGAAGAGGATGGTTTGAGTGCTTAAAAATAGCCCGTCAAGCTTTGGATGAAGCAGAAAAATACATTGGACAAACTCCTTCACCATTGTTTGTAGGTAGCCTAGAAATTTTGAAATACCTGCGAGATGGTGGGCTAAAACTTGGCATTCTCTCAGCTGCGACAACTGAAGAAGTACGTAATTTTGTAGCCAATCACGAATTAAGTGATTATATCCAGTTAGAAATGGGCGTAGATGAAGGGCCAAGTAAACCAGATCCGGTGCTATTTTTGCAAGCTTGCCAAGCTTTGGGAGTTGAACCAGGCGCTACATTGATGGTGGGTGATGCAGTTGGTGATATGCAAATGGCGCGTAATGCTAAAGCCGCAGGTTGTATTGGGATCACTTGGATAGGTAAGTCAGATCATGTCCGAGGTGCAGATGTGGTGATTAATAAACTTGATGAAATCCAGATTTTAGAGGATTAATTTATACGATTTTATAAGAAGAATTCTGACTCCTGTTTTATTCTTCTTTCTTCTCTTCTAAATTGGTTATCTTTGTATTTGGCAGAAGGATATGGTCTTCCTGATTGTGTCTTTCTTCTTTATTTTCTTGTACAACTTTAGTGGCATATATTTATACATCTCGCTGAATAATATCTTCTATAGGAATCCGGTTTGATTTCTGAAAAAAATTAAGTATTTGTAGGGTGCGTTATGACTTTAGTCTAACGCACCAAACCCTTTAAAATGGTGCGTTACGCTTCGCCATAACACACCCTACGTGTTGTTCAAAAATCAAATAGTAATCCTATACATGACTTGCAAATAGATTAAATGCCTGTTCGTGGCTTGGATAAATACGATAATGTTATTATTTTGACGAAGCTTTCTATCAAACTATTGATCGCAAAATAATAGCTTCTTGTTTGTTGACATCTTAAATTAATATTTTGCAGTTTATTTATCGACTATCGCACCAGTTTTTCAGTTAATCTGAATGATGAAACTTTAGCTATAAGTTCCTGCTCTCTCAATTTTTACCGCCACGGGTTCTGACTCTATATCCTCTATCTTATTAAACTCTCCAGCCCGCCAGCTATCTGTTATATCCTTGATAAAACTGGCAATCGGGATCGCAATTAATAAACCCAGTACTCCTCCCAACTTTGCGCCCAGCAATAAAGAAATCACCACCCACACAGGATTTAAGCCAGTCAAATTGCTGAGAATTCGAGGTGCAATAATATTAGAATTAATTTGATCGATCGCAACAGCTACACCTAAGACTTCCACCCCTAACCAAAAATTTTGCAGCGCTACCAACAAACTTACTATGGCGATACCGACTCCTGTACCAAAGGGGAAGAGTGAAAATAAGCCAATACCAATGCCAAAAAGTAAAGCTAGGGGAACTTGCAGCGCTAAAAACACCAGAGTAATTGTCACTCCTAACACAGCTCCCAATGTTGCTTGACCGATGAAATAATTGTGGAAATCCTCTCGCAGTAATTCCCGTACTCTTGACCCAATATTAGGGGGAAACCACTGAAAAATCCCGTCCCAAAGACGTTCACCATTCAATATTAGGTAGATAGTCAACACTACTGCCAGCAGCACATTCAGGACAATACCAATGGTATCGACAGCAAAACCAAGAATTCTACCAGTGAAAGACTGAAGTTGGTTAGATAATCGTTCCAGAACTTGGGTAAATAAACCACTTAAATTAATCGGAAGTTGCTGTTGACTTAACGCCCAATCCTGAAAAGCTTGCAGCTGCTGAGTACCAGAATCAATCCAACTGGGCAAAATATTAGCCAGTTCAACGAGTTGTTGAATAATCAGGGGAACCAAGGTGATGCCTAAAGCTACTAAAACCACCAGAGTCAAAAGCAACACTCCCCCGATCGCTAAGTTGGGTTTCACCCCTTGTTCCTGAAGAAACTGGATTGGATAGTTCAAGACAAAAGCCAGTAGGATGGCGGCGGCAATAATGCTAACTAAGGGTTGAAAATACTGTATAACCTGGAGCAATAGCCAGCCGTTGAGAATGGCAATGGGAAATGCCAATCCTATAGTTAACCATCGCGGCAGTTTGTTTGCTGATTGCATTAGTGATGACCTCATAAGAGTTCGTTCTAACTTTATTTTGGCTTCTAGGGACGTGGGGAGTGGGAGATCAGGGAGTAGGGGAAGAAGAATTAATAATCAATACTTCGACTACGCTCAGTACAAGTGCCCAATGACAAATGACTAATCCCCAAATTATGTTGGATTTTTCTCAATAAAATCCAACATAATTTTCTGATGCATTGTTCCTAAAGGTCGCACTTCGCCAGCATTTTGTGAATAACAGTTACCTTGGCGAATATCTTCTGGCGTAAATAACGCCATATCCCAGCCTTCATTCAGAACCAGTTGATTTAATTCCACCAAGAGTGGTGCATGAAAGACATGACGGACAACTTTTTCGTTGGGATAACAGCCAAATTCAAGAAAGGGTGGTAGATCGTAGCCGATTTCTTCTAAAATTTCTCGTTTTACTGCTACATCTGGCGTTTCACCAGGTTCGATGTGTCCGCCAAACAGCGCCCAGTAACCAGGGTAGAGAATACCGGGGATGTTGTCACGCAGTTGCATGAGAAACTTGTTTTTCTGGTAGAGAATTGCGATCGCTACGTGCACCTGTTGATTGTTCATATCTTTTTAATTGTTGATTATTCTTCTTCTAGATAAACTTCCCCCAATTCTTTGCCAGCTAAGGGAATACTTCGGTAGCGAACTTTACCCTTAATTACAACTTCTGAACCTTCACCCAGATTCTTTTGATTGGTGACTACCCAAATTTTGCCCGTTGAGTCCTTAATTTTGTAAGCCCACTGTTTGATCAGGGGAGCTTGCTTTTCTACCTGACCTTGGATGTAAACTATAGCCTGATTGTCTTGTTTTGCTTTAATCTCTCCAATTGGAGTGACATTTTTACCAATTTTTAAGCCAGCACCACGCAAACCAGGCGATATCAAGTTACCACAACTACAAAGTCCTGCTATCAGGAAAAAAGTTAACCCCAAGCGATAAGGAACACTACTGTGCCCGTACAAGAACGAAAGAGATAAATTTCTTATTTGTCGCATAAAAGCCACCGATTTATTTATTTTGGGAATTGGGCGAAACAGTTCCGAGTTCCGAGTTCTGAGTTCCGAGTAAATAAGTGAGATTTACAACTCAGCACTCAGCACTCCTCAAGGGGATTGGGCATTGGGAATTGATCAATATTAATAATTTTCTTCCTCTGTCCTCTGCTCCCCTACTCCTCTGCCCCTCTGCTCCCCTACTCCTCTGCTCCTCTGCTCCCCCACTCCCACTCTCCCAATTCTTTATTCTTCAGATGATGCCGTTGATCTGAGAAAATAAACATTATGGATTTACTGTGAGAGAAACGCTACGACATCAAACAGCAACACAATAATAGTCGAAAGTCAAGAGTTAAGAATCAATATTTTCATTTTGGACTTTGGACAACAAGCGAACATAGCTGGGAATTTTCATGGAAACAAAAACTGCCAAACTCCTTGATGGGAAAGCATTAGCTGCAAAAATTCAGCAAGAACTTGCTGTTGCGATTACACAATTACAACCAAAAATTGGACGACCTCCTGGTTTAGCAGTGTTGATGGTTGGTGATAACCCAGCATCAGCAGCTTATGTACGCAATAAAGAAAAAGCCTGCGCTAAAGTTGGGATCGTTTCTTTTGGTAAGCATTTTCCTGCCGAAACTACCCTTGGAGAGTTAGAAGAGGTAATTGCTGCACTTAACCACGATAAAAGAGTGGATGGCATTCTTGTGCAATTGCCCTTACCTAACCACCTGGATGCTGTAACTCTGCTACATCAAATTGATCCCGATAAAGATGCTGATGGACTGCACCCAGTTAACTTGGGGCGACTAGTACGGGGAGAAAGCGGTTTACGTAGCTGCACCCCGGCTGGTGTGATGCGGCTTTTACAAGAATATGAGATTCCTTTGCAGGGAAAACAGGCAGTAGTCGTGGGGCGCAGTATTTTGGTGGGTAAACCGATGGCGCTGATGCTATTAGAAGCTGATGCCACAGTCACGATCGCTCACTCGCGATCGCATGACCTCAAAACCATCACCCAAAATGCTGATATTCTAATTGCAGCAGTCGGTCGTCCCGGATTGATCTCTGCTGATATGGTGAAACCAGGCGCTGTTGTGGTAGATGTGGGGATGAATCGCGTCACCGATGCTAATGGCAAAAGTCGTCTCATTGGCGATGTCGATTTTGAATCAACCGCTGATGTCGCAGGATTTATCACCCCAGTTCCTGGTGGTGTTGGCCCGATGACTGTTGCCATATTGTTGGAAAATACATTTGCTAGCTATTCCAGAGCGGCAAAAGAAGAAAGAGAGTGAAAGTTAAAAGTTATTCTTAATAACTCTTAACTCCTAAATCCTGTACAGACGCGATTAATCGCGTCTCTGCTCCTAACTCTTCATTTTTTTCAGCCCCACAGCACCTTAAAATTGTGACGTATAAGGCAAAAATCGCAAAATGTCAGGAATTAAAGAATGGTAGCAACTGATAACGTTCAAAAAACACCACCAGAGGAAGCCACATTTAACTTAGCAGGCTATCTAAAAGAGCGACAAAAGCTTTGTGATAATGCTTTGGATCGCTCTATCCCGGTCATTTATCCAGAAAAGATTTATGAGGCGATGCGCTACTCGTTATTAGCTGGAGGTAAGCGTGTACGTCCAATTCTTTGCCTTGCCACCTGTGAAATGATGGGTGGAACCATTGAGATGGCCATGCCAACGGCTTGTGCTGTGGAGATGATCCACACAATGTCGTTGATTCATGACGACCTGCCAGCAATGGATAACGACGATTACCGTCGTGGCAAACTGACAAATCATAAAGTCTATGGTGAAGATGTAGCGATTTTGGCTGGGGATGGCTTGTTAGCTCTTGCTTTTGAGTCTGTTGCCATTCAAACCCCCCAAAGCGTTAAGAGAGAGGTAGTCTTGCAGGTTATTGCCCGTCTTGGTCGAGCATTAGGGGCAGGTGGTTTGGTCGGCGGTCAAGTTGTCGATTTAGAGTCGGAAGGTAAATCTGATATTTCCTTAGAAACCTTAAATTTTATTCATAAACACAAAACAGCCGCACTTTTGGAAGCTTGCGTAGTTTGTGGCGGACTGATTGCTAATGCATCGCCTGAAGATGTGCAGCGACTAACCCGTTATGCTCAAAATATTGGGCTAGCATTCCAAATCATCGATGATATTTTGGATATCACTTCTACCCAAGAGCAATTAGGTAAAACAGCTGGCAAAGACCAAAAAGCTCAGAAAGTTACCTATCCCAGCCTTTGGGGACTTGAGGAATCGCGCTCAAAAGCTCAAGAGCTAGTTAAAGAAGCTTGTGTAGAATTAGAACCATTTGGAGACAGAGCTAAACCACTCCAAGCGATCGCTCATTTTATTACCAGCCGTAATAACTAGTAACGCGGAAATAGCTAGTTTCTTTACACCATACTGTACTACTACTGCCCAGCGGAATTCAAAATTCACTCATTCAAAATTAAAAAAGCTTATTAAGTAAGCTTTTAGGTAATTTTGAATAGTTGGTCTGTTTCCACCGTGATGTACTAGATTAATTTGGGATTTTGGGTTGAATCTAAATGTTTCCTCAACCAACAACTGCTGCTAATATTTACTAACCTAACCAAAATAACATGCAGGACATAGGCAACATTTTAGACAACCGGGTGCTGCTGGTTGCTCTGGTAGCTTGTTTAATTGCTCAAGCATTAAAGCTCGTAATTGAGATCGTCAAACATCGCAAATTGAATGTGCGTGTTTTAGTGACAACCGGAGGTATGCCCAGTGCCCATTCGGCTCTGGTGACAGCCCTAGCCGCTGGTGTAGGGCAAACACTGGGTTGGGCATCTCCTGATTTTGCCGTTGCGATCGTTTTTGCCATCATTGTCATGTATGATGCAGCCGGAGTTCGCCAAGCGGCTGGTAAGCAAGCTCGTATTCTCAATCAAATGATTGATGAATTATTCCATGAAAAACCAGACTTTAGCCAAGACCGTCTGAAAGAATTACTCGGACATACACCAGTTCAGGTAATCGCTGGATCGGCTTTGGGTATAACCATCTATTGGTTAGCTAGGTATGCTTATTAAACTAGGGCAATAAATCTTTGTTTGAGGGGATATTGATAATTAGTAACTGGTAATTTGTCAATCAATTTTGGATTTTAGATTTACCCCGTAAATAAATTCAGGGGATTAAGGATGAAAGGATTTGTTCCAAATAACTTGCTTCTCGCAGAACGAGTATAAATATATTCGCTGAAAACCCTTTGAAATTTTGAATTTAAAATCCCAAATTAGGTCAATTGACAAATTACCACTCTGGTAGATCCCATCAGTATGCCAGTGAACTTAAGATCGCTAAAACCGCACAGTTGAGCGCAGCAGAATTACTTTACGACTATCTACTAGGCTGGCAACGAAACCACCATTGTTTAGCTTTTGCAATGTATTATACGCTTCAGTTTGGTTAGTGGTATAAACTGCCAGCAAGTAAGGGCGTTGTCCATAAGAAACAAAACCGACGTTACCTCCCACCACTTGCTGCACACTATTTACTAGTTCTGGACGGTTGTAATAATCTACCAGCACTGCATAACCTTCTCCTAATGCTTGAGGATTATAGCTGACTGTCTGCTGAGGTGGTTTTGGCTGTGACTGTGGCTGTGACTGCGGCTGCACATCTGCCGTTGTCGTTGGTCGAGTGGTAATTATGGCAGACAAGCCAACAATATTGCTGACATATCTTGCCCAACGATTGGCATCGTCAATTTTGTTAAAGCCCCCGACTCGCGTCACGGTTTCGTTGAGATATTTGCAGGTGATAGTTTTAAGTTCGGGTGGTAAGGCGCTACGTAACTGCTTTTGATTATTTGCTGTGGGACTGACTACTAATAAAAGATACTCACCCGCATTTGGTGGTTGACAAGAGGGAATGGTTTTTTGAGCAAGTACAGAACTCATGCCACCAATCAACCCTACAATCGCTAATCCTAAAACACTTGGTAAATTCTGAAATCTATGCACAAAAGTTAGATTATGTAAATTAAGGTGTCCTAGAAGATTTTATAAGAAAAAAGCTGAAAACCTAGCTACTTCAGTATGGTGATGAAATATGTGTCAAAAAATATATTTTGTTACTCAAAAATAAAATTAGGGAGTGGGGAAGAGGCAGAGGGGCAGGGGAGCAGGGGGCAAGGGGAGTGTGGGGAGTGTGGGGAGTGTGGGGGGTAAGACTTCTTCCCCATCCTCCCACACCTCCCACACCCCTTGTCTTTTCTCCATGCCCAATGTCCAATGCCCTATGCTTAAGATACGGTAACTAACGATGCTAAAGCATCTGGTATTGCCTCAGAAGGAGCCTGGAATTCTCCAGTGATGACGTACTCTAAACGCAGTTTTAACCAAGTAATAAATTGAGGATTTGTAGAAATAATTGCGACTGCTGGTTGAGGACACTTTGCCTTCAACTCTTTAAACTGCGGTGTTTCCAAGAAAGCTGGTTGTTCAACCAACCAAAAATCTATTTGTTTTTCTTGTTCGTGGTAGTTACGGTTGCGTTCTTTGAGAACTTCGTGTATCGGTTCTTCTTCGAGAAGAAAGCGGTGACTTGCCAAAACGTAATGGTATGTTTGCATTTTCATCCTTTGGTTGCTATGTGAATAATTTCAGGGCACAGTGACTCTGTACCCTGACAAACTACTAACTTTTCTGGGATTTCTTGAACCAAGAACTGAACGGACAAGCACTTTTTTGGTTTTCAGATTTTGTCTGTTTGCCACCAGATGTTAGCTTTTCCAAGAACAGATTATTGTCGAAGTAGTGTTCTAAGGAAATAACCTTCAAGTCATCGGTAACTTTTGCAATGCTCATGCCGATAATTTCTATTGTCTCTCCAGTAGGTGCATGGCCTTTATATTCTCCGTTAAAATGTCCCCAATGCCGCCATTTAAATGTGACATTCGGGGGCCCTGAGAAAACTTCCAGAACTTCCCAAGGAAATCCTTGGGGGAATGTTGTGTGGAAGAGTTTTGCGGATGATTCAAAGCTTTCTTCTGAAGCTTTGTAATGCTCTGAATCAGCCATAAATAGATTGTAAGTACCTTGGGCTGATAAATCTGCTGAGGTATACTCTACTCCGCCGTTGGTACTGACGCGAAACTTGTCATTCACAATAGATAACCACTCTTGTGGGTTAGATTTGAAGGATACCTCCATCTCTAAGGTTCGCACTAAGTTTTGCACGATCGCTTCCAGTGTACCTTCAAGGTGATTGTAGATACTTTCTTTAGCGAGGTTCTCTTTTGAACGGGAATAATCAGGTGGTGTCTGATAGCGCCACTCGACATCAGTGCTTTCTGCTATCACCTTATCCCGATCCTGTACCCAAAGTGGCGGGTTGTTAGATTCTGTTGCGCTCATAGAAGTTTTTGCTGAAGATTTGATCCCAATTTCTAGATTTCGCAGTGAGAATCCCTCTTTTTAAAGCAGGGGAGCAGGGGAACAGGGGAGCAGGGGAGCAGGGGAGCAGGGGAGCAGGGGAGAAGTTGCAGTAAGTTTCCCCTCTGCCCCTCTGCCCCTCTGCCCCTCTGCCCCTCTGCCTCTTGTGCCCTATGCCCCATTCCCTCTTATAACTTGTTTCATCTCCCGGACTGCCCTTTCTATACCTACTAATGCTGCCCGACTGATGATGGTATGACCAATGTTCAGTTCTTCCATGCCTGGAAGCGCAGCCACTGGATAGACGTTCCAGTAGGTGAGTCCATGACCAGCGTTAACTCGCAATCCGGCTTGAATCGCTTGTTCACACCCTTTAGCTAATATGGCTAATTCTCGGTGGCGATTTGTTTCATCTTTAGCCTCAGCATATTGTCCGGTGTGCAATTCAATAAACTGCGCTTGTATCTTGACAGATGCTTCAATTTGTGCTGGTTCGGCATCGATAAATAAACTAACTGGAATGCTAGCGCTTTGCAACTTATCGACTATCTCACCTATTCTAGCAATTTGCCCGACAATATTTAGTCCGCCTTCTGTTGTTACTTCTTCGCGCTTTTCGGGGACTAAAGTCACGTAATCTGGTTTGATATCGAGAGCGATCGCTAGCATTTCGTCTGTAGCGGCCATTTCTAAATTAAGATGCGATCGCACTGTTTGCCGCAATATCCGCACATCCCGATCTTGGATATGCCGCCGATCTTCGCGCAGATGCACCGTAATTCCATCTGCACCCGCTAATTCTGCCAGTACCGCCGCCGCTACTGGATCTGGTTCCACCGTCCGCCGCGCTTGCCGGATAGTGGCGATGTGGTCAATGTTAACGCCAAGTGTAGGCACCCCAAGTTTCTCCCAAATCCACAGTCCTTAGAACTTGATTTTACCGGAAATAGCGGTAGTTTTGCTGAAGGAGCTACAAACAGATTACACGCGTAAAATGCGATTCTTTAAAAGAAAACTGAGTTAGCAAAAGCTTATTCTTGGGCAAACTACTTTAAATAAGTAGCTGATTTCACAAGAGTTGATGAAGTATGAATACAGCAGTTGAGCCGATGGACAAGCTTTTGAACTATCAAATTAGCGAGCAACTTTATGCAGGCTCTAGAACCTTAGTTTACCGTGCTATTCGAGAGGCGGATCGACTTCCGGTTGTGATTAAACTGCTCCAGCAAGAGTATCCTACCTTCAATGAACTGCTGCTGTTCCGTAATCAGTACACGATTGCTAAAAATCTTGATCTACCCGGTATTGTTCGTCCCTACAGCCTGGAACCTTACCGCAACAGCTATGCTTTGGTGATGGAGGATTTTGGCGGCATTTCCCTTAGAGATTGGCTCAACCAAAAAATAGGGGGTAATCAATATACTCTCACAGAGTTCTTGGATATTGCGATCGCTCTGAGCAATATTCTTGACGGACTTTATCGCCATCGGATTATCCACAAAGATATCAAGCCAGCCAACATCCTCATCAACCCAGAAACTAAGCAAGTCAAGTTGATTGACTTTAGTATTGCCTCTCTTTTACCGAGAGAAACCCAGGAAATTTACAGTCCCAATGTCTTAGAAGGTACTCTCGCCTACCTTTCCCCCGAACAAACCGGACGGATGAATCGCGGAATTGACTATCGCAGTGATTACTATTCCCTCGGCGTTACCTTCTATGAATTGCTGGCTGGACACCTACCCTTTGAGTCTAACGATCCGATGGAGTTGGTTCACTGTCATATTGCCAAGCAACCAGAACAATTAGGGGGCAGGGGGGAAGAAGAAATTCCTGAAGTTCTTTGTGAGATTGTGATGAAGTTGATGGCGAAAAATGCTGAAGACCGCTATCAGAGTGCATTAGGGCTGAAATTTGATTTAGAAAAATGTTTGTCTCAATTGCAGGAAATTGGCAGGGTTAAATCTTTTGAATTAGGTCAGTGGGATATTTGCGATCGCTTCATCATCCCAGAAAAGCTCTACGGTCGCCAAACTGAAGTTGAAAGCTTACTGGATGCCTTTGAGAGAGTCAGTCAGGGAAGCACTGAAATTATCTTGGTAGCAGGCTTCTCTGGCATTGGCAAAACTGCTGTGGTGAACGAAGTCCACAAGCCAATTGTGCGACAACGGGGTTATTTCATTAAAGGTAAATTTGACCAGTTCCAGCGCAACATTCCTTTCTCTGCTTTTGTGCAAGCTTTTCGAGATTTAATCGGGCAACTGCTGAGTGAAACTGATGCCCAATTTGAGCAATGGAAATCCAAAATTCTCTCTGCTTTGGGTGAGAATGGACAAGTGATGATTGAGGTGATTCCAGAACTGGAAAGTATAATTGGTAAACAGCCACCTGCGCCGGAACTCTCTGGAAGTGCGGCACAAAATCGCTTCAATTCGCTGTTTTTGAAATTCACTCAAGTCTTTACTGCATTAGAACATCCATTAGCAATCTTTATTGATGATTTGCAATGGGCAGATTCTGCTTCTCTAAAGTTAATACACTTGTTAATGAGCGAAGCTGACATCGGCTATCTACTATTAATTGGTGCTTATCGGGATAATGAAGTCAACCCAGTACATCCGCTGATGCTGACTTTAGAAGAGATTCAGAAGTTAGGTGCTACAGTCAATACAATTACCTTAGCTCCCCTAGATCAAATATCTGTCAATCATTTGGTTGCAGATACATTAAGTTGCACACTAGCATTAGCCGCACCGTTAACAGAGTTGATATTAAGCAAAACTAAAGGTAATCCTTTCTTTAGTACCCAGTTTCTCAAAGCGCTACACCAAGATCGACTAATTACATTTACCCCTCCTTTTAGTCAGGAAGGAAGTCAAGGAGGATGGGAATGTGATATTGCTCAAGTACGAGCGATCGCTCTTACCGATGATGTTGTAGAGTTTATGGCGATTCAACTGCAAAAGTTGTCAACCGAAACTCAAGAAGTTTTGAAATTAGCAGCTTGCGTGGGAAACCAATTCGATCTAGGGACATTAGCGATCGTCTACGAAAAATCTCAGGTGGAAACAGCCGCAGATTTTTGGAAGGCTGTGCAAGATGGGTTGATTATTCCTACCAATGAGGTTTACAAGTTCTACCATGATGAGTCTGAATTTATAATTCAGAATTCAGAATTTCAGCAATATAATTCTCCTGGTTCTTGCTCTTACAGATTTCTTCATGACCGTGTTCAGCAAGCAGCCTATTCGCTTATCCCTGAATCTCAACGAAAAGCTACTCATTTCAAAATTGGGCAATTACTATTAAACAATACATTACCTGAAGCGCTTGAAGCCAGAATTTTTGACATTGTTAATCAGCTAAATGAGGGAATTGACATAATTGATGAACAATCCCAAAAAGATGAACTTGCTCAACTGAATCTAATTGCTGGTAAAAAAGCAAAAGCTTCTACTGCTTATAGAGCAGCCCTAAAATATTTCACTTTAGGCAGAGGATTGTTAATAGAAAAAAGTTGGTTGGTTAATTATAAAATTACATTTGAGTTACATCGAGAATCCGCAGAATGTGAATATCTTACTGGCAGCTTTGACCAAGCAGGAAATTTATTTGATACAGCGTTAGGTCAAAGCAAAGATAGGTTTGAAAAAGTAGATATTTATAGGATTCAGATGTACCTAAAAATGACTCAGGGTGAAAATATAGCAGCTAGCATTGAAGCTGGAGTAAAAGGTTTGAGCATTATGGGAATGCATTTGCCAGACACTTCTGAAGAACAGCAGGCTGCTATCGAAATTGAACTTCAAGAATTAAAAGCTAAACTGCAAACGGTTCGTATACCAGATTTATTCGATCTGCCTGAGATGACAGATCGAGATCAGAAGGTTTGTATGGGTATTTTAGCTGACCTTTGGGCAGCAGCTTATATGGGAGGAGATCAACACCTCAGTTGCTTGGCTCCTCTATTAATGATCGGTTTATCGTTGAGATATGGCAATGCAGAAAGCTCTGGTTTTGCTTACTGTTTATATGGAATGAATCTGGCAAATCAAGGAAATTATCAAACGGCTTATGAGTTCGGTACATTAGCACTAAAACTCGATCGTCACTTCAACAGTACCAAATTTATTTTTAAAACCAATAATATCTTTGCACACACCACTAATCCCTATAATCAGCATTTGAAAACGAATTTGCCACTTTCTCAGCAATCATTCCAAATATGTCAAGAAACTGGAAATTTGGTGTTTGGTGTTTGGGCGGTTTCATTTCTGATTTGGGCGATGTTAATTAAAGGCGATCGCCTCTCAGATGTTTACGCGGAAACTGAAAAATATCTGAGCTATGTCCAACAGGTTAATGATGCCAATATGCTGTATGCCTTTACTTTACAGCGGCAGTTCTTATTAAACCTGCAAGATATATCTAAAAGCACCGATTTATTAGAAGATCGCAATGACGAAGATATTCCCTATATCGAAGTGTGGAGACAAAAGAACAACTTTGAACATGGAATTAATTGGTACTGCTTTCTCAAAATCCAATTGTCGTACCTTTATGGGCGCTACGCAGATGCTGTGGAAGCAGCAGAAGAAGCTGAGAAAACTCTTGGTTGTAACTCTGGTTTCTTCCCAATTATTCAGTATCATTTCTATTATCCACTCAGTTTGATAGCTCTCTATCCCAATGTGACATTAGAAAAGAAAAAGCAGTATTGGGACATTATTCGAGAGCATCAACAAATTCAGAAAATCTGGGCTAATAGTTGTCCAGACAACTTTCTACATCGATATCTCTTGTTATCTGCGGAAATAGCAAGAATTTCTGGCAAGTATATGGATGCAATCGAATCATACGATCGCGCCATTGCTAAAGCTAAAGAAAACGAATACCTCAACGAAGAAGCTCTCGCCAACGAACTTGCAGCCAAGTTCTATTTAGAATGGGGTAAAGAACGCATTGCTCAAGAGTATTTGATTAATGCTTACTATTGCTACACCCGCTGGGATGCTAAAGCCAAAGTCAATGACCTAGAACAGCGTTATCCACAACTGCTAGCCCCGATTTTACAACAGAAGCGATCGCTATTCACAGCCAATGAGACGTTCGCAAATATTGACAGCATTACTACCTTCCACCCAAGCATTCATAAATCAGTAACTTCTAGCAGTAACACATCAATAATGCTAGATTTGGCAACAGTTTTAAAAGCCTCTCAAACTCTTTCGAGTGAAATTGAACTGGATAAATTACTTACAAAACTGCTGCAAGTGGTAATGGAAAATGCTGGAGCAGATAAGTGTGCGTTACTACTGCTTAAAGAAAATAGATTGGTAGTTGAGGCGACAGCTCAAGCTGGGCAAAAATCAACGGTGTTACAGTCCATTTTTGTGGAAGATAGTGCAGAGGTTCCCCATAGCCTAATTTACGCCATCAAACGTAACCTGCAATCTACCGTTATCTTTGATACAGCATTGCATCCGGCGCTAATAGCCGATCCCTATATTATTCGTCAGCAACCCAAAAGCTTGCTATGTACACCGATTCTCTATCAAGGGAAACTCTTAGGGATTTTATATTTAGAAAACAATTTGATGACTGGAGCGTTTACTAGCGATCGCGTCGAAATTCTCAATCTATTATGTACTCAAGCTGCAATCTCCCTAGAAAATGCCCGACTTTATCAGCAAGCACAAAATACTCTAGAAAACCTGGGACAGACTGAACAATTTTTGCGGTTAATTATTGACAATATCCCACAATCTGTTTTCTGGAAAGACTGCAATAGTGTTTATTTAGGCTGTAACCATAACTTTACTCAAACTTGGGGCCTAGGAGCGCCAGAAAATGTTATTGGTAAAACAGATTACGACCTTTCCTGGACTAGTGAGCAATCAGATTTTTTTGTCACGCGCGATCGCCGCCTCATTGAGTCTGGGGAAGCGGAACTCAATATTATCGAAACTGTGCAGCAAGTAGATGGAAAACAAAAGTGGTCTAATACAAATAAAATTCCTCTAAAAGATAGAGAAGGAAACGTTTTTGGCATCCTTAGCACATCTGAAGACATTACCGAACGCCAGCAAGCACAACAATTGCTGCAACAGCAAAAGCAACAATTAGAACAAGCACTGCAAGAACTCCAAACGATGCAATTGCAATTAGTCCAAGGTGAAAAAATGTCTGCCCTTGGTAATTTGGTAGCAGGTGTTGCCCATGAAATCAACAATCCTGTCGGCTTCATTGCTGGCAACTTAGAACCAGCCAAAGATTATGTCAAAGATTTGTTGGGACTAATTAATCTTTATCAAGAAAAGTTTCCCAATCCCGGCTTAGATATTCAAGATGAAATTGATGCCATCGACCTGAATTATTTACGCGAAGATTTACCGAAATTGCTGGACTCGATGAAATTGGGTGTTAGCCGTATCCGCAGTATTAGTACCAGTTTGCGAACCTTCTCCAGAGCAGATAAGGATTATAAAGTTCCTTTTGATATTCACGAAGGCATTGACAGTACTATTCTGATTCTCAGACACCGTTTAAAAGCTAACGAAAACCGTCCAGCAATTGACGTGGTGAAGAATTATGGCAAACTCCCTCTGGTGGAATGCTTTGCAGGACAACTAAATCAGGTGTTTATGAACTTGTTAGCAAATGCCATTGATGCGCTTGAACAATACAATACAGAACGCAGTTTGGAAGCGATTCTTGCCAACCCCAATTGCATCACTATTCAAACTCGTGTAGCAGACTCAGGTAAAGATATTTTGATTAAGATTGCTGATAATGGCGTGGGAATGTCACCGGAGGTTAAACAAAAAGTATTTGACCATTTGTTCACCACCAAACCTGTAGGAAAAGGCACTGGATTAGGATTAGCGATCGCTCGTCAAATTATTGTAGAAGCACATGGCGGTTCACTCTCTTGCACTTCCGAACTTAGAAAGGGAACAGAGTTTGTCATTCAAATCTCTACTCAACAACAATAATTAGTGCTGAGTGCTGAGTGCTGAGTGCTGAGTGCTGAGTGCTGAGTTATGAGTTATGAGTGCTGAGTAATTTCTACTTTACTCAGCACTTTTCATTTTTGCTTTTTAAATTTTAACTTGGAGTAAAGCTACGATGATGCTTAAATTGCGGAAAGTATGGTTGAAAATTAATCCCCGATGGAGTGCCAAAATCAACAAAAACTACTATTTTTTGAAAAGGCGATCGCGGAACTTACTATTGTTATCAATTGTGGTGATTCTGTCTATTAGCATTAGCGCCACAGCTATCACTAGTTACAAGATTGTTAAGGGGTTGCTGCTCGATAGTCTTAAGGAACAAGCACTGTTAAAAACACGGCAAGGTGAGGATGATATCGATAACTGGCTAGCCATTCGGAAGACAGAAATTAAGACTTTGGCAAATTCTGTTGTGGTGCGATCGCTAGATTGGCCTGTGATGGAACCTTACTTGCAATCTGAGGTAAAGCGGCTGCAAACGTTTTTGCTCATCGCGTTCGCCATACCGGATGGTTCATTAATTAATACTCAAGGAGGCGCTCCAAATGTTAAAGACCGAGAATTTTTTCAGCGGAGTATGGCGGGTGACACGGTAGCTGCCGATCCAATTATTGGACGTACAAGCAATCAGTTACAAATTCAGATTAGTTCGCCGATTCCTGCCGAAAGAGGTACAAAGCCAGCAGGTGTTTTAATGGGAGGAATTCCGATTAATCGGGTCGTTGAGGTCATCAGCAATTTACATCAAGGTAAAGGCAGCTATGCCTTTGCGCTTAATTCTCAAGGAATTCCCATCGCCCATCCCAACACGGAACTAATTGGTACACCCGAAAAAGCTGCCAAGAGTTTTCTGAACTCGCGCAATCCCAGATTAGTTGAAATTAGCCAAAAAATGGTAGCTAAACACACAAATATTGAATTGGTTCAACTGGATGGTAAGTGGAGTTATGTTGCTTACACTCCCCTGAGAGAGGCAAATTGGTCAGTAGCGTTAATTGTGCCAAAAGAAAATATTGAATCGCCATTACAGGCGTTGAACCTGTTGGCTACAGTTTTGGGAGGATTGCTACTGATTGGGTTGATTAGTGCATGGCGACAAGTGCAACTATATGAACAGATTCGCGATCGCGCCTTGATTTCTAGCCAGCAAGCGCAGGAACTCAGCAAAACCCTGAAAGAATTGCAAAATACCCAAGCTCAACTCATCCACACCGAAAAAATGTCTAGCCTGGGACAATTAGTAGCTGGAGTGGCACATGAAATCAATAATCCCGCCAATTTTATTCATGCCAACCTCAACCATGCCAGCGTTTACAGCCAAGACATCCTCGATTTGCTCAAGCTTTATCAACAAACCTACCCAAATCCTACACCCGAAATTAGCGATCGCGTCCAAGAACTTGATATTGAGTTTCTGGCAGAAGATTTACCTAAGTTAATGGCATCGATGCAAGTGGGAACCAAGCGCATTCGTCAGATTGTACTGTCGTTGCGTAATTTCTCACGGCTTGATGAAGCAGAAATGAAATTTGTAGACATTAATGAAGGATTAGACAACACTCTGATGATTCTGAATCATCGCTTAACAGCCACGCCTAATCAACCAGAAATTCAGATCGTTAAGAAATATGGTGATTTACCTTTAGTAGAATGTTATGCAGGGCAACTCAATCAGGTGTTTATGAATGTTCTAGTGAATGCAATTGATGCTATAGAAGAGTCATTAGTAAAGAATGAAGGACAAATTCGCATTCAGACTGAACTCACTGATGAAAAACAAGTGATTATTCAGATTTCCGATAATGGTATTGGGATGTCAGAAGAGGTAAAACAACGAGTATTTGACTATATGTTCACTACAAAACCTGTGGGTAAAGGAATCGGATTAGGAATGGCGATCGCTTATCAAATTGTCGTAGATAAACATCGTGGAACTATTGAAGTTGATTCTACTCCAGGATATGGAACAGAGTTTACCATCGGTATTCCTTTAACAAGTAACAAGTAAAAATTACTGATAACATTGAAATAGCCAAAGTTTATATCGATGATTTATTTTAGCTAATTTATACACTTATAGCCAGAGGCGATATACTTTAAGAAAGTTGATTTGTAAATTCTATCGACTACATAAATTACTACATCAACTCTCTGAGGTGATATGCTTTTAAAACTGCAACAAATTATTGTTAAACCTGGGCAACAAATGTTGCTCAAAGATATTAGTTGGCAGCAGTTAGAAAATATTTTAGCAGAAATGGGAGAAAGACGTGCTGCACGTATTTCTTATAGTAATGGCTGGTTAGAAATTATGGTTCCCCTACCAGAACACGAAAAAGATAAAGAATATATTGGTGAGTTAGTAAGAGTTTTATTAGATAAACTCCAAATTGATTTTGAGCCTTTTGGTTCCACAACACTTAAAAATGAGCGAATGCTGCAAGCAGTAGAACCAGATACCAGCTTTTATATTCAAAATCAAGCTGCTGTAATTGGGAAAAATCGCATTGATTTAAATATAGACCCACCACCAGATTTAGCAATCGAAATTGATATTACTTCTCGCACTCGATTTGATAATTATGAAATTTTGGGAGTTCCTGAACTTTGGCGACATACACAACAAGGTTTAGAAATTTCTTTGCTAAAAGAAGGTAAATATATAAAATCTGAATCTAGTCCTAATTTTCCTAATATCCCAATTGTTGAATTAGTTAATGAATATGTTCAGCAGTGTTTAACAATTGGTAGAAGTCAAGCTATGCGTAATTTTCGAGATTGGGTGAAGAATAATTTATGATAGAAATCTAAGGCTTTCTGAGAAAGGCGATCGCTCATGACTACCGAAAACAACCCAAGAGCCATTCTAGACTGGGAACACCCTACACCGCCTACAGATTTAATTTTTGATGACGGAGAACCCTTAGAATCAAATCGCCACCGCATTGCCATGAATGTGTTGATTCGGTCATTGCAGCAAGCTTGGGCTGACCGGAATGATTTTTTTACTGGTGGCAATATGTTTATTTATTACAGCAGCGCCCAAGTACGTAACCAGGATTTCCGTGGCCCCGATTTCTTTGCTGTCCTGAATGTGGACGGGACTAATTCTCGTCAAGGTTGGGTAGTGTGGGAAGAAAACGGTCGTTATCCTGATGTGATTGTAGAATTAATGTCACCATCTACAGCCAAAATAGATAAGACTGTTAAGAAAGACCTTTACGAACAAACTTTTCATACTTCAGATTATTTTGTCTATGACCCCTTTGACCCGACTTCTTTGCAAGGGTGGCATTTAGATAATAATCAGCAATATCAATCTTTGACACCAAATGAGCGTAGTTGGTTGTGGTGTCAAAAGTTAGGTTTATGGTTGGGAACGTATGAAGGAACAATAGACAGAGAAACGGCGGTATGGTTGCGATTTTACGATGTAGCTGGCAATTTGGTTTTGTTACCAGAGGAGGCTGCAACTGCACAAGCAGAAGTCGCAGTTGCAAAAGCGGCTCGTCTAGCAGCTAGATTGAGAGAATTGGGTGAAAATCCAGATATGTGAGAAATTTTAGCTTTTTTGATTTGTTTGGACTACAGTTTTGATTTGTAGGAGTTAAGGAACTTTGCGAGCAATTATTAGACAAGTTGGGCTGAGTGAGTGTTGATGAGTTTATCGATTTGCTGTAAGTAAGAGATTGGATGCGATCGCTATTTTGAAATGTCAGAATAAGCAAGTGCGTAGTTTACCGCCGTAGGCATTGCTATTGAGTAAAGCTGCAAAACTAAGGTTTAATCGGCACAAATTCGTATTTATCAGTGCCAGGTATTTGTTGAACTTTGACTAAGAACATGGAGCTGTTGATGCGATCGCCTGATTGTGCAAACTGAATCTTTCCTGTAGCACCATCAACTGAAAAATCTGGACTATGCAACACCTGTTTTAGTCCCTCACGAGTGTTATTTTGCTGCAAACCTTTACTAATCGCTAGAGTTGCATCATAAGCTGTAGCTGTTCGCCAGTTCACAGTAGCTTTCCATAATTTATCCGAATTTTTAACAAAGTTTGAGTTGGAAGCATTACCAATATGCCAGGGAATTGCTACTACCATTCCATCAGCTTGTTTCCCCAAAGACTTTAAAGTACTTTGTCCGAAAATATTATCTCCTCCCAATATATATAACTTACGATTATTAGCCCGAATTACTCTGTAAGCTTTGTCTAGTGTTTCTGAATCCGAGGCTAACATCAATACTTCTACACCTTGACTAATCGCCTGTTTTACAGAAGTCTCTGCATTAAAATTACTCTTAGACAAATTAAATTCTGCTTCTTTGAATACCTTAGTCTCTTTTGGAAGATTTTTAATAAACTCATCTGTTAGCGACTTACTATAAGAACTCCCAAAAACAAAAAAAACTGCTACTTTCTGTTTCTGCAAATTTTTCACCATGTAATTAGCTAATATTTTTGCTGCTACTTCATCACTAGAAATTGTGCGAAAAACATAAGAACTAAAATTAGAAATATTAACAGAAGTGCTAGTAGGAGAAATAGCTATAAGTCCTTCAGTGTTATAGACGTTGCCTGCTTCTAGGGTAGCATTGCTAGAAGCAGGGCCTACTACACCTAAGATTTCCTGATCTGCAACTAAAGCTTTTGCAATTTTTGTAGCAGTTCCTGGTTTCTCGTCATCATTGGCGATCCCTACCTGTAATAGCTTGTTATTAATGCCGTTATTGTTGTTTACCTCGTCTTGAGCTTGAGCTACACCGCGTAATATCTCTTCTGCTAAATCTGGGTCGCTAGCAATAGGTACGCTCACAGCAATTTTAAGCCAATTCCCTTTTTGACGAGCTTTAGCATTGTTCAAATAAATTAATGTTTCTGGGTCTCTAAAATTAGTTCTCCTATAAGAAGTGAAGCTATCAATGGCAGTTTTACAATTACTATTAGCAAATGCTTTAACTCCAGTTTCTTTATCTAAGTTTGTATATTGTTTTAATAAAACTTCTTCACCCAAGCTAATGCTGTCATTCAAGCTATGTTCCTCTTTATTAGCACAGGAATCTCCTATATTTGAGACTATCTTTATAGGTCGTTGAAAAACGTATACTAAAGTACCACCAAAAACTACTCCGATTCCTAATCCAATAATGCAAGCTCCTACATAGTATTTAAAATTCTTCTTTTGGGAATCCGAAGTATTGACAACTACCGGAGTTGCGGTCAGTGGCTGTTGGGCAATTATGGGAGCTTCGATTAAAGCTATATCTTCATCTCTAAGTCCTAATGCTTGCTGAAGACGTTTCAAATTAGCGCGAGTTTTATCACTGGGAGGAAACTCAAGTTTAATTTCATTGCGAAATGCCTGCTCATATCGCTGCAATTTTTTCTTGTAGACTTCGATAGGCGCTAAAACTTTAGTTTCAATTGCAGCAGCTTCTATCGGTGCTAGTTCTAGTTCCTCTTGTAACCCTTCCAATGCAACACGACCAGTCGCAGAAATTTCACCATTACCACTTTCTACCCAATAATCAACTTCCCGACGATATTTTAGGTTGGGATCATCAATAGGTGCTCTTGCAAGATTTATTTTATAGCCTTCTTTGATAGCATATATCTCCGGTTTCATTGCAGGAGCAGCTTCTTGGACTGCCTTGGTAGCATACTCATGCAATTCATCAACGGAAATCCAACCATCTTCATCACGGTCTGCTGCACCAGTCTCTAGCCCCTCAACTATGTAGCGGGTGTAGGTCGAGGTATCTGCCCCTTGCTGTTCAAAAGAATATTGGGTAGAAGTTGAAGATGTGAGAACTGCTCGCCCCTCTCCACCCAATTGGTTTCTGATATCCACAAAACCATTATCTTTTGCTGACAGACCCTCAGCAAATGCGCCACTAAAGCAACAATCAAGAATTACTACCTCGCGCCTGGAACGACTATTACTCATAACCTCATGCACAAAACTAGCTGGTACTGTTGTTGCTTTAACCAGCACTCCTTTGTCAGTTTTGCGGGTGTTACAAGCTGCGAAGTAAAGCTTACCACTCTCATCTTTTATGCCATGTCCAGAGAAGAACAGCAGCAAGAGATCATCTTTTTGACGATTATCAAACAAGGTTTCGATGGCTACGGCCATCTCATGTTGTTGAGGATTTATCAGCAGTGTTACATCATCAAAACCACCAATCTTTAAGTGCAACAAAACTCGCTGCATTGCCTCGACATCTTTTGTCGCTGCTGGCAATGGAGTAAGACCAGATTCATACTCACTGACTCCGATTAGCAGTGCTACTTTTGCCATCTCCCTATTCTTCCTT
The DNA here is from genome assembly GCF_036918015.1 of Nostoc sp. Classification (GTDB taxonomy): domain Bacteria; phylum Cyanobacteriota; class Cyanobacteriia; order Cyanobacteriales; family Nostocaceae; genus Nostoc. The sequence continues at coordinate 44,418 of NZ_JBALEO010000009.1, forward strand.
GCTAATGGAATTTATCAGTTGCCTGCGATAAACTTTTGCGCTTGTTCGATGGCGGCGTTTAACTCTTCCTGACTGCTAGCTTTCACCTTGAGTTTTTTACCGTTAGCCTCAACTTCCAATTCAATAGTTTTGTTGCCCAAGCGATCGCCCAAAAATCCCAGCAATTTCTTAAAATTGGCAAGGCTCACCTCTGCCTGCAACACCCCCACTAGAAAACCACCAACAGATTTGGCTCCTTGAGGTATTTCTGTAGCTGCTACTAGTTCAGCACTTTCAACATCTAAGTCTTTGATTTCTCGCAGCAGATTCCGTGCTTCTCGTTCTTGCTCCTCTGCATCTAAATCTGGATTACTAAGAGCGATCGTCAGTTTGACATTAGATTCAGAACTCATTTTGTGCCCTTTTAGGTTTTTCAGCAGTTGATGGTCAATAGTATTTCTGTAGTATATCGATTGACATCACTTCTTCTATGTAAATTTCCTGAAACTTTTTCAAGATTTTTCCAAAAACTCATAAAATTCAGGCAAAAATCTGGTATAAACACAGAACATCCCTCTTCAATAGTTTCAAAACTTAGAGGCAATCAACAGTATTTCATCTGACAGTCGTTTCGATACAGCAATTTGTTTTACTACGCTTGCGATCGCAAACTAAATTACGAGTTTGTCCTTGCAACTTCTTTAGAAGCGATCGCAAGATATAACTATTACAAAACGACGTAAATCCAGCGACTATCTCAAATAACCAGACAAGGGGCTGAAGCCCCTTGCTAAAGGTAGGCAAACTTGCGCCACAGTTGTCAGGTTAACTAAAACAAGTCTAAATCTGTCACAGCACCAATACTGCTAGAAGATACCAATTTGGCATATTTCGCCAACACGCCTTTAGTGTAACGCGGAGCCGGAGGTTGCCAGTTTGCACGACGACGGGCCAGTTCTTCTTCAGATATATTCAACTGCAATAAACGAGCCGGTGCATCAATAGTAATACTATCGCCTTCTTCTACAAGCGCGATCGCCCCACCAACTGCGGCTTCTGGTGCAACATGACCAACCACCATCCCGTAAGTACCGCCAGAAAAGCGTCCGTCGGTAATTAATCCTACCGCATCACCCAATCCAGCCCCGATAATTGCTGAAGTGGGAGCCAACATTTCTCGCATTCCAGGGCCGCCTTTAGGCCCTTCGTAGCGGATTATGAGAATATCACCAGCTTGAATTTTACCCGCCAAAATTGCATCTAAAGAGGCTTCTTCCGATTCAAACACCCGTGCAGGCCCGGTAATTACTGGTTTTTTCACGCCGGTAATTTTGGCGACAGCCCCTTCCGTTGCCAAATTACCTCTGAGGATGGCTAAATGTCCTTGAGGATACATCGGGTTATTCCAAGGACGAATCACATCTTGATTGGCAGATGGTTCTTCCGGGATGTCTGCTAATATCTCTGCAATGGTTTGACCGCTGATGGTGAGGCTATCACCGTGTAATAAATCATGCACAAGTAACATCTTCATTACTTGCGGAATGCCGCCAGCTTTGTGCAAATCTGTAGCAACATATTTACCACTTGGTTTCAAATCACACAAAACGGGAACGCGGGCGCGGATAGTTTCAAAGTCGTCTATAGTTAAATCTACCTCAGCGGCGCGGGCGATCGCTAAAAAATGCAGCACTGCATTGGTCGAACCACCGACTGCCATAATCACAGAGATGGCATTCTCTATAGATTTGCGGGTGATAATTTGACGAGGCAAAATTTGTTTCCGAATGGCTTCGACTAAGACGAATGCTGATTTTTCCGTGCTGTCGGCTTTTTCGGCATCTTCCGCGGCCATTGTCGAAGAATAGGGTAAACTCATCCCCATCGCTTCAAATGCTGAAGACATGGTGTTAGCTGTGAACATTCCCCCGCAGGAACCAGCACCCGGACAAGCTCGACCTTCAACTTCTAATAATTCCTTTTCGTCAATCTTTCCAGCACTGTATTGACCAACAGCTTCAAAAGAACTGACAACAGTTAAATCGCGTCCGTTGTAGTGACCGGGTTTAATTGTGCCACCATAAACAAAGATAGCCGGGATATTCATCCGAGCCATTGCAATCATTGCCCCTGGCATATTTTTATCACAACCACCAATAGCCAGCACACCATCCATACTTTGTCCAGTACAGGCGGTTTCAATGGAATCGGCAATCACTTCCCGCGACACTAGGGAATATTTCATCCCTTCAGTTCCCATCGAAATCCCATCGCTAATGGTAATCGTACCGAACACTTGCGGCATCGCCCCAGCAGTTTTAATCCCCACCTCTGCCCTTTGCGCCAGTTGATTTATCCCCATATTACAGGGAGTGATCGTACTGTAGCCATTGGCAATGCCCACAATGGCTTTATTGAAATCTTCATCTTTAAAACCAACTGCACGCAGCATAGCTCGATTAGGCGATCGCTGCACTCCTTGCGTCACAATTTGGCTTCTCAAATTCTCCGACATCTTTTTTCCTTCCGTGCCATTATCGCAATAGTTGCGATTGTATTACCTGATGATTTTCTCATGACTGGGCGGCGCGATCGAATATGAGTAATTCTCTATGTTTCACCGTGTCTTTTGGTCAGCCCTAATTAGAATAAATCTTCATCTAAGCGTTTGTATAAAATAGGGATGATTCTTGTGTGTTAGGCAGAGTGCCGGAAATACTAGAGATAGCAATACAAATTTAAATATGAAAAAAAGTCATTGCCCCAAGCTGAGGCTCTGACTTTCCACGTTTATAGCTTAGTATATTGATTCCGGTGCAAAGATGAAGAGACTCTAACTTTGCACTAGAGTTATTCTTCAAAATTATATCTGCCTTGAAAATAGTGACTAGGGACTGAGGACTGGGAAAGAGATGTTTTCTAATCTCTAGTGCCTTCTGCCTTCTCCCTTGGCGCTAGCCTCTCCCTTTGGGAGAATGGGAGATGCTAAAAGCGATCTGCCTCCTGCCTTATTTTCAAGGCAGGAATATTAAATTAAAGAATGAAGTCACTTGATACTACTTGTGGCGCTCCTATAAGGCGAATTTGAAACTCAGCCGACCGATCCCCATCAGTGCTACCTTCGAGAATACCTCCTGAATAACGGATTTGACCGGGTGCGGAGAATTGGGCACTCCCAATGAAAGTGAAAGCTTGGTTGCCCCCAATAGTGGAGTTGGCATCGATATTAAATAGATCGATTCGATCGCCTAGCAAATTACCGTTTCCACGAAAGTCAGTGATTAAGTCGCGTGACGAAAGTGGACTATCAGAAATTGAGTTGTACTTGAAAATATCATTACCCGATCCTCCAGTGAGAATATCATTCCCACTACCGCCAGTTAGGACATCATCCCCATCACCGCCGATGAGAGTATCAGTCCCAGTACCGCCAGTGAGAATATCTTTGCCAGTACCGCCATTGAGCCTATCGTTGCCACCACCACCGTTAAGAGTATCGTTACCAGCATTACCAAAGAGGCTATCATTGCCACCACCAGCGTTAAGGAGACTGTTGCCACTACCACCTACAAGGGTACTGTTGCCACCACTAACATTAATGATATCGCTCTGACCATTATTGCTACTACTGCTACTGCTATGACTACTAGAGCTGGCACTAACACTGCCGCTACCGTAGGAAATTGATATTGAACTTGCCATTGATGAATTTCTCCTAAACTTAGAGGGGAAAAAAATTACGTCTTTACTTCCCCATTATAAAACGGCATTGCTGATTAAGAGTATGAATTTGATTTCCTTCAAATGCATAAAGTAAACAATTTCAAACATGGAATTTGGGAATTTCATACTTTCATTCAGCAATGCCGAAAAAACAAGGTAAAAAGATCAAGAGTGGGAATATATTCTGGAATAAACCTGACAAGAACAGGTCTTTACTATTAAGTTTGAATATTTGAGAATATTTGAGAATATTTAAGAAGTACTAGATGTATTTGATCATGTTTACATCAAAATTGCACAAAAAATCATCTGATATCCTTGTACCTTATGTTTTCAGTTGTTTCAGTTGGAAAATACTAAGGGAATAGGAGATTTTTTCTACGTAATTATATAGACTTGAGTTCATTAGTACTGTATTCATAATAACAATACTATAGTATTACCCTTCAACAGACTTTTTTATAAATAGAAAAAAGAATAATTAACTTTCTTTTATTCTCTGGCCAGAATAAAATCGCAAGCCTTTGTACTGATAGAGTTGGTTTTGCATATTGGTATTTGTTTAGTGGTTTCTGTAGTTATATATAACAAATAATTGCCAATAAGTTAAAAGCTTTGTTAGACGCATGAGACGAAGAAAAGCCTAAAGATTTGTGTAACTTGAATTCGTTTTCAGTCTTAAGACTGGAAATGTGTTTCGAGAGGACTGCTGCTTATGGTAAAGCCACTGGAGGCAGAGCCTTACAGGATCGAGGCTCTATTTGAACATGAGTGCCATTCCCTTCTTAGACCAGTGCGTAGGCGTAGCCCGCACTTCGGCTGCGCTCAGTGACCGTCGTAGACATCCATCGCGCATCCCTAGCGTTACAATTTGACTATTGTGGCATTATCACAACTTTTGCGATTGTATTAACAGATTTTCTCATGCATACGCGGCACGATCGAACCTTGGCAAGCATTGGTAATTTTCTATTTTTTAGATGTGCTTCTGTTAGGTGCTGTTGATATGAGAAACTTTGTTAGTATTTAACTGTGTTTGACTATAGCAATATCATTATTGAGAGGTTAAAGCGTACTGAATTTTCTCACAATTGCAGTATGTTTTGCTTTGCACCTAAATTATTCTTCAATATTAGACTTATTGCATAAATCATAAATAAGACCCCACTCCTAAGCGCTTGCTCTTAGAAGTAGGGTGTTGAGCGCTTTTGCAAGAGGTGTATTAGATTAGAGGATGATGTCGCTTGCTATTAGTGGTGGTGCTCCCGTCAGTCCAATCTCAAACTCAGCCGACAGATCCCCATCAACATTAGCTTGAAGAATACCTCCTGAATAACGAACCTGACGGGCTGCTGAGAATGCGCCAGCACCAATGAAAATGAAGGCTTGGTTGCCTGCTACACTGGAGTTAGCATCAATGGTAGATAGATCGATTTGATCGCCTGCAAAGATACCGTTTCCAACGAAGTCAGCGATAATATCTCGTGATAAACCAGTCGGACTATCTGAAACGAAGTTGAAATCGAAAATATCGTTGCCAGCACCGCCAATGAGAGAATCAGTGCCAGCACCGCCATTTAAAATATCGCTGCCAGCACCGCCATTTAGGGTATCGTTGCCAGCACCGCCATTTAGGATATCACTGCCAGCATTACCGTTAAGGATATCACTGCCAGCATTACCGTTAAGGGTATCGCTGCCGACATTACCGTTGAGGATATCGCTGCCAGCACCCCCATTTAGACTATCGTCACCGGTATTGCCGTTAAGGATATCGCTAGCAGCACCCCCATTTAAGATATCGTCGCCGGCATTGCCGTTAAGGATATCGCTGCCAGCACCCCCATTTAGGGCAGGGCGAAAGATTAGTGGGAAACCGTTAATGGTATTGTTGTCATTAAAAATGGTACCGTTGATAATTGCCATTATTAAGCTTCTCCTGAACTTAGAGGGTAAAAAATAACCTCGTCACTTTCCCATCAGAAAACGGTGTTGCTGATTAAGAGTATGAATTTGGTTTCCCCCAAAGGTGTAAAGGAAACAGTTTCAAATATTGAATTTTTAAATTTCACACTGTCATTCAGCAACGCCGAGAAAACAAGGCAAAGAAATAACGAGTGGGAAGAGAGAACTGAACTACAACTGATTGGAAAAGGTCTTTGCTGTTAAGTTTGAAGATTTGACAAGCACTAGATGTATTGATGATGTTGGCATCAAAATTATGCCAAGAGTGATGTGATATCCTTCTGTTTTTACTGCTGCTTGCAGTAGTAGTTTGCTATGGAACAAGCAAATTTCCTCCTACAGAAGCGCATGGCTTTTTGAAGTTTTGATTCTATTCATAATCACACAAACTATAGTATTACTTTCAAACCTACTTTTACCTATCTATAAGAAAGAGTAATTAGCCATTTTTTATTCCTCTCGCTAAAGTAAAATCGGAAACCTTTGTTCAGATAGGGTTAGTTTTAGTTTTTGAGATTTATTTGGTGATTTATTTGGTGATTTATCTAGTTATGTATAAGGAAGTAATTGCCTATAACTTAAAAGCTTTGTTAACCAGTGCGTAGGCGTAGCCGGTCGTAGACATCGCGACATCCCTTGCGTTACAATACGCCTTCTCAAATTATCTGACATCTTTTTCATTAGGTGGCAGTTCGCAACAGTTGCGATTGAATTACCTGATTTTCTGATGTAGACGCGGCGCAATTTAATAACTATAAACTATCAGAAAGGCAAGCTAAACTTATCTTTATTTGCAACTATTCAATTATCAAAATTCTGCATTCTGCCTTATTTTCAAGGCAGATAATATTAAATTAAAGGATAATATCGCCTTCTACTAGTTGTGGCGCTCTTGTAAGCCGAATTTCAAACTCAGCCGACAGATCAGCATCATTACTACCTTGGAGAATACCTCCTGAATAACGGATTTGACCGATTGCAGAGAATGCACGACTCCCGATGAAAGTGAAGGCTTGGTTGCCCTCTTTGGTGGAGTTGGCGTCGATGGTAGATAGATCGATTTGATCCCCTGCAAGGATGCCGTTTCCCACAAAATCAGCGATCGCATCCTGTAACAAACCAGGTTGACTCTCTGAAATAAAGTTGAAATCGAAAACATCGTTACCCAATCCTCCAGTGAGAACATCAGTTCCACCAACACCAGTGAGGATACCACCGTTACCAAAATCACCGCTAATCGTATCATTGCCAGATCCACCAACTAGGCTATCGTTGCCTAATCCGCCAACAAGGTTGTCGTCGCCAGATCCGCCGTTAATCCTATCGTCGCCAGATCCGCCGTTAATCTTATCGTTGCTAGATCCGCCGTCAATCTTATCGTTGCCAGATCCAGTATTGATGATATCGTCGTCAGATCCGCCGTCAATGGTATTGTTACCATTACCGGCGTTAATCGTATCGTTGCCAAATCCGCCGACAATTGTATCGTCACCAGATCCGGTATTAATGCGATCGTTGCCAGATACACCGCTAATTATATTGTTCCCCGCTCCGGCGTTAATCGTATCGTTGCCAGAACCGCCGTTAATCGTATCGTTGTTAGATCCAGCGTCAATCTTATCGTCGCCAGATCCGCCGTCAATCCTATTGTTCCCAGATCCGCCGTTAATCGTGTCGTTGCCAGATCCGCCTTGAATCCTATCGTTGCCAGATCCGGTGTTAATTATATCGTTTTCATATCCACCATCAATCGTATTATTGCCATCACCAGCGTTAATCGTATCGTTGCCAAATCCACCGCCAATTGTATCGTCGCCAGATCCAGTATTAATGCGATCGTTGCCAGAAACACCGTTAATTATATTGTTCCCCACTCCGGCATTAATCGTATCGTTGCCAGAACCAGCGTTTATCGTATCGTTGCCAGAACCAGCGTCAATCTTATCGTCGCCAGCTCCGCCGTCAATCCGATCGTTGCCAGATATGCCGTTAATCGTATCGTTGCCAGATCCGCTTTGAATCCTATCGTTGCCATTACCACCTTGAATCTGATCGTCACCGTCAAATCCGCCGTCAATCGTATTGTTGCCAGCTCCGCCGTCAATTATATCGTTGCCTCTTCCCCCGTCAATCGTATCGCTGCCAGATCCGCCCAGAAGGCTATCATTACCGTTTCCGCCGTTAATTCTATCGTCGCCAGAACCACCGTTAATCGTATCGTTGCCAGATCCGCCCCTAATCGTATCGTTACCGTCAAATCCGTTGATGATATCAGGCAGGACAGAAAAAGAATTACCAAGATTGTCAGGCTGATTAGTACCATTAATGGTTGGCATAGTGAATTTATCCTGAATTTATAGGGTAAAAAATTACTTCGTCACTTCTCCATTGGAGAAATAACGAGTGGGAAGATATAACAAATTAGACCTGATTAGAACAGGTCTTTGCTGTTAAGTCTAAAGATTTGAGAAACACTGGATCTATTGATGATATTGGCATCAAAATAGATTGTGCCAAGAGTCATGTTATGTCCTTGTACCTGATGACTTCACAGTTTCTAGCAGTAATCTACTAGCAAATAAGCAGATCATCTCCTATGGAATTGCATAGGTTTTAGGACATTTTTACGGGATTCAGAATAATAAGAGTATGATACTACCTCAAGCTTACTTTTTTCTATATTTAAGAAATAATAATTAACTCTTTTTTATTACTCTTGCTATAACGAAATATGAAATATTTTTTCAGATAGAGTTTTTTGATATATCATTCAGGGGGAAAAAGGCTTTTCCGATTTTTGCACAGATGCGGTAATCATAAGTAATTAACGGGACTTGATATCACGATACTTTTTTGATTTATCAAAAAAGTGGCATTCATTTATAAGACTGAATGCCACTTTGTATTTCTCAAAATTTCTGATGACGGAGATATTTTACCCAGGTAGAGTTATCCCAGTCACAGCGATCGCACCAGCGATCGCACTGGCAGCAAGAGAAGTAATCGCTGTGCCAAATATCCACCATGCAGCATTGGCAACGGTTTTCTTGGTTTCTTCGGCTTGCTTTTTAGCTTGCTCTTGAATCGCTTTCAGGCGTTTTTGAGTTTCTTTCTGGATGCGTTCGGCTCGTTGCAATACGCCATCCCGCGCCGATTCTATTTGGTTAATTATGCGGTTGGCATCTGCCTCGGAAATATCTTCACGAGAACTCAATACAGCAACTAAGGTGTCACGATCGAATTCACTGAGGCGATCGCGCAATGCTTCAAATCCAGCTTGGGGATCGTCGAAGACTTTTGCAAAGTCTTGCTTAATGCCTTCATAGTTGAGTTCCGAACGATCCAGGGAGTTGAGGTAGTTGCGAACCTTGGCAAAAACTCCATCTAACACTGATTGTACTCTCTGCTGAATCTGCTGGAATTGTTCGACAATTGAGCTGCGAACAGAATCAATTTGATCCACAATTCGATTAGCTTCCTCTTCTGAAATATCCTCACGTTGAGATAATAGCGCCACAATTGTCGAACGGTCAAATTTCGCGGCGCGATCGCTTAAACTCCCAATTCCAGCACGGGGAGAAGACAGCAGCAATTGTAAATCGCGTTTGATTCCTTCGGGGTTGAGTTCTTCTTTGTTGGTATTACGCAGATATTCTTCGAGATTGGCTTCAAAATCTAAAGCTTGTTGAGTGGTGCGCTTGGCTAAACGTCGTGGCGCTCTCAGAATATCACCAATGGCATCTTGAGCGCGATCGATGATCTGATTAACTTGCTCTTGGCTCAAGTCGCCGCGTTGACTCACGAGTTTAACTAAGGTTTCTCGATCGACATTAGATAAGCGATCGCGCAGTGCTAAGGCTCCAGCTTGAGGATCGTCGAGTAATTTTTCCAAATCGGCTCTGATACCTTCTGGATTAAGTTCTTCCAAGTTGGTATTGCGGAGATATTCAGCGATCGCTTTTGTAGTTTTCTCGTACTGTTCTTTCGCTTGTTGCGGTACTTGCAAAATACTATCTCGGACTGCTTCAAGTTGATCGAGAGTTTCGTTTACCTGTTCTTCGCTCAAATCTTGACGCTGACTGAGCAATTGTACCAAGGTATCGCGGTCAAATTGCGATAAGCGCGATCGTAAAAGGCTAATTCCCGCTTGCGGATCGTCTAGTAAAACTCTAAACTCACGTTTGATCGCTTCGGGATTGAGTTCGTCTTTGTTAGTATTTCGCAGATATTCTTCAACTCTTTGGCGCAGTTCATCGGCTTTCGCCTTTGCTTGCTCTTGCAATTCTCTCGCACCATTCAAGAGATTGTCGCGGTTGCGTTCCAGTTGACTAACAATGTTATTAGCTTCCTCTTCGCTGATATCTTGACGCTGTTGGAGCAATTGTACAAAAGTATCGCGGTCAAATTGCCCGAAGCGGCTACTTAAATCTTCAAAACCAGCTTGTGGATCGTCCAACAACTTGCCAAAGTCTCGTTCAATACCTTCAGGATTGAGTTCCTCTTTACCCGTCGAACGCAGATAATCTTCAATGCGGCTGCGGAAATCTTGTCCTTTTTCGCGAGTTTGAGCCTGTTTGACAGTTTCTAAAACTTCCAGGCGATCGCTTTCCATTTGTTCGGAAATTTCTTTCACCCTAGCTTCGCTAATATCACCGCGCTGCTTCAACAAGTTGCTGAAATATTCTTGATTAATTTCTTCCAACTCTCGTCTCACAGTTGTCGGATCTGCATTTACGTCATAGATGACTTCTTTAAATTCATCTACTAAGGTAATTCGGTTAAAGTGCCAAGGGAACGAATGCAATATGTAGTCTTCTACATCTGCCTTAATTGCATTTTCCAGTGATATGGGTAATTTTGCAGATACTTGCTCAGTTGCCTGTTCTCTAAACTTTTGAAATTGTTCTGTGACTTTCTCAACATCGACATCTTGAACTTTTTCTTTCAGTTTTTGCAACTGAGTTGTAATTTTGTTCACATCGATATTAGAAAGGTTTACTCGTTCCAGAACTGCTGGTGCGGCTGCACTTAAGCCATACCTAATAGCTTGTTTGATTACACCATTGCCATTACCGCCTCCGATTGTAACCAGTTCTTGAAGGCGTTCGCCCAATTGCTCAGAATTAAGTTCTTCAGGAGTAGCGGACTTGAGTAAATTAATTACTTGTTCTGTGGGATTTTTGCGATTTAAAGCTTGTTGCCATGCACCTTCAAATTGGTCAGTAATGTTATTGATATCTTCTTTAGATAAATCGCCACGGCTGCTGATTAAGTCAACAAATGTTTGACGATTAAGGTTTTGCAATAGATCGCTATTAGCAACAGATTGCAAATCTGTATCCTTAAGAAGTTGGTCAAATTGACTCCGAATTTCTTTGATATCCAGCTTTGGCAATTGCAGAGAACCTAAAGAACTTTGGAGGGTATTTTTAATACTTTCAGAATCAAAACCTGAAGTTAATTCCCGCCGGACTGCGGCTGTAATATCTTCAGCAGTAGAAATTAACTGTTTTTTTGCAGTATTAGCACCGATGCCAGCAGTTGCCGTACCCATCAGAGTTTGAAAACCAGAAGTGACAGTATTAGATATAGAACCAATTAAAGAGCCTACCGCTGATGAACCCAACCAAATTACTAGTGAAAAATAGGTAGACCAAATGACTACACCAATAATTGCTCCTAAAAAGGCGCTTTCGATTAGGCTAAGTTTTACTGCTAAAAAACAAGCAATAAATAATGCAATGCTAACGGTTATTAACGCCCAAGCACCAACTTTCGCTTGACCTTTACGAATTGTCTTACCCAAACCTTCAGACTCATCATCAGAATCTGAGCCAATTTCCCAAGATGAAATTCCGACAGCGACTGAAAAGTTTGTCAACAACAATTGAAAGGCAAATGCCATCAAAACCCCAGCTAGCAGTGCTACTAACAATTTAGGCCCAGAAAAAACAACTGACGCTTCTTCTGGAGTTAGTACTTCCTGAGCTAAAGTTATGGGCGCTAATCCAAAAGATAGCCAATTCCATTCAAAAACAGTTAAAACACCTTGAAACATCGGATTTTCTCACTTGTACTCAATTAAATACCCATTCATAGGCTTATTTATCAGCTTAATTATCATTTATGTAAGCCGGCACTTTCTTAGGTAATAGGTTGGTTGTCCAAAAGTCGTATTTAAAAGAAATAAATATTTATCTTGATCTATTAAAAAAAACTTATGATTTAGTCAATATTTTTTCTCAAAGAAAATTTATTAAGCAAAAGTAAATCTCATAAAACTGTATCTACCGATATACCAGGTTATGAGCGAGTGAGTTATGGTAGCAAATGTTAGAAAATAACATCTTTTGGTATCAATTTTCTCAATATCTTAATAAAATTGATACCAGATAATAATTGTTATAGAAACTTTAGAAAATAAAATATATTTTCTACTTAAGATTTAGTTACTAACTTTAGATAAAACCACCTATATCTAATGATAGAGATAAAATTTCTTCCAAGCGATTGATGAAAAATAAATAGAAACATGTATTAATAAGGGTTATTACGAGCTATGAGTTAGTAAATAATTGATTTTTGCTGAGGAGAAAGAATAATGGTAGTAGGTGTACATAAACGTGCTGTAGGTGTATTTTCTCATCGCCGAGATGTTGAACATGCTCTACATGAATTAAAAAAAGTTGGCTTTGACATGAACAGAGTTTCTGTCATTACCCAAGATGGGGACAAAGACGATATTGCTGGTGCAGATGTGAGCGATCGCGTTGGCGATCAGTCTGACGAAGGTGCTAAAGTCGGAGCAGCTACAGGCGGTGCTTTGGGCGGATTGGCTGGTTTATTAGTCGGTCTTGGCACTTTAGCAATTCCTGGAATCGGGCCAATTATGTTGGCTGGAGCCGCAGCAACTACACTAGCTACAACTCTCGCTGGCGCTGGTATTGGTGCAGTGGCTGGTAGTTTGCTTGGTGCATTAATTGGTTTAGGAATTCCTGAAGAACGGGCTAAAGTTTACGACGAACGTGTTAAACGAGGACACTATTTAGTCATTCTCGATGGTACAGAGGCAGAAATACTTAGAGCAGAAGCAATTTTAAATCATCAGGGTGTGGAAGAGTTTGGCATTTACGACCACCCAGATGCGACAAATGCAACCACTGGTTATGTGACTCCAACTCCTACTGCGGGTTATAGTGGTGTTGCGAAACGGGCGATCGGGGTATTTTCTCATCGTCGAGATGCTGAAGTCGCAATTACAGAATTACGAGATGCAGGTTTTTCGTTGAATCAAGTCTCCATTATTGCCAAAGATACAGACGGTCGTGGGATCGGTGGTGTAGATGTAGATAGAAACGTTGGTACTGGTAATAAAGCAGACGATGGTGCAAAAGCTGGAGCTGCTACAGGCGGTGTTCTAGGCGGCTTGACTGGCTTATTAGTTGGACTTGGGAGTTTAGCAATTCCAGGAATTGGCCCCGTGATTGCAGGTGGCGCAGTTGCAACAGCTTTGGCGACAACATTAGCTGGTGGTGCGATCGGTGCAGCAGCAGGGAGTATTGTAGGCGCACTTGTTGGGTTGGGAATTCCCGAAGACAGAGCGCGAGTATATAGCGATCGCTTCCAAAAAGGTGACTACTTAGTAATTCTCGATGGTACAGACGCTGAAATCCACCAAGCTGAAGGGATTCTCAAGCATCGAGGTATTGAAGAATTTGCAATCTATGATGCCACTGAAATTAGTGAATATCGTCCAGGTTCCGACCGAGTAACGCATAATGACGCAGCAGTAGTTGATCCCATTCGCCCCAATTACTCAACAGAGCCTAATAGAAACGATCCTGCTGTAGTTATTGTCGATCGTCGTGATGAAGTACTTTAAGCTAAAGTAGTTTTCACTCGCACAAAATTGCAGGAGCAATAATTTGAAAACTTTGCTCCTGACTACCAAAACTTGCTCCTCACTTTTGCCGTAAATATCCACATATTTCACTTTCTGATTCAGAATTAAACCAATGAAAAAGCTAACCCCCTTTGTAATTAGTTGCCTTTTAGTGTTTGGTGTTGCTGCTTGTGATAACGCTTCTAAAACAAGTGAATCTGCGCCTAACAATCCTAATGAGGCTCCCCAAACACCGACTGCAAAAACAACAGAAGCTTCTCAAAAAGACGCACAAAGTGAAGTTCGGAGAAGACAAGCTAATTCTGATATTCGCGCCCGCGAACAGCGCAATAATACCACTGGTGGCGATACAAAAAGAGCTAAAGCTGACTTAGAAAGTGAAGTTCGCTCCAAATTAGAGGTTAATATACCCAAGAGCCAATTAACAGTTAACGCCGCAGACGGCGGTATTGTGACTGTCGCCGGAACTGTCACCAATCAGCAAGAGTTGGCTAAAATTGAAAAATTAGCTAAGGAAATTAAAGGTGTCAATAGTGTAGTTGTGAAAGCAACTGTTGCCAAAGTCACTAACTAAGGCAACTAACTAATAAATCAAAGCGAGCAGGTAGGCGTAAAGAGATTTAAATGCACCTGCTAAACCTGAGTGGTCAGTAATAAGTTTAACTGACCACTAATAATTGACAACTGACAACCTTAATAACTATATTTATTGATGCTCAGTTCAGTTATACAAAGTCTTGTAGTTATCAAACATAAAAACTATGGAAACCGAACAACAGCAACGTGAATCCATCAATACTTCCTCATCACAAGGTACGCTAGCACTTGAAGGTACTGATACTGCAAACTTGCCAAAGTTACCGCCAGCACCTGAACCTGAATCTCAATGGCAGCAAATTAGCAGACAAATTTCTCAATTTTTAGAGCAACTACCCCAATACTTAAGTGACTTTTTTCGGGACTACAAGCAGACTCTAATAACTATTGCTTTAATTTTGGCGGCAATTGTTACAGCTAGAGTAGTACTGACTGTACTAGCTGCAATCAATGATATTCCCCTACTCTCACCACTTTTTGAGTTAGTTGGAATTAGTTACACCAGTTGGTTTGTTTTCCGTTATCTACTGAAGGCTTCAACTCGCCAAGAATTAGCCGATGAAATTCAATTACTGAAAAGCCAATTCGTGGGCGAGTAAATTTACTCACCATTAAATTAGGATTTCCACGGGCAAATAGAATTTACAGCTATACAAACTCTCGCCCGCCTCTGCGGGCTTGGGTAAACCCTTCTATAGTTGCGTTTTCTAATTGCCCTTTTAATGTTAGGTTGACTCAACTAAAACCCTTGTTCTACCAAGAAATGTAAATCAACAGTATTTAGCCGGATTCCATTTTAGTCTTTTAGATACATCAAAAGATAGAGAATATAACATTATTTTAATTTTAAGTCACTTCTCAAGATAGTAGTTCGGAGATGAGAAACAACCTAATCTAGTTTTTGAAGTTATTTAATAGATTCTTTAACGAGGACATAAATTATGGCTAATGAAGCAGTTAAGAGAGATACAGATTCATCCGATCGCGCACAAGCCGATACATACGATCGCGGCATTATCCCAGCGGAAACAGCTGCTCGGATCGAAAGAGAAGGAGCTAATTACAAAAAACTCCCCACAGAAGAAGGCCAAGCAGATACATCTACCAATGACCAAACCGATCCAGAAAGTATAGACACCACTGGGGGTTACACTGTAGACAAAGAAGGTTTGTCGAATAACTATGCAGTTGAACCAGAAATGTACTACGAAGAACCGGGTGATGCACGCAAAGCAGCAGCAGAAGATACGGCACAACGTGTTGAAGAACTTGGAGAAATTAATCAGGACGAGGAAGGCAAGTTGACAGATAAGGGTGACAGCCGCGGTAGAGGCCCAGGAGTAATTTAATTAACAACTCTTTTGCTGGGTGTAATTATACGTAAGAAAGCTAAATAGGTGTTTTCTAGAGACGCAATAACTGCGTCTCTAATTTTATGGGCAAATAAAGCACAACCTGACATATCAGAATTTTTTAGCTTTTGATACATTGGGCTTGTAATAACTTGTGGTAGCCCATGTTAGAAGAAAAGCCCTTAGTTATCACTAAAGAAGATGATTTATTGCCGCTATTCCCACGTTTACCAATTCTCACAAGTCTTCAAGCAGGTTGGCACGGTGCTTCATTTGGATATATGTGTCAACCTGCTTATGAATTTCCTGAAGTTTGCACTTCCTTGTGGCACTCTCTTGTCATTTTTACTCATGGAGCGCGGGTAATTCACGCTGAACGGAAAATGGATGGACGCAAGCGCCATGACGCTGTAGTTGGAGGTGATATTATGATTACTCCCGTTAACGTCGGGCATCAGGCGACTTGGGATGCAGAAGGGGACTTTATTGTACTTGCTATTGAACCACAGATTTTTGCTTGTGCAGTTGACGAAACAGCAGATGCCAGACAGATTCAACTTTTGCCGCACTTCGCCACACCCGATCCCCTAATTTATCAAATAGGGCTAGCACTGAAAGGCATTTTGGAAAGTGATCCTCTAGGGAGCCGTCTTTACGCAGAGACGATGGTAAATGCCTTATCAGTACATTTGATGCAACACTATTCCACGCGCAAACCGATATTAAAAACATATAAAAATGGTTTACCACGTCGTCAATTACAGCAAGTTATAGACTACATTCACGAACATCTTGACCAAAATTTAGGTTTAGCAGAGTTGGCGGCGTTACTACCAATGAGTTCCCATTATTTTTCCCAGCTTTTCAAACAATCTACGGGGATGACTCCTCATAAATATATAATTTACTGTCGCGTGAAACGTGCCCAGGAATTATTACTGAAGGGGAAAATGACAATAGCTGAAATTGCTGGTGCAGTTGGTTTTACTAGCCAAAGCCATCTAAATTTTCACTGTAAGCGACTAACGGGTGTAACTCCTAAAGCTATTCAACAAAGATAGGATAAATCTGCAAAAAATCGGACGATTTTGCAAGACTCCATCTCGTAAATTCTCTAAAATTTTCAAAAACAGTATCTTGTTCCGAAATATTAGAGATTAGGGAAACCTTTTATTTATGGGCAGAATTGAAACCAAGACTGAGCCAATGGTGATTAACTTTGGCCCCCATCATCCTTCTATGCATGGGTGCTTTCGGATTGTTGTCACCTTGGATGGCGAAGATGTGATGGACTGCGAACCTGTTATCGGCTACCTGCACCGAGGTATGGAAAAGATTGCTGAAAACCGTACCAATATTATGTATGTACCTTACGTGAGTCGATGGGACTACTATGGCGGGATGTTTAATGAAGCTGTAACGGTGAATGCTGTCGAGAAATTGGCAAATGTTTCTATCCCCAAACGTGCTAGCTATATTCGGGTAATCATGCTGGAGTTAGCCAGAATTGTCAACCATTTGCTATGGTTGGGGCCTTTTGTGGGAGATACTGGCGCACAAACTCCCATATTTTACACTTTGCGCGATCGCGAAATGATTCTCGATTTGTTTGAAGCTGCTACAGGCTACCGAATGGTCAACAATAATTATTTTCGCATCGGCGGTGTTGCTGTTGACCTTCCTTACGGCTGGGTGGATAAATGCGAAGAATTTTGTAACTACTTTGCACCAAAGATTGATGAGTATGAAAGACTAATTACCAATAATCCCATTTTTCGCCGACGAGTTGAGGGTGTAGGTGTTTTAAGTCGCGAAGATGCGATTAATTGGGGAATTTCTGGCCCGATGTTACGCGCTTCTGGGGTGAAGTGGGATTTACGAAAGGTTGACCACTACGAATGCTACGACGATTTTAACTGGGAAATACAATGGGATACAGCAGGAGATTGTTTTGCCAGGTATATCGTCAGAATTGGGGAGATGCGTGAGTCAGTCAAGATTATTCACCAAGCACTTAAGGGATTACCTGGTGGTGCATACGAAAATTTAGAAGCTCAACGTATGGTAGCAGGTTATAAATCTGAGTGGAACGGGTTTGATTACCAATTCATTGCCAAAAAAGTTGCACCCACATTTAAAATTCCTCAAGGTGAAAATTATGTCCGTGTAGAGTCAGGAAGAGGAGAATTAGGAATCTATATTATTGGAGACGATCGCATTTTCCCTTGGCGTTGGAAAATTCGTCCAGCCGATTTCAATAATTTACAAGTTTTACCTCAGTTAATCAAAGGTCAAAAAGTAGCAGATATTTTCGTCATCTTGGGAAGTATTGATGTTGTGATGGGATCGGTAGATCGGTGAGTGGGGAGCAGGGGAGCAAAGGAGCAGAGGAGCAGGGGAGAAGTAGTAAGTCTTTCCCCAATGCCCAATGCCCAATGCCCATTCCTTAAATGATTAGTGGCTCAAGTTCACGATTATGCCATTGCCGCTGATACCATTCGGCAACCAAAGGACGGACAATAAACTTAGGCTGTCCATCGCCTTTAACGTCAATACGTAAACCTGAATAAGGTCGTCGCTTTTGAGAACCTTGACCGTTGCGACCAATGAAGAGATGCGATCGCGCCACTAATCTATTCTCCTCCATCAAATCTGCTCCCTCAATTCGCTGGCGTCGCAAACTAAACCCGCTACCGCCACAAACAATCCAGTGGATATGAGAATCAGCGTGTCCCGTATCCATCGTTTCCAGGTGTTCCAAGCAGTGGGCGTGACCGTTTAATACCAAATCGACCAAAGGACGACCCTGATTTAAAGAACCGATTTCTTTAGCTACCGCATCCAACACGCCACGCAAGCGATCGCGAACGATTAGAGTTTGTGCTTGTTGCCACTTCGTCGCCTCAGTTACATAAGGAGGATGATGAAAATAAATTATCCTTCCCCGAACTTCAGAATTATTCCAAGATTCAATTAATCTTTGCTTGAGCCAATCCAGTTGTTCAGTGTCAGTCAGCGTTGTTTTATTAGTGGCTAGTTGCTTATCGATATCAACAATAATTTCTTCAATTTGTGACAGCTTGGCATGGAAGTCATCTAATTGATCGGCTTCATCGGGATTTTCCGGGCGAAGTTTGGCTGAGGTTTCAATAATTTGCTGCTTTTCTTGCTCGAAATCTTCACGGCGTTTTTCTAAGAGTTTGCGATCGGCGTTACCTTTTTTTGTTTTCGGTAGCGGTGGTGGATCGTTGAATGTATTAGAATCCAAAGCAAAGAAATCAATACCGCCATAACGAAAAGTGTAATAGCGATTAGGAAGGCGGGTAAATTGCCCAGGTTGATAAGAAAGACAACGACCTGTATCTGTCTTGGCTGTGTAGTGCCGATCTAAGTGACTGGCTAACTCTTCTGGAAGCTGAAACGCCTTCAGATAGTCGAGAAATGCCTTTGCGTAAGCTTCACCGCATCCTGAGCCATGTAAACCCACATCTAGGTCTAAGCGCGATCGCAACAGGTTACGAATGGGTAATGTTGTTAGAGACGCCAAGCTCAATAAAATCGGTAAGTTATAGTAATCGTGATTTCCCGGCACTGGTAAAATGGGCAGCTTAAAAACCATCTGGTCATAAGCAATCCGTTTACGATGCTCTATGCCGGAGATAAACTCTCGGTAAGGCTGGATGAAGTTTTGCTGGTAATATTCACTCGATCCCACTAAATAGATTACATCCCCCGTATGCAGCATAAACCGGGATTCGTTGTGATGAGGCAGCATAAGTTCAGCTACTTGTCGCTGGGGATTGTGTCCTCTATGTCTACCGGAACCACTATCACCGACAACTAAAAATGAGAACTCAGAATTGTCTGTTTGACCATCTTCCAAAACCAGCCGAGTTTGGTCGATATCCCGTTCCACAATTAACGGATCTTGCCACCGCACCCGCTGATTCATTTTCCGAATTTTCTTAGCGATCGCTGGATCAGATACAAGTTTCAATGCAACCTACTCCTGAGTTTTCAATTGAAGGGGAGCAGGAGAATGAGGGCAGGGGAGCATGGGAGCAGGGGAGCAGAGGAAGTTGCAGTAAATTTTCCCCTCTGCCCCTCTGCCCCTCTGCCCCTCTGCCCCTCTGCCCCTCTGCCTCTTATGCCCCATACCCTCATTCTTCTACTGTGTCTTTCATCTCAATAATCAAATTAGGGAGTCCCTCTAGTTTTTCGGTAGGCTCAACTTCTTCTACTAATGGCACAAAAATTCTTAAGCCTGCTGGTACACACTTAATTTCTACAGGTGTTGTGCCGACTATTTCACCATCTAGAACAACTTTTTGTGGTGGCTCAGTCGTAATTTTAAATTGTTTCGCTCGCAGAAAACCAATATCATCCCGTTCAACGGCGTTACCTGTGGAAGCCGTTTGAAATAGATGAAACGTGGCAGCGATCGCTCCTGCCTTGTTAGTTGAAGCTACAATCGTTAAATCTAGTAACCCATCATCATAAATCAGACCTGCTGGGCCTTGAGCCAAAACTGAAGTGGGAGGCGCGGCATTTGCTACCGTTACTGCACAGGCACTAGTTTTAATTATCCTATCTTCAGTTTCAATCTCAACATCAAAGTTTTTTAAATTTCTTAATTGCTGGATTCCTGCCAAAACGTAGGCCATCATCCCAAAGCGATTTTTGGCGTCTCGGTCTGCCAATTCTACAGTGTCAGCTTCAAAGCCAATACCTGCCAAAAGTACCATTGGGCGATCGTTGCAATAAGCTACGTCTACATGGGTGGTTGCTCCCTGCAAAATTGTCTGACACGCACCTGCGATCGTGTCAGGAATTCCTAAAGCTGTGGCAAAAGCGTTTGCTGTTCCTCTGGAAATGATCCCAAAGGGGATATCAGTTCCCACTACCGCCGCCGCCGCTATTGAGAGAGTACCATCCCCCCCAGAAGCAATGATTGCATCTACTCCTCGCTCTACAGCTTGATATGCCAGTTGGTCAGCATCAATTTCTTCAGTTGTAAAATGAATATCTAGATCGATCTCTGGCTCTAATATTGCCCGAATTTCTGCTAGCTCTGTATCTGGGTCGCCCTGACCCGCAACAGGATTGAAGATTAAACAGGCGGAACGATTCATAAGGTATAATAACTAAGCTTGGATAACTAATGAAGATAACAAATTATTCTTAGCATTCGTGGAAATTTTCGACTTCTCTTTTAAGTCTGAGTTTTTTAGAGATATTGAGCAAGTTCAGCGGAATGTGCGATCGCATCATACACCAAGAAAAGCCAAGAATCTTTAAAACCTTCCCAAAGAAGTCTATTTTTAGCCGTCTGTTTCAAAAGACTCGCTCAACTGGAAGGGTATTTGGTTAGTCGGTAGAAAAATTTAAAGTCATCATCAGAATTGTATATAGACAGGTTTTAGGAAATTCCTATATTATGGGAAGTGAGCAAATTACTGTTCTTGAGTCGTAGTTTCAGCAAAGTGAAATCAGCGATCGCAAGTTTATCCGTTTAATAGCGAAATTTGAGTTGTATCGTTGCCTATTTTTTAGCAGTTGCCATTGTTATCGGGCAATTGGATTGAATTTTAGGCATCTTTTCAGTTGCGCTCCCATCAATGCGTAAATCCAGCTACCATCTCAATTGCTTAAGCAACTTATTAAAGGTAGACAAAGTTCCACTATAGCCTACTAGTAAAATGTCTAAATTAATCTTGAGAGTTTGTAGTAAGCACTTTAGTGCTTAGAAAATAAGGACTTCAGTCCTTACTACGAACTTAAACTTGACATACCACTAGTCAGTTTTGCGGCAATTACAACTCAAAGGGCTAATAACTGGGGATAAGGGAGACAAGAGCAACAAATGCTCTTAAGGATTGCTGAGTTGGAAATCTTCAGAACTCGGAACTGACTCAACGCCTCGCTAACAGAACTGTTTTGCCTCATACATAATGCCCAATCCCTGCAAATTTCTAGCTCTAATATGTCTATTCCTTTGTTAAGCTATTCCCCTTCATCTCGAAATCATCGTGTATCTGGATATGAGATTCTTGGCGACGAGCAACCTAGAATTTATACAGCCGAATATCTGCAATCATCACTAGAAATGGATGCCTTGATTAAGGCAGCCTATCGCCAGATTTTCCACGAACAACAGATGCTAGATAGCAACCGCCAAACCTGTCTAGAATCACAACTGAGAACTGGTCAAATCACAGTCAGGGATTTCATTCGAGGGTTAGCAATATCTGATGCATTTCGGCGACTCAATTACGAAAGCAACAACAATTACCGCTTTGTGCAGATATGCGTACAGCGCTTATTGGGTCGTGAGGTTTACAATGAACGCGAAAAACTAGCTTGGTCGATTGTGCTAGCTAGTAAAGGACTGCACAGGTTTATCGACGATTTGGTGGATAGTGAGGAGTATATGAGTAACTTTGGTTACAATACAGTCCCCTATCAACGGCGACGGATTTTACAAGGACGCTCTCTAGGGGAATTACCTTTTGCCAGAATGGCTCGTTATGGCGAAGATTATCGCGATAAATTGCCGCTTCCCTTGACGAGAAAGCAGGTTGAGCCTTTTAATTTACAGACCTTCTTACGTAGTTCTGACAGAGATGTGGTGTTATTGCTATTAGCTTCGACGCTGGCACTGATTGTCTTGTTTAGTTTGCTAACTACATTTGGTTATTTCCCAAAATTTGGTGGGTACTAGCTGATACTTGAAGGTGTTGCGATCGCCATTGTGAGCGATCGCAATATCCTCAATGCATAAAAATTCTATTATTTGAGATTTCACAAACAAGCTTTTGGTAAAGAATTGTAATCCAAAATCCAAAATCCAAAACCCAAAATTCGCATGAGTCCCTGACTACGGTAGTCTAGATGAAAGTGAATTTATCGCGTGCGAT
Source organism: Nostoc sp. (assembly GCF_036918015.1). Taxonomy (GTDB): domain Bacteria; phylum Cyanobacteriota; class Cyanobacteriia; order Cyanobacteriales; family Nostocaceae; genus Nostoc. The sequence goes on from NZ_JBALEO010000009.1 coordinate 66,854, forward strand.
ATTATATTGTTTTATGACTTCAGTTGTTTCTAGTCCCCCACGCACTATTCGGATCGGCTCACGTAAAAGCCAACTTGCTCTGGTTCAGACCTATTGGGTACAAGAGCAGCTCCAGAAAAGCTTTCCTGATATAACTTTTGAAGTCCACACCATGTCTACCCAAGGCGATAAAATCTTGGATGTAGCATTAGCTAAGATTGGCGATAAAGGACTTTTTACTAAAGAACTTGAAGTTGGAATGCTCAATCAAGAGATTGACTTTGCGGTTCATTCTCTCAAGGATCTGCCGACTCACTTACCAGAAGGGTTAACGTTAGCAGCAATTACTGAACGAGAAAACCCAGCAGATGCATTAGTGGTGCATGAAAAGCACAAAGATAAACAAATCGATACGTTGCCAGAAGGCGCGGTAATTGGTACATCTTCTCTACGGCGGTTAGCACAGTTACGCCATCATTTCCCTCACTTTACCTTTAAGGATGTGCGGGGAAACTTGATTACACGGTTGGCAAAACTGGATGCAGGCGAATACGATGCTTTGATTTTGGCAGCAGCAGGATTAGAGAGATTGGGAATGGGCGATCGCGTTCATCAAGTTCTATCCAAAGAAATCTCCCTCCACGCCGTTGGACAAGGAGCTTTGGGGATAGAATGCCGTGCTGATGATAGTGAAGTGCTATCTCTACTCAAAGCGATCGAACATACCGAAACACGCGATCGCTGTCTCGCCGAACGATCTTTTCTCCGTTCTCTAGAGGGCGGATGTCAAGTACCTATCGGTGTAAATACAGAAATATCTGGTGAGAATTTGACCTTAACCGGGATAGTCGCTAGTGTAGATGGTCAAAAGTTCGTCAAAGATACTGTCACTGGACTGGCCAACAACGCCGAAGCACTAGGCACAGAACTAGCAGAACTGTTGCGACAACAGGGAGCGCAAGAAATTTTATCAGAAATTTTTGCGGTGATTCAGCGCGGTTCCTGAGCAATTGGGCAAGCCAATGTGATTAGATAAGAATTGATCGCCGTTGCACTAAAGATGTGCCAGACGCGACAAATCGCGTTGAGCGGGATTTCAGAAAGTTAATTTGACAATATAGACTCAGGGAAGCAAAAATTACCATGCGGATTCTATTTGTTGCAGCAGAAGCAGCACCCGTTGCGAAAGTAGGAGGAATGGGTGATGTTGTCGGGGCATTACCCAAAGTCCTGAGAGAAATGGGGCATGATGTGCGGATATTCTTGCCTTACTACGGCTTCCTGCCAGACAAAATGGAAATTCCCCAAGAACCGATCTGGTGGGGAGATGCCATGTTCCAGCACTTTGCAGTATATGAAAGTATTCTGCCTGGTACTGATGTTCCCTTGTACTTATTTGGACATCCGTCCTTCATGCCGCGCCGCATCTATTCTGGAGATGATGAAGATTGGCGGTTCACATTGTTTGCTAATGGTGCAGCCGAGTTTGCCTGGAATTACTGGAAGCCAGATATTATCCATTGTCACGATTGGCATACAGGGATGATTCCCGTGTGGATGCACCAAGATCCTGATATTACCACAGTGTTTACCATCCATAACCTGGCTTATCAAGGGCCGTGGCGTTGGTATTTAGAGAAAATTACTTGGTGTCCCTGGTATATGCAAGGACACAACGTCATGGCGGCGGCGGTACAATTTGCCAACAAGGTAAATACAGTTTCGCCCACCTATGCCGAGCAAATCAAGACAGCTACTTACGGTGAAACATTAGAAGGTTTGCTGTCCTTTATTAGCGGTAAATTATCTGGGATTATCAACGGTATTGATACTGAGGTATATAACCCAGAAAATGACAAATATATTGAGCAAACCTTTACTGCTGATACTTTAGATAAACGCAAAGCCAATAAAATTGCTTTGCAACAAGAATTAGGATTAGAAGTTAATTCAAAAGCCTTTTTTATTGGGATTGTTACCCGATTAGTTGAACAAAAAGGCATTGATTTGATATTGCAAATCCTCGATCGCTTCCTATCTTATACAGATGCCCAGTTTGTGCTGTTAGGGACAGGCGATCGCTACTATGAAACTCAGATGTGGCAATTAGCATCTCGCTTCCCCGGACGCATGGCAACTTACTTACTGTATAACGATGCCCTGTCTCGCCGGATCTACGCTGGTACTGATGCCTTCTTGATGCCTAGCCGTTTTGAACCATGCGGTATTAGCCAAATGATGGCTTTGCGCTACGGTTCTGTACCCATTGTCCGCCGCACAGGTGGGTTAGTTGACACCGTAACCCATCACGACCCTGAAAATGCTGCCGGTACTGGTTATTGCTTCGATCGCTATGAACCGCTAGACCTTTTCACTTGTATGATTCGAGCTTGGGAAGGCTTCCGTTTCAAACCGCAATGGCAAGAACTACAAAAACGGGGTATGAGTGAAGATTTTAGTTGGTATCAATCTGCTAAGGAGTACGTAAAGTTGTACAGGTCAATTTTCGGTTTGCCAGAAGAAGAGGAGACTCCAGAACCAAAGTTAGTTTTAAACGAAGCAGTCACTAGCACCAGTAGCAAGTAAAAGGGCGGTTAGAAACCACGTCTACACACAAGTCGAATTACCCCCCTTAATCCCCCCTTATAAAGGGGGGAAAAAAGAAATCTAGTTCCCTCCCCTTTATAAGGGGAGGGTTAGGGTGGGGTAAAACCTTGGGTTTTTCAGCTATTTCAGACTTGTGTATACACGGTAAGGGGGAGTTAGAGGGGTCAGAAGGACTTGTGTATACACCGTAGCTTACTAAGAGAAGGAGAGACAAAGCGTAGCTTTGGCGGGGTGGGGTTCAAATTTTATGATTTATGGGTTTATTCATTACTCGTTGCTTTCGCCCTAATTAGCCAATCACGATCGCTAGTGCAAATTTCCCGACCGGAGGAGTCTCCTAAGCGGTCTAGCGCTAATAAACAAGCGTATTTCAAATCCCAAATCGGTGTATTCAGGCAAATTTTGATTTCAGGAATCGCTCGTGAATCACCCAATTCACCAAGGGCGATCGCACACGCCGCACGAGATTTCTGGAACTGGGGTTCGCGGTTGTGCAGATTTTCTATTAATAAATCGTAGGCGGGTGCATATTTTAGCCAGCCGAAAAGTTTCATTACATGATAATGAGCGCCATAGTCGTTATATGCTTTGTCGCCATAGGTTACTAGAAGTGCTTGGGGTGCTTCTTGTGGATAGATATCTAGTAAGGTTTTTGTCGCTAAATAGCAACGTCCAAAATCGGTTTCGTAGAGTTCGTTAATCACAAAATCTAGAACAGGGGTAGCATCATACTCATGTACTAAATCGAGGTCGTTGGGACGATCGTAAAGTACTTGCTCTAAGTAAGGTTGAATTTCTGTAAAGGTAATTTCACCACTGGGAACACCTGCATCCAAAAGCATCCGCAATCCTCGCAAGCGAAACACCAGAGATACAGGACAACGGGCAATTTCTGGGATGGCTTTGTAGTAGCGGGAATCAATTAGGTCTTGAATAGAACCGCGTCGTGCATTGACGCTAGAACTTTGCAGTAGCGCCATCACCTCTGTAATTTGGGAGTAATCACCCGTGAACCGACAAACTGTAGCGATTGCTGCACTACGGGTAGGTTCATCCTCAACTTTGGTAAACTTCTGTACACGTTCTAGGGAAGGCTGATAGTCTGCGTTAGCTAGAGTGTGAATAATGACTCGATAGATTTGACCTGGTTTATCAAGCAGTTGTGCTACCTCTTCGAGAATTTCTGGCTCTTTAGTGCCAATTTCCCCGATTGCCCACACGGTATTTTCAACAGTATAAATATCATCATCTTTAAGACATTGCCGAATTACAGGTAAAGCTGATTCCGCCTGCAATCGCCCCAGACTTTCTACAGCTTTGCGTCGGACAATGCGGTGGTCTAACTCATCAGGGTTACTGTTTTCAATTGCCCGCACCAAAGCCGCGATCGATTGCTCAGTGGGGAAGTTAATTAAATGGGAAACAGCAATATACTTATCAGAAGCGTCTTCGAGTTGTTCTAATGGTGTATCGATAATTGCGATCGCTTCTTCTTCTGTTAGCCCAAACATTTTAAAAAAACGTTTATCCATTGATCTATAAATGGCTCTTGGATAATTGCTTGCAGGTCACTTTTACTATCGTACTAGGGACTGGGTACTAGTGATTGGGGACTGGGAAGAAGAAGCCTAGACGGGGCGAGTACAAAATAACAACGTTTGGCCGAGGTAGAGCCAAACAAACTAAAAAACCGCATCATTGCCCTCAAAAAAACTGTACAAAAAGCTATTCATCCTCATCTCCTGATGGTCGTTCGCTGTCACTTTGTTGGGTGTTCCACTCTAAAACAATACGCTCTAGCATTTCCGCCTGCGTACAGTTATTTACAGCAGCGTATTGCTTAATTAGCTCTCTGACGTTAGGACTAATATGACGTATATCTAGTGGGTTGTTTCTTGTCGTTTCCACGATCTTTTTCCAGAATGTAGTTGGGTTCAACTTTTGAAGATTTACGTAAAAAAGCTTTACCAGTGGTAACGCGATCTGAGAAGATCATAATATATGCATTTGTCAGCTATTAGTTCAGTTGCCTCTTGCTAATTGTTCAGTTTTATGTAGCAGCTAAACGTTGGTCTTTAGCGAGTAACCAAATACAAACATTTTTGGGAACACCGATCGCACATCATTCATATAAACACATACTTAGGAAACCAAACTTATGGATGAAACCTCAGAATTGACAACAACCAATAACGTCACTGCTCAAGATGTATCAGAAGTGATTGCAGAACTTGAGCAATATCGTGAACGTCTAGTTCAAGAAACTACGGAAACAGCAAAACGGGCTAAGTTGATGAAAGTAAACGTCATGGCAAAACTGGAGCCTGAACTTGCCAAGATTGATTCTGCCCTCCAGGAACTCCGCGATCAACAGGCTGCCCTGAGTGTCAGCAACTAGTCATTCATCTTGATAATTCAACCAGAAGTTATATGCTCAACTCCGAAACTCAATTTGGGGCAGATTCTTTAAATCTGTCCCATACAGAAACTGATGCTTTATTTGCAGTCGTGAGTGAGCAATTAAGCTTAAACACCTTCAACTCAGATGATCAAGAGCTACTAAAGCGAATGGTTGAGAGTATGGGAGACTCACGGGGCATGGTTAGGTTGAGTTTTGCAGAGGCTTTGGGTAAAATCGGTAAACCAGCGACCCCTTTATTGATGGAAGCTGTGGCAAATCATCCCAACCCAGTTGTGCGGAGAGCCAGCGCTAAAACCTTGACACTGATCGCTGACCCGATCGCAATTCCCACTTTGGTCAATGCCCTCTTAAATGATGAAGATATGGTGGTCAAAACCTCGTCGGTGGGAGGGCTTGCCAAAATAGGTGAGGCAGCTGTACCAGCATTGCTGAAAATCTTAGCGTCAACCGAGTATCCAGAAAGTACCAAAGGTCATGCGGTATGGGCATTAGGATTTATTGGGGCAGAAGCAAAGGAGCATTTATATCGAGAGATTAACTCCAACTCGGCTGAAGTTCGGGCTGCGGTGGTGGGTGCGATCGCTAAAATTGCTCAAGAAGGCACTCAAGAAGGAGCATTTAATATTTTAATTAATGCCCTCAACGATCCATCTGAAATTGTCAGGTGTGAAGCAGCAGCAGCTTTGGGTAGCCTCACCTATCGCTCGGCAATTCCTAGCCTTGTTGAATTACTACATCATCCCGATTGGGAAACTCGAAAAGCAGCGGCTCTGGCATTGATGAAGATTGGCGACGCTGCTGCTTTAGAACCCCTGCAAGCTGCATTAACTGAGGAAAAAGAAGCGGGGGTTCAGGCAGTGATCAAGTTGGCGATTTCTCAAATTGAGAGGCAGTTAGAGGAAGAGGCTTGGGAATAAGGCGATGGACATTTCCAATTTGACCCTTACTTTTGACCAAGCTGCTTATAGTAGTCTACTAGCTGAAGTCGCTCCCAAGGTGATTGAGACGGAAGCGGAATACAATGGCGCCCTAACCATAGCAGAACGCCTAACATTTTGCAAAAACCGGACTCCAGAAGAGCAAGCTCTGCATAAGCTGATAGTAACGCTGATTGAAGCGTATGAGGCGCAGAATTATCCAATGGATGAATCTACACCGCATGAAATTCTCCAACACATTATGGAAGTCAGTAACACCCGTCAGGCTGACTTGGTGGGCATTATCGGGTCGAGCGGCGTGGTGTCTGAGGTTGTGAACGGTAAGCGGTCGATTAGTAAGGCACAAGCTAAGGCACTCGGAGATTACTTCAAGGTGATACCCAGTCTTTTTATCTAAATGTATCGGCTCTATTTTGATTGATAAAAGTACTTGTATTTAAGAGCGATCGCTATCCTCTCTGATAATTAATCACCCGATCCAATCGAGGCAAAGCACTCACTGCTGATTCACGAACATATGGATCGACAGATTCATCAATTGTTAATGCCGTCAGCACTTCCACTCCCCGCATATCACCCATCGAACCGAGGGCATTTACAATTGCTACAGCCAGTGCAATATTATCTATTGTTTTCAAAGCCTCTGCCAGAATTTCAAAGGCAGGAGAACCAATCTCACCCAGCGCCATCACGGATGCGATATAAACAACCGCATTTGAATCATTGAGCGCTGTTTTCAATCCCTGTAAGCCCTCATCTGGGAAAGGAACATCATGATGCTTTGCAGCAACCTGTGCCAGGGCATTAGCACAACTACCCCGAATAGTTGCATTATCGCTATTTACTAATGACTCTACTAGTGGTGGTACTGCATCTGTACCAATAGCACCTAGTGCCTTTACCGCCGCTCGACGATAGGTGACATCTTCCGCATCCAAAATATCCATCAAGCGAGGAATGGTATTTTCATCACGGACATCAGCCAGTTCCCACATGGCTCGTTCCCGCAGATTAGGGTTGGGGTGTTTCAACTGTTCAAATAGAGAATCTATTGTCATAAGAAAATCTCCCTGTTTAAATCCCCAAATTTAATCATTCATTACGAATTACAAACTTGTACTGAGCGACTTGCCTTGAGCGAAGTCGTTGGCGCAGCCTCTCGTAGAGAAAGGAGCCGAAGTATTACGAATTACGAATTATTAACAACAGAGGGACTCTTGGTCAGTCACTCAACCAGATACAGGCAAAGCGATAGACTGAGAGTCCCTAAGTTTTAGAGTATGACGATCGCCCGTCTACGTCTAGTCAATCCCTATTACTATGAAAGGGAGTTGATTACGTAGTCAAGAAGAGAGCGGAACTCAACCAACGCTTGAGGAGACAAATCGCGAGGAGAACAAGCGCGATCGCGAGTATAAGTCAACGCGGTAACGTAAGGAGCGGTGGGCAGATTCAAAGAGCGATAAACTTCGCGAGCACCTGCAATACCCCACTCATCCAAAGGACCAGTACCGCCCACAACTAAGCTGTAGTTGATCAAGCGTAAGTAGTGCTTGATGTCGCGCAGGCACTTGTCTTTTTTAACTTGAGTGTCGCCAGCTTCACCTTCTTGGCTCAGGTAAGGATATTTCTTGAAGGCAGCATCATAACCTTCCTTAGCTACGTTATCGATACCAGAAGCTAGCTTTTCAGCAGCTTCTAGACGAGCATTAGCACGCTGAATGCTACCTTGAACGGATTCTAGATCGGAACTGCTGGGAAAACGACCTGCTGCATCAGCAGATCCAATAACTGTAGTGATAACTGATTTCATTGCTTTTTATACTCCAGATTAGATTTGATCGAGTTTTAATTTCAGTTTGCTTGGCTAATAGCCTTTAGCCATGAGCGATTAGCTCAGAGCAGAAATAACACGATCGAAGTAGCTAGCAGCTTCAGCAGCTAGAGCAGAGCAGTCACCTTGGACAACTTCTTGTTTGCGGAACTTTTTACCACCGTTAGCTTCAGTGTTGGTGTTGGTGATGTGAGCGACGCTGATAGCCTTCAGGATTTGGAAAGCCCGTACAGAAGAGCCAGTGGGTACGCCCAAAGCTGTGTAGGTTTCTTTAAGACCGTTCAAAGCACGATCGTCCAATACGGAAGAATCACCAGCCAACAGCGCATAGGTAACATAGCGCAGGATGATTTCGGCATCACGTAGACAAGCAGCAGTCCGGCGAGTGGGGTACAAGTTACCACCAGCTTGCAGCAAAGCTGTGTTTTCAGCAGCAATCCCAGCGATCGCATCAGAAACTGCGCAGCTAGCGTTGCTGGCGATCGCATTCACTGCATCAAGGCGCTTGTTGCCTTCAGCGATGAAAGACTTCAGGGCTGCCAAGTCAGCACCACCGATAGGAGCGGTTTTGGCATCAGCCGTAATTACAGCTCTGGAAAAAGCATCAAGAACCATGAGTTCTCCTTAATATTCACAAATGGCGGATATTATTTTTGGCGTGTTCTCGATCAGGTTAACTGTGAGTAGCCAAACAAAAACATAGGGGATCAACAGTACCCTAGTCTTTACTATGAGAGACAAAGTAATAATCTGTAATATTTACCTATAATTGGCTGTCCCGCTCAAAAAATCAAAATTTAGCCTAAATTTGGACAAAAAATTAAGACTTACGCATCTTTATGGAACTTTGCCATTGCGTAAGTCTTTAGGAAAAAATCTTGGTTTTTACTGTATCAAGCTTGTTTTAACAAATGTTTGACTAAATTATCTTTCACCATCATCTGCCGTAAAACTTCTAGTAAAAATTCTTGAGCCTCTTGTTGACTCAAACTTTTTACCTGGTCTTTCAAATTTTGTAAGCGAAACTGTTGTTCTAAAGTTAATTCGACTGGAAAGTCCATCATTCACTCCTGTGATTGACTGAATCGAAAGGTATTTGTTGTTAGTGGAAGACGATCGCTTTTTCCTAATGTAGCACTCAGATATTAAAATGTCTACATTGTCAAGCTATAAGAAATCACACTCATAAAAGTTTACAATTGCATAACAATACCTCTACATATCCCTTTTTAGGGTGTTTATTGAAGCTGGCCGCTAATCGCTGTAATGTTTAGAATGTTTATATACCAACTACTCTAAAAAGAAAGAACTCGTAAAACATCATCCGCAGGAGCAATAAGTAGGAGTCAGAAGATTGATAGACGCAATGGAATTTTTTCAGCTAAGTGCTGGTAAGTGGCGATCGCAACGTGCAACTCATCATCTGGCGTTCAAGCGCTCAGAGATAGGAGAATCAGATATACAGGTAGAAACTCTTGATGCCGATCATCCAGAGATCATTGAACTGTGCCAGTATCATGAGATTGACCCCAGCCTTTCAGTCGGTGGTTCGCGTGTGCGGTGGCTAGGAACAATGGCTTGGGATCGAGAGGGCGAGGAGAATCATCAGGGGAAAACCATATTTGCGATCGTGCCTGATGGCGATAACCCAAGGCAAGGTAAATTACTCCGCGAAAGAGGCTACGCCGAAATAGTGCCTGTAGTCGGTCTTTTTCACATGGATGATGAAGATGGACTAGTGTTGACAACCGAATACGAAACAATGAGTTCCATTGAGCGATTCTGGTTCGCCAGCCCAAATATGCGACTACGAACCAGTACAGTTAAACGGTTTGGTGGCTTTAGCACCGCATCATTTTGTAGTGAAAGCCGCATTGAAAGTTCTGTTGAGGTTTCCAGCCCAGAAGAAGTAATAGAAAAACTTGGGACGGATGTTTTAGAAAAAAGACAGTTTTATTCAGTTTTGGGCTGGTGAATTATCTCAAGCAGAGTGATGCTTTTACTCGTGGGCAAGATTATCTGCGTCTGGTACAGGGACTTGCCCTAGAACCGGGTATGGTGGATGTGTTTGATAACCTACGCGATCGCATCCCCATTTGCACTTGGATCGGCGAGAATATTAACGCCGTAAACGCTCAGATCAACGCCTATCTGGAAGTTTGTCATGAGTGCTTTCATCCCCAAGAGCGTCGCCAAATCCAAATTTTTGCAGTCCCCATAGCTCAATCCTTCGGCATAGATGGGCTGTGCAACATTCTCACAAACCCAATCACTATTCTGGTAGATGTTGGTCGAGTTGCACCTAGAGATTGGTTTGGTGTAGTTGTCCATGAATACGCCCATGCCCATCTAGGAGAGTTTGGCCACAACGAGCAATTTGCTAGCATCCTATCTCATCTATGCTTAGGACTGGGATTGGAACCACCCTCCTGGGAAGCAGGAATGGAAGCAACTTTGCGTAGTTGGCCTTACTGTAAATCAACTATAGATCCCCTGGAATTTTGGATAGGTCGCTGAGGGGGGCAGGAGGCAGGGGGGCAGCACTTCTCTACGAGACGCTGCGCGTAGCTTGCTTCCCCGGAGGGGTACGGCTACGCAGCTCGACTGCGCTCACCGTAAACTCAGTGACCGAGAAGCAGAGGAAATTGCAGTAAATTTTTCCCAATACCCCATTAATTTCTTTTGCTAAATGTTAAAAATTATTGCTTCAGATCAAAAAGGTGAAACTGAATCTCCTAATCTAAAATATGTGAATAAAATTTTTTACGTCTATTTACGTAGTCTATTAAGCTGGAAGCCTGACTCCCTATTTATTGATTAGCTATCGGTTGAATCCAGCAGACTAATCATTTATCCTACGAATGCTTAAATTACCCTTAGTTAAGTTTCGTGAAATTTTATCAGAATCTTAAGTTCTGATACAACTACTCCTTTAATATGTGATTAAAAGTTGTTAACTTTAATTAAGAACATGGAGGCTTTAGAGTGCCACTTCCTCTGTTAGAATATAACCCTTCAAGTCAAAATCAGCGTGTAGCTGCATACGAAATACCGGGTGATGAACAGCCCAGGATTTTTAATACCGACAATATACTTTCTCCGTCAGATTTAGGCGATCTGATCGAAGCAGCATATCGTCAAATTTTCTTTTATGCTTTTGCTGCCGATCGCGAAACCTATTTAGAGTCTCAACTCCGTAATGGACAAATTACAGTACGCGACTTTATTCGTGGGTTGGTGCTTTCCAACACATTTAAGAAAAGCTTCTACGACCTCAACAATAATTATCGCTTTGTTGAGCAAGTAATTCAGCGGGTTCTAGGACGCGATCCATACAGCGAGCGGGAAAAAATCGCTTGGTCAATTGTAGTCGCTACCAAGGGGATTGTAGGTTTTATTGATGAAGTGCTAAATACTGAAGAGTACCTGAGCAATTTTGGATACTCCACAGTGCCTTATCAGCGCCGTCGGATACTGCCATCCCAATCTGCGGGTGAGTTGCCATTCAACATCAAATCTCCACGATACGAAGATTATCACCGTGCCAAATTGGGTTTCCCCCAAATCATTTGGCAGGTCGAAGTACGCAGATTCCTTCCACAAGAGCAAAAAGCAAAGGCTGGAGATCCATCTCTATTCCTGGCTATGGCACAAAATATCAATGCAACTGGCAATGCTCCACAACGGATCTCGCCATACAACATCGATATCGAAAAGTCTGTACCTTATCGGCAACTGGCAGGAATTAAATAACGATTTTTGGTCGGTGGCTGGCTAGTACATCCATTCGATCGTTTTATAGCGTGCATAAGTCTTGGGTTATGTAGGAGTTTTATTTAGATATAACTAAGTGAAACAGACTCTATCCCATGTCTAATGCACGCTAGTTGTTAATGGTTTTTTATCAATGGTTGATGTATTTAAAACGGGGTTAGATTCAAGCGTGGATGAGCTTAAAGTGTAGTTCGTCTTTTTAGCATCTCTAAAAGTTTTGTAAAGTGAGCGGGAGGAGTAGCTGTCACTTCAATCAACTCCTCAGATATGGGATGCTGCAATTTGAGTCGCCAAGCGTGTAATGCTTGACCAGGTAAATTTACTCCTACTGAATGGCCAGAACTATAAACTGGGTCGCCGACAATGGGATGACCAATTTTGCTGCTGTGGACACGAATTTGATGGGTGCGTCCAGTTTCTAATTGAAAGTGAATTAAGGTGAAGTTACCAAGGCGTTCTAATATTTTCCAGTGAGTGACGGCGACTCGTCCGCCTTGTTCAACAGGCATAACAGCCATTTTTTTCCGGTCTTGGGGATGGCGACCAATTGGCAAGTCGATAGTGCCACTTTCAGTTTTTGGCGCACCGTAAACTATGCCCAAGTATTCTCGCCGTGCAGTTTTTGCTTTGAGTTGTGCTTGTAGATGATGGTGGGCAATATCTGTTTTAGCGATCGCGATCGCTCCTGTTGTATCCTTATCCAATCGATGGACGATTCCTGGACGCTGAACTCCGCCAATTCCTGGTAAATTAGGACAGTGAGCCAATAGAGCATTTACCAAAGTACCATCTGGATGACCGGGCGCAGGATGGACAACTAAACCTGCGGGTTTATTGAGAATAAGTAACTGGTCGTCTTCGTAAAGGATATCTAAGGGAATGTCTTCTGCAAGCAGTTCTAGAGGTTGAACTTCTGGTATTTCGAGAATGATGCGATCGCCTATTTTGACATTGATCTTCTTAGATGTGCAAACTTTGTCGTTAAGTTGGACGTTACCCTGTTCGATTAACTGTTGGATGCGGGAACGAGATAAGTCTGGTAATTCTTGGGAAAGGTAACGGTCGAGGCGATCGCCTTTAGTGTTGACGCAGTGTATCGTATTACTGGAGGAAAGTAGGCTAGGCGCTGCATCCTCCAGTGAAGTTGATAAGCGTTCGCCCTTGGCGTTGGCGTTCGCGTAGCGTGTCGCAGACAAGCCATCGCTATTTTCTTGGATTTGTAAATTAAATTCGGTCACAATTGCTCTAGATTAATTCCCGTTCTTTAAGTAAAGCGCGAAATACTTTAAAAGGGCGTTATAAATCGCGTCTACCCAGGCAAAACCTTGATTTTAACTTAGCGAACGAGAATTTGTGTACCCGCGAATTTTATTACCTTAGCTATTTTGTATTTGTTCTCTTGCCGATTGTCGAAACGCTCTAAGTGCTGAACTCATTCCTATAGTTCGCGCCATTTCCACAAACCGAGGAATAAGTTCTGTAATAGAAAAAGTAGGGAATGTGAGGCTGATAAGAGACTTGACATATTGCTCACCTTGCAGCAAGCTAATTTCTAGGTTTTTGCTTTCATATCGCCAAATTTCAGGTACTCTCAAAGCTTCGTAGGCACTAATTTGAGTTTTAGAGGTGACATCAATTTCAATCGCTAAATCAGGAGGAGGGTCAACAGTTAGGTCGATCTTGTCTTTCCCAATCATTACCTTATAGTTTTGAATATAAAAACAATCATCAGGTTCGATACCTGCACTTATATCTTTTCGCTTAAAAGTGGTTGAACCTAAAGACTCCCAATTCAGATTGAGTTCATCTAACAAAGCTTTCACCAAGTCTCCGATAATTACCTTAGATCGCTCATGTTCTGGTAATGGAGCCATAATTTCTAAAGTTCCTTGGCTGTATGCTACTCGGCTCCTGCGATGCTTCCCTAACTCGTTGAGAATTGCTTCAAATACTGGCCAACTAACATCTTCCAGTATTATTCTTTGCCCTGGTGGAACTCGAATTTGGCTGAGTTGGAGAGTAACCATAGGATGTTAGTTGTTAAATAATTTCATTTTTACTCAAATTTGAGATGTAGCAAATGCTCTAACCAAAAAGCGATGGCTTGTCTGCGACACGCTACGCGAACGCCAACGCCAAGGGCGAACGCTTAAATTCTTTCCATCTCTCCTCCTCCGTGTCCTCTGCGCCTCTGCGGTAGCCTGTGGCAAGCCGTTCGCGTAGCGTCTCGTAGAGAAGCGTCTACGTTATTCTAAATCTATAACTTCTTGCGGCAACTCAAATAAACCATCTTCTCCAGCTTCAAAATCAATCACCTGATACACAGCATCAATATTTAACTCACCATAAATGTGAGGAAATAATTCGCCTATTTCAGCAGGTTCATAGCGAATTTCAGCTTGGACTTTTTCAGAATCAATAAAAAGTAGTACCAGTTCTTTTTGATTATCAAAAAATCTTTTTGCAACTTTGAGTATTTGCGTTGATTTTGAACAGTGGATAAAACCTTCACTGTCTAACGAATTAGCGCGATATGTACCGAGATTTTTTGCTTGTTCCCATTGTTGGCGTTTGGTGATATGGAGAATGGTGTTCATATAATATCTAGGAATTGCTGCGGATTGTAATATTTTCAGGAAATCTTCTACATTTGTAAAGTCTTTAAGTACTTTGGTAGCGCCTACATTTGTTAATTTAGGATCACCTATTCCAATAAAAGCAATATTCAACCGATAGGCTGCTTTGACATCCCAAACACCATCACCTACAAAAACAATTTTTCGAAAATTTTCAACTTGATAAACATTCTTCGCTTTGATAATAGCTGTCTTAATAATATCTTCTCGTGAAAGTGCATCATTAGCTGAAGCCAATGGAATACCTTCTATTGGTAAATTAGGTTTTTGAAGTTTTAATTTAGCAGGTTCACACCAACCACCTGTTGCGATCGCAACACACCAATCAGAGTCTAGCTGTAATTTAGCTAATATATTTGCAGAACCAGGAATTTCGCTGAATAAATCTTGGTTATTAATAAACGCTTCCTGAAGTAGACTAACAAAACGTGCTTTAAGTCTAAGTAACTCTTCATTTGAAGGAAGACGTTCTAATTTTTCTTGGAAAATTTGCTGGGTAATTCCAGAATCTGTGGTGTATGTGTATTCAGTCCAATTTGTATTTATACCAAAAATTCCAAATTCCAATGCAAAAGCACGCACAAAACAATTTTCATCAATTTTGTAGGTATTGGTTAGTGTACCGTCAATATCAAAAATTACTAATTGCATATAGCGATCGCTCTAAAAAATTATTCTTTAAAATATCTCATCCAGATGTTAAATCTGTAACACAATCTACTTGAGTTTACTTTATAAATTGTTTTTCATAATCGAGTGAATGAGTGAATGCGATCACTTGCAATTATTTTTCTTTCCTTTTATTGTTAGCATCTGGCGATGTACAAGATAGCAATTTATGTTGATTGTATCATTTTCCGAAGATCATCTAAAGGTGATTCCGTTTCATTAGAATTATCAGGATAAAATTCTAGGGCTATCGTAATGTTAAGGTTGCCATCTTCTCTAATAAATTTATGTTGTAGGCATGGAGAAATAATTTCTGTAGATACTTTTATTTTGAGTTTACCTGCTTGCCAGTCTGTAGAGCCAACTTTAAAAACTTTACAGTTTATACCTTCTTTAGAAGATTGCCATGTGATATTTTCAGCTTGAAAGCTGTCTTCGTTTATGCACAGCTTATTAAAAAGTCCCGAAACTGAGAAATCACTATGATTTTCTTTTAATTGTGTACGAAATTTCTGGCTAAAGTTTTCAGATATCAATTCTTTGAATCTGCTAACAATATATGTATCGTTATTAAATAACAAAACATCAGCACCAAAGTCTAATAGTTGGTAGATATTGCTCATGTTAATCCTAGTAGTCAATGTAAATTAGGAAGTGTCCGCATGATAATTTAAACTAATTAACTATTTTAGCCCGCAATTGGTACTATCAATTCAGTGACAATACTGGTATTCAAGCTGCTAAAGATAATCACTCAACAATATTATTCTTTAAAATCTCATAGCCAGACACCCAAATAGAAAGTCTTTCTTTACGCTGTTGCATAAGGTTTTCATTCTATAAATTAGGTAGAATACAAACATCTGGCGCACACAAACCAGGAAATTCCAGCGTTGTCACCTCAAAGCTATCCAAATCTACACAACGAATAGCATGGTTATTAGTATCAGCAATATATAAATGTGAACTCAAAGCACTCAATCCCGAAGGTTCAAAAAAACGAGTATTTTTACCCTGACCATCTTGTAAACCCGCAGAACCATCTCCCAAAACTGTTTGACAATTCCCACTGGGGCTAACTAATTTAATTTTATGGTTATAAGTATCTGCTACCCACAAAAAATTCTGCGCGTATTCCACTCCTAAACAGTGTTGTAAACGGACATCTTCACCTTGTCCATCTACATCACCAAAACCAAATAAACCGCCACTGCCGCAAACAGTTCTTACTTGATAAGGTTCGACAATTCCAACACCACGAATTGAACTAACTTCACTGTCAGCAATATATAATTCTTGCCCATTATTAGTAATACCGCTAGGTTGAGCAAAAGCAGATTCAGTAAGTGAACCATCAATACACGCTTCTGCACCAGTACCAGCATAAGTTTTGATGATGCCAGTTTCTAAATCCATTTGCCAAATTTGATGCGGCCCAGCCATTGCAATAAATAAGATATTTCCTACTTTCACTAAATCCCAAGGGGAATTCAGTGCGGTTTCTAACCCAACACCTCCATGAGGATGGATATTGCGACTTTGTTCGCCAGTTCCCGCAATAGTTTTGACTACTTGGCGCTTTAAATCAACTCGCCGCAATGCATGATTTTCTGTATCAGCAACATAAAGAATCTGATTTTCGGCATCAAATGCCATTCCTTGCGGTGCAAAAAATTGCGCTTCGTTAAAAGCACCATCAGTTAAGCCAGATTGTCCAGTCCCAATTAACTGTAAAATTTCCCCATCAAAGCTACTCATAACTAGGCGGTGATGTCCAGAGTCAGCGATAAACAAACCTGCTTGAGTAGCTAGAACTTTACCAGGAAAAGCTAAAGGTGTGATTAATGGTTGACGCTGTTTTTCTAAAGTCAAGCTTATTTCTTGGAAATTAATTGTGCCTTTGTCTTGGTGTTGCTGAATTAACTTTTGAATCAACTCGTCTAAAGTGTCACGGTTTCCTTCACCAGAAATCTGGCCAATCACGTAACCTTCTGGATCGATAATTATTAATGTAGGCCAAGCACGCACAGCATACTCTTCCCAAATCCGAAAACCTCTGTCAACTATAACTGGATGTTCAATGTCATAGCGCAGGATAGCTTGGCGAATATTTTCTGTTTCTTTTTCGTTGTCAAATTTGGCAGAGTGAACGCCGATAATAGTAAGACTATCTTTATATTTTTGTTCTAAATATTTCAGGTTTGGCAGAATATGCAGACAATTGATACAGCAGTATGTCCAAAAGTCTAAAATTACGACTCTACCCTTAAGTTGTTTAAGAGACAATGGTTTATCGGTATTGAGCCAAAAGTAATTTTGCGGTAATTCTGGCGCTCTGACACGGGGAATCATACTAATTTGTAATTCGTAATTAAGCTCGACTTTATCCATTTTCTAGCAACGCGATACTCCTGCGGAGTCGTTGCACCAACGCTAATGCTAAAACCTATATGGGGTATTATTTTTACTTTTTACTAGGACTTACGCACGAGTTACGAAATAACGAACCACAGAGGCACAGAGGGCACGTAGAAATCAGAGTTTGAGAGATAATTTGCGTAAGTCCTATTTAGATATCACCGTGAATCAGTGACATCGAAAAAGTTTTTGCTAAAAAGTTAGGGTTTTTGCTCTATTGAGGAGAACCCAGTTGTTAATTTTGGATAAAGTCGAGTTAAAAAGATGTTTGAAAAGTCTCAAAGTATACGATAAACGCCACTTTCATTCCTCTCAAAGCATTGAGGAGATGCCGCAGGCTGTGGGGTTATTTCTATGCAGCTTCATAAAGAAATGGTAAAAACAAGGCAGTTTATCTGTTGGTATTTGTTGACCATACAGGAACATTAGAACCTGTATAAATTACCAAGTTTCCATTATTTTGAACTTCGAGACGACAATTAGAACCAAGCCCAGCTGTATTACTTGCCCACACAGCGGTTTCACTATAATTATAGCTGACTAAATTGCAGTCGGTTTGCATGACGGTGTAGTAAACTGATGTGTTAAGAACGTTTGATGCCCACAGAGGAGTGCTGTCAGCATAAAGAACAAAGTTTCCATCAGATTGCTGGATAGCTTTATATACCCCATTAGGTGAAATCAAGTATTGATTAGTGGCAGCGAATAAGTATTGCCCTGTATAAAGTACAGATTTAAGAGATGTAAGGATAGATATATCAATATCCGCTAGAGCCTTGTTTTGTTGAATCAGCAACGCAGCTTGTGATGAAATTGCAAATGCTGTTGCTAAACCTAGAATTTGAGACAGTTTAGATAATTTCACAAACCTACCTCCAATGCAGTTCTGTTGTTTATAGACAATGCTGAGGTTTGATAAGTAGTAGTGTAAAATTAAATCCGGGCGGTTCCCGACCTGGTGAGATACGTTTTTAAAGCTGCTTATTTTGTGAGAAAAGATTTAGGTGTACCTCAGTTACTTAGGAAACGCTATATACATTTGTCATTGTGAATGAAGCGAAGCAAAATGAGGCAATTCGCTTACGGTTTGGAATTGTTTCTCTATGAGACGTTACATTTCATTCCGCTTGCAATGACATAAATAATTTAATTTTGCGTAAACACTTAAGGGTAAATTCAGCTATTAATATCAGACTATACTGTTACTTGCCGTTTAAAAAATAAGTTGTTAAAAAGTTTACACTTTGAAAGGACTGGAAAAACTAACTACTACGAAGTTATCAGCCTGGGTGCAGCTAGCTCAAACCCAAGTTGAACGAGGACAAGTTGCCGATCGCATTCCGCTATTAGCTAAAGCTAATCCTGGTTGGTTTGCAGTTCATATCTGTTGTAAATCGGGGAAAACCATCAGCTTTGGGGATACAGCTTCTATTTTCCCGTTAATGAGCGTGATTAAGACATTTTCTCTACTTTATCTGCTAGAACATCTAGGAGCAGAAAAGATTTTTAGGTGGGTTGGGGTGGAACCATCAGATGCACCCTTCAATTCTTTAGAACAATTAATTAGCGATCGCGGTCATCCCCGCAACCCCATGATTAATAGTGGGGCAATTACTTTGTCTGATAAATTACCAGGAAAGGACGCTAATCAACGCACTCTCTTATTTTGTCAATGGCTTAACCAATTAGCAGGTTGCCAACTAAGTTTAGATGAGGAAATGCTGGCTTCAGTGCGATTAAGCCGTTCAAAAGCCAATGAAGCGATCGCTAATTATCTCACCCAAGCCGGTCATCTAGAAAATATTGAAACAGCACTTGACACATACGAGCAAATATGCTGTATTTCTGGGCAAGTTGAAGATTTAGCCTTGTTAGGAAAACTCCTCGCTTGTGAAAATAGCTATTTATCCCCACAAAACCGCCGGATTGTCAATGCTGTAATGTCAACTTGTGGACTATACGAAGCTTCTGCTCAGTTTGCAGTCAGAATTGGTTTACCGATGAAATCAGGGATTGGTGGTGGACTTGTAGCAATAGTACCAGGAGAGGGAGCGATCGCTTGTTACAGTCCTGGTTTGGATAATATCGGAAATCCTGTAGGAGCGATCGCATTGGTTGAAGTTTTAGCGCAAGAGTTACAGTTGAGTATTTTTGGTTAATTCTGGTTTTTCTGCGTCGGGAGCGGTTGTTTTAGATAACGGCGTAGATTGAGAATTTGGCGTTATAGCGTTTACTAATCACATGAGTTACATCATAATAGTCCCCTCCTCGCTTGCGGGGAGGGGGTTGGGGGTGGGGTGTACCTCACTCTAACTGAGAACCGCTATACCTCTGGCTCTGGTTCTGCTGTTGGCGTAATTATTTTTGGTACAGGAGACTCAATAATCTCTGGCAGTGTGGGTGACGAATTAGGAGATGGTGCAATTGTTACTTGTGGACTAGGTGTCTTACTCGTTAGACGATTAAAAAATCCGCCAAATCTAGATTTTTTTGGCTGAGGTGTTACTTTTTCGGGTAACGGCGTAGATTCAGGAGTTGGTGTTACCTCTGGCTGTGGTTCTGGTGTTGGCGTAATTATTTCTGGTGCAGGAGACTCAATAATCTCTGGCAGCGTAGGTGGCAAACTAGGAGATGGTGCAACAGTTGCTTCTGGGCTGGGAACTTTACCAGTCCCACGGTTAAAAAATCCACCAAATCTAGGTTTTGTTGGCTGAGGCGTTACTTTTTCAGGTAAAGGCGTAGATTCAGGAGTTGGCGTTATCTCTGGCTGTGGTTCTGGTGCTGGCGTAATTATTTCTGGTGGTGTCGGAGACAAAGTGGGAGATGGTACAGCCGTTGGAACTTCTAATTTTGGCTGTTCTGGCTGTGTTTTGAATTGTTCTGGAACTTCAGTTTCAGGAATAGGCTGTTTTTCTACCTTCGGTTGTGTTTGAGGTGTTTTTTCAACAGAAGGTGTGGGTTTAGGTGCAAGTTTATAATTCGGGTCTACAATAGGGCGCACCTCAGCTGCTGTGAGTTCTCCTCTAACAATTCTCGACAGAGTGTCTTTGCCCTTTGGCTGGTAGTCAATCAATCTAACTGTAGTATTAAAAGCATTTTTGACAGCATTTCCTTGATTATCGAGAAATTCTAGCTTTACCCAGTTTTTCCCTGGACGGAAGCCTTTAAGGTAAACTGCTTGCCAGCGATCGAAAATAAAGCTTTCACCATTAATTGTGACGCGAATACGCCAATCACTAAATCCTTCGTTAGCGTTTTCCTTCTCAACGAGATGTAGGGGCGCGTTAGTTAGGTAAAAGTCCAGTAAGATTGGTTCTGCCCCGTAGCTGCTTTGAGGACGGCTGTAAGTTAGCAGGGGTAATTTAGGATCTGGGGTGTTGTCGTCGGTTTTGGTGAAGACGTGAAATGTTGTTTGGGCATAAGCACCTTCATTCTTAAAGCTTTCATGCCAAGGACGAGAGGCAAAGACGCGCAGGGTATGACTACCTGGAGACAAGTCTGGCAAAACTAAGGACTGATTCAGGTCGTAAACAGGTATATAAGGTTGATTATCCAGAATTACGTGTAAATGTGGCCCCAGTTGTAATTGTGGGTCTTTAAATATTGGTAGATCCTTAACCTGAAAACTGGCTGTTACTTTGTTGTCTTGAAGAACTTCATCAAATTTTGGAGTAACAATTGTCACTTGTGGCTGATAAACTTCCAAAATTGGACGCAGTTCTTGAATAACAGATGGAGGGGAAACTTCCGAAAATTGCTTTGAAATTTGAGAAATCTTTGGGGAGTTTTCTTTATAGCCAGTAGATACTTCCTGGCTGTCGGCTTTCTCGCCGCAGCTGGTCAAGCTTAATACCAGCACTAATATCATTACCCACCTGAGAATCGGGAACCTCTGAGGGAGGAGCTTCTCTAACACCCTTTTCTGCCACGAGTTCATGCGTTGCATCCAGTGATAGTCTTCGACAATTGACAGATTATTTTGGCTCAAACTGTCCATCTGGAACTATAGCCCAAACAAAAGGTGAAATCTGCCTCACATCACATAAGTTTTCCTTGGTATTTTCATAAAATTTTAAAATAAATCATAATCCCTACAGCGTTTTACTTGCAAAAATTGAAATATGACATAAATGTTCATGAGTAATAGCAGTAAAAGTTGGAACATGGGCTACATACAGCCAAATCATAAATTTTACGAATTGTTATTCTTTGTAAATTAAATAGATAAACTATTGACTTTTGGACAAAAAGTTTGAAGTTAAAAGCCAGTTAAGGCATGAATTTCAGCAATATTTGACCAAGTTTGAATTATTGTTAAAATATCTCTAACAATGTACAAGTGAAGACTCTATAATTCAACGAGAAACAACAATCCACATAGGTCTTCATCGCGGCTTCAGCAAAATTCTGGAGTTTGCGGTAATGGTTAATTTTGTGGTATTCATGATTCCTCATTCCTTATCAAGAGAGGAGGTCGAATGACAATAAGTCCTCCGGAGCGAGAGGAAAAAAAGGCAAGAGTAATCGTCGATAACGATCCAGTTCCAACCTCATTCGAGAGATGGGCGCAACCTGGACACTTTGACAGATCCTTGGCCAGAGGTCCCAAAACCACCACATGGATTTGGAACCTGCACGCACTCGCCCATGATTTTGATACACATACAAGCGATTTAGAAGACATCTCCCGCAAGATATTCTCAGCCCACTTCGGCCACCTGGCTGTAGTGACAATCTGGTTGAGTGGGATGATTTTCCACGGCGCGAAGTTTTCTAACTACGAAGCTTGGCTAAGTGACCCGTTAAACGTTAAGCCTAGCGCTCAAGTCGTTTGGCCCATTGTCGGACAAGACATTCTAAACGGTGATGTTGGCGGTGGTTTCCACGGTATTCAAATCACCTCCGGTTTGTTCCAAGTATGGCGTGGCTGGGGAATCACAAACTCCTTCCAGCTTTACGTAACTGCGATCGGTGGATTGGTATTAGCAGGCTTGTTCCTATTTGCCGGCTGGTTCCACTACCACAAACGCGCTCCCAAACTGGAATGGTTCCAGAATGTGGAGTCGATGCTGAATCACCACTTGCAAGTACTGCTAGGTTGTGGTTCCTTGGGATGGGCAGGTCACTTAATCCACGTGTCGGCACCGACCAACAAGCTTTTGGATGCAGGCGTTGCTCTCAAAGACATCCCCTTGCCCCACGAGTTCATCTTGAACAAAGACTTGTTGACCGAGTTGTATCCCAGCTTTGCTGCTGGTTTAGCACCTTTCTTCACCTTGAATTGGGGTCAGTATGCTGACTTCCTCACCTTCAAGGGCGGTCTGAACCCAGTAACAGGTGGCTTGTGGTTGACTGATATTTCTCATCACCATTTAGCGATCGCAGTTCTCTTTATCGTTGCTGGTCATCAGTACCGTACCAACTGGGGTATTGGTCACAGCATTAAAGAGATCCTAGAAAACCACAAAGGTCCTTTCACCGGTGAAGGTCACAAAGGTCTCTACGAAAACCTGACCACATCTTGGCACGCTCAATTGGCTACTAACCTGGCCTTCTTGGGTTCGCTGACAATTATCATCGCGCATCACATGTACGCGATGCCCCCATATCCATATTTGGCAACTGATTACGCTACGCAGTTGTGCATATTCACTCACCATATTTGGATCGGTGGTTTCTTGATTGTTGGTGGAGCGGCTCACGCTGCGATCTTCATGGTGCGGGATTACGATCCAGTTGTGAATCAAAACAACTTGCTGGATCGGGTGATTCGTCACCGTGACGCGATTATTTCTCACCTGAACTGGGTGTCTATTTTCCTCGGCTTCCATAGCTTTGGACTTTACATCCACAACGACACAATGCGTGCATTGGGTCGTCCTCAAGACTTGTTCTCTGATACAGGGATTCAGTTGCAGCCAGTATTTGCCCAGTGGATACAAAATATCCACGCCTTGGCTCCTGGTACAACTGCACCTAATGCCCTAGAACCAGTTAGCTATGTCTTTGGCGGCGGTGTCTTGGCTGTTGGCGGTAAAGTGGCAGCTGCACCCATTGTTTTGGGTACAGCGGACTTCCTAATTCACCACATTCACGCTTTCACCATTCACGTCACCGTCCTAATTCTGCTCAAAGGTGTGCTGTACGCCCGTAGCTCTCGTCTGATTCCAGACAAAGCAAACTTGGGCTTCCGCTTCCCTTGCGACGGCCCCGGTCGTGGCGGTACCTGTCAAGTCTCTGGTTGGGATCACGTATTCCTCGGACTTTTCTGGATGTACAACTCCCTGTCTATTGTAATTTTCCACTTCAGTTGGAAGATGCAATCAGATGTTTGGGGAACCGTAGATGCAGATGGGACTGTAACTCATATCACTGGTGGTAACTTTGCCCAAAGTGCTATTACCATCAACGGTTGGTTGCGAGACTTCTTGTGGGCACAAGCTACACAAGTCATCAATTCCTATGGCAGCGCGCTATCTGCCTATGGTCTACTCTTCTTAGGCGCTCACTTTGTCTGGGCATTCAGCTTGATGTTCCTGTTCAGTGGTCGCGGCTACTGGCAAGAACTGATTGAGTCCATTGTTTGGGCGCATAACAAACTGAAGGTAGCACCAGCAATTCAGCCTCGCGCTCTGAGCATTATTCAGGGTCGGGCTGTAGGGGTAGCTCACTACCTCTTGGGAGGAATTGCCACAACCTGGGCATTCTTCCATGCACACATCCTTTCAGTAGGGTAGCAATCAGTTGTGGAGTGCTGAGTGCTGAGTGCTGAGTGCTGAGAAAATACTCAAAACTTGGTACTCAGAACTCAAAACTCAGGACTCTAGACGCTGGTATTTGATGGCTAAAGGTCAGAGGATTTATTAAACCTATGGCGACAAAATTTCCGAAATTTAGCCAGGATCTCGCACAGGACCCGACGACTCGTCGGATATGGTATGCGATCGCTACAGGCAACGATTTTGAAACCCATGATGGCATGACGGAAGAAAATCTTTACCAAAAGATTTTCGCAACTCACTTCGGTCACTTGGCAATCATCTTCCTGTGGGCATCCAGCCTCCTGTTCCACGTAGCCTGGCAAGGTAACTTTGAACAGTGGATTAAAGATCCCCTTCACATCCGTCCCATCGCCCATGCGATTTGGGACCCCCACTTTGGTAAACCAGCGATCGAAGCTTTTACCCAAGCTGGCGCTAGCAATCCGGTAAACATTACCTACTCTGGTCTCTACCATTGGTGGTATACCATCGGTATGCGGAATAACGGCGAACTGTACAACGGTTCAGTGTTCTTGCTATTATTCGCTGCTGTATTACTGTTTGCTGGCTGGCTGCACTTGCAACCCAAGTACCGTCCTAGCTTGGCATGGTTTAAGAGCGCGGAACATCGCCTAAACCACCACTTAGCAGGTTTGTTTGGTGTTAGTTCATTGGCTTGGGCTGGTCACTTAATTCACGTTGCTGTCCCCGAAGCTCGCGGTCAGCACGTAGGTTGGGATAACTTCCTGAATACCCCACCCCACCCAGCCGGTTTGACACCATTCTTTACAGGCAACTGGGGTGTTTACTCTCAAAACCCTGACACTCCTGGACATATCTTCGGGACATCACAAGGTGCAGGAACTGCAATTCTGAGTTTCTTGGGTGGTTTCCATCCCCAGACAGAAGCTTTGTGGCTGACTGACATAGCTCACCACCACCTAGCGATCGCAGTTTTATTCATCGTTGCCGGTCACATGTACCGGACAAACTTTGGGATTGGTCACAGTCTCAAGGAAGCATTGAATGCCAAGAGTTTCTTTGGTATTCCAGTTGAAGGGCCGTTTAACCTACCTCACCAAGGTATTTACGACACCTACAACAACTCTCTGCACTTCCAATTGGGATGGCACTTAGCAGCGCTAGGTGTTGTAACCTCCCTGGTAGCGCAGCACATGTACTCCATGCCTTCCTACGCATTTATTGCGAAGGACTACACAACCCAGGCAGCGTTGTATACGCATCACCAGTATATTGCTGGATTCCTGATGCTTGGTGCTTTTGCTCACGGAGCAATCTTCTGGGTTCGTGATTACGATCCAGAGCAAAACAAGGGTAACGTTCTTGAACGTGTACTACAGCACAAAGAAGCGATTATTTCCCACCTCAGCTGGGTATCCCTTTTCTTGGGCTTCCACACCCTTGGTCTGTACGTACACAACGACGTAGTAGTTGCTTTCGGCACTCCTGAAAAGCAAATCTTGATTGAGCCAGTGTTTGCTCAATTCGTCCAAGCTGCTAACGGTAAGGTATTGTACGGTTTAGATACATTGCTATCTAACCCCGATAGTATTGCTTACACAGCATGGCCTAACTACGCTAACGTTTGGCTTCCAGGCTGGTTAGATGCCATCAATGCTGGTACTAACTCCCTGTTCTTGACAATTGGCCCTGGCGACTTCTTGGTTCACCATGCGATCGCTTTAGGTCTGCACACCACCACCTTGATCTTGGTCAAAGGTGCTTTGGATGCCCGTGGTTCTAAGCTAATGCCCGATAAAAAGGACTTTGGCTATGCCTTCCCTTGCGACGGCCCCGGTCGTGGCGGTACTTGCGACATCTCAGCATGGGATTCCTTCTACCTCGCTACATTCTGGATGCTCAACACCATTGGTTGGTTGACCTTCTACTGGCATTGGAAGCATCTAGGTATTTGGCAAGGCAACGTAGCTCAGTTCAATGAGAACTCTACATATCTCATGGGCTGGTTCCGCGATTACCTCTGGGCTAACTCTGCTCAGTTGATTAACGGTTACAACCCTTACGGCGTGAATAACCTGTCTGTCTGGGCTTGGATGTTCCTGTTTGGACACCTAGTTTGGGCTACCGGCTTCATGTTCTTAATCTCCTGGAGAGGTTACTGGCAAGAGTTGATTGAAACCCTTGTTTGGGCACACGAACGCACTCCTCTAGCTAACCTAGTTCGCTGGAAAGACAAGCCCGTGGCTCTGTCCATTGTTCAAGCTCGTGTAGTTGGTCTAGCTCACTTCACTGTTGGCTACGTCGTAACTTACGCAGCATTCTTGATTGCTTCTACTGCTGGGAAGTTCGGTTAATTTCGGCTGCTAGTTTTGTAGATAAGTAATAAAAATCCCCTGCCGCAAGGTGGGGGATTTTTACATAAAATTGGCTCTTGTTGACTGATATATAATCTCTGGAGTAGGAAGTAATGTATTTGGTAAAATTATTATTGATTTACTAGAATAAAGTTCTATTAAAAGTGGGTGTGAGTTTTAAG
Organism: Nostoc sp.; assembly: GCF_036918015.1. Lineage (GTDB taxonomy): Bacteria > Cyanobacteriota > Cyanobacteriia > Cyanobacteriales > Nostocaceae > Nostoc. The sequence goes on from NZ_JBALEO010000009.1 coordinate 93,410, forward strand.
CAGACCATTTACCAGTCTTGCACAATTTTCTAGTGATTTTCTGTATTAGGTTGTTGTAGTGCGATAGGGGCAATATGGAAGAACAGCAAATCCCAGACAGATATAAGCCTGGGTTCAAGCAACTCTTGAGCATCGACAGCAAAACTGTAGAAAAATTAATTGATGCTTTGAGACAAGCCTCGCCATCACTACTTATTGAGGATTTAGCATCAGCAGTGGCTTCGCAGGTTCAGGTTTTGACTTTAGAAGAAGTAGTAGATGTCATCGAAGCCTTAATTTCCTTATACAACTTCCGAGATTACACTGGTACATCGATAGATGACTTAGTAAAGAGCATCAGTCAGGCTGTTCAAGATGATGAAGAACTTCCAGATATTTCTGACATACAAAAACAAGACCTTGAGCAGCGATTGACTACTTTTTTAGAGTTTGACGGGGTACTTAGTGTTACCTCTAAAGCAATCGAAGTGATACGCGATCATGAACGTGTATTTACACGTTCTCGTGTTCTTACTGATATGCGTCCCATCTTTGAATCAGACTTAGAAAAAGGCCCAGCCGGTATAGCAATAGTTCATATGCTTAAAATTGAGTATGTAGATTTAGATAGCAAACACGAGTTTTTTGTAGCCTTAGATTCAATAGATTTAGAGCAATTACGTGAACAATTAGATAGAGCAGATAGAAAAGCAAAAGCTATCGAGTTGATGCTAAATCAAGCAAATATTACATTCTTAAATTACCGGGACGTAGAGTAAAGGTTAGAAAAATGGCAGTCGCAGAAAAGGCTAATTTTTGGCTTACTAATACTCAGAAGAGTTTAAAACACTCTCAGCCTGATTATAAAGGAAGCAAACTAAAATTAAAAAGTGAAGACTGGAATTATTCAGAAGATAAACGAAGAATACGTGATGAAAATAATCTTGAAAATTTACTCTTCTTCAAAAGTCCTAAAGGTCGTAAATATGGACAAAAAGATTGCTATCGATATCGTGCTACTTCTAGAGATGTAGACTTAGAAGCTACCTTTACGTCCCTTGTTAACCAATGGCGTGAAGAAAATCGTGGTGTGTCATCTACTAATCAAATGTCGATGCATCCTGCATACCAGCAAATCATTGGTATGGGAAAACCTGTAATCCCACTTTTACTTAGGGAACTGGAAAAGAAATCTGGACACTGGTTCTGGGCATTAAAATCCATCAGCAGAGAAGATCCTGTACCTCCAGAATATAGGGGAAAGGTAAAGGAGATGACTAAAGCTTGGCTAGAGTGGGGTAGGCAAAGAGGCTATAGGTGGTAGGTAATAACGCTTGGGTTAAGTTGGTTACAGAAAACATTGAGCGTGATTATCCTAACCTCACTGTCTATGGATACAAACTTAGCAGTCCAGATACAATTGATTACAACTGTATTGCTTGGGCAGCAGAAGATGATGAAACATGGTGGTGGCCAGATATTCAACATCAATTTTATTGGCCATTGAGTATTAAGAGAGAAGAAACTATAGAGGCTTTTCAACAGGCATTTGAAACACTTGGTTATGAAGTTTGTCAAGGTGATGTTTTAGAAAAGGGATTTCAGAGAATAGCGATATATGCTAATTCCAATAAAGTACCAACTCACGTTGCTAGACAACTACCTACTGGTAAATGGACAAGTAAGCTTGGATCGCTTGAAGATATAGAGCATAATAATTTACAAGGACTAACTGGAAATCCTGGTTATGGTGAGGTTGCCTGTATTATGAAAAAATCAATTCCAGTGTAGAAAATATTTAGCACTAATCTAATTACTAAGTTAAGCTTTAAAATTAAATACTTGAACAATATCAAAACAAGTTATAACTATAAAAAACGAGATAATTTTATAACTCTTGCAAGAAGAACCAATAACGCCACCAAAAGAAATAATTTTTAATCCCTCTTATACCCAGCAGAACGGAGCAGCATATTTAGGTGATAGCCTTAAACTTATTAAATTCATTGATGATAATAGTATTAATTTAATTATCACATCACCTCCATTTGCTCTGACACGAAAAAAAGAATACGGTAACGAAACTGCTGACAAATATATTGAGTGGTTCCTACCTTTTGCTTATGAATTTAAAAGAGTTCTCGCAGATAATGGCTCATTCGTACTAGATTTAGGTGGTGCTTACTTACCTGGTAATCCCGTGCGGAGTATCTACCAATACGAACTTTTAGTCAAATTATGCAAAGAAGTAGGTTTCTTTCTTGCTCAAGAATTTTACCACTACAATCCGGCTCGACTGCCAACCCCTGCTGAGTGGGTGACAATCAGGCGAATTCGCGTCAAAGATTCTGTAAACACAGTTTGGTGGTTATCTAAAACACCGCATCCTAAAGCAGATAACAGAAAAGTATTAAAACCTTATAGCCAAAGTATGAAACAGTTACTCAAAAATGGCTATAAAGCAAAAATACGTCCTAGTGGACATGATATTTCTGATAAATTTCAAAAGGATAACCAGGGTGCAATTCCGCCGAATTTGCTAGAAATTGCTAATACTGAATCGAATAGTGCTTATTTACGACGCTGCAAAACAGCAGAAATTAGACCCCATCCAGCACGGTTTCCGCAAGGGTTCGCCGAGTTCTTCATCAAATTCTTAACTGATGAAGGTGATATAGTATTAGACCCTTTTGCAGGTTCTAATACAACTGGGTTTGTTGCTGAAACTCTGCAACGCCGATGGATATCTTTTGAAATTAATGAAAATTATGTAATGGGAAGTCGTTATCGATTTAGCCAATAACCAAATTAAGTAAAGAGTCAGGAGTGAGAAGTTAAAATTGATAACCCTTCGGCAGGCTCAGGGCATCGCTTATAACTCTTAACTCATAGCTACTCAATTAAATTTCCCCATTCACCTGCATTTGATGAACTTGATCGGCTAGCTCTTGACGACCTCGATCATCTAGTTTATCAATAGCTAACATCCCCATGAGAATAACTTCTTTCAAGGTCAAACGTGTAGAATGTGCCTGTTTTTGCACAATCTCCTTAATAATGGGACTGACACCAATCGCTGTACTAGCTCTAGCCACGGAATAAAAGGAAAACACTAATGATTCAGCCTAAATCTTAGCACTTCAATGAGGTTATTCTCTAGAAGTAAAACTTAATTTAAATGTGTTTCAACTCATACTTCAATGAGTAAACATAAAATTTAAATTACGTCTAGTGAATTATCAAATTCTCAGTATGGCAAACCTGATACTTGCTCATTGAGGACACGTTATCGTATGATATCAATAATCTCAACAGTTAAAATTTAGGTTATTTTTTTCTAAAATTTCCACTAAGTTCTCAATCGTCATATTAAAAATATGAGCTAATGTTCGATATAGCAGGAAAGTCAACTTTTGTCATTTTTTGACGATGCGCATAAATTGTAACTGTGCTACAAATTACCCTACAATAGTCAGAAATTCCTTTTAGTGACCAAACTTTCACTTGTGCTACTTCTCGAAGCTTTAATCTGAACTAATCACATATTTAATAACTGGTGCATTTGCACTGCTTAATTTCACATGACAAAACGAAAAATGTAGACGTATTTGCGTATTGTAGAGAAACGGCTTGTAGAGCTAAATTTTATGCGATCGCGACAATTGACTAAAATCTAGAAACCTAAAATCTGATGCTTATTTTACATATTAGCAACATCAAAAGCAAAAACCTTTGTCCTGAGATCCTCAAAATCACTCACTAATCACCTAGTTTGCAAATACTTGCAATATTTGTGACAACTGAGTTATGAAAAGTAGTCGGCTGAAGAAAACAGTGCCCTAAGTAGAAGTATTCGCACAAACGAGACTTGTATACCACCGGGAAAACCGTACTTTAAAGAGATCGTAAATTGTCAAATATAATCTCATGAACACGCTTTACAGAACTATACAGCGTAAATAAGAATAATAACTTAACCGAAGTAAAATTTTCCTGAATACAGCCAATTAATGCCGTCATAAGGAAAAGCAGTGAGTAGAGGAGAGAGAAAGCGATGAGGGACCCTTATCTGTTGGCAGCAGGCTTGTTAACAGGATTAGCAATACCAGCATCGGCTCTTCCACATCTGTCAATTGTCCTGCCAGAAAGTTCTAGATTCCTGTGGGATTTAAAACAAGGTTCGCAGACAATAGTCAGTACAAAAATTATCCCCAGCGTTGATCTCTCCTTACCCGAACTCAGCGGCCAAGCGTTCCAACCCCTAAAAAGTTCGCAGCCAATAGTAAGTGAGAAAAACGTCTCTAGCGTACCAGAATTCAGCAGTCAGGGATTACCAGTATCAATAGAGTCATCACTCAACCCCAGCACCCAAGCAACTAGCCTCTTATTGACATCTGGAAATCAACTTTACTACCAAAGATTGGCAGCTCTGAAAACAGGTCAGATTTATACACGCGTAGATAGTGATAATTTGCAATCATTGTGGGAGTCGATCAAGAAACGTCAGCTAACTTATGATGACTGGAAAAGTTTATTAACTTTAGAAGCAAGAGCGATCGCTCAAGGTCAAGGCGCCAATCATCTAAGTATTTTAGTTGGTGATTCTTTGAGCATGTGGTTTCCGAGAGAAAAACTGCCTGCTGGTAAATTGTGGCTGAATCAAGGCATATCTGGAGATACTTCTAGTGGCGTTTTAAAAAGATTGGGGGCATTTTCAGCAACGCGGCCAGATGTTATTTACATCATGGCTGGGATTAACGACCTACGAAAAGGCGCTAGTGATGAAACAATTTTGCATAATTATCGCCGGATTGTCCGACGTTTACGCCAGACTCACCCCAAAGCTCAAATCATTGTCCAATCAATTTTGCCTACTCGTCTACCAAAAATTTCTAATAGCCGTATTCGTCATCTCAACATCCAACTAACCGTGATTGCCAAACAAGAAGGCGCTAATTATCTCAATATTTATAGCTGGTTTACGGATATGGAAGGTAATTTGCGCCCAGAATTAACCACAGATGGGTTGCACCTGTCTCAAGAGGGATATGATGTGTGGCGAACGGCACTACAGCAGATAGAATACACACTCACTCAGCGTCAGAATTGAGCGATCGCTTTGCCAACACTTGGAGGGATGTCTACGATGGTCACTGAGCTTATTGTACTGAGCGCAGTCGAAGTATGCCGAAGTGCGGGCTACGCCTACGCAATTTTTTAATTTATGGAAGTTACTGATACTGATGCTATCAATATACGTTCGGTAATTGAATACCAATTGGCAGCCTTTAAAAAAGATGATGCCCAAGGCGCTTTCGCCTTTGCTAGTCCAGCGATTCAGGCGCAATTCGTAACCCCAGAAAATTTTATACAGATGGTAAAGACAAGCTATCCAGCAGTATACCGTCCTCGTTCTGTCTTTTTTGAAAAAATAACAACCATCCAGGGAAACATAACTCAACCAGTGTTGCTACTTGCTCCTGATGGAGTTCCCTTGAGGGCTTTATATTTTATGGAAAAACAGCCCAATAATCTCTGGAGAATTAATGGTTGCTTTCTAGTTGCTCTAGAAGGTAAATAAACTCTATTTTATAGAACTAAAATCCGATACTTTAACGCCCAAGGCTTCCTTATTTAAAACCTGATTTAACTTACCGCTACGATAACCTTCTAAATCTAAGGTTACGTAGATAAATCCAAAATCTTGAAATGCCGAAACTAATGTTTGTAAATCGTTAGTTAACACAAACTCTTTGATTTGTTCTGGTGGTAATTCAATACGTGCTGTATCTCCTTCCGATCGCACGCGTAAATTCTGCCAACCTAGCTTTCGCAGATAAATTTCTCCTCTGCCGACTCGTTGCAACTTAGCGACAGTAATCTCTTCACCGTAAGGAAACCGGGAACTGAGGCAAGGTTGAGCAGGTTTATCCCACCAAGGCAAACCGAGTTGTTGCGAAAGTTGGCGAACTTCTATTTTGGTGACACCCACTTCTGCTAAAGGCGATCGCGCCCCTCTTTCCTTAGCCGCTTGAATTCCTGGGCGATAATCATGCAAATCATCAGCATTCACCCCATCCACCACGTAAGGATAACCCAGTTCTAAAGCTAAAGGTTTGAGAGTGTCGTGCAACTCACTTTTGCAAAAATAACAGCGATTAACAGGGTTAGAGGTGTAATTGGGATTTTCCATCTCGTGAGTCTGGACGATTTTATGAGGAATCCCAATGGTTGCAGCTTGAATTTTCGCGTCTTCCAATTCTTCTGGTAATAGCGAAGGAGAAACAGCCGTGACAGCTAAAGCGCGATCGCCCAACACATCATAAGCAATTTTGGCAACCAAAGTGCTATCAACGCCCCCAGAGTAGGCAATCAATGCCTGCTCCATTTCTTTAAATAAGGCTTTTAATTGCTCAAATTTTTCTGTCAGCATCATTTCCCAATCCTGCCAAAACCCTATAGCACCCAATCATTTATATTGTAGTCATTAGTTATAGAGCATTGGGCACAAAAGGCAGAGGAACTTACTGTAACTTCCCCTCTGCTCCCCTGCTCCCCTGCTCCCCTGCTCCCCTGCTCCCCTTCTCCTCACTCCCCATCAACCAAAGTTGGTGCTTTACTGTACTTAGCCACCAGACTGGCTAAAAGTGGTAAATCAATTGGTTTAGAAATATAGTCATTTACTCCAGCCGCTAGACAGGTTTCGCGATCGCCTTTCATCGCCATTGCTGTTTGAACAATTACCGGAATCTTCCAATATTGCTGATGTTCTCGCAGTTGTTGCACCAAGTTAAGACCATTTCCATCTGCCAAACAAACATCCATCAAAATCACCGCTGGATCTAACTGTGTTAGAGCTTCCCACATCTCGGCAGCATTCTTAACCCAAGTCACTTGATATCCCAAATTACGTAGATAAATTTGCATCAAATTGGCATTGGGTAAATCATTTTCTACCAGCAAAACTTCTACAGAATAACTAGGCGTCAAAGGCAGAGGAAATGAGGAAAATTCTGCTTCCCCTGCTTCCTCATCTTCCTCTCGACCCTCATCTTCTCCTACTCCTAGTTCTTGCTTAAGGGGAAGTACAAGAGTAAAACGGGAGCCACGATCCATTTCAGATTCAACTTTCACCGAACCACCATGAATTTGGGCGAGTTTCTGAGTCACTGCTAAACCCAAACCAGTACCTTCAATACCATCTGCTACAGCCTTAGCAATTTGGAAATATGGCTGAAACAGTTGAACTTGATCTTCCTGGGAAATGCCAGTGCCAGTATCCCAAACTGTAAAATGCATAAATACACCTTTGGAAGCAACTTGTAAGCCAACACTTCCTTTAGTGGTAAACTTTAGGGCGTTGAAGAGTAAATTCAACAACATTTGCTTGAGTCGTAAGGGGTCAGCTACTAGGGTTGTAATATCGGGTTCAAGTTCTAGGCACAGTTTCAAGCCCTTATTAGCGGCTTTCTCTTTCACCAGTGCCAAAACATTGTTACACAACAGTGGCACATCTACTGTTTCCCACTGTACTTCTAGCTGATTTGCTTCAATTTTAGAGAGATCCAAAATATCATTAATCAGAGCTAGTAAATGTTTACCGCTAGACTGAATGATATTTAAATACTCCTGCTGACGTTCTTTACTTGGTTCGTACCCTGGAGCTAAAAGCAGATGGGTAAACCCAATAATGGAACTAAGCGGTGTGCGAATTTCGTGGCTAGTGTTTGCCAGAAACTGATTTTTCAGTTGATTAGTGCGCTCCAATTCTTGATTAGAGTTACTTAACTGTTGACACCGTTGCGGCCAAGACAGGATGTGTCTAAGTTGTATTAAGGCTGTAGTACAGTATTTGGCAGACCTTGCCATCAATTGCGATCTGAGTTGAACTTGTGATTCTACAAGCGACTCACGATGAGAGCTTAGGGGCGCTGTAGCGATAATTAGCCAGCCCATAACACTGCCAGAATCATCAGCTAACCGCCAAGCGCTCGGTAGTTGTTGATTCTCAAGCTGTTGCAAATCTTCAAGTTTTATCACCTCTTGCAATCTCAACAGCAGCTTGTTTTCTGCTGTCAGCACTTCTAGAAATAAAGGCGCTGAATTTGGGGACGGAGAACGGGAAACATAGCAAACTGTGGCAACAGCTTCTTGTGGTTGACACATAGCGATGCCTACGGCACATTCTGTAAGTGCCAGATTACTGCTATGAACAGCACTGTTAATCTCGTTAACCACGATTTGGAAAATTTCCGCTTGTGCGGTTTCTGGCTGTGGGACAGTGTTACAAGCAGAAAGCAAGCAATCATTAAGGCGACTTTGCAACTGGTTTAAGCTGCTCTCCAGCCACAGCTGTGCGCGAAGTTGCTCAATTGTTCTCAAAAGTTTTGGCGTTGCATCTATCAGTGAGTTCTGGTCTGGTAAGCTTGAATACTGCTGCATGGTCAACTAGACCGCTGAACAAGTTTAGCTTCGCATAAAAATCCCAACAGGATTTTATGTATATTAGCGGACAATTCTTTTTTATTTACAAATTACAACTTATGTTGTTATAAACCATAACTTATGATGTCGAGTTTAGCAGCTAGTCCAAAAAAAAATTATTGTATGAACCACTAACCTAAAATTTTTTAAACCCAACTTAAGATTTATGGATATACAATTCGCCCAACTAATCGTTAATGGGATTGCGGTGGGGAGCATTATTGCTCTAGCCGCAGTCGGACTGACTCTTACTTATGGCATTTTACGGCTATCGAACTTTGCTCATGGTGACTTTCTCACTTTAGGAGCATATCTGACTTGGTTGATAAACACCATTGGAGTCAATATTTGGCTGTCGATGATCCTAGCGGCGGCGGGAACAGTAGCAGCAATGCTGTTATCGGAAAAGTTACTGTGGTCAAAGATGCGCTCTATCCGTGCTACTTCCACTACGCTGATTATTATTTCTATCGGACTTGCCTTATTTCTTCGCAATGGGATTATTTTTATCTGGGGTGGCAGGAACCAAAATTATAATTTACCTGTTACTCAGGCTTTAGATATTTTGGGTTTAAAGATACCGCAAAATCAATTATTGGTATTAGGATTGGCAGTACTAGCAATTTTGGCGCTGCATTATCTGCTGCAAAATACCAAAATTGGTAAGGCGATGCGAGCAGTTGCGGACGATCTGGACTTAGCCAGGGTTTCAGGTATCAATGTTGACCGAGTAATTTTATGGACTTGGGTAATTGCTGGCACTCTTACATCATTGGGCGGCAGTATGTATGGATTAATTACAGCCGTGCGCCCGAATATGGGATGGTTCTTAATCTTACCATTATTTGCCTCAGTAATACTTGGTGGAATTGGCAATCCCTACGGTGCGATCGCAGCAGCTTTTATCATTGGCATCGTCCAGGAAATCAGCACTCCTTGGCTGGGTTCCCAGTATAAACAAGGTGTCGCACTGTTGATCATGATTTTGGTGCTGCTCATTCGTCCCAAAGGTTTATTTAAAGGAACGATTTGAGCAGCACCATTCCACTTCTAATTATTCAATAATGTGGAAATAGTAGGCTGCTACCAGGAAATTGATCGCTAACAAGAACAGTGCCCAGCCTGTGCGATAGGCGTAGGGAGGTTTAGCGCCGCTGTCGGCAACTGGGGAAATCTTAGTTTTAGCAGTCATAATGCGATTCTCCTTATGTCATGACTTTTTAAGAAATACCAAACTGGGGTACCAAATACTCAAATTCTTTAAGAATATTTGTGTGAAGTTGGGAATTGGGGATTGGGGATTGGGGATTGGGGATTGGGGACTGGGTATTGGGTAGGAGCATTGGTTATTTCTTCCCCTGCTCCCCCTGCCTCCCCTGCCTCCCCTGCTCCCCCTGCTTCCTCATCCCCCCGCTTCCTCCTCTCCAGCATGATAGGAACTGCGAACCAGAGGCCCAGAACGAACGTGGTTGAATCCCATTTCCCATGCTAATCTGCCAAGCCGATCGAATTCCTCTGGAGTCCAATATTTTTGGACTGGCAAATGTTCTAAAGAAGGACGCATATACTGCCCAATAGTCAAGCGATCGCATCCCACAGCCCTTAAATCAGCCATTGCTTCGATAACTTCATCAACTGTTTCTCCGTGTCCCAGCATCAAACCTGATTTGGTGGGAATTGTCGAATCGATTTCTTTAACCATAGCCAGCACCAAGAGCGAGCGATCGTACTTGGCTCCCCGGCGCACTGGGCCAGTTAACCGCCGCACTGTCTCGATATTGTGATTGAAACAAGCTGGTTTGGCTTTGACAATCATCTCTATCCGCTGGCGTTGACCTGATTCCCCAACACCAGCACCACCCCAAAAATCGGGGGTCAGCACTTCAATTTGAGCCTCTGGATTCAATTGGCGGATAGTCGCGATCGTCTCTACAAAGTGCCCTGCACCTTGATCGGGCAAGTCATCACGGGCTACAGAAGTCAGCACCACATAACGCAATCCCAAAAGCTGTACCGCCTGAGCAACCTTTTCGGGTTCCTCTAAATCAAGAGGCATTGGTGCATGACCTTTATCTACTTGACAGAAAGCACAAGAGCGTGTGCAGGTAGGCCCCATTAGCAAAAAAGTTGCAGTTTTTTGGGCATAGCACTCCCCCCGGTTAGGGCAGCGTCCTTCTTCGCAAATCGTATGAATTTGGCGCTGCTTAATAATGCGTTGTACGGTAGAGATTTCACTGGCTTTACCAATCGGGCGACGTAACCAGCTAGGCATTGCCTTAATTTCAGACTTTAGTTCGGCTTGTTGTGACGAAATCATAGACATCCAAGCAAGATGCGGATATAGATGTAGTGGTTTGTTGATTAAATATCACAATGACACAAATTTAAAAGAGCGCAAGCAAAAGTTTTGCAAAACACCTCTAACAATGTGATTTATACCGAAATATACTATCCCCCAATTGCTAGAAATTATGTATATAGTGGGAGGATTCTCAAGGACAATCGGCAAAGCCGCATTTACACTTATAGTTTCTGTTAGAGCAAACAGTCGTGGCAAGCAACAAGATTTTAGTTATCGATGACACTACAGTTGTCAGGGTAAAAGTACGAGAAATGTTGCCTCCGGGCAACTTTGAGGTACTGGAAGCAAAAGACGGTTTGGAAGGACTAAATTTCATCCTTCAGGAAAAACTCAGCCTGATTATGCTGGATTTCCTGTTGCCTAAAATGAGTGGCTGGGAGGTTTTCCAGAAAGTTCAAGCCGATCCGGAGTTAAGGAAAATTCCTTTAGTGATCATGTCTGGTCGCAAGGAAGAGGTGACTGAGAAAATCACAGAACCATTTGAATATTTTGAATTTTTGGGCAAGCCTTTTGATCAGAAACAACTAATTGGCGCTATTAAGTTAGCTATGGCTAAGGCGAAACAGCCACGCCCAGAACTAGTCGCAGTAGGAGCAGGAGTTTCCGTAAAAAACAGCACGTTATCAACCTCTGCTGTCGCCAATGGTACGGTAGTAGCCCCTAGCGTCGCAACCCCTAGCGTCGCAACCCCTAGCGTCACAACCTCTAGCGTCGCAACCCCCACAACCCCCAGTACTGGAGGAGTCTCCGAGGCAGAAATTAATGCATTGAATGAGAAAATTGTCAAAATGCAAGCAGAAATTGATGGTTTGAAGAAACAGCTAACTCAGGTTGTGACTTTTATTAAACAAAAAATCAAGTAGTATTTGTGCTCGTTATTATTATCGCAGCCAAAAATACACCATATATCCTGGTGTCCGATTAAAAGCGGATAAAAATAGTTAGTTCAAAAACACTTATGTTGACAAATCATCATTATTTAGTGAGGTACAGCTTCACCGGGCTAAGGTCAAGCTGTGCTTTATCTTCCCTCTTCGTAAGTTCTGAGAGGGGTTATAGTTGAGGTTTTAATATGTACTTAACTTGATGAGGAAACGCTACAATTCAAGATTCAGATATTTAGTAAAAAAATATATTAAAAGTCATATTTTATAATACAAATTAAACAAAAAATCCTATTTTAGGATGAGGATAGTCTTGGCGCGGGAATAATAAGCCATAGAAACAATAATTATGAGCATAATCCGCAATGTTAATAGTATTGGATACATTATATTCATTTCCTGGCTATCGCATTACTGAACAAATCTACTCAGGTAAATCAGGGTGATTTAAATCATCTAATTGCTGATACACTTCATTGTTCTGAATTAGTTGCTTTTTCTCTCACCCAGATGGTGTTTGCTAAAACTAAAGGGAACCCCTTCTTTTCTGTTCAATTTCTCAAATCTTTACATGATGATGGGTTGATTGTATTAAATTTTGATGCTGGGTATTGGCAGTATGATATTTCCAAAATTAAAGATTTAACTCTTACTGATGATGTAGTAGAATTTATCGCCCTGCAAATAGAAATATTGCCAATATATACCCACCAAAAAATTTTGAAACTAGCCGCCTGTATTGGGAATCAATTTGACTTAAAAACTCTGGCGATCGTTAATGAAAAATCTATAGTAGATACAGCATCAGACTTGTGGCAAGCATTACTTGATGGGCTAGTTTTACCACAGACTGAAAATTACAACATTTTTTCAAAAGATAATACTAATCAATAATTCATTGTTGATGGAATAGAATCTACACAATTTTCAAATTTTAATTTACAGCTACCTAAATATAAATTTGTCCTCAACATGCTTACTGATATGCGATGAAAATGGGCAATATAAATCAGAATAAATTAGTTATTTCATAAAAACATATTAGTTAGAAGTAGCGAAAATTAATTATAGGAAAACAAAATCAATAGACTCACGGAGAGCCTATGACATTTTTTTGAAGCCACTTAAATTACTAAAGCACAACATATTATACAGTGCGTAAATTATATTTACGTCACTGTAGTGGTGTCTAAATCTAGATGAATGTTTTCAAACTTAAGTAACATTGAACAATATTTTTTTAAATAAATAACCGTAATTATCTGTGACTATATTTTTTTATAAAACTTTTATAAAAAAATACATTTAGGGATACTCATGGTAAACACTGTTGACTAACTGAAAAGATTAACTTATGGCATCAAGAAGATTGTTCTTAGCTAGCATTAACTTTCTAATAAAACAAGGGTGAAAATAACTAATTTCAGAGCGATCGCCTTCATAAAAGAGGATTTTCAATTTTGGTGAAAATTAAAATTGGTGATTTATATCCATTAGCGATCGCCCCAACGCAAAGTTATAGGCAATTTAGCGTCAAAATGTTGCTGTTATCAGAGTTTTTGGGAACTATAGGGTTGTCTGACGATAAATTTGCAGTCTGTCTACCAATAAAATAGAGGGGACTTAGCGGCGATCGCAGGGCAAATAGGGAATAACTAACAATGAATAAAATTAATTTAAATATATGAATGAACAACCAGATGTAAAAATGCTTTATACCCCAGAAGATAGTTTAATCTTAGTGGTAGATGATACTACTACTAATTTAGAAATTGTCTTTGATATATTAACTAATATCGGCTTTAAAGTTATAACAGAAAATGATGGAGAAAGAGCAATTAAGCAGGTTGAATTCCAGCTTCCTGACTTAATTCTATTAGATGTGATGATGCCTGGAATAGATGGGTTTGAAACTTGTAAAAGACTGAAAGAAAATTCAGCTACTTGTGATATACCAGTAATTTTTATGACAGCTAATTCGGATACTCCTAGTAAGGTAAAGGGTCTAAATATAGGAGCAGTTGATTACATCACAAAACCCTTTCATGAAGAAGAATTATTAGCTAGAATTAAAACCCATCTTCAATTACGAAATCTCACAAAAACTTTAGAAAAACGAGTTTTAGAAAGGACATCAGCATTATCGAGAGCATTAAAAGACCTACAAGAGTCTCAACTTCAGCTTGTACAGACAGAAAAAATGTCTGCCCTTGGTCAATTAGTAGCAGGAGTTGCTCATGAAATAAATAATCCAGTTGGTTTCATTCATGGCAATCTTGGACACGCTTCAGTATATTTCCAAGACATGATGAAGATTATTGACCTCTATCAGCAGCACTATCCTAATCCAGTTCCAGAAATTCAAGAGGAAATTGCAGCGATAGATTTGAAGTATATACTTGCCGATCTACCTAATTTAATTTCCTCAATGAAAGAGGGAGTTCAGCGCATTCGTAACATTAGTACCAGCTTGAGAACCTTTTCTCGATCAGATAGCGATCGCAAAGTTTATTGCAATATTCATGATGGCATAGACAGTACAATTATGATTCTCAAACACCGTTTAAAAGCATCCGAAGATCGACCCGATATTCAAGTAATTAGAGATTACGATATATTGCCAGAATTAGAATGTTTTATCGGACAACTCAATCAGGTGTTTATGAATTTATTAGCTAATGCTATTGATGCTTTAGAAGATTCTAATGTAGGACTTACCTATATGGAGATTGAAGCAAATCCTAATCAAATTTTGATTCAAACTATTCTCACTGAAGATAAAAATTATATCTTGATTAGGATTAAAGATAATGGCGTAGGCATGTCGGCTGATGTCCAGCAAAAAATCTTTGACTATTTATTCACCACCAAGCCTGTGGGTCAAGGTACAGGATTAGGGTTATCAATTGCTCGTCAAATTGTTGTCGAAAAACATGGAGGAACTCTAGAGGTAAGTTCATCAATAGGGCAAGGTTCAGAGTTTATCATTAAACTTCCCATTTAATAATTATAGTAAGTTCCGTTTATCAACATAATAAATAAATTTATGTTCAAGGCAGTAGTAGGTCACAGTAACGATCCAGATTCTCTTGCAGCAGTTGAAGAAGTTCTTCAGCAATGTGCCAGTTCTCTTGCAGGAGATATACCAAAAGCTGGGATTATATTTGCTGCAATTGACTTCGATCATGCTCTTATTTTGCAGCAAATCGATCGGGTTTTTCCGGGTATTGAGTTGATTGGTGGAACAACAGATGGAGAAATTTCTTCAGTCTTAGAGTTTCAGCAAGACTCAATCACCTTGATGTTGTTTTGCTCAGACGAAGTTGAAATTCATGCAGGAGTTGGACGTAAAGTTTCAGACGATCCAATTACTGCAACTAAACAAGCTGTGGAGCAAGCCAAAGCAAAAAGTACCGCAGATCCAAAGCTATGCTTAACTCATCCAGAGAGCCTCACAACTAGTGGTGTCTCTATATTAAATGGCTTAAAGCTAGCTCTTGGTGAATATGTACCAATATTCGGTGGTTTGGCAGGCGATCAATCAAGATATCAAAGTACATATCAATTTTTTCAAACAGAAGTATTAAGTGATTCTGTACCAATTCTACTTTTTTCCGGCACAATATTGTTTTCCCACGCTGTTGCAAGTGGTTGGCATCCCATTGGTCAAAGAAGCAAAGTGACTAAGGTAGATAAAAACATAGTCTATGAAATAGATGGTAAACCAGCTTTAGATTTTTATCATCATTATCTAGGTTTGCTTCCACCTTCAATGGAATATCCACTAGCAGTGTTTGATGAGAATGAAGACAATTTTTATATAAGAGCACCTATTGCTTACAATCAAGAATCTAGTAGCATAACCTTTTTTGGAGATATTCCCAATCAAGCAATTATTCAAATTTCCGAAGCAGATTATGAAGATATTTTGGCAGCTTCCAAAGCATCATTTATGAATGCCTTAGATAATTATCCGGGTACAGAGCCAAGTGCTGTTTTATTTTTTTCATGTGTAGCTCGTCGGCAAATACTTGGTACTAGGGCACAAGAAGAGTATCAGAATACAAAACTTTGTCTGACTGACTATTTACCTGCCTGTGGATTTTATTCTTATGGAGAAATTGCTCCTATAGATGGAATTAGCCAGACGCAATTCCATAATGAAACTTTTGTAACTTTAATTTTGGGAAATCAGTAAAGATTAATGGAAATATTAGATTATCAACAAGAAATTAAAGAATTAAAAAAAGCCAATCGAATTATCCAAAAGAAATTAGAGCGCTCTGAATCAGACCGAAGAAAACTTGAAGAAACAAATCGAAAAAAAGAATCTTTGCTCAGAAGAGTAATTGATGAATTAAAGGAATATCAACATAAGTTAGAAGAAAGAAGCCATGAGCTAGAAATGATGCTTCTTAATCTTCAGATAATGGAGAACAAGATGTCTACTTTGGGAAGTATGGTAGCGGATGTAGCTCATGAGATTAATAATCCAGTTGGGTTTATTGTAGGTAATCTGACTCCGGCTAAAGAGTATATTGAGAATTTATTACATCTAATTGAACTCTATCAGCAGACTTATCCCAAAGCATCTCAGCAAATTCAAGAAACAATCAAAATGATTGACTTAGAATATGTGCGCGAGGATCTACCTAAACTCATTTTCTCAATGAGAGAAGGTACAGATCGTATTTCCAAGATTAGCGACAGCCTAAGAATTTTCTCTAGAGCAGATATAGAACAAAAAATCCTGTTTAATATTCATGAAGGCATTAACAGTACTCTGCTCATTCTCAAGCACCGTTTACAAGCTAATACGACTCGTCCGGCTATTCAAGTAGTTCAATCTTACGAAGAATTTCCCCTAGTAGAATGTTTTCCAGGACAATTGAATCAGGTATTTATGAATCTATTGGCAAATGCCATTGATGCTTTAGATGAATCTAATGCTGGACTGAGTTTTAATGATATTAAACTAAATCCTAATCAAATTACAATTAATACTGCCCTCACAGAAGATAAGAATCATGTCTCGATTCGGATTCAAGATAATGGGGTGGGAATATCGGCTGATGTTCAGCAAAAAATGTTTGATCATTTATTCACAACAAAACCTGTGGGAAAAGGAACAGGATTAGGGTTATCAATTGCTTATCAAATAATTGTCCAAAAACACAAAGGAACTCTAGAAGTAAATTCTGTCTTAGGAAAAGGTTCTGAATTTATCATCAATATACCTATTTATTAAATCATCAAAAATATAAGTTATTTAAAATTTAAAAAAATAAATATCCTAGAGTAATAGCAAGTTACAGTGATGAAATTTTTCAAATTTCTACCTCATAATTAATTACATTTTCAAAGCAAAATTTTTTATTTTCTATAAATAAAAAATTTGTATGCTGGTTGCAAACAAGTAAATTTTTGCGCGGGTTGATAATAAAATATTTTTAGTGTTAACAATATTTTGTCCCAGAAGATTCTCCCAACCCAAGCCCACTACTCATGGGGAAAACACTTAATATTTTGCTGGCTAACTTTTTAAGACTCGATCTAATTCCCCACTTTTTAAGGAGGGTTAGAAAGGATAATGAGGACTTAACCTAGAAGAGACTATGCAAAACCGTAAACTGTCACAACGATAAGGCTCAGAATTGCTTATGGAGATTATTTTTCATTAGAACCAAAAGCAAACATTATAATTCTCAGAATAAAAATATTAAGTAGTTACTTTAGAGATATTTTGGGGAACTCTATAACTGTAGTTCCTAGATTGTATCCTCAAAATTTATGATCAATGTACCCAAGCAGTCAATAGCTACCCTTAATCTTTCTTTAGAACGCGATATATTTTTACGTACACTAATCAGAGAATTATCTGGTACTTTGCAGGATGTAGTTGGTTTAGAAGAAGCTTCGGGATTTATTAGCGTTGTTGGTGAAAGGATGGGAAGGCAGATTAACCAAGATTATAAATCTGCCCTGGAAATCTCTAACCTTTCTCGCAAGCAGGTAGCTGATGTCTTGATTGATTTAAAAAAACGAATCCAGGGCGATTTTTATGTGATTGAGCAGAATGATGAAAAAATTGTCTTTGGCAACCGTGTTTGCCCATTTGGCGACAAAGTAATTAATCGCCCTGCCATGTGCATGATGACTTCAAACGTTTTTGGAACGATCGCAGCTAATAATCTAGGATATGCGAAAGTAGAATTGCAAGAGACGATAGCACAAGGTTATTCTGGATGTAAAGTTATTGTTTACTTAAAACTTACAGAAGAGGCAGAAGATGCAGAAGGTCGAGAATACTTTAGGGGACTAGAATCTGTGTAAATCTTCAGCATCGAACAAAATAACTCCAGGATTAAGCTTAGTGCAGATATGTAAAGTAGAGTCAAACCGTGAAAGTGGAAGCTCCATGACTCCTGAACAATTTCTTGAATTTGCCAGAGTTTTACCAGAACCTTTACTTCTGGTAAGTGGAGAGGGCCAGTTGTTAGCGACGAATCAACCAGTAGCAGATATGCTGGGGTTACGCCGTCAAGAACTGCGGGGAAGAATGCTCTTGGAACTCGTAACTGAGTCTAGCAACGATATTGTAAAGTATTTACAAGCTTGTTCAAGCAGTAGGGCAATGGTGATTGGCTCTTTGACTTTACGAATGAATGATGGAAAAACCTTAATATGTCGTAGTCAAGGAGCAGTTATTCAACCTTGGTCTCCTGAATCTTCAGCTTTAATTCTCTTACGCTTGGAAAATAGAGTTTTAGCCAGTAGTAATTTCGTTCTGTTGAACGAAAAAATTGATGAGTTAGCCAAAGAAGTTCAGAGACGAAAACAAGCAGAGGAAGCGCTTAAGAAAGCGAATCAAGAGCTAGAAATTCGGGTCGAGGAACGTACAACTGCTTTACAAGACACACTAAATGAACTACAGCTTACCCAAACTCAGCTTATCCAAGCTGAGAAAATGTCTAGTTTAGGTCAGATGGTCGCTGGTATTGCTCATGAAATTAATAACCCCGTGAGTTTTATTTATGGGAACCTTCACCACGCCCATAAATACACTCAAGATTTACTGAAATTGGTGGAAGTTTATCAACAAGCTTTTCCAAATACTCCTCCAGAAATCCAACAGCAAGTAGAAGAAATAGATTTAGATTTTTTGATTCAAGATATAACCAAACTCTTCCAGTCAATGCAAGTGGGAGCAGAACGCATTCAGGAAATTGTTAAATCACTACGTAATTTTTCCAGGCTGGATGAAGCAGAACTTAAGCAAGTCAATATTCATGAAGGAATTGATAGTACTTTAATGATTTTGGAGCATCGCTTGCAAGCTAGGCATGAGTACCCAGAAATCACAGTCATCAAAAAATATAGTCAACTGCCAAATGTAACTTGCTATCCTGGTCAACTCAATCAAGTGTTTATGAATATTATTGCTAATGCGATTGATGCATTGGAACCATCGGCGCTCAACAGTCAGTATTCAGAAGTAAATATACAAAAAACTGAAAGTCAAAAACTGATAAATAATAATCCCCAAATTCAAATTAAAACTGAGCTAATCGATGAAAAATGGATAGCGGTTAGTATTGCTGATAATGGTTTGGGGATAAATGAACAAGTTCGCTCAAAGCTATTCGATCCATTTTTTACCACTAAAACTGTGGGCAAAGGTACTGGATTAGGGCTATATATAAGCTATCAGATTATAGTTGAAAAACATAACGGGCAACTTAATTGTTTTTCTGTTCCAGGAAAAGGTGCAGAATTTGTAATTAAGATACCTATTAACTCAGTATCATAAAATTTAACTTAAAAGATATGACAAAGCCTGTCTGCTAATTAGCAAACAGGCTTTGTCTTTGAGGACAAAGTATGGTTGAGACTCGGTTATATCTTGGCGGTAGAATCAACTGAGGGTTGAGACTGACTAACCGAATCTAATTTTGGTAAAAGCAGGAGATTTTGTGCTTTTACATTACTGTTGATTGTTGCTTGCAAAAATGGGGTATGGGAAACGGAATTGTTAGCCAATGTAAACAGTGGATTTGACAAAATCCCTGCTACGGTAGTGGCAATTAATGTTACCACCAACCCAACCTGCAAAGGTCTTAGCCCAGGCAAATCCCAACGCACTTGTGGATAATTCTTCACGGCGTCGGACATTTCATGGGGTTCTTTGACTACCATCATCTTAACTACGCGAATGTAGTAGTAGATGGAGACGACGCTGGTAACTAAGCCCAACAAAACTAACCAATAAAGTCCTGCCTGCCAACCAGCCCAGAATAAGTAAATTTTGCCGAAGAACCCAGCTAATGGTGGAATACCACCCAAGGAAAGCAGGGAGATACTCAACGCCAGCGTT
Source organism: Nostoc sp. (assembly GCF_036918015.1). Classification (GTDB taxonomy): domain Bacteria; phylum Cyanobacteriota; class Cyanobacteriia; order Cyanobacteriales; family Nostocaceae; genus Nostoc. Next base: position 113,493 of record NZ_JBALEO010000009.1, read on the forward strand.
AGGAGTGGGTCTTTTTGATATAAACCAGAGTATTCGGCAATCTGGTCGGTTCCCGTGCGTAGTGAGAATAGGATGATGCAGGTAAAGCCGCACAGGTTCATGAACAGGTAAACCAGTAGGTAGAATATCATACTGGCATATCCTGCTTGTGTACCAGCAATCAAGCCAATCATCACAAACCCAGCTTGGGCAATGGATGAATAAGCTAGCATCCGTTTCATGCTGGTTTGAGCTAGGGCGACTACGTTACCCAAGATCATGCTGAGAACGGCTAGAGCTGTGAAGACAAACCTCCACTCGTCAGCAACAAGGGGGAAGGCTGTTGTCAGCAAGCGGATGGCTAGGGCAAACCCAGCTGCTTTGGAACCGACAGATAAAAAGGCGATGACTGGGGTGGGAGCGCCTTCGTAAACGTCTGGTGTCCACTGGTGGAAGGGTGCGGCGGAGATTTTGAAGCCAATCCCGGCGATCGCAAAAACCAGGGCAATCACTAAACCTAAAGATTGTCCCACTTTCGCTGTGGCAATGCCATTTGCGATCGCACTAAGTTCGGTTTGTCCTCCAGATAGTCCATACAGCAGGGATACACCGTACAAAAATATTGCTGTACTGGAAGCTCCAATTAACAAGTATTTCAGCGCCGCTTCGTTAGAGCGGGGATCACGCTTGGTATAACCTGTCAACAAGTAAGAGGAGATACTCAGGGTTTCTAGGGAGATGAAAATCATCACCAACTCACTAGCCCCAGATAAAAACATCCCTCCTAAAGTAGCACTCAGCAAAATAGCGATGAATTCGGCTAAAGCAGTGCCACTCTGCTCAACGTAGCGAATTGACATCAGTATAGTGGCGATCGCAGACAAGGCAATAATACCGCGAAAGACAATACTCAGGTCATCACTGTTAAAGCTACCGGTAAAACCGATGGGATTAGGAGAGTCCCATTGAAAATATAGGGCGATAATCGAAGCAAATAAACCTGCGATCGCTAGATATCCAATCCAGCGTGCCGATGTACGCCCCAAAATCAAATCAACAATCAAAACCCCCAAGAGGGTGAGAATAACAATCCCCTCTGGTAAAATCGTTCCAGCGTTTAGCTGGGATGCAATATTAGCAAAATCCATGAGATGTATAGGTTTTGGCGATTAGACATTAAGGCTAACTCTGTTCACTCTAGCAAGTTTTCTAATCCCCGGACTAGCTCTTTTAACAAGAGCTTAACAGCTTGGATGCAGATGGCGATTGCACCAACCTTACTACTTTACCAGCAGCTTTCTCAGTATCCAGGGATTCACTTAACAACTTTCCTACTTCGTTTTTCAGGCGTGACTTTTAGCGAATATCATCAATAATTATGCTGCAACCAGTGCAATAGTTACGTACAAAAAGCTTATAAAATTAATAAGGGCACAGCATTGCTGTGCCCCAAGAATATTCATAACTCCTAACTTTATTAAAAACCGACTGATGGCAGCTTGCCTTGTAGCGACTGAAATTTAGACTGAACACAGTTGGCACAATTGCAACCAACTCGATCAATTATCGGATTAGATGTTTGAATCAAGTTTGGTGTTGCCAGATCGGGAATTTGTTGTGTAGATACTACCGTCATAATTTGGGTAGCGTATAAAGATTTCAGGCTAGATGCGTTTGCTGGATTGACTACCAGCAGCATGGATACCAGAAATGCGGGACAGGCGAGTAAAATCAGTTTGACAATTTTCATAATTCACACAAAGATAGCTTTGCTGATACAGCATAGCTAATAAATTGTCCTGCTTCAATTTTAATTACCAAGTATTGCTTAACTACGCCCGAATCCTTGACCCCGCAAAACCTTTGACCATACAAGTAATTCGCCCTGTTCACCGCCTGCGGCCAATAACTTGCCTTGGGGATGCCAAGCGAGGGTGGAAAATCCTGCTGAGACACCTGTGATAATTTGGGATACTTCCTTGGCTTTGTTCCACAAACATAACCAACCGTCAGCCGCCGCAGAAGCGAGAAGGAAGCTTTTAGGTGCAAAGGCGATCGCATTGATCACACCCACATGATTTGTTAAAACTCGTGCTTCCCAACCTAAAGTATCATCCTCTAACTTTTCCCAAACTACAATACCTTCAACGCTAGAAGATGCCAGTATTGGCGCACCCACTTTAGTCATAGCTTCTGACCATGCCAATTGGCGAATTTTACCAGGGAAGCCACGCATTACCCAAGGATCGGGGTTGTTCCATTCCAAAACGGTGACGCTACGATCCATGTTGCCAGAAGCCAGAAATTTGCCATCGGGCGACCAAGCCATAGCTAAACTGACAGTAGTCATATCTAAGCTGTATGGTTCTTCATCCCAGTTTTGACTATGCCAAATCTTCACTCCTTTATAACCACTAATGGCTAAGTATTCCCCGTCAATGCGCCAATCTATACCCAATACTGAAGAGTTGTCGAAATTCAGTGTCACGACAATTTCACGAGTATCTGCATCCCAAACTTGGACGTAACGCCCTAAACTAAAAGCCAGTTGGTTACTGGTATAATTCCAAGCTAGCTTGTCAACCCATGCAGGGGCATTTTCTAACGTGGCGATTAATTCAGTGTCGCGCCAAATTTTCACCTGTCCATCTTGTCCACCAACGGCTAAAAATTTGCCATCAGGCGAAAAGGCGAGACAGTCTACTGATTTACCGTTAACAGTTTGTAAGCTTGTGAGTTCGCCATCATTCCACAAAACTACTTCCCCGGCGGCGGAAGTTGCTGCTAAAGTTTTACCTTGTGGCGACCAAGCGATCGCAGTTACATAATCTGAAAGTGTGCCGGAATAGTGTTGTTCAAATTCCTTAGATTTGCTGGTTGTGGTGTTCATATTTTCTATAGGAGTGAGGAGTTAGGAGTTAGGAGTTAGGAATTTTTAACTCATCACTCATAACTCCTAACCCGCTTTTTAAGCTAGACAAGCGAGAAAATCTTGCTTGAGTTGGACTGCATCAAGGTTACGACCGATGAAGACTAGTTCGTTTTTGGGGGTTTCACTTGCTTTCCAGGGGCGATCGGGTTTGCCATCGAATATCATGTGTACTCCTTGGAATACAAATCTATTCTCTTCTCCAGCAATATTTAAAATGCCTTTCATCCGAAAGATATCTGGGCCTTGGGTACGCAGTAACTCGGAAATCCAAGCGTTTAATTTTTCTCCATCGACTGCACCTGCTTCTACTAAAGCCACAGAAAAGACACTTTCATCGTGTACGTGGGCATCTTCGCCTAAAAAATCTGGATCAATTTCTAATGCACGATCTAAATCAAAGGCTTTTACACCCAACAAAGCATCCATTCCTAGTTCAGAATTTTGGGTACGGTAGATTTTAGCGATCGCATTCATCGCCCGAATCCGTTTTTCTAATTCATCCAACTCTTCTGGCGCTACCAAATCTGTTTTATTAAGTAAAATTACATCCGCAAAGGCAATCTGTTCTTGTGCTTCGTCTGCATCCCAGTGCTGCCAAATATGCTTCGCATCTACGACTGTCACCACTGCATCTAGAGACAGTTGGCTTTGCAAATCTTCATCAACAAAAAATGTCTGAATCACTGGTGCAGGATCGGCTAATCCAGTTGTTTCAATTACTAAATGGTCAAATTTATCGCGCCGCTTCATCAAATTGCCAATGATGCGAATTAAATCGCCGCGCACTGTACAACAGATACAGCCATTATTCATTTCAAAAATTTCTTCATCTGCATCGATAATCAATTGATTATCAATACCCACTTCCCCAAATTCATTGACAATCACAGCAACTTTTTTGCCGTGTTCGTAGGTGAGGATGTGATTGAGTAGAGTCGTTTTACCTGCTCCCAAATAGCCTGTAAGAACAGTAACGGGAACTGAATTGTTGATTACGTCAGCCACCATACTCTAAATTCCTCTTGTCTCACCTTATGGATAATCATTATCGCCCATGATAAATCTTTTTATATTTTTGTGCTAACTTGCTGTTATTTTAGGTTTCAGCAAAATAATCACATAATTTCATCACGAAATATTTTATTTTATGTATAGGAATCCTATTTGATTTTTGAAAAGAGTACGAGATCATACGGTTGAGTGTACAAGTGTAAAAGTAGACTCTGATAAACCAGCATCTACACAAACTGCAATACTAAGGGCGGAAGTGGCAACTAGTTTATTCGACACCTATCTTTGATTTTGACACTCTTGGAATGTACAAAGTTTTTTCAAAAATAAAATAGTAGTGCTGTAGCTTAACTAAAAGAGGAAAAAATGCTAAAACCTAAAACTTACGCTCAAAAATACGCTCAAGAATTGCTTGTAAAATGGTTGAGAAATGAAGCTGAATCGGCAGGAGACGATAGTTACGTCGAAAGTAGTCTATTACCACCAATTACTTGGCGTGTAAATAGAGGTGAACCGTTTTGGGGTATTTTCCCAGACTACCCAATTACAACAGAAGGTGACGGATGCAATGGTGTTGTATGGGATGAATACCGTTCAAATAACCAACTAACAAGACTAGATGGAATCCCGTCTTTAAAGGAACTGTGGGAATTTGGATTAAAACTGGAAACGGTTTTTGATATTGCGATTCAGCATAAAGGACATATAAAAAACGCTATTTTCTTAGATGAAGTCCCTGAACACGCTAAAAAATTCTTTAAATCTAACAGCAACTTTGAAGTAGTAATAGTCAAATCTAACGATGTCTTAAATCAGCCTTTAACACCTTGGGAAAACAATTCAATACCAATTGAAGTTTTTAAATAAGTACCTGCTTAATCAGAAAATTATCCTTTGATGCAGTGTGGTAGTTTTAAGAAAACACTGTCTGAACTGCCACAAGGTTTTATACTGGTGATCGCACCAAGGTGCAAAATCATTTTGCATTTTGGTGCGAGGATTTAATTTTCTGAAGATAACAAAAAATCTTGAACTGCTTCTAAAACAACTGCTGGGTATTCTTCATGCAATCCCAGAGAACCAGGAATAACAACGCTTCTCACTCCTGGTAAGGCTACTAAAGCGTTCATTTCTTCTCGTGATTTGGGAGGGCTAGATTCCCCAATTACTACCATGAGCGGTACGGTTAAAGACTGCACAAGTTTCAGAAAATCTGATTGTTCGTGTACAGCATCGAGATTACCAGTTACAAAGGCAGCAGATGCAAATCGCGCTCCTGGTTGTTGAGTCGTGTACCACTTCTTCTCAATGAAACTGGGTGTAATATTAGCTGCGTCAGTAAAGACATGACGGCGGTACATAAAACTTAAGAAAGATTGGGTAGTGTTGAGTTTGTAGAGAGCTTGGCCAAGTATAGGCGATCGCACCAATTCTCTCACAAAGCCAGCTATCTGTTGACTTGCTCCCATTGTCGGTAAAGGGCCACGCCAAGTAGGAGCTAACAATACAATCCGTGAAAAAGTAGCAGGTTGTTTCACAGCTAATTGTAAAACATAACTAGCAGCATGACCAGCCGCCACCACAGTAACAGAAGTATTAAAAACAGCTTTGACAAAATCTTCCAGAAATTGCTGATATATTTCCGGTCGATAATTCAAATTAGGGCGAGAAGATTCACCAAATCCAGGCCAGTCTAAGGCTACAACTTGAAAATTGGGAGCTAATAACTTGGCAAGTTCGCCGACTTCCAAACGCGTCGAAACACTGCTGAAAGATGGTAGTAGCAATAGCGGTGAACCTTTACCGAGGGTTTCATAAACAACGCGCAATTGCTGATTTTCAAAATTCCAGAGATATTCTTGAACTACTCCACCAAAGCCAATAGCAGCAGGGGTAGATAATAGATTGGTTGACATGAGACTAAATTTATTATTCGGAGTTAGGAGTTAGGAGTTAGGAGTTAGGAGTTAGGAGTTAGGAGTTAGGAGTTAGGAGTTAGGAGTAAAGCAGGGCTATTTCATTTTCATCTAGTCCGCTTGGGACTGCCTATGCAGCCGTAGATTAGCCACTGTCAGCCCTATTTACTGGCTATTAACCAGCGTCCGATCTTAGATTTGAAAAGTCGTGTTTTTTGAGTCGTTCAATCTCGATGAAGATCATGAGCTTATCACCATCGTGCCAATCCCAGGCTAATTCCTCATCCGAATTAGCTGTAAATAACGAAATCCACTCTGCTCCCGGAGTTGGATCGTATGCAAGGGTACAATGCGATGGATATCCGAGAAGATAGTCATTACTCTGGTGTAAAGCATTCCGAAGATCGCCATAAGATGCACATAGCTCATCTGTCTGAAATGGCCACTCGTCAACTTGATATTCGTCAAATGGGAGATCGAATGTCTGTCTAAATGTGATTGTGCAGCTAGAGCCTCTTGCAACCGAATCAGGCGGTACAGTAGGAACAAGTTTTGTTATGTCACTAAAGAATTCTGCATGAATATAGCCCGGATCTCCCCAAAAAAGCTCGTTTTCACAATCAGGATCGTCAGCTACGAAAAGGCTCAATAGTCCACGCTCAGGCAAACCAGCATTAACTTGTGGAATTTCTGCAAAGTTAAACTGGCCAAGGAAGCGGTAAAGTCCTAGATGGTGAGTTGGCCACTCGAACCTTTCTGGCAAATCAGGCGATCCACCATAATGACTTCCAGCTAAGTTAATACCAGAGTCAGATCGCATAATTTCTATCGCGGGGCGGAGAACACGACATAAATAGTCTTGGTGTAATGCTATCGGTGTTCGCTCAAACATCTGCAAGAAGTTTGTTACGTCCATCTTTATTCAATCAGTTCTGGAATTGTCCAGATAATAGCTCAGGTCAGCCACAAATATCCTAAATCTCCTAGTCAGCTTCGTGGCAAGCTTCATCTTTACACAAGACTTTGACAAAATAAGTTATGAAGCCTTGATGCATCGAGTACAACATACAAATGTTTTTGCTGAGGTAGAACCATAATTATTTGCATTTATCTGTTTAGCTAGGCAAATCTAACTTACATTCCAATGCTTTTTTTTGCATGGTTTTAAAAATGTTGTAAAACCCATTCGCACGGGAAGGTGTCAGGCTAACATTTAAACCTGTTTCTTGAATAAAATCTGGAGTAAGTTGGACAATCTCAGTTGGCGTTAGTCCATGTAATCCTTCAACCAGAAGCCCTACTAATCCTTTGGTTAACTGAGAATCGGAATCGCCCTGAAATACAACCTTACCGTCATCCAAGGCTGCGGTGATAAAAACTTGAGACACGCAACCAGGAACTTTATTTTCGGGTAATTTCTCAGCTTCTGGGAACTCATTGAGCTTCTGAGCATACCAGATTAGCTGTTCGTAGCGTCGCTTCGGTTCGGAAGCGCGTTGAAAGCGCTGGACAATTTTAGCGAGCGCAGGTGGCAAAGAATCTAGAGTTGAGGACATAAACAGAAGCTGAAAACGATCGGTATCTCTTTGAGTGTAGATTATCTTTAGAGCGATGCCTACGGCCAGCTACGCCTACGCGCCTCCGGTTCGCTTGGCATTATCAAGCTTGCCATTACTGACTATAATTTATCAAATCCAGATAATTACTGCGATCGCATTGATAAAGATCAGGTTTTTTATGTGTGTAATCAGGGGGTAATGAGCAATCGAACAGAAAGTTACGCTAAGGCTGTAACCCTTACTGGATAAGCATTATATCAATCAATATTTTTGGCACTTCTCAATGTACCAATTAAGCTATTATAAGCACTGCTGCAATTTTTTGTTTTCACGCCGTCTGCCATGATTGTTTTATATAACAAATCATGGCAGACTAGTATTTTAAAAAATATTTGCAACTAAGAAGCGTTGCATTAGACGAGACTTAGTATCCCAGTGGGACCTAAGACAAAAGCATAATTTCCAGGAGCGTTGACGGTAGTTTTATTTAGTTGAATACCAGCTGTGTTCAAATCTCCATCAAACCTAACATCAGCTATTATTGCTTGGTCTGTAAAGACTATTGAATTACCGGGTTTTAGTTGAAGGTCTTGCGAAATTGTATTACCAAAGCTTAAATCAAAATAGAGCGGAGAAGAAGTCCCATTGTATATGTCAAGTGAATTTTTCGATCCGTTTGGATTGGGATTGGGTGTGAGTGTTGGGTTGGCTGTGAGTGCAAAGGGTCCAGGGTTGGCTCCACCGCTAATAACTTGAGAGGTCTCGTTATCTAACTTTTTGATTAAACCTAGAGCTTCTAAATCTGTTTTATTGTCTGAACTAAATTGCGAGTGTTGAGAATTCATACCTAATACTCCAATTAAATGCAATATCCAATGCTAGGGATATATTTATTCATCCCATATTGTTTAGTACAATGCATTTTCTGATTTATGCACTCAATAGAAACATATCCCCACACCCCTCCCATTTGTCACAAGTTAAAAATAAGTGAATTTTGTCAATACATCTTTGAGCATAAATTTGTAGGGGATTGCGGTAGGGTTAGTGAGTGCGATCGCCCTCTAACACGGTATCACTACTCATTTGACTCCAATCACAAAAACTTAATTTTATTTTTTTATCAGCAAGCTTTAACCATAAGTCTACAGAAACTATAGGTGCATCAATATATACTTTTTTATTACGTAAGTATAATGAATTCGTGAAACTTATGTCTCGTTTGATTTGATTAAAATCCAGATAAATTTTATTGAGGTTGGGCGGTTTGCACGCTCCTAACTGCTAACTCTCAGGTACGCTTTAGTGTGACTAGTGGCGATGCGATACCTACGGCGGGCTGCGCCTACGTACCTACAAAATTAGCTGCAAGTTCATTAAACTAAGCAGCTAGATAATTATCAACAATTAAAAATTAAAAATCAAAAAAATTCTGATTTTTAATTTTTAATTTCTCTCCCTTGAGGATTAATTCGTAGTTTGTGCAGCTAGCATCTGCTTCAGCTTTTCTAATTCCGAAGCCCAACGAGGATCTGGACGAATAGCGTCCGAATCGGTGGTTGTAGTGCTGGTTTCGCGAGAACCTCCGCCACCGCTGCCACGACGAGGCTTCTTAGAGCTTTTCTCACGACGGCTACCTTCTCTGTTCGGGCTAGGAGTCGGGGTACTATTACTAGTACTAGCAAGAGTAACTGGTTTAGGAGCTTGCTCGTCGCCCTCTTCACCCTTTGTCCGAGGTAATGCCTTCTCTAGCTTAATGGGAGTGTCTTTGAACATCTGACCATTATACTTTTCAATAATTTCGTCAGCTTGTTCGTCATTGTTGACTGTAAGAAAACCGAAACCACGGCATTTGCCAGTTTTGCGGTCTTTAATTAATTTAGTAGTTACAGCATCACCTTCTGCTGCAAAAACGGCTTGCAGATCTTGACGATCTATTTCATCTTTAGGCAAATTACCTATATATAGGCGAACGGACATGAACTATACCTCCAGAGTTGAATGAACATGGCAAGGCAAGAAAACAATCACTTAGCTTTGGCTTTTAAATAGATGCTATTGACCAAGACTGCCATAAACCAATTTTTTTGCTAGAAACTGTCAACCTATACAACAATACAGTTTTTCGTCGGGATCAAGCTTGTTTAATCCAAAGGCTCACACTATGGTGAGCTAATAACACCTTAATTCTAAGAATTGTAAATTTAATAGCCTATTGCCTGCTAAAGTACACGCTTTCTTCTATGCCCTTTTTCGCAGAATCAAATACCATTCCTTACATTACCACGGTATTTTCTACGTAGCTAGTTTAGCGCATATCTTTTCGGCATTAGTATTACTGCATCGTAACATAAAACACATTTTTTTATTCAAGTGAGCATATTTTGAAACAAAAACCAGCCACTGGCTGGTTAATTTACTGCTGTGTTGGGAGGATAAAAAGGTATAGAGAGGGGAAAAAGCACCTAAATTTATAACTAAGCGGTGATACTGAGTTATGTCGGTTGCTATTGTTTGTGTAAATAAATGTAACACTTGTTAAGAAAACCTGCAACTTTTGTTTACATTCCGATTTGTCCTTTGTCTTTTGCTAATGACTAATGACCAATGACCAATGACCAATGACCAATGACCAATGACCAATGACCAATGACTAATGACCAATGACTAACCAGTTAGAAAGACGTATGCGCCCCAAGCCTGTGCTGCAACAGCTAAAAAAGTAGACCAAATGGGATGAGGGCTATGAATGGTTTTACCACTTTGAGTTTCTAGGGTTTGGATATCGATCCAAGGTGTTGCTCCTCGGCGAAACCAACCTGTGACGATAATTTGCCGCCCGATTAGATCCTGGTGATTGACTGACTGTCCTAGCCAAGAAATGTGGTGTAATTTCACCAAACCTGCGCTGGATTGCAAGATTAAATCTTGCGCTAGGGTGTTACTAGTGCCTTGACGACCTAATAATTTACCCACAAGACGCACGCTGACGCTATCAATAGGTAAGGCAGAAGGGTCAGCTAACAGGTTGGGTAAGCTGTCGTCAGTTTGCACAGTGGCAGGTTTAATATCGGGGAAGAAAGAATTAATCCGCATCACAGTACCGATGCTAAAGCCAATCAGAAGGCAGCCTGTAATGAAAGACCAATCTTCATATATCCACTTTAGATTTAAAAACTTGAGTGTGAATGCTAGTTGCCAGGTTAGCCAAACTAAAGCTGCAAACAGAACCCCTAAAGGAATTCCCAACCAGGGAGCGACTTGTAATAGAAAAGACTGACGCTTAACTTTTGATGGTTCGCTAGCAAAATGTAGTTCGGTGTCTAGATGCCAGTGACGAGCTATTTGGCAGAGGCGTTCGATGCGATCGCCCATTAAAGGATGGCTATTATTAATGGTAAACCATCGGCGATAGGGATTGGCAGTATCCCACTTCAAAAAGGATTCAAAAGATAAATTACTGGCAATAGTGCCCAAAGATAAACTCTGTTGGTAGCTGACTGGTGTTAAAAGATTTAAGCTTTCTAGTTGCCAACTGGTGTGTTCTTGTTTTTGGATATCAGCGGCAATGCCAATGGCAATTTTGAGTAAGGCACGAATCAGGGCATTGGGATTACCAGTAATTTCAGCGGCGACGCGATCGCTATAATAAAGCCGCAACCGCGACAACCACAATGCAGTTCCAGTCAGCAAACACCAAATTCCATAAATCAGACTCGCCAGAATTGTTACTGGCCAGCGCCAAATTTTCGCTGATATTTTGTCTCCCAACTCCGACACTTGCTGATATAGCTTATTAGTTGGTAGTGTCACCAGCAGCAACAAAGACATTACAGCAAAATCCCAGTGAGCAATATGTCCTAGTTGCGTGGCGTAAATAACGGCGATTTCATCATCTGCCAGCTGCTCTAATAGCCCTTGACTCACAACAATCCTGGCATTACGTGGTAAACTACCATAAGTCAGAATAATTGGTGCAGCCGTTGGTAAAATCCGCAGTTTGGGTAACGGCCAGTGCCGCTGTTGGCAACAACGTTGTAGCACCCGAACAGCTTCGCGGCTATGGGTATTCAATACATCTTTCGGAAATTCTCTCTGACCATACAAATTCGCCAGTAGCAGATCCAGCAACCAAGGTGATACTCCAATTAAAATCACCAATGCTACTAGCAACAGTTGAGTAGGATCTTGGTATAAAAACTGTATCGGCTCCAGATAAGGTAGTTTAACTAAAGTCTGGTTGATTAATCCCAATGCTAACTTGAGGATTTCTCGGATCACCCAAAACAGAGCGATAAATGTTCCGGCGGACAGTAGCCGCAAGGGAATTAATTTTGGTTTACGTAGTGGTTGCCATGCTCTGGCGCGTTGTGCTTGTCGCCAGTAAATAACACCGAATAATTTGGCTTGGGTGCGAGTAACAGAACCCATGAAGCCACTTAGGGATGCAGCCAGTGGTGGTGGCGGTGTCGCTAATGTAGCTTTGAGTCTAGCTAGTGGCACCATCGGCGGGATATCGTCGCTTTTGGTTTCTATTACTCGATCGTCGTTTGGCTTTTCCTCTGATGTGGGAGTTTCCGGGGGAGTAACTGGGGTTGAATCTGGTGTTGAATCTGGCGTTGAATTCTCAAAAGCAACAAATCCAGTTTCGACTTTTTTTGATTCTTGCTCGGTTTTTTTACGTTTTGTCAGGTGTTCGAGAGCGCGTGTTGCCCACTCTTGAACTTGCGGATTGTTACTCTCAATGAGATTCTGGGAAATAGCGATCGCTTTGGGAACTTCGCCAGTGCGAGCATAAGCCATCACTAAACCAACCTGAGCTTGTAAGCTAGCAGTCCCATTATTTTGGCTGCTAGCAATAGGTTCTAGTTGGGCGATCGCTGTTTGGTAATTTCCCTGCTTGAGGGCAACTAAACCAGCCTCCAAAGACGGTTTGGCATGTGAAGGCATACAAATTCTGGCACTCCAATCTCTTCTAAATGATCCACGTTTGTGCAAAAGCGCGAACCTCGGATGCCGTGGAAATCAACCGCGCTCAAGTTTTGTTTGTCAAGTGAACGATAAAGGCTGAATTCAGAAGTCAGGAGTCAGGAGTCAGAATTCAGTTAGCTCTTTTGTAGGACTAATTCTGAATTCTGGATTCTGAATTCTGTATTCTTCTTCACTCCTCCACTGGTTGTTGACTAGAAAATACTGGAGCGATCGCGCTTAATTTTAACTCTGGATGGTCGCCCAGTAACTGTTGACAATTCCATTCATTGCGGAATAGCAACACTGGTCGTCCCATACTGTCTTTAACTGTAGTGGTATTGAATATTCGTCCCACTTTTTCTAATGCTTCCCAACCACCCTCAACCCAACGGGCGACACTGTAGGGCAATAAATCTAATATGGTTTCTACACCATACTCATTTTGTAAGCGAAACTGTACTACCTCGAATTGCAACTGACCCACCGCCGCCAAAATTGGATCGCGCTTGGCTTCATCAGTTGAATACATAATTTGCACAGCACCTTCTTCTCGCAATTCCGCAACGCCTTTTTGGAATTGTTTAGACTTCGAGGGGTTGGGATTCCTCAAAGATGCGAACAGTTCCGGCGAGAAATACGGAATCCCCTCATATTCGAGCTTTTGTCCCGTGTAAATTGTATCCCCGATCGCAAAAACACCGGGATTATTCAAACCGATCACATCGCCAGGATAAGCCACATCAATCGATTCTCGCTCTTGAGCAAAGAGTTTTTGCGGGCGAGATAGACGGATGAGTTTACCAATGCGAGCGTGATTCACCATCATATCTTTTTCAAACTTACCAGTGCAAACCCGGATAAATGCGACGCGATCGCGGTGTTTCGGGTCCATATTCGCTTGCAGTTTAAAGACAAACCCCGAAAACTCTGGGTATGTAGGGGGAACTTCGCCAACACTGCTGATATGAGAACCGGGTTTGAGGGCATAGTCGAGGAAATACTTGAGGAATAACTCTACCCCAAAGTTAGTCATGGCGCTACCAAAGAACACAGGCGTCATTTTGCCTTCGTGTATCAGCGGTAAATCTAGCTCTGGCCCAACTCCTTCTAACAGTTCTAGATCGTTTTTCAGTTGGTAGTACAGGCTTTGTTCTAGCTGTTCTTCAATTCTCGGATCGCCTAATTCCACTATTGTATCGCGGGCTTCTCGGCTACCGTGGGCGCTGCGTTCAAACAAGTGTATTTGTTGCTTGTGTCGGTCAAAAACACCTTTAAAGCGATCGCCCATACCAATCGGCCAGTTGACTGCATAAGTTTGCAATCCCAATTCTTGCTCAATTTCATCCAACAGTTCCAGAGGTTCCCTTCCGGGGCGATCGAGCTTGTTGATAAATGTAAAAATCGGGATACCGCGCAACTTACATACTTCAAACAATTTGCGCGTTTGGGGTTCCAAACCTTTTGCCGCATCAATCAGCATCACGGCATTATCGGCGGCAGCAAGGGTACGATAAGTATCTTCACTGAAGTCTTGGTGTCCGGGAGTGTCTAATAAATTGATTTGACAATTCCGGTATTCAAATTGCAACACTGTGGAGGTAATGGAAATACCCCGTTGTTGCTCCATCGCCATCCAGTCAGAAGTTGCTTTACGCTGTGCCCGTCGCGCCTTAACTGCCCCAGCTTCGTGAATCGCACCCCCGTACAGGAGTAGCTTTTCAGTTAGTGTAGTTTTACCTGCATCGGGGTGAGATATAATCGCAAAGTTGCGGCGAAGTTCAACTGCTTGAATAAGTTCAGACTGAAGTTCAGTAGACATAAATGTATTTGTTTGTTAGCTAGCTTAATTTTTTTTGACTCTGGCAAGTCTTTTAATCTTAAGACAACGATGCTCATGATAGGGTCGTAGTGTAATCAACAATCTGACTAAATAGGAGAAAGCAATGTACGACACAGACAAGCGAAAGCTTCTATCTGCCTTGTCTCATGGAGCGATTTTTTTCAGCACAACATTGGTATCTGTCGGTGTACCTATCGCCATACTGCTTGTATCTGACGATCCTGTTGTTAAAGAAAACGCCAAAGAATCCATCAATTTCCACTTTAATGTCTGGCTTTACGGAGGAATTCTGGGAGCATTGTTTTTTATATTCGGTTGGTTAGTATTACCTCTATTATTGCTGGGGCCACTAGCCGGTCTGGGATATCTATTACACTGGGGATTAACAATTTGGGCGCTCATTGGAGTTTTCAGCAATCCTGATATACCCTTCCGTTATCCCTATATTTTTCGAGTTTTTTAACACAAATTTATGGGATTAGGCATAGAGCATTGGTAATTGTCAGTTCTTTACTACCAAGCACAACATTTCATTAAACTTAGTAGCAAATTCTTTGCGTGCCTCTGCGTTTACCTTTGCGCCACTTTGCGTTTAAATTTTTGAATTTTGAATTTCTTCATAATGTTGTTTTTTTTCCAGTCCGTCGGATAGGTGCAACCAAGCTGTAGAATACAAAATTGCCCCACAACTTGATTAAGAGTAGGGCAAAGGCAGTTAAGCACTGTTTGTAGTCTGTCTGACGGCAGGAAAATTTTAGCCTGCTTCTGTGACGCTTTGTTTTGTGTCTATTTGGGTTGTTTTTCTTCATAAAATTTTATGTTTCCTACACATCGCCCCCGTCGTCTGCGTACTCATCCTCAACTGCGTCGGATGGTTCGTGAAACTGTTTTAACAACAAGTGATTTAATCTACCCATTATTTGCTGTACCGGGTGAGGGAATCGCTAATGAGGTGAAATCGATGCCCGGAGTCTACCAACTTTCGGTAGATAAAATTGTTGAAGAAGCAAAAGAAGTTTACGACTTAGGAATTCCTTCTATTATTCTATTTGGTATTCCAGCTGATAAAGATGTGGATGCGACTGGCGCTTGGCATGATTGCGGAATTGTCCAAAAAGCGGCGACGGCGGTAAAAGCAGCAGTGCCAGATTTGGTTGTAATTGCTGATACTTGTTTATGTGAATATACCAGTCACGGTCATTGTGGTTATTTACAAACTGGTGATTTAACAGGACGAGTTTTAAATGACCCAACTCTGGAATTGTTGAAGAAAACAGCGGTTTCTCAAGCAAAAGCTGGTGCTGATATTATCGCGCCTTCGGGAATGATGGATGGTTTTGTACAGGCAATTCGTCAGGGCTTGGATGAAGCAGGATTTCAAGATACGCCGATTTTATCTTATGCTGCTAAGTATGCTTCGGGTTATTATGGCCCATTTCGGGATGCAGCAGACTCGACACCACAATTTGGGGACAGAAGAACTTACCAAATGGACCCAGGTAACGCCCGCGAAGCGATTAAAGAGATTGAATTAGATATCGCTGAAGGTGCTGATATGCTCATGGTTAAGCCAGCCTTGGCATACATGGATATTATTTGGCGCGTCAAGGAAGCAAGTAACTTGCCAGTTGCAGCTTACAATGTTTCTGGTGAGTATGCGATGGTGAAAGCTGCGGCTCTCAATGGTTGGATTGATGAAGAGCGGGTGGTTATGGAAACTTTAACTGGGTTTAAACGCGCTGGTGCAGATTTGATTTTGACTTATCATGCCAAAGATGCGGCGCGATGGTTAAAGTAGGCTAGGCATATTGAATACTAATTTAGTGGGAAATCTCACGCAGAGGCGCGAAGACGCAGAGTTGTGTTTTGGTGTTTGGGCGTGAGATTCTTTGTTTATGGCTAGTGCGATGTCTATGGCGGCTACGCCTAGACCAGCAATTATGACATGGTTATTAAGGTACCATTTTACTAGCTTGATGAACTTCTAATTATGAATTTGAGAAATAACGACTTAAAAAATCTTGCGGAGTTAAAATGGGAATTCCGTTAAATTCTATCAACACCAATAAATCTAAATCACCAGTAACAATTGCTTCGGCATTTGCCGCAACAGCCGCACCTCAAACTACAGTATCTTTTGGATCGCGTAATTGAGGAGCATCTACAGAGATAGTTGGACAAAACTCTAATACATCTTTTGTGGCATTAATAACATCTTCCAAATTTAAATTTAAAGACTGTATTTTGGACTGAAACTTTGGGCGACGTAAAGTAGTTTCTAGTTCCAGAAATAAAGCATCAGAAGCAAATATAGTTATTGTCTGTTCTTGTGCCAGTATCACAACTTTATCTGGCACTCCTCCCCACAGTAATGCTGAAATCCAAATATTGACATCAACTACAATCCTCATTTGTCAGTCCAAAGTTCTTGTCTAACTTCTTTGACTATTTGGCTGATTTCTTCAAGCGTTGGTTGATTTGGATCTGAACCAGCCTCTTTCACTCGCTGTCTTAATTCTTTTAGTGTTAATTGTTTATAAGTTTTTTTGAAAACTATCTCATTTTCTGTAATCGAGACTTCATATTCAGTAGAGGGCTGAAGCTGTGCTAACACTTCTGGAGGAATTTCTAGCTTTCCATCAGCCGTTACTTTGGCAATAATAGCTGTTTTCATAATTTTCATATTTGAGTCTGATTCAATTTTATCCTTTTATCCCTCTCCTAAGAAACAGTATTTGCTTGGGGCTGAGGAGAGGGATATCGCAGGAATTGCCTCAGCTTATAGTCCAATTGCATTAGGCGAACCTCAAAAGGCATTAGATTACTATAATCAAGGGCTATTGCTCGTGCGTCAAACGGGCGATCGCTTATCAAGCTCATAAAACCTCTAAAATCGAAATTAACTAGCTTTGATATAGTTATGGCAATCACTCGCTCTATGCTAGGGGCCGTTTATTTAAAAAACCTAAACTCTAACTAGTGCGATCGCTCACTGTATTTGCGACAGCAGCACGATAAAATTCTAAAACCATAATCGTACTAAAAGGTCTAAATGGCAGAAACACTATTCTTCAACGCCTTACGGGAAGCCATTGATGAAGAAATGGCGCGTGATTCCAGCGTATTCGTTCTCGGTGAAGATGTTGGACACTACGGCGGTTCCTATAAAGTTACCAAAGACCTGTACCAAAAATATGGCGAACTCCGCATTCTAGATACCCCCATCGCTGAAAATAGCTTTACTGGGATGGCTGTGGGAGCCGCAATGACTGGGTTACGTCCGATCATTGAAGGCATGAACATGGGCTTTTTACTGCTTGCCTTTAATCAAATATCCAACAACGCTGGGATGCTCCGCTATACTTCTGGCGGTAACTTTAAAATTCCAATGGTAATTCGCGGCCCTGGAGGTGTAGGACGGCAGCTAGGCGCAGAACATTCCCAACGACTAGAAACTTACTTCCAAGCTGTGCCAGGGTTGAAGATTGTTGCCTGCTCCACACCAAGAAACGCTAAAGGACTGCTGAAATCCGCTATCCGCGATGATAATCCAGTGTTGTTCTTTGAACACGTTTTGCTTTACAACTTGAAAGAAGATTTACCAGAAGAAGAATACTTGCTTCCCCTAGATAAAGCAGAAATTGTGCGTGAAGGGAAAGATGTAACCATTATTACTTACTCGCGGATGCGCCATCATGTGCTGCAAGCGGTAAAAACTCTTGAAAAACAAGGATACGATCCAGAAGTTATCGATTTAATATCCCTCAAACCATTAGATTTTGATACCATTGGTGCATCAATACGTAAAACCCATAAAGTCATTGTTGTGGAAGAATCGATGCGCACTGCGGGTATTGGAGCAGAAGTCATCGCCTCAATAAACGATCGCTTATTCGATGAATTGGATGCGCCAGTACTCCGCCTTTCTTCCCAAGATATTCCCACACCTTACAACGGTAATCTGGAACGGCTAACAATCATCCAACCAGAGCAAATCGTAGAAGCTGTGGAAAAAATGGTGGCGTTGCGAGTCTAAAAGTTAGGAGTTAAAAGTTAGGAGTGAGGAGTTAAGAATTCAATATTGAATTTACAACTCCTAACTTCTAACTCTCAACTACTAACTCCTAACTCTCAACTACTAACTCATAACTCCTCAAAAGAACGCTATTATAGCGTTTGTCAGTTGCGAGTTATGGTATGCAAAGACAGCGATCGCTATTAGTTTTGATTTTAGTCCTGATAATCGCCGCTATTACGGTGATTGCCACAATTCCGATACCTCTTGGGCTGGACTTGCGCGGAGGTTCACAGCTCACAATTCAGGTGAAACCATCAGCGGATATTCCCAAAATCACCGAACGAGAATTAGAAGGTGTGAAGAAAGTTGTCGAAGGCCGGATTAATGGTTTAGGTGTTTCTGAACCAGTAATCCAAACAGTCGGCGCAGATAAAATATTGGTGCAACTACCAGGAGTCAACGATCCAGAACAAGCTGAACGGGTGCTAGGGGGTACAGCACAGTTAGAATTTCGTACCCAAAAGGCGAATACAGAAACTCAACTGCTTGCTTTTCAAGCATCAAGAGCCGAATTGAAATTTAAGCAAGAAGAATTAAGAAAGAGTACCGACAAAGCGGCAATTGTCAAGAATCAAGAAGACTTACAAAAAAATAATCAAGCGATCGCAGAATTGTTTGAAAGCACTGATCCACCGCTAATTGGCAAATACCTCAAGGATGCCTATGGTGAACCCACTCAAGGTAACAACTGGAATGTTGCTATTCGCTTCGACCAAAAGGGTGGTGAACTGTTTGCCAATTTGACGAAAAATCTCGCCGGTACTGGGCGTAGCATTGGTGTTTTTCTGGACAATGAACTAATCAGCGCTCCCACCGTAGGTATAGAATTTGCCGCTACTGGTATTACTGGTGGTTCTGCCGTGATTACAGGACGTTTTACCGCCCAACAAGCCAATGACTTAGGCGTGCAGTTACGCGGTGGCGCATTACCCGTACCTGTAGAAATCGCAGAAAGGCGGACAGTCGGGGCAACTTTGGGTAAAGATAGCATTCAAAGTAGTATTTATGCTGGAGTCGGTGGTTTGACTTTAGTATTAATATTCATGGTGGTTTACTATCGACTACCAGGATTGATTGCGGATGTATCACTAGTGATCTACTCCCTCTTAACTTGGGCAACCTTTGCTTTGTTGGGCGTTACCCTGACTTTGCCAGGAATTGCTGGTTTTATTCTCAGTATTGGGATGGCAGTTGATGCCAATGTGCTAATTTTTGAACGGACGCGGGAAGAATTGCGGGCGGGTAAATCTTTGTATCGTTCCGTGGAATCTGGTTTCTATCGGGCATTTTCTAGTATTTTAGATAGCAACGTCACTACATGGATTGCTTGCGCTGCCCTGTTTTGGCTGGGGTCTGGTTTAGTCAAAGGCTTTGCTCTAACCTTAGCTTTGGGGGTAGCTGTGAGTATGTTTACCGCAATTACCTGTAGTCGGACATTGCTATTTTTGGCAATTTCAATTCACTCCTTGCGCAAGACAGAACTTTTCTGTCCAAACCTGCCAGCATCAAATAAGGCAGAGGTGACTCCATGAAACTAAGTATTAATAAATCGCGATCGCTTTGGTGGAGTATTTCTGCTGCTATCATCATCGCCGGTATCATCTCAATGGTGATTTCTTGGCAACAACCCAGTATTCGTTCCCCCTTACGCCCCGGTTTAGATTTTATCGGTGGTACGCGGTTGCAGTTTGTCCGAGATTGCACCAAACCCGGTAACTGCGATAAACCAATTGATATCAATGCTGTTCGGGAAGTAGCAAAAGCACAGGGACTAGGTGATAGCAGTATCCAACTTGTCTCAGAAAATGGTGTAGAAAATGGTGTACTAATTCGGTCAAAAGATTTGGGTGTCGATCAGCGTACCAAATTACAAAACGCTTTGAGCGAAGAAATCGGCGTTTTTGACCCACAAAAGAACCAGATTGACTCCGTTGGCCCCACATTAGGAAAAGAACTGTTTACATCTGGGATGTTAGCTCTGATAGTTTCCTTCATCGGTATTACTATCTACATGAGCTTCCGCTTCCAGTTAGATTATGCTGTGTTTGCGATCGTTGCCCTATTCCACGATATCTTGATCACAGTTGGGGCTTTTTCATTTTTGGGTTTGGTGGCGGGCATCGAAGTAGATAGCCTGTTTATCGTTGCCTTACTTACGATCACAGGTTTCTCTGTCAACGACACAGTGGTAATTTACGATCGCATTCGGGAAACCCTTAAAATCCATCCCGACCAGCCGATTGCCGAAATTGTAGATGATGCGGTTAACCAAACATTGACAAGATCCATCAACACTACCTTAACCGTATTACTGACATTATCTGCAATCTTTCTATTTGGCGGGGAAACACTGAAATACTTTTCCCTTGCTTTGATTGTTGGCTTCACAATGGGAGCTTATTCGAGTATTTTCATCGCCAGTACTCTTCTAACTTGGTGGCGAGAGCGTAAAGGGGAATCTCAGGTGTTAGACAACCCTGATTCGATTGATACATCTCCCAGTTCCCAGGATAGTTAAACTTGTGTATATTTCACAATTGGGTGAAAGCATTTTGAATTGCTCACCCACGCCTTGCAATTTTATAAGAAGAATTCAGAACTCAGGAGCGCAGCCGGAGACGCTCCGCCTCCGGTCAGAATTTAGTATGAATTCTGTATGACTGGGTAATGAATATTGGTTTAAAACCAAGCCGAATTGTGGGCGAAAGCAAATTCAAACATTATCGCCTTAAAACTCTATCCCTTCATGGGTCGAGTATTCAGAATTCTGTTAGCGCAGCGGGGCGTAGCCCATTCTGAATTCTGACTCCTGAACCCTGACTCCATTTATTCCCCTATGGATCAACCAGAAGAACCATTAAATTCTGTCCCAGACTCGGAGAAATCTGACCCATCGTTTGCTCAACAAGTACAAAGGCTACATCAGCTAACAGTATATGGCAGGTGGCTATTTGTGGGCTGTTTATGGCTGACCATTGCGCCTATCTCTTTGTGGGGTCTACGTGGAGAAATTGCTCTGTGGCAACAATATTTTACCTGGGTGGCAGTGAGATTTGGATTATTTTACCATCCGCTGTCTACCTTCGGTCTAGCCTTTTGTTTGGGGATGACTGCCGCTGTTTTAGTTTGGCAAAGTCGGAATATTCTACTCGGACTACCACAGCAGGAAAAACAACGTTTAGAAAAACAAGTTTATCGGATACGTCAACAGGGAGCAACTCATCCTCTATGGAAGTGGGTTTGTCATTAAATTTTCTTTCTCTACACGTACAGTAATTTATAGCAAAATATGACTTAACCATACTAGACATCTGCTGAAAAAGAATGTAGAGACTTAGCACTACTAAGTCTCTACAAGATTTCTGGATCATGCATATTTAATTTCACCAAATGTCTGCTCAAAGATACTGCTAAAAGTGGATGCCATACATGAACGATCTTCAGATTCAATTTAGCGAACGCAAGTCTGAAATTGACCTTTATCAACTCCAAGAACTGTTAAATGTTTCCGCTTTCTGGGCAAAGGGACGCAGTATTGAAGATTTAGGTATAGCCATTGCCAATAGTGAGCCAGTAATTTCTGTTTGCGATCGCGATCGACTCATTGGCTTTGCAAGAGCAACATCTGATGGCATCTATCGCGCCACAATTTGGGATGTTGTGATTCATCCAGAGTATCAACATAGTGGCTTGGGAAGCAATTTAGTAGAAACTGTTTTGAGACATCCCCGCATGAGGTCGGTTGAGCGTGTTTATCTGATGACTACTCACCAACAGGGTTTCTACGAAAAGATTGGTTTTCAAACCAACAGCACCACTACGATGGTGCTACACAATCAAGCTAATCGTGCTTTCGTTTCTGCTACAGAAGTTCAGCTGCAAGAATCATCGAAATAGTTCCGAGTGCTGAGTGCTGAGTATAAGAACTGTTGTAGTAGTAGGATAGTCAAAAAGCAAGATTTCGTCTCTACTACTCAGCACTACTCACTCAGCACTCAGCACTCAGCACTCAGCACTCAGCACTCAGCACTCAGCACTCAGCACTACTCACTAGGGGGATAGAGATTTGTAGTCTGGTAAGCTGCTGAAGTGGTTCCTTCACAGTAGTCGAGGGCAAGATTTCTAACTTTCCTCCCATAACTTCCACCAGAGTCTGATTCATTAATAGCCTCATTCCTGGGGAAAGAACAGCGTTCGTTTGCTCAATCTGGGCCAACCGATCTTCAAATTTGAGCAAATCAATCGGTTCGCTCCAGGGTAGAGCATGGGTTGGTAAATCTAGCCAAATGTTTACAAAATTATTTGTAGGTAGGGTGCTACTGGAAATACAAATGCTGCCTTCCTCCATCTGAGTAATGGCAGTATCTATTAAACTTATCAATACTTGGCGGAGCCAGAGGTAATCTGTCAAAACATAAATTTCTGAGTCGGCGGGTAATAATTGTAAGGGAAAATTGCGATTTGCCGCCAGCATATAAGTTAAGTCATGAACCTCATCTAAAATTTGGGCTAAGGGTCTGGGCTGAATATCTAATTTATTAGTGCCGTGTTCCGCTCTAGCAACGTTGAGAATTTCATCCATTAGCTTCAGCAACTTCAGTGTTCGCTCGTGAGCTTGGGCAATAAATTCTCGCTCTTCAGCTGGATTTTCACACAAATCTGACAAAATTAATTGATGTAAGCCAATCAAACCATTAAAAGGCGATCGCAATTCATGGGTAGTCCGCGCCAAAAAACCAGCTTTAAACTGGCTCATTTCCCTTGCCATCAGATATGCCAGCTGTGTTTGCTGTAGCTGTTGTGATATTAGTGACATATCCTGTTGAGCTAATGGCGCTACTGGGGATGAGCTAGATGAAACATTTGGCGATGCCTGCTTTGGACGTAGCCACCGCCCAAATAACTGACGGAAAACCATACCTAGTGCTATTCCTGCTCCTAGATATATCCAGTTGCTCCAATTCATATCTGGCAATTATTAATTTGCTAATTAAGTACAACAGCGCAAACTAAAGTTTCAGATTTCTCTGTTGTTAACACCACGAAAACAACATTATAGCTACCTATACTTGGTTATCACTCGAAATCTCTAACTCGATCGCACCTTGTCGCAAAATTTGCCAATTTCTCCCTGTCCATTTCGCAACGGTGGAAGGTACACCTATCCCCTGCATTTCACCCTGGTATTCTGTCGTTGCTATCAGAACCTGGGGAAACTGAGTCTCAATTTCTGTCATTGTTTGCAAAGGCGGCTGACCAGAAAAATTGGCGCTAGTGGTGGCAAGAGGGCCTGTTTGCGCCAAAATAGTTTGAGCGATCGCACTGTTTGGTACTCGAATCCCAATTGTTGTTGGATCGATGGGATTCATCACTTTTGGTAAGCGTTGACTCGCTGGCAAAACTAATGTCAGCCCTCCTGGCCAATATTTATCTGCTACTTCTTGCCAAACTTTATATTCATTCTCACTACCTTTGACATACGGCCACAAATCTTCAGCACTAGCGGCCATCAAAATCAAAGGTTTGTCTTGACTGCGTTGTTTCGCCGCAAAAATTAATGCTGCTTTTTCTGGTATCGCTGCAAGTGCCGGAACAGTATCCGTCGGAAAGCTTACCAAAAGACCAGCGCGTGCGCCAGCTATTAAATTTGTTAGAGAAACTTGGGTCATGTTTACAAAGTTAGGAGTTAGAAGTTAGGAGTGAGGAATTTCATAACTCATAACTCATCACTCATCACTCCTAACTTTTGTAGGCCAAGGCAAAGCGTTCAATTCCAGCTAAATCAGCGTGAATTTGAATTTTACAATAGCTACCTTGATTTTGCAAAAGTTCTCGCACCACATCCGCTTGTCCAGCCATCATCTCAATTAGCCACACGCCACCCGATTGCAAATAACTAGGGGAGACTTCGATCAAATGACGAATGCAATCTAAGCCATCAGCCCCACCATCCAAAGCCAGATGTGGTTCGTGGTTAACTACTTCTGGTTGTAAAGTCGGTAAGGTGCTGGTGGGAATGTAAGGAGGGTTGGACACCATACCACTGAACTGACCTTTTAACAATGCCAGTGGCTCCCACCAAGAACCTTGATAAAATTGAATCCGGTCAGCAAGACCCAAATTATCAGCGTTGGTTCGAGCGATCGCTAGAGCTTCTAAACTGTAATCAACAGCATGAATTGTGGCTTTTGGCAAGACATCTGCTAATCCGATGGCGATCGCACCACTCCCAGTACCCAAATCTGCCCAGTGTCCTGAAGCATTGCTAGTAGATGCTTCAGCTAAATCGATTAAACACTCTGTCTCTGGTCTAGGAATCAAAACCGCACTCGACACCGCAATTTTAAACTGACGCCAAGTTGTAGCTCCCGCAATATATTGCACTGGTAAGCGGTCATTTAATCGCCTCTGCCACAACTGTTCTAACTCTTCTAGCGGCAATTGCAGTTGAATTTGCGGCCAGTTTTTAAAAGACTCCAAACGTAGTGCCAAACGGTCTAACCCAGCAACTTCCAGGAGCAACCAATCTATCTCCATTGGTGGGACATCAGTGGCGATCGCTGCTTCAAGAGCCGCATTCCGCCACTGCCAAAGTTGTAAACCAGAAACTATCAGATGTTTCTCCCCCATAGCTCAACCTTGGAGCGCATATCCGTTATTTTTTCGGAGCGGGGGCAGCAGCTGGCTTGGTTGCTGGTGATTGATTTGGCGCCAGGGAGCGAATAAAATTGATCGACTCCCGTGATGGATACAGAACAATTTTATTGATACTAGGGTCGCTGCTGCTATTGAGAGCTTCCATAACACCGTACAAATCTACCACCTGAATTTCAGTATTGGCTCCTTCCTTTGGCACGGCTTTTTTGAATTCCTCTAACAGAGCAACTGCTTGTTCTTTCTCAAAAAAGAAAGGGATGTATCGCTCATTACCTTTAGCAAGGGGAATAGTCAAATAGCTATTATCTTTCTTAAATTTTGGTACAAATAAGGGAATACCATTGAATTGCTCTCCCTTTTTACCATTTTGATTGAGCATACTTGTTGCCGAAGCCACTTGCTGTTGCGTCGGGACTAAAGTATAAATCACAGAATCTGATTTCTTTTTGCTTTCTTGGACTATTTTATAGTAGTCTGCCAAGGACAAAGGTCTAACCTGTAGAGTGCTTGCCAACTGGGGATTTTCTTTTTTGAGCCGATTGTCAAGGAATTTTTGAGCATCTTGCTTGCTAATAAAAAATCCTACTTGTGATACAGGCTTGGATGCGTTGTTTCTCGAAAGAACTACGAATTCGCCTTTAGGATTGGTGAGCGTGAATACAGGTACTTCTTGGAGCTTTTTCACGATTTGATCTTGTGGCAGAGCGATCGCCTCTAGATTGCCCATTCCTGGTAGATTGCCTATTCCTGAAAGCCCTGTTAAAAATACACTGCCAGCTATACCTAATGTTGCGCCTAAGCGAATAAATGATTTCATGACTGCTCCTCGCATCAATAGTCCAATTAAATTAACAAATGGTTGGATTTGCACAGCACCAACTAGCTTTAGTTATATAGCAATCTATTTCAGTTGTGAAAAATTCATTGTGCGCGTTGAGGTTGAGTGTTAAGCGTGAGGCAGCCCGGTCTTGTTGTTCCAACAAAGAGGGACTGCCGTTAGCGCAAGCGGTAGCGACGCAGGAGCGTCACCCGGAGGGTCAACGGTCAAAATCCAATGTTCCCTAACTATTTAGAGTTGCTGTAGTATCGTTGTCACAAATTGGCTGTGCTAACGTTGTGTTTTTCTAGGTTTCGCTTCACTATTGACCGCGAAATGCCGTAGATGCTTATTATATGTCTTCTCAAACAGCAAAAAGTCTCTCCATCTCTCCAAGCTTGGAGATGATAAATGCCATTTTATCGGCTTTTTCTAAAATTAGTTGACGCTAATAGTTAATTAATCGTTCCATCTGCGATTGCTTTAATATCTTCTCAAATCTATAGAAAGCTCAGTGTTAAAAATCACCTTACTACTTAATCACGAAATTTACCTGTTAAACTCTAACAGCACAAGAGCTTAATTAGTCTTCTCCATAAAAATAGCTGATTAAATTGCGATGTTAGTAAATAGAAACCTAACTGCCCTAACTGTTAACTATATTAATCAAATCGGGATGACAGGATTTGAACCTGCGGCATCCTGCTCCCAAAGCAGGCGCGCTACCAAGCTGCGCTACATCCCGTTATACTCATCCGCTTTTTTGGGTTTAGTTTTAACTTCCCATCAAAGCGATCGCGCTTTCACAAAAGCGTTAAGGCAATCATATCACATAACATCGCTCATGCCTAATATATTTATATCTTCTGCAAATACTAGCTAGATTAGATATTTGGACTGATAAAGGTTAAAGGTTTGTCTGCCGACTTAGTTTTACAAGAGATATTACTTGTGCGTTCGTCGGCTAAACCTTGTCAAACCAAATTGAAATAATAGATTTGTACTACTATACCTGATTTTATTGTGCGAATCGGGTTTTATTTGGATTGAGCATTAGTGAGGATACCAGAACATACCTTTGATGCCTTCTGGATCGGCCATAAACCCCATAGTTCGGTAGAAATCTACAACATGGGGGTCAGCGAAGAGAGTGACATTACTAATTTCTTCACTCCTAAGTTTTTTGAGAACGTATTTCATCAGCGCCTTACCCAGTCCTTGACTTTGAAAGTCTGGATGAACCACTACGTCCCAGATAGTGGCATTAAACGCGTGATCTGAGGTAGCACGGGCAAAACCAATGAGCCGCTTTTGGTTTCCTCTCACTTGCCACATTGAGGCAACGAGAAAACTATGCTCAATAGCTTTTTTTACTTTTCTTAGAGGACGACGCGACCAACCAACTGCATCACAGAGTTCTTCTAGCTCATATAGGTCAATATCTCGTTCCGTACTGAAGACGATCCGAGCCTCCTTTGAAGCAGCTTCGCTAATACTACTGGGGCTGGAGTTGCCCGCAGTTTCCGCTGTATGCTCTTCAAAGGGGTTTGTCCTAGTTGTCCCTACAGATTCAGGAGTACTAAACCAAGTTTTCCAAAAACCCATGCCAACGCGGTTCGGGTAGTATAACTGAATTGGTTTCCACTCTCAGGAGTGTTGATTCACTTTTAACATCGCTACCCCCATTTATTACCCTTTACACTCAAAGTTTTTCGGTTGTTTTCGGGATTTGCAATGGTAGCAGCCAGTTAGAGCGTGTTTCACACCAATCATTTTCAACTTTAGCATTTTGTTGTAGAGGCTAGGAGAAATTCACCAAAACGGTAAGGATATAAACAATTCAAAATTTAAAATTCATAATGGAAAAACCTAATCTTGGCAATTGCTCGTATAGAGCTTAAATGCACGTTAGCTTAGGAATGAATTGTATACACGGGATTGGGCATTGGGTATCGAGAACACTCTTCTGTTGTCCCCTTGTCCTCTCAGTCCCCAATCCTCAGTCCCCAGTCCTTAACACCCAACCCCCAACACCCAGCCCCCAGATGACGAAAGCAAGCGAGTTTTACCCTTAACAATGGCTTCTGGTTTAAAATCTTCGACACTGGAACTCCTAAAGCGCTTTAACCGAGCGTTTCCCCAGTTTTATGAGCAATTCGTCAGTAGTGAAATTCAACTGCAAAATTTGCGGTTAGCCTACCGTCTCTATAAAACTAGACGCGCTGTTATTGAGCTGAAACCGGAAGGTAGCAAAAGCGCCCTGCATTTTGCTTACCGCAACCAGTCTTTTCTCCTCAGCGATATTTTTGGTGTACTAGCAGCTTATGGGTTGACTATCCACGGTTTAAGTCTATACGGCCAAATCCGTCCGCCAATGTTAGTTTTTATCAAACTGTTGGTATCTCGTGGTAGTAAAGCCTTAACGGAGAAAACCGCAGAAAATGTTTGTCGCGCCATTCGCGAGGCTTTAGGAGGTCGGTTTGAGGTAGAAGAGATGCTGGCAGTAGAATTCAATCTTGACACTGGCTTAGAGCAGGTACAAACTGAGTTCTATGTCGATCCGGTCTTTCATCTTCCTGCCTTAGTGATTGAAGCTGATAATCAACCAGGATTATTCTACAAAGTGATGTACGCCATCTGGCAGGAAGACCTGCTGGTAGTGAATGCCAATTTACTGGTTTGGCGCGGACGTACACGGCTAATTCTCTACTTGTTAGGGCCAAATGAAAGCCTGATTCCTGAATATCTGGGTCACAAAATTGCTGAAGGGGTGCGACAGAGGTTGCTGGGTAAATGAAAAAAGTGAGAAGTTATGAGTTATGAGTTATGAGTTAAAAATTTCTCACTCCTAACTTCTAACTCTTTACACTTTAGTATTTAGTCGCACCCGTCCTTAAGGGTACGATACAAGTATGGCAACTATCGAAATCTTGGGCGTTCCACACGCATACGAGCTAACGGCTCCCACTTCCTGCCCCCATGCTTTAGTATTTATCCACGGTTGGCTCAATAGCCGTGGATATTGGCAACCTGTGATTTCCCGCCTATCAGATGATTTGCAGTGCCTGTCCTATGATTTGCGGGGTTTTGGTGAATCCCAATCCCAGGTAAAAACCGATTTTAGTCGAGCACAAACGTCTTTGAGTCTGACGCCCATCTCCAGTAGTGCGGCTGACTCATCTTTCGATTCTCTTTATACTCCTGCTGCGTATACTCAGGATTTAGCAGCTCTCCTGAAACAGCTAAATATTACGAGTGCTTGGCTAATTGGTCACTCATTAGGCGGGACGATCGCTCTTTGGGGAGCAGATCAAATACCTGAGTGTGTTAAGGGAGTTATCTGTATCAACGCTGGCGGTGGTATTTACCTCAAAGAAGCCTTTGAGCAGTTTCGCTCGGCGGGTCAGAAATTTTTGCAAGTCCGTCCGCGCTGGCTGTCCCAAGTGCCTTTAATTGATTTGCTGTTTACCAGAGCTAGTGTGGCTCGTCCTTTAGAGCGCTATTGGGCACGTCAGCGAGTAATAGATTTCGTCGTGGCTGATCCAGAAGCGGCTCTGGGAACTTTGTTAGACTCCACAACGGAAGAAGAAATCAATCGTTTACCTGAGCTAGTATCCCAACTGAAGCAGCCAGTTTATTTTTTGGCTGGCGCGGAAGACAAGGTTATGGAACCCAAGTATGTGCGCCATTTAGCCAGCTTTCACAGGCTTTTTCAATATTGTGGTGACAATGTTCTGGAAATTCCTAATTGCGGCCACCTGGCTATGTTGGAACAGCCGGATGCAGTGGCCGATCACATCCGGGCGATAGTCAATAGTCATAGGGCATAGGGTATTGGTAGTTACAAATGACCAATGACCAATGACAAATGACAAATGACAAATGACAAATGACTACTCAATAGGTTGATACAACTTCATTACCTGAGTAAGCCCTAGCCTAGACTCAACACCTAGTGTAAGGGGGGATGTATGACCACGGGATAGATGGTCAGCAGCGGCACAGCCAATCATGGCGGCGTTATCGGTACAGAATTTTAGAGGTGGGAATAGGACGCGTAGGTTATGTTTAACGGCGGCGGCTTGGAGGTTTTTTCTCAACCCGCTATTTGCTGCTACACCACCACCGATGGCGATTGTATCTAGACTATAGTCAAGGGCACAGGCGATCGCTCTTTTGGTTAGCGATCGCGCTACCGTATCCTGAAAGCTAGCTGCGACATCTGCCACCGGTACTTGTCCACTATCTTTCTCTAACTGCTGCACTAAACGTAATACAGCCGTTTTTAACCCACTAAAACTCGCATCATAACGATGAAACCCCCCACCGGGTAGAGAAACTCTTCCTTCTGGTAAAGCAAAGGCTTGAGGATTTCCCTGTTGTGCCAACTTGTCAATCACTGGCCCACCGGGATAACCCAGCTTTAATAATCGCGCCACTTTATCAAAGGCTTCACCCGCAGCATCATCACGGGTTTGTCCCAAGGTTTCGTAAATACCACAATCTTTGACATAAATCAAGCTTGTATGTCCGCCTGAAACCAGTAAGCTAAGAAAAGGGGGATTTAAAGTTGATTCGCTCAAGTAAGTTGCGTAGATGTGACCTTCGAGGTGATGAACTCCCAAAAATGGCTTGTTGTGTACCATCGCTAGAGTTTTGGCAGCAGTTAACCCCACCAATAGCGCTCCTACGAGTCCAGGGGCACAAGTGGCGGCAATTGCGTCAATTTGTCCCCAATCTAGTTGGGCTTGCTCTAAGGCTTGTGCGATCGCTTCATTGATAGTTTCCAGGTGCTGGCGAGATGCTACTTCTGGCACTACCCCGCCATACTGCTGGTGAACTGGAATTTGCGAGGCTACGATACTACTGCAAACTTTACGATTGTTAACAATTGCGACGGCTGTTTCATCACAACTGGTTTCTATTGCTAAAACGGTTGTCATTGAGAGTGCTGAGTCCTGAGTGCTGAGTCCTGAGTCCTGAATAGTAGAGAGAAAATCTTGCTTCTTTACTAACCTACAACAACAATTCTTATACTCGGCACTCGGAACTCAGCACTCAGCACTAATTTTGGTTGAGAAGCTTTAACTTTTATTGACTTAAACTTTACTCGGTTCCCACCCAAGAGTATGATGACTTCCTAGTTATGCAAATAAACAACTGTACAAGCCGCTTCGTTTTGTACAAAGAACTTCTTGTTTTGTAATAAAAGGAAACAACTCTATGCGACGATTGTTTGCTTTGATGTTAGCGATTAGTCTTTGGTTCAACTTTGCCCCCCCAGCACAAGCTTTAGGGGCTAATTTGACACCGTGTAAAGACAATGCCGCTTTTCAAGAGCTAGCAGCTAATGCCCGTAACACCACTGCCGATCCCCAATCAGGGAAAAAGCGGTTTGAGCGTTATTCTCAGGAGCTGTGCGGTCCTGAAGGATACCCCCACTTGATTGTTGATGGTAGTCTAAATCATGCTGGTGACTTTTTGATCCCTAGCATTTTGTTTCTATATATTGCTGGTTGGATTGGTTGGGTAGGTCGTGCCTATCTGCAAGCAATTAAAAAGGAATCTGACACTGAACTGAAAGAAATCCAAATCGACATTGGTTTGGCACTACCCATAATAGCTTCAGGCTTTGCTTGGCCAGTAGCAGCAGTCCAAGAATTGCTCTCTGGAAAATTAGCAGCTAAGGATTCAGAAATCCCTATTTCTCCACGCTAAATCAGCTTAACTAATTCATTCGTTTTGGAGACTAAATTCATGGCAGACAAAGGCGATCAATCAGCTTATTTGATTAAATTCATTTCCACGGCGCCCGTGGCAGCTACCATCTGGCTGACCATCACAGCAGGTATCTTGATTGAATTCAACCGCTTTTTCCCCGACCTACTTTTCCACCCACTGCCATAAGTGTCAAATGGGATTTAGGACTGTTGAATCAATGTCTTGTTTTTTGCTTAATATTGTGTCGTTGATGTATTCAGCTTAGTTAGGCAGAATTATCACCAAAATATGCAGCAAAAATAGTTTTTTGAAACTCGTGATACTGTTTACAGATCGCGAGTTTCACGGTTTTAAAATCAGCTAAATTAATTTTTCTAAACTTATTAAACAAAATGCTTCTTTAGCGACAATTATTATTAATATAAAAATGCCACCATTTTAATTTAGAGGCGAACATAAAATATGGCACAAGCAGTAGATGCATCAAAGAATCTTCCCAGCGATCCCAGAAATCGGGAAGTTGTTTTTCCCGCATTTGGCGATCCACAGCTAGGCAATCTAGAAACCCCGGTTAATTCTTCTCCCTTGATCAAGGGGTTCATTAATAATTTACCTGCTTATCGCCCAGGTCTGGCTCCTGCTAGACGCGGTTTAGAAGTTGGTATGGCTCATGGTTACTGGCTATTTGGCCCCTTTGCCAAATTAGGCCCACTGCGGGACACAGATAATGCTAACTTAGCTGGGTTACTGGGAGGTATCGGTCTGGTTGTTGTTCTTACTGGCGCCCTATCGCTGTATGCCAATAGCAATCCACCCAAAGCACTTCCTAGTGTTACAGTACCTAAGCCACCAGCAGATGCTTTTAACTCTAAAGAAAGCTGGAACAACTTCGCCAGTTCTTTCTTGATTGGTGGCATTGGTGGTGCAGTAGTTGCTTACTTTTTGACTAGTAATTTGGCACTAATTCAAGGTCTATTTGGTTAATTACTAGAAGTTAGGAGTTAGGAGTTAGGAGTTAGGAGTTAGGAGTTTAAATTCATTACTTCTAACTCTTAACTCCTAACTTATTTAAACAAAACAGCTTCAATATCATTTAAAGCAGTTTCAAAATCGTCATTAACGATTTTAATATCAAATTCATCTGCGGCTTGAATTTCTTCTTGGGCGCGGAGCAGACGACGGGCGATCGCTTCTTCAGAGTCTTGGGCACGAGAGCGTATTCGTTTCTCTAATTCATCAAAGGAAGGCGGTAAAATAAAAATGCTGAGGGCACTGGGGAAAGAAGCACGAATTTGTCTTGCCCCTTCTAGTTCAATTTCCAGCACCACCAACTTACCGGAATGAATTTGGTTAAGTACAGCTTCACGGGGTGTGCCGTAATAGTTACCAGCAAATTCTGCCCATTCTAAAAATTCACCTTCAGCAACTAATTGTTCAAACTTACTGCGGCTGATGAAGTAATAACTTTTGCCATCGATTTCCCCTGGACGGGGAGAACGAGTTGTCACGGATACGGAATAATAGAGTTCTGGATGACGTTCTAGGAGCGATCGCATTAAAGTGCCTTTACCGACCCCACTGGGGCCAGTTAAAACAATTAATCTGCCTAAATGTAAGCATTCTTCGGTAGTCGCACTATTCTGGATGGGTAAAACTGGCATCATCCCTTCAACCTGTGAATCAATCAATACATATTATTCATTAGTCTTGTGTTCCTGGTCTAGTCCACTAGTAACTAAAGAATTTGTAGCAAGGGTGACAGAAAATTTGTCTAATTCACATACTACTACCGATATGGTGCAAAGAGGAGTGGGTTTTTCCCACTGCTAGTCAATTATCTACAGTTTGATGATCGCGAGAAATCACAAAGCGATTCGCTACCGTTTCCGGCTGAATCGCTGACAAAATTACGTGGCTGGAATCGGTGATAATTACAGCCCTAGTCCGACGACCGTAAGTTGCATCAATCAGTTGACCTCTGTCTCGTGCATCGGTAATAATCCGCTTAATCGGGGCAGACTCTGGACTGACAATGGCAACTACTCGGTTGGCAGACACGATGTTACCAAAGCCGATGTTGATTAACTGAATGTCCATAAAAAAACTGACGCTAAACGCGGTTTGATAAAGCTTGAAATAAACTTCTTTCCATGTTATCGCCAAAAAACGGGAGTTACAACGCTTAAATTCAAGCCAGTCTACGTTTTTAAATAATGTCTGCTACTTTTAGCTATTTATTAGCTATTTTTCCTCAAAATCTTCCCAAAGACATAGGCGAAATTACACTGATCCAAGCTAGTTCAATGATGTATTTTTATCTTTATGTAAAGGGACTAGTACCGCAAGCCGGAATTCAAAATTCAAATGGTGGTAAATAATCCACATCTAAAATTTTCTCAATGCTATAAGGACAAGTTTGCGGAAAACAATTCAATCCACTTTTCTTTTTTGCTTGTCGTAGCGCATCAATGTAGACTTCCTCAAGCACTGTGAGGAGATAGTTGTAGAGGTTTTTAGATTTAGTTAATTTCCTGAGTTCCACCCGAAAATTATCAATTTCCACTTCCCAATGATTTTTACATTCAGGGAGACTCCAATGTTGATACAAAAGCAAATGTTTGAGAAGTTGCAGTAAATAACTTTCGAGCTTGTGCTTCTGTTCATTACCCAATTTTTCAATTTCCTCAATCAAATGATCCCAATCAAGATGCTCTAAATCTCTTTCTTGCAATTGTTTCAATGTAGTTTCTAACCACAAGTGATAATCCTGTTTATAGAGAATTTGAGTGAGTATTTTAGACATTATTTAATATTCTCCTAATTTACGAAGATAGGGAATTAGCTTTTATTGACGTAAACTTCCAGCTTCACAATCGCGCAACCAAGCTTTAACCCCTTGGGCAACAGTACCGTTACTACTATCGCGTGGTGGAGATAGTGGCTGCTGTTCTGAATGGGAACCAGCTTGAGAAAACATCATTACTAGTTGCCAACCAGTTTGAGTTTTAGTCAATAACAGCCAGTGAAATTGTTGCAATTCTACAACTTTCTTACCTATGTACTGCCGCTCCAAGGTAGTAAAGAAAACTTGCTCAACTCCTGATGCTGCGCTTTTAGATGCATCTGCACTATATTCTTCAAGGTTAAGGGGCAGAGGAATAAACTCAGGTCTTCCTGCCACTAACATATAACTGTAAACCTGACTGCTTCTACTGAGGCGGCGGGCGCGTTGAGTAGCGCGATTGGTATAACTAGGTAATTTTTGCAGTAGCTGTATAGTTAATGTTTCTAAATTTTGCTCAGAACACAAAGACCTCGCGCCACTGTTGACATTTTGCCTTTCTGCTAGCGCCGAGGGTTTGGGGGTGGGGTTTATCGAGAAGGCTGGGTAAGCAAAGCTATTTGAGACTACAACCCAGAAGCCACAAGCAAACAGGAAACTATAATTTTTCTGACTGAGCGAAGAGGCAGGATTGCTCTCCCCTACACCCTGCACTCTGAGTTGCTCACTAACTCTTAGCTTCATGCCACCGTGGTTAACTCCTCAGAAATCCTCTTCCAGGCTAGCTCAGGTTCAGTAGCAGTGGTGATGGGACGCCCAATCACTAGATAATCTGCACCGGCAATAATTGCTTGGGCTGGAGTGAGCGATCGCTTTTGATCGCCAATATCAGCCCAAGTTGGTCTAACCCCCGGACAAACTAGCAAAAAGTCATCTCCACAAGTTTGTCGTAGCTGTGCCACTTCTTGAGGCGAAC
Source organism: Nostoc sp. (assembly GCF_036918015.1). Taxonomy (GTDB): domain Bacteria; phylum Cyanobacteriota; class Cyanobacteriia; order Cyanobacteriales; family Nostocaceae; genus Nostoc. The sequence continues at coordinate 148,732 of NZ_JBALEO010000009.1, forward strand.
AAACTACCCCATCTAAACCAGATTCTTGAGCCAGCAAGGCCATTTCTAAAGCGTATTCTGGCAACTCTAGGGGAATCTTTAAATCAAATGCCAACTGCCGAGCAGAAATGCTCGTTAGCAGAGTAATCGCAATTAACTTTGGTGGTTGTACACCTGCTTTTGCAGCCCCTTCCTGTGCCGCCTCAGTTGCGGCTTTCAGGGCATCTCTACCAGCAGTAGCATGAATTGTCAGTAAATCCACTCCGTATCTAGCTGCACTCCGGCAAGCACCAGCAACGGTATTGGGGATATCATCAAACTTTAAATCCAAGAAAATGTGCTTTTGCCGAGACTTTAACACTTCCAGAATTTTCGGGCCAGTGCTAGTAAATAACTCTAAACCGACTTTCCAGAAAGTAACTTGCGGTAGCTGATCAATAAGAGCGATCGCACTTTGTTCATCCGGCACATCCAAAGCCACAATAACTCGTTGTTCTAACTGTTCCCTATTCCCCATTCCCCACTCCCCATTTAAGGTACTAAGCGCACAAACTTATTTTTCCCAACTTGTAAAACTTTACCTTGTAATTCACCAGGAGCATCGAAAGTGGTATCAGCATCGGTAATGCGATCGCCATCTAAACGCACTCCACCTTCTTGAATTTTCCGCTTTCCTTCTCCCGTACTTTTGCACAAGCCAGTGACATTGAGAATATACGCTAACTTAGTAGGGAACTGCTGCACGCCAGTTAGAGAGAATTCTGGAACAGCACCTTCCTTACCGCCGCTTTGCGCTGCTTCTTTCGCTTCTTGGGCTGCGGTTTCGCCGTGATACTGTTTAACAACTTCCCATGCTAAAAGTGTTTGGCGATCGCGGGGATTTTCTGGCAGTTTGTCCAAGGGTAAATCCGTCAACAGTTCAAAATACTGTTCTAGGAGATTATCGGGAACTCCTTGCAACTTTTGATACTTTTGTCCTGGGTGTTCTGACAATCCGATATAATTACCTAAAGACTTAGACATTTTTTGCACGCCATCCGTGCCAATCAAAATTGGCAGCAGCATACCAAATTGGGGCTTTTGACCAAAATGGCGTTGCAAATCTCTGCCTACAGCAATATTAAATTTCTGATCGGTGCCGCCTAATTCCACATCTGCCTCAACTGCAACCGAATCAAAACCTTGCATTAACGGGTACAGGAACTCATGGATAAAAATTGGATTCTCTTTTTTATAGCGATCGGCAAATCCTTCTTTCGCTAACATCTGCCCCACCGTCATCGTGGAGAGTAACTCCAAAATTTTCTCTAAGTTGAGCTTAGAGAGCCATTCGGAGTTATAGCGCACCTCTAACCTTCCTGGTGTGTCAAAATCCAAGATAGGACGTACTTGATCTAAATAAGTCTGAGCATTTTGAGCTACATCTGCTTCTGTAAGCTGACGACGCACTTCAGATTTACCAGTTGGATCGCCAATACGCGCTGTAAAATCGCCAATAATTAAAACTGCTGTATGACCTGCATTTTGAAAACCTCGCAGTTTTCGTACTGGTATGCTATGACCTAGATGAATATCAGTACCAGTAGGGTCAATCCCGAATTTTACCCTCAAGGGTTGGTTTGTAGTTAGTAAGAGCCTTTCTAGACTTTCGCTGTTAACATCAACTGATTGTGGGAATACTTCTACTACACCACGACGCAACCAAGCAAAATCTTGCGTCATGCTAAGAGATTCATTATTAGCTATGTTTTGCACACTAGAAGTTAAGTTGGTTATAAACACTTGCAATTTATCCACTTTCTCATCTGCCAAACTACTATAATTGCAAAAAACTAACCGCCTTGCTTCACCCAATCAATTACAGTTAAATTTACAAGTGAGGAAGTGAAATAGCCGTGTCGTCGTCTAGGACTTTTGAAGATAAACAGCCACAGCGTCGGGCTTCATCAGGTTTTGAGTTTTTGAAAGGAGTCGGTCAGGTAACTGGCGGTACTCTCCTCTCAATCACCATGCTGGCAAGTTCCATTGTAGCCGGAGGACTGGTTGGTTTAGCCATCAGTTTCCGTAATTTGCCAGATGTGAGACAGCTACGTAACTTCTTTCCCTCAGAAACGACTTACATTTATGACGTTAAGGGCAAACTCTTAACCAGTATTCACGGAGAAGCCAACCGGGAAGTCGTACCCCTAGATAGAATTTCCCCGAATTTAAAACGGGCAGTGTTGGCAAGTGAAGATAGCCACTTCTACGATCACCACGGTATCAACCCTACTGGTGTTGGCCGGGCTGTAGTAGTTAACGCTGTAGCCGGTGGAGTCAAAGAGGGTGGCTCTACTGTTACTATGCAATTGGTAAAAAACCTATTTTTGTCTCGTAAGCGCGCCTTTACTCGGAAGTTAGCGGAAGGAGTGCTAGCAATCCGGTTAGAGCAAATTCTTACTAAAGACCAAATATTAGAAATGTACCTCAATCAAGTTTATTGGGGTCATAACAATTATGGTGTACAAACGGCAGCCCGCAGTTACTTTAATAAATCATCAGAATATTTAAGCTTGGGTGAGTCAGCAATGATGGCGGGTTTGATCCAAGCACCAGAAGAATTCAGCCCGTTTGTGAGCATGAAGCTGGCAAAACAGAAACAAAAAGAAGTGCTAGGACGGATGCTGGAATTGAACTGGATCAACCAGTCAGAATACGACAATGCCCTCAAGCAAGAAATCAAACTTGGGAGAATCAAATCCTTTCAAGGTAGTGCCCTACCTTATATAACCAATACAGTAGCTCAAGAGTTGGCTAAGAAGTTTGGGCGGGAGACATTACTCAAAGGTGGGATGCGCGTCCAAACTACAGTTGATGCCAACTTCCAAATCATGGCTGAGGAAACCGTTACTAAGTGGCATAAAACACTTCTGGGGCAAGGATTATCTAAGAATCAAATGGCCCTAGTGTCAATTGATCCGCGCACACATTTTATCAAAGCACTAGTGGGTGGTATAGATCCTAAGACCAGTGAATTCAATCGTGCAACTCAATCTCAACGCCAGCCAGGTTCTTCTTTTAAACCCTTTGTATACTATACAGCTTTTGCTACTGGTAAATATACGCCAGACTCAACAGTAGATGATTCTCCAGTCAGCTATCGAGATGGTAACGGTTGGTACTTTCCCAGAAATTATGATAATAGTTTTAGGGGATCGATGCCAATCCGCACAGCTTTAGCCCAGTCACGAAATATTCCCGTGATCAAGATTGGTAAGGCTGTGGGGATGAATAGAGTTATAGAAACTTGTCGTACCTTGGGGATTATGAGTCCAATGGAACCTGTGAGTTCCTTGCCACTTGGGGCAATTGGTGTCACACCTTTGGAAATGGCTAGTGCTTATGCTACCTTTGCTAATTACGGCTGGCAATCTCCACCAACTGTAATTGCCCGTGTCACTGATAGTAGTGGTAACGTATTGCTAGACAATACCCCTAAACCACAGCTAGTTCTCGATCCTTGGGCATCGGCAGCAATTCTTGATGTGATGCGATCGGTAATCTCTGAAGGTACAGGTAAAGGTGCTGCGATCGGTCGTCCAGCTGCGGGTAAGACGGGAACAACATCATCAGAAAAAGATATTTGGTTTGTTGGTACTGTGCCACAGTTGACAACTGCGGTTTGGGTAGGAAGAGACGACAACAGACAACTAGCTGACCATGCAACAGGTGGTGTTATGGTCGCTCCCATCTGGAAAGATTTTATGGAGAAGGCGCTTAAAAACACACCAGTAGAAAACTTCAAGCCACCTTCCCAGTTTTCTCGCCCCAAGTCACAATAATTTGAGATTTGAGATTTTGGATTAATTGCCAATCCAAAATCCAAAATCCAAAATTGACTAGGGCTGTTTTTCTAGCTCGGCTTTCATCCGTTCTAAAGTGAGGTGCATTTGGTCAAACATTTGTTGCGGGGTGACACCGAACTGACCTAATTGCGTTTTCAGTTGTTCTACTGTCATTTGTGCCATGAAATCTTCTGATAGCTCGAAGCGCTTCATAAAGATGCGGTACCGATCCATCATGGTTTCCATTTGCTCAATAAACAGCTTTTTACCATCGCGGTCAAATTTGCCGTAGCTGTTGCCAAGCTTGATCAGCGCTTGATAATCCTCAAACAGCTGTTTTGCTTCTTGCTGAACTATTTCAGAATCGAAGAATCCCATATTGCTTATATTAAACTGAGCGCCCAGACTCAGTAGCTTAATAGTTTTACTTCTATTTATTATTTTAGTCTAGGGGAGTAATCTAGTCACGAAGCTTCGGTTTTGGTACGGTTTGTTACCGAAATTTCAACACTTGACTTGAGAATGTTTCCCCTTGTTAAATCGACTTAATAAAGCCGCAATACTCAGAGCTTTAGCCATTGATTTCGGATTGGTATTTTCACCCGGTTCAATTTTCAGTCTGGTAGCGTATTTCAAAGCTAGTGAATCTTGCGGGTTAAGTTTTAATGCTTGACGGATGTAAACCCTGGCCATGCCGATAAATTTCTGTTTGAGATGTACTAAACCTAATAAGGCATAATAGTCGCTATTATTTGGCTCTAACTTGATGGCATCGCGCAGTTCTTGCACGGCTAGGGCCCAATTGGCTAGCCTGACGTACTCAATAGCTCGCTGGTAGTGACGTTGAGCGTAGTTTGTCAAAACTGGTTCGACATTAGTTTTTTCATTTAATGTCAATTCAACTGGCTTGACTTCTATTTCAGGGGTGATGGGAACAGCTTTTTGCGGTAGAAACAGGTCAGGTTTATGCAACTTTAAATAAACCAAGTTCAGTATACTAATTTGTTGTGTAACTTGATAGAACTGATGGAGTGATTTGTATTGAGCTTCTGCATAGGAGGCGATCGCTTCTTCGTAAAACAATTCTGCTTGGGGTGCAGACATTTCTATAATTTCCTTAGCTATGGCACTTTTCCCACACAAAGCTTGCTGCTGTAATACTCTTGCGTCCGATCGCAGCATGGCTATAGCAATCAAACGCTTGTGTCGATTTTTGAGTTGTTCATAAGCTGGATTGATTAAATAGCTCAGTATTGCCGTTGCTAATTCTTGGTCTGGATTGCAGCTTTTAGCATAGCGATCGGGATGTAGCAGTTTCGCTAAAGTGTGATAGCGTTTAAAAATCTGGCGATCGTCAGCACTCACAGAAATTCCTAGCACAGCGTAAGGATCGCAAAGCTGTTTAAACCATTCTGGCGGTAGGAAGGTCTGTGACATTGCAGTAATCTGATCCGTTAAAAACTTAAAATTAACATCAAAGCTCAATGCACAGTCATGTGAAACTTACTCAAATTTCTTTAAATATTAATTTGTGGGACTTACCACCTAGAAGTCGGCAGGGCAAAACAGGGTAATTGACTAAAATGAGTGAGTTTTGAATTGTTTCTGTGCCTTTTGGCTGTCTTATTGTAAGAACTATGGTATTCGTATATTTATTAGAAATATGTTGACTAAGCGCAAAAGCCGAAGTGTTGCCGCTGTTTTAGCTTTTTCTGGCACGCTAACAATTTCAGGATTACATAAATTCTACCTGGGACAGCCGTTGTGGGGTGTTTTGTATGTGTTGCTTTCCTGGACACCTATCCCCAAGGTAGCTAGTGCGATTGAGGGAGTTTGGTATTTAGCTCAAGACGAAGAAGCTTTTGATCGCAATTTTAATCTAGGGAAGTCAGCAGCAAGGAACTCACAAAAGGTGATTAATCAGGTAGGAGCGATCGCTGACGCAATGCGGGAATTAGATGCTCTGCGCCAGGATGGACTGATTTCAGAGTATGAATTTGAGCAAAAGCGCCGCCAATTGCTAGACCAGATTTCTTGAGGTAAGCGACAATCATGAATAACTGGCTACCTTTAAATTCTAGGCTGCAAAAACTCCGCGCCAAGCTCCTCAACGATCCCTACTATCGCCTACAATCTGGGGAAGAAATTCAGATAGCGGCCCAATTAGGTATCCGCATTGATGCTAATCAAGCGACTGTAGATGATTGGTTACGCCTACCAGGTTTGTCAATTCACCAAGCGCGATCGCTTGTAGAACTTTCACATTCGGGTGTTAAATTTTACTGTATTGAAGATATCGCTGCGGCTTTGGGTATACCAGCGCCGCGTCTGGAGCCATTAAAGCCTCTGCTGAATTTTATTTACTATGACCACGAATCTTTAGAAAAGCCTACCCATTTACTCAACCCGAACACAGCAACCGTTGAAAAATTAGCACAAATTCCATTTATAGATTTGTCTCTAGCGCAAACAGTGGTGCAAAACCGACAATCAGCCGGGCCTTATCGTAACCTGGCTGATTTCCAGCGACGCCTGGAGTTAACTGGTGATGCGATCGCCCAGATAATGTATTATTTGAGGTTTTAAGTTAGAAGTTAGAAGTCTTAAAATAACTCCTAACTCTGGCAATTTTGGATTGAAAGAAAAATCTAAAATCCAAAACTGATTAAATGAACCCAATGCGATCGAGAGGCCAAAAGCGAAACGTTGCCCGACCGATGACATTTTTTCTGGGTAAAAAGCCCCAATAGCGAGAGTCATTACTATCGTTGCGATTATCTCCCATAACAAAAAATTCGTCTTCTGGGACTTTTACTGCTTGGTATGGCTGATTTGGAGGTTCCGCGATGTAGTCTTCTGCCAAGGGTTGACCGTTGAGGTAGACTTTGCCAGAAGCAACACTAATTACCTCACCAGGCTGGCCAATAACTCGCTTGATAAACGCTTGGTCTTTGGGATATCCTCGACGTTGTAGTTCTGCGGGTGGCTGAAAAACAATAATATCCCCAGTTATGGGAGGGTGAAAATGGTAGGAGATTTTTTCAACTACCAAGCGATCGCCTGTATGTAAGGTGGGTAACATCGAGTCAGAAGGTATATAGCGGGGTTCGGCGATAAAAGTCCTGATTAAGAATGCCAAACACAGTGCGATCGCAATTAAAATCAGATTTTCTTGCCAACTACGCCATACTTTTAACGACGCACGCTCTTCTTTTGCATCACTTTCGTGAGGAATCATAAAAGTTTCTAGCCAGTTTCAGAAGTGAGACAAATACTTTGATTATTTTGACTCAAAAGGTATATTAATAGGAAAACAGGGTTTAGGGTCAACCTATACAGACATTAAATAATACACTTATCCATTTACCAAATATAAGCAAAAGTACTGTAAATCAACTATGACTTGTCTAAGGTAATATAAGCTAATAATTAGGATTGCTAAATAGATTATTAAAAATAAAAATTCTAATTGCTGTAATTATAAGGCAAGTTATGAGAGAATTATAAGTCTTGTTTTTTACTGCAAAAAAAGCTAGTTACAGACTGCTAGAGCGATACAAGCAGTAGGTTTTTTCTTTAAACAGAAAATCGGTCGTAGAGTTGCAAAATAGAGATACCTCATGTTTGACAGTATCTACCTCACTTTACTGAAAAAAGGCAGAGGCAGTCTTGCTGGAGGTTGAGTTGCAAGAAAATATATTGTAGTCTGTATTTTTAAGTGATATTACATAAATTTAGCCCAAATATAAATGTATGTTTGAATGCACAAATTTGGTTAAAGTAAGCATTTTTAGTAAAAAATACTACTTTTAAAGATGAAATATAGACTTTATTGCTTCAATAGATAGATGCCATGCTATTGTAATTTTAATCACTTGCCTATATGTACGAAATTAATTTCCGTAATTACACGGTGACAGTGCATATTAAACTGTACTATTAATTAAGATATAAACATACTTAATGATCGAGAAAAACATTCACAGATAAAAAGCTACTAGCAATATCGGCTAAAGTATCAGCATCCGAAAGAGAAGTAAGCCGCTGATAGAATTATTTTTGTTGAATGAGTCAAAGGTGACTAGATTTAAAGAATAAATGCCCCTTGGCAATAAGAAACTATATTGAATCAATTTTCGTCTGCTCTATTTCATAGAAGGTACAAGGTAACATTCTGTCAGTTGAAAATTTAACTTTTTCTTAAAAAGGAAACAATGGCAACAGGCAGTAAAATATATCCTATCAAGAATAGAACTAATAGTTTACCAGACTCTTTTTTAAAGAGATACCTCCCTTTTAAGTAGTTTTGTCTGTTAATCAAACAATTCACTTAAGTTGTAAATTATACAGTTTTACTGTCAGAAAGTCTGGCTAAAAGTGCAAATTATAGGTATGACAACTGAGTTCATCTTATTTTAAAAGCTATAAAACTTGAAAAGATAATGCTGCCTTAGCGGTGAACAGAAAAACAGCAACTAATTCAGAACTCCTATTTAAGAGGATTTTGAGGTGTGGTTAATTATCTGATTGTGTTCCTCTCCTTCTTAGAGCTAGCGGTAAGAATGTGGAAGCGCAGAGCTTACCTTTTTTGACTGGGTTGAAATTAAACAGTACCAAGTATTGTATATTCAACGCTGTCCAAATCTAGAGCAGATAGATTTCAGTTAAAGCAATATAGTCTCTCTTATCAATTCTGAATTCTCGTTAGTACCAATTCCAATTTTCATGATTACCAGAAAGCAACTGGTATCTAAATATTTAATAAAAATGTGCTATAACGTACCGTCATAAGTGTGGTGATGGTTCGATCTTTGAAGGAGCTTTGAGGTGGAAAACAATAAGTCGTTTCTGTGGCCAGAAGGAATATTAATTGCGCTACTTGCTTTAGGTGGTGTTTTTAGTCTTGCTTTTATGATGCTTCTAAGACCAAATGCTTCGGATGCTCAGAGTAGACCTATAAATATCAAGGATGTATCTGCAAACGTAGGAACTCAGCAGCGCATTGAGAAATTAAAAGCGGCGATGCTTACAAGTTGGCAGCAAGAAGCACAAACAAAGGGTCTAGCCTACCCCATACCATCACGTTTTCAAGGGGAAATTATTAAGGCTGCAAAACTTTCTCAGGGTGAAAAAGTGATTGCTCTCACCTTTGATGATGGCCCTTGGCCTGAGACTACAGAGCAAGTATTAAATATTCTGAAATCAAATAATATCAAAGGGACGTTTTTTGTAGTCGGGCAGAACCTCAAAAATTATCCAGAGTTAGGAAAGCAGATTGTCGCTCAAGGTCACGTTATTGCCAACCATACTTGGCATCACTGGTATCACTTCTTTAATCAACAAGCAGCTGCTTTTGAAATTGAGCGCACAACAGACTTAATTTATCAAGTTACAGGTGTTAAAACAAATCTATTCCGGCCGCCTGGTGGCAACCTACACAATGGATTAGCTGGTTATGCTAAAGGACAAAAGTATGCTGTGGTGATGTGGTCGGCTGACTCCACAGACTACAAGTTACCAACTGTACCAAAATTGATCGATAATGTGATTAAAGATTCTAAACCAGGTGGGATTGTGCTAATGCATGATGGTGGTGGGAATCGTTCTAGAACTGTGCAAGCTTTACCAGAAATTATTAGCAACTTTAGAAAGCAAGGCTATCGCTTTGTTACTATTCCAGAACTTTTAGAAATCGAAGATACTGACCAAAAGTTGCTTGCTAACAAAAAGTAATAACTATTAATTATCGGTAATTAGTCAATAGTAATTCGCTAAAAACTAAAACTCATTATTATGAATAATTGAGATTATGTGGCAACCAGAGGATATTACATTATCAATACTTCCCACAATATTTTTTGGATCGCCTTTTCCTGAACCACCAAGCACTCTAGAGTTATTAATATTTTTTGCAATAATATTTGGATTTCCTTTTTTTGGAGGAGCATTTGCTGGAATAGTTACTCTAATTATCACAAAGAAAACCAATTTCTTTATTGAAGTATTTAGACTATTAATGGGGACTATAGGAGGGTATGAAGGTCTAGTAATCAGGAATGTTTTTCTTCTTAAAGATTCACTGAAAAATCTAAATGAAATACTTAAAAAAATTATTGATTCTCATTATGAAATACTTGAAGTAATTATTAACTTTCATAAAATTCATTTTGAATTCTTTATTCCGGGTATGTTAGGGGCAATAGGTGCAAGTATAGCTATATTTATGATGAGAAAAAAATTTCGCTGGCGTTCATAAATTTCTGAACTATAATGCAATACGGTTCAGTTAAAGACAAAAATTAAAACCAGCATAGGTTGGGTTTCGCTCCTCAATCCAACCTACAACTTATCGCTAAAATTAGATTTTTATTGAGAATAAATAACGAACAAATAAGGTTTATAAAAAATACGAGAACCATTGTCACAGAAAACAGAGTTTAGCGTTATTGAATGAATATTACGAAAGTTTTTTGGCGCTGAAAACCTTGTTTTATTGAAAAGCAGGCCTTTTGGCCTGCCTCACAAGATTGAATTTATTTGTTGTCAGTCTCTTAATGACTGCTGACTAAACTGAACTCAGTTGTTTTTTCAGGATTTGCTTCTGGACTATCAGCTTCAGAAGGCGGAACTAACTGCCAGAATTTCGGCAAAAATTCTTGCCAGTTTTGCAGAATTTTCTTCGCCTTTGGTGAACCAGTGCGTTCTGCATGATTTTGGATTAATTCTTGCAGTTGCTTTGCACCTACTTCGGTAATCACCCGCTGAATTTTGACAATTTCTGGGTTGACTAACTCACGAAATGAGTCGTCTTCATCCAAGAAGTATGCCAGTCCTCCAGTCATTCCAGCGGCTACGTTACGTCCTACTTTGCCGAGGACGACAATCACACCACCTGTCATGTATTCACAGCAGTGATCCCCAGCGCCTTCAATCACTGCGATGCCTTTGGAGTTTCTCACAGCAAAGCGCTCTCCTGCTAGTCCGTTGGCAAATAATATGCCACCAGTAGCACCATAGAGGCAGGTATTGCCAACTATCACGTTTTGTGATGCGTTATAGGTAGCATCAGTTGGAGGTTTGATGATGATTTCACCACCATGCATCCCTTTACCTACATAGTCGTTTGCTTCTCCTTCTAGGCTTAGAATTATGCCTGGGAGGTTGAAAGCACCAAAGCTTTGCCCAACACTACCTGTAAAGTTGAGATTAATTTGTCCTTCAAAGCCACTGTCACCGTATTGAGAAGCGATCGCACCCGCTAATCTTGTGCCCACTGTTCTGTCAGTATTGATAATTGGGTAAGTCTTGGTGACAGTAGATTGATCCCTAATAGCAGCCTGAATGTCAGGATCGGCAAGGAACTTGTCATCTAAAACCACGCCGTTGCTGTGAACTTCTTCATGCACCAACCAGCTACGATTGTCTTTGCTATTTGGTAGCTGAAGTAAACAGTCAAGATTTAGCGATCGCGTTTTGGTGAGATTTACCTCTGGGCGCAGTTTTAACAAATCTGCACGTCCAATGATTTCTGACAAAGAACGGTAGCCAAGTCGGGCTAACAAACTCCGCACTTCTTCGGCAATGAAGTAGAAGAAATTGACAACTTGTTCGGGTATTCCCGTAAACCGCTTGCGGAGTTCTTCTTTCTGGGAGGCAACACCGACGGGGCAATTATTTGTATGACAGATCCGCGCCATGATACAGCCTTCGGCAATCATGGCAATGGAGCCGAAACCAAATTCTTCACCGCCCATCAATGCACCTATTACCACATCCCAACCACTCTTGAGTCCGCCATCTACGCGTAAAATCACGCGATCGCGCAAGCCATTTTCCATCAAGACGCGATGCACCTCACTTAAACCCAGTTCCCACGGTGAGCCAGCGTGTTTAATAGAACTAAGTGGCGATGCACCTGTACCACCATCATGACCAGAAATCTGGATAATATCAGCGTTTGCCTTAGCTACACCAGCTGCGATCGTGCCAATGCCAACTTCTGAAACTAGCTTCACCGACACCTTTGCTTTGGGGTTAATTTGGTGTAGATCAAAAATCAGTTGTGCTAGGTCTTCAATCGAATAAATATCGTGGTGCGGTGGTGGCGATATCAGCGTCACACCTGGCTTGGAGCGCCTTAACATCGCAATGTATTGGCTCACCTTGGGCCCTGGCAGTTGTCCACCTTCCCCAGGCTTGGCACCTTGGGCAATTTTGATTTCAATTTGTTTGGCATTGACTAGATACTCTGGGGTGACACCAAAGCGTCCTGATGCAACTTGCTTAATCGCACTATAAGCTCGATCGCCATTCCGCAACCCTTTTAAATGAGGTAGGGTTGGCGAGTGACCAGACTCGTCTACATCATCTAGAACTGTGTAGCGCACTGGATCTTCGCCACCTTCTCCAGAATTTGATTTACCACCAATACGGTTCATGGCGATCGCTAAAGTTTCGTGGGCTTCTCTTGACAAAGCCCCTAAAGACATCCCCCCAGTGCAGAAACGTTTGACTATTTCATATACCGATTCCACTTCTTCTAGAGGAACCGACGGGGCATCGCCTTGGAAGTCTAGTAAATCCCGCAACGCCGTTACTGGTCTGCCTTGGAGGTGCTTTTTGTAAACTTCGTAGTGGTCGTAGTTTTTGCCATCTAGAGCCTTATGCAGCGCCTTGACCATTTCTGGGCTATTCATGTGGTACTCGCCGTTAGGACGGTATTGCACAAAACCCAGGTTTTCTAACTTATTAGTCGCTAGTTCTGGGAAAGCCTTGCTGTGGAAGGAAAGCACTTCATTAGCGAGTTCGGTAACACTCAAACCACCGATGCGGGAAGTCGTACCACGAAATCCCAGGTCGATTAAATCTCCACCGATGCCAATAGCTTCAAAGATTTGGGCTGCTTGATAGCTGGAGAGCAAAGAAATTCCCATTTTGGAGAGAATTTTGAGCAAACCTGACTCTACTGCTTTGCGATAGTTTCCTAAAGCTTGTTCTAGGGTGAGGGTGGGAATTTTTTGCACACCCATTAACTTTTGAGTTTTGGGATCAGACCACCAATCACGCACCGTATCTAAAGCCATGTACGGGCAAACTGCGCCAGCACCATAACCAATCAGACAAGCAAAGTGATGAGTACTCCAGCATTGAGCTGTATTGACAATCAGGGATGTTTTCATTCGCAACCCTTCCCGAATCAGGTGATGATGCACCGCACCCACTGCTAATAAGGGAGGAATGTAGGTATATTCTGTGTTGATACTGTCATTGACCTGATTCCGATCGCTTAATATTAAAATCTTTGCACCTGCCCGAACTGACTCAGCTGCTTGTGCTTGCAAAGATTGCACTGCGGCTTTCAATCCTTCTGGGCCGCTGGCGATCGCAAATAGGGTTGACAACTCAGCTGTGACAAATCCTGACAGCTTAATCGCCTCTAATTCACCATCCGTCAACACTGGCGACTCAAGTTTCAATCTCCGAGCATATTCTGGCTTAGGTTCTAATAAGTTACCCCGTTCACCCAGTTCGACTTTCAGAGACATCACTAGCTTTTCCCGCAGGGGATCGATCGCCGGGTTCGTCACCTGAGCAAAGCGCTGTTTAAAATAGTCATAAAGCAGGTGGGGTTTTTGTGACAGCACCGCTAAGGGAATATCATCACCCATACAGAAAGTCGGCTCTGAACCTGCGATCGCCATTTCTTTAATCACCATGTCTACATCTTCTGTGGTGTAGCCAAAGGCAGTTTGACGCTGAAGCAAGGTTTGCTCGTTAATTTTGTCAGTTGTACTATGCCCATTACCATTTTCAGCAGCCAGATGTCCATTTCCATTTCCATTTCCATTAACATTTGACGACTGGCTACTGACAATTTGTTTAAGTTCTTGACGGTGCTGTTGCAGCCATTTTCCATAAGGGTGCTGCTTGGCAATGCGCTCCTTTATATCCCAATTCTTCAGCACTTCATGATTTTCTAAATCCACGGCAATCATTTGCCCTGGGCCGAGTCTACCTTTCTCGATAATATCGGCTTCTGGGAAGTCTACCACACCAGCTTCCGAAGCTACAACAATGTAATCATCTTTGGTGATCAGGTAGCGAGCTGGTCTTAAACCATTACGATCTAGAGTTGCACCAACTTTTTTGCCATCGCTAAATACTAAAAGTGCTGGCCCGTCCCAAGCTTCTTGCAAACCACTGTAATATTCGTAGAAATCAACAATTTCTGGAGATTCACGTAAAGAAGGCTGATTTTGGTAAGCCTCTGGAACCATAATCATTAAGGCTTCCAAGGGGGTGCGTCCAGAACAAACCAGCAATTCCACTACGTTGTCTAGGGTAGCTGAGTCGCTATTATCAATATGAACTAATGGCTTGAGTTCCTGGATGCGATCGCCCCATACAGGATGATTCAGGCTAGCTTCTCGTGCCATCATCCAGTTGATGTTACCCAATAAGGTATTGATTTCGCCGTTGTGACCCAAAAGCCGCATCGGTTGGGCTAGGGGCCATTTGGGCATGGTATTGGTACTAAAGCGGCGATGATAAACAGCAAAGGCGCTTTTGTAAGCTGGATTTTTTAAATCGTCATAAAAGTTGCCTAAGACAGCGGAACGCACCATGCCTTTGTAGACAATTGTGCGACTTGACAAGGAGCAGATATAAAATTCTTCTGAGATGTTAGTTGCAGCTTTACTAATTCGGCGGCGGGTAATATACAACTGCCGTTCTAATTCATCACCGCTTTTGTCAACGGAAGCTAACAAAACTTGTTCAATTTGGGGCTGATTTTCTCTTGCTTGTACCCCCAGCAAATCAGATTGCACTGGCACTACTCGCCAACCCAATACAATTAATTTCTCTTCAGCAGCTACTTGCTCGACAGTCACCCTCGCTTTTTGTGCAGCTTGCTGGTCTTGTGGTAAAAATATCATTCCCACAGCTATGCGATCGCTAGATGGAAATTCCTTCCCCCTTTGGGCAAAGTCTTGTTGGAACAACTCCCAAGGAATTGCTGTCAATACTCCAGCACCATCACCAGAGTCGCGATCGGCGCTACAACCTCCTCGGTGTTCTAAGCAGGTTAAAGCAGCTAAGGCTTTTTCGACAATTTCATGGCTGGTATGATTTTGGCGATGAGCAATAAAACCGACACCACAGGCATCTCGTTCCTCTACTAACCACTTTTGCCCCTGATAGGTATCTCTTGAGTTGATATCCGCTGTGATTTTCTGGTCTTGATTCATCGGTTTATTATTCATACCCTGTTCCTGAAGTATTGAGTTACCAATTTTGCCACTACATTGCGAGAAAAAATTTCTAAATTCAGCGATGGAGAAATATATAGGCACCGAAATTTAGGGAAAAAAAATTTTAACTTCGGTTTTACTTTCTTAGTTCACCCGTGTTAAAATAGTTGCGTGTTTTTTATGTGTTTATGCGGTGTTAGACAAGTTACCTCCGCCAAGACATTATTTTTGCCCTGACAGTTTCTTTTTTATATTTTGAAGTTAAGTATTTTCTCAATCCCTTTTTTCCAGATGCACACTAGCTATTCATAGAGCCTATTTTTTGGCTCACCTGAAACAAACAAAACTAAAACTGAACGCTGTACTATGTTCTAAAGCCAAAGTTATCCCGATCCAGCAATAAAATCAGCGTATTACAATATATACCCATTTGACAATTCCCAAATATTGTTGTTGTCTAGAATTTTGCCGCTTACCACTTGCCGCATGTATTACTATTAACTAGACATTACTTAAGTAATAACAGTAGCAACGTTCAGTTAGGATTAAATATTTTAATCCAATTTTGATAACCAAAACTACCGTATATAGTGTGGTTAGAATTAGTGAGAGTTAAAAAGCTTGATTGCAGTGGCTTTAGCGTCTAAATAAATTAGTGCGTGTCTAAAAGAGATAACTAGCCAATATATAGACTACCATATTTATTCAAAAATAAAGTCATGTTTCCTTTATATTTCCAAATAATTGGTTAGTTTAAACCTTGGGTAATAGTTTTCCAGAGTACCTAGTAAATTATGGTAAAAATGCCGAATTGTTGCCAATCAGAGATTAGCGATGGCTCTGCGATCGCCCTTGGCGTTTGCAGATTTTTCCGGGCTACTGTGTCACCAATACTTTTAACAGTACTGTGCTTAACGACTACTTGTGCTACCAACGCCCAAGAGTCCCCGAAAACCACCAAATTTATACCCAGGTTAATCTCACAGTCACCTGCACCTCCTTTAACAGGTGTAGCATCCTCTGGTAATCAAATTTCCCTCAATGGTCGTACTTTACCAGGAACTTGGTTACAGCGACCTGGAAAATCTGGACAGGTGACAACCAATATTAGTGATGGGGCATTTAGGCAATTAATTGGAGTAAATTTCTTAAACAGTACTAATTCAGCGAAGCAACCAATACAGTGGTTTTCATCGGTGACAAAACCACTGGTATTAGCCACCAGCCTACTAGGAGCATATCGCTATCTGGATATCACTAACTTTGCTCAAACATCTGGCTGGCAAATTCAAGCTAATGGCAACATTTTGGTAATTGCTACCCCAAAAACACAAATCACAAATATTGTTCAGAGTCAGGAACCTCCAGAAGCGAGTACCCCTTTGCAACAGGCTCGGATTCTTGTCGATTTAGATCGTCCCACTCCCTGGCAAGTTGCACAAGGGTCAGCGATAGCCAAACCGCAAACTCCTTCTTCCGATCCAGATACGCCAACTCCCAAATCCACTGTACCGCCAAATAGACAGTGGACAATTACCCTGGATGGAATAGCCGATCCCGTTTTGATAGAACGCTATACCCCCCAGCCACCAGCAGCACCACCAACATTGCTGCCAAACCTACTCAAACAATTATCACCAGCTACACCAACAGAACCAATACCACCAGCCCCTGAACCACTGATTCAAAAAGTGGAGGTGGTGAAAAACCAAACGATTATTAGTCTGAGCGTTCCCTTTGGTCTATCGCCTCAAGTTACTACTGTAGCTAACCCGAATCGCCTGAGTATCAATATTCGACCCGATCCTCTAGAAGAACGAGATATTACTTGGGCCCCAGGATTGCGTTGGCGACAGCATTATGTCAACTTAGGCACAGAGCGTTTTCCAGTGGTCTGGTTAGAAGTTAATCCCCGCAAATTTGGGCTAACCTTAAAACCTATGTGGGCTAGTCCTGATGGACTTGCGGGTACTGCTCCCATAATTCAAACAGCACAACGTTACTTAGCTGTAGCTGGAATTAATGGTGGTTATTTTAACCGTAATAATAAATTGCCATTGGGTGCGATTCGTCGAGATAGTCAGTGGTTATCAGGCCCGATTCTGAACCGAGGTGCGATCGCTTGGAATAATTCAGGCCAATTTTACTTCGGTCGTCTCACCTTAGAAGAAACTTTAATTGCAGCAAATGACCAACGCCTACCAATTTTGTTTCTCAACAGCGGCTACGTCCAGAGTGGGATTGCTCGTTATACCTCAGCTTGGGGATCAACTTACACACCCCTGACAGATAACGAAATTATCTTAGTAGTAGAAAAAGACCAAATTACTAATCAGTTACCAGGCGGCAAAGTTGGTGCGACAGCGGTTCCGATTCCCCAGAATGGCTACCTGCTAACTTTACGCGCTAACGCTACGACTGCTGCTTCCCAGCTACCTATTGGAAGCACAGTAAGTATTTCCAGCGCCACTACTCCAGCTGATTTTAGTCGTTATCCCCACATTATCGGGGCTGGGCCGCTATTAGTCCAAAATCGTCAAGTTGTCCTTGATGCCAAAGGCGAAAAATTCAGCAATGCCTTTATTGCCGAAAAAGCTATTCGTAGCGGTATTTGCACAACGGCAACAGGCACACTGATGATTACTGCCACACATAATCGTGTCGGCGGTTATGGGCCTAATTTGGCAGAACACGCCCAATTAATGCAACTCATGGGCTGTGTAGATGCCCTAAATTTGGACGGCGGTAGTTCTACCAGCCTTTATTTAGGAGGGCAACTACTCGATCGATCGCCTAGTACCGCTGCTCGTGTTCACAACGGAATTGGTATTTTCCTACAACCACGAAAATGAGGTAATAGAAAAAACTCAATCCCCAATCCCCATTACCCCTTATCCCCAGAGGGGGCCCCACCTTCCCCAATCCCCAGTCACTTTTTAAAGTTTAGAACAAGCTGCCATTTTGCTTGATGAAGACTTGGTGTAAACATCAGAATTTTAGTAGTGATACTTTACACCACAAGGTTTGATTTTGCTATGTTTATCAAAGTGCGACAAAATTGCTGATTTTCAAGGTTGCAAGATAGCGCCAGATTTTTTATCAATAATTAAGAGTACCAACGGTTTGTTATGTCTTCAAATGAGGTAACTATGGCTCGATATCAAGAAACTACACAGACTGAAACTCTACACCTCCCTCCAACCATAACTTCCAGGGGCGTTGCTGCAACTGAATTACGTCCTTGGGGTGCTTTTACAGTTTTGGAAGAAGGGCGCGGATACAAAATTAAGCGCATCGAAGTTAAGCCTGGACACCGCCTCAGTCTACAAATGCACCATCACCGCAGTGAACATTGGATTGTTGTCTCTGGTACAGCTAGAGTAGTTTGTGGCGAGAAAGAAGTACTACTGAGCAATAATGAGTCAACTTATGTACCCCAATGTACATCTCATCGTTTAGAGAATCCTGGCGTGATCCCCTTGGTATTGATTGAAGTGCAAAATGGCGAATACTTGGGAGAAGATGATATTATCCGCTACCAAGATGACTATGCCCGTACCAAAGATTAAAACCAAAAGAACGCTATTAAAGCTTTAATCCCAAAGCTAATTCGTGTAAACCGTCTTTGTAAACGAACTACTACACCCCAGAAGTCCCTACCTAGTTAAGGTGGGGACTGAAATATGTTAGTGTTATAAATGTAGTAATAGCGATCGCGCTCATGCCTTTGGTGATTTGGAATTTTGCACAAGCAAAGGTCAACCTATCTGTAAAATGGAAGATGGGGTATTCAATTGCAAAAAACGAATTCCATGATTCATCTGAGTCAAGCAGCCGTAAGTGAGATTGGGCGTATAAAAAAGTCCAAGCAGCCAAATGTATTGTTTCGATTGGCAGTAAAACCAGGTGGTTGTTCCGGGTTCTTTTATGATATGTCCTTCGATGAAGCAATAAAAGTAGACGACCAGGTTTTCGACTTGGATGAGATTCAAGTGGTCATAGATGCCGCAAGCTTAAATTACCTCAACGGTTTGAGAGTTGATTATTCAGAAGACTTAATGGGTGGTGGTTTTCGGTTCCACAATCCCCAGGCGATCGCTAGCTGTGGCTGTGGCAATTCCTTCTCCTTGAGTCCTTAGTGATTGAGCATTAGTCAAAAAACAGATGTTCGATCGCTAAGGAAAAATGACAATTGACATCAAGCCGTAAAAAAAGATATAATCAGGATTTGTTAAAACTTAGACCATAAGCAGCTTTACGCGCTGTAACTCATGCCAACAATACAGCAGCTAATACGAAATGAGCGCGAACAAGCGCGTCAGAAAACCAAGTCCCCTGCTCTGAAACAATGTCCCCAACGCCGGGGAGTTTGTACCAGAGTATACACGACCACACCAAAAAAGCCTAACTCAGCCCTACGTAAAGTAGCAAGAGTCAGACTTACTTCTGGATTTGAAGTCACAGCTTACATTCCAGGCATTGGTCACAACTTACAAGAACACTCAGTTGTGATGATTCGTGGCGGTCGGGTTAAGGATCTACCAGGCGTGAGATACCACATTATCCGTGGCACCCTAGATACAGCCGGAGTCAAAGACCGCAAGCAAGGCCGTTCCAAGTATGGAACCAAGCGTCCTAAAGAAGCGAAAAAATAGGATTATGACGATTAATCGCATCGAACACGATTAATCGTCTACCTTAAAAAAGCTGAAGGGCAAAAGAAGGATCGCCGTCTTTGTTCTAACAGTAGTTTTGAAGGCTGCTAAAGTCTGTTTCAAAAAATCAAGCTACATCTACACTAAGCGAGCAAGTGTAGAAGTTCTGAGGAGAAAGCTGTAACTGACAGCGAATTTCTCATCTGAACATTAAAGTTTATAATCTTGTCGCCTTGAGTATTTAGTTGCAGGTAGCAAGTCAAACAATTTTAGATTTTAGACTTCGGCTCCTTTCGACTTCGCTCAAGGCAAGTCGCTCAGTCGAACGATTTGCGATTTTGGATTGGTCAAACCCACAAGGGAATTAGGCTTACAGACTTTTGATTTGTTCAGATCCTTGCGATCGGAATATATACCAAAAACTTTTAATCCAAAATCACAAATCAAAAATCAAAAATTGGCAGTAAATTAAGTCAGCCTTGCTGCAACGGTCGAAAAAATTGAGGAAGTCTGAGGGTTGGGTTCTACCGCTTTTAGTTTCCGGTGTCTGATAGCATATAATTTCGTTGCCAATTCCGAATTAAAGGTGAAGTATGTCTCGTCGTGGTGTTATTCAAAGGCGCCCAGTTCCGTCTGACTCCGTATATAACAGTCGCCTTGTGAGCATGATTATCAGACGGATCATGCGTCATGGCAAAAAATCACTTGCCGCACGCATTGTTTATGATGCATTAAAAACTATTGAAGAACGCACTGGTGCTGGTGCCTTAGAAACCTTTGAAAGAGCAGTGCGAAATGCCACGCCTTTAGTAGAAGTAAAGGCTCGGCGAGTTGGTGGAGCAACCTACCAAGTACCAATGGAAGTGCGTACAGAACGGGGCACTACTTTAGCACTGCGTTGGTTAGTGCAATATTCCCGCTCTAGACCAGGGCGCACAATGGCCAGCAAACTGGCAAATGAGTTAATGGATGCTGCCAACGAAACTGGCAATGCCATTCGCAAACGCGAAGAAACACACCGGATGGCGGAAGCTAACAAAGCATTCGCACACTATCGTTACTAAGTAAAAAAGCGATATATCGCCTTGCCGAAGCGGTGTATCGTGGATTTACAAAAAAGACGGTTTTCCGTAAAAGTATAGAATCTTAACAAAGAGTAATATACAAGATATCATGAGGCAAAAACTATAGGAGGTAGCTGTGGCACGCACGATCCCGCTAGAGAAAGTACGCAACATTGGTATTGCGGCGCATATAGATGCGGGCAAAACAACAACAACAGAGAGAATATTATTTTACTCTGGGATAATTCATAAAATTGGCGAAGTTCACGAAGGAACTGCTGTCACAGACTGGATGGAGCAAGAGCGGGAGCGGGGAATTACCATTACTGCTGCTGCGATCAGTACCAGTTGGAAAGATCATCAAATTAACATTATCGATACTCCTGGTCACGTAGACTTCACAATTGAAGTTGAGCGTTCCATGCGCGTGTTGGATGGTGTAATCGCAGTATTTTGTTCTGTGGGTGGCGTGCAACCGCAGTCTGAGACAGTGTGGCGTCAAGCAGAACGCTACAAAGTTCCTCGGATAGCCTTTATTAACAAGATGGATCGCACCGGAGCGAACTTTTATAAAGTTCACGAGCAAATTCGCGATCGCCTGCGGGCGAATGCGATCGCCATTCAACTACCAATTGGTAGTGAAAACGACTTCCGAGGTATCGTTGACCTAGTAGGGCAACGTGCGTATATTTACGCTAATGACCAAGGAACTGATATTCAGGAAACTGATATCCCAGAAGAACTACAAGCGCAGGTAGACGAATTCCGTACCAAACTAATAGAAGCCGCGGCAGAAACCGATGATGCTCTGATGGCTAAGTACTTCGACGGCGAAGAACTTACAGAACAGGAAGTTCGGACTGCCCTGCGTAAAGGCACAATTGCGGGGACAATTGTACCAGTACTTTGCGGTTCGGCATTCAAAAACAAAGGCGTACAGTTGATGCTGGATGCCGTTGTTGATTACCTGCCAGCGCCAAGTGAAGTACCGCCAATTCAAGGCTTACTGCCCAATGGCGATACTGTTGAGCGGCGGGCTGATGACAACGAACCCCTAGCAGCTCTGGCATTCAAGATTATGGCTGACCCTTACGGTCGCCTGACATTTGTTCGCGTTTATTCTGGTGTTCTGAAGAAGGGCAGCTACGTTCTCAACGCTAGTAAGAATAAAAAAGAACGGATTTCCCGCTTAGTTCTAATGAAGGCAGACGATCGGCAAGATGTCGATGAACTGCGAGCGGGTGATTTGGGAGCAGCTTTGGGATTGAAAGACACCTTGACAGGCGACACGCTTTGTGATGATGCATCGCCAGTAATTCTGGAATCCCTATTCATTCCTGAGCCTGTAATCTCGGTGGCGGTTGAACCCAAAACTAAGAACGACATGGACAAGTTGTCCAAGGCTCTGCAATCTCTCTCAGAAGAAGACCCCACTTTTCGTGTCCGCGTCGATCCCGAAACAAACCAAACCGTGATCGCGGGAATGGGAGAACTACACCTAGAAATTCTAGTAGACCGGATGTTACGAGAATTCAAGGTGGAAGCGAATGTAGGTGCCCCACAAGTAGCTTACCGAGAAACAATTCGGAAAGCTGTAAACAAAGTTGAGGGCAAATTCATCCGCCAAAGTGGTGGTAAAGGTCAATACGGTCACGTTGTGATCAATTTGGAGCCTGGAGAACCCGGTAGTGGCTTTGAATTCGTTTCCAAAATTGCTGGCGGTACAGTACCTAAAGAGTACGTTGGCCCCGCAGAACAAGGGATGAAAGAAAGCTGCGAATCCGGTGTTCTAGCTGGATATCCATTGATTGACGTTAAAGCGACGCTAATTGATGGGTCATACCACGATGTAGACTCTTCAGAAATGGCTTTCAAAATCGCTGGCTCAATGGCGATGAAAGAGGCTGTGCTGAAAGCTTCACCTGTCATCTTAGAGCCTATGATGAAAGTTGAAGTTGAAGTTCCTGAAGACTATATGGGGAACGTCATTGGCGACCTCAACACCCGCCGAGGGCAGATTGAAAGCCAAAGCACCGAAAAGGGACTCGCTAAGGTAACATCTAAAGTTCCACTGGCGAGTATGTTTGGCTACGCCACTGATATCCGGTCAAAAACGCAAGGTCGGGGTACCTTCACGATGGAATTCAGCCACTACGAAGAGGTGCCTCGCAGCGTAGCTGAAACTATCATTGCAAAAAGCAAAGGGAACGCTTAGTTAAAATAAGGAAATGAGCATTCATGGCACGCGCAAAGTTTGAAAGGAATAAACCCCACATTAATATCGGTACAGTTGGCCACGTTGACCACGGTAAAACTACCTTGACAGCAGCCATCACCATGACCTTGGCCGCTATGGGTCAGGCTGTAGCTAAAGGCTACGACCAAATTGATAATGCCCCAGAAGAAAAGGCACGGGGTATTACCATCAATACAGCTCACGTAGAGTATGAAACTGCAAGTCGGCACTATGCTCACGTAGACTGTCCAGGACACGCTGACTATGTGAAGAACATGATCACCGGTGCTGCCCAGATGGACGGAGGTATCCTCGTCGTTGCTGCTACCGATGGTCCTATGCCCCAAACCCGCGAACACATTCTGTTGGCAAAACAGGTTGGTGTTCCTAGTCTGGTTGTCTTCTTGAACAAAGAAGATTTGATGGATGACCCAGAACTCCTGGAACTAGTGGAACTAGAACTGAGAGAACTGTTAAGCAGCTATGATTTCCCTGGCGATGATATCCCTATTATCAAAGGTTCTGGTCTGCAAGCTCTGGAAGCAATGACCAAGAATCCCAAAACCCAACGCGGTGAAAATCCTTGGGTAGACAAAATCTATGAACTGATGGATGCTGTAGATTCTTACATCCCCACTCCTGAGCGGGATGTTGATAAACCCTTCCTGATGGCTGTAGAAGACGTGTTCTCAATCACAGGTCGTGGTACTGTAGCCACTGGTCGGATTGAACGGGGTGTAGTCAAAGTTGGCGATAACGTTGAACTAGTGGGTATCAGAGATACTCGTGCTACTACCGTGACTGGGATTGAAATGTTCAAGAAGAGTCTTGAGCAAGGTATGGCTGGAGATAACGCTGGCGTACTACTCCGGGGTATCCAGAAGGCTGATATTGAACGGGGTATGGTCATCGCTAAACCTGGTTCGATTAAACCTCACAATGAATTTGAAGGTGAGGTGTATGTCCTCACAGAAAAAGAAGGTGGTCGTAAGACTCCATTTTTCGCTGGCTACCGTCCCCAGTTCTACGTGCGGACAACTGATGTAACTGGTACCATCAAAGCCTACACTTCTGATGAAGGCAAAGAAGTAGAAATGGTGATGCCAGGCGATCGCATCAAGATGACAGTAGAATTGATCAACGCGATCGCGATTGAACAAGGAATGCGCTTCGCTATCCGCGAAGGTGGTCGCACCATCGGTGCTGGTGTCGTTTCCAAAATTATCAAGTAGCACCTTTTTGCTCATAACAAAGGAGCAGAGATGGTATTTATTTTGCCTCTCTGCTCCTTTCTCTTCCCTCTATAAATAAGGTAATAGGTTACAGGGGACAGGTAATAGTTTTCTGTAACCTATAACTTGTAACCTTTAACCTGTAAATACTCCCCTAATTACGCAGAACCTGGAAAATTAAAGATGGCAACTCTACAGCAGCAGAAGATTAGAATTCGCTTACAAGCCTTTGACAGGCGCTTATTAGATACATCTTGCGAGAAGATTGTAGACACAGCTAACCGCACCAACGCTACAGCCATAGGCCCAATTCCTTTACCAACAAAACGCCGGATCTATTGTGTGCTGCGATCGCCCCACGTAGATAAAGATTCACGGGAGCACTTTGAAACCCGTACTCATCGCCGGATTATTGACATTTACCAGCCCTCCTCTAAGACTATTGATGCCCTGATGAAATTGGATCTACCATCGGGTGTAGATATTGAAGTCAAACTTTAATTTAGTCATTAGTCACTTGTACTGAGCGTAGTCGAAGTATTGGTCATTTGTCATTAGCAAAGGACGCAGGACAAAAGACAAATTACATTAGTATGAATATTTACACGGCCCTGAAGAAATAAATATATCTCAGGGCTTTTATTTCGCTAGGAAACAAATGATAGAATGTAGATAAAGTACGGGAAAAGCAGAGAAAAATAAATTTTAAAGATTAAGTTTATACCAAAGTAACAATGACATCATCTTCTAAAATTGCAGTTCGCGAACTACCTCTGTTCCCGTTACCCGAAGTAGTTCTGTTTCCTACCAGGCCATTACCCCTGCACATCTTTGAATTTCGCTACCGAATCATGATGAACACGATTTTGGAGAGCGATCGCAGGTTCGGTGTTTTGATGTTTGATCCAGTCAAAGGTACAATTGCAAACACTGGTTGCTGTGCCGAAATCATTCATCACCAACGGCTGCCAGACGATCGGATCAAGATGATGACTTTAGGGCAGCAAAGATTTCGTGTCTTAGAGTATGTTCGTGAAAAGCCATATCGCGTTGGCTTAGTTGAATGGATTGAAGACCAACCACCGACTAAAGATTTACGACCTTTATCAACTGAAGTAGAACAACTACTGCGAGATGTGGTGCGTCTATCAGCAAAATTAACCGAACAAAACATCGAACTACCAGAAGATTTGCCCGATCTACCAACAGAGTTATCTTATTGGGTAGCCAGTAACCTTTATGGTGTCGCCGCAGAGCAGCAATTATTATTAGAAATGCAAGATACTGTAACTCGTCTAGAGCGAGAAGCAGAAATTTTAACTTCTACTCGGAATCACTTGGCAGCTCGTGCTGTTCTCAAAGATACATTTAGTGAAAAATGAGGAGTTAGGAGTAGAGACGCGATTAATCGCGTCTGTACAGGAGTGAGGAGTTAGGAAGAAAAAACAGAAATAAAAGATCGACAACTTATAATTTATATTTCCTAGCTGATAATTGGTAAATCCCAAATAATAACTCTTAACTTCTTAAGTAACGGCGCCAATCGGTAAAACATTGTAAGCGCCAAGAATTTTTAAAATCTCTGTGTGGATAGTTAATTCTGCTAAAGCAGATTGCATTTGTTCTTCCTTGGCATCCGCTTCTAAATCCATGAAAAACAAGTATTCGCCTAGCGATCGCTTCGTCGGACGAGATTCAATCCGGCTGAGGTTAATCCCTAGTTGAGCAAATATTTGCAAAGGTTTGACCAATGCTCCGGGTGTGTTGGCAGGCATACTAAAAGCCAGTGATGTGTGACTAGCAGGCGCTTTTGTTGCTTGGTATCTAGCGTCCACCTCACCCTGACTTACTACCCAAAAACGAGTAAAGTTTTCTGGATTGTCGTTGATACCACTAGCAAGTATCGGCAGGTTGTAGAGTTGAGCAGCTCTACTAGAAGCTATCGCTGCTGTTGTTGTCTCTTGCTCCAATAGCTGTAGTGCTTCGGTTGTGGAATTGCTGGGAATAATCTGTACAGTTGGGAGAAACCGCTCTAACCATCCCTGACATTGTGCCAAGGCTTGCGGGTGAGAATAAACAGTTTTAATCTTATCTAAATTAGATGCGCAAGAAATTAATGTATGGGCAATGGGTAATACCAAAGCCAACTGAATTCGCAAATTGTCCAACTGCCATAGTGTATCCATTGTTGTAGTCACACTTCCTTCAATAGAATTTTCTACTGGCACAACAGCCAAGTGAGCTTGACCATCAGCAACGGCGTGCAGTGATTGAGGGATGGTGGGATAGGGACATAACCTAGCTTCAACTCCCGTACTTCTAGTTAGCCAGTTAACATAAAAAACAGCTGCTTGCTCTGTGTAAGTGCCGGGAGGCCCTAAATGTGCGATCGATAAAGTCATGCTTTTATACCAAGTTGCGAGTTTAATGCCGAAACAGAGATTATGATATTTTGCTTTGGAAAATATATTCAACACCTACTCTACTAAACACTGTTATTTTTAAAATTTACGCACTAAACGGATAGAACGAAATATGTATCCAAGAAAGCAAGTGATGCAAATGAGTCTTTTAGTAGATAGATTTTGTAGCAGTTTTTTGCTAAGTTCCTATGAAGATTTAAGAGCAATTATATTGGTTTCTATCCAGAAAAATAAGCATATCCTTGATTTTGTGTCAAGACTTAAATCCTAATCTATATTTCCTGAACTAAAGATAGAATGAGCGTACCAACTTTTTGCTCATAATGTATAGCTGATAAGCAATAATCATTTTTATAGTCAATAAATTTTGTACTTTTCTAATAATCAGAACTAAGTTGTTAAAAAATATTAAAATTAAGAAACAGATATTTTTATTAGCTCATGGCTACCCGGTTTACTGCCTCCCAATCGGTTGAAATCGCTGTTCCAGAGCAGCCTATTCCCATTCAGCACTACTTACGCCAGCCTCAACGTCTAGTTAAGGCTTTGGCTGACAACAGTAGAATTGAGCAGCTTTCTGAGGAAGTATTTCGCTTGAAAATGCGTCCGTTAACTTTTATGTCATTGAGTATTCAACCTACTGTAGACATGAGAGTTTGGGCAGAATCAAATGGAATAATTTATTTGCGATCGCTAAACTGTGAAATTTTAGGTTTCGAGTATATTAACCAGCGATTTGCTCTCAATTTAAAAGGCTATTTGTCTCCCAAAGAGTTTAGCACTGGCACTCGCCTGCAAGGAAAAGCTGATTTAGAAGTAGTGGTAGATTTTCCACCGCCATTTTCCTTTACTCCTAAGCCGATTTTAGAAGCTACTGGCAATGGTTTGCTTAAAAGCGTACTGTTGTCAGTCAAGCAACGGTTATTAAATCAACTTTTGGTAGATTATCGCTACTGGGTGATATCACAAACCAAAGATAGAGGACTTGACAGTGATAGTACTGAATTACCAATCCTGAATGCTGAGTAATTTTTTAACAAACAGAATTCAGAAGCCAGGAGTCAGAATACCCTTTCAGGGAAGCAAGCTACAGAATTGAACTCTGTAATTAGTAGAAGGTCTGTAGCTTGCTTCCCGCAGCTTATCCCCTACTAAACTAATTGATTCTGAATTCTGAATTCTGTATTCTTCTTTAATCACTCAACACTCAGACCTTTGATTTGGCAAGGACGAAAAGACTGACGATGCAGAGGCGAGGGACCGTATTGTTGCAAAGCCAGCAAATGTCGCTGGCTACCATAACCCTTGTTACACTCCAGGTTGTACATAGGGTATTTTAATGCTAGACGCATTATCAGATCGTCACGCCAAACCTTAGCAACAATACTAGCAGAGGCAATAGCGAGCGATCGCTCGTCCCCTTTAACTATCGTTTGTTGCGGTAATAGCAAATCTTTGATTGACTGATTGCCGTCAATTAAGCAGAGTGCAGGCTGTACCTTTAACTTCAGCACAGCCCGCTTCATTGCTAACAACGTCGCTTGCAAAATATTTATTTTGTCAATTTCGGCAGTAGAAGCAAACCCAATTTTCCAGTCTATAGCCAGCCCACAAATTAGCTGCGCTAGCTCAGTTCTCCGAGAACTAGACAACTTTTTGCTGTCTTTGATTTTAGCTGCTATCAGTATTGGCAAAGCCCGATCTGGTAAAATCACTGCTGCCGCCACCACAGGGCCAAATAGAGCACCTCGCCCTACTTCATCCACACCTGCAACCAACCCTGGAATCTCTAACAAGGTAGAAAACTCCAACCAAGTGGATTGTTCCAAAGGCGTTGGCAATATTTCTACCATAAAGCAAATTAATTATCCTCGATCGCTGAGGAACGGCGGCGGCGGCGGCGGCTGGCAGTGGCGCTGCTATTAGCTTCACTTTCATCTGCGATCTCGTTCGCGGCGGCGGCTTTGGCAGATAAGCGTCCCGAAGGATTTACAGTCAACTCCGATGGTTCAGTTGTTTCTTCGATCAGAGATTTTTGTTCTGGCTCAATAACTTTTGGTGTCGGTATTTTGCTTGCAGTTATTTCAGGTGTTGCCTTTTGGGCAATAGTGATTATTTCAGGTGCTGCTTTTTGGACAATAGTTGATTCTGAGGTTGATTCAATTGGGGTCGTTGGCTGTTGACCAGGCTGAATCACATTAATAATTACAGACTTGGTATTTTTCACCTCTTGCTCTAACTTCACCAACGGAGATATTCCCATTAAGGCAAATATATCCTGTTCTTGAAGGCTCATTTCTACAGTTCTAATCTCCGGTGGTTCTACCACTGGCTTAACTGGTTCTGCCTTGATAATTTTAGTGCGCTCTACTCTTTCATTCCAACCTGGTTTGCCAAGGGTGGGTGAGGGAATTTCTGGTGCAACTCCTAGTTCTGGTTCCACATCCAGGTCTAAATCTGGCTCGTTAACAAAAGCCAAGGGATTGGGAACAATCCGAGATTCATCTTTCCCGTTTAACCCATTGACACCAATTCGACTGCGGCGAGTGCGGGTACGGCGCTTATCATTAAGTTCTTGATAACTAGGATGATTGATCAGATTTAGGTTGCTCAATTCCGAATCGCCCTCAAATGCTTCCCCAAATCCATCGTATGTTTCTCGTGGTTCCGGGATGCGGGCAGATGGCTGACGTGGTTCTCGGTGAGGCAAGGATACAAAACGTTCGCGCTCTGATGTCTCTGCGGGTATTGGCAATCGGTTTTCAATTTCTCCAGGCAGACGCACGGTATGTCCTAAACCGCCACAAGTGGGACAAGTTTCACCAAACAATTCATAAATATTTTGACCCTGACGTTTGCGGGTCAATTCTACTAAACCCAGTTCGGTAAGTTGGGCAATCTGGGGACGAGCTTTGTCTGCTTTGAGTGCTTTATTAAAGTGTTCGAGAACTTGTAGTTGGTCACGTCGCGATTCCATATCGATAAAATCAACGACGATCACCCCGGCGATATTTCGCAGACGCAACTGACGAGCAATTTCTGTTGCCGCTTCGCAGTTTGTCCACAAAACTGTTTCTCTAGCTGTTGCCGATCGCGTAAACGAACCTGAGTTAACATCGATTACGGTTAATGCCTCCGTCGGCTCGATAATAATGTAACCGCCAGAAGGTAGGTCTACCCTTGGTTTCAGGGCTTCTCTAATCGCAGCCGTGATGCGGAAGTATTCTAAAATTGGGGAGCGATCGCGATGATGGTCAATCAACAATCCCTGAGGTGTTTGACCGCCACTCCAATTCTGCAAGTACTGTTTGACGCGCTTCAAACCAGTACTAGAATCTACGACAATCCGATTGACATCCGCGCCGTACATATCCCGTAATACACGCTGGATAAAGTCGTCGTCTCGGTTGAGCAGTGCTGGAGCACGGGTGGAATGGGCTTCCTGCTGAATGGCTTCCCATTGCTTTTGCAGCAATTCCAAATCTTCCATAATCGCTTCTTCGGGTTTGCCTTCTGCTTCTGTACGCACAAGCAAACCCATTCCCGCCGGTTTGACCAAAATCGCCAGCGCTCGCAAGCGGTTGCGCTCACTTTCACTTTTAATCCGTCGGGATAAATTTACGCCCCGACCGTAGGGCATCAGTACTACGTAGCGTCCTGGCAAGGTAATGTTACCCGTGAGTCTGGGCCCTTTTGTCCCCGTTGGCTCTTTCATTACTTGCACCAAAACTTTCTGCTGTGGTGCAAGTAGTTCTGTAATTGCTGCTGCGGTACGCTTGAGCTTCAATGGCCCCAAGTCGGTAACGTGAATAAACCCGTTGCGCTCTGGGTCGCCAATATTGACAAAAGCTGCATCTATCCCAGGCAATACGTTTTCTACTACTCCTAAGTAGATATCACCTATTTGATGGTGCCCCGTAGCAACAACGAGTTCCTGGATTTGATCTTCAGAAAAAACCGCAGCAATTTGGTGCTGCTCCGCGATGATAATTTGTTTCGGCATTCAATTTCCTCAAAAATTGGCAGCACTTACAGGTTTGAGGTTTGTTGTATCAAGTCCGGTTAATTACTTAATAATTCAAAACTACTTGCGTCTCCGCATCAGTTTTAATTATCAGTGTTTTCTCGGTTTGATATTATACTTTTGCTGCCCTCGCAACCCTCAAAAGGCGCTACTGATAATAAAAATCGCAAATCTGAGCTTCTAAGTTAAATAGCTATTGGCGCTCTTAAGAGCGTTTCTACGGCTGATTATTCCAGAACTGCTGTATATCGTTTAAGCAATTAAATCAACCGTCCGTGGTTGATTTGTGATGCAATACCCTCAAATCTTGAGAGTTCTGAGTTGAAAGTTCTAAATCCTGAGTGAGCATTTTAACTCAGGATGCTTTATTTGAGAGTAACCTACTGAATTCGTTAAGAAAAAGAAACTATTTCTATTTTCCATTCCCCGGATTTATCTTAGGGTTATACTCAGCTGCGCCAGTTTCTAACCTGCCTTGAGCCGCTCTAGCCTAAGACAAACAGTGCTTTGCGCGTCTTGTGAACATCTACAACAAGTCGGCATAACCGACAGCAGTTGCTTTAACTCTAAAGAAGTAATGCACTAGCTCTTGGGCACTACCTGGATTAGACATTCAGCAGTTGTTTAAAAGCATGGATTTAGAGAAGCTAATCGAGCCTGCTGTTAGTTACTGATTCACAAGGTAGCTATAGAGAGAGTGTGCATTCTTTAATCTGCTTTTTGTTTGTCCAGGATAAAATCCTAGAAGTTGCACTCTAATATCTTTGCTTTCGCCCCCTGAATATCAGGGTAGTGAACCAGCTAATTCAATGCAGCGCCAGAAAATTTCTCTTCACCCTATTCTAACGCAACCTTGCTAAAAATCAATTCCTGTGAGCTGCCATCTTAGAACAACTACTAGCAAGTTGCCCTACAGGGATTATACCCCTAAAATTAGCCGATTACGATGGATGTGCAGGAGTTGAAATTCTACACCAGCCACTGTCTCTAGCATAAACAGGATTTGTTCGGGACGCAACACCAAACCATCCTGACGATAACTACCTAAATAACGGATTACAGATGACATAGATTCTGCAATGCTATTGTGGGTTTCTACTAATTCCAGTTCAAATAAGCGATCGCGCAGATTTATTAACTGGCTCTTGCCTGATTTAGTTATTTGCTCGTACCAAAGTTCCTCTTTTGCTTTGATTGTATCAATCCAGTTTTGCCATTGTATGGGTGTTGTTTCTGCTAGTGCTGCTACAGTAATTAAATACTCTGCGGACTCTAGCAGTTGGGTAGCAGCACTAGCTTTTAAATCTATCTGCTCCACATTATATATAGGTATGTCTGTGGGCATTTCACGAGCCAATTTTTCTCGGAAAGTATCAACTTCCACTGGCACAGTTAACTCAAAATCTGCAATTTCACCGCTGCTAGTAGCCCCTAAAGCCAAAGCAGTTGCTAGAGAAATGCGTGGCATTGGATGAAACCCACCAGTAAAAGCAATTGGTAAGCCTGCTCGTCGCACAACTCGGTCAAAGAGACGGATTAAATCAAGATGGCTCATTAAAGCCATATTACCTTGTTTCCCAAACCAAACTCGCAGTCTTTGCGCCTTAGTTGTATTGGGGACAAATTCGCCAGCAAATTTTGGGATAGCAGGTGATTCAATCACGATATTATGCCCAAAATCGGTGCCACAGACGCCACAATGAGAACAACCTTCAAAAGAGCAGTCTGGTACAATTGCAGCTTCTAGAGCGCGTTGCAAGTCTGCTTGAAGCCACTTTTTGTCAATCCCGGTATCAATATGATCCCAAGGTAGGGGAATATCGAGGGAGTGGGGAGTGCTGAGTGGGGTATTCTCCTCTGCTTCTCTGCCCTTTTGCGCTTCTACGTGAAACAAATTCCATTCGCCATTTTCTACTTGGCGGTATTTCCAATCTAAATCAGCTTGGGCGATCGCAGATCCCCAAGCGCTAAAAGCTCGATCTAAATTTTCATACCAGGAATCCATACCAGCACCCAATTCCCAGGCACGGCGGACTACTTTGCTCAAATTGCGATCGCCTCGTCCCACAAAATCTTCCATTGCCGAAATGCGGACATCGGTAAAATTTACCTTTACTGCCTTGATTCGGCGGAATTCTTGCCGTAACAGGTTTTGTTTTCGCTTAAATTCAGCGGTAGAAACTGAGTGCCATTGGAATGGTGTATGGGGCTTGGGCGTAAAGTTAGAAATCGTCAGGTTAAAGTTTAGAGGTTTTCTGCCCTTGCCTCGACATTCTCGCTGTAGCCAGCTTACCGTTTCAGCAATGCCCACAACGTCAGCATCGGTTTCACCCGGCAAGCCAATCATAAAATACAACTTGATTTTATCCCAGCCTTGCTCCCAAGCGGTTTTTACTCCCCGCAATAATTCTTCATTCGTCAACCCCTTATTCACAATGTCTCGCATCCGCTGAGTACCAGCTTCTGGAGCAAAAGTCAGTCCACCTTGGCGCGTACCTCCCAGGATGTTGGCAATATTCTCATCAAATCTGTCTACCCGTTGGCTTGGTAGAGTCAGAGAAATATTTTCATTTTTTAAGCGATTTTTGATTTCCATCCCCACTGCTGGTAGGGACAAATAATCAGAACAACTCAGAGATAGTAAGGAAAACTCATTGTAACCAGTTGCCCGCATACCCTGTTCAATTGCTTCTACAACCTTATCAGGTTCTACATCCCGTGCTGGTCGAGTCAGCATTCCTGGTTGACAGAAGCGACAGCCACGAGTGCAACCACGCCGAATCTCAATGGTCAAGCGATCGTGCACTGTTTCTACGTAGGGAACCAAACCAATAGAATATGCTGGTATGGGAGTTGCAACCCGTCGCAGAATTCGTTTTGGTACGTCTGGGCGAAGAGGGTGAACCGAGCCATCCTCTGCCATATCGTAAAACTGAGGCACATATACGCCTGGTATCTGTGCCAAATCCAGTAACAGATTTTCCCGACTTAATCCTGCTTGTTTGCCTTCTTCTAATACCAAACCAATTTCTGGCAGCAGTTCTTCTCCATCTCCAAGGGCGATAAAGTCGAAGAAGTCGGCATAAGGCTCAGGATTTGATGTCGCTGTTTGCCCACCAGCGAAAATCAACGGAAAGGATGACTGGGTATCAGTAGATTCTCTGCCTCCCTGCCCCTCTGCTCCTCGATCACTGAGCGTAGCCGTTGGCGCAGCCTCTCGTAGAGAAGTGCTGCTCCCCTGCCTCTCTCGCCACGTCAAGGGAATTCCAGCCAAATTCAACATTTCGAGGATATTAGTTGCACCCAGTTCGTAACTGAGGCTAAAGCCTAAAATGTCAAATTCTGTCAGCGATCGCTTTGACTCTACCGCAAACAATGGCGTATTAGTCTCGCGTAGTTTGGCTGCCAGGTCTTTTCCTGGGAGGTAGGCGCGATCGCACAATTGACGCGGTTGGGCATTCAAGACGTTATAAAGGATTATGTGCCCTAAATTAGATGCACCGACTTCATATACTTCTGGGTAGGTTAAAACCCAACGTATTGCTGCCGTATCCCAAGGTTTTTGCACCACTAATAGCTCGTTACCCAGGTAACGAGCTGGTTTTAAAATATCCGACGTTATTAATCTTTCAACTGCAACAACCACTGTGCTATCTTCTAGCTACCTTAATTACAGCTACCTAAACCCAACATTAGCATTGAATTAGGTCTTCTAACAGATTTTATCGTTGCAACTTACAACTCCTTTACATAAAGTCCACTTATTATTGCCCGAACTTTGTGCTTTTACATAAAGTTATATTTGGGACAATTTGGCTTCAGCGTCTAATATTTCAAATACCCTATCGAGTTGCGTCAGTTCAAAAATCATTCTAATTTGTGGGGCAACAGCGCAAAGTTGGCAACTTCTTCCTAAAGTAAGAGCCAGCTTGTGTGTAGATAACAATGCCATCAACCCCGCGCTGTCTAGCGATTCTACTGCTGCTAGGTCTACTACCAAGGTGGAAATACCATTTTGCGCCAACGCTGTAGCCATATCTCGTTCAAATTCCAAGGCGTTTGCAGCATTTAAGCACCCTTGGGGGCGAATAACTGCAATTTTGGGATAGTTAAGCACTGCCTGCATAGTTACATCCTATTAAGAATTTTGAAGCGTCAAGCTAAAGATTATTTGAACATAAACTCTATTTTGTTGCATCGACCATACGTCTTAGCTCTCTTTGTTGAATCTTTATTGCTTTAGTATGTCTGTTTAAAGATTGTTATAATTCCAGGTTAAAATGTGTTTATATATACTTTTTTTTTATGTCACTTCAAAAACAATCAACTATAGACGGCCATAGAGCAGACAAATTATCAGTAACTATGCTGAGAAACCTTGCTTAGTCTATAACTAAAGCTAATTTAGCCAAGTCTTAACGTTAGGTTAAATCTCTCACTTTAGCGTTGCTGATGGCATACGGCAAAGTCATAGTGAATTATCTATCTAACTAATTAAATTGTGATATATATCACTACTAAGTTAGTATTTGGATCACTCTTTATACTGAGGCTGATCTGGGATGATTAGTGTCATATTACAGTTGGGTTATTACTTATGAGAACTCAGTACGCTATTCGTAAATTGGTAGAAAAAGCTCTTGACATTAAAAAACTAACTCCTGAGATAGAGAATGAAATCAACTCAGAACTGACGGAACTAGGTTACATTTCTGATGTTGATTACGAAGCCCTAGAATTATTAATGGCAGAGATGGATGCTGGACGAATCCAGTTGGTTCCTAGCCTGGGATTTTAAAAGAATTCATAATGACGCTTTCTACGAACGCGAACAGCGTGTCGCAGACAGAAGTTGTGTTTAGCTTGGTTCTCTGTAAGGTTACAATGACTCCCTAAAGTAATTCGTGATTAAATTTAGCAGGGGGATACAAGAGCGATATGATTGCTAGTCTTTTTCTATGAGGTTGATTATCTAAATACTTAAGGTGGCGTAAACTGTGCTGGTGAACCTCTACATTGTGCATTCTATCGAAAATCTCCATACAGTTCGCTAAACGCCTAAAAAAAATTCCTCCCAATCTGTTTGCTGAAATAGCAATACAATTTCACAGTATTCAATGTATAAAAGATGCTGGGAATTAGGAACTGGGGACTGGGAAGACAAGGAAGAATTATTCAAGAAGTCTCTATGTTGTCTATTTCCAATGCCCCATCCTAATCTCCAATCTCCAATCCCTCTTGATAGGCTTGCCAAAGTTGGTGAATAAACTGATTCAGTTGCTGCTTTGCGACTGAATCAGGTTCAGTTTTTGGTTCTTTCGCTAAAAGTTGGCTCAAGAAGGTAATTACTTCTGTGTCTAATGCTGGGCGAAATAAATTTGCAGGCCAAAGTAAGTCAGATGCATCTCGCAAATCAGTAATTAGGGGTGATTCTTCTATGAAAGTAACCATTAATAAAGGACGCACCCAGCACAACTGGCGGGAAACTACAAATTGAATGACTTCTGCATACAGGTTCCTGTCGCCATACTCTAGAGACACAATTTGTCCCGGTTGAAGAAAATCTAGGCTCATGTCCATCTTGGGCAGGGGCAAGGATTATTTTGCTTGCAACTTCTTTAATCTTAAAAGTGAAAATGCGCTACGTTTAAGGAAAGCTTCTGTAAGATTAGGGTAGCACTCTTACGGCAGCCATGTCTTAGACGTGTGCCTTATGAAGTGGCTACGCAAAACTAATACAACCAATCCCTGCCAGCAAAGGGTTTTCCTCGCATAGTATCTGAGCAGAAATACTATAGAATAGGTAAACAACTGTTGAGCGATCGCAAAACAGAGACTTTGTTGTAGTGAAGTAACGAGAAAAGAGCAAAGAGCCGTGTCAGTTGAAACCATTCAAAAGCCTTCCACAACCCGCAAGCTCGCGCCTCGGTATCGCGTTTTGCTCCATAACGACGACTACAACTCTATGGAGCATGTTGTACAGTCACTAATAACCACTGTACCAAGCCTTACCCAACCCCAAGCCGTGAGCATCATGATGGAAGCCCATACAAACGGGCTAGCTTTAGTCATTACTTGCGCCCTAGAACACGCTGAGTTTTATTGCGAAACATTGATAAGTCACGGTTTAAGTAGCACGATTGAACCTGATGAATAGTCAAATAATTCGTAATTCGTAATTCGTAATTCGTAATTAAAAAGGGTACAGCAACCTACACTGAATTTTTAATTTAGTGGACAACAAGACAGTGGAAAGTTCAGAGCTAAGACTGATTGTAATTATGGATTACGAATTATTTTGACTTATTTAGTATGAAAGAAAACCTTGTCCGTTTAGCTGAACGCCCTGCCCCTCTTAGGCTGGGTGCTTTTATTTTGACTTTATTGTTGCTATGGTTGCCATTGGCTACACCAATATACTTACTTGTACATGATTCAAACTTAGAAAGTATATTGACATTGGTATTGTTATATGCAATATTTATTTTTCTCCTGAGACTGTGGGGTAAATATGTCTACAAACAGACCCAAATTTTGCGGCATTATGGCTTAGAATTCACGCGGCAAAACGGTGTGGATTTACTGCGTGGCTTGGCTCTGGGGATAATTAATATTCTGATACTTTTTGGGGTAGAAAGTTTGTTGGGTTGGTTGGTGTGGCAACAACCGAAAGTTTTTTTGTTGAAAGTTGTTTTAGAGGGTTTACTTGTTGGCTTAGGTGTTGGATTTGCTGAGGAATTGTTATTCCGAGGCTGGTTGTTAGATGAATTACAACGAGATTACAGTCTGCGTGTGGCACTGTGGACAGATGCAACTACCTTTGCTACATTGCACTTTATTAAACCCTTGGAGGCAATTATTCATACACTGCCACAATTTCCAGCTTTAGTACTGCTGGGGTTAACGCAAGTATGGGGAAAGCGTTGGCGGAGGGGACGCTTGGGTTTTCCAATTGGTTTGCATGGTGGTTTAGTTTGGGGTTACTACATTATTAATGTAGGTAAATTAGTGAAATATTCTGGCCAAGTTCCTGATTGGGTAACTGGTGTGAATAATAATCCCCTACAAGGAGTGATGGGGGTGTTGTTAATGAGTGTACTAGCTTTGGGGATACGGGGGCGAACTGAGCGATCGCGTCATATATGAAAATAAAAGTACTAATTGTATCAGCTATTTGTTTATGAGAAATCAGCAGATAGATAGTGATTTTTGGATGCACTGGGTGTTAGCAAATGCTACTAGCTTCTTTGTAGGTCTTCCTTGCTTTCCACTTATGTTTGTTACTCCATTTGTATTAGTGCCGGGTCTAGCCCAATGGTTAATTTTAAGAAAGCAAATTAGTGGACTCAGCAGATGGTGGATATTAACTAATATTGTTGGTATTATCATATATGGATTAATGGGTAGAGAACTGCAAATTAACAGTAGTTTTAGTGATTTGTGTTATTATCTCAACACACATAGTTCTAATATGTGTGCAGTATTGGCTTACTCCATCAGTGGATTTTTTGGGGGATTTATCACTGGAGTACAGCAGTGGTTTTTCTTAAGAAGATACGTTTCTTTCTCTGACTTGCGGACAAGCTGGATATTAGCTAACACTATCGGCTGGACTTTGGGTGGTTTTATAGGTAGTATTACATTATTTAAAACTCTTTTTACTGTCTATTTTGTTATAGGATTACTTGCTTATGGATTCTTATTCGGTATGCTCAACGGAGCTATTACAGGAGTGTTTTTAATTAAAATTATCAAGCACAACAATAGATCAATAACATGAGCCAAGTGATAAAGTTACGCGAAGGCTTTCTCCTTTGGTTTAGTAGATTGCCCTCCTGAAGCCAAAAAAGTATATTTAGAAACTGAATTATTTAAGAAGAAAAACGATGACGCAATCTAACACCATTAAACAGCAGCGATCGCAAAGAATATTAGAACTATTTGCAATCGCGCCTACGCCAGATTTTTGACTAAGATAATTCCTTCACCACACCACTGGATCATGGTAACTGGTGTGAATAATAATCACCTGCAAGGAGTTATGGGAGTGTTGTTAATGAGTGTACTAGCTTTTTGGATACAAGAGCGAACTGAGCGATCGCGTCATATATGAAAATAAAAATATTAATCGTATCAGCTTATTTTTTAGTACTAATTATTTCACTAAGCTTCCTTTTGGCTGGCTGTGAGAATAAAAACGAAAATAAGGCAATGGATGAAAAGATATCAAGACTTGAGAAAGAAGCAGAAAAGCATCTTGTATATAAGATTCAGGAGCAACAGAGCTACTTCTCCAAACACAAAACCTTTTTTAAACCTCCTGATGAACGAGGAACTAATTCTGGTTACTTTCCACCAATTTTCGGAACACAAATTTGTTATGGTTACTATACTGAGATAAATGCTGACGTTCTCTCTAAGACAACTATTGATGCTGTTTATAGCTATGCCGTTCAAGACTATTGTAATGGAAAGTGGGGCTTTGAGCTTAAGTCCTATGTTGGAGCAGTCTTTGCTGTTCCCATTACTGGAGATAAACAACTGAAAACGCTAAGTATTGTTTGTAAAAGCGTTGAAAGTTTTGCCCCACCCTCTCGACCAGAATACATAAACGGTGTAGTAAAATGCCCCAATAAGACAACGAAAGTATATTAACGATTTAACTGCTCATAAATCGCAAGTACGAATGTCACCAAATGGTATTAACACTAGATAGTTGAATTTTGCTATCTCGACTAATCACTGGTACTCCTAGATATAAGGCTGTAGCAGCAATAATGCGATCGGGTAAATCTGGTACTTGTGAGCGATTTACTAAGGGCAAAGCTTCAGCTATGTGCCTATTAAAGGTAACTTCAAGCAGTACAGCATCACTTGTGTCAACAGATGCAAGCAAACGTTCAAGTGTTAGTGGAGAAATACGCCCTTTCTCACTCAAGTAGACAACTTCGGCTAGCGTAATGGAGGAGAAAGCAACTTGATCTCCAGAAGATGCTATTTGCGCTATAGTATTTTGGGCAGTTGTTGATAATCGTGAATCGCCAAAAATATACCAAATGACTGCATGAGTGACAGCTACAGCACGCAGCATCAAATATCCTCCCGTGGAAAGTTAGCCCATTCTTCACTACGGGCTACATCAATTTCCTCTGTGGAAGGTGCGTTTCCTAAATCAGCACAGAGTCCCCATAAGGATTGTCGGGGAAAGTTAGAGAGTTTATCTGTTAACTCGCGTTCTATATCAGGAGCAATTTGCTGGATCAAACGTACTTTGTCCACAGTTGAAAGCTGCTTTGCTAGTCTGATAACTTCTTTTAGACTCACAAATTTTCACCTGCTTCATCTGCAAAAATTTTAACAATAGCCAAGTATACTGGGCTTTTTGGTGCAATCTTTACGCAAGCGTCTCAACCACTGTCCCCACCAAACACGCTTTATTCAAATTAACACCGCTCAAATTTGCACCTTCTAACTCTGCACAGAGTAAATTCGCTCCCGTCAAATTCGCCCCTGCTAAATTCGCCCCCCGCAAATCAGCTTCTTCCAGGTTTGCTTCACTCAACAAAGCCCCTTGCAAATCGGTGCGACTCAAGTCTGCACCTTTGAGATTTGCCCCAGTCAGGTTTGCACCGCGCAAGTCAGCACCGCGCAAATCAACGCCTTGCAAGTTCACGTTCATTAAATTAGCGCCACTCAAGAAAGCACCCACCAATGACACATCACTGAGTCTTGCTCCCATCAAGTTAGCGCCGCGCAAATTGCTACCCCGCAAGTCAGCGCCCGTTAAATCTGCTTGCATCAGGTTTGCTCCCATCAAATTGGCCCGCAAGTCAGTTTCTTGGAGGTTCGCTCCCATGAGGTTCGCCCCCTCCAAATGCCCACCTTCGAGTTTAGAACCAGCAAAATTAGCGCCCACAAGGGTAGCGCCAGCAAGATTAATCCGGCTTAAATCCAGTCGAGAGAGTTCCTCGTCTTCTAAATTTGCCCCTGGAAGTTGTTTGAGTTGTCCTAATCTAATTGCTTCAATATTCATGTAAAGTAACTCCCAATCTCTTCACTGATCTTGCTGTGGCTATCCCATTGGGAATCAAGTATCCAGATGCCGGCGCTGAATTTGGGTGTCATCAAGGGTAAGTCGAGTCCCTGTTGTAAACCCATAACTAATAAAGCTAAGGTATCTACAAGTTTAGGGTCAAAGCGAGTAGATTCTTGCTGTTTGCACTCATCTAAAGCTTGAGTAAATATCTGTTCTCGGCTTTGATTTGACAATTTTTGCTGATTGAGTCGCCACTGAAAGTCTGCTAATAATGCCAAAATTCTCGACTCTAAGGGAATTTCATCTCCAGCTAAACCTGCTGGTTCTCCTAAACCATTCCACCATTCGGTTTGGTGAGTGATAATTTGGGCAACTGCTCGCAGTCGTGGCATGGTTCGCAATACTTGTGCCCCTGGTATTAAAGGACAACTGGGGGCATCTTCTTGGTAGCGTGTGGGTACATTACCAGAAGTCAGGACACTTTCGGCATTTTGTAATGGATCTATGCGATGCAACAAAGCCGCTAGCCGCAATCTCTTAATTTGCCATGCGGGAAGATCCAAAAGCTGGGCGATCGCTTCAGCAAGAACTACTACTTCCGCAGCTGCCATTGGATTGTTGACATCTGCCATATCCATCAGTTGCGCCATTCGCAAAAAGGCTTGGATTTCGTTAGAAACCAAGTTGCGATCCAGGGTTTGTTTCTGAAGGGCTGTAGGGATGGATAAATTATCTTGCCCAGTCTGGAGGTAATCTACTACACGAGAGACAACTGCACCTAAATTTTGGGATCTATCCATTGACGGTACAATTTGCTGTTTATCGGCTGTGAGTTTTTCCGCCAGTTCTGGGTTGTATTTTTTAATGTGAGCGATCGCTATTTCTGCTGTCTCTTGGACTAACTCTGGCTCAAATGTCCACAAGCCATAGAATTTACGCTCTAAGTCCGATGTCGGCACTCCAGCGCTACCATAATCAGCCTCTGATAATTCTTGACAAATTACCATCGCTGTGTATTTTGGCGACAAAATAATTAAGTGCCACTCCTGCGCCACTGGATCGCCTGGATTTAATCCTACTAAGTCTACATTGGGTAGCTGGCTGGTAGGATGTTCAGCAAAGCCGGATTCAGCGGCAGCCATGATGGCAATTTCGCGGCTATACTGGGCGATGTCTGCATATCGTTCAGCTTCTTGTAGATACCATTTACCTTGTTGGAAGGCTGTGATGACTAGGGGTGTACCGTCATCGGTTAAGATATGATCTTCTAAAGCGTGACACAGGGCAACTAAGGTATTTTTGTAGTAAACACCGAATCGAATTGGCCTGGTGGTGTGGCGATGAGCTGCTTCCAGCTGTTGTAGGATTGAACCTTCTAACATGGGATTTGGTAAAAATAACCGCAGAGGCACTGAGGAAGATAGAGGGAGAAATTCAGAATTTTGAATTTCTCCACATTTTAGTGTTTTCTAGGATACACCTGCTAACTGTTTTTCTTTCGTCTCTAATGGTGCTGTCAGTGCTGCTTCTAAGTCAGCACAACCCAGCTTTTCTTCTAAGATTTTCATGACTTCGCGCCCGAAGTCGTTGGGGTTTTGTTGCCAAGCTTGCAAGCAGACTTCGCCGAAGAATGAACCAAGGGGTTCGGGATTCCAGAGAAGTTTTTTGGCTGTCCACGGCATCAAGCTCATTGGATCGTACCCTGGTTTGAGGATGCCTTCTTTGAAAGCGTATTCTTCTAAATGGGTATGGGGTTGTAGTCCAATAAAGAAGATGGCGGGTTCGACTTTATCAGCCCCAAAAATCCGTTCTAGTTCGCGGTGATAAGCGATGGTTTGGCGGATGGTTTCGGGACGTTCGTCAATGACGTTAAAGGAGTAGTTGACGGAAACTAAGTCGTTGAAACCAGCGGCTTTTAAGTCACGGCAGTTTTGCAAGACGGTTCGCAAGTTATACCCCATCCGCATTTTCCGCACAAGTTCTTGAGAACCACTGGTAATCCCGATTTCAAAGTAGTTCATCCCGGTTTTCGCCATCAACTCACACAATTCGGGTGTCAAATTGTCGGCTCTGATATATGCTGCCCAGTGGATATCTGTCATACCAGAATCGACGATTTTTTGCAATAGTTCTATGGCATCGGGGATAAATTTTTTCGCGGGGATGAATTGGGCATCGGTAAACCAGAAATTGCGAATGCCGCGATCGTATAATTGGCGCATCTCGGCAACTACTTCATCTGCTGGGTTGATGCGTACTTGTTTGCCTTCGACAACTGTATAGACGCAATAACAACAGTTGTGAGGACAACCACGTTTAGTTTGTACACCTATATAAAAATCTTGCTCTTGCAGGTAATAGTTAAATTCCGGCCAAATGCTTTCAATATAGTCGTAGTTACAAGCGGTTTTTTCTATTGGGGTGGGTTGTTCGTGAATTAGCCGTTGACGTGGTTGAGTTTCTCCGGCAACGTAACAGCGTTCATCTCGAAAATCTCTGCCACTTAAAAGTTTTTCCAGCAGGGTTTCGCCTTCACCCACAGAAATAATTGTCCCTTGGGGTAAGCTTTTACCCAATTGTTCGTAAAATACGCTGACTGCACCACCACCGACAACTACACAAGCATCAGAGTTATACTTTTGGGCACGTTTTAAACCACGTTTGATTAAACCCTGGTTTTGCCACAACTCTACATAGTAAGCAATGAAGATTCGCAAACCGCCCAATCCGCCGCGTAGTTTCAATAGAGGATTCTTGGCGTAGTAAAATTCAAAGGCGTTTTGCAGCGGGTTGCCACCACGTCCACCAACTGGGGCATAAATTTGAATATCCCGCCAAGAAAATACTAGTAGTGTCGGTTTAAATTCATCAATACAGCGATCCAGAGCCGAACTGTAATCTAAAGGTGGTACTGTTCCCAAATCAAAGATGCGCTGTTCAATATTAGGAAACTGCTTGTGGACATGATCGCTTAGGTAGACAACCCCAATAGGAAAGATGGGGTTACAAGGAAGGCGAACGTAAAGAATTCGATTTTCCATCATCTGTGTTTTAACTTCCATCTTGCCAATCTGTGGAGAAAGCGAGAGAAACATCCAGTCTTAAAGTGTGTGCTTGTTTTATTTGGTTTTATTTATCACAATCGTGCTTGACATTTCAGACGATTATTGGTAATGAAAACCTGCTGTTAGCAACCGCGGAAAACGCTAAAATTGCTGTGCATAAA
This sequence comes from Nostoc sp., assembly GCF_036918015.1. GTDB lineage: Bacteria > Cyanobacteriota > Cyanobacteriia > Cyanobacteriales > Nostocaceae > Nostoc. The sequence continues at coordinate 192,683 of NZ_JBALEO010000009.1, forward strand.
ACATACATAGAATCTATAGAGAGCTTTATGAAGACATTTTTTCATATAGCTTTACCATAACATCGAGTTTATTCATTAAGCGATGATCCCAGCCGATTAATCCTGGGATAAATGAAGCAGCAAAACTCACTTCCTGGCTATGCTAAAAGTAAGGGGATCGTTGTTATGTCAATTCCCTAACAATCTGCTTTAAGAGAATTGAAGCTTTTATACCAGCAAAAAATATCAAAAACTTTTATTTATAGTGTATAATTCCGAAAAAGGTATGAATAATTACAAAATTTTCATAACTAAAAATATATCTTTAGACAGAAATAATCTACAAAGACTCAGTTGGTATTCGCAGTTACAACAACTGGGGATCAGTGGGTGCTAGGCTTGGCTAGTGTAATGTAAAATTGTGGCGTAAAGCTCCTCAGCAGTTATGGCTCAAATATTAGATCCTCTACCACCTGAGCAATCGGGAAAAATTCTCTGCTGCTACATTAATGCCACGAGCAAAATACAGGTAGCTCGCATCTCCAATATTCCCAACTGGTATTTTGAAAGGGTTGTTTTCCCTGGACAACGTTTAGTTTTTGAAGCTCCACGAAAAGGTCAAGTGGAGATTCATACAGGGATGATGGCAAGTGCAATTTTATCCGATAAGATTCCGTGCGATCGCCTGATGCTCGAAGAACCCAGTACTAATGAGTTTGATACAGACTCATCAGATGAAAAAGACCCTTTTAATACCAAATTAATGGTGCAGCAAATTAATACAAAAATCGGAGATACTACAAAACCCTTGCAAATCCTTGGTTTAGCCTCGGTTGATTAAAAAAAAACAATTTTATCTAAATTTAAGGGTTGCTAATTTAGCAGCCCTTTTTGTTTACTTTTTGTTTATTATTTATTGGGTATGGGGCATTGGTTATTCTCATTGTCTCCCTCATCTCATCTACAATCATTCTTATGAATCTGCCTTCATTTCTTTGGTTGTGGAAAATAGCCGCCTGGTCTATGGGGTTGTCTCTGTTGGCATATCTGATGTTAGCAGTCACCGGTGTTTGGATGTTTCGGGCGAGAACTTCGCAGCAATTTCCTTTTATTACCCCATTTATGGGCGGTAATAAAGGGGTGCAATCGCTCCACTACACAATGGGCATCAGCATGGTAAGTTTAGTGCTACTACTGCTAGCGATCGGCATTGTTGGCACTTGGGGACACTTTGGTTCACTAGGACACTCGTCACACTTGGTTGCTGGGTTAATAGTCGTAGCATTAGTTTTACTATCTGCTTTTAGCGCCACACAAATTAGTGTCAGACGACCTTGGGCTAGACCCTTACACATCGGCGTAAATATTATTCTATTTATAGGATTTGCCTGGGTATCCCTTACTGGTTGGATTGTAGTACAAAAGTATTTACCCTAAAAAATTACGAATTACGAATTACGAATTACGAATTATTAAAGTGGCATACCTTATTTCCAACACTCCAGCTAAGACATAGACCTACCCTACAATGAAGAAAAGCATTGTAATTGAGCCGTGACAGCAAACTCAGCCAATATCTCAGCTTCTGTTTTTCGTTTGTCTCCTTTGATTCGGATAACGTTGCTGAGTCTATACATAGCACTCACAGTCCCATTACCTTTTTTATCGCAGGTAACAGCTGCACCCGTACCTCCAGAATTATTGTGGATAGGGATTGGCATCGGCTTAGTTGCCTTGTATGCGGTATTAACTGAACAAGTAATAGTAGATGACGAGGGAATTCAGGTTACTTACCCCGCCTGGGTGCCTCGATTTTTTCGTAAAGGCTGGTCTTTACCTTGGTCAGAAGTGAAAGAGTTAAAACCCCGCAGCACTGGACAAGGAGGGCTAGTTTATTACTTCCTCAGCCAGGATGGGAAAGCTTATTTATTACCGATGCGTGTAGCCGGATTTGCTCGTTTGGTGCAAATTGTCCAAGCAAAGACGAGCATTGACACCACAGATGTTCGCCCTTTAGCGCAGCCCTGGATGTACCTGATTTTACTAGTATTCACACTGCTGCTACTATTAGTCGATGGCTGGGCGATCGCTACAGCCTTAACTACTGCACAATTAACTTAGGTTATTTCTCTGCAATCCCCAGTCCCGTTGAATACAGCAAAAGCCATACTCAGGCTAGAGCAAGTTAATTTGTTTACAAAGCTGAAAACCCAACTTCCCGGCAATCAGCAAGGATACCCCATATTGCAAGATATTTCCTTAGAGGTATTCCAGAGCGAATGTATTGCAATTGTAGGCCCAGTAGGTGCTGGCAAAACTTCGTTATTACGCCTCATCAACCGCCTAATTGAACCCACGAGTGGTAAACTGTATCTGGAAAATCAAGAATATCGCCAAATTCCTGTCATCCAGCTACGGCAGATGGTTGTACTTGTATTGCAAGAATCAAAGCTGTTGGGGATGACAGTTGGGCAATCCTTGGCTTATCCTTTAGTTTTGCGTGGTTTGCCCAAACAGACAATTCAGCAACGAGTCAATCACTGGACAGACCAACTGCACATTCCCAATGAATGGTTAGAGCGAACAGAGGTGCAACTTTCTTCAGGACAACGACAACTAGTAGCGATCGCTCGTGCCTTAGTCATCCAGCCTAAAATATTATTATTAGATGAGCCAACCTCTGCCCTAGATCCTGGTACGGCTTCTCATCTAATGCAAGTCTTAACCCAGTTGAGTCAAACTCATCAAACCACGATTCTGATGGTAAATCACCAACTGGAACTAGCCCAGATGTTTTGCACTCGGTTATTACACCTACAACAAGGTCATTTATTCGCAAATCAAACAGCCTCAGAGATAGACTGGATTGAATTACGAAAAAGCCTGATTCAAGCAGCAGCTCAAGACGATTTTGGATTTTAAATTTTGGATGAGACAGGAATTAGGAATCGTTTTCTTACTCCCCCTCACCCCAATGCGCCATTCACACTTGACTACTAGTAAGTGTTGAACGTTGATTATTAAATCTCTCTCTAGCTAACTTTGTTGTCTGTGACTGTGAAATATTGGTATTCAAAATTTCCATGTTAAAACGGTATCCAACATTGCGGATAGTTTGAATCAAATTGGGTTGCCGAGGATCGAGTTCAACCTTTTTCCGCAGCGATAAAACGTGAGTATCAATGGTACGAGGGTTATCGATAGCGTCAGGCCAAGCACGACGCAGCAATTCCGATCTACTTAGAGGTACTCCCCCAGCTTGTGCTAAAACGTACAGCAAACTGAATTCCTGGGGCGTTAAGTCAATAAACTCCCCTTGGAAGCGGACACGACGCTGAACTAGATCGATTTGCAAAGTGCCATAATCCAAATAAGCTGGTGCAGTAGGTGTGCGCTTCCGGCGAATCAGTGCCTCTACCCGTGCCAAAAACTCTTGCATCCCAAAAGGTTTGCTCAAGTAATCATCTGCACCCGCCTTTAAACCTGCGACTATATCAGCTTCACTATTACGGGCAGATAGCATTAAGATTAGAGGCTGTTGCTGACGATGCAACCAACGACAAAACTCAATGCCATCACCATCAGGCAGGTCTGCATCTAAAACTACCAGTGTTGGTTGATGGCTTAAAAATACTTCCCTTGCTTGATAAATACTGGCAGCTTGATGCACGCGGTATTCCAGTTGTTGCAAGTGCCAACCCAACAACGACCTCAGATGGGGATTCCCCTCAATGATTTCTATACAAACCGAACCCACGGTGGCAAGACCCCTTAGCGTCGATGACTTTCAAAGTAACAAGCCCATCTCTAAGGTTTTGTAGCCTTTGTTACTTCAATTGCGATTAACTTTACATTTCCTAATAAAATAAGTGGCAATATCTTTAATTTATGCCTTGCCAATAGGCAATTAGAAATATTATTAAATTTTTATTAAATTTCTCGAAAGCGTTGTTAGACTTATAAAAAGTTCTTTTAACTTAACATTTTGCTTTGAGATGGGTGTTAATGTGGCAAACATCTATAACCCAACCAGCTAACAACAACAGCTTTTCAACCTGATTAAACCTGATGGCAAAAGTGGATTTTTTCGCCAAAATTTAGTACTCCCATCCAGGAATATAACATCAATACAATTGGGCTGTGATTGTGAAAATCAAAAAAATAACTTAGCAGCTAACTAGAATCGATGTTTTCTGGAATAAGATTAAAGTAGCTTGTAGCTGCTATGAGGGTAATACCCAAAGTAGATGTGTTGACTTTGAGTTTATGCCAAAGTGAAATTACACTTCACTTTTTAGCGTGAATCATTTACAATTCTCATTCCAAAGAGATTAATACAGCAGTTATGCTCCAAGACACACAAACCATCCGCTATTACCAAAGACTCACCGATGCCTTCATCGAGCTATGGAATCGCGGTTATCGCACGGATGATATGCGGATGTATTTGGATGGATATCTAGCCGCACTGCGACATAGCAACGTCATTGAACCTTTTTTGATTCATCGCCTAGAAGAGGAAGCCAGCCGCTTCTTGTACGATGGCTCAAACTTTGCAGTGCCGCAACCACAGCCACAGCCCGATTACTACTAATTACCATTTGCCTGGTCATTGATAGTAACCGTTAATTACCGCAGATAATTATAGCATATTATCTGTATTGGTCAACGGGTTGTCGTGGTGTGAAATTTTGGAGATATTGTATTGATTAAACGCATCCCCTCAGCCCTAGATTGGTTTTGCCAATTAGACTGAGGGGATTGTTGTCTAGCAATAAAATCAAGTCCAACAAAGAGTATTTTTGTCAGAAACCGATTAAAAAACCCTTGAAAGGGGAAAGAAATAGTATCTCTCCTTTCAAGGATATTAAAAATGGCACATTGCCTTGATTGCGAAGTGCAAATTCAGCAGCATACCCTTTGGTTTGGGTAAAGAGAGATTACGAAGCTAATGCTACTTCTACCTTTTCTTGCAATTCACCTTTTTGGTACAGTTCAATCAAGATATCAGAACCGCCAAGGAATTCACCATTGATATATACTTGGGGAATTGTCGGCCAGCTAGAGTATTCTTTAATACCTTGACGAATTTCAGGGTCTGAGAGAACGTCAACCGTCTCAAAGGGAACTCCCAAGGTATTGAGAATCTGCACAACGTTGTTAGAGAAACCACATTGAGGCATTAACTTGTTTCCCTTCATGAAAACTAAAATCTTGTTTTCTTGTAGCAAGCTATCAATTTTGTCTTTGAGTTCTGGTGTCATGGTATTTATGTTTCCTATGTTGCATTAATAGAGTGAGGAGTGAAGAGTGAGGAGTTAAAAATTTATAATTCATAACTCTTAACTTCTAACTTCTAACTCCTAACTTTAGGAACTTGCTGTTGCTTGCCAAGCTTCGGGAGTGTATGTTTTCACTGCCAAGGCATGAATCGCTTCAGTTGACATAGCTTGACCCAACGCACCATAAACTAACTGGTGCTGTTGCACTAGTCCTTTACCTGCAAAGTGCGATGAAACTACTGTCACCTGATAGTGGTCGCCGCCACCAGTCAAGTCTTGCACCTGAACCTGTGCGTCTGGCAGTCCCGCCTTGATCATTTCCTCAACCTGTTGCGGACTAATCATCGCAATTCCTGAAAAAACTTACTTTTCTATTATTAACAGATATAGAGCAAATGCCTTTGCCAACTTCAGGCTTTGACAAGGCTGTAGACACACGCACTTCTGAGGTGTATTGCTTGAGAACGCTCAGGTTTTGGTTACGGCGGACAGCTCTATCCTAGCACTGGGGCGTTCCCAAGCGACTGGTTAGGGAAATGTGGGTATGCAAAAAGAGGCAACAAAAATTTAATTTATTTTTTTGGGGATGAAGAGGATGAATTACCACCTTCTCTGGGATAGGGAGAATCAACAAAACCCAACTCAAATAACTGTTTATAGGCTTTCTTGCCTAAATCCCGTGTCGGGTTTTGACTCTTAATTATTTGAACTAACAACGGTACAGCTAATTCTGGCTGATTTTGTGCCCGATGTACCAATGCTAGCTGAAAAGTGGCTTCATCTCGCTTTTGGGCTGTTAATAGAGCTTTTTGACGCTGAGAATCAGAAACTCTGTTGTCAATTCCCGAAAAGCTAGAATTTAACTCTTGATAAAAATTAGATAGCTGATTATAAACTTGACGTGCTTCTTGCAGTTTCTTGGCAGCTAAGGGGTAGTTTTGAGCAGAAACGGCTTGTTCTGCATCTTTTACTAAGCGATCGCCACCTGCAATGCTCAAAAGGCTGTTACTTTCGGTTATGGGGCGGAGATTATTAGGATCGTTGGGGTCAATGGGTTGTGGTTGGCTGGTAGTGCCTGGTAACTGTGGTACCTGAGCATTCACAGGTGATAGCAGGCTGAGGACTGCTATAACTGATAAAACAGTACGGTGCATCAAGGTAACAGCGACAGCAGTGTTCATGGGATCAATTAGTGCGACAACTATACAAGAGAGTTATGGAAACTTCGGGTATCTTAACTCTGTTTTGGTCTTGGACAAAGCAAAGTTACATCCTAAGTATCTCTGATTTAGACTAAAAATCAGTTTAATAGAGTTCCCATTACCCCTGTATACCAACTAACTTATATTGCTGTGATAAGTGATACCTACGGGAGAGTGTGTCACCATCTGTCTGAGTACCTACTTTTCTCCCCAATAATTATCTCAGGTTAACTGGGATATTTGGCAGGAGAATTTTCCCAAAGCACTGCTTAGGTAATTTCCGACAAAGAAAATACCAGTGTTGGCGAGTTTCGACTTCGCTCAACTCTCGATCTATCAGTTGGTTGAGCGAAGTCGAAACCAACGGCATCGGTATATTTATTCTTGTAAATCACCTTAAAGTATTTGCGTAGGCATCGCACAAAACTAGTTCAGAATAGCGATGTCTTCAGTCGGCACTTCCCAACTTTTATTTAACTGTCTGACCAAATAGTGAAAATATTTATCATCAAGCAATTCAGTAGTTTGCAGCCAATGAATTAGCTGTTGGCTCAAAAAAATGCCAATTTGGCTGAATATATCATCAATAGAAGGTAATTTATATATATACATCCTCAAAGGTTGCAAAATACCACTAATCTTTTGTGACTTGCTCAGGATGAATATAGCAGTTAGCAATTAGTGTCAAATATTGAAAAGGTGAAGTTTCTGAATTATGCACGGTCAATGATTATGAGGTTTGACCGTATCAAGAATTAGTAATTTCTGCAAATGCGTGGTTAGTAACTTTTGTTTCTTGATGGCTCAATTGTTGCAGTGCCTTTGCTAAATCAGTTGTGATGTTTTTTGCCTCTTGTTTTATACAGCCATTCATGTAATCCGCGACTCTAATTGGGGAGCCAATGTCAATACTCACATCTGTACCCCAATTGGGATAAGGTTGGCTGTAATTAATGCCTATGGGTATAATTTTCACTCCCAACCCGGAATGACTAGATTCAGCACTCAAAGCAAGACGAGCAATTCCCGGCTTCAACTGGTGAACTTGACCATCACGAAAAATGTTACCTTCTGGAAAGATTACCAGAGTTTTTTGCTGCTGAAGTAGCTCTACTCCATGTCGCAGCGTGCGGATTGACGGATGCTTAGAATTTACAGGAAATCCCCCTAAACGTCGAACAAACCAGCCTTGCAAACCTTGGCATTCGTCAATAGTCACCATAAATCGCAAGTCTTGCTTTCTTAGACAAGCGGTAGCGTAGGGTACAAGCAAGGCATCCCAACGCGCCCGATGTGTAGGCGCAAGGATCACAGGCCCGGTTGTGGGGATATTTTTTTGTCCGGTTATTCTAATTTGTCCAAAGAATAATGGTAATAGGCAGTGACGCCCTAATAAATATGCCAGGGGACTTAACCAAGGAGAAACCCTTGAGGTAGTGCTATCTACCTGAGGATTTGCTGGGGTGTGCTGGCAGGTATCGGATGAAGAGTAAAATTCCATCATGACGGATGCAGCTGATTGACGGGTAAAAATTTAACGAAAGGCGTGATTAGTTACACCGTAGATTCTCTTGTGTGACTTGTGTCGTAGTAGATGGACAGTTTTACCTCTGTCTGTTAGTTGACCTTACGCCGCTTAGTAGCAAACCAAGTCTGTAATTGCTGACGACAAGCTGACTCTAGAATGCCTCCGATTACTTGGAGACGGTGATTAGAAGCAGCACTATCGGGGATGTTAATAACTGTACGAATTGCGCCAGTTTTTGTATCGTCTACTCCATATACCAGTATTCCTAGTCGTGATTGGACGATCGCACCTGCACACATCGGGCAAGGTTCGAGAGTTACATACAGAGTGCATTCATTGAGATGCCAATTTTGTAAAGTTGTTGCGGCTGTCTTGATAGCGAGAATTTCCGCATGAGCAGTAGGGTTTTTGTCGCGCTCTTTTCTGTTTTCTCCTTGTGCTAGCAATTTGCCTGTTGAATCAATGATAACAGCACCTACAGGGATTTCACCTGCATCACCTGCTGTTTTTGCTAATTCTAGGGCGTAACTCATCCATTGTTGATGTATAAGATATTCTGTATACTTAGTTAGCATCTTCTTATCAATGCATGATGTGCAACTTAATATTCTGACTTTTATCTAAATCATTAATACTGTTCGGTTAAGGGAAGAGACGCGATGAATCGCCGTCTCTACAATAATCAGAGACGCGATTCATCGCCGTTTGATGGCGATTTATCGCGTCTAAATAGCGGCTTGGGCTAAAAGGGGATCGAGTTGACTTTGTGTGTCTAACTGATATAGGTCATCGCAGCCGCCAATATGCTGGTTATTGATAAAAATTTGTGGTACTGTACGGCGACCGTTGGCGCGTTCTGCCATTTTTGCTCTGGCTGCTGCGTCGCCGTCGATTTTGTATTCAGTGAAATTTACACCTTTCCACCACAGCAGTATTTTGGCACGAATGCAGTAAGGACAAGTTTGCCAGGTGTAAAGTTCGACGTTGGCTTTGACTCGCTCTGGATGGCGATTTAATAAGGGATTAAGAAAGTCCAGCATATTGCTCTTAAACAAGGTTTTAACTATGTCTCTAGCCTAGAACATTGCTTACCGCATCGGCGCTGGAACCCACTTTTGGAAACCCTCTAAATGATTCCAGTAAGCCAAATATCCAGTCAATGCCCAAATTAGAGCGGCTACTATCAGCACTGCTACGCCTATTAGCCGCCAAGTTCGGTTAGTTTTCCAATAAAGAGTTGGCGCTGCAAAAATACCACCTAATCCAGTTAAAATAAAGCCGATTCCCGATAAAAGCGGTTGCTTTGTCAAATTCAAGTTGATGATGCGGATGCCGACTACGATCGCAACTGCACCAGCAAAGAAGCCATAAATTGCTATTGTCAATAAATCCCAATTTTGAGCCAGGGCGATCGCAGCCGCCACAAACAAGATTCCAAATAAGACACTCGTCTCACCGAAGGCAATATTAAAGCTACCCATTACTGGCCAGGTGAAGCTCATGTGCAAACCAGTTGTGAGTGCGATCGCACCCGTAATTCCAAATCCTGGAATCCACGGTCTTTGATTAGAACTATCTATACCACGATACACATAGTCAGCCAGGAGAAATAACCCAGCTACCATGTTGATTAACATGAGGGTGATGTAGTCGATAAACACGATTTACCTCTGAATTTGACAAGTTATTTACTCTGCGCCTCGTTCTTTAGTTTTTAGTGAATTTACCAGCTTTTTTGTTTATTATTTTATACCTAAAGATAGATACTGAAGAACAGCAATGTTCTAGATATACACTGCTACTTATTTGTGCCAGTTTTTAACTGAGTTACTTGTGAACAGGTTTTATACTGGAGTAATTATGAGTAAAAAACCAGGATGTGTTAACTGGCAATTTTCTAACGAGTTAGCAGTAAAACTTAACTTTCTTCCACGTGTATCCGCCCTTTGGTAGACTTGAAAACTGAAATAGGCAGATGAAACGACGCAAATTCAAGCAGCTGAGAGGGCAAACTCTGTGGAAAATACACTTGGGTTAGAGATTATTGAAGTAGTAGAGCAAGCCGCGATCGCATCCGCAAAGTGGATGGGTAAAGGCGAAAAAAATATCGCTGACCAGGTAGCTGTGGAAGCGATGCGGGAGCGGATGAATAAAATCCACATGCGCGGTCGCATCGTGATCGGGGAAGGCGAACGTGACGACGCGCCGATGCTATACATCGGCGAAGAAGTTGGTATCTGTACCCAACCAAATGCCGAAAGTGTCTGTAACCCTGATGAATTAATTGAAATTGATATCGCCGTTGACCCCTGTGAAGGTACCAACTTGGTAGCTTATGGACAACCTGGTTCGATGGCTGTCTTGGCAATTTCTGAAAAGGGTGGATTATTTGCTGCTCCTGACTTTTACATGAAGAAGTTAGCAGCACCTCCCGCAGCTAAGGGCAAAGTAGATATCAACAAGTCAGCCACGGAAAACCTGAAGATTCTCTCTGAGGTTTTAGACCGGAGTATTGAAGAACTTGTTGTGGTAGTAATGAAGCGCGAACGCCACAACGATTTAATTAAGGAAATCCGTGAAGCTGGAGCGAGAGTCGCCCTAATTTCAGACGGTGATGTGGGTGCAGCTATAAGCTGCGGTTTTGCTGGAACCAATATCCACGCTCTGATGGGTATCGGTGCTGCTCCTGAAGGCGTAATCTCAGCAGCAGCAATGCGTGCTTTGGGTGGACACTTCCAAGGTCAACTGATCTACGATCCAGCTATAGTCAAAACAGGTCTGATTGGAGAAAGCAGAGAAGCCAACATCGATCGCTTAAAGTCTATGAATATCAATGACCCCGATAAGGTCTATGATGCTCATGAACTAGCATCTGGTAAAACTATTCTGTTCGCGGCTAGCGGCATTACCAGTGGTAATCTCATGCAAGGTGTACGTTTCTTCAAAGACGGGGCAAGAACTCAAAGCTTGGTAATTTCCAACCAGTCGAAAACTGCTCGATTTGTTGATACAATTCACTTGTTTGGTGAACCAAAAGTTCTCCAACTGAACTAATTTCTAGGGAATGGGGAATGGTAAAAGTAGAGGTAAAGCATTTGGAAAGAAATGTTTCTATAAAACGGAAAAATCATCACCAAAAAGCTTTACCTTTACAGTAGTTAGTAGTTAGTAGTTAGTGATTAATGATTGGTTGGAAAACTATCAGCCAATAAACAAAAATTCCCCATTCCCTATTCTCACTTAATGCCAGATTGCCAACTACCAACTAGTAACTACAATTTAGCAAATGAATATAGCAGTGGTGGGGTTAAGCCATAAAACAGCCCCAGTAGAAGTCCGGGAAAAACTGAGCATTCCAGAATCACAAATTGAAAGTGCGATCGCTCAGTTGGCCAGCTATCCCCATATAGACGAAGTTGCAATTCTTAGCACTTGTAACCGCCTGGAAATTTACATTGTCACCAGTGAAGCAGACCAAGGTATCCGAGAAGTAACGCAGTTTCTTGCAGAATTCAGTAAATTACCCGTGCTTTCTCTACGACAACACTTATTTATGCTGCTCCATGATGATGCCGTGATGCACGTTATGCGCGTAGCAGGTGGTTTAGATAGTCTGGTACTCGGAGAAGGTCAAATTCTGGCTCAGGTGAAGACTACTCACAAACTGGGACAGCAATATAGTGGTATAAAAACCATTTTGAATCGATTATTTAAACAAGCGTTGACAGCTGGTAAGCGGGTTCGCACTGAAACTAGTATTGGTACTGGTGCTGTCTCTATCAGTTCGGCAGCTGTGGAGTTAGCACAGATTAAAGTAGCAAATTTAGCAGCTTGCCGAGTGGTAATTTTGGGTGCTGGTAAAATGTCGCGGCTGCTGGTGCAACACCTCATTTCTAAAGGTGCTGTGGAAATTAGTATTGTAAATCGCTCTCGCGATCGCGCCCAAGAATTAGCCAAGCAGTTCCCTCAACAACCGATCCAAATTCACCCGCTATCGGAAATGATGGCAGTAATTGCCGATAGTGATTTGGTGTTTACCAGTACTTCGGCAACAGAGCCAATACTTGACCGCGCCAAATTGGAAATGGTTTTAGAAGTTCAGCGCTCTCTGATGTTATTTGATATTTCTGTGCCGCGCAATGTTCATGTGGATGTAAATGAATTAGAAAACGTACAGGCGTTTAATGTGGATGATTTGAAGGCAGTAGTAGCGCAAAACTACGAAAGCCGTCGGAAGATTGCACAAGAAGCTGAGAAACTTTTAGAGGAAGAAGTAGAAGCCTTTGATATTTGGTGGCGCAGTTTAGAAACTGTTAGCACTATTAGCTGTCTGCGAAATAAAGTCGAAACCATCCGCGAACAAGAATTAGAAAAAGCTTTGTCGAGATTGGGTTCGGAATTCGCCGAAAAACATCAAGAAGTGATTGAGGCATTAACACGGGGAATTGTCAATAAAATTTTACATGACCCGATGGTGCAATTGCGATCGCAGCAAGATGTGGAAGCTAGACGGCGCTGTATGCAAACTCTGCAAATGCTGTTCAACCTCGATGCAGAGGAACAGTTTAGTTAAATTAAACAACAAGAACCCCGACTTTTAGTGAGAAGTTGGGGTTTTGAGCCAACCAGTTTTAAATTAGATATACTTCTAATTAGATAGATATCTAATTAGAAGTTAGTTATGCAACCAGAGCAATTTAACATATTACTGCGCTTTTTCAAGGCATTAGCGGATGATAGCCGATTGAAGATTGTAGGTATCCTAGCGAATCAGGAGTGCAGCGTCGAAGAATTAGCGGTGCTACTGCAACTCAAGGAACCGACGGTATCTCATCATTTAGCTAAACTTAAAGAGCTAAATTTGGTAACAATGCGCCCTGAAGGTAATAGCCGTCTATATCAATTGGATAGCGAGGCTTTGCAAAGCATTAGCAAGGAAATTTTTACACCTGAGAAAATAGCATCCTTGATTGGGGATGTAGATACTGAAGCTTGGGAAAGCAAAGTGTTAAAAAACTATTTCGAGGACAATCGCCTCAAAGAAATTCCTGCTAGTCGCAAAAAGCGTCTAGTTATTCTTAAGTGGTTAGCAAACCAGTTTGATGTAGGAGTCAACTATCCTGAACGTTTGGTAAATGATATTCTCAAACGCTACCATATTGACTGCGCCACCCTGCGACGAGAGTTGATTGCTTGCCAGTTAATGCAGCGAGAAAATGGGATTTATTGGCGTACAACATAGATGTGAAAGATGAGCAAATCGCACCACAATCATAGGTTGTATTTTTATGCAGTTAGAAACCAAAAAATTATATTACACACCTGAAGAGTATTTAGAAATTGAAGAAAAAGCGGAATATAAAAGCGAATACCGTGATGGAGAAATTGTACCGATGACCGGTGGCACTACAAATCATAATAAAATTGCTTTGAATTTAGCTGCATCCTTAAAAATTGCTTTAAGGCGTAAAAATTATGATGTTTATATTGGTGATGTACGTTTATGGATACCCCGTTATCGGCAGCATACATATCCTGATGTGATGGTGATTGAGGGACAACCCATTTATACAGGAACCAGCACAACAACGGTTATGAACCCGATGTTAATTGCTGAAGTTTTATCTAAATCGACTAAAAATTATGACCAAGGCGATAAGTTTCTTTATTATCGTTCTATTCCAGAATTCAAGGAATATATTTTAATTGACCAATATCAGTATCATGTGATGCAGTATGTAAAAACTGCGGAAAGTCAATGGTCATTCACTGAAATTGAACATGAATCTGCAACTTTATCACTGCAAACGGTTGATTTTAAAATTGAATTGCGCGACCTTTATGAGCAAGTCAATTTTGCAGAAAATAACGAAGATTAAAAAATAAAGTTCTGATTCGCCCCGGATGCTGATTCATCCAACAAAATTAACTTAAAATTCTTTAGCAAGTAGCTACCAAAGTTCTTCACTAAATTTGTGTTTCTTCCTCGGTAAAGATAGGAGGCCACAATTCAGTAACGGGCAATTTCCAACCGGGAAAAAGCTCTGGTATGGTTAAAATTTCGCCATTTTCTAAAACTGTCGGTTCGCCTGTAGAGCGATAAATTGTAACTGTCTCTTCATCAGGATCAATCAGAATCCCGACGATCGCTCCTAGTTCTATAAATTTCAGAATTTTGGCTGCTATGAGTTTAATTTTATCGCTCTGAGATTTAATTTCTACCACCAAGTCCGGGACAAGTTCGCCAAAGTAACGAGGACTTTGGAGAAGTCGGGAAGCGCGAACAAAGGAAACATCGGGTGCTTTGAGGTTTGTATCTGGCATGATGAAACCGCCAGCAGAATCAAATACTCTTCCCCAGCGACGAGGATTTATCCAAGCAAAGAGAAAGGCGATGAGACGACTACTGATTTCGCTGGATACAATATCTGATGGGCCCATAATTGAAATTATCCCATTTTCGAGTTCCAGCTGGTAATCTAAACCTGCTTCGGTAAAAGCGGTTTGAACTTGCTCTAAATCTCTGATTGTCATCATTGACATAAAAAGCTTTTTCCACTGAAGATATACAACTCGATTTTAACAAGAGCCAAATTTCAGAAGATTTGACACCGTATGCAACTTTCTCTCAAACCGATTTAAAGGTAATAAGCTGTTGCATATTTAGATTGCATAAGCTGGGCGGGCAAGATGCCATTGGTGTCAACTTAACGCGAAACCGCTTGTCCGCCGGGAATTTCAATTCCCGTCTCATAGCTAAAGTCATCTGAAGATGACTAAATATCGCCAAAAATCTCCAGTCTACTTCAGTACACTTAAGCTATTAGACCGGAAATTTATTTTTGAAGTAATAAGTAATAAATAATGAGTAATGAGTATTACTTATTACTCATTACTCATTTATTTCCGGGCGGGCATGGAAGCCAACAGATAAGCTATTTCCAGCTTAAGTTGACACCTATGAGCAATGCTGTGCCCTTACGACTTACTGATGAAGAAAGAGAGGCTTTGCATACTTCGGCTCAATCTGTGCATCAAGATATTGAGCGATCGCAAGAAATAATTCGTGATTTGTAGAAATAGCAGCAAAAATAAAAGGCAGCGGGATTAAAACCCGCTGCCTTATTTGTTATTCCAAAATTCATCACCCTATAAAAACCAATATCATCAGATTGGTTTGGCGTTAGCGGCGAGAATCCTGATCTGCGGGGTCGCCGTAGGGGTCTTCGCTGGCTGGACGGACATCACCAAACTCCCCTGTGTCTGCGGGGTCGCCGTAAGGGTCTTCGCTGGCTGGGCGAACATTGCTGTAAGATGCCGGGTCTGCGGGGTCGCCGTAGGGATCTTCGCTGGCTGGGCGAACATTGCTGTAAGATGCCGGGTCTGCGGGGTCGCCGTAGGGATCTTCGCTGGCTGGACGTACATTGCGATCGCGCAATTTGGCATCTTCTTCAGCTTGATCGCTGTTCGACCCCAAAAGCAAATCTTTCGCCTTTCGGAAAAATTCATCTACCATAATCTGTCTCCTGATTTAAGTTCGTGTTTCCGACGTGCGCGATCGGCGTTATCCTCCGGGAAACCCGCTTTCTTCTTTACACACGCTTCGCTGATCTAGAGTGCCGGAGCTGCGGATGAAGTTATACCAGTGAGATCGCGACCTGTGGTACTCCGGTTATAGCCTTGGAATTCCCGATACTTTTGTGCTTCAGATTCTGGTACTCGAATTCCTTCTGCTGGTGGCGTTACCCAATGAGCGCGTTTTTCAGCATCACGGTAGTATACACGCCCATTCTTGGAAAGATAGTATTTACCTTGCGCTCCTTCTTGTGAAGCATTTTTATGCTGGTTGTAGAGGTAATAAAGTCCAGCTGCTCCTGCCAAAAGCGCTACTTTCTGCCCTGTACCCAATCCTTTCTTGGCTTCGGGTTGGTTTGTGCGATCGCTCACTGTTCTACCAATGGTGTCATCTACTGGTGGTGGCACATTAGCTTTTTGGGAACCGCCTCCGCAGCTACTCAGCAAGGGCACCATTAGCAATGCCGAAAGCAGCACTGCAAATAGACGCGAAACTATTTTACGTTCTTTATATATTGTGTTCATTGGATTTCGTTCTCACCTGTATTTGCTAAAAGTCTTGCTGTTGCAAAAACAAAGTTGGAATTCTTGTTATTTCGCTGGGAATTGAAAAAACATATACCACTCAATTTACAACTGCACAGCTAGAGCGTTTCTCTATGATGATCGTCGATTTTCTCAAGCATTCCATCCCGCCTTTGAGAGAAACTGCATTCATCCCAAGGAAATATATTGTTGATTTTTGATGAGTCTATTTAGCTAAAACGCCAAAATCTTCAGCAATTTCTCGGTTATTTTTTCTGCATAAATAACTTAGAAAGATACAGCTACTATGATGCTTTTTGTCAAAAAATATACTCAATATGACATCAAAAAATACTAGTACTCGTCTTCTTTTGGCTTTGTGGGATTTGGGAGGAACGCAGCAGGAAGTTAAGAAAGGTCAGCTTACCAAGCGAATTGTATCCAAAAGCCAGAAGGTAGCAGATTATCAGGGCATATTCGAGGAATTACAGAAAGAGGGTGCGATCGCAATTTCCAAAAAGGGATATTCTCTGACATCTGGCAAGGGTTTAGAGGTATTGCGTGAGGGTTTGAGAAGTAGCGATTTTAAGTTTGAAGGGACGATTGTTGGAACTTGGGCGGCGAATGCGTTGTTGCGGTGGATTAGTCAGATTGATGTTGCGGTAGTTGGTGCAGATGTACCAGTTAATGGAAAGGGTGCGATCGCATCTTACGACGAGTTTAAGTCAGTGGCGTTGGAAGTCTACGACAAGTTGAACCAAAACTACAACCTAGATGATCTTGTGCCAATTTATCGCATCAGGAGAGAAATAGGCGATCGGGTTAGTCGTACAGAGTTCAGTGAGTGGTTGCTGGAAATGCAGGAGAAAGATATTTTACAACTTCAAGGTGGAAGTTTACCAGATAACGACCCAGCCAAACTTGAAGACTCAGTAACTACTGAAGTCAGCGGACTCCGTTGCTATGCCAAACTCTTAAACTAATCCACCAATTTTCGTAATTTTTGCTAATTCTCTCCTAGCCCTCATACACAACTAGTTCAAATCTATGTCTAACGATTTAATTAATGTTATCAGCAAAAACAACCCATTTCAGGGACGCTTAGTAGTTAGAGATCAGAATGTTTGGGGACAAGGTTTTCCTGATGTACCATCTTTAAATTCTCATGCTTCTGATGCTATTTATGACGCGGTTGAAAAAGTTCGTAGCGGACAAAGGAAAGTAGTTGGTATTACAATTACAGCAGAAAGAGGTTTAGGAAAAAGCCATGTTATCGGAAGAATTCGCCATCAGTTACAAGTTGATGGGAGCGCTTTATTTGTTTACATGAGTCAGTGCAATAACCTAAACCGGATCAAAGCAGAATTCTTAACTACTCTAGCCAATAGTCTTAAACAAATAGGTAGTCAAGATGTTAGTCAATGGCAGTACTTAGCAACAGCTTTAATTAATGAAGCTTTCAACAAAAACTATACAGCCCAACAGCTAATAAATCAATTTCCTGGGGCATTAGTCAAAAATCCCAAGGTGGTTGAAGTTTTACGAGATAAGGTGCTTAGTATCAAGCCTGATCTAGAGAATCCTGATATTATCACAGCGATTTTATGGACACTATGTCCTGATCCAGCTTATGAAATTTTTGCTATTAGATGGCTTGCTGGTAACAGCCTACCACAGGTCAAAGCAGATGCAATGGGTTTAGCTAATGTTAGTGCAGATGATAAAGAGGCTGAATCCTTCACTACGGCACGGCAAATCCTCAACTTAATTGGTGATTACAAACCAATAGTAGTTTGTTTTGATGAAATGGAAACTGACCACTGTAATGAAATAGGATATACTGGACGACAAGTAACTGCCATTTTTGCTAAAGACTTATGCGACAAAATTAAACGTGGCGTTTTACTAACTTCTATTTTTCCTGATCAGTGGATCAATGAAGTTAAAAGATTAGGAAATGCTGATTCAGTTGTAGATAGAATTGGAGAGCAAGTTATTGAACTGAAGTATCTCAATTCTGATGATGTTATTAATTTAGTTTCTCGATGGCTTGAAGAGTTTTATCAAGAAAATGGGTTAACACCTCCTCATGAACTTTACCCATTTGATGAACAGAAGCTAAGAGCTTTAGGTAAAGAAAGGCCAATAGTTAGAAAAGTTTTGAAATGGTGTGCTGACAATTTTAAACTTCCTGGTGATAGCGGAGGAATAGGCTTAGATATACACCCTGTAGAACCTGCTTATAATCAACAAATATCGGCTTTAGAAACTACCATACAAGATTACATGGAAGAGAAAGCAACTCTTGCTCAAGCACTCCGATTAGGATTTAGTGCAGTCATTGGTGAAACTATAGAGAATGTACAAATTGAAAAAGTTGTCGATGTTCAAGTAAAAGCTGTTGATAGAGGATATCTTGATTTTAAAATTGTTGGCAAGGAAAACGGTAAAGATGTCAAAATTGCCGTAGCTGTTCTGCAAGAGTCTGGGGGCTTGTTTGTGCAAGCTACATTGAAACGGTTAACTCGCTACAAAGATTTTGATTTAACTCGTGGTTGTTTAGTTCGATCTAAACAAATTAATAAAGGTGCTGCTAGAGCGCAAGAGTATTTAAGTGAGCTTTTGTCAGCTGAATTAGGTGGTGAATGGGTATTATTAAAACCTGAAGACATAAAACCACTTTTAGCATTACATTTTGTCATGAAAGGTCGTGAGAATGATGAGTTAAGCGAAGACCAAATTATTGATTTTATTCGGAAAAAGCGGATAGCAATTGATAATTATCTTATATGTGAAATTCTCAGCGATCCATCAGGACAAGTTCCTGAAGATGCAATTGATGAAGAAAATGAAAGTGGTAATATCACCTTAACAGAAGCTGCAAATGTAGTAAGTGCTGCCTCAGATGACTTATTCTAGGAATAATGATTAATACAGCTTTACGTTTACCAGCACCAGAAATTGAGGCGTTGTTGCAAGGAAGAATAATTGCAGTAATGCCTAATAAATTTATTACTCCGGGGCGAGAATTTGCCCTTTGTCCAGCAGATGCGTCAATTAATTTACTACCAGTTGAACAGTACTATCGCTCAAATTTCTTACCTATTGCCCAAAGTACATTCGCACAACTAAATAGTCAGGGTGTTTTAATACAGCCTCAGCAAATGAGCTTGCTTTCAGATGAGGAACAGTTAAAACTATCCCTTTTAGCTTATGAAACAGTCTTAGTTAAAGCCTGGGCGAACTGCGAACTGTGCCAAATTATAAACAATGCTGAATCTTTAGTTGCTTTATCACACCTAACTATTTGGACAAAAAAAGGTTTACAGGAAATATTAACGCAAAGACATAATATTTTTCTCGCATATCTGCGAGTATATCAGTTGCCTAAATCAATTGAAGTTGCGATCAAATCGAATAGTCTGTTTATTTCATTACCACAGTCTCTCAATGTTTCTGAAGAAAAGCCAGTATTAAACGATCGCACCTTTGCCCAACGCAAACGCCAATTAGAAAAGCTAGAACCCGCGCTGCATCCTGAATTAGAAGAATTGCAGAGTGCGATCGCACCGCTAACCATTAGCCAACCAGCAGCGAAACAATTAGACGACGATATCAAAGTATTCTTAGGTTGGAGTAGTAATCACTCTAATCAAAAATTTGATTCAGATTTAGTCTGGATTAAGAAGATTGCTAATGTAGGAAATTCTAGTGATGGTAATGAATTTGAGAGACTAGTTCGTAGAAGTTTGATAAAACTAGGATTTTCTTGTTCTAACACTAATTCTAAAGCAAACCTAGACCCTGACAAATTAGGAGGCGCTGGAGGTGTAGATTTTTATTGTGAGTATCCTTATCCAGTAGTAGGAGAATGTAAAGCTACCAAAAGTGAAAATGTTCCCAGTAAAACACCGGGACAATTAATACAATTAGGCAAAAATCATCTTCAAGAAAAATATGATAGTTGCCTCAAGATAATTGTGGCTGCTGGTGAATTAACTCCTGATGCCCTCCTAACTACTAGAAATAATCAAATGAATGTAATTCGTCCTGAAACACTACAAAAACTAGTTGAATTGCAAGCACACTACAAAAACTCTATTAACTTGTTAGAACTAAAAGAGTGTTTGCAACAAGCTCCTTTTGGTTTAGCTGAAGATAAAATTAATACTTATATTGATAAAGTTGAACAATCTATAAGGTTGCGATCGCACATTATCCAGCTTGTCAAAAACTATTTAGAAAACTCAGGTATAGAATCTGCTGGTGTTGAATCTCTACATGGTGCGTATTTTGGCTCAAATCCGCCACAGCCAATAAAAACACCAGAAATGCACGAAATTCTGATTGAACTTTCTTCACCATTAACAGGATATTTGGGACGAATTAAAGGTAGTGATTGGAAGAGCGATCGCTTTTACTTTCTCCGCGATTTACTCGTTAACTAAAGATAGTACAATATATCTCTTTTCTTCTCTCTGCGTTCTCTGCGTCTTGGCGGTTCGTTTAAAAATAACTGAAGTGTGTAGGCGTAGCCAGCCGTAGGTATCGCTTTTACTTTGTGGGTGATTGAGCAATCGCTTTACGCAGTTTTTCTCGCATCTGAACCTAACAAAACTTCAGTAATTTCATCCCCTGCATAAATAGGAATTTCATACTCTTGTTCATTTAATATCAACTTACCTGAATAGATTTTAAATAAGGTTTCACCCTGTGCAGTTCGCAAAGTTTCCTTACCAATATAAGCCCAGTCCAGGCTATCTAAATCTTGTTTGTTAATAGCCAAAAAGCCTGTGAAACCGGTATCTAACATGGCATCCACAGGCAAATTTAATCCATCATAAGCTATTAACTCAATTTCAAAAAATAGTTGCCCTTTTTCCCCGAATTTACCCTGAATCATATTGTACCAGTTGTTCCAGTTTCATTGAGACAAAAAACACAGTGGTCAGTATTTGGGTATTTTTCAAGGGCTTTTTTATGAGCTTGCATTTTATCCACATCAATCAAATAATCTCCACTATTTGGCTCCACAGCAATATACCAACCATAGTGTTCCTGAATAAAATCGGGACGTACACGGTCAAAAATTTCCCGACAGCGATGATAAAATACTTCATCTTCAGCTTTGCGTCTAGCAAGCTCTTCTGGTGGTAAAGTGCGTTCTGGAAAGATTCTACCTCGACGTGCAGGTTGTTTTGCAGTTGATTCGGTCATAATAATTAACCCTATTTGTTAATCCTGTCTTAACTTTATTTTACAGAAAGATAAAGGCGATCGCTTTTACTTTCTCCGCGATTTACCTATTAACTAAAAATAGTAAAATATATCTCTTTTCTTAGCTTCGCGCTCTTCGCGTACTTTGCGGTTCGTTTAAAAATAACTGAAGTGCAGGTTTTGTGCAGTTGATTCATTCATGAATAATTAATACTATCTATTGACTTAATTCTATTTTATGATAATCAATAATGAGCGTAATCGTAGCCCACTGCAACTATCGCAATCTTTCATCTTTTTCTCAGTATATATTATTCATGGTGATAAACTTTACAGAAACTTCATACTTAGCCACTGTGTAACTTCATTTACATGATATAAGAGTTTAGTACTGTCGAAGAAACACATTATACTTACTACACTGGTGTTCATTAATCACAAATCCCTAACAAGTTGAAAACTTAGGCAAAATGACCCATGTATTATCAAATTTGGAATTTCTTTCTTAAAGAAGATAAATACATTTATTGGAAAGAAAAAATAAAAGTTAACAAAAACTTTGACAAAGTTACATGGCAAAAAATTATTGATTTCTTGTCATTAGTAGAGCAAACTTTCCAGTTAAAAAGTCAACTAGCAGAAACTGATAGCCTTGAGCCGTTTCTCAAGTTAGCAACAGAAAACGGTTACAATTTGACCGCAGAAGAACTTGCCTGGTTTCTAGTTACGAGAAGACAGATTTGGGATCTTTTTGATTTTGCACAAAAAACGCCATCTCTCAAAGAAGAATTGCTAATAGCTAAAGATCCGCAGCAGTTCATCGACATCGCTGCCGAAAATGGCTATTACTTTTCTGTAGATGAGTTAGCTTGGTTGTTAATTGAAATCAAATCATCGTCAGATTTAGTATCTATTAACAACAGCGTTGGAGAGATTCTCACGGTATCAAGCTACGGCAGAATTGAGACAGGATACTGGATTTGGCTAGCAGAACACTGGGGAATTGTGCCACCATTTTGTCATCGAGATAAACCCAGCACTTTCTTATGTCAAAATCTCAACAATCCTTTTTTACCCGATCGCTGTTTTTTACCCAAGAGTTACTTTAATCAACGCCTGATGGCAATTCATAATTAAAATAATTCGTAGTTAGGCAAAGGAAGAGAAGAAAGCAATACTTAGACGAAACGGTATTGAGTGATAAAACTTAACTACGAATTACAAATTACGAATTACGAATTACGAATTATACAGTGAAGCATCCTAGACAGAAGATATATCTTCTATTTAGGATGCTTCACAATAAAAAACTGTTGTCTCAACAATTCTGGACAAAATCTGAGATTTAGATTAGAGCTATCAGCTAGCAGAAACGGTCAAACTACCGGGTTTCTGAAGATCGCCTTGTAAAACTACACCCCGCTGATTGGCATGGATGTGACGCAAAATCTTGTAAATTGCCTCAACTTGGTCTGATGCGCCTGCCTTCTCGGCGAGTTCGTCAAGAGTAAGGGGAGTTTTTTCTTTTTGTAGCACTGCTACTACTCGTGTTTGTAAATCGAGAATGGAGGCGGCAGCTTTTTTGCCAGCTTCTACACCTGGTTGATGGTAGGCGTTGACGTTGACCAAACTAGCATATAAACCAACAGCACGTTCGTACAAAGCAATTAATGCCCCTACAATTCGGGGATTAACTTGGGGAATCGTGACTGTAATTGAATCGCGGTGATTTTCATAAAGCGCTTGTCGGGTTCCTTGGAGAAAACCGGAAAGATAATCGCCTGATGTAACTCCTGGATCTATTTCAGTGGATGGGCCTTGACGATCTTCCAACACTTCGATGAAGGTAGCAAAGAAATTCGCTACACCCTCGCGTAACTGCTGGACATAAGCGTGTTGATCTGTTGAGCCTTTGTTACCGTAAACGGCGATACCTTGATGGACAACGTTGCCGTCTAAGTCTTTTTCCTTACCTAAGGATTCCATCACCAGCTGTTGCAAATAGCGACTGAATAAAAATAAGCTGTCCTTGTAAGGTAGAACAACCATATCTTTTTCGCCCTTTCCGTTACCTGCAAAGTACCAAGACAAAGCAAGCAAGGCTGCTGGGTTATTTTTCACATCTGGGACGCGGGTAGCGTCATCCATCTCTTTGGCACCATCTAGGATGGCGCGAACATCAATGCCTTGTAATGCGGCTGGTACTAGCCCCACAGCAGACATTTCTGAGGTGCGTCCGCCTACCCAGTCATACATCGGAAATCTCGCCAGCCAGCCTTCATCTTTGGCTAGTTTATCGAGGTTGCTATCAACGCTGGTAATTGCTACCGCATATTGGGCAAATTCCAAATTGTGTCCGGCGTAGGCTTTTTTAACTTCAATCATGCCGTTGCGAGGTTCCGGCGTTCCCCCAGATTTGGAGATTACCAAAACCAAAGTGCTGGCGAGGCTATTTCGGAGATGATTGATAACGCGATCGATACCTGCGGGATCGTTGTTATCGATAAAGTGAAGTTTCAGGGGTGGGAAATCAGGAGCGAGAGCTTCCGCGACGAATTGGGGGCCGAGAGCGGAACCACCAATGCCGATGGAGATAATATCCGTGAAGCGGCTTGCTCTGGGAGGATGAATAGCACCTGTTTGGACTTTTTCCGCAAAGGCTTCGATTAGTTCTAGGGTTTGGACTATTTCTTGTGTAAGTTCTGGAGCTGGCGCTAAATCAGGATTTCGCAGCCAGTAGTGTCCAACCATGCGGTTCTCGTCGGGATTTGCGATCGCACCCTTCTCTAGTTCAGCCATATCCGCAAACGCCTTGTCAAACTTCGGCTGCAACGATTCCACAAAGGCATCATCGAACCGTATCCGACTCACGTCTAAGTACAGCCCCAATCCCTCGTGGAAATATAACCAGTTTTGGTATCGTTGCCAAAGTGCCCTAGCATCCATAGGGAAATCTCAAATAAAGTGTTTTTCAAAAACCAGTTTAATGTAAGGTTATAGCGATCCCTGCCTAGCCTTATACAGTTTACAGTTTTCAGTGTTCCCTTGACCGTGCCAATTTTAGATTTTAGACTTCGGCTACGCTCAGTCGAACGATTTTAGATTTTAGATTAAAAATCATTTCGGTTGATGCCCCACACTTCTTTACCAGACGCCACCGCGAACGTGCCAAGAAAGCGAACGTGGGTGGAACAAATCCAAAATCCGCAATTCCAAAATCCAAAATTGATTGACTCCTCACTTTAAACATCTGGCATAGGGATGACACGCAGAAATTTCACAATTTCACCCCTGATTTCTATACCAATCAGATAATTATCTAGGGTGAAGCGGTGAAAAATGCCTTCACTATCAAGCTGTCGCAGTTCTTTTAAATCAGTCAGTTGCCACTTTTGGGCTAACTCAATAAAAACAAAATCATGCACCCGCTCGTAGGCGGCAGGTTCTAAATTCTTCAGGTCTAGCAAAAAAGACCTGGCATAGCGCATTTCCAGACTCACTGGGCGTTACCTTCACCAAAACTTGAGGGACCAAAGAGTGCTGAGTTGAAAGTGCTGAGTGCTGAGTCAAGAACCAGTACTAAGACTTACAATTCAGTATATGGATCTAAATCCTCTGACTTTAGTTCTAAATAATAAATAAATTTCTTCCTAATCCTAACTAATCCCTTAGTTTTAACTATGGGCTACTACTGGGCACTCAGCACTCAGCACTCAGCACTCAGCACTCAGCACTCAGCACTCAGCACTCAGCACTCAGCACTACTAAAAGCGCTGCTGAATCAGAAAAACATCAACAGTCTTACCGCTTCTTCATGGGTTAAGATATCCCACGGTTGCTGCGATCGCTTGACTTTTTGTATCGCTTTGAGCATATAAAAGTCATAATATAAACCTTCCAGAACGTTCCAAATATCTTGCAAATCGTCATCGCCTAACTGCTCGATTAAGTGATGCATTCTAAGTCGCAGCAAATTCATACGTAAATTATTCCCTACCAGCAAATACCAACAATAAATAGTATTCCCATAAAATTAGCTCCGCTCAAGCTACGCTAAAATTTATTCGCCCGGCGAGGAGGGCAGGGAGGCAGCACTTCGGCTACGCTCAGTGGCTCAGTGACCGAGCGGCAGGGGGGCAGGGGGGCAGGGGAGCAGGGGAGCAGGGGAGGATAATTAATGACAAATGACCAATGACAAATGACAAATGACAAATGACCAAATAATTTAATATGGTTGACTATCTCATTTTCTTAGCAATTTCTACAGCACTTTTTGCTCTATTCGCACTAGGACTGAATTTACAGTGGGGCTTTACGGGCTTAATTAACTTTGGTCATATTGCTTTCATGACTCTGGGAGCATATACAACGGTATTGTTAAGTTTAAAGGGCGTACCCCTACTTGTATCGGCACTGGCTGGGGCAATTGTCGCAGCCTTATTGGGTTTGATAATTGGTTTTGTAACTCTCCGCTTACGAGAAGATTATCTAGGAATTGTCACCATTGGTACGGGCGAATTAATTCGTTTGGTGGTAAACAATCAGGAATTACCTGTGGGTGACACTTGGATTTCTGGGGCGTTTGGTGTCCAAAGTTATCCCATACCCCTATCCACTGAGCCAAGCTTGTTTGTCAGATTAATAATGATTGGGCTTTTAACGCTGCTGGCTGCTGTAACTTTCTTTACTTTGTGGCAATGGATTCGTACCACTCAAATATCTCGGACTACTGATTTAGGCAAAAGGACGACTAGCAAGCAAGAATTTATATCCCGCTTGGGTGTGGGAATTGTCTTAGCAGTTTTGGCGGCAGCGATTTATATTTCTGGGGTAATCGGACTGTATAACTACAACCCAAAAGCAGGTTTAATGCTGGTGTTGCTGCTGGTTTTAGCATTTGTATACTGGCGCTTAGAAATTTTGGTGCGATCGCCTTGGGGTAGAATTCTCAAAGCTATCCGCGAAGATGAAGAAATTCCCAAGGCGCTAGGAAAAAATGTCTTTTGGTATAAATTACAATCTCTCATGCTTGGAGGTGCGATCGCGGGTATCGCTGGTGCTTTCTTCGCTTGGCAACTCAGCGCCATTTACCCCGATAATTTTCAACCGCAGATCACCTTTGACACTTGGATTATGGTGATTTTAGGCGGTTCTGGGAATAATGTTGGCACAATTGTAGGTGCGGTAATTTTCTTTGCTTACGATGCGCTGACGCGAGAAGTCTTACCCAGAATCGTTTCTCTTGATGAAGCACGTTTGGGTGCATTTCGGATCATGGTAATCGGATTAATTTTGATGGTACTGATGATTTGGCGTCCTCAAGGTATCTTAGGGAAAAAAGAGGAACTCACCCTTGGTAAATAACTATTCATCCCCACTTCCCCTTTTGGCAGCCACGGGACTTTCTAAAAGCTTTGGTGGTGTCAAAGCAGTTAATGAGGCCAGAATCGAAGTTGCTAAAGGCAGTATTACGGGCTTGATTGGCCCCAATGGTGCTGGTAAAACTACTTTATTTAACTTACTCTCAAACTTCATTCGCCCTGATAAAGGACGAGTAATTTTTGACGGCGAACCGATTCACAATTTACAACCATATCAAATCGCCCAGCAGGGAGTAATCCGCACTTTTCAGGTTGCACGAACTCTCTCGCGGTTGTCGGTGTTAGAAAATATGCTGCTGGCGGCGCAAAAACAAACGGGTGAAAATTTTTGGCAGGTGCAGTTGCAACCGCACATTGTCGCTAAGGAAGAAAAGCAACTGCAAGAGCGAGCAATGTACCTATTAGAATCAGTGGGCTTGGCAAAAAAAGCACACGATTACGCTGGTTGCTTGTCTGGTGGACAACGCAAGCTGCTAGAAATGGGACGGGCGCTGATGACGAATCCCAAGTTAATTTTGTTGGATGAACCAGCTGCTGGGGTGAATCCGAAACTGATTGATGATATTTGCGATCGCATTATCACTTGGAACCGCCAAGATGGGATGACCTTTTTGATTATCGAACACAATATGGATGTAGTTATGTCCTTGTGCGATCGCGTTTGGGTACTTGCCGAAGGACAGAATTTGGCTGACGGTACACCCGCAGAAATTCAAAGCAATCCCAAAGTTCTAGAAGCGTATTTAGGGAAATAATAATATGGTTTGAAGTTTCGACTGAATATTGGGTAATAGATAAGATAAAAACATCTAATTTGCATAATCAAATTAAACATAACTCTTGTGAGGTGGGCATCTTGCCATTGGTGTCAAGTTAAGAAAAAAGGAGACTTGTCAAGTGGGTAAAACTTAATGGCTAAACTCAACACAAGGGTGTTGATTTGAGCCATGAGTAAGCCACGTAAAAAACAAGGGAATCCAGATTTTCGACATCGGGTAAGTTGCCCAGCCCCAACAACTCAAGAGATAGAATCACGATTGATTGAACTGGTAACTCCAGGGACATTTGCCAATCTCAAAGATGTAAAAGACAAACAGCGGAATTTGCGTAGGCGCAGCCCGCCTTCGGCATCGCGGGTACTAACGCTACCAGTGATGGCAGCAATAGTACTGAGTTTGGTGTATCGACAAATAAATTATTTAACAGATGTACTGCGTTGCTTGGAGGTAGAAGGATTGTTGTGGGTAGAGGCAATTTGTGTGAGTCGGCAAGCCCTATCTCAACGGCTAGA
This sequence comes from Nostoc sp., assembly GCF_036918015.1. GTDB lineage: Bacteria > Cyanobacteriota > Cyanobacteriia > Cyanobacteriales > Nostocaceae > Nostoc. The sequence goes on from NZ_JBALEO010000009.1 coordinate 220,663, forward strand.
AAGCTTACCAGCACATTTGTTTATCAAGCTGTTTGAGCAAGTGATAGAGCGTCTAGCAGCTAAAAAAAGTAAAAATGAAATAGCACCTCTTTGGGCATCAGTAGCAGAAGAGTTCAGTACAGTATGGATTGCGGATGCATCAACTCTAGAAGCAGTCAAAAAACATTTGGGGCAACTGCAACAAAAAACAGGCGCAGTTTTAGGTGGGAAGATGCTAATGGTTGTGGAAGCATTTAGCCATCGCCCAGTTGCAGCGTTTTTTGATGCTGATGCCAAACGCAACGAAACCAAATGGTGGCAAGAAATAACACAAGGCTTGCCAGTGGGTGGTTTACTGATTACAGATATGGGCTTTTATGGGTTTGAGTGGTTTGATAGCCTAACTGAAGCCAGAAAATATGTTTTAACTAGACAAAAAGCCAAGGTGCGCTATCAAGTAGTACGCTGCCTTTCGAGTAGTTCTCATTACAAAGATGAAATTATTCAAATGGGACTCAACCATACTGATCCTTGTCGTTATCCAATGCGCCAAGTGTCAGTACTCTGGAGTAAAACTTGGTATCATTATTTGACTAATGTCCTTGACCCACAACAGCTTTCACCACAGCAAGTCTGTGATTTGTATCGCCGACGTTGGAAAATTGAGGATGCATTTTTACTCACAAAACGGTTGTTGGGTTTATCTTACCTTTGGGTTGGTGGTATTAATGGCGTACAGATGCAAGTTTATGCCACTTGGATTTTTTACGCAGTACTCAATGATTTGTCTGCTGATGTTGCTATAGCTTTGCAACAGCCTATTGAACGTATTTCTGTGGAAATGGTTTTTCGCAGTTTGTATTTTTTTCACCGCGCACTTTTACAAAACCCACAACTACAACTTATTCCTTGGTTAGTTGAGCATCAACGCTCTATGGGACTAGTTAAGGCAGTGCGTCAGCGACACCGACGCAACGCCGCAACCTCACTTGACATTTGGGCATCTGCCTTAACTTGACACCTATGACAAGATGTCCACCCCACAAGAGTTAATGGGATATTTTTTTATGTGGAAGTCCCTTATTTAAACTCTTCGAGTTGATCCACACGTAACCAAATATTAGGTGTTGGCACTTTCCCAAACTTAATCAGGGCGTAATCACCTTTGATATCGACAATTTCGCCCTTGGTTTCAAACAAATAAGAAGGAAAGCGAGGATCGCTGGCTTTAGCCTCCAGGCTGTTTTCTAGTTTTTCGCGCACAGCGCGAACCATATCTCCTTTTTTGACTGCCATGAGTTCCTCTCTCAAATTTGTAACGTCTTTTACCTGCATTTTAAAAGAGTTTCGAGTTAGAACTCCTAACTCTTTTAAAGACGCGATTAATCGCGTCTCCTAACTCCCCCTGGCGTTTGACACTGGGAGCAAAAATGACTAGATCGCCCAGCTAACCTGATCCGTTGAATTGATGTACCACAAACTCGACAGGGTTCTCCAGCGCGGTTATAAACCCAGGCTACACCACCATAATTGCCATTAGTACCTTTAACATTTAAGAAATTACTAAATGTCGTACCACCAGCCTCAATACTGGTTTCTAACACTTGAATTATGGCTGTTCGCAAAAGTTCAATTTGCTTTAGCTGCAAATCTATACACAAGGTTTCAGGTAAAATGCCACTCTTAAATAATGCTTCATCAGCATAGATGTTACCTAATCCCGCCACCACCGATTGATCCAGTAGCGCAGTCTTAATTGGACGGCGGCGGTTTTGGAGTTTGCTTGCTAGATATTCAACAGTAAATTCGGGTGAAAATGGATCTGCTGCCAGTTTTGCCAAACCAGTCATAATACTTTCTACAGCAACACCAGGCGGAACCCACCATATTTTACCGAAGGTTCGCTGGTCAACAAAACGTAATTCCTGCTGATCCCCAAAGAATAATCTAACCCGCGTGTGCTTATGTAATGGTTCATCTCGATGCAGCCATAATAGTTGACCGGTCATTCGCAAATGAACTCCTAGCCAGCCGGAAGACGAGGAGAGTTCGGCGAGGAGATATTTACCGCGACGATGCCAAGTAGCGATCGCATTTTCTTCAATTCCATTAACAAACTCACCAACAGAAAACGGGTAGGCGATGGTGCGATCGAGCAACACATCTCCACCCGTGATTTCTTGATTGAGGGTCAATTGATTTAGACCCCTTCGGACTGTTTCAACTTCAGGCAGTTCGGGCATTCAAGCTGAGTTAAGCAGGCAATTGTGATTTATTTGAGGGTTCGAGCTAGAAGAGATGGGGTAGTAACTTACATAGCCGTAGATGGCTCGTATTACTACCCATAAGAAACCGTAAATACCCGCAGGGCGGCTCTCGTAGATTAGGATAGGCTAGGACAAAGAATGAATGAACTGAAATTTTCAGACTTCATACTTCAGACTTAACACTACCCTTCATCATCGCATCAAACAACCCCCTTGTAGCTTTGCTGCTATTTTTTCGGTGCTTTAGCCTTTGGTGCTTCAACCTCGACTAATTCATCCTGGGCAAAGTTGTTGGTATTGATACCAGAGTAATTGACCTTTTCAAAGCGGACAATTACAGGGTATTTTATGCCGCTTTGGTCAATGGAAGCCACAGTTCCTAGATCCTGAAACCAGTAGGATTCAGGGCGGAGAATACGTACTTTAGAACCACGTTGAACCATGATTATTTTCCCTTTTAGTTATCAATCGCCAATCTAGAGGGCTAATTGATTTCACTCTACAACCTCAAGGTCGCAGTAAGAGTCTTTGTTAAGTTATTTGTCTGAATTGGGGGCTAGGGACTGGGGATTGGGGACTGGGGATTGAATATTAGTTATTCTTTCTTCCTTATCTCCCCTCATCTCCCCAATCGCATAGCACATCCAAAATTGCAAAAGGTATTAGATCCTACTTGACAAGGTAGACGTTATAGCGTACCTTCATTCGCAAAGAACTATTTTGTAAAAGCTTATGTTTTAGTTAAGACAAACACACTTCCCTCGTTACCTCTGTTGATCCGTAAGTCGTTATCTATATAAGTGATATCTAACCAGCCTTGCTGTTTGTCACTCTTGATGGCAAAATCAATTCCGGGAAATTTTCTACCTTCTTCAATTTGTTGGATAAAAGTTACCGGAGAATTGTATTCTATTAAACGTTGTAAGCCGATAATAGAACGCTCAAATTTTACTTGGACACGCCGACCTGAAACTGGCTCAAATTTAGCAGCAACGCTGACTAATCCTTCTAAAAAAGGTAAGCCATAAATCTCAGCTATGTTGTAAACACTGGTAGTCTCTACCCGGATACACTGATAGATTTGACCCAGTTTGCATAAAGGTAGACGATCTAAGTTTAAAAGAGCCTTGCTAGTGGTGTATAGTAATCGCCAATTGCCATCTAGCAAATTACTAGCTTCCACCGGACGGGGTGTAGGATTAAAGTCTTCTAAATTGGCGATCGCTGCTAAGATAGCCTGTTTCTGTTCTTCGGTCGCCAGTAGACCGCGATTTGTACCAGCGATCGCATCCATAAGAGCCGCTTTTCCCATCATCGCCTGTCACCTCAAAAATCACTCACTTTCCATCAGCATAAACAAGATATTAATGACATATATGTAGAGCCATAAAAATTACTAAGAATCGCTTGACTTAAGCCTTATGCTTATTAAATAAAAAAATTTCTATCTGAATGCGGATTTATCAACTAAAGGGTTGAAAAGATAACTAAATTAATCCGTCTCAAGTGATAGACTCTAAATGTCAACTTACGTAAACCTTTTCTTGACCTGACTCGATATGTTGAACTCTCCATTACGTGAAGTGGCTCGTAACCAACGAGCCGATGTCATCCCCCTAAAACCAGAGTCCTCTTTGTTGGACTGGTTACAAAATAATGGTCGTATCATCGCCCGTGACGTTCACGAACCGGATTTTCAAGCTGACGAAGAAGGAATAGACTCCCTAATGGGTGTAGATGATGGAATTGGCTACGACCTCGATGATGATGACGATGATGATATAGGAATCGCTGAGAATTAGCCTTTTCAGGCTAGGGACTTGGTAGTATCCCTAGTTACTAGTATTCAATTTTATAAGTGTGGAGTGAAGGGAAACTTCTGTGGACGCTAAATTATCTCCTGAGCAAGGATTAAACATTTCTGGAATCGCTCTAGCCTCTTTATTAGCCGTAGGGCTAGGTACAACAGCATTTTTCTTGGATTCGATGGCCAATCGGCTACCGTGGCAAAGTATGTCACTAACTCTGCCACTACTGTTGTGTGCGTTGGGTTCAGGTGTGGTTGGCTATTGGGTAATACCTTTACTTCAAGCACTTAAAACTGGACAAATAATTCGCGAAGATGGGCCTCAAGCTCATCTAAAAAAGGCAGGCACTCCCACAATGGGCGGTATATTTTTTATACCTGTATCTGTGCTGATTGCCTGTATATTGTCTAACTTTTCTAAAGAGGTGCTTGCAGTTTCGGCTTTGACAATCAGCTATGGATTGATTGGCTGGCTCGACGATTGGCAAATTCTGCGCCGGAAATCAAATAAAGGTATATCTCCCCGCACAAAACTAGCTTTGCAGGTGAGTTTTGCGGCTGTGTTTTGTCTATGGCTGATGTTTAATCAACCTTCTAATATTACAAATATTGCGTTGCCTTGGGTGAGCTTCACACTACCATTAGGATTCCTATTTTGGCCTTTAGCAGGTTTTGTGCTAGTTGCAGAAAGTAATGCGACTAATTTAACAGATGGTATTGATGGCTTGGCAGCAGGAACAGTAGCGATCGCACTTTTGGCATTAGGTGCTTTAGTCGCCCCAACAGCACCAGGATTGATGGTTTTCTGTGCTGCTTTAAGTGGCGGGTGTTTAGGTTTCTTAGCCCATAATCGCAACCCAGCCCGCGTTTTCATGGGAGATACTGGTTCCCTGGCACTGGGAGGAGCTTTAGCTGCTGTAGCACTATTAACAAACACTTTAGTCGGTCTGTTTATTCTCAGTGGTATTTTCTTCGTAGAAACCCTTTCGGTGATGGCACAGGTAAGTTATTACAAAGCCACGAAAGGCCCGGATGGCAAAGGCAAACGTCTCTTCAAAATGGCACCTTTGCACCATCATTTGGAACTTACGGGCTGGTCAGAATTGCAAGTTGTTGGAGTGTTTTATATAATCGCAGCGATTTTGGCTACTATCTGTTTAGCGTAGGCGCAGCCCGCTGCAGGCATCGCTCCATTCTGAATGTTTTAAAAACTGCTTGGATATAAAAAACAACTCCCACATCTTCAGGGAGTTGTTTTTTTATAGGGTAAATTTATGATTTCCACAGTCATTGCACCCCACCCCGCCTGCGGGGAGGGGAGACAAAGCATAGCTTTGGCGGGGTGGGGTTCTTCAGGTTTAATAAGTAATCTAGCGGACATGATATCAATCTAAAATCTAAAATCTAAAATCTAAAATCTAAAATTGTTTGACCGCTTGCGGTGTTCTGAATTCTTTATTCTTCAATTATAGGTATTTATATATTCCCTAACTCGATTCTTCCCTGTTCGCTTTGCCTCAAGCATCGCTTGATTTGCTCGATTCAGAAAATCTTTAACCGTAATCCCTGGTTCTGATACAGCTATTCCAAAAGAAGCGGTGATGCTTTGGAGGATCTGATCGCCGTCCTTCAATTGCATTTTTTCAATATCTAGCCTTAATTGTTCTACTCGCTTTCTGAGCGTTTCCAGTGTCATATTAGGCATCACAAGCACAAATTCTTCACCACCCCATCTGCAAGCAATGTCAAAGGAGCGAATAGATTTTAACAGTAACTTTGCTAATCCCTGGAGAACAATGTTGGCAGTCACATGGCCATAGCGCGAGTTGTAAGACTTGAAGTTATCGATATCAAGAAAAATAATACTAAGAGGTTGTCCCGAACGTTCAGCTTCAGCTAGCCTTTGTTCCGTTATGCTTTGCATATAGCTTTGATTGAATAGTTGGGTCATCCCATCCCGCAAGCTATCATGGGTTAGACGTTGTTTTATCGATAGATTATTCAGTGCAATGCCTAATGTTCTAGCAATAATCTCAGAAGTTTGTTGAATTTCTGGACTGATTTCTTCAGGTGCATAGATGTGTAAAATCCCAACTACTTCGCCTTGTCCAAACAATGGAACGCACAAATGTGCGCCGCTAACTGGCTCTATTAAGTGACTGCAAATTAATCCTGAATTCCGAGGCGATAAAAGGTTTAATTTTCCTCTCCGCAATGCCCAACAATCAGATAGTGAAAATATTTCTTTACTGCTTCTTTCACCTCCCCAAATACTATTAATCTGAACATAATTCTTGGAATTAGAAATTATACAGACACAACCACTCATATTAGGAAATAGCTTGGAACAAGTTAAAGCGACTACTTGATACACTTCATCTTTAGACTCGCAGGAATAAAGCATATCCGTCATATCTGAGAGATATATAAGTTCTCGTTTTTTTGCCTCTAATTCTAGTGTTTTTTCTTCTAGCTGTTGATTTAGGTCAGTGAGCGATCGCTGTGCTTCTATGGATTCTGTAATATCGATACTGATCCCACCGATACGGTAAGCGCCCGTTGCATAGTCACTAAACGGAAACTTAAATGATAGCCAGTAGCACGGCTGATTATTACCAGGTACTTTTACCTCTTCAATTAGCTTCAAGGGACGTAGAGTTTTCAAAACAACTCGATCGTTCTCCATAACCCGCTGCCCCTCTTCTGGATCTGGCAAGAATTCGCTATCCGTCTTACCCAACCATTCTTGTGAATCTACTGAAAATATAGACTGTATTTCCTGGTTGTAATAAAGCACTCTAGATTGCTCATCTTTGATATATGCTCCAAATGGCCCCTGATCTAGGAATAGCTGTTGCATTTGCTGGCTGCGTTGAAGTTTGCGAGTATCTTCTTGAGATTTGGCGATCGCCTCTACAATTTGATAAGCGGTTGGCATCAGGTAGAGTAAGGCAGATAAGGAAATAAACGCCATTACATCAAGTACGCCTAAATGCAGCAGGGACACTGCCATATATGGCTCAAAGATCGCCAAAAAGTGATGAAATCCGCAAAATAGTACGAATCCACCCGATAAGAAAAAGGCTAGCCAAAACTTAGAAGGGATAGTTGCCTTAGTTTTGGCAAAGAAAACCCCTATTATTATGGGGATACCAAAGTATGAAAATGCAGTGATGCTGTGAGCAATTATGCAATTCCAGTAAATAGGTTCCATTACTGATCTGATATTAATATTTCATCCGTTTGACTATAATTCTAGGTAGCCTCAATATGTAACGATAGAAAGGATGATTTCAGTGCCTCATGCCTTAGTTTTACAAAAATTATCATGGTAACTATGTGAACTGCTGCTCATTTCACCCCTTACCAACCTGACTTACCAAGTGAGTGAGTTCGGGTAAAATGAGTTTTTCCATCGCCAGTCTTACAGCATTACTGGAACCAGGAAGCGAGAAAATTAATTTATTTTGATAAACACCAGCAACAGCGCGAGAAGCGATCGCCCGCGAACCAATTTCTTGATAACTTAAAAAACGAAATAACTCACCAAATCCCGGCAAGGTTTTCTCCAGTAACTTCTCAATGGCATCGTAGGTTGTATCTCTTGGTGCAATACCTGTACCACCATTGAAAATTACAGCATCCAAATTTGAGCTTTTGCTCAGATTTACTATCTGCCCTTGAATTTGTGTTGGTTCATCTTTGATAATCGTGTAGGCTCCGATAGCATGGTTAGCACTAAGGAGTAACTGCTGAATTAGCTGGCCACTTTTGTCTGTTTCCAAAGTGCGCGTATCGCTGACAGTAACTACAGCACAAGTTACTATAACTTCAGGCGAGTCTGGATGGGGTTGTGGCATTATATGTCACTCATGAACTTTTAATAATGGATAATTGGGCATGGTAAATGGCGCATTGACAGTTACCGATGCCCTATGGCCTATGCCTTATGACCTATGCCTCATTTTTACTCAGTCCCAGATCGTTTTCTTCAGCATACCGCTCCATGAAGCGCATAAAGCGCTCCCATTCTTGGGCAGATTTCATTACATAAAGTGCTTCTAATTCTTCCGGTTTCCCGTTAACAAATTTAGCCTTAACTTCACGGGTAATTATTTCGCCTTCTTCGTCAATCAAGTACATTCCGGTAATATCTTCGGTAGTACCTTGATCTAAAATTTTCGGATTTGTAAAAATAAAGGTCGCTGTACCACTGTCCCCAGTGCGCGATCGCGTCAAGCGCACATCTGGAGTTACTTCTTCGTCAAGACCTCTAGAAAACTGGATTTTCGCCATGATGAATGAATTTAAACTTTTGTGATGGTTAATTTAATATTCTCTCATCAATTAGAACACCACGGTCTAGAGGCTGCTGTTATTCATTTTTTAGTGTATATACTTAAATTGCTTCTTTTTCAAGTAACAAAGTTACGGGCCCATCGTTTTCAATTGTAACTTGCATCATTGCACCAAATTGACCTGTTTCCACCTGCAAACCGCTAGCTTTTAATTTGGTAACAAAACGATTATACAAATCTTTTGCTGACTGAGGAGCGGCTGAACGGTCAAAAGAAGGACGGCGACCTTTGCGACAGTCACCGTAAAGGGTAAACTGACTGACTACTAACAAATCGCCGCCAATTTCTTGTACAGATTTTTGCCAGCGATCGTCTCCTTCTTCGTCAGGAAACAACCGCAATTCTAAGCACTTACGCACCATCCAGTCGATTTCAACATCAGTGTCGGTATTCGCAATACCCACGAGTAAATTTAGCCCCCGCCCAACTTTCCCGACAATTTCACCATTAACTGTAACTTGAGATGATTTGACTCGCTGGATAACAACGCGCATTTTAATCTAAAGGTTTATCAACGTTTCAATTTTAGAGCGATGTCTACGACGGTCACTGAGCGCAGCCGAAGTGCGGGCTACGCCTACGCTATTCTCTCATTTTCATTGCTCAAAATTGATGGCGGAGCCATTAGGAATGCATTCCCAGGTGGAACCTGGGAACGAGTATTAAACTTTTAACTCTTGTACAGACGCGATTAATCGCGTCTCTCCTAACTTTTATTTGCCAAAGCCTTTACCGCGAGAGGTTGAAGGTAGACAAATGCATTTTTCAAGTTGACTAATTAAAGCCTCACGATCCAAATTTTGACCAATCAGCACTAGTTGGTTTTTCAATTGACCTTTCCATTCATCATCATCCAACGTAAAGCGTTTACCACAAAGGTGGAAAATATGACGCTTCGGACTTTCATCAAACCACATAATCCCCTTGGCTCGGAAGATATTTGAGGGTAGCTGGTTATCTAAGAAATACTGAAACTTCCTAATAGAAAAAGGCTTGTCACTTTGGAAAGAGATGGAAGTAAAACCATCATTTTCTAAATGGTCAGAATGATGGTGATCGTGGTGATCGTGGTCATGGTCGTGATGATCGTGACCGCATGTTGAGTGATCGTGATCGTCATGATGATCGTGATGTTCATGATCGTGATGGTCGTGTTCATCCACCACTGTGTCAAAATATTTATCTGACTCAAACAGACCAACACTCAGAATTAAAGGAAGTGGGACTTGCGATCGCGTAGCACGGATTATTCTTGCTCCTTCCTTGACTTCGTTAATTTTTCTTTCTAACTCGTTCAAAGTGGCTTCATCAACCAAATCTGCTTTGTTCAGCACAATTACATCGCCATAGGCAATTTGGCTGTATGCTGCCTCAGAGTTAAATAAATCTAGGCTGTAATTAGCCGCGTCTACCACGGTAATAATCGAATCCAAGCGGGTTAAATCCCGCAATTCGGTGCCCAAGAATGTTAAAGCTACTGGTAGCGGATCTGCCAATCCAGTTGTTTCCACTACTAGATAGTCTAGATTTTCTTGGCGTTCTAAAACTTTGTAAACTGCATCTACCAAATCATTATTAATAGTGCAGCAAATACAACCATTATTTAGCTCCACCATGTTCTCGCCAGTGGAAACAATTAGCTCGTTGTCGATGCCAATTTCGCCAAATTCATTCACGAGAACAGCGGTTTTTAAACCCTGTTGGTTGTTGAGGATATGATTGAGTAAAGTCGTCTTGCCACTACCGAGAAAACCCGTAATAATTGTTACTGGCATTCCTTGTTTAGGCGTATCCATTGCGGAAGATTCGGGTGTAACTGCTGATTGCATAGCGCTGTTATCAAATAGTCAAAAAATAGTAATGTAGCGCAGATAGTCCAGAAAACACTAGCATAGGGATGCTGGACTGTCATCCCAGCTGCTTTACCCTATTATTACGTATCTCCTTATTTCAGCATTACTCTGTTATGACCCTAACCCTTTACAATACCCTCACCCGTCGTCAAGAACCGTTTGAAACAGTCGAACCAGGCAAGGTTAAGATGTATTACTGCGGTGTGACGGTATACGACTACTGCCATTTGGGTCATGCGAGAGCTTGCATTGTTTGGGACGTAGTACGCCGATACCTCCAGTTTATCGGTTATGAAGTCCGATATATCCAAAATTTTACTGATATTGATGACAAGATTCTGAATCGAGCCTGTGTTGAACATTCATCAATGGAAGCTGTAGCCGATCGCTTTATCAAAGCATATTTTGAGGATATGGCGCGGCTCGGGATCAAAGAAGCTGATGAATATCCCCGTGCTACCCACACGATGAATGGCATTCAACGGTTAATTCATGAGTTGGAAAATAAAGGTTTTGCTTACCCCTCTGACGGTGATGTGTATTACGCAGTACGGCAGTTTGCTGAGTATGGCAAGCTTTCGGGACGCAAGTTAGAAGATATGCAAGCCGGGAAAAGCGATCGCGTCAATGTAGATGATGCAGAGTATCAGAGAAAAAAAGACCCCTTCGATTTTGCTCTATGGAAAGCAGCAAGATCAGGAGAGCCAGCTTGGGATTCACCTTGGGGTGCAGGTCGTCCAGGGTGGCATATAGAATGCTCGGCAATGGTGCGCGATCGCTTGGGTGATACCATAGATATTCATGCTGGTGGTGCTGACTTAATTTTTCCCCACCATGAAAACGAAATTGCCCAATCTGAGGCTGTAACCGGAAAACCCCTAGCGCGTTACTGGTTACATAACGGCATGGTAAAGGTAGATGGTGAAAAAATGTCCAAATCTTTGGGCAACTTTACCACTATTCGAGAATTGCTGGATCGAGGATTTGACCCGATGGCAGTACGGTTGTTCGTGCTGACTGCTCAATATCGTACACCCATAGATTTTACCGACGAAGCGATCGCCGCAGCAACCAATGGTTGGCACACCATTAGAGAAGGGTTATTGTTTGGCTACCAATACGGTAAAAAACTAGGCTGGGGAGTGGGAACTGCTTCACTACTCGCTGAAACTGTTGAACGCTTTCAAGAAACCGTAAATAACGACTTTAATTTTCCTGGTGGGTTAACAGTGCTGTTTGAATTAGCGAAAGAACTGCGCCGTGAGGGAAATATTATTGTGCATGAAGGGAAAACCGAAACATCAGCAGATGAGTTACAGCGTCAATGGCAAACTCTTGTCATATTAGCTGGAGTCTTGGGTTTAGAAGCCGAGATAGAAGCCGAAACTCAAACAAGTAATGGTTTAAGCGATGCGGAAATTGAGGCGAAAATTCAGCAAAGGCAAGAAGCACGTATTGCCAAGAATTTTGCCGAAAGCGATCGCATTCGTGACGAACTTCAAGCACAAGGTATTACGCTAATTGATAGTCGTGATGGCACGCGCTGGCACCGAAATTAGAGGACAGTGGGGAGTAGGGAGAAAATTCCCCATTCCCCATTCCCCATTCCTTATTCCCCATTCCTTATTCCCCTAAATTATGTGGTCTGAACTCAAAAAAGCGATCGCTAGTTTCGATATACCCGCTGATTGGATTGGTATTAGAGCCGTAAAGGAGACTTCTACTAACCGTTTAGTCCGTGACGCCTTACCCCAACTAAACGGCAAATCCTTCACTGTCGGAGCCATGCTGGAAGTTTTGGTCAATGGCAGTCTGGGTTATGCAGCTACGAACTCTCTAGAACTGTCTTCCCTGCAAACCGCCGCTCAAACAGCCTATAAACAGGCACTAGCAGCCAGTGAATGGTGGATACATCCCTTCCGTGAAAGTGAGCGCCCTAAAGTCGTTGGTGAATATAAATCTCCATTTCTTGAACCATTGGATGCTCTGAGTCCAGGAGAAATCAACGATTTATTGGTTCGCATTTGCCAAACGCTCAAGGTTGACGACAAAATTGTGCAAACCATAGCCAGTGCCAGCACTACTGAGAGAGAATCTTGGTTTGTTAGCAGCAATGGCTCAGAAGTATATCAAAAAATTCTATCTATAGGCACTCACTATGGAGCCACCGCCCAAGATGGAGCAGTTGTACAGCAGCGTAGCAACAACGGCTCTCAAGCAAACTGTTACCAAGGTGGACTCGAACTATTAAAACAAGAAAACTTATGGCATCGGGTGCGGCAAATAGGCGAACAAGCAATAGAACTCTTGACAGCAGAAGAATGCCCAACCACCCGTACAAATTTAGTTTTAGCCCCAGATCAAATGATGCTGCAAATTCATGAAAGTGTCGGGCATCCCCTAGAAATTGACCGAATTTTGGGAGATGAGCGTAACTATGCTGGGGGCAGCTTCGTTAATAAAAGTGATTTTGGCAACCTAGTATATGGTTCGCCACTGATGAACATTACCTTTGATCCCAACGTGCCTGGTGAATTTGCTAGTTACGGCTTTGATGATACGGGTACTGTAGCAACACGAGAGTATTTGGTTAAAGAAGGTGTACTCCAACGGGGTTTAGGCAGTCTGGAGAGTCAAGCAAGAGCAGGTGTAGCAGGAGTTGCCTGTGCCCGTGCTTCCTCATGGAATCGACCAGCGATCGATCGTATGGGTAACTTGAATTTAGAGCCTTTAAACGGCACTTTTGAAGACATTATTGGCGGGATAGAACACGGCGTTTACATGGAATCTAACCGTTCTTGGTCAATTGACGATCGCCGTTACAAATTCCAATTTGGTTGTGAGTACGCTAAATTAATTGAAAACGGTAAACTTACTAAAACCCTCCGTAATCCCAACTACCGCGCCACAACACCAGAGTTTTGGCATAGTTTAATTAAAGTCGGAGATGCCACAAACTGGCAAATGTATGGTACTGCTTATTGTGGTAAAGGAGAACCAAATCAGGCCATTTGGGTAGGACACGGTTCACCTGTCTGTGTATTTGCTAATGTCGAAGTTTTTGGTGGAGGAACTTGAAAGAGTGCTGAGTGCTGAGTGCTGAGTGAGGAGTGAGGAGTGAAGAGTTATTCTCCCCTTGTCCCCCATCTCCCTATTCCCCATCTACCTATTCCCTATTAATATTTAATATCTATGAAAATTGAGGAATTATCTGCCTTAGAAGTCAGCTTTAATCGACTGATTGAAAGTTTGCTGATTAAAAAAGCAGAAGATGAACAATTCACTGTGAGACTTAGCAGTGAAATAAGTCAATTTACTCGCTTTAATCATGCTAAAGTGCGACAAACTGGTTGTGTTGCTGATGGTTGGATAGAACTAACTTTGATGCAAAATCAGCGCAACAGTGTTCGGCAGTTTCCCTTTACTGGAAATTGGGAGGTAGACTGGCAATTAGCATATAGTGCTTTGCAAGAACTACGTGACGAACTTATTCTACTACCCATCGATCCATATCTAGTTTTGCCATCAGGAAATAATATCAGTCGAGAAATACATTCTGGAAATTTATTGGCGGCTGAGGCAGTAGTCCCGACTGTACTAGAACTAGTTGCTGAATTGGATTTTACAGGAATATATGCAGGGGGAGTGGTAATTAAAGCTTATGGTGATTCTAGCGGTCAAAAACACTGGTTTTCTACTGACTCTTTTACCTTAGATTATTCTCTATTTTCCCCATCTGGACAAGCTGTTAAGGGCACGTTTGCCGGAAGTGATTGGAATGAATCTAAATATATATCCAAAATTAGCGAAGCTAAAAAACAACTAGAATTGCTTGCTCACCCAACTAAAGAACTGCCACGGGGACAGTACAAAACTTATTTTGCACCTGCTGCTGTTGCAGATTTATTATTGATGCTTTCTTGGGGAGCGGTAAGCGAAGCTGATATCCAACAAGGAAACAGTGCTTTAGCTGCTTTATCGCGTCAAGAAAAACAACTTTCTCTAAGATTTAGTTTAAAAGAAAATTTTCAGCGGGGATTAGTGCCGCGATTTAATGAATTAGGAGAAATGGCAGCACCGGAGTTACCTGTAATAGAAAAAGGATATTTAGTAAATACTTTGGTGAATTCTCGAACTGCTAAGGAATATCAAAAAATTGCCAACGGCGCTAATGGTTCAGAGACTTTACGAGCGCCAGAAGTGAGTACTGGTAATTTAGTATTTGAGCAGATTCTTCCGAGTTTAGATACAGGATTATATGTATCAAATTTGCATTACTTGAATTGGAGCGATCGCCACACTGGTAGAATCACAGGTATGACTCGTTATGCTTGTTTTTGGGTAGAAAATGGAGAAATTATCGCCCCCATTGAAAACTTACGTTTTGATGAAAGTCTCTATCGTTTCTGGGGAGAAAACTTAGTAGATTTGACCACTTTTCAAGAATTCATTCCCGAAGTAGGTACTTATGAAAGTCGCCAGCTAGGAGGTAGTTTAGTTCCCGGTATGCTGGTAGAAGATTTTACATACACTTTGTAGTTATATTGTGTAAAAATACTCTATTTTTGCTAGAGACGCGTTAGCGAAGCCCAGTTTAAGTTCACGTCTCTACAAAAAGTTATAAAATTATCTATCTCTGTAAACTGCATTAATTACAATATCTTTGATACTCAGGTAAAGAATTAATAGCAACAATAAAAATTGCTCAAATTGAAGAACTGGATCTAAACGCCAACCTTGATACAACAAAATTGCTCCACTTAACAACATTATAATTGGCGTAAATATAAGTTGGATAAGGTAAAGGGCTAAAGCCCAACCTCTAAGCCTAGTTCCACGTTGGGATAGCCAAGCTACTGTTAAAATTAAGTAAATAATTGCCCAAAGCAAATAAATAATTCCAATTAAACCAGCTAGATTTAATCCAAAGTTAACTTGAGCAAAAGTAAGCATTTATTAAAAATCCTGCTTAATTACAAGCTAAAATTTTAAATCTATTAGTAGGTAGATTCCCTAAAAGTCTTACTTCATGAAAATTGTTGGGTTTCGCTATTGCTTAACCCAACCGATAATTTTTCCTCATCTCTCGTTATAACCTCTATCTTTTTTTACCTGGAGGTGAATTACGCTGGGTGAGGTTATCAATTTGCAATTGTTGCCGTCCGTTGGTGATAATTCGCAACATCTCTTTGAGATCCTGCTCGATATTTCCCAAAATTCCATCGGCATAAGCATCAGCACCATCTTCAATTTCTTGAGCATGAGCGATCGCATTTTGTCGCATCATCTCTAACTCTTGCTGACAAGCATACCGCTTGCGGTCAATCTCGGCGAGGGTTTCTTGCATTATTCCCTCACACTCTTGTTGCACTTGTCGCCGCAGTCGTTCAGCTTCTTGTTCAGCCTGGTGAATAATATCGCTTTCAGCTAAAATTTGCGCTCTTTTTGCTTGTGCAGCCTCAACAACCTGCTGTCCATACTCTTCCGCTTCCAGCAAGATTTCGTCCTTTTGTTCGAGAACTGCTGCTGCTTCTTGAAAAAGTGATGGTAAAGCCAGCCGGATGTAATCAAGCTGATCTAGTAGCTTTTCTTCATCTACGAGTGTGCGTCCCGTCAGCGGAATTCTGAGACTAGAGAGAACCATTTCCTCTAGGCGGTTGAGTTCCTGCTGAATATCTATGCTTCCCTCTCCACCGAGATATTCTTGAGGGGGGGGATTGCTTCCGTTGAGATTGGGTTCAACATTGGAGATTTCTGATTGTAGCATTGGTATATATCTAGGGCAATGTGTGGGGGAACGAGATGATCGATAGAGCCACCAAACCTTGCAATCTCTTTTACCACACTACTACTTAAAAAACTATACTCATTTGAGGTTGCAAGAAAAACTGTTTCTATTTGGGTAGAAAGAGTTTTATTGGTGTGAGCCATTTGCAGTTCCACTTCAAAATCTGACACAGCCCGTAAACCCCGGATCAAAACTTGTGCTTGTTGCATTTGAGCATAATTGACGGTAAGACCATCAAAGCTGTCTACTTTTACATTAGGTAGATGTTCTGTAGAAAGACGGATCTGATCTAGCCGTTGCTCCACACTAAAAAGTGGCATCTTGTTAGGGTTCCGTAGTACAGCGACAATCACCTGCTCAAACAGCCGACTACCGCGCTGGATGAGATCGAGGTGTCCCAAGGTGATGGGGTCGAAGCTACCAGGATAAATAGCAATCACAATTTTAAATATATCAAAGTTGTTTAGGTGATTATATCGAAACCATTTTGTGTAACTTACTCAAATCTACCATCTTGCGCTCTCGGTAAGGATGGTAAACTCAATTGTTTTAGTGGCACAAGTTATGCTCAACTAGGCGTTAGGAACTAGACTCCTAAATATGAATACTGAATTTTTACCTATGTCCCCACAATGTTGTGGAAGATTCAAGTGTAGTTACAGTATTCAAGACACAAGAAACTCCGTACTTAGCACAGTGCGCGGGTAGTTAACGAACTTTTCTAGGTAATTTTTCATGGCACTGGATTTTCCCACTTTGCCCTTGGCGTTTCAGTTTACTTCTCCAGGACCGATTCTGGTGAAAATAGGGCCACTAAGTATTCGTTGGTACGGCTTGTTGATTGCCACAGCAGTGTTAATTGGCGTCATCCTTTCCCAGAATTTGGCAAAGCGCCGTAACGTTAATCCTGAGTTGCTAGGCGATTTGTTCTTTTGGTTGTTGATTGGGGCAATTCCTGGCGCACGGCTATATTACGTTTTTTTTGAGTGGTCAAAATATGCCCCAACTCCAGGAAAAATTTTTGCGATCTGGGAAGGAGGTATTGCCATTCATGGAGCGATTCTTGGTGGCGTTGTGGCTGCGTTAATCTTTGCCAAAATCAAGCAGGTTTCTTTCTGGCAATTGGCAGATTTAGTAGCACCTTCGCTGATTTTAGGACAAGCGATCGGACGTTGGGGTAATTTCTTTAATTCTGAAGCTTTTGGCGATCCTACTAATTTACCCTGGAAGCTCTATATTCCAGCAGACCATCGCCCTTTAGACTATGTTAATTTCGATTACTTTCATCCCACCTTCCTCTACGAATCTCTGTGGGATTTAATGGTGTTTACGTTACTAATAACGTTGTTTTTCCGGTCTTTATCCGGTAAGCCACGCTTGAAGGTAGGCACACTATTTCTAATTTACTGGCCAGCCTACAGCTTAGGACGCTTATGGATTGAAGGTTTTCGCACTGATAGCTTGATGCTGGGGCCATTACGGATGGCACAAGTAGTCAGTAGTCTAGGAATTCTATTGGGATTAGTTGGATTAGCTTGGCTTTACTTACTCAAACGCCCTTTACCCGATGTAGTTCCTACTGCTAAGGGAAATGGGGGATGAGGGAGCAGGGGAGGCAGGGGGAGCAGGGGAAGATGAGGAGGAAAAAAGAGACAAGGAGAATAACCAATGCCCCATGCCCAATGACTAAAAAATAAAAAATGCCCCAGAGTATTCTCTAGGGCTTAACCAGGGTGCATCTACCATTACTCTCTACTAGGGAAAGAGGGTGAATCCGGAAAGATACTGAAAGAATTTGCCAAAAAATTTTTTTGAGGGATTGCCGTGTGTTCTTTTAAGAGTGAATATACAGAAAGACTAAGCTATAAAAAAACACTATATGCTGTAGAACCATCTGTGTATATTGTCGGAGCAGGCCCTGGAGATCCTGACTTATTAACGGTGAAGGCGCAAAAATTACTGGCTGTTGCTGATGTAATTTTATTTGCTGATTCTTTAGTACCCGAACAAATTTTAGAACTTTGCCGAAAAGATGCCGAGATAATTAGAACTGCGAATCAGACTTTAGAAGAAATTTTGGCGATTACGATCGATAGAGTGCGATCGCAGCAAAAATCTGTAGTCCGTCTTCACTCTGGCGATCCTAGTCTCTACAGCGCCATTCACGAGCAAATGCACCTCCTGGCAGAGGCAGATATTCCTTTTGAAGTCATACCTGGGATCAGCGCCTTTCAAGCTGCTGCTGCCAAACTCAAAATAGAACTAACTGTCCCTGGTTTAGTTCAAACCATTATTTTGACGCGCATCAGTGGACGTACAGAAGTCCCCGCCGCCGAAGAATTAGCTACTCTTGCAGCACATCAGGCTAGTCTCTGCTTGTATTTAAGTGCGCGTCACGTCGAAAATGCCCAAGCTAAATTACTCGAACACTATCCAGCCGAAACCCTGATTGCGATTTGCTTTCGCATCGGCTGGCCCGATGAAAAAATCAGGGTTGTCCCTCTGAATGAAATGGCAGATTGCACTCATCAAGAAAAACTAATTCGCACCACACTGTATATAATCAGTCCAGCACTCTCGACAACAAAAGGGCGATCGCGTTTATATCATCCCGAACATAGTCATCTATTTCGCTCATCTCATAACTAAAGGCTAGTGGTCTGTCAAATTCATTTTGACGGTTAGAGAGACGCGATAAATCGCCGTCTCTACAGGAAATTTATCCATCAATTATTTATTGACAGACTATTAGGGCATTGGGCATTGATTATTCTCCTTGTTTCCCTCATCTCCCCATTGGCTCTGCGTTTCGATAAACTTAACAGTGTAATAAATCCAAAATCCCAATTCGGTACTATGCCATTAATTAAAGTGCAAACTTCTGCATCGGCTCCTCAAAAAGCTGAAATTGAGTCAATGCTTTTAAACCTATCAGCCAAGTTAGCGAAACATTTGGGAAAACCAGAATCCTATGTAATGACTGCTTTTGAGCCAGACATCCCCATGACTTTTGCAGGGAATACAGACCCGGTTTGCTACATTGAGATTAAGAGCGTTGGCACGATGAAACCAGATAAAACCGCGGCAATGAGTCAAGACTTTTGCCAGCAGATTAACCAAACTCTAGGTGTGCCTAAAAATCGAATTTACATCGAGTTTGCAGATGCTAAGGGTGCAATGTGGGGCTGGAACGGCACAACTTTTGGTTAATTTCTCGTCTTCTTTCGTCAAGACTAACTCGATCTGGCAGGTGTAGGATAGAGATCCAACACCAACTCGTGATTTTTTATGTCTGCTACGCCTCTTGTATCTCAGGTTGACTTCAACTCAGAAAAATCAGAATTAATCCCTCCTCTTCTAGGTGCTTCTCTGGCGGAGTTAAGCACTTGGGTGCAGCAACAGGGACAACCTGCTTACAGAGGAAGGCAACTGCATGAATGGATCTATGATAAAGGGGTGCGATCGCTAGCTGATATTTCTGTCTTCTCCAAGCAATGGCGCAAAGAAGTAGCAGAAGTTCCCATAGGGCGTTCAATTTTACATTACCGCTCTGAGGCTCCCGATGGTACGGTAAAATATCTTTTACGATTAACAGACGGGCAGATTATTGAAACTGTAGGCATCCCCACCTTCGCAGAAAGGGGAGAAGGCCCAAAAGCCCGTCTGACAGTTTGCGTCTCTACTCAGGTGGGTTGCCCAATGGCGTGTGATTTCTGCGCTACTGGTAAAGGAGGCTTCAAACGCAACCTAGCACGGCACGAAATTGTCGATCAGGTGTTGACTGTGCAAGAAGATTTTCAGCAACGGGTTAGCAATGTGGTGTTTATGGGACTAGGTGAACCGTTGTTGAATACTGAGAATGTCCTAGCAGCCCTAAAATCCCTGAATCAAGATGTCGGTATTGGGCAGCGATCGCTTACAGTTTCTACAGTGGGGATTCGCGATCGCATCCGTCAGTTCGCACAAAATAATTTGCAAATTACTCTCGCTGTGAGTCTCCACGCCCCCAATCAAGCACTACGAGAAAAACTCATCCCCAGCGCCCGCGCCTATCCTTTAGAAGATTTACTAGCTGAATGTCGAGAATATGTAGAAATCACTGGCCGCCGGGTTACTTTTGAATATGTTCTCCTTGCTGGTGTTAACGATTTGCCAGAACACGCATTGGAACTTTCAAAATGTATGAGAGGATTTCAAAGTCATGTGAATTTGATTCCCTACAACCCCATCCAAGAAGTAGACTACAAACGCCCCAACCGCGATCGCATTCAAGCTTTTGTGAACGTCCTCAAGCAGCAAAATAGTGCTGTTAGTGTCCGTTATTCCCGTGGTTTAGAAGCCGATGCTGCTTGCGGACAACTAAGAGCAAGTAAGAATTAAATCTATTGTAGCCAGTAAATTTAATTACTTTTGCTTACGTATATTTGCGCCTTAGTTGTAATTGTTGCAAGAAGGCGGCTGTAGAAATTGTTATATTAAGGTTAAGCGATCGCTCAACCCAATCCGATAACAAATAACTTATGTTGAATCGATCATTGACGCTTAAACTATTGCCCCTAGTGATTGTTCTTGCAGAAGCTTTGCCGATAAATTCTCCTGCTTATGGACAAATAATTCAACCGATTCCTCAGCAACCTGAGTCCTTTCAAGAAAGAATGAGACAACAGCAAGAGGAACGAACTCAGCAAACACAAGAGCAATTGAAGGAAACATGGCTACGCCAAAACCTTCAACAACAACAACAACAACAGCAACAGCAAGATTTTACACGACAACGGCAAGAACTAATACGCCAGCAACAATTTAGACTACAGCAGCAAGAAACAAGACTACAACAGCAACAATTTACACAACAGCAACAATTGAGAATACAAGATCAACAACTCAGACAAGATCAACAAATTAGACAACAGCAACAATTTAGATTACAAGAACAGAGGCGACAGCAAGAACTCAGACAACAGAAAGAAAACTTGTGAAGTGTTCAAAATTCCTGTTGAAGAAGAATTCAGAATTCTGAATAAGAAAGTAGAAAATATCCTGCAAAAAGCAAGCTACTCACTCGCCACTAATGTAAACTGTTAAATCTTCTTTTTCAGAGACGTGCAAAAGACGATTTAGCGCATTTTTTAAACCTACTTCTTCAGAAGCTCTCTATGAGACGCTGCACTATCTGCTAGTACTTCAACCCGATCTTTGTCTACGAGACGCTGCGCGTAGCTTGCTTCTCTGTTCGCGCAGCGTCCCGTAGGGAGGAGTACAACAAGTTCAGAGCATCGCCAGTTTAGCAACCATCTGACTCCAATTCATAGTGAATTCTGACTCCTAACTCCTAACTCCTAACTCCTAACTCCTGAATTATGTTTTTATAAATAACTCTTTTATTAAAAATTAGAGAACATCTTCTCGAATTTTTAATTTTTTTTTATTAGCTAGCGGTGTGCATGAATGCCAGGAGCATACGCTTCAATTACTTTGCCAGTGCGAGTGCAACTAATCATCAAATAGTCGCAACTTGGGCATTGTGTCCGAGTTAATTGACTATCAGAAATATAATAACGCTCCGCATGACTACCACAATTTGGGCAGTAAATCTTTTGTACTATCTGCATTTTAAAACCTCTGGTTGTAATTATTTTTTATTTGGTAAAGCTACTAGTTAAACCAGGAAAAAAATCTGGTTCGACCCAACTTAACAAACTGCTGTAATATTGGCTGATTATTTTAAACAAAACTTCAGGTTTGATAACTTTCCGATATCTTTATCTATTATTCTAGAATTTAAGTGATTTTACCCTCCTACTTTAGACACATAAATTATTTTTCAATTAAATGCTGCTTAGATATTTGCTGATCCCTATGATTAATGCCTTGAGAGAGACTTGTTTACAGTCATTCCAGACGAATATAAAAAAGCCGTTCTTGTATTCAAAAATTAAACCACAGAAATTACTGTATATTTAGTAACCAAATCTCTATCTTAAGATTTAGTTAATATTTGCTGACAAGATTTATGAGATTAAATTCTGGTGAGATAACCTAATTACAACTAGCGAACTTCATGAGAAGCGGCTTCCTTTGGTCAAAACTTCGGGAAGCTGCTAAAAGTTCTCTCCAATGCTAGTGATTAAACCTGAATCTTAATACAGCAAAATCTAGCATCCTTTTGATAACTGGCCTGTTTTTCACATCTTGGAGAGAACTTATGGGAATATATCCGGTTGTACGTACTAAAGTTTTAGCTCATAGCAATTCTCGTTTACAGGTGTACCTCACGTAAACGAGAACCGCTATAAAGGCTCACTACCTTCCCATTACTCAGTCCCTAGTACAACACGGTGTAAATAAATCACCCATTCCAAATCAATGAAACGCTTACGCTGTATTCATTTTTAATTTCGCCTTGCGGTACTCGTTCGCAATCCCCAGTTCAAGGTAAGAATGGGAGTTGTCATATCAAGCAGGATGAAAATAATCGTAAATTTCTTGAGCCAAACGCGGCCCAATTCCTGCGACTTCAGCGAGTTGTGTAGTTGTCGCTTGCCGAATGTAGTCAACTGAGCGAAAATGCCCTAATAGCAGCTTTTGTCGATGATGTCCTAAGCCAGGAATTTCATCTAAACGCGATCGCTTCAATTTATCACTACGCTGTTGACGATGGAAACTCACTGCAAACCGATGCGCTTCATCCCGCAGCCGCCGCAATAACTGTACCCCTGGTTGTTCTGCATCAGTTGTCAAGGGTTTAGATTCTCCTGGTAAAAAAATCTCTTCTCGCTGCTTTGCTAAACTCACAACTCTCAAGTCTTCTAATAAATTCATCTCTTGCAAGACGGCGATAACCGATGATAACTGACCTTTACCACCATCGATCATGATTAAATCAGGCCAGTCAGGATTACCCAAACGTGTTAATTGCGGATTTTCCCCATACTTGCGAAACCGCCTCTGGATGACTTCAGCAAGACTAGCAAAATCATCTGAATGTCCTGCTGTCACCGTGGGATTTTTAATTTTGTAATGGCGATAGTGCTGTTTTGCCGGTAATCCGTCGATAAACACGACTTGCGAAGCTACAGCATTTGACCCTTGAATGTGGGAAATGTCATAACCTTCGATGCGGTGGGGTGAATCTGGTAAATCAAGAATGGTGGCTAAATCTTGCATTGCTTGGTGATTGCGATCGCCAAATTTCTGCATTCTTTGCAATTCATACTGAGCATTTCGCTCTACCATCTCAATTAATTCTGCCTTAGTTTGCCGCAAAGGAGTCAATATTGTGACTTTTTTACCTTTGCGTTGAGTTAAGACATCCGCCAATATCTCCGCATCTGGTAAATCATGCTGTACCAAAATTTCTAAAGGTATTTCTACGGAATCAGCAGTTTGGTAATGTTCCTCTAAAGCTCGTTGTAAAATAGCTCCTGGTTCCGCATGAGCATCCGCTACAAAGGCTAAACGTCCAACCAATTGCCCAGCGCGAATCTGGAATAGTTGAATGCACGCGTGTTGTTCGTCGGCTGCCAGTGCGATCGCATCCCGCGAAACTGTATCATCTGGTAAGGAAACTTTTTGGTCAGCTGTCAGCGACTTTAACCCAGAAATTTGATCTCGAATCCGTGCCGCTGACTCAAAATTTAAGTTCTCAGCGGCTGCGTTCATCTGTTGGGTCAAAATATCAATCAGTTCCTGGGTTCGACCTTGAAAAACCATCGCTATTTTTTGGACAATTTTGCGATATTCTTCTGGTGAAATCATCTGTTGACACACACCAGGACAACGCCCTAAATCAAAATTCAAGCAAGGACGGTCTTTAAAAAGTGGTTGAGGTCGTTGTCGCTGTGGAAAAATGCGCTTGCAGATGCGGACAATTTCTCGCAATAAACCAGCGTCAGTATAAGGCCCGTAAAATTTATCCTTTTCTTTGCCGAATTGCCGTTTACGGGTAATAAAAATTCGCGGATAATCTTCTGACCAAGTGATGCAGAGATAGGGATATTTTTTATCATCTTTGAGCAACACGTTGAAATATGGCTGGTGCTGCTTGATCAAATTGGCTTCTAGCGCTAGAGCTTCGGCTTCAGTATCAGTGACGATGAATTCAATTTCTGTCACCAACTTCACCATCGTGGCGATACGTTCACTCTTGTTGTAGCCATCCCGGAAATAGGAACGGACACGCGATCGCAACTTACGTGATTTACCTATATATATAATGCGATCGCTCCTGTCCCGCATGAAATAAACCCCCGGTTCCGGTGGAATTTCGGCTAGACGGTTTTCTAGTCGTTCTGGCTCTTTAACCAGTGGTAATATTTGAGTAGATATTGTCACAACCAAAATTAGGTAATCTTTCTCTATTTTAAGAAAAATTGTTTTTTCGTGCCGATTTGACAAATTATTTATCAAGTAAATATAAAGTAGCCGCTTCTAAGCTACAGGCTTGCCAAAAACTTACTCCAAGTATCACAACTTTCGAGCAGACGAGAGTTTGTTTCGCTGTCACCTTAGTCATTAGCTGCTACTGTCAGAATAAAAACTTTGCCTTTTGAATCTATAGTTAACATTTTTAAATTGGTAATACTTTATTATCTAAAACTTTATATTTTAGATTAGATAATAATATTTTTGTATTTTTCTATATTATTTATTAATAATAAACAGACTTATATATTGCTTGTATAAACATTAAACAAAATCTTAATTTATTGAGATTATTTATGTTTGTTTGTTGAATTTCTAATATTAAGCGAATTAACGGATTTAGTCAGTTAAATTTACGATTATGATTGAGAATATATTTATTATGATGACTTCATACGAGAGCTAAACTATGAATTTACAAGATTTTGAAATCCAGTATCGTGAGGCTATGGCTGAAACCCTCAATGAACTGCAAACAGCAGTTTTGTTATTAGCGCAAGTACAACAGAAAATTTCAACAATTGGCAGTTCTGTACAAACTCTTAGCGAATGTGTTGAAGAGTTTATTGCCGATCAAAAAGCGGAATAAATACACGTCTAGCAAAAAAGGCTATCTGTGGCGACAAGTAAACTGTTCTTCAATTGCAAGGATGAGATCCTTGAGTTTTAAAGGTTTGACAAAATAGCGACATGCACCCAAACTCAGAGCTAGTTCTTGATCTGCTTTAAAAGCAAAGGCTGAAACCACAATGATAGGTATTTTTGACAAATGAGGATTTTGCTGGACTTGTTTCAAGAGTGAATAACCGTCAATATCTGGCAATTTCAAGTCCAATAACATTAAATCTGGCTCGAATTTCTCTATGGTTGAGAAAAAAGCAGAGCCTTCTGATAAACTTTGGACTTCATACCCACAGTAACTTAGATAGTCACTAAGTAACATCCGATTGAGGTAATGGTCTTCAACTAGTAAAATTCGTCTAACTTTGTGTGACTGCAATGGCTGATTTATATTGAGTAATTCTACTGTCATTGCTACCTATTATCTGATTATCTTAATTAAAAGCCAACAATTATTACCATAAACTAAAATAGTAGTGCATTTAAACAGCGAAACAAATATAAATTGTACTTATGTAGTCTAATCAAATATCTGAAGAAATCAAATTTAGCTGCACTACAATACTAAAATGATAGTATAATCAAATATAATTAAATCAAAAATTAATATTTTTTTTACGAATTTTTTATATTTTAGAGTATTAAGTTAACATCTTTTTTACAATAGTAATTTTCTAAAGTTTATGAGTAAAACTACTTAAGTAATACTGGAAATAATATTATGATAATTGCCCTTCCTCAAGATGTGAAGGTAAGTAATACCATTGTACGAAATCCATATTAAAAACAAATCAAGTTGGTAGAGACATATAGATGTCAAATGTTGCAACCGATTTATTTTTTGCACGTATTTTTAAAAATAGTATAACCTAGAAGATTAAATTATCTTATAGCTGCAAGGAATTATTCATCAAAAAAGGGAGCTGTTAGCTCCCTTACTTATTTTTTGGAATGGAAACCGGAGTTTCAATCAGATGCTTTTTTCAATTTGCGTCGGGTAGCAAAGACACCAGCAACACCCATAAGACCAAGTATTACTGATGGTTCTGGTGCTGCGGCATACTTAGGTGTCGTCCAAGTATAAATTCCACTGTAGGATACACCATCATCAGAAGCAGTAATACCGGATGCAGTGGGGTCAAAGCTATAAGCATAGTAAGTTTGACCACCAGTAACTACCTTGGCAATTTCACTAGCTCCAATTTCACCTTTATATGCAGTTAATGCAGCTTGTAGAGTCAGTACATCTTTAAATGATGTGAGTTGAGAGATTTGACCTGGTAGCTGATTTTTGAGAGTATTCAGTTGAGAGATTTGACCTGGTAGTGTCTGATTTTTGAGAGTATTCAGTTGAGAGATTTGACCTGGTAGCTGATTTTTGAGAGTATTCAGTTGAGAAATTTGACCTGGTAGTGTCTGATTTTTGAGAGTATTCAGTTGAGAGACTTGACCTGGTAGTGTCTGATTTTTGAGAATATTCAGTTGAGAGATTTGATTTGACAGTTCTTGCCTTTTTGCTAGATTTGCTGGAGTGTTGTTAGGAGTTGCGTTCAGTTGTGTTTGCAGTGTTGTAATCTGTGCTGGAATTGCGTTCAGTTGTGTTTGCAGTGTTGTAATCTGTGCTGGAATTGCGTTCAGTTGTGTTTGCAGCGTTGTAATTTGTCCTGGAATTGCGTTTAGTTGTGTTTG
>NZ_JBALEO010000010.1:0-32076 GCF_036918015.1 Nostoc sp.
CCAATGGGATTGCCGTGAATATCCCATAAGCGCACTGTCGAATCATTGCTGGCACTGATAATCCACTGACCATCAGGGCTAAAGGCGACAGAATTAACTTCTTTTTCATGTCCGTGCCAAGGTTGACCAATGGGATTGCCGTGAATATCCCATAAGCGCACTGTCGAATCATTGCTGGCACTGATAATCCACTGACCATCAGGGCTAAAGGCGACAGAATTGACCCAATTCTCATATTTGCGCTGCGATCGCCCGATGACCCGATCTTGTAATATTTGATCTAGCTCCCACAAACGCACAGTGCGATCGCCACCACTGATAATCAGCTTGCCATCGGGGCTAAAGGCTAGGGAATTAACCTCTCCTTCATGTCCACGCCAAGGTTGAGTGATGGGGTTGCCATTGATATTCCACAAGCGTATTGTGCGATCGCAGCTACCACTAATAATAAACTTGCCATCAGGGCTAAACGCGACAGAATTTATATGTCCTTCATGCCCGTGCCAAGGTTGACCGATGGGATTACCTTGGATGTCCCACAACCGCACTGTACAATCACTACTACCACTGACAATAAACTTGCCGTCGGGGCTAAAGGCGACGCAAATAATTTTCGCCTCATGTTTGTGCCAGGGTTGAGTGATGGTGTTACCTTGTAAATCCCACAAACACACCGTTCCGTCAAAACCAACACTGATAATGCGTACCCCTCCGGGGTTGGCGCAGCCATCGCCATTTGGGCTAAAGGCGACGGAAATAACTCCTTCCTTGTGTTCGCGCCAAGGTTGAATAATGGCGTTACCTTCTAAATCCCACAAACACACTGTTCCGTCAAAACCAACACTGATAATGCGTACCCCGGAGGGGTTGGCGTAGCCATCGCTATTTGGGCTAAAGGCGACGGAAATAACTCCTTCTTCATGTCCCTGCCACGGTTGAGTAATGAGATTACCTTGTAGATCCCATAAACACAAAATTCCGTCAATACTGCCACTAACAAGAAACTTGCCATCAGGGTTAAAGGCTACACAATTAACCTCTTGCTCGTGCCCCAACAAAAATTGAGCAGTAGGATTGCCAATGATATTCCACAAGCACACCGTAGAATCGCTACTGCCACTGGCAATAAACTTGCCATCAGGACTAAAGGCTACACAATTAACCTCTTGCTCGTGTCCGCGCAAGCTATTCGTCTCTGTGGGTGTGTTCATTGCTTCCTTTAAGCTTCCCAAAACAGGAGCTAGAAGCTGGTTTGGGTATTTCTCTAGATTCTCACCCATTGTTTGAATTGCCAGCACCAAACCTTCTAGCGGTTGGACAGGAAGTAAATTCAAAACCCTGGCGGATTGCTCGCGTAGTTTTAATTCAGTCAGTGCAAGGTTTAACTTTTGAATCTCTTGTTCCTTTTCTCTCGAATGGCGATCGTGCCATCCAACACTAGCATTAATAAATTGATTGGCTTGTTCGTCTAAATAACCAAACGTTTGCTCTTTTACTTCTTTATAAGTCTTTGTCTTCAGAACCCGGTTTGCAAGATTTTCACTTTGCCACAGCACATCTAAGGTGTATGCCAGAAGTGGTAAATAATCATTTTGTTGGTGAAAATCACGAATAATTTGCTCAACTAGCCCTGGTTCAAAGGTAACGCCATTTCTAGCAGCAGGTTCAGCGATCGCTAACTTTAATTCTCCATCGCTCATTCTAGTGAGTATACGACTATAGCGATCGTGAATCTTCGCAAGTTGGGGATACTCACTAAATCTATCCAAAAAATCAGATTGCATTGTTAAAACAATTTTGACAGAGCTATCCTGTTGCTGGAACAGTTTAAAGAGACTAGCAACAAATTTATCGCGTTCCGGCTTTTGAGTTTTTGTAAACAGTTCTTCAAATTGGTCAATAAAAATCAGAATACACTGATATTCTTGTTTGAGGAATGTGACAATTTTAATTAAAGTATTTTCTCTTATTTCTCTGGCAATATCCGCTAGTGGCGATTTTTTCCCATAAGTAGAAGCAAGACACTGATAAAGAGATTTAAAAGGATTTTCATCTGGGTGAAAACTTATATTAATTAATGAATTTTTATGAGATCCTAAATAAGGAATTAAACCTGCCCGAATCAATGATGATTTGCCACTGTCTGATGCTCCTAAAAGCAAGAGTACATTATCTTTTTTTAAGCGATCGCCCAGATTAGCGATCCACTTCTCTCGACCAAAAAATTTGTCTTTATCTTTAATTTCAAAAGTTTTTAGTCCTAAGTAGGGAGAGTCTGTTTTAAGTGGACGACAATCAATGTCCTCAAAATTACCGTCAGAAAAAAAGTCGTATTTAGAAATACCTTGGACATTACACCCAATATTTATATCGCCTTCAGAACTATTAACCATCTTATCTCCTTACCTTTGGACATCTCTGGCTAAATCTTTACCTCAGTTATAGTTCCTCGGCTAATCTTTGTAAGTACCTCAACAAAATTAATTACATATTCTCTTGTGAAGCTTTCCCTGTCGCCGCCCTATAGGATCGCAAGTCGAATTACCCCCCTTAATCCCCCCGATGTATTGGGGGGAAACCGGAAAATCCAGTTCCCTCCCCTTTACAAGGGGAGGGTTAGGGTGGGGTAAAACCCGGATTTGTCAATTATTTCCAACTTGTGTGTACACGGTAGCCAATACCATAGAAGTTTTGTAAATCCTATCCGTGAAAGATTAAGGCTTTAAATAGGTTTATTCAGCAAAATTACTTAAGTAACTTTCAAAAAAATGTAGTAAGTTTATCCTAAAACGCCAGAAATGACAAACGGGATGGAACTTTTTGATAACCTACACCTTGCTATGTTTAGCGGCAAAGGTGGAGTCGGAAAAACGACAATCTCCTGCACCTTTGCATGTCGTTGGGCGCAGAAATTTGCCAATGAGCAAATTCTTTTAATCTCAACCGATCCGGCTCACTCTCTTGGAGATATCTTACAAGTTAGCGTTGATGACATTCCTCGTCCCATAGCGGAACTACCCAATCTACTAGTAAGGGCGTTGGATGCAAAGCTTCTGCTACAAGAGTTTAAAGAACGTTATGGTCAGGTGTTAGAACTGTTAGTGGAGCGCGGTAGTTTTGTTGAAGGAGCAGACTTGCTGCCAGTTTGGGATTTAAATTGGCCTGGACTGGACGAGTTGATGGGCTTGTTAGAAATCCAACGCCTTTTTCAGGAGCAACGGGTAGATCGAGTAGTAGTTGATATGGCTCCTAGCGGTCATACTCTCAACTTGTTTGGATTGATGGACTTTTTAGACACTTTCCTGCACTCTCTCGAACTGTTTCAAGAAAAGCATCGGATTATTAGCAAGACCTTTGCTGGAAGTTACACACCCGATCGCGCTGACGAGTTTTTGCAAACCCTGAAAGCTGAACTATCGCAAGGTCGTCGTCTACTTCAAGATCCTAACCATACAGCTTGTTTGTTAGTTGCGATCGCCGAACCAATGAGTTGGTTGGAGTCAAAACGATTCCTAGAAGCCTTAGAAACTATGCAGGTTCCTTGCGGAGGGTTGTTTGTTAACCAAGTCCTTGCCAGTGCCACTGACCCAGATCGTTACCAAGAACAACAACCGCTCATCAGCCAGTATACGGCTCTTGCTAACGGAAAGCCGATGTTTATTGTGCCACAACAAGATAAGGAGCCTTTGGGAATTGTCGCCCTCAGCAATATTATCAACCAAATCCATATTCCTCAGCTTGAACCGCTATCTCCTGTTCATCCACTCCCAATTCAATGGCCTGAAAAAATTCCTCCTAGCTTTGGAGATTTTCTCACCGAAGGTCGTCGCCTGTTACTAATTGGCGGTAAGGGTGGAGTAGGCAAAACCACAGTAGCAGCTGGGATTGGTTGGGCTATGGCTCAACAACATCCCGATCGCAAAATTCGCATGGTTTCTATCGATCCAGCCCACTCCTTGGGTGATGCCTTTGGTTTGAGTTTAGGACACGAACCATATCAAATAACTGCCAATCTTCGAGGTCAGGAAGTAGATGGCGATCGCATTGTCGATCAATTCAGAGCCGATTACCTATGGGAACTGGCCGAAATGATGAGTGGCGAAACCCAAACAAGCGAAGGTATTGAAATGGCCTATGCTCCTGCTGCTTGGCGCAAAATTGTCGATCAAGCTTTACCAGGGATTGATGAAATACTTTCTTTGTTAACAGTAATGGAATTGCTAGAGCAACAAGAAGAAGACTTGATTATTTTAGACACTGCTCCTACAGGTCATCTTCTGCGTTTTCTAGAAATGCCAACTGCATTAGCAGACTGGCTAGGTTGGATTTTCAAACTCTGGATCAAGTATCAGAATGTCCTTGGTCGTACAGAGTTTATGGGGCGTTTACGAACTTTGCGACAGCGCGTAGTCAAAGCCCAAAAAGTGCTAAAAGACCCACAACAAGCAGAGTTCATTGGGGTTACACTTAACCAGACTAGCGTACTTGCCGAACAAAAACGCTTGTTCAAATCTATGCAAGAAATAGGTGTAAGTCAGAATTACCTTGTTCTCAACCGTTTTACTTCTACAGCAACCATTAATTGCGATGACTGCGAGACAAATTTTCCAGGTTTGACAATAGTTCGCTTACCAATGCTTCCTCGCTCAGTTCAGCCTTTAGAACGCATCCAAGGAGCAGCTACCTGTTTATTTTAACGGCTAATTAGACTAAATACTTTCATACCCAAAGAGAAATTTATTATGCATCGCACTCCAAACCGCAGACAAATTCAAGCCAAATTTAGCACCATGCCTCCTCAACGTTCTCAAGCAACAGCTTACTTAAATGCTTACAAAATGATGTTAGAGAAGGAGCGTTTAGAGGAGGAACTAGAGAAACTCGAAGCACGCCAACATCAGATTCAGCAGCGTCTTGCTATTTTAAATAGTCAAACAATTCCTGAAGAGAACATAACCCATCAGCAAGTAAATACTGGCTTGGAGAACAAGACACCAAAATTCAAAACCTTAATATTGGAATACTAAGTACTAAGATTTCAGCTTGCCTATTCTTCGCAACTTTCTTGCTCAACATTGGCTGCGGTCTTCTAAAATATATTTTTCTAAACTTTCATCCCACCTCAACAGTGAACTTGGCAATCCTAAACAACCAACTATCTCGATTTATCAACTAATTGAAGGTGAGTATCAAGTTAGGCTATTTAGAGGAAATGAACGCATCATCTCGCCTACTTTCCCAGAGTTTAATTTAACTGCTGAACAGATTTTTCAAGCTGGAGGTCTGCCAGCGTAGCTACAACCACACCTGATTGATTTTCAGGACAGGCGATCGCTTAAGTAGTTTTATTACGTGTTTGATAATACCTTAATTTACGGACTCCGCCCCAAATCCCACCTAGAATGGTTCCAGTTTGAACACAAAAGAACCAAACAGTAATTAAATATCCTGCCATCACTCCCTGACTTAAACCACTCAGGTTAGGATTTGAGAAACTAGGGTCAGTTCTAAGCGTCCATTTATACCACAGCCAACCAAGAAAAAAACCAATACCAGAACCAAATAAAGCAAAAATAAATGACCACAAAAATGTTAATAAACCGTACTTAAAATTTTTCAAACGCACTGTAGCAAGCACAAAAAATATTATTCCTATCAGTGCTGCAATTGTTACTGTCAATAGAATTAATCTTATCATTAGACATTACTCAATTATTCTTAAAGGATAATTGTTTTATATTTTACTAATTTGTTCTATTGGTGTCATCTTCAAACCATTGAGGCATTTTTATAATTTATTATCGGTCGTAGTTATCCCAACGTTAATTCACCCGACTGTATATCAACGACTAACCGACGATTTGTTAACCATTGACGACCGAGCAAAACTTCTGTTAAATCTTTGCCAACATGTACAGGTATGTCAAACTCTTGACCGTCAAATAATACTTGACCAACATAGATTTCAAATTTTACATCACCCCGTGCAGTTCGCATTGTTTGCTCTCGTAAACGCTCCCAACCAAGTGCATCTATATCTTGCTCATTAATCGCTAACCAATACGAAAAACCTGTATCAAACATCGCCTCAACAGGTAATTCTAATCCATCTGATGTTATTAAATTAATTTCAAAAAGTAGTACATCCTCATCACCAAAAAAACCGGAAATCGTCATATCGTGCCGCAAGCCCCAGACTCATTAATCCGAAAAGCATAGTGGATTTTGCCTGGATGCTGTTCGCGGCACCGTAATGAAACTACTTCTAAATCTTTATCAATAAAATATTCTCCACTATCCGGTTCAACTGCAACAAACCAGTTGTAGTGAGTTTCAATTAATTCTGATTTTACTTGCTCAAAAATAGGTTTACAACGTTGGTAAAAAGCCTCGCGTTCGGCTGAACGTCGTGCTTTTTGTTCTTCATTCCATTGAATTTCAGGGAATATTCTTCCTCTGCGTGCGGTACGAGCGGGTTTGGTTTCAGTCATGGCTGATTATATTCTGAATCGCGATACTTATATTTTCCCTCATCCACACATCGCGGATTAAATTCGATGAAAAAAGCCTCGCGTTCGGGGCTACTGTCCGTGAAAAAAGAATGCACAGTATGACAAGCTACTAATTTTTGATGTTGGCAAAAGTTTTCGGTCTACTGAAATTTATTTATGGGGATTACCTTCTGCCACGGCAGCTGCCGGCAGTTGCTACCCTTCTACTAACGGAGACGCTGCGCGTAGCTTGCTTCCCCGTAGGGGTACGGAAACGCCAAGGGCGAACAAGTCGGGCATTGCCCGCCCAACGCACTGCCTCCTTTTATGTCGGGAAACCCTTTCAACAGTTCCTCCTCTGCCTCCTGCTTTACTCTGATGTCTGATCGCGTTCCTGCTCTTCTGCTTCCAGAATCGCTAATAATAGAGCTTCTTCCTGAATTTCAAACTCTTCTTCAGGAATTTCCCCCATATCAAAAGCAAGTTGGAGTGCGAGAAGTTGCTTACTGAGATTATCTTTGTCATCAATTTCAGTACTCGCATGTTCTAAAATTTTTTCCCCAAGCCACGTTACCCCCATTAATGGGCCAGTAATCGGTAATAGTAAAAAGCGCAGAACCATATTGCTTTACAGTTGTGTGGACTTCTTAAAGGTATCCTCTCAACACCGTAATCATGCTGATGACATAAATATTAAACATTACTAGTCTTGTGTTGATGCCAAAATCCGTTGGATTTGAGTCCAGTTAAGGCTGATTGACATCTGTATTTTATATTTGCAATGTAACAAAAAACACTTTTGTATAACACATTACTATTGAGGAGGTACTTAGAGTTTGACAACAGTATTAAATGCATCTCCCCAGCGATTTGTCAATACACCTGCGGTTCAACGCGTCGCTCAACGTGCTTTGCGCTATCTACAGTCAGGTTTTTCCATACACTTACGTGGTGCAGCCGGAGTCGGAAAAACTACTCTGGCAATGCATCTAGCTGATTTGCTCAACCAGCCGATCATCCTCTTATTTGGAGATGATGAGTTTAAAACCTCAGACTTGATTGGTAATCAATTAGGTTATACCCGTAAAAAGGTTGTTGATAACTACATTCACAGCGTTGTCAAAGTGGAGGATGAAGTCCGACAACACTGGGTTGATGCACGATTAACCCTAGCTTGTAAAGAAGGATTTACGCTGGTTTACGACGAATTCAATCGATCGCACCCGGAGGTAAATAACGTTTTACTCTCCGTACTTGAGGAGAGGTTGTTAGTATTACCAACAAACCAACATCGAGCCGAGTATATCCGGGTTCATCCTCAGTTTCGGGCAATCTTAACATCAAATCCTCAAGAGTATTGTGGAGTTCATGCAACTCAGGATGCTTTGATGGATCGTGTTATTACCATCGATATGCCTACACCTGATGAACTGAGTCAGCAGGAAATTGTAGTTCATAAAACAGGTATAGATTCTGAGCAAGCAGAAAAAATTGTCCGCTTAGTACGGACGTTTTGGAGTCGATCTGGTTCTGGACAGGGCGGTGGATTGCGTTCTTGTCTGATGATTGCCAAAATCTGCCACGAACACGAAATTTCCGTAAACCCTGGAGATCCTAGCTTCCAAGATATTTGTGCCGATATCCTACTTTCTCGCACGAATCAACCTCTCATAGAAGCAACTCGGCTACTGGAAGAGGTTTTAAGTGAATTCTATCATCGTATAAATACTCAATCTCAGCCGTCAGAGATAATGCCAAACAGCCCAAATCAGATTGTATTGGAACAACGAGTACCTTACGAGCATGAAGTCTACAACTACCTGTGTAATTCTCCAGGAAGGCGTTTCTCTGAATTGGCAGTAGAACTAGGGATCGATCGCAGTCAAATTGTCGCTGCACTCAAGTCTCTCAGAGAACAGGGAGTATTAGTCCAAATGCAGGGCAATGCTGAGTCGCCGAACATCTCACAAACAGTTGCTCTTGATTCTGGCCATTTAATAAACAAATGAGTACTAATACTAATCGGGGAGCGATCACCACATCAACTCAAGGTTCTACCTTGGCAGATATTCTAGAACGGGTTCTGGATAAAGGCATTGTTATCGCAGGAGATATTTCTATTTCCGTAGGCTCCACAGAACTGCTCAACATTCGGATTCGTTTGTTGATTTCTTCTGTTGATAAAGCCAAAGAGATTGGAATTAACTGGTGGGAGAGCGACCCCTATCTTAATAGTCAAACTCACGCCTTATTAGCAACTAATCAACAACTTCAAGAGCGTCTTGCCAGTCTAGAAACAGAACTGCAATCGCTCAAATTACTTAATCCTAATAATCATCAGAATGCAGGCGATTAGTAAATCAAAAGGTTCCGATTCCGGTTTAGCGCCGTTGTTACTGACGGTTGTTGAACTGATACGCCAACTCATGGAAGCTCAGGTGATTCGGCGAATGGATGCTGGCAACCTCAGCGACTCTGAACTAGATCGAGCTTCCGAAAGCCTACAACAGCTTGAAAAACAGGTTGTTAAGCTTTGCGAGATATTTGATGTTGACCCAGCCGATCTAAATATTAACTTGGGTGAAATGGGAAATTTACTTCCCCAATCTGGAGGATATTACCCCGGTGAAACCTCTAGTCAACCTTCTATTTTAGAACTTCTCGATCGCCTATTAAATACAGGTGTTGTGGTTGAAGGTGACTTGGATTTAGGACTGGCTCAGTTAAGCTTAGTTCATGCCAAGTTAAGATTAGTACTCACCTCTAAACCCCTGTAACTTTTTTATCTAAATTCTTCTTGGTAAGACATTCTTATGAGTTATGGCTTTTACATTTATGGAATTTTGACCTTGCCTGCTCCACAAAATTTAAATTTAGAGGGCTTAGATCGGCAACCTGTACAAATTAAAATTTTGGATGATTTTGCAGTCATCTACTCGGAAGCACAGCAAGAGCGTTATTTGGCCAGCCGTCGTAACCTGCTAAGTCATGAGAAAGTCCTTGAGGAGATCATGCAAGGAGGCGATCGCTATTTACTACCCGTGCAATTTGGACTTTTGGTTTCAAGCTGGGAAACGGTTTCACAGCAATTAATTCGTCCTCATCAAGAAGAATTGACGAAATTGCTTGCGAAGTTATCGGGTTGCCGAGAAGTTAGTGTCAAAGTTTTTTGGAATACTGAGACAGAAATTCAGGGATTATTGGCAGAACACCCAAATCTCAAAACCGAAAGGGATAAGCTAGTAGGTCAACCCCTGAGTATGGAGCGGGTAATCCAAATAGGGCAAACCATCGAACAGGGAATGAACGATCGCAAGCAAGGCATAATCGATGTATTTAAAGGCACACTCAACTCCGTTGCGATCGAGGTGGTAGAAAATACTCCCCAAATGGACACAATGATCTACAATTCAGCCTACCTAATTCCTTGGGAAGCAGAATCACAATTTAGCGAACACGTTGAAGCACTCGATCGTCAATTTGAAAACCGTTTGCGAATTCGCTACAACAATTTCACTGCCCCGTATAACTTTGCTCGTCTTCGATTAACCATTTCCAACTGATTAATTCCTCTCCCTGTGAATAACAATAAAAATTGAGAATGAAAAATTATTGAAACTTTTAATTTTTCTCTGTCTTTTATTTAAGAGGATGTTTGAAAAGTCCTCTTGTCGATAGCAAAACTTTCTAGATCCCCCTAAATCCACGCCAGTTGCTCATGGGGGAAACCCCCTTGGCGCTAGCCTCTCCCTTTGGGAGAAGACCGCACTGGCTCCCCTTGTAAAGCTACGGTGTACGCACAACTTATGGAATTACCCCTCCCTAACCCTCCCCTTTACAAGGGGAGGGAACTAGATTTTCCGGTTTCCCCCCTTTACAAGGGGGGATTAAGGGGGGTAATTAAGGAGGGTTAGGGGGGATCTAAAAGTGCCCAAAATCACAGTAAAACACTTTTCAAACAACCTCTAAGTTAAATCAATGGACGACATATTCAAAGGATTTGAACATCTATTAGAAATTGCCAAAGCTTTAGAAGAAAAAGTAGAGAAAGGGGAGTTAAAAACTTCTATTCAAATTCGGTCTCATAATCTCAGTAGTATTCCCCGGCAAGGCAATATTCCGAGAACAAGTAATTCCAGCCGAGTCAGATCCAATTCCACCGATGCAGCTACACCAATGGATGATGCTGATGTCACCCCCCCATCAGCTCGGACGAACTCAAAAGCTTCTTGGCAAGGTATCGGCGGCTTGGCTGATGTTCTCCAAGAAATCAGAGAGTTAGTCGAAATTCCACTTAAACGTCCAGATTTATTGGTGAAATTAGGGTTAGAGCCTCCGCGTGGGGTTTTGCTCGTTGGCCCGCCCGGTACGGGAAAAACTTTAACAGCCCGTGTTTTGGCAGAAGAGTTAGAGTTAAACTACATTGCCATCAATGGCCCAGAGGTGATGAGCAAGTATTACGGGGAAGCAGAAGCTCGTTTGCGAAGTATTTTTGAGAAAGCAACTCGTTCTGCTCCCTGTTTGATATTTATTGATGAAATTGACAGTCTTGCCCCAGATCGCAGCCAAGTGGAAGGTGAAGTTGAAAAAAGACTAGTGGCGCAGTTGCTTGGGTTAATGGATGGGTTTGCCAAAACTGAGGGCGTAATTGTATTAGCGGCAACAAATCGTCCCGATTATCTCGATCCGGCGCTGCGTCGTCCGGGACGCTTCGATCGCGAAGTTCAGTTTCGAGTTCCCGATCGCAATGGACGATTGGAAATTCTGACGATTTTGACAAATGCCATGCCTTTGGAGACTTCGGTTAATTTAGGAGCGATCGCCGATTTGGCTGTCGGTTTTGTCGGTGCCGATATCAAAGCTCTTTGTCAAAAAGCAGCCTACATTGCCCTGCGTCGTCAAGTCCCCTCCCTCAACAGTCCCGTTCCTGAGAACATGACTATCACGCAGCAGGATTTTCTTGAAGCAATTAAGGAGATAAAACCCTCAGTTCTCAGGTCTGTAGCAGTTGAAACACCAAGTGTAAGTTGGGATGACATTGGTGGTTTGGATGATGTGAAACAAAAACTTCAAGAATCTGTTGAAGGCGCACTCCTCTATCCCGAACTATACGAGCAAACCAAAGCCAAGCCTCCCCGTGGGATTCTGTTGTGGGGGCCGCCTGGAACGGGAAAAACATTACTGGCAAAAGCGATCGCTTCCCAGGCTAGAGCCAACTTTATTGCTGTGAATGGCCCGGAATTACTCAGCCGATGGGTAGGTGCCGCAGAACAGGCAGTCAGAGAACTCTTTCGCAAAGCTCGGCAAGCAGCTCCTTGCGTTGTGTTTATAGATGAAATTGATACCTTAGCACCAGCAAGGGGAAGATTCACTGGTGATTCTGGGGTTAGCGATCGCGTTGTCGGTCAACTACTCACCGAACTGGATGGGTTGCATGAATGCCCGAAAGTACTTTTAGTAGGAGCAACCAATCGTCCAGAAGCGCTCGATCCTGCCTTGCTCAGAGCCGGAAGATTGGACTTACAAATAAAAATCGATCTACCAGATCGAGCCAGCCGATTAGCGATTTTAGGAGTTCACAATCTAGATCGTCCCCTGGTTGATGTCGATTTAGAAACCTGGGCGACAGTTACCGAGGGTTGGAATGGCGCAGACTTGGCTTTATTGAGCAATCAAGCTGCTTTAAGCGCAATTCGTCGATACCGCGCCCAAGGATTGACTGACTCCAGCTTGATTCAGATTACAAATGATGATTTCCAAGTTACATACCAAATGCTTGCTAATCAGCATCAATCTCAATAATCTCTGACTTGAAAAAAACACAGAAGTTCAGAGCGGAAGCTACTTAACGCCATGTGCAACTTATCCTTAGAACCCCTCTCCAAACCTCTCCCCCACAGGGAGAGAGGCTTTGATTCTTGCTCCCCTTCCCTTGTAGGGAAGGGGCTGGGGGTTAGGTTTGAAAGAACGTTGCACACAGCGATACTTATCCTCCGAAAACACCTTTGATGTCAAAAGAAGCGTCCCGGAGGACTTCCTAACTTTGGTAAAACAAAAGGGAATTATTAATTAGTTAACTTTATTTGTTCAGACTTAATTACTTATGTCAATATACGCTTATGCTCTTCTAGTCCCGACCCCATCACCACTTGTTCTACCCTTGGGGATGGAAAGGAATATTGAACTCGTTTACTCTTCCGGTTTAGCTGCGATCGTAGAGCCGGAAATCTCACTGGAGGCAATACAGGCAAAGGATGAGCATTTACTTCAAGCTGTATTAAACCACGATCGCGTAATTCGAGAACTTTTTCAACAAACTCCCCTTCTTCCCCTACGCTTTGGGAGGGGTTTTACCTCTGTAGAAAAACTGCTGAATCATCTAGAAAAGCACCAAGAGCAATATCTAGAAGCCCTAACTCACCTAGCAGACAAAGTTGAGTACACCTTAAAAATGACACCCTGTGATTTACTTGACGATTCTGAAACTATTGATGCCAAGGGAAAAGCCTATTTATTAGCGAAAAAACAACGCTACCAAACACAGCAAGTATTTCAAACACAACAATGCGAACAGTGGGAACTCTTGAGCCAGTTAATTCTCAAAACATATACAAATGTTATCTGTGAAACTCGACAGTCAGATGTGCGGCAAATCCACTTTTTGGCACAGCGCAACGATTCAACGCTAAGTACGCAGCTGTTTTCCCTTTGGCAAGTACAATGCTCGCACTGGCAATTGGCACTGAGCGAACCTCTACCACCCTATCATTTTCTCAAAGATACTCTCATATAAATTCATAAAAAATAATATTTAAAACTTTCCCAGAAAGAATAAAGACGATCTAATTTTTTATTTAATTTTTTTATTTTCTTATATTTATCTTATATTTTTGGGAACACTAAACTCAGGAAGAATAAAACACATTGTGTAAGTTTTACCTACTGCTCAATCAGAGCAGGATGAAATCAATAATTAGAGTTGTGAGAGCAAAATAAAATGGCTGTTGAAAAAGTTAACTCATCTTCAAGTCTGGCTGAAGTTATTGACCGCATTTTAGACAAAGGAATTGTAATTGATGCTTGGGTACGTGTTTCTTTAGTTGGTATTGAACTGCTATCAATAGAAGCTCGGATTGTGATTGCTTCAGTCGAAACTTACTTAAGATATGCCGAGGCAGTTGGTTTAACATCCCAGGCTGCTGTTCCATCTGCTGCTTAACACCACATTAGAAAATGGGAGTCTTTATGGCTTCTAAGCTGATGCGCGTCTAAAGTATATAAACACTCTTGATGGTCGTTGACAGATGATTATTGACGGTTAACAGTCATCTGTCATCAGTCATCAGGTAAATGTACAAATTAAATGCGTAACAGCTTATTTAATATTTCTAGTTAACAAAATAGGAGATATCATCTGATGGCTCTCAAGAATTTATGGGAACAAGAGCGATCGCAGCGATTGCAAATAACTGCTGAACGTCGTCAAAAAGTTAATCAGTGGAAACAGCTAACTCAACAAGAATTTCAGCTGCAAGCAGATGTGGTTCATCAAGAATTGAGCAGTTTTGTTACCAGCCTTGACAACAACAGAAAGTTACAACAGCAGCAATTTCAGCAAGAGATTGTCGAGCGGCAATTGGAAATATTGCAAATAAAAACAGATGTCTCGCAACGCCAGCAAGAATACCGCCAACAGCGATCAGCAAAGGCTCAGGCATTATTTCAAAACTTGCAAAATTTCCGGGAAATCTTACATAACAGTGTTTGGGGCGATCGCAGTCCCGAACAACCAGTTTCCCCGACTCCTGCTAAAGAAGAAAAATTAGTTGTAACAGTTCCAAAATGGTCAATTTCCCGTTCTGCAATTAAAGCTAATGGTTTTCGTCCTTCCGCCAATACCATGACTAAGAAAGTGCCTGCCTTGAATGCAGATACTGTTAAATCTAAAGTGCAGCAATACATTCAGCAAGCTGAAGGAGCTACTCTGATAGAAATTGAAGAAGTGATAGGCTTAAGCCGGGTGCAAACCATAGATGTCCTGCGCTCCTTGATCAAGCAAGGCGTACTAGAACAACGCGATCGCCAGTACTTTATTCGCCAACAAGCAATTTCTTGACAAACTTACATTCAAGCTGATTTTTTGTATTTGCAGACTAGCTGTTGGGCGATCGCTTGTATCTGTCGCCTTAAGCAACAGAGTACACAACCGATAAGCATTAAAGCTGGTCTATGCTTTGTAGTATTCAACATTTCCATCTTTTTCAGGTCTGTATTGCAACTCCATCTATACAAGCAATTTGCTCAGTAGATGTAATATGGCAAAAAGTTAACCTATTAATAATTAGTTAACCTATTAATAATTAGAAAAAGAGCTTAAATCTTTGTTCAAGCTTCCGGCATTGAACTTTAAAAATATCCAGATTACAAAGGGATATAACAAGCTGGGATAGCTCAATCAAGATTTTGAACTGTGCTATTGGCAATCTCACAATGAAGTTAGTAAGCTGGATTGTTTGAGAAATTCTAATGTAAATGCAAAACTCAAGATATATAAGGAGGTGCGATCCATTGTGAATCAATTGATCGAGCAACTTCAAACTAAATTATTTACAGGCAGGCTGAATCTTGAAGCAAGGGATGGGCCGACTTGGACGCTATATTTTCGTTTAGGACGATTAATTTGGCAGGCTGGCGGTTCTAATGCCGATGAGCGATGGCGACGACACTTGTTGCGCTACTGTTCTAATCTGGATGTGACACAGTTGGAGCAGCTTGTCTCTCCCCAAGAAAATTATCGCGAGTATTCCATTCTTGCTAAGTTGCGAGAACAAAAATTAATCGAACAACAACAACTTGTTAGCCTGATTGCAAGCTCAATCACTGAAGTCCTGTTTGATATAATGCAGTACATTGAAGCCAAAAGAAATGGCAACAATCCAGCAGGGCAGTTGTCACCTACTACCGTTGTTGGTGAAGTTCCTGGGGTTCTCCTAGCTGTAATACCAACAGAGGAAGTTTTGAAACGGGCTACACAAGCCTGGCAAGAATGGCAAAATGCAGGACTGGCAACCTACTCGCCCAATTTATTTCCGATCATTCAACAAATTGAGCTACTCCAAGGACAAGCATCTTCTAAACAGATTATTGCTCTAGTTGATGGCACAAAAACTTTACGAGGTCTAGGGCAAAAAAGCGGTCGGGATGTCTTAGCTTTGACTCGGTTATTGATGACATTGGTAAAAACAGGGGCGATCGCTTTTTCACCTACCCCAAAACTCAGGCAGGTTGGGATTAGTCAAGAAACTGGCAACCCCTCCAGTGCAGTTAATAATTCCAATTCTTCACTAAAGACAGAAGAGGACACTGTTTTACAATTTGCGCCCAATTTCAACAAAGTTGCTCCCCCAGCGACTAGTAAAGAAATTGTCAGTCCGTCCAGTGCAGTTAATAATTTCAATTCTTCACTGAAGAAAGAAGAGAACACTGTTATACAATTTGCCCCCCCAGCTGTTATACAAGTTGCCCCCC
Source organism: Nostoc sp. (assembly GCF_036918015.1). Classification (GTDB taxonomy): domain Bacteria; phylum Cyanobacteriota; class Cyanobacteriia; order Cyanobacteriales; family Nostocaceae; genus Nostoc. The sequence goes on from NZ_JBALEO010000010.1 coordinate 16,020, forward strand.
CAGCGGCTAGTAGAGCAATTATTGATGTCTCAAGACCTTTAGTAGCCTGTGTGGATGATAGTCCGATGATCTGTCGCAGTTTGGAGGAAATTCTCACCCATCAAGGTTATCGCTTTGTTGGCATTCAAGATTCCTTGACGGCTGTTTTAAACCTAATTAAAAGCAAGCCCGACTTCATTTTTTTGGATCTGTTGATGCCAAAAGTGAATGGCTATGAAATTTGTTCTCAAATCCGTAAAACTCCAAGTCTCAAAAATGTGCCGGTTGTCATCTTAACGGGGAAAGATGGAATAGTAGATCGGATGCGAGCAAAATTAGTAGGGGCAACTGACTTTTTGGGTAAACCTGTAGAAGCAGAGAAAGTACTCAATGTGCTTCACAAGTATTTAAGCGTTTAGGTTGAAGCGGTAGTCATGTCAGTGGCTCCCCTACATCCATTTTCAAAAAAGATTTTGGATTGTAAATTGCTTTCTACATCTGGGTTGGTGTTAATTCATTTATCGCAATCATTTTTCAAATTCTGAATTAAATAGTTAGGAAAAAATGAAAAAAGTTCTTTTAGTTGAAGATAGCCTCACAGAATCCGAAAAGATGACACGTTACTTAGAGCAAGGAGGATATTCAGTTTATGAAGTTCGCAGTGGGGAAGAGGCTCAACTCAGGTTGAAACAACAAAAACCTGACTTGATTCTACTGGATTTAATTTTGCCGGGCCAAAGTGGATTTGAGTTCTGCCGCAAGTTGAAAGCCGATCCGACAACAAAAGGAATCCCGGTAGTGATTTGCTCAACTAAAAATACAGATGTTGATAAAACTTGGGGCACTATGAGTGGTGCCGATGGCTATTTAGTCAAACCTGTAGATGAAAATACCTTGCTCCAGACTGTTAATAAATTTATTCGCTAAAGGAAACTAGGGCAATGGTACAGGCCAATGATAGCTTTTCTTCGCTACCCATTAATAGCCAATTTCGACTTGAAAACTCTTCTCAAGGAAACAACCAGAGGTTTTTAAGATTTCCGTTGAATGGAAAGGTAAATGGGTTACTCCCATTAGCTGATTTGCGAGGAGTAATTCAGGTTGCGCTGACCGAGATTTTGCCAGTACCGCAGGTAGCAGAATTTTTGTTAGGCATAATGAATTGGCGGGGAGAAGCGATCTGGATTCTTGATTTAGCAGCTTTGTTGGGAGCAACACACTGGTGTCGGCGAGAAGGTGTGCGTAACTCTGGCATGGCGATGCTTGTTCAAGTCCAGAATCAAACCGTCGGGCTGTTGGTAGAGCAAGTCAATACCATTGAAGTTCATGACCCCCAAGAGCGGTTAGAGATTTCGACATCGATGTTACCTGGCCGACTAGGCTCATTCTTACAGGGTTACTTTGTGGATTCTCAAGGTAGCCCTTTGATGTTACTTGACACCCAGGTTGTGATTCAAGCCCTTCAGCCTCTGTGAACTACTCAGACTTGCCTACGGCAAAGGCTTCTGGACGCTGAAGCCGTTCTAGAAAAGTAAAAAGTAAAAAGATAATCCCCATAAATAAATTTAGGCAGCTCTTGACCATTTTTCTTTTTCTTTCTTTTCCCTTTTAACTTTTTACGAAAAAGATAAGGTTCAAAGCCTCGCCCGCAAGTGGCGCGATAGCTCCCTTGCTCCCTCGCTTCCTTGGTTGAAGCCCCACCCGCAAGTGGCGTGGTTTTTCTCCTCTGCTCCCCTGCCCCTCTGCTCCTCTGCTTTTTCACTTTTGCCTTTCTTAGTAATTAGCCTCCGCTCTGCATTCTACTTATTAATTCCGACAACCTTCATAGCAAGAAAGATCATGGTAGCGCAACACAATCTTAGACCGAGCCAACCTCAGTCAAATCCCAGCAACGGTTATAAGGAAACTGATAACGGGCATACCGTTGATGTACCAGGAAAACAGCAAATCACCTCCGCTCTAGAAGAATTGCGAACTGAACTGGATCAAGCTGATTGGGTGGAAACAGGGCCATTGCGAGAGAGAATCCGCAAGTTAAAAGAATTGCTAAGTGTGTTGCCGTATCAAGACGGAGGAGACGGATTAGAGGTAGAGCAAGTACAGGCGATCGCTAGCAAAATCCGCCAATTTTCCGATCTAGATACCTTGCTTGCTACTGCTGTTATGGAGGTACAAAGCTCACTGCAAGCCGATCGCGTCGTGCTGTATGAGTTTACGAATCCGACACTGGGGATAGTTGTTGCAGAGGGGATGAGGGATGGCTTTACCCCAATGCTGAAGGAAAAACTGCCCGCCGTCATTTTTGGGTTAGGTTCTGCCAAGCTTTATCAACAAGAAAAATTAGTCGCGATCGCGGATACTTACACTGCTGGCTTGTCCCCTTACCAAAAGCAGCTCGTGGAGCGGTTTCAGGTAAGAGCTTGTGTGAGTTTGCCAATCTTAGTAAAAGATGAGGTTTGGGGTTTATTGGTAGTGCAGCAATGCACTGCTGCTCGCCAGTGGCAAAATGCTGAAATTCGGTTACTAAAATTGATCGCGCAGGAATTAGAAGCGCAACTGCAAGTTGCCGTGATTCAGGCTAAGTTGCAACAAGAAGTAGAAAAAGACCAAACCCTGGTCGGTGTAGCAAATAAAATTCTCCAATCCAAAGATTTGGATACCATCTTTCGCGTTGCCACCCAAGAAGTGCGACAGTCATTAAAATGCGATCGCGTGGCAATCTATCGTTTCCAGCCAGATTGGAGTGGGGAATTTATCGCTGAATCTGCTGGATCTGAGTGGGTTTCTCTATTAGAAGAACAGCGAAACAACCCAGCAATTGTCAATAACGTTAACTATTGCAGTGTTAGGAACCTTGCAGACGAAGGGGGATTGGTTGGGACAACAGGGCGATCGCCCAGTGCAGATAGCTACATTCAGCACACCCAAGGCAAAAATTTCCATCGCGGACAGATTTATCGAGTCACGAATGATATCTACAGTGCTGGTTTTTCTGACTGCTATATCAAAGTTTTAGAAACCTATCAAGCCAAAGGATACATTATTGTTGCCATCTTCCAGGGAGAAAAGTTGTGGGGCTTGCTCGCTGCCTATCAAAATTCTCAGCCTCGTCAGTGGAAAGATAGTGAAGTTCGACTAATGGTGCAGGTTGCAACTCTGTCTAGTATTGCTATTCAACAGGTGCAATATCAGCAACAACTTTATCACCGCTCTGAGGAGTCAGCCAAACTTGTTGAACGAGAACGTACTGTTTTCGGCATCATTGAAAAGATTGGGCAAGCAACGGATCTTCGCACCCTTTTCCGCATTACCACCCAAGAGTTGCGGCGATTTTTAAAATGCGATCGCGTTGTCATTTATCAAATTTATCCAGACTGGAGTGGAGAAGTGATCGCTGAATCTGTGGCTGCTGGTTGGTCGTCACTGTTGGAGATGCAGGAACAAGACAGCATTTTAAAAACAGGTCTGCTATCTTCAGAGCGTTGCAATATTAAGGATTATGCCTCCCCGATTAAACCTGATGCCGATACCTATCTGAAGGAAACCCAGGGTGGAGTGTACACCAAAGGAACACGCTTTCGTAAAGTCAACGATATTTCTGCTGCTGGTTTTTCACCTTGCTATTTAGAAACATTAGAGAAGTTCCAAGCCAAAGCATACATTAATGTTCCCATCTTCCGCGCTGGTAATCTTTGGGGTTTGTTAGCAGCCTATCAGAATTCTGATGTGCGGAAATGGACTGAAGAAGAGACCGGTGCTTTGTTGCAGATCGGCGAACCGTTGAGCATTGCCCTCCAGCAAGCTGAATATATCGAACAGCTACGGTTAAAAAATCTCGAAATGACCCAAGTAGCTGAAGTAGAACACGCCATCGCCCGAATGACGGATAGAATGCTTCATTCCCAACACCCAGAAACAATTTACCGCACTACCTTGGCAGAATTGCGGCAGTTGTTTAAATGCGATCGCCTAGCAATATATCGCTTCGACTCTGACTGGAGTGGTGAATTTATTGCTGAATCTGTCGGAACTGACTGGGTGCCTCTGGTTGGCCCCGATATCAAGACCGTATGGAAAGACGAACACCTACAGCAAACCGAAGGCGGACGCTATCGCAACAATGAAACTTTTGCCGTCAATGACATCTATACTGTTGGTCATGCCCAGTGCCACATCGACCTGTTGGAGCAGTTCCAGGTTAAAGCCTACACCATCGCCCCGATTTTTGCTGGAAACAAACTTTGGGGTTTATTAGGAGCTTACCAAAATAGCGGCCCGCGCCAGTGGAATTCCGAGGAGGTGCGATTAGTGACCAAATTGGGCGTTCAGTTCGGGTTAAGCGTCCAGCAAGCCGAGTACATCGAACAACTGAGAACGAAGAATACAGAGTTAGCGCGAGCAGCAGAAGAGGAACAGGTGCTGACAGGGATGGTGGAAAAAATTCGCCAAGCTCAAGACGTAGATACAATTTTCCTGAATGTGCTGCCAAGTTTACGCAAACAACTACAGTGCGATCGCCTAGCAATATTTCGCTTTCATCCCGACTGGAGTGTGGAGTTTATTGCCGAATCTGTAAAAGATCAATGGCTGTCTTTAGGGGGTTCTGACATCAAAACGATTTGGATGGACGAACACCTACAAGAAACTCAGGGCGGACGCTATCGCAATCATGAAACCTTTGTTGTCAATGATATCTCCACTGCCGGTCACGTTCAGTGCTACGTAGAGATGTTAGACAAAATGCAGGCCAAAGCTTACGCGCTCGCTCCGATCTTTATTGGAAGCAAACTCTGGGGCTTTTTAGGAGCATACCAAAATACTGGCCCTCGGCAGTGGCAATCTAAGGATGTGCAACTGTTGCGAAAAATAGCTGTGCAAATGGGTATAGGTTTGCAACAGATTAAGTATATCGAACAGCTCAAGAAGAAGAATGCAGAATTAGCGCGAACCGCAGAAGGGGAACGAGCATTGACACGGCTCTCAGAAAAAATTCGCCAAGTTCAAGAGCTAGATACGATTTTCCGCAATGCCTTACCAGAATTGCGATCGCATTTAGAATGCGATCGTCTAGCCGTGTATCGCTTCAATCCAGATTGGGGTGGGGAGTTTGTTGCCGAATCCGTAAGTCGTGAATGGGTGGCTTTGGTTGGCCCCGATATCAGGACTATATGGGAAGACGAACACCTCCAACAAACTCAAGGTGGACGCTATCGCAACAACGAGACCTTTGTGATTAATGACGTTTACACTGCTGGCCATGCTCAGTGCCACTTGAAAATTCTAGAGCAATTCCAGATTAGAGCCTATATCATCACCCCGATTATTGCCGGAAACAAGCTCTGGGGTTTGTTAGGAGCTTACCAAAATAGCGGGCCGCGGCAATGGCAAGAGAATGAAGTCAACTTGGTAGCGAAAATCGGCACGCAGTTTGGGGTTGCCGTCCAGCAATCGCAATACTTACAACAAACTCTAACCAAGAATGAGGAACTGATCAAACTGGCAGAACGGGAAGTAGCAAACGCCCGATTTTCCTATCGCCTGCCAAGTCGGTTAACAGAAATGGCCCAAAGTAATGGTAATGTTCTGGAATTTATCCAGTTTGCCACCCACGAACTTCGTCAACTGCTGAAAGTAGATCGAGTTGGAGTTTACCGTTTTGAGCCTGATTGGTCTGGAGAATTTGTAGTTGAGTCTGTGACTGGGGATTGGCCTAAGTTGGTGGGAACTAGCTTGGCCAAAGTTAGAGATACCTATCTCCAGTACAACCAAGGAGGACGTTATGTCCGCAAAGAAAGTTTGCGGGTTGACAATATATATACTGTCGGTCATGACGAATGTCACGTCCAATTGTTAGAGATGTGGGGAACTAAAGCCTACATGATTTCTCCGATTTTTCAAGAAAATCGGCTCTGGGGGCTGATGGGAGTTTATCAAAATAGCGCACCGCGCCAGTGGGAGCAATCCGAAGAGGATGTTCTCAACCAAGCCAGCGTCCAGATTGGTATTGCCCTGAATCTTGCAGATTACCTAACACAGGTGCGTATTCAAGAGCAGCAACTAGCAGAAGCAGCAGAGCGCGAACGCACCGCCCGCGAAAAACTCCAACAAGGAGCTATCCGCGTTCTCATGGCTTTGGAACCATCCTTCAGAGGCGATCTTACCGTTCGAGCGCCCTTATCTGAAGATGAAATTGGGACGATCGCCGATGGTTACAATACTACGATCCAAAGTTTGCGAGATTTAGTGCGACAAGTGCAGGTTTCTGCTGGTAGGGTGAGTGAAACTTCCAGCAATAATACGATCTCAGTAGTGAAACTATCTGACCAAGCTCAACAGCAGGCAGAACGGCTCGAACACGCTCTGGAACAATTACAAATGATGGTAACTTCCACCCAGATAGTTGCTGCTGATGCCCAAAAAGTCGGACAGGCGGTTCAAAGAGCTAATAACACCGTCCAAGCTGGTGATATCCTGATGGAAAAAACCGTAGAGGGCATTTTGGAGATTCGGGAAACCGTGTCGGAAACAGCGAAGAAGATTAAACGCCTTGGTGAAGCTTCTCAGAAAATCTCGAAAGTAGTGAGTCTGATTGAAAACTTTGCCACTCAAACTAATTTGCTGGCACTCAATGCTGCCATCGAGGCTACCCGTGCTGGAGAGTATGGCAAAGGCTTTGCGGTGGTTGCAGATGAAGTTCGTTCTCTGGCTTATCAGTCGGCTAGTGCCACCACAGAAATTGAGCGACTCGTGCAAGAAATTCAAGCTGGCACCAACGAAGTTACCGAAGCAATGGAAATAGGGATTAGCCAAGTTGTTCAAGGCTCGAACTTGATCGATGAAACTCGTCATTCCCTAAGTGCGATCGTCGTAGCTACCAACGAAATTGGTGGACTAGTACAAGGAATTACCGAAGCAGTTTCCCATCAAAGTCAGCAATCTCACATATTGACAGAGGCGATGATGGATGTTTCGGCGATCGCCCGTAAGACTTCAGAAAGTGCCATGCACATTTCCGAGTCTTTTGAGGAACTACGGATGACTTCACAACAACTGGAAACCAGCGTTAGCCAGTTCAAAGTTGACTAAGTAAGTCGTGGTGAATATTTGTTCTCAGGATAAGGCAGAGGAGCAGAGGGGCAGAGGGGCAGAGGGGCAGGGGAGAAACAACTCTCCTCTGCTCCCCTGCCTCCCCTGCTCCCCCTGCCTGCCTTAACAGATAAATCTCCTTGACACCAAGCGTATTATGAACCCCGATCCCAGTAATCAAGAGCAGGCTTTTCTTGCGGAAGCGGCAGAGTTGTTGCAAACCATTGAGCAGAATCTGATCGGTTTACTTGATGAAAAAACAATAGAAAAAGTTCATGCCTTGATGCGAAGCGCCCATACTATCAAAGGGAGTGCTGCCAGTGTTGGGCAAGAAACTATTCAGACAATTGCCCATCATTTGGAAGATGTTTTCCAAGCGTTATACGCTCCAGAATTGGAAATCGATCCAGAATTGGGTGCTTTGCTTCTAGATGCTTATGAATGCCTGCGAACTCCATTGAGTGCAGCCTTGATGGGCTTATCCTGCAATGAGGCAGAAATACTCGATCGCACTGCCTCAATCTTCGCCCAACTCCAACATAAACTAGGCGACTTTTTTGGTCGTGAGGCTCTGCTTCCCACTTCGGAAGAACTTGGCTTTGATGTCGTAGAGTCAATCTTTTCCGGGAGTGTACTCCAGGATTTGCAACAGTTGGAAACTGACATTCAAAGCCAAGATCCGCAACAAATTCAAACAACACTCAACTCTCAAGCCGAATTTTTTGTCGAACTAGCAGCATCTTATGGCTTATCTGGATTGGAAGAAATTGCCCAGGCGACGCTAAACGCGCTCAAAGCACATCCAGACAAAGTACTGGAAATCGCTCAGGTAGCTTTAGAAAATTTTAAAGCAGCTCAAACAGCAGTACTTGCAGGCGATCGCACTCAAGGGGGAGAGATATCTCCGCAATTGCGAGAATGGGCAATGCTCACTACTCCTGTCCCAGAACCGCAAAGGCAGCCAGTTGCGATCGCTGCCCAACCAACACAAACGACTACAACTGAGAATCAGCCATCCCCCCTCCTCAGTGCCAGCGAAGCGGAATCAATTTGGTCGTTTTTCCCGAAGCGGACTGATAACTCAGTAGCGAAAGCACCGGAGGTACTGGCACCTATTTCTCATTCTCAGGATTCGGTAGTAGTCCCCTCTGCCATAGAGCGGATTTTACAGTCAATCTGGATCGGAGATCCAGAGACATCTTGCCGATACTCAGACTCAGATCGGCCAACTTCTCCACCACCAGCGCCAAGCCTCCAGGCTCAATCATCGGCATCACTTCCCAGTATCCGAGTCGCGATCGAACAGCTCGATCGCCTCAGCCATACAATTGGGGAATTGCTAATCAGCGAAAACCAACAAAACCTGCAATCTAACCACATCCAGAAAGCAGCTCAAGACACTCTACTACAGTTTTTGTACTGTCAAAAACAACTTAGTAAAGTTTTTACTTGGTCGGATCGACATCTGCTGCTTCCCGAACGCAAGCAGCGACATATACGTGTATCTCCCCGCTCAGTTATCTCTGTTTCCCCAACTGCCGAGGCACAATCCAATTTTGATGCCTTAGAAATGGATAATTATAGCGAGTTGCACATTCTCCTGCAAAATCTTACAGAAGACATGGTGCAATTAGGAGAACGGATTGAGGCTGTTAATGGCTTAGTTCAGCAATCTCGCTTCAGTCTCGGAAAGCGCAAGCAACTGCTTTCAGGAGCGCAGGAAGATTTGCTGCAAGCCAGAATGGTTCCACTGGGAACAGTGTTGAATCGATTACCGCGGCTGCTGCAACAGATGGTAGCAACTTATCATAAGCCTGTTGAACTCAAGCTTGGCGGTACGAAGGTACTGGTGGATAAAGCCATTTCTGAGCAGCTGTACGATCCCTTGCTGCACATGATTCGTAATGCCTTCGATCACGGCATTGAACCGGTAGAAACCCGCCGCCAGCAGGGTAAACCAGAAACCGGAACAATTACAATTCAAGCTTATCATCAAGGCAACCGCACTATTATTGAGGTACGGGATGATGGTCGAGGCTTAAACTGGGAAGCCATTCGTCAGCGAGCTATAGAAAAACACCTGCTGACTCCCGAACAAGCCGCCTACGCCTCAGAAGACCAACTGGCAGAGTTATTATTTGAACCAGGCTTTTCTACCGCCAAGCAGGTTGGTGAGTTATCTGGCCGTGGTATCGGCTTAGATGTCGTTCGCACTCAATTGCAAACTTTACAAGGTTCGATTGTGGTGCGATCGATTTTAGGGCAGGGAACCACCTTCATGCTGCAATTGCCTCTAAGCTTGACAACGGCACGCTTGCTCGTTTGTCAATCTCAAGGTATTACTTATGGCTTGCTGTCTGAAGGAGTTAGCCAGGTTTTATTACCGCAGCCAGAGCAGATTCAAGTCCAGCAATCTTTACACGGGCAAGGCAGCCAAAAATTCTGGCAGTGGGGAGAAGGGCAAAGTCTGCAACTCGTTCCCATCCGCCCGCTTGCCGATTTGCTGGATTACAAATATCCTTTATTGACCCAAGACCACAATTTAAACCTCAGTCCTTTTCCAGTCAAACAACGGAACACCGTCGAACCTCTGCTGCTGTTGGAAACAGAGCATCAATACTTGTGTTTGCAAGTCGATCAGATTTTAGTCGAGCAGGAATTAGTAATTAAATCCCTCGGCAGAGTCCTGACTTTACCTAGTTACATCCAAGGCTACAGCGTGTTGGGAAATGGTAGTCTTACCCTAATCGTTGACCCGTTGGAGTTAGTTCGGCAAACTTGGGAGACAGACATGATCCCGACTTCCCCGGCATCAATTGCAACTAAACTATTGCCTGCGCCTGAGCCTGTTCTGACTCTAGAGGGGCAGCAATCCCAGCTAACGATAACGCAACCGCAGCAACAGCCGATGGAAGTCAATACAGCCGTTGCTCAACCTAACCGACTGATGGTGCTAGTGGTAGAAGATTCGGTTGTACAAAGGCAAAGTTTGGTGCAGACGCTCCAGAAAGCCGACTATCAAGTGTTGCAAGCAGCCGATGGTCGAGAGGCGATCGCGCAAATCCTGCAACACGGTGATGTTGATTTAGTGATTTGTGACATTGAAATGCCGCAGATGAATGGATTTGAGTTTTTAGAACACCGTCGCCAAGACGAGCGTTTGTCCGGGATTCCTGTGGTGATGCTGACTACCCGTAGCGGACAGAAGCACCGCCAATTAGCTTTAGCTCTAGGAGCAAAAGCTTACATGACCAAACCCTATTCAGAACAAAATTTCCTAACCGCGATCGCTGAACTAGTTCATAACCCTTAACCCAATACCCTTGGGTTAAGCCTTTTTTCTCCCCCCTGCTTCCCCTGCCCCCTGCCCCCTGCTTCCCCTGCCCCCTGCCCCCACCCGTAACTTTCCTATGCTTAACACTCCCTTTCCGTTTAAGCGATTATCTGGCGCTGTGAGCGAGCGCGACTCATTACGAGTCGTTGTTTTTGCGATCGCAGACTATTTATTTGCCCTGCCAGTTGGTGCAGTTCTCAAGGTGATGGCTTGTCCCCCTATTAGGAGTACGGTTGAAAGTGGTATCGGGATGGTTGATTTGGGAGCGCAAACCATCACAATTGTGGACTTGCGCCAAAAGTTCATTCAGCAAGTGCAAGCCCAACAGCCGCATCAAGTTCCCTCTGCGGTTGACACTTCAGGGCGCTTCTTACTTCTGACTCAAACGCGGACTGGGGAAATTTGTGGCATTCCTGTGGACAAGCCCCCTGCCTTAATCGATATTCCTTTGTCAGCAGTGCGTCCGGTGCCTTGGTCTTATCGGCAAGTGGCGGAGTTAAGCTGTGTGAGCCACATGGCTGTTTTGCCTGTAGCAGCAAACGAGGAACCACTCAAAGTACTTCTTTTTGGTATGAGCCAGATATTGGCTGATAAGTTGGGGTTGCCCGGAACAACCCCAGCCTTGGCTCCTGGGCTGACATCAGGCGAACAACGGCAAAGATTTCTGCGTTTTTCCTTGGGCGATGGAGGAAGTGGATTGCTACCATTCCACTCATTACAGGACATTATTCATCTCGCTAGCCAAGAAATTTCCCCAGCCCCGGCCTTACCAAGTTGGATTTTAGGTTTCTATAATTGGCAAGGACAGATGCTGCGGGTGGTTGATTTGGAACATTTGCTTGGTTATGCGCCGCTTTTGAAGCGGCAGTCACGACCAGAAAAGCCAATGGTTCTGGTTATCGAACTGCAAAATCAGGTAATCGGGTTTTTGGTGGCTCATGTCTACGATGTAGAGTGGCAGGATTTACAGCAAGCACAATCAGCACCAACCGACTTTTCCCCAAACAAACTGCTAAATTTTGTTCGAGGTATTCTGCCAGGCGATCGCTGGATTTTAGACACCAGAGCGATCGCCCAGACATTGCAATGGCAAACCCACTGATAAGAGGCAGGGGGCAGGGGAAGAGGAGTGTGGGGAGTGTGGGGAGTGTGGGGGGTAAGACTTCTTCCCCATCCTCCCACACCTCCCACACCTCCCACACCTCCCACACCTCCCACACCTCCCACACCTCCCACACCTCCCACACCTCCCACACCCCTTGGATTTCTCACTTGTGAGAAATCCAGGCTTGCTCCCTGCTCCCCTGCTTTTTATATTTGACTTGATGCTGCCAAGGAGTTTTCTGTGACGATCGCAACTTTAGACCCTAATTCTGAAACCCAGGCTGTTGAAAATGAAATCCAGATAGAAGAAATTTTGGCTAATGTGGCTCTAATCAAAGCAGTCTTTCAATCTGCTAAGGGGCCAAAGGTCGCTCAATTGCAGCAGAAGGTGAGTCAAATCGAAGCTTTTATCCAAGCTTTGGCTAAGGATTCACCCAGTGACAACGATCAAAATGTTCGAGGGGCTTTTCAACTCCAGCGAGAACAACTTGCGGCCATCGATCGGCAAATGCAACAGGCAAAGGGTCAAACTGCACTTTTGGAGGTTACAGTTACCGCCCTGCGAGATGTTCTCAACGCCGATCGCGTTTTGATTTATCGTTTTGAAGAAGATAATCGCAGTCGAGCGATCGCTGAAGCGATACAAGCGGGTTGGACATCCCTGCTTAACCAATCCCTACCGATAAATTTGTTTGTTAATAAACCCGATATTGGCGACGGACAAAACTCGCAGGGCAACCTCACTGAAGTATTAGAATTAACTCCCCGGCAACAGCAATTTTGGCAACGCTTTCAGGTGCAAGCTAGCCTGTGCTTACCCTTGATTGTCAAACAACAGCCTTGGGGTTTTTTAGTTATTCATCATTGCCTCCAACCCCGACAATGGCAGGAAGCAGAGCGCAGTTTGCTGCAACAAGTAGGAATGATGTTGACAATTAACTTGCGCTGCGCTGAAATAGTAGCTCCACCTGCTCAACATCTGTCGCAGCCTCCCCAAAAGGCTGATCGCTCTGAGTTACTAGTGCCATTTCAGCAGGTGAGCCAGGCTGTACAAGCAGGAGCAAGAATCGCCGAGCTTGCCGCCGAGCATTTAATGTCTATTCAAGATACTGTTGCTATTACTAATAAACAGCTGCAATATCTTGGTGAATTTTGCCAGCAAGCTTCTGACTTTATTCGCCTTGTGGAAGGCTTGAGTACCAAAATTCAGGTTTTGTCCTTGAATACAGCCATCGAAGCCACAAAAGCTAGCGATCGGGAAAGAGGTTTGTTAGCTGCTGCCGAACAGGTGGAAATTCTCGCCCGTCAAGCCCGCGACAGCACCCTAAATATAGAGGAATGGTTCCAAGAACTCCAGGTGGCAGCAGCAGACGTTGCTTCTGCTATCGAACCGTGCGATCGCCAAATCAGTGCGGGGTTGGAGTCAATCGCGCAAATCCAGGAGCAATTCAAAGCGATCGCTGACATCGCTGCTTGTAGCCTCCAAACAATATCGAAGCCATAGAATTGTCACAAACCCCATAGAAACGAGAGTTGTTCATGAGTACCGATTTTGTCCCCCAACCGCAGAACGACGATCGCTTCCTAGAAGAAGCGATCGATTTGTTACTGTTCTTGGAGCAGGAGTTGCCTAACTATACAAAAGACAGTAACCCTGGTACAGCTTTGGCTCTCATGGAAGCTGCTAGCTCTCTGCATTCGATTGCCATAGCAGCTGAGTTAGATGCCATTGCCATCGTTGCGGCTGCACTAGAAGAGATTTTTCAGCTGCTGCATCAGTATCGGGCAACTGTCAACGCCCCAATCGCCTCCCTGTTGTCGGAAGGATTAGATTGCCTACAGATGCTGTTGATGGCATTTTTAACAGCCTCGCAAATTGACGAAGTAGAAATTCTGGAGCGGATGTCTGCCATTGTTGCTCGTCTACAAGCAGAGTTTGGCGATCGCCAACAAAGCGTTATCCCCCAGGAAACAAACCTTGAGACATCGATAGAGCAACCGCAAGAATATCAACCAGTTATTCAATTTGGCGATCGCTTGGCCGAGGTAGAATCTTCTGCGGAGCAAGTTATCGTTAAAGACAAGGAAAGTCTTGACAGGGAACTAATAGATGAAACTACCCCCCAGTCTGGCAGCCTTGTTCGCGTAGATACCGAGCAGCTTCCCATCAATGTAGGGGAACTAGCAAACCCGGAGGAGTATGGAGAAGGAGATTTTCATGCTTGGTTGGGGGATTTTTCCCTGCCTACTGAAACTTCTGTTGCATCCCTAGTTAAATCTGTTCGCGATCGCCATCCACTCTCTTTGCAAGAATCCATTTCTACCATTGTTGCAACAAGTATTCCAACCGCCACACCCATCAATATTAAGCATCTCGAACAACTCAATGTGCTAGTTGCGACATTATTAACTACATATAATCAGCAAGCCTGTCAAGAAGAAGAACAACAACATACGATCGGGCGGTTGCTCCGACAAGTTAAACGATTACAACACCTGCTCGATAACCTACAGGAATGGTCAGGACGTTTAGCAGCAATTTCAGATACCCTTTCTCCTCTAGCTGCTTCTCGCTCTCAGCAATTGTACAGTACTCTGCAATCTGTTTTGGCTGAAGCGTCTCAGGTAGCATCAACTGTTGATTCGCTGAATAACAATCATCATCAACTCAAACAAGAACTCATACAGCAGGAAAAGCTGCTTAACCATTCTGCCAATTTAGTCAAAAAAGTTACAACTATTCCTTTAAAAGTAGCCTTAGAACCGTTGCATCGGCTTTGGTCTCAGTTACAAGCTCTACAAGATAAGTCTGCTAAACTATATTTACAAGTTAGCGATATCCAAGTCAATCGGGCATTTAGCGATCGCCTCCATGCTCTCCTGTTGCATATCAGTTGCTATTTACTAGAGCAAAGTATTGAGTCTCGTCAAACACGCCAACAGCTAGGTAAAAATAGCATCGGTATTATTGAAATTGAAGTTTACCAGCAAGGAAATCAACTGATTATTGATGGCTGTGATGATGGCGCAGGAATTAACTTATCTCAAATTTATCAACAAGCTTTAGCCCAAGGACTCGCCCTGACAAAACCAGGGGATATTTTACAAGAACTAGTACTTGAACCAGAGGTTTCATCTGTTTTATGCGATCGCGCTGCCTTAGAGTTAGGAGTAGAATTAACTGAAGTTTGCAAGCAATTAACAGCTATTCAGGGAAGAATAGTATTGAAGTCTAAAGCTGGACATGGTACAGCCTTCTCGCTCCAAATTCCCCTCGATCAAAAAATTGCTCAACTTATCGTCTGTCAAGCTAACTCCAGAGTCTATGCATTTATTGCCGATTCTGTAGAGCAGATTTGTCTATCCCAGTCCGAACAAATTATCCAAACTCAAGCGGGACGTATGTTATTTTTGCAGTCTTCTGGCACCAGTGGCTTCCTTGGTTGCGATCGTGAGGATCTAACAACAGAAATGCTCGTCCCTATCCACTTATTGACTGATGTGCTGATTTGTCCTAACCAGCTTCCCACCTCAGTTACTACTTACAGCACAGATACACTAAATGCTTTCAAGCAGGATAAGCCTTTATTAGTATTTAGTTACTTAGACAAACGATGTGCTTTAGAAGTAGATTGCATCATCGGCAAACAATCCGCTGCGATCCATCCTCTGGGGGAAGCAATCCCAGTTGCTGCTTATATCCAAGGAACTAGCATTCTTGCCAATGGGCAACTTAGCCTGGTTTTGGATGGTCATCTTCTCACAAAATCTCTAACTTGAATCAATAGACCTCTTGCATAAATCAAAAATAAGAAAGAACCCTAGCGGTAACTCTGTGTCAGACAATTCATTTCGCCAATAATCGTAATGCTCGAATGGGTTACATAGACTGCTTTATCTACTCCTCCATGAACGGTGAGATCGGCTTGTCCATCACCGTCTAAATTGAGTACGCGCACCATGACGCGATCGCTAACTGGCTTTGAGTATCGATACTGATAACGACACCAGCGATGCACTGAGCTTGTCGTTGGCGCAGCCTCTCGTAGAGAAGTGTCCCCAGTAAAGAGTCCCTTACCTCTACGAGTGATTCAGAAATCAAAGACGCTCGATAGCGCAGCGTTAGCGACGCAGGAGCGTCTGACTCGCTACCGCTTTGCTATCGGATTGCTATAGTTGTATCTAGAAGTTTAAAATATCTAACGATTCTTCTATTTCTAAATCTAATATTATTTCTCGTGTATCTTTGAGTGCTTCTAACTTACCTTCTTTACGATAGATGTCTGCCGCTTTTTGAAAATCCTCAATTGCTCCCTGTTTATCTGCAATTTCTAAACGAATATTGCCACGATTATAATAAGCATCAGCATAACTAGGATTAATCTGGATTGCCTGAGTATAATCTTCAATTGCGCCCTCAAAATCTCCTAAATCTGAACGAGCATTACCACGGTTGTAGTAAGCATCAGCATAACTAGGATTAATCTGGATTGCCTGAGTATAATCTTCAATTGCGCCCTCAAAATCTCCTAAATCTGAACGAGCATTACCACG
>NZ_JBALEO010000011.1:0-86397 GCF_036918015.1 Nostoc sp.
CTTTTTGCTCGGACGTTGAGCCTTTGAACTCGGAAGTTGCACCTTTTTGCTCGGACGTTGAGCCTTTGAACTCGGAAGTTGCACCTTTTTGCTCGAACGTTGAGCCTTTGAACTCGGAAGTTGCACCTTTTTGCTCGGACGTTGAGCTACTTGATTACTTATTAAACCCGAAGAACCCCACCCCGCCAAAGCTGCGCTTTGTCTCCCCTCCCCGCAGGCGGGGAGGGGATTAAGGGGTGGGGTGCAATGACTATGGAATCATAACTAATTACCCAAACATGACATAACATGGCAAACACAACATTAACTAACGTCGCTGCGGAACTGACAGAAGTCGCTGCTAAACTACGCGATCGCACTGTCAAAGTAAAAAGCGGCTCTTTGGGAGTCGGTTCTGGTGTAATTTGGCAACCTGACGGACTAATTATCACTAATGCCCATGTGGCAACTAGCAATCGCGCAACTGTGGAATTGGCAGACGGAAGAGTATTTGATGCGGTGCGTACCCAATTCGATCCACAGCAGGATTTAGCAGCCCTGAAAATTGTTGCCACTGATTTAACTGCTGCAACTATCGGCAATTCTGAAGCGCTACGTGTGGGTGAATTAGTCTTAGCGGTGGGTAATCCCTTTGCTGACAGTGGCGCTGTGACAACTGGAATTATCTATGCAAATAATCCACGAGCAGTTATGGCTGATTTGCAGCTGTATCCTGGAAACTCTGGGGGGCCACTTGCCGATTGTCTCGGTAGAGTTGTGGGAATTAACACCATGATTGTTAATGGTTTGGCTGTGGCAGTTCCCAGCAACACCGTTGAGCGTTTTTTACAGGGAAATAGTCGTCCGCAGCTGGGAGTTACACTGCAACCTGTGCTTTTAAGTAGGCGTAGCTTGGGTTTATTGGTGTTGTCAATTCTACCTAACAGTGCGGCAGAAAATGCTGGTGTGCAAATCGGCGATGTTTTAATTGGAGTTTCGGGGCGATTATTCACTAGCATGAATGACTTAACTAAATATCTCCATGAAAGTAAAGGATCTGTGCCGCTACAACTCCTACGGGGTGGGAAGCAATTCGTGATTTATGTTGCTGTGCAGTCCGATAAAACTGCTGTGGAGGCGACATGATCCGGGTGATGGTGGTTGCTACTTCCCCTGTGGTGCGGGCAGGGTTATCAGCTGTGGTGACAACCAATCCTCGGTTGACGGTTGTGGGGAGTGCATCTGATTTGGATGTATTGGCGAGTGAAGTTGGGCAATTACAGCCGGATGTGGTGCTGGTAGATTTGAGCGGTAATTTTCAACAAGCGGTGTGGGAAAAATTGTTGGTTATTCAAGAACAGCAATATCCATTAGGAATAATCGTCATTGTTGAAGAACTCGACAGCATCGACTTAGAGACAGCGTTACGTTCTGGTATCCGGGGAATATTGCCCAGTACTAGTACAGAGTCAGAAATTGTTGCGGCTGTGGAAGCGATCGCTTTTGGTTTACTGGTGCTGCACCCGGATGCTGTAGAATTACTCTCTATCCGCGAAAAAGTAGTAACGAATCCTGTACAAAGCTTGACACCACGGGAGATAGAGGTTTTAGGAATGCTTGGGTCAGGATTGGGAAATAAAGCGATCGCTAAACGCCTGCATATTTCTGAGCATACCGTCAAATTTCATCTCTCATCCATTTTTCAAAAGCTCAGTGTCTCTAGCCGCACCGAGGCTGTTGCTGTGGGTGTGCGACTGGGTTTGATTATGCTTTGATCTTTAAACTTTTTGGCATTGTGGGGAAAAGGGTAAGGGGTAAAGGGGAATGGCACTAAGAAAAGATACAGCCCTTGCTCTGACTGGTTCCCTATTCTGACCGAAAAGCAGAGAGCGCAGTGTCTATACAGTTCAGAATGGGCGACAAAACCCTCATGTAGAGACGCGATTTATCGCGTCTTGAAAGACCAATAACTATATTTCCAAATGTTGAGCTTTATTTAGCCTTAGAGAAATATTGGGCTGGCTGGGAATGCTAAAGAAAGCACCTGATTGTCCTTTTATTTGACAGTTGTGGATAACGTTCATTAGCATCATGCCCAGTTCATCGTACTACTCAGCCCTAGAAAAATGATACCTATCCTTCCCGGTTACAACTTTATTGAAGCTCTGCATGAAGGTGTGAATACCGTTATTTATCGCGCTTCTAAGCAGTCAGATCAAAGCCTTGCGATCGTTAAAGCCCTGAAAGCTGAGTATCCCAGCCTCGAAGAACTAACCCGACTCAGACATGAATATAAAATCTCACAGACGCTAGTAGATATAGAAGGAATTGTCAAGTCTCTAGCGTTAGAAAATCATCATAACGGTTTAGCCCTAATTTTGGCAGACTTTGGTGCAGAATCTCTAAAAAAGTATATTAGCGATCGCCAATTATCACTAACCGAATTTCTCACAATCGCCATTCAGCTAGCATCCACTCTCACTCAACTGCATCAAGCCAAGATTATTCATAAAGATATTAAACCTGACAATATCGTTATTAACCCAAAAACCGGGCAAGTTAAAATTATCGACTTCAGTATTGCATCGCGGTTAGAAAAAGAAAATCAAAGCATTAGCAATCCTAATTTATTAGAAGGCACTCTCGCCTATATGTCACCGGAGCAAACCGGACGAATGAATCGGTCAATTGATTACCGTACCGACTTCTATTCTTTAGGCGTTACCTTTTATGAAATGCTGACAGGTTCGCTGCCTTTTAATGCCGCTGACTCTCTGGAATTTGTTCATTGCCATATTGCCAAAACACCAATAACGCCTCAAGAGTTCAATCCCAAAATTCCTTCAGCGGTTTCTGATATTGTCATGAAATTGTTAGCTAAAACCGCTGAAGATAGATATCAAAGTTCTCTCGGACTAAAAGCCGATTTAGAAACCTGTCTGACTCAGTTGCAGACGGATGGCGAGATTTCCCACTTTATTGTCGGTCAACTAGATTCATACAGCCAATTTTCCATCCCGCAAAAACTCTACGGACGGGAAACAGAAGTTGCTACTTTGTTAGAAGCATTCGATCGCGTCAGTTCTGGTACTACAGAAATGATGTTAGTTTCTGGTTACTCAGGCATCGGTAAATCATGCTTAGTTGCCGAAGTTCACAAACCGATTGTGCGCCAGCGGGGTTATTTTATCTCCGGTAAATTTGACCAGTTCAAGCGGAATATTCCTTTTGCTTCTCTAATTCAAGCATTCCAAGATTTGATGCGGCAATTACTAACAGAAACCGATGACCAAATAGCCGTTTGGAAATCAAAACTAATAAATGCTATTGGCGACAATGCTCAAGTGATTATAGACGTTATTCCCGAATTAGAACGGATTATTGGCCCGCAGCTAGTAGTTCCTCAATTAGGATCGTCAGAATCACAAAACCGATTTAATCGGGTGTTTCAACAATTCATTCATGTATTTAGTCAACCCGAACACCCGTTAGTTTTGTTTCTGGATGATTTACAGTGGGCAGATTCAGCTTCCCTCAAGCTTATCCAGTTAATTATAACCGACCCAGATAGCCAGTATCTATTGCTAATTGGTGCATATCGAGATAACGAAGTAAGTCCCACTCATCCCTTGATTCAGACCTTGGAGGAGATTCAAAAGACTGGTGCGATCGTCAATAACATTATCCTCCAGCTTTTGGATATCCCTCACATCAACCAGTTAGTAGCCGATACTCTTCGTAGTGAGATTTTAAAAGTAAAGCCGCTAGCTGAGTTAGTTTTTACAAAAACCCAAGGCAACCCCTTTTTCTTAACTCAGTTACTCAAATCTCTTTATCAGGATAACTTGTTATCATTTGACTTTGAGCGCGGTTTTTGGCAATGGAATATTGAGTTTCTTCAAGGAGTTAATATAACTGATAATGTCGTTGAATTGATGGTCAGCCAAATTCAAAAGCTATCTGAGAAAACACAGAATGTATTAAAGTTTGCCGCCTGTATTGGAGACAAATTTACTTTAGATATGTTAGCGATTATTAATAAAACATCTCAGTCAGAAACAGCAGCCGATTTGTGGGAAGCTCTGCAATCAGGTTTAGTTTTACCTCTCAACAATTCCTACAAAACACCGCTCGTTTTTGACTCAGAACAAATGGAGACTGAGAATAGGCGATCGCCCATTAACCAGCCCCTATCACCCATTACCTATAAGTTCTTACACGACCGGGTACAGCAAGCGTCTTATTCTCTCATTCCAGATGACCAGAAAAAACAGACTCACCTAAAAATCGGTGAGTTGCTACTAATACATACCTCGGAAACGGACATTGAAGAAAACATTTTTGAAATTGTCAACCAACTGAATGTTGGTGCTGAATTCATTACCCAACAACCTCAAAAAGATAGACTGGCTCAACTCAACCTTATAGCTGGACAGAAAGCAAAAGCAGCAACAGCGTATGAATCATCTGTTAAATATTTAAATGTCGGTTTGGAACTTCTTGCAGCAGATAGTTGGCAGTGTCAGTATGACATGACACTCAATCTCTATGTAGAAACAGCAGCAGTAGAATTTCTCAACACTAACTTCGAGCGAGCAGAAATACTTTCTGATGTAGTTTTGTCACAAGCAAAAAACCTGCTCGATCGAGTCCAGGTATATGAGACAAAAATGCAGTTTTATATTGCTAAAAACCAAATGCAAGCTGCGTTAAATACCGGACTGCAAGTACTAAAAATGCTAGGGTTGCCTTTATCAGAAAAACCTCCAATGAGATTGACTAGATTGAATTTAGGAGGGAAACGAATTGAGGATTTAACAGAATTGCCAGAAATGACTGATGTTTATAAATTAGCTGCACTGCGAGTCTTGAGCAATCTGATTCCTCCGGTTTATATTGCAGCTCCCGAACTTTATCCCCAGGTCGTTTTTAAAATGACCAATCTCTGTCTCAAATATGGGAACTCTCCACTGTCAGCTTATACCTATGCACTTTATGGAATGCTACTATGTGGCGCTTTTGAAGACATGGATTCTGGTTATCAATTCGGTCAGCTAGGCTTAAAGCTGTTAAATCAATTCAATGCTAAGGAAATGACGGCGAAAATCTATGAAACATTTAATTATTTTATCAGGCATTGGAAAGAACCAGCTATTAATACTATAGAACCGTTAATTGAGGGTGTCCAAAGAGGGCTAGAAACAGGAGATTTAGAATATGCTTCTTATTCGGCTTGTTTTTATTGTACGCATCTGTTTTTTATCGGTGAAAATCTAGAAATAGTTCTCCAAAAACAGGCGCATTATATTGCTTTAATGCAAAGAACCAAACAAGAATTTCAAATTATCTATGCTCAGATAGTCCGACAAACTGGTTTGAATTTAATTAAAAAGACGGCGGAGCCATATCGATTAATTGGCGAAAGTTTTGATGAAAATAAAATGTTGCCAATTCTGATAAATAGTAGTAATTATATGGCTATTTATCCGATCTATGTTTCTAAACTGATTCTGGGTTATTTATTTAAAAATTACGATCGCGCTGCTGAGGATGCCTTGCTGGCAGAAAAATACGAACAAGGTGGACGAGGGTTGATGTACAGAGCCGAACATAAGTTCTACTCCTCTCTGACTCTCCTAGCTTTGTATCCCAGTGCATCCAAAAGCAATCGCCAACAATATTTCAGCCAAGTGATAGCGCAGCAGAAAAAAATGAAGCAATGGGCGTTGCATTCTCCTGCCAACTATCAGCATAAATACGATCTCGTGGAAGCAGAAAAAGCACGAGTATTGCAACAAGATGCCAAAGCGATCGCGTTTTACGATCGAGCAATAACTGGAGCCAGAGAACATGGATATATTCAAGAAGAAGCCCTAGCCTCGGAACTAGCAGCAGAGTTCTATTTTGCTTGTGGCAGAGAGAAAGTTGCTAATACTTATCTCAACGATGCCTACTATGGATATAGTTGCTGGGGAGCGAATGCAAAAGTCAAAGACTTGGAAAAAAGATATCCTCAGCTATTTCGGATATCAAAGCGAGAAACAGTTAGTACGGACGTAACTCGGATAATTAGCTCTACGGATGAAAATGCTTCAGACTCGCTGGATTTAGCCACAGTTATGAAAGCATCTCAAGCCCTTTCTGGTGAAATAGTTTTGGGCAAGTTGTTAACTAAATTAATGACAATTGTACTAGAGAATGCTGGCGCTCAAACAGGCTACCTAATTTTAGAAAAATCAGGAGACTTGCTAATAGAAGCATCAGGAGCAGTAGACAAAAACGATGTAACTGTGCTACAAGGAATTGCAGTATCAACCAGTCAGCAGCTACCAATTTCACTGATTAACTATGTAGCCCGAACTAAAGAAAATGTTGTCCTTAGCAATGCAACTCGTGAAGGAACATTTACCACAGATACATACATCGCCACCCATCAACCCAAATCGGTTTTATGTACACCGCTTATCCATCAAGGAAAACTTAGTGGCATCCTTTATTTAGAAAATAATCTCACCATTGGTGCATTTACATCAGATCGCTTAAAAGTATTACAACTGTTATCCTCTCAAGCGGCGATTTCCATTGAAAATGCTCGTCTTTATAAAGACTTAAAATTAGCCAACACTGGTTTAGAAGCTAAAGTACAAGAGCGAACTTTAGAGTTACAAGAAAAAAATGTGCATCTGCAAAAAGCAGAAGAAATCGCCCAATCAGCCAACCGTGCTAAAAGCGATTTTCTTGCCAACATGAGCCATGAACTGAGAACACCACTTAATGGCATTTTGGGTTACGCCCAAATCCTTAAACGAGACAAAAGTTTAACTAACTCACAAAAAGATAGTATAGGCATTATTCATCAGTGTGGCGACCATCTCTTAAACCTGATCAATGACATTTTAGACCTCTCTAAAATTGAAGCGAGAAAAATGGAACTCCACCTAACAGATTTTCATTTTCCAGAATTTCTCGAAGGCATTGCCGAAATCTGCCGTATCCGTGCCGAACAAAAAGGTATTTGCTTAATTTTTGAACAGATTACTCAACTTCCTATAGGTGTCAAAGCTGATGAAAAACGGTTGCGGCAAGCTTTGATTAACTTACTTGGTAATGCCGTTAAGTTTACTGAAACTGGAGGTGTGGCTTTCAAAGTCGGCTATCAGGAAGGTAAAATTCGGTTTCAAGTGGAAGATACAGGAATTGGCATGGCACCAGAACAATTAGAAGAGATATTTTTGCCGTTCCAGCAGGTAGGAGATCACAATCACAAAGCAGAAGGAACGGGATTGGGACTGGCAATTACTCGCCAATTAGTTCAGATGATGGGTGGCGAAATCCAGGTAAAGAGTAACTTAGGAAAAGGGAGCGTTTTCTTCTTTGATTTAGATTTGCCCGAAGTTTCTAAATACGCTGATGTTATCAAAAAAGAGCAACGAAATATCCAAAGTTTTAAAGGCGAGAAGCGGAAAATTATCGTGGCAGATGACAGACCAGAAAATCGGGCAATTTTGGTTAAGATGCTATCGCCTTTAGAATTTGAAATGATCGAAGCAGTAGATGGTCAAGATTGTCTCAATAAGGCATTTGAATTAAATCCAGATTGTATTTTAATGGACTTGATGATGCCTCAAATGAATGGCTTTGAAACTACACGTCGCATTAGGCGATCGCCTGAACTAAAGAATGTAATAATAATTGGCACTTCTGCCAGCGTTTTTGATTTCGATCTCAACAAAAGTAGAGAGGCAGGTTGCAATGATTTTCTACCTAAGCCCATCCGCATCACAGAACTTTTAGAAAAGTTACGGTATCACTTAGAACTGGAATGGATTTATGATGATGGGGAAACTCAAGTATCTAAAGGTAATCAAGCAGAAAATTCTCAGCAATCATTAGTAGCTCCCTCAGCAGACGAAATAGCCACTTTATTGAATTTAGCAATGAAAGGCGATCTCAAAGGGATTGTGGAGCGAGTTACTGACTTAGAGGAATTGGATGTTAAATATGCACCTTTTTCTTTAGAGTTGCGTCAATTAGCTAAAGGTTTTCAAGTTAAAAAAATTCGTGAAGTTTTAAAAAATGTAGGGGTAAATTAATGAGTATTTTAAACATCGAAAATGGCATTATCTTAATCGTTGATGACAACCCGACAAATTTAGGAGTATTATTCGATTTCTTGGCTGATTCTGGCTTCCAAGTGTTGGTGGCGCAGGATGGCGAAGATGCAATTGAACAGGTCGAATATGCTCTCCCCGATCTAATTTTGTTAGATGTACTCATGCCTGGTATGGATGGGTTTGAAACTTGCCAGCATTTGAAAGCTCAAGAATCGACTAAAGAGATCCCCGTAATCTTTATGACGGCGCTTTCTGAGACGGTGGATAAGGTCAGAGGGTTGAGTCTTGGGGCGGTGGATTACATCACTAAGCCGCTTCAGCATGAAGAGGTTTTAGCCCGTGTAAAAATCCATTTAAGCATCCGAAATCTGACTAAAAGACTGCAAGAGCAAAATGTGCATCTAGAGCAGGAGATTCAAGAGCGAGCTAAGGCAGAGAACGCCCTGTTAAAACTCACGTCTGAGTTAGAAGAACGGGTGGAAGAAAGAACGGCTGCACTTGGAGAATCTAATCAGCTGCTGCAACAGGAAATCCAAGAGCGTATTTGTACAGAACAAGCATTGCAAGAATCAGAAGCACGCTATCGAGAACAAGCCAATCGGCTAGAACTTGCCTTTCGCCAACTTCAAGAAACTCAAAGCCAACTGGTTCATAGTGAAAAAATGTCCAGTCTGGGACAATTGGTGGCGGGTGTCGCCCATGAGATTAACAATCCTGTCAACTTTATCTATGGGAATTTGATTCACGCCTATGAATATACCCAAGGCTTGCTCGACCTCTTGAACCTCTATGCTAAGTACACTCCCTCACCGCTACCTGAAATTCAACAACTGGCTGAGGCGATAGATTTAGAATTTCTCAGTGAAGACCTACCTAAATTGCTGAGTTCGATGAAGGTTGGGGCTGACCGCATCCGCGAAATCATTCAGTCGTTACGGATTTTTTCACACGTGGATGAAGCCCAAATGAAGCCGGTGGATATTCACGCTGGGCTAGATAGCACGCTGCTGATTTTGCACAATCGGTTTAAAGCCAGTTCTAACCAACTAGGTATTCAACTCGTTAAAGACTATGGCGACCTACCGCTTGTGGAGTGTTATGCAGGACAACTCAACCAAGTGTTTATGAATCTACTGGCGAATGCAATTGATGCTTTAGAGGAGTACGATAAAGAGCGATCGCCCCAAGAAATTTACTTTTGCCGCAGCACAATTTGGATTTGTACTGAAGTAACTGACAATGAGTTTGTGACTATTAGGATTAGGGATACTGGCCCCGGTATAACAGAGGAAGTACGCGATCGCCTATTTGACCCCTTCTTTACGACAAAACCCTTAGGTAGAGGTACGGGTTTAGGCTTGTCGATTAGCCAGGAAATTATTGTCTCCAAACATGGTGGTCAAATAACGTGTATCTCAGCACCCGCACAGGGAACAGAGTTTATGATTAAAATTCCGATGCGATGGCGTAACCGCCCGCCGGAGGCATCGCACCCTTTAGAATTGACTGTGGCTGCACCGTCCTATTTTGCCTAAACCAAAAACTTTTGAAAACGCTTATATGAACATTTTAATGCTATCTTCTACCTTTCCCTACCCACCAACGCGCGGAGGCACCCAAGTTAGAACATTTAATTTACTTAAGTACTTAAGTCAACGTCATACTGTCACCCTCGCGACTCAACGCGAGAGTGATGTTACAGACGCAGAAGTAGCAGGATTACGCGATTGTGTAGATCGTCTAGTTATTTTTGAACGCCCGCCAGATTCTCGAACCACCGGAATATTCAAGAAAATACAGCGATTTGGCAGATTTTTGCAGCAGGGAACACCGCCAAGTGTACTTAACCGCTACTCAGTTGAGATGCAAACATGGGTTAATAACTGGGTGGAAGCGGGAAAATGTGATGTTATTACCTGCGAACATAGCGTCAATGAAATTTATGTGCAGCCACATTTTCAGAAACAGCTAAAAACCATCGTTAATGTTCATAGTTCTGTTTACGCTAGCTGTCAGAACCAATTAGCAACAGGCATTTCCGAAAATTCACTCCGAGACAAAATTAATCTGCCACTTTTGCGGCGTTATGAGCAAAACTACTGCGCTAAATTTTCGGCAATTGTGGCGACAACAGAAGAAGATAAAATTCAACTACAACAATTTAACCCCAATAGTGAAATTACAGTTATTCCCAATGGCGTAGATTTAGTTTCTTTCCCTAACCGTACCACCGATCCCGGAGGACATCGCCTAATTTTTATTGGTGCAATGGATAATTTAGCAAATATTGATTCTGTCTGTTTTTTCAGCAACGAAGTCTTGCCAGAAATTCAAAAATTCTATCCCGATACAACTTTCGATATTGTCGGTTCTCACCCAGTGGCAGAAGTTTTAGCACTTGATAAAAAACCAGGAATTAATGTGCTGGGGCGTGTACCTTCGATGGCAGAATATTTACATCAAGCCACCATCTGCGTTGTACCGATGCGGACTGGGTTTGGTATTAAAAATAAAACTTTAGAGGCAATGGCAGCTGGTATACCTGTAGTAGCCAGCGATCGCGGCTTAGAGGGATTAGCTGTAGATGTTGCTAGTCATCCATTACGGGCATTACGAGCCAATAAACCATCAGAGTACGTCACCGCTATTAGTCAACTATTCGATCGTCCACATCTGCGTTCAGAATTGTCTCACAATGGCAGAGAACTGGTAGAAAAAGAATTCACTTGGGATATTGCCGGTAAAAGCTATGAACAAGTTTGTTTTGGGAAAGAGTAATACTAATTCGTAATTCGTAATTCGTAATGGGCTTCTCTACGTTCGCGCAGCGTGTCGCAGACAGACGCTAAAAGCGAACGCCCCGCTACGCTAACGTAATTCGTAATTAGCACATATTAAAAATGCTTGTCTTCAAAAATATCTCATTACTAACTCTAGATAATTTATAATTGTTCTTTCTTGTCTCTGTGGGATAAATATGTGTAGAGACGTTGCAATACAACGTCTCTACATCGGTCGTACAAATGATCTTATCTAAATCGTATTGGTTTTTAGTTAGTTCATGAATCAGCACATCAATTATTGTCAAATCTAGTCGAACAACCTAACACAAGTAATTTCTTCTGCTTACGCTTATTCTTAATCTTGAGAGTAATCAAATAATTATCAACGTAGCGAAAAGCAGCTGCACCGTCGTAATCAGCAATGGCTATAGCTTGTAAGAAAACCTTTGAGGGAATTTCAAACCCTAAAAATTTTTCTGTTAAGATTAATAAATCTTCATCTGTAGCAGGAAAAGTAGTTTCTTCTGTATCTTCTGAATCAGAAAATATATCATCGATTAATGCTTTATACACTTTGTACCTCCCCAAAAGCATAAGATGCAAAGCCTGTAATGAAGTTTAGCTGCTGCTCGCGAGTTTGTAAGTTAACAGGGAGTTCAGTACCAGCACATCCGATTTCCCGTAAAATTTCCAAACAATAAGCACCGAGTTGAGTGTATGGAGCTTGCTCCAATTCTTGAGCTACTTCTAGAGCCATCTCCAGATTGACTTGGATAACCGTCTTTACAGGGTTGGTCATAAATCCGCCCTAATAAACTGGATGCTCTAAGTTTTGATCGCAAACACAAATAGCGTAACGGTGTTTTTGCGGAATTTATGAAGAGGGGAAATTAAAGTATCAGCGCATTTGCGGTAATGTACCCAAAGTTATGCAAACTAGTCCCAGAGTAGGCAATTTCTATCTAAGTGCGATCGCCTGTCATAATACGTATAAAATGTACAAATATTTCAATATTATTGCCAATATACTTACTTTTGTGGGGTAAGCCGAAAAGCCTACCCCACAATATTGAATAATTTATTTGTTATAAATCCCTGATATAGCAATCCGATAGCGAAGCGGTAGCGAGTCAGACGCTCCTGCGTCGCTAACGCTGCGCTATCGAGCGTCTTTGATTTCTGAATCACTCGTAGAGGTAAGGGACTGGGGACTGGGGACTGGGGACTGGGGACTGGGGACTGGGGACTGGGAAGAAGGAATAAAGGTGAACTCGTCACTTGTTTCATTGAGTACAGCATTATAGCGCTCAATAAATGTACTCTGAGCTTGATCGGAAAGATGAGCGCGAACTTCAGGCGACAAGTCTGCTGGACTGTTGCACTGTCCAGAACAAGAACGAGCCAGAGTTTTCTCAATCGTGTGAATTTCTTCGCCACCAGCACTTTCGAGCAGTAATTGAAACTCGCCAGTGCGATCGCTCGACACTTCTGCCATCACGAAAAATTCGCCAGCTTGTAAGCGAGTTTGGTAGATAGCCGCTTTATCTTCTGGCATCCCCAAAGTAGTCAGAACTGATACTAGATCGGCACTTGCACTACCTGCGATGAACCCCACCCCGCCAAAGCTACGCTTTGTCTCCCCTCCCCGGCTTGCGGGGAGGGGTTGGGGGTGGGGTGTAATGACTGTGGTTAGCATAACTAATTATGCGGACATGATGATATCACACCACTTAAAAGCAGGGTTGATTCCTGCTTTTAACTAGTTTCAGAGATAGTCATCCTCAATTCAGAGGTTATCAGCTATACACCTACGGGAGTCTTAGCCCCTGCTGCTGGCTTTCTACCATCTGAGTCTATTGCCTCGCCTTCAATAAATGAACGCAGCATCCAAGCTATCTCTTCATGCTGTTCGAGTAGTCCAGTTAAAAAGTCAGCAGTTCCCTGATCGTGGAACTTTTCACCAGACTGATCCACATGGTCTCTCAAATTACGAATAACCTGCTCGTGATCGTCCACTAAATTAGCTACCATTCCTGTTGCAGTGGGAACATTACCAGCGTGTTCCTTGAGGGTAGCAAGCTTGAGAAATCCCTCCAATGTGCCAACTGGATAACCACCCAAAGCACGAGTCCGCTCTGCCAAAGCATCAATATTTAGAGTCAGCGTTTGGTAGTGTTCTTCCCAAAGCTGGTGCAAAGAGCGGAACTGAGGGCCAACGACATCCCAGTGGTACTTTTTGGTTTTCACCAACAGTAAATAGGCATCTGCCAAATCTTGATTCAACAGATTAATTACACCTTCACGCTGTTCTTCGGTCAAACCAATGTTTATCGCACGCATTATTTTCCATCCCTAAGCAAACTTATCTATTAATTTGCCAAATTTTCCACATAATTCACATCAACCAAAGGAAATATTATGAGTTTAGATTAATTCTTACATTACATAGTTATACCTATGCCTTAATAGGTAGTACTATTCTGTCGATAGATAATTTATCAATATCAATTAGCTATATATAGGAATCATTTTTGATTTCTGAAAAAATCTCGGTAGTCAAGTAATGGACTGTCATGGCTAAAATGATTGCAAAAAAATTGTAGCTTGGGTGGAGCGGAGCGCAACCCAACATATATCAGGATGTTGGATTACGCAAAGCCTCCACCCAACCTACTAGTACAGCTTGGCGGAATTCGTAATTCGTAATACTTCGGCTACGCTCAGTACAAGTTCGTAATTCGTAATTACCATTACGTAAGTGTTTTAGACATTTCAAATGGGTGGCTTATTTCCGCCGTGCTGTACTATAGGATTACTATTTGATTTTTGAACAACACGTAGGGTGTGTTATCGCGAAGCGTAACGCACCATTTTCAAGGGTTTGCTGCGTTATGACTTTAGTCTAACGCACCCTACAAATACTTAATTTTTTTCAGAAATCAAACCGGATTCCTATAGAATAAATAATAATGGGCGATCGCGTAAAAGCAATCGCCCATTATTAATGAAAAATTACTAAGGTATTAACTCTGTTACTTACCTGTAATTTTTTCCAACAAATTCTTTGCTTTTTCTTCCACTGAGGTTGCACCCTGAGAATTTTCAGGACTCTTTTGCTTGTCAATATCAGCCGCTCCTTGAACCTCATTGAGTCCTTTATTGGACTCCTTTTGAACCTTTTTCAATCCCGCTGGTGGTTCTTTAGCGGCTTCGTCAGTTTTGCGCTGAATGTCAAGCAGTTGTGTAGTACCTTCGGTGGGGTTACTTTGGTAACTATCAATTGCAAAAGCAGGAAAAGCATTAGAGAATAATACTAGGGCGCAAGTAAAAGCCACTACTAGAAAACGTACTGGACGGAAAATAGATAAAACAGAAGCAATTGTCTTCATTTGAAATCCTCGATAACAGCTTTAACAACGCAGAACTTTACACTAAAAGAGCGAAGCATATACCTTTACTTAACAATTTTAAGCAAAAATAAAACTGGCAAGCTCCGCTTCAATTTAGAAGTTCTTGAAAAACGAACCTGACGAAGAAATTTCTTTTGTCTTTCTGCATTGGATTAGTAAGGGATAATAAGCAAATACCACCTTAATTCTTTAGCAAAATCATTAGATTTCACAAAATCATTAGATTTCATAATTGAAATTCTTCGTTTCAGGTTCCCTATTTACACTTTTACTTTGAAAAAGCTAACGTCTGCATCAATCTCTAGAATGAAGTTTACTGCATCTTTAGTTGCAATAAAATCAGCCTCTAGGTATATCGACTTAATCTAGTTTTGGCTGAGTAATGGCTCTACTATTTATGTTCAGTTAGCTCGACTTTATCCAATTCCAAGGATTTTCAGTAATATGCACCTGAGAGGACATTTGTAAAGTAGCAATTTACATACAGATTCTCCTCGATCCCCTTTCATAAAAGGAGAAAAATAAATCTTTTCTTTAAACTTGATAAGTCTGCCTTATTACCTCTTCTATTGAACTTACCCGATGGAACATTTCTATTAATTCATGGGATCTTGTTTTTCGCTTTGCCAGTAGCACTTTTAATGGTGTCAAATAATGAACATCTGGATCGTTTCCCAAAGCAACTTCGGCTGCTTGCAAGACTTTTGTGGCATTCTCAAAAATATCTTCGTTGTCAAATGCTTCTTTTGCGGAAAGTTGGTGTAAGGCTGCATCGGGTACAGTTGCTCTACCTGGCAAGGTTTTATCTAATACCAAACCTTTCAATAATGTCAGCAAAGCTGCGTAGATGAAAAAATCATCACAGCTATCACAAGCCTTAAATTCGATGCGTCCCACTTCCGCCGGAATGCGGGCGATTTTTGTTAAGGCAGGTATGCTATTAATCAGTTGTTCTTCTTTTTGAACAAAAACCAGAGTAGCTGGTCTTTTTCCAGTTCTGATAAATGTTCGTACCGATAGTCCATCCCATAAACCTCCATTATAAAAGGGAGAGCTATAACTAAAAGGAACGATATAGGGACTGTAATAAGTTAACTTTCTGCCAATATCAATCACATCTTCATTTGACAAATCTGCCACTGAAATATTTAAATCTGGCCCATAAGATACCATGTGAATATTAGCAGTTTGTTCGTCAGGATAAGCTTCTAACTGTTTGATTTCATAATTGTTTAATGGGGGTTGAGGCTCAAAAGCTGGATTGTAGGGATTGAAACTAACCAAAACTGGTGATAAGCCAAAGTCAGCGGCAACCTTACGTAGCAAGTCAAAACTTTCTGATAATTCAGTAATAGCGCCTTGAATATTAGAATGGATAGTTGTTCTAATTTCAATACCTTTAACATGACAATCTATCACTTCATCAGAATCCGCAAATCTTTCAAATCCCTCAATGTACCATCTCTTCATCTTAATACCCGCATCGCCGACGCGGAGTTGAGGATAGTCACTGGGGTATGTAGGTAGCCTTGCAATAATTTGATTGAAATCAGCAAATTTTGTGTGTGAAAAATCAGCAAACTTTCCCTCATTGTTCAAGAAAGCAACTTCATGTTCAATGCCAAAGAAAAACATTATATATACCTTAATTTTTTAGAGTTAACCTAATTTAACTGTAAGAATTCAGCACCCAGGTGGTCGCCGAGCGTAGTCGAGGTGAGTCAGGAGTCAGAATTTATCAGGAATCTAGAATGATTGGTATATTTATTCATCAAATGCTCTGCTGATTCTTTAACTATTCTGAATCCTGAGTTCTGACTCCTGAATTCTTACATTTAACTAATGCCAAGCGATCGCAATCCCATAGAGAAGGAAGTAACATCAGTAAACGATTCATTAGAGAAAAGCGACAAGTCTATTTAGCTGGCAGGTTCGCATACTTAGAAAACTCCATCACTCTGTAGCACGAATCACAGTCTTGAACCTTATAAATATTTGAGATAGTCCAATCGAATTCACTTTAAGTATAAAAATTCTCAATAACGGTACAAATGGATTTTACCTTAAGACCGACTGTTGCGATTTGAAAACTTCTCTGATTTATTTTTCTGTGTTGCTTCTACTATCTTCATAGTCACTGGTTAGGGTAGCGTAGTAGTGACTGAGGAAAGCTTGAGACGTGAGTTTATGACAAGTACCGTTCAATCCCCCTACAGCAGCGAACAGATTGCCGCTTGGTTGCGTGGACTGCTTACTATTGCTTGGGCTGATGGTAATTTTGATGACCAAGAACAGGAATTAATTGCCAGCATCACCGAAAAGGAATTAGCTCCTAAGATTAAATTCGATTCACTAGAGGTAATTACCCCAGAGGAATTAGCCGCAGCGTTGGGTAAAGGTACACCAGCCGCAGAAAATTTCTTAAGGACAGCGATAATGGTAGCGATCGCAGATGGTACTTATTCTCCTAGCGAAGATGAGGTTCTGCAACATTTCTGTCAAACTTTGGAACAGCCAGAGAAGTTACTCGAAGCCCTTCGCCATACTCTGGAACACCCACAGCAAATTACCCCCACTATTGCCAGCACTGGGTTGACAAAGCGTCAAATTAATGCCCTACACCCTCTGCAAGACTGGCTCGATGGGCTAGATATCCAAGACCCAAGAGTAGCCCGCTTTTTGTGTAAAATGATTCCCGCCCAGTGTCCCTTTGAGCGGGATGTCACCCTATTTGGACGCAAGATTGTGCATATACCACCGATGTGTAAAATCAACCCGTTATATGAGCAACTGGTAGGCTTACGTTTCCGCGCCCTCTCCTATTTAGCAGATAAATGCGGTGAAGATGTTTCACCATATATTTGAGTAGGGAATGGGGAGTGGGGAGCAGGGGAGCAGGGGAGCAGGGGAGCAGGGGAGAAGTTACAGTAAATTTTCCCCTCTGCGCCTCTGCGCCTCTGCCCCTCCGCCCCTCTGCCCCTCCGCCCCTCCGCCCCTCTGCCCCTCTGCCTCTTATCCTCAATGCCCAATAAATAGTTCTGTAGTTGAGTGAAAAATCTGACTCTGCTTTTGGGAATACTTGATTTATTCACCTGACTAATCTAGAACTCAGGCATTATCAATATGAAAGGGATTAAACCATCTCTATATTTTGTACCCTTTTCCTTACCTTTGTATTTGCTTTCTGCTTTAACAGCACAGGTACAGGCTCAGTCGTACCATGCCAATAAAACTTGGCAAATTAGTCAAACATTTAAGCCACCACAGCGGGGAAAACCTCCTGCAAGTGCTGGTGGTTCTACCCGTGGTAGCTCTTGCCTAAAAGGCAAACAACTAATAACTCCCTTAATACCCTCAGATAAATTAGGGCTGACATTTGCTCAACATCCAACATTTTTCTGGTATATACCTCCATCTCAACTCAAAACAGCCAAGTTTTTGCTCTTGACTGAAGACCAGAATATATTTTATGAAACCTCTTTTACACTTCCAAATAAACCGGGAATTATTAGCTTTAAACTTCCTGACAATGCCCCTGCACTCGCTGTAGGTAAAACTTATCATTGGTATCTAACAATTGCTTGTAATACTCAAGACTCTAGTGAAAATCCGACTGTAGATGGTTGGGTGGAACGCACTCAGCCAGCAGCAACCTTGTCGCAAGCGTTAGCAAAGGCAAATTTGTACAAGTTGCCTACTATCTATGCAGAAGCTGGGATTTGGCATGAAGCGCTGACTAGTTTGGTGCAGCTACGCCAGACTGAGCCAAATAATTTCAAAGCAAGGCTGGATTGGAGACAATTTTTCAAGTCTGTAGGTTTGAATGCGATCGCTTCCGAACCATTGATTGATTGTTGCACATCTAAGAATTAACCACAAAATTAAAAAAGGGTATTTGGCATTGGGAAAACTCCAAACTCCAAACTCCAAACTCCAAACTCCAAACTCCTAACTCCAAACTCCAAACTCCAAACTCCTAACTCCAAACTCCAAACTCCAAACTCCTAACTCCAAACTCCAAACTCCTAACTCCTAACTCAGCACTCAGCACTCAGCACTCAGCACTAAATATTATGTGGGCAAAGCTGAAACCGCACATCTGGCAATGGCGGGGTGTTTTACTTGCTGTTCCCAATATTACAGCCCTGGTGATTGCAATACGCTTGACTGGATTACTGCAATTGTTGGAATTGGCAGCACTAGATCAATTTTTTCTCCTCCGTCCACAAGAGCCGGCTGATACCCGCATTGTCATAGTTGAGATTAATGAGGCAGATGTCCGCAAGCAGGGACAATGGCCTATGCCTGATGGAAAACTTGCTAGTTTGTTAGAGAAAATCAAACAGCAAAAACCTAGAGCGATTGGTTTAGATATTTATCGTGATTTACCCGTCAATCCCGGTTATCAAGATTTACTTAAGGTTTTCAAATCTACTCCTAATTTGATTGGAGTCCAAAAAGTCTCTGACACGATTGATAGTTCGGCGGTTGATTCATCTCCAGAACTGAAGAAACTTAATCAAATTGGGTCGAATGATTTACCCATAGATGGAGATGGCAAAATTCGGCGAGCATTATTGTACGTAAATTTAAATAATGACGGGATTCTGGAAAGCTTTGGCTTAAAACTGGCATTGTTGTACTTGAAACCTGAAGGTATTACTGCCAAGCCATCAGCAACTAACTCTAATTACTTGCAGTTAAATCGGGGTGTTTTCCCAATTTTTGAAGCTAATGATGGGGGTTATGTCCGAGCCGATGCTGGGAGTTATCAAGTGCTGTTGAATTACCGAGGACGGATACAGCAGTTTACTAAAGTCTCTCTTACCGAAGTGCAAGAAAACCGCATCCCACGAGATTTAATGCGAGATAAGGTGGTATTGATTGGTGCTACCGCTGAGAGTTTGAAAGATTTATTTTATACGCCTTATAGCAGTAATGTCTTGACTGACCCGGAACGAATGGCGGGTGTAACAATTCATGCTAATTTGATTAGTCAAATTTTAAGTGCGGCAATGGAAGGTCGTCCGCAGATCAAATGTTTACCTGACCCAGTAGAATGGCTCTTAATTTTGATCTGGTCAATTATTGGTGCTAGCTTGTGTTGGCTGCAACGCCACAGTAGCCACCAGAAAACCCTCATGGCTGTTAGTGTTTTGTTGGCAGGTGGCGGTTTAATTGGTGGTAGTTTTCTGGCGTTTTTGGCTGGTTGGTGGATTCCCGTTATCCCTTCAATGCTGGCTTTTGTCGGTTCTGCGATCGCACTTACTCAGTATATTGCCCAAAGTGCTACCGAGATGCGAAAAACCCTCGGTCGCTATTTAACTGATGAAATCGTCGCCAATATCCTCGAAACTCCTTCTGGGTTAAAGCTAGGAGGAGAACGCCGAAAAGTTACGGTTCTCGTGTCTGATTTAAGAGGATTCTCGGCTATTTCCGAACAATTGCCCCCAGAAGAAGTAGTAAAGATTTTGAATCTTTATTTGGGAACAATGACAGATGTGATTAACCAGTATAAAGGCACGATTAATGAGTTTATGGGTGATGGGATTTTTGTGATTTTTGGTGCGCCAATTAGTCGCAAAGATGATTCTGAACGAGCGATCGCTTGTGCTATTGCCATGCAATTGGCAATGGAGCAAGTGAACAAACAAAATCAGCAAATGAATTTCCCAATCCTGGAAATGGGAATTGGGATTAATACAGGCGAGGCTGTGGCGGGAAATGTTGGTTCTCAAAAGCGCGCTCAATATACAGTTATTGGCAGTCATGTTAATTTGGCTGCTCGAATTGAATCTTATACAGTGGGAGGACAAATTTTAATTTCCGAAAATACCTGTAAGGATGCCAATATTGACCTACAAATTGCTGGGCAATTACAAATAGAACCCAAGGGTATAAAATACCCTGTGACAATTTGTGAAATTCGTGGCATTGGCGGTAAATATAATTTATTCTTGCCTAAATATGATGAAGAAACGATCGTTCTCACTCAAAAAGTGCCTATAGAATACTCCATTTTGCAGGGGAAACATACAGTAGGAACAGTATTTATGGGGGAATTGATTAGCCTCTCAGAAAAAGGAGCGCAGCTGCGATCGCCACATTCTTTAGAACTCTTGAGTAATCTCAAACTCAAGTTATTGATTGAAGCAGAAATGGCTACAGAAGAAGATATCTATGCCAAGGTGATCGAACAGTCTAATGTTGATGAGCATCTTTTTCTGCTTCGGTTTACAGCAGTTCCCCCAAAAGCGATCGCAATTCTCAATGCACTGCGTCATCTGGGGTGAGATTAAGGCATAAATCTTGAAATGTTAACAAAGGGAGGTGTATGTAAATAGAGTAAACCGAAAAATTAGGTAGTCTAGCTTTTTCTAAAACAGTAACAATTGTTGCTGATAGAACCAGGCGATCGCGGTAAGATTTTGAACTTAAGCCCGATCCAACTCCAATAACTCATAATTTTCAACGAATAATTAATAATTCGTAATTTCTGCTATGAAGCAACTCACTTGAGTTCTGGAGTTAAAAATATGATTTCTTCTAAAACTGAGATTCAATTACATCCAAGGACAAATGACAAACGGAAACAAATTTCAAAGATTAGTAGAACTTGCAAATGATTATGGAATTATTTGCGAACCAACACCAGAAGAATGTTTGATTGCATCCTTGCCTGGAGACGATGATTTCTTATTAGCTTTTACTTGGTCTGGTACTGTTGAGGGAGAGCCGCCAGAGCATGAGTTAATTGCAATTAGTGTACAAGATATAGTCAAAGAAGTTACCGTTGCAGCTTGGCAGATTCCTTTTTATTTATTCGGAAACGTTTTAAGGCAGGCTCAGATGCTTGTAGCTGCTCATAAAGATTTTGTTAGCTAAGAGACAAGCAATATCTCAAAACTGCTATCCCTGTCAACTATCTGTGGCAGGGATTTTTATTTCAACTACTGCTTTAAAGATTTATAAAATATTATCTGTTGAAAGAAAAAGAAGAAACAATTAATCTCTTCTTTTATTACTTATATAGAACGATACATAGCAGTTAGCCCACCGTAAACAAAGTTAAAGTATTATAAGATTTTTAACTATTTGTAATTAACTCAAACTTTATATACTCAAAATTATACATCTCAATGATAGGCCTTAAGGGCAAGTAGATAACTGTATGCTATGTCAATTAAGCGCTGATCGTAACAGTTTGGGATAAGCAAAATTTATCAACGCTGCAAATCCCTTTCAGAGAAGAATATCCTTCTCTTGCCTCCAGCCTGAAGAAGCTAGCAGTCTACTTACTATTATTAGGGAAGCTATGACCATGACCGAGCATAATCGAGGAGTGCTTTTTCTGCAAGCTTTAGGACAGAGAAAACGGCTTCTGGAAGTAAAACATCCTTTTGTCACCACCAGCCTAAAGGAGCTAGCAAGACTCTACTATTATCAAGGACGCCATGACCAAGCCGAAGAATTGTTAGTGGAAGCTTTAGAACAGAAAAAACGGCTGCTGAAAAAAAAACATCGTTTTGTCACCACCAGCCTGAAAAAGCTAGCAGTCTATTATTCTCAAGGACGCTATGACCAGGAAGAAGAGTTGTTAGTGGAAGCTTTAGGACAGAGAAAACGGCTGCTGGGACAAGAACATCTTTCTATCGTCGCCAGCCTGAACAACCTAGCAGTCTACTATTCTCAAGGACGCTATGACCAGGAGGAAGAGTTATTAGTGGAAGCTTTAGGAGAGAAAAAACGGCTGCTGGGAGAAGAACATCCTTCTATCGTCACCAGCCTGAACAACCTAGCTTCACTTTATGATTTTCAAGGACGCTACGACGAAGCCGAGCTGCTGTATCTGCAAGCTTTAGCAGTGTTTAAACACCTCCTGGAGACTTATCCAGAATGTTAATTTAGTCTGAAGTTCCCGAAATGGAAAGATAGAGAAAACTTCTAATCCATGCAGGGGACTAGTACCGCAAGGCGGAATTAAAAGTTAAAAGTTAAAAGTTAAAAATGAATACAGCATAAGGGTTTCGTTGATTTGGAATGATTGGTTTATTTCCACCGTGTTGTACTAGTCAAGCGGTATAGTCAGGTTCAGCCCCAATACTTCTCGGTTAAGCATTTTTAATTCGGAATCGGGTTTTGGGAAAAGGTTACTGGGTTTGGGGTAAAGGTTTTTTATTGCCCCTCGCCCCTTATCCCCAGAGGGGGCCCCACTTTCCCCTTCACCTTTTTCCCTTAACCGAGCAGTATTAGGTTCAGCCCTCTCTCTTCATACTTTTTTTGGGCAAAGATATTGGCTTATAAACATTGGCTAAGTAGTTGGCTCAAAGCCATTACTGCTTTAAGAACACTGTACACAGATATTGCGTTGAGAGAGCTGATACTAAAGGCACTTACTCTCTTCAGTTCTGCACGACTGGCGGCAGCCAACCGAAAACTGGAGCGGGAAATCAGCGATGTCTACGACGAGCAACTCTTGAAGACGCTATGCGATCGCTTACTCAAGCAGGAAGAAATTGCGAGCAAACAAAGCGAGATTTGCTACCGTGCCATTGTAGAAGATCAGACTGAAATGATTGCCCGATATTTACCAGACGGCAGACTCACGTTTTTCAACAAAGCTTTTGCGCTTTATTTTGGGCGATCGCCAGAGGAACTGCTCGGCAGCGGCGATCAACCGATTATCTTGGAGGCAGATCGGGAGCGAGTTGCTGAATTTGTAGCTTTAATTAGTGCTGATAATCCTGTTGTGATTATTGAGAATCGCGTGGTTGTGGCAGGTGAGGTGCGTTGGACTAAGTGGCATAACCGAATGATATTTGACGAGCAAGGATGCTTTCTGGAATTTCAATCGGTGGGATACAATATCACAGAATTCAAGCAAATTGAAGAAACACTTTTTCAAGAAAAAGAATTAGCCGAGGTGACGTTGCAATCGATCGGAGATGCAGTTCTGACCACAGATGCGTTTGGCAGGATTAAATACCTCAATCCGGTTGCAAAATCTCTGCTTGGATGTAGTGAAATATCCGCAGAAGGGTTGCTGTTAGAAGAAGTCTTTGGAATTGTGCATGAAGCGACACGGGAGACAGTTGAGAACCCAATTCAGCAAGCGTTAAAGGAAAATCAAACTGTGAGTTTAGCAAACCATACCGTCTTAATTAATCGGAATAATCAAGAAATTGCGATTCAAGATTCAGCCGCGCCCATTCGCGATCGTGAGGGACAAATTATTGGCGCGGTTATGGTGTTTCGTGACGTGACTCAGAACCGCAAGCTTTCGCGTCAGCTATCCTGGCAGGCAAGTCATGATTCCTTAACCGGATTGGTGAATCGCCACGAGTTTGAGCAGCAGATTGAACAAGCATTGTGCTTTGCCAAATTAGACTGCCAGGTTCATGCGTTGTGCTATTTGGATCTCGATCACTTCAAAATTGTAAATGATACCTGTGGTCATCTGGCTGGAGACGAATTACTGCGTCAAATTACTGTCCTATTGCAGGAGAAGATTCGGAAAACTGACACACTGGCACGGTTAGGCGGCGATGAATTTGGCGTATTGCTCAGTCAGTGTCTGCCGGAGCAAGCTTTACGAGTTGCCAACGATCTACTTGAATGTGTTCAAGAGTTTCGGTTTATTTGGCAAGAGCAGGCATTCTCAATTGGAACAAGTATCGGCTTGGTGGGTATTGACATGAATAGCGAGAGCCTTGCAGAGATTATCAGCATGGCTGACGCAGCTTGCTATACCGCCAAAAACCGGGGGCGCAATCGTGTGTACGTTGCTCAGACTGACGACCAGGAGCGACTGCAACAGCGCGGGGAGATGCAGTGGGCCAGCCGCATTTCTCATGCCTTGAAAAGTGATTGGTTTTGTCTCTATGTTCAACGCATCGCCTCTATCACTTCGGTAGCTCAAAACGGCGACTATTATGAAGTGCTGCTGCGGCTCCATGATGAGCAGGGAAATTTAGTGCTGCCGATGACGTTTATTCCAGCAGCAGAACGTTACGACTTGATGCACCTGATCGATCGATGGGTAATTCAGACTCTGTTCAGGAATTGGATAAGGGTTGTTGGCGATAAACAAAGCATTTATGCAATTAACCTTTCTGGCTCTAGCATCAACGATGATGAGTTTATTGATTTTCTGTATAAGCAGTTTACCCTACACTCCATCTCACCCCAGTGCATTTGCTTTGAAATTACCGAGACTGTGGCGATCGCCAACTTGAGCAAAGCCAGAAAGTTCATTCAGTCACTTCAACAGATGGGCTGTCGCTTTGCGTTAGACGATTTTGGCGTGGGGATGTCGTCGTTTGCTTATCTCAAGTCTCTGCCTGTAGATTACCTCAAAATTGACGGGAGCTTTATTCGTAACATTATCGAGAATCCTGTGGATAATGCGATCGTGACAGCAATCACACACATTAGCAGTGTGATGGGTATTAAGACGATTGCTGAATTTGTAGAGAATGACGCAATTTTAGAGCGAATCACGGCACTAGGAATTGATTACGCACAGGGATATGGCATTGGAATGCCTCGCCCATTGGGGTCAATACTTGTCGGTTAAGGGGAAAAGGGGAAG
This sequence comes from Nostoc sp., assembly GCF_036918015.1. GTDB lineage: Bacteria > Cyanobacteriota > Cyanobacteriia > Cyanobacteriales > Nostocaceae > Nostoc. Next base: position 24,878 of record NZ_JBALEO010000011.1, read on the forward strand.
GTGGGGCCCCCGCTGGGGATAAGGGGCGAGGGGAAAGAAAAAACCTTTAATACCAATTCATATCATGTCCGCTAGATTACTTATTAAACCTGAAGAACCCCACCCCGCCAAAGCTATGCTTTGTCTCCCTGCCCCTAATCCCCAGAGGGGGCCCCGAGTTCCCCGCAGGCGGGGAGGGGTGCAATGACTGTGGAAATCATAACTAATTATACGGACATGATATAGGACTCATATTTGATTTTTGAAAAAAATTCGGTACACCAAAATCTTCTGAAATCCTCTTGCCTATTGCCTATTGCCTACTAAGCCAAGTGATTTCAGGAATCAAACCGGATTCCTATAGGATTCATATTTGATTTTTGAACGAATACGTAGGGTGTGTTGTCGCCAAGCGCCGCACCAAAGCCCAGAATACGGTGCGTTACACTTCGTGGTAACACACCCTACATATACTTAGATTTTTTCAGAAATCAAATCGGATTCCTATATATCAATTAATGATTACAACACATCCTTGGGTAAAGACGCGATGAATCGCGTCTCTACAAGTAGTAACTACAACTCTTTCTGTGTTAACTACAAAAGAAGCTGTAGTTAATAACGTTTCTAGTTTTATAAGTAATGCTTAAGTTGTTGTAACTACAGCTTAAACAGTATTTATCAATGCTCAAGGTGTTATAACTAATCCTTAAGTCGTTGTTATTACAGTTTAAGCTGTTGTTATGAATGTTTAAGTTGTAATTAATAACTTTCCTCGTTTGATAAGTAACGCTTAATACCAATTTAATGTGAAGTTGCAGATATCTTGATCCCCCTAAATCCCCCTTAAAAAGGGGGACTTTGATAGACGTTTTTCCGGTTCCCCCCTTTTTAAGGGCTACGGTGTATACACAAGTTATCGAATCACAACCAGTTAGTCGAATTACCCCACCCTAACCCTCCCCTTGGAAAGGGGAGGGAACTAGATTTCTTGTTTCCCCCCTTTCCAAGGGGGGATTAAGGGGGGTAATTTAACTTGTGTGTACACCGGAGCCTTTTTAAGGGGGGCTAGGGGGGATCGAATTCTATGCAGCTTCATAAAGAATTGGTATAAGTTGTTGTTATTACGCCTGAAGTTGTGCTTAGAAACATTCAAGTTATCGTTAATTCACAAAAACACGATCGTAAATTAATTTTCCCAGTTTTTAACTGGCTGCTACTCAATTGCTATTCAAAACGGTAGCCTAAGAGAATCCAGCAACTCACACACATTTCATCATGTTACCTAAACCCAAAAAGCACTGGACTCCTTCAAATTGGGCAAGTTGGAAGCCTTTTGGCATTGGCGAACAGTACCCCAACAACTACTGGGAGGTATTTCGCGCGATTTGGCTGTCTCGTGACAAACTACCTTATGCGTGGAATATTCTCGATAAAGGTGTCTGTGATGGTTGCGCTCTCGGAACAACCGGGATGAAGGATTGGACTTTAGATGGTATTCATCTCTGCAATGTGCGGTTGCGGCTGTTGCGGATGAATACGATGCCAGCTTTTGACCCTGTGCTATTGGAGGATGTCTCGCAGTTGCAAAAGCAAAAAAGTGCCCAATTACGGGACTTAGGACGACTTCCTTATCCGATGATTCGTCAACGTGGGGAAAAAGGCTTTCGCCGTGTGAGTTGGGATGAAGCTTTAGAGGTAATTAGCGATCGCATCCGCACTACTACACCAGATCGTCTCAGTTTTTATGTTACCAGTCGCGGGACTGTCAACGAAACTTATTATGCTACCCAAAAAGCTGTGCGGTCAATGGGAAGCAATAATATTGATAACGCTGCCCGCATTTGCCATTCTCCCAGCACGGCGGGTTTAAAAGCTGCTCTTGGTGCTGGGGCTACGACTTGTTCTTATAAAGACTGGATTGGAACTGATTTATTAGTCTTTATTGGCTCCAATGTTGCTAACAATCAGCCTGTCACCGTCAAATATCTCCATTATGCTAAAAAAGCTGGCACTAGAATTGTAGTTATTAATACTTACCGCGAACCAGGAATGGAGCGCTATTGGGTTCCCTCAATTGTCGAAAGTGCTGTTTTCGGTACAAAGTTTGCCGAAGACTTCTTCTTAATCAACATGGGCGGGGATATAGCATTTTTGAATGGCACTATTAAACATATAATTGCTAACAACTGGGTAGACCAGTCATTTATAGATTTATACACAGATGGCTTTGCTGAACTCAAAGCATCTTTAGAAAGCCAATCTTGGGAAGAATTAGAGCGGCTTTCTGGAACATCCCGCGAGTCAATGTCCGCTTTTGCCAAAATGGTCAAAGAAGCGAATAAAGCCGTATTTGTTTGGAGTATGGGTATTACTCAGCATGAATGCGGTGAAGATAACGTGCGAAGTATCATTAATCTAGCTCTCACCAAAGGTTTTGTCGGTCGGGAAGGCTGCGGTTTAATGCCAATTCGCGGTCACTCTGGGGTACAGGGTGGTGCAGAGATGGGATGTTACGCGACAGTTTTTCCTGGTGGTAAACCTATCACTCCAGAAAATGCTACCCAATTGAGTCAACATTGGGGCTTTGAAGTGCCAGCAAGTAAAGGTTTAATTGCTCCAGAAATGATTAGCGCCGCCCATCAGGGAGATTTGGATGTGTTGGTTTCCGTGGGTGGAAATTTTTTAGAAGTGCTGCCAGAACCAGATTATGTGGAAGCAGCGCTGAAGAAAATACCGTTGCGGGTACATATAGATATTGTTCTCTCCAGCCAAATGTTGGTGGAACCTGCTGATACTGTGGTGCTGTTACCTGCGACGACTCGCTACGAAATACCAGGAGGAGTCACAGAAACGAACACCGAACGCCGGGTAATTTTCAGTCCAGAAATTCCGGGGCCGCGCATTGGGGAAGCGCGTCCAGAGTGGGAAGTGTTTTTAGAATTGGCAAGGCGGGTAAAACCAGATTTGGCAGATAAGCTGGCTTTTGCTGACACAGCTGCTATCCGTCAAGAAATTGCTCAAGTTGTCCCGCAATATGCCGGTATTCAACACTTACAGCAAGCTGGCGATCAATTTCAATATGGTGGCTCACATTTGTGCTTTGGTTGGAATTTTCCCACAGCCGATGGGAAAGCACACTTTGGCGTATTATTACCACGCCAAAGAGAATTACCAGAGGGTTATTTTTTATTAGCAACGCGCCGAGGCAAACAATTTAATAGTATGGTGCAGGAACGCAAGGATGCAATTACTGGGGCGATGCGAGAGGCGGTGCTAATGAATGCTAGTGATGCAGCACAGTTGGGTTTAAAAGATCGCGATCGCGTTATTCTTAAGAATGATTTAGGCGAGTTGTTCTGTCAAGTTTACATTGCGCCAATTCAGTCAGGTAACTTGCAAGTACATTGGCCAGAAGGGAATGTGTTACTAGATAAAGGTAAGCGATCGCTTGAAGGTGTACCTGATTATAATGCAGTAGTACGCTTAGAAAAGCAAACCTAATATTAACGCTTGACCACTGCTACCCTCAACTTAACATCACTCCAAAACTTGCAGCCATGTCTGTCGCCAAAGATTTTGAAACCCCAGAAGATGTTATATTTCCACCAGGGGATTTAGAAAGTAACGAACCACCATTGGAAACATATCTACATTTGCAGCAAATGCTGCTATTGAAAAAATGTCTTGATTGGTGGTGGCGAGACTTCAATCGTATTAATGACTACTTTGCTGCGGGGAATATTAGCATTCATTACAGTCCACGCCAGCATAAATCCGAAGACTTTCGGGGGCCAGATTTCTTTGTAGTTTTAAATACTGAACGTAAACTCCGTGATAGTTGGGTTGTTTGGGAAGAGGACGGCAAATATCCGAATTTGATTATAGAACTGCTTTCAAAGTCAACCGCAGCGATTGACAAGGGCTTAAAAAAACAAATTTACCAAGATATCTTTCGCACTCCTGAATATTTCTGGTTTGACCCCAAGAATCTAGAATTTGCTGGGTTTATTTTGGTGGGTGGTACGTATCAACCTATAGAACCCAACCCACAAGGATTGTTGTGGAGTCAGCAGCTAAGTTTGTACTTGGGCGTTCATGAAAATCAATTACGCTATTTCAATGCGGAAGGACAGGTAATACCTACACCTGAAGAAATTGCCCAGTGGGAAGCGGAACACGCCCAACAAGAAAGACAACGTGCTGAACAAGAAAGACAACGTGCTGAACGGCTAGCAGCAAAACTGCGAGAATTGGGTGTTGACCCAGATACGATTTAAAGTATGTAAACTTGCTCTAAAAATCATGGAACCTCAACCAAAGGAGATCAGAAATTACCTAACACATAACGGGATAAATCCTTTTTTTGAGTGGTTTGACTCTTTGCGAGATAGAAAAGCAAAAGCTAAAATCAGAGCAAGGCTTGACCGAGTAGAAGCAGGTAATTTTGGTGATTGTAAATCAGTGGGAGATGGAGTTTTTGAACTAAGAATAGATTACAGTTCTGGCTATCGTGTTTACTTTGGGCAAGAAGGGTCAGCAATTATTATTCTTTTGTGCGGTGGTGATAAAAGTACTCAAGAAAAAGATATTAATAAAGCAAAAGAATATTGGGAAGATTATCGGAGTAGAGATGATGTCTAAAAGTGCAAGCTATCATGAAAAACTGATTGAAGACCTCAAAGATCCATTAGAAGCAGCAGCTTATATCGAAGTTGTTTTAGAAGAAGGCGACCCGAAAATGTTAAGTAAGGCGCTAAAAAATGTGATTGAGGCACAAGGTGGAATTGATAAACTTTCTGTACAAGTTAAGGAAGTTTATGACAAACTCGAACAGATATTAGCCGAGAAAGAAGAAATAGAATTTTATTGTCTGAGTGCTTTGCTGGATGCATTAGGGTTGCATTTGGCGGTAACAGTTAAGTTAAGCTGAAACCTACAAACATAATTACAAATAATTACTATAGGATTACTATTTGATTTTTGAACAACACGTAGGGTGTGTTATCGCGAAGCGTAACGCACCATTTTCAAGGGTTTGGTGCGTTAGACTAAAGTCATAACGCACCCTACAAATACTTAATTTTTTTCAGAAATCAAACCGGATTCCTATCTCATTTATTCTCAACAACTTCCAGACCTGTCCTAGCTACTGATTTAAGATCAACATTCTGATTGTTTAGCAGCACTACTATAGTGGTATTTTCATTGGGTAAATATGCAAGCAATGTTGCGAAGCCATAAGCTATACCACTATGCCCAATTGCTTTTGCTAAAGGAGATGAAAACCGTTCTACACCCAAGCCATAGCTATAGTCTGCACCATTATCTTTAAATTTCAGCATTTCTTTCATCATCTTTGACGAAAGTAAAGTTTTTTTGACAAATAACGCTTTGGCGAACTTGGCTAAATCCTCTGCTGTTGAAACCAATCCCCCATCTCCCAAACCATTGCCATCATTGACTTGGGCGTAACTATCTAGCTTACCATCCTGATTGCGATCGCCATAACCTGTAGCTACTTCGCCAATTGTCGGTTCGCGCAATTCTGTGAAGGTATGTTTTAATCCCAATGGTTTTAAAATCTGACTGCGGATTGCTTGGGCGAGAGTTTCCCTAGTCATATTTTCAACAATCAGTTCCAAAAGAATATAGTTGCAATCAGTATAAATAAATTTTTCTCCGGGATTTGCCTTTGGTTCTTCTTGATACATATACTGAATAGCTTCTCTGGCTGTCCAAGGCTGTGAGCGACTTCTTTTCGCTGTAGCTTGAATAAACTCTTTTGTATCTAGGTATTCAGCAACACCACTGGTGTGGTTGAGGAGTTGACGAACTGTAATTTTTTCGCTGTTGACAATATGAGGACTAATATCTCTTGGTAAGTAGGTTGCGATCGCCCGATCTAATTGTACTTTCCCTTGTTCCACTAATTTCAGCACAACCACGGCCATAAAAGTTTTACTCATGCTGGCAATAGAAAAGCCATCTGTGGGTTTCATCCTGGTTTTAGTTGACAAATTATTGACACCAGATGCTCCCAGCCAAGAACCTTTAGGTGTAGTAATATACATTACCGCACCAGGGATTTTCTGTTCTACAACTATCTCGTTTAAAAGTTTCTGTAGTTGAGAACTTTTTCCTACGGTGGAAGTAGATATCACTTGTTTAGCAAGAGATTTTTCAATTACTCTCTGACTAATGTTATTAGCTACTAAATATCCTGTAAAACCAAGGGAAATTACAAAGATTATTGCAAATAAAATTTTGCTGAAAGCCAAAAGTTTTAGGTTCATTTTACTTACTAAACAGAAACCGAGGCAATCTAGCTCAACTGCACAAAGTAGTTGGTGAGCATCAACCTGACATCTAATATACAAATAGCATTACTTTGTTCCCAGATTAGGATCAAAATTTAAAGTCAGCAACTCTCATAAATATGAAAATGCCAACTCAAAGCAAAACCAAAGCCACTGTCTGGGTTGTGGAAAATGGTAAAATGCGATCGCGTTTAGACCAACTCACCACCGAAGAACCTTTAGAAATTCGCCTCGTCCCTCTCCAGAAGACGGTGGCTGTAACAATGCGAACACCAGGAGCAGATTTTGAACTAGCTGCTGGTTTCCTCTACAGTGAAGGAGTCGTTAGCCGCAGAGAAGATATTCGACGTATTAGTTACTGCGTAGATGAATTAGTAGATGGTGAGCAGCGCCATAATATTGTAAATGTAGAACTGCGGGATGGGTTGATTCCAGACTTACAGCCTTTGGAGCGCCATTTCTACACTAGTAGCGCCTGTGGGGTGTGTGGTAAAGCTAGCCTTGAAGCTTTACGTCTGCGGGGATGTCCAGTGATTCCTTCTGGGCCAACGGTAACACCTGCGATCGTATACAGCCTACCAGATAAACTCCGGGCTGCTCAAGGTATTTTCACCGCTACAGGGGGTTTGCACGCTGCGGCTATCTTCGATGCTCAAGGACAACTGTTAAACCTGTGGGAGGATGTTGGACGACACAATGCTTTGGATAAATTGATTGGTACAGCTTTGCTCAGTGACGAATTGCCTTTAAATAATTGTATTATTCTGGTTAGCGGGCGCTCTAGTTTTGAGATTTTGCAAAAGTCTACAACTGCTGGGGTTCCTATCGTCTGTTCTGTTTCTGCTCCTAGTAGTTTGGCGGTGTCTGTTGCCGAAGAATTTGGGATTACCTTAATTGGATTCCTGCGCGGTGAACGGTTCAATATTTACACTGGTTTGCAAAGAATAAATGCTGTTTAAGAACACTTTCGTAGTGGCGTGGCGAGGCTAAATTGTTGCAAAAAAATTTGTAGGTTGGGTTGAGTAACGAAACCCAACACTCCGTCCGATCAATGTCGGGTTTTGTGTTGCTCAACCTAAGCTACATCTAATGCACTATTTTAGCTGTGCCACGCCAGTAGGGTGTGTTACCGCGAAGCGTAACGCACTGAAAGTATTGGGATTGCGCGTTAGCCAAAGACATAACGCACCCTACAAAACTGAAGTTTTACAACGATCTATTTAGTGTTGCTGTATATTGGTGATAGTTTGGTAGCTCTATCATAAATGTATGAATCCTGAAATAAAAACAAACGAACAAAGGGAAAATGAAACTAACGAGATTTATAGTGCGATAGGAGAATTTATTGTCGAATTTGAACATATATGTTTTGCGATTCAAACAAGTTCTATATTTATACTTCAAAAACTTGGTTTAAAAAATCAAGATGTAGCACGATTATTTGTCAACAAACTAACAGCAGGACAACTTAAAGATAAATTTAAAGATTTAGTATTTTTATCAAAAATATTTGATACTGAAGAATTAGAAATGATTAAAAATATTTTAGATAGATTTCAAAATTTAATAGAAAGACGAAATGAAATTATACATAGTACGTGGTTTATTGGTTATCCTAATTCTGAAACAAATGATTATACAACTGCTGATAATATAAAACTTTACAAAGAAAAAGATGGATTTGTAGCTAAAGCTTTTACAAATAAAGTTTCTGATTTTAGAAAATTAACACAAGAAGCAAGAACACTCAGCCCAATTTTCTCTGTAATTAGTTTACCTTGTATTGTTGAAGTGGAATCATTTAGCATAAAGAATTTACTTATTGTGAAGGACGGATTGATATCCTTAAAAGAAGGTATTCGTTTTGAAAGACCTTACACCGACAATCCCTAAATCACAGTATTATTAATAAAATATTATTAGTATTAGTTAATCTTGGGCTTCCTTAAAGATATATAGGAGTTGTCAATCCTGTATTTTAGCTGTCTTGAGCCAAGATATTGAGCCGTTAATTGCGATGAACAAAAAAATTACATAAAGAAAAGCAACAAATTTAACTTCTTTAACGTAATACAACCAAATACCAATAACATCAACAATAATCCAGTAATACCAACTTTCAATCCTTTTTTGTACCATGAGCCACATAGCAGTAAAACTCATGATTGTTGTAAGTGCATCTAAATAAGGAAAAGAAGCTTTCTCTAGAAATATTGCAGGGAGTAACAGATGAATTTTACTCATCAAAGCTCCCGTTGCGAATGAAACTGCTATTGTAATTGCTGCAATCAAAACAATTTTACGCGGTGGACTATATCGAACCTGTAAAACTTTACCAGTATCAGGTTCAGGTGTAATCCATCTCCACCAACCATACACACTAATAACTAAGTAATAGACTTGTTCTAACATATCCGCATACAAACGGATTTGATAAAAAAGTACCATGTATAGCAAGACGCTGACTATTCCAACAGGCCAAGTCAGAATCTTTCTCTGAGAAATTAGCCACACCGACCATAGAGAAAAAATCGTTCCCAAGAATTCTACATAACTCATGGGATATCCCATAAGATTGAAGGCGATAGTATTTATACTCCAAAATTCAATCATTTTAATACACTTTATAAAATAATTTTTTTGAAAAATAAATCACCTAAATTGCTATACTTTTGGTAGGATAAAACTACCTTTTTAACCAGACTAATACGCGCATTTATATCGCCATAAATGCGAAAAAATGGAACTTTTCTAATAATTAAGTCGCTCTGAATCTGTTTTTGAAATATACTACGATTTGCCTCTCCAGAACGATCCCAGGTATCATCGTAAGGGATATCTGAATCACAAAGAAATACTAAATCATAGCGCGACATGGCTTGATGGGCAAGTTCTGCTAACTCTGGAGCAACAGTTTTGTGGTAATACAAGGAGAATTGATAGGTTGTCAATGCATTAGTATCTGTAAATAAATACTGGTTTGCTTGCAATAATAAGGCTTCTTCACGTTCTAAATGCCCTTTGGCAATCTCCACAAGTTGCGAGAGCGAAAGTTGCCTATTAATTTGATATTTTTCCCAATACTCGCGCCCATACTCTGGCATCCATACAGTGTTAAACTCTTTAGCTAATTGTGATGCAATGGTGGTTTTACCAGTCGAAGGAGCGCCCAGAAAAACAATATTGGCGATCAGATCGCGGTACACATCAGGATGTAAATACTCTCGAAATGCGTAAGCGTCTCTTCTTACTTGCGTTCCAGAAATTGGAAAAGTTTGGCGATCGCAATCTACGAGCCGATTAACTGCCCCCAACGCCTGACTTACGTGTTCACCGTAAAATTCACTACAGTAAAAGTGGGTAATTTTTTTGGATTTTAATTGTTTCAGGATGTAATCTTCGTGCTTTTGCTTAATCTCAGGAGTATCACCAACCTCAGTTGGGCCATCCCACGCTTCAATCACCTGAATTTGTGGATAAATTTGACGCAGCCAATTCGCTCGAACTGTTAAAGGAATAGCAGTCACTTCTGGACACTCATAAATCATCACAAGTACCTCATCCATCTCTGCTAAGGCTGTTTCAATCACCAATTGATGCCCTTTATGGAGAGGCGCGTATTTACCTAGTGTGAGTCCGCATTTACTAGTCATAATTTTGACTTTTTATAGATACCTATTACTCTAAAAAAGAAGTCGCCGTGTTGTACTAGCTAAATCTTAGTTAAGGCAAGAGACGCGATAAAAACGCCGTCCCTACAATAATTGGTCTTTTGTAGAGACGGCGATTTATCGCGTCTTTGTGATGATTTATCGCATCTTTAGCGATCTAGAATTCAGATGAGATATTAGCTAACTTAGTCCATTAGATGCTGCTGTACTTGTGAAACTAGTTCATTTGTCCAGTAGTTGGTGAGTTCGGCATTGGCTGCCTCCACCATTACTCTAATGACTGGTTCTGTGCCAGAGGCGCGAACCAAAATTCTACCGGAATCGCCCATTGCAGCTTCAGCAAGAGCGATCGCTTTTTGTACTGGTTGGCAATCTTGCCATCCCAAACGGCGATCGCGATCGACAACGCGCACGTTGCGCAATAATTGCGGATAGGTTTGGAAGCTTCGATCTACTAATTCGCTCAAGGGAACACCCGCCTCTCTCACCAAAGATGCTATGTGTAATGCAGTTAACAAACCATCTCCAGTTACGGCATAATGACGGCAAAGAATATGACCTGATTGTTCGCCACCTAACATTGCTCCAGTGCGCTGCATTTCGGCTTGCACGTATTGGTCGCCAACTGCGGTACGAATTAAGTTACCACCAATTTGCTGCCAAGCTTTCTCAAAGCCTAAGTTGGCCATGACTGTAGATACAATCAGGTTGTCTGGCAATTGTTGGTTTTGTTGTAAGTGCCGTCCCCACAGATAGAGAATGTAATCGCCGTTAACTTGCCTGCCGGTATTGTCGACTGCTAAGACGCGATCGGCATCGCCATCGAAGCCAAAGCCGATATCGGCGTTGTGTTCTTGTACCGTTGCTGCCAGAATGTCTAGGTGGGTGGAACCGCAGTTAACATTGATGCGATCGCCATCAGCTTCGTTATGCAAGCAGATTACCTCCGCCCCCATTTCTGTAAATACTGATGGTGCTAACCCAACTGCGGCTCCCCATGCCAAGTCTAAAACAATCTTCATTCCCTGAAGATTTAGGGCACCATTCAAGGGTTTTTTCAACGCCGAACTATAATCTTCCACTAACTCGAAACGTGAGTAATGCCGTCCGCAATTACTGACTCTAGCGATCGGTGATATCTTGCCACGCAGTCCCGCTTCAATTTCTGTCTGCAATATTTGCGGTAACTTCCCACCATTGCCACCAAAAACCTTAATCCCATTGTCTTCAGGGGGATTGTGGCTGGCAGAAATCATCACTCCGCCGATAGCATCACTGATACTGGTGAGATAGGCAACGCAAGGAGTGGGACATAATCCCAAATACCAAACTTCTAACCCCGCTGCTGTTAACCCTGCACTCAAAGCCATTGCCAGCATATCGCTGGAGTTTCTAGAATCCTGTCCCAGAATCACTGGCCCTACTTGAGTAGCATGGTTACGTAAAACAATCCCCGTCCAAAAACCAACTTGCAATGCTAGAGGCGCACTCAGTAATTCTCCCACTCGCCCGCGAATCCCATCTGTGCCAAATAAGGGATTTGCTGGTAGTGGGATTAAATTCAGTCCAAAACTGCTCTCAATCCCTTTACCCAATCCCTCAACTTCAGAAGTAGAACCCCCAGAAATGCCCGATGTCCGAGTTATAGATGAAACCATATTTTTAAACACTCCACACAATCACACTGAAAAATAAATAGCACTTAAGGCTTTATTCAGCAATTTTGACATGCTTTTTCTCTTTATAAATTCATTCTAGATCGAGCTATCTTTACGTAATAATACTGAATTTTTCTTTCTAAGATTGTAAATCTTTGATAAAGTCAGTATTGGTTTTTACGTTATTAGTAAAGTCTCCACATCTTAGCTAATTATTCCTTTTATGCCGACAATTTTCGTTTTGATTTTTATCTGTATTAGTTCACACTTTACAATGCTATTATTAAGTAAGCGTGTAACAAATATTACTTTTTATCCATCACAAAGATTTTCACCCAATCTGAGAATGAAAGCAAGATTCAGCTAATAACAACAAAAAATCAAAATACTGAAATCTAAAATTCTGTTCTCTTAGCCTTGTTGCTGTGTAAAAAATAACAGAATAATTGCAGCTTAAAAAATTTTAATATAAATTCTCATCAAATAGTTTTAAGGTAACGTTTTAATGGCTTTTTTAGCCGTTAGTGAATCAAAACTCCGGCAGTTAACTTTTTAAAGTTGAGAAATTTAGCATGAGCAGCAATTTAGCAACCAAATTACGTGTAGGCACTAAGAAAGCCCACACGATGGCAGAGAATGTAGGTTTTGTCAAGTGCTTTTTAAAAGGAGTAGTGGAAAAAAACTCTTACCGGAAACTTGTTGCTAACTTCTACTTCGTCTACTCAGCGATGGAAGAGGAAATAGAAAAGCACCGCCAGCACCCAATAGTTTCTAAAATTAACTTTCCTCAGCTAAACCGCAAGCATAGCTTAGAAGAAGACCTGAGTTATTACTTTGGTGCAAACTGGAGAGAGCAAATCAAACTATCTCCCGCAGGTGACGCTTATGTACAACGCATCCGAGAAATATCTGCTACAGAACCGGAATTGTTAATCGCCCATTCATACACTCGTTACATAGGTGACTTATCCGGGGGACAAATTCTCAAAAATATTGCTGTTACAGCGATGAATTTGTCTGAAGGACAAGGAACAGCCTTTTATGAGTTTCCAGAAATTCCTGATGAGAAGGCATTCAAAGCCAAATATCGGCAAACTTTGGATGAATTACCCCTTGACGAGGCGGCAACCGATCGCATCGTTGATGAAGCTAACGCCGCCTTTGGCACGAACATGAAGCTGTTCCAGGAATTGGAAGGTAATTTGATCAAGGCGATCGGTGTGATGCTATACAACAGCCTCACACGGCGTCGTACACGTGGTAGTACTGAACTCGTCACAGCTGAGTAATCGGGTTGAGATTGCGGAGTATGGTGTGTGGAGTCATAAGTCCAGATAGCCTGATGAAGGATAATTCATAGGTGTTTCTGGCGAAAGAGCGAAAAACGCTCAAAATATTTAGGGGCAATAGCCTTGTGACTGCTTTTGATATGTGAAAGCAAGCATGGGGAGATTGCCCCTCAATTATGATTGAAGGAGTTAAGGGACTTCCAAATAAAAAAATATACTATCGTTTTGAGGGCAGGGAGCAGGGGAACCTACGGTGTACACACAAGTCGAAATTACCCCCCTTAATCCCCCCTTATAAAGTGGGGAAACCGGAAAATCTAGTTCCCTCCCCTTTATAAGGGGAGGGTTAGGGTGGGGTAAAAGCGTGATTTCTGAGCTATTTCAGACTTGTGTGTACACTGTAGGCAGGGAGACAGGGAACAGGGAGCAGAGGGACAGAGGGAAAGAAACTCGTTTTGATTTGGTTAAATTGGATAATTTATTTCTTGGAAGTCCCTAATACCAATTTCAAAAAAGAATGTGACAGATACAAGCCTAGAAATCTAGATAAAATTTAGCTTTCTGAATTTTTAATTTTTAATTGGTATAACTACTCCAAGCTAAATCATTAGAATACTCCAAGTAAAAAAATGCCCAATTGTCATTGCGAGTGAAGCGAAGCAATCGCAATGACTGGGCTTGCTTCGCTTCGTACCCAACTCTTGGAGAGGCTGCGCCAACGGGAACGCCAAGGGCGAACGCAATGACGGGTTTTGGATCATTTATTTTTTGGAACACTCTTAGAGAACTTTTATGTGTCGGCTAAACTGTTCCTCAACAAAATAGCTACTAGAAAATTCACTTGCAAAAGAAACTTGATGAAAGTGATAATCTAGATTCAGCAAATTATAGACAAGTCTTAAAAAATAATCATCTATCCAGAAATCTACATCAAATAGTGAAATACCATATTTCCCTTCCAACCTGCGATTTAAAGTTTTCAGTAACCAAGACCATTGAGGTTTGAGAGTCGGATCGATGCGATTCCCAAATACAGGATTAAAAAACTGATTGACTTGAGTTGTTCTCACATCAATCACTTTAGTTAATAAATCTGCTGCCTTGATTGGAGATGAATTAAACCAATAGTTAGCGACTACTAAATCATGTAAATAAGCAACTACGATTTTAGGGTTTTCTTTAATGAACTGCGAACGACAAACAATTCCTCTGATTGATGGAATTCTTAAACTAATTGTTTGAGATAAAGGTAGTTTTCTGACAAAAGCATAAGCTTCTAAAATTGAGGCAAAAGTGTGACAACATACGTAAGCATCTATAGTTTTATTTGCTAAACTCTTACTTGCTCTACGAGGATCTTCATTGACTAATCTGCAATCTTTACTGACATCCATATCATAGAGGTCAAAAAGAGTAATGATGAACCTATGGGCATTTGAACCAAATAAAGTAGAAATTCGTTTACCTTTTAGATCCTGGATAGTGTTTATAGAAGAATCTTTATGCAAAACAATATTTATATCTTGACCCAAAAGATTATATGAAGCCATCCCAATTAATTTAGAACCAAAACTTAAATCATCAAAGAATTGGCTACCATTATTCAAGAGAGAAATATCATCTAAAATACAAATATCTAGTTCTCCCCGCTTCATCTGTCGGTTCATTTGTTCCCCAGAAGCAAAGGGCAGAATTTGTAACTCAAAATCTCGATTAATTTCAATATTTTTGAAAATAGCCTGTTCAAGTGATGATGCTCTCTGTAAATCAGAAATATACTTAGTTCCATATCCAGCAATAAACTGTCCTATGGAATCTCTCTGAATACCTATCCTCAGAATATTTTCTTCTTTGGGAGAACAGCTACCTAAAAATAGATTTACGTTGGGCAAACTTTCTAAGTTATCCGCATCTAGCCTAAAACTTCTTACCAAACTCTCTGCGGATATTAACAATTCACTAAAGCGAGGAACATGAAGATAAATTCCATATTCATTAACATCTTGAATCGGAAAAGTTAAAACTTGGTATTGAGATATGATATCAGCTTGGCAAAAGTCAGGTAAAATCGTTAGCTTTTGATTTTTTTCGGCGTAGTTTAGTACATCTTGATAACTTTGTAGCACTTGTACGCCACTTAATTTGTTCATCAAAAATTCATTTTTAGATAGTTCCTGATGAACCTCATCTAAAAGCACAACATCAGCCAGATCGATATCATTTATTTTAACTAAGCTATGCTCATTGAGATATTTACTTGCCCTAAAGGAAACCAACAGCATTTTATGAGTTTTTAATCTAGTGCAGTGGTGTTCTTCTTTATATCCAGGGCAACTGTTGAGCAAGAGATCCATTTCTATGAGTTGAGAATTTGAAAAAAAGCTGCTATCTTTAACTGCAATTTCTTTAATATTTCTACCTGGGAAACAAAGCTGGAATCGCTGCAAATATTGTTTGAGCCAGACTTCTAAAATTAAACTAGTAGCCCCCAATATCAAATCTTCGCCTTCAGCGCTAAATGTTGCCTGAAATTCTTCTTGCAGATTTTCTACAGTTTCTACGACATTAAGTGTCTGGGAAATCAATTTCCTGCCTTTATTAGTCAAGCATATAGAGCCAGGTGAGCGATTTAGGAGAATTACTCCGAAACAATCCTCTATTTGTTTGACTTTTTTACTAATTAGTGCCTGACTATATCCTAGCTTTTGGGCGGCTTTTGAGAAGCTACCACAGTCATCTACTGCTTTTAATATTTTGAGGTGATTTAGGGTGATATCTTCGAGTTTAATCTTATTCATGCTAGGTAAGGCAAGATTTTTAATTACCTTGTAATTAAGCTACTCTGCTGTCTATATTCGGAAATAACTAGTTTGTGGAAGCGAATAGTATCTTCCAACATAGATTCAAATTTCAGTACTATTAAGTCAACGCCAACAGCTTCGTATTCTTTCAGACGTTGAATAACAGTATAGCGATCGCCAACTAGTTGAGCAGATAAACCGAGATTGGCTTCAATGGTTTGACTGATATCTAGTTTGTTGTGGGCAACTACATTCGGATCGATTTGCTCTTGAAAGTACTTAATCTGCTCCTGATCGGCAGAACGATAAATCGCTTCTAGTCTGGCTTCCGCCTGGGCAGTATGTTCGCCAACGATCGCAAAGGCACTCATTGCTACTTTAATCTGACGACCGTAGCGATCGCTAGCCAATGTTTTCACTTTCTGCACCAATGCTGCCGTTTTTTCAGGTTCATCAGCATTGATAAATAGATAATCTCCCAGACGAGCCGCTAGGTTAATTGCCCGATCTGATTCCCCAGCAATGAAAATGGGTGGTGTTGGTGTCGGCCGATCTGCGAGAATACCACCCTTAATGGTGTAGTATTTGCCAACATAATTAAAGTCTTCGACTGTCCACAGCCCCTTAATTACCTCAATATACTCTTCTAATCGGGCGTAGCGATCGCTGTGAGGTAGCCAGATATCTCCATAGCTTTCTACTTCTAATTTCCACCAACCTGCAATCCCACTGAGAGCAAATCTGCCTTTACTCAGTTGATTTTGAATGTTTGCACTCAAATTGGCAACTACCGCAGGCAATTTAAAACCAGGTTGTACAGCCGCAACAATCTTGATATTCTTGGTGTTCAAACTTGCTAAAGCTGCTGTAATCCAAGCGTCAGCGACATTATATTTAGGCCCATGAACTGCATTTAAGTAATGTTCAGGAATGTAATAGAAGTCATAACCTAACTCGTCTGCCTGAACTGCCAGTTTTACCAAATCTTCTGTGGATAAATTAGCTTCATGGTTGACAACGCGCAACCATCCACCACAGACCGGCGACCAAATTCCAAACTGAAGTGGCATAAATGTTTTTCCTGTGCTTTTTTTTACGAGGCATTAAGTAAACTACGGTAGCTACATATTTTTACCGTAATTTAGTAGTTCACACTACCATATTTATTTCTGCTATGTATAGTTGCAGATGATAGATGAGAAGCATTTATTTATCACGATATGGAATAGTATCGATACTTTGTCGAGTCTGATTCCTGATTGCTCTGACTGAATCAGGATAATAGCCAGCAAGTATAAAAAATAATTAAATACTCAGGAAAATTGGGCAGTATTCCAAAATGGAATATGGAAATGGAATTTAAGTATATCGAGTCACGACATTAGAAAAATCGTTGTGATAAAGTCTGATTCATTAAAAACTACGGTAGCACAGTCGAGTTATGGTATATTATTGCCATCAAAGAATTGTCTACTTGTAAACTCAAAGCAGTTTGCAACCAATCTCAAGCTTTCGATTTTGACTAAAATTTTGCCTTATCAAGTTTTAGCTTATTTGTTAGTGATGAAAAATTCGGCTTTGTTGCATCACTTGCAAACTTAGACAAATAAACAAGCAATTTCAATTACAAACGCACAATTATGGTAGATATTAAGTTCGCATACTGGATTCCCAACGTCAGCGGTGGGTTAGTTGTTAGTAAAATTCCCCAACGCACAGATTGGACTTACGAATATAATGCTCAACTAGCTCAGACGGCTGAAGAAGTTGGATTTGAATATGCTCTAGCACAAGCCAGATTTATCGCTAGTTATGGTGCTGAGTACCAGCTAGAGGCACTTACAACTGTGTCAGCGCTGGCTCCTGTCACCAAGAAATTGAAATTGATTGCAGCAGTTCACCCTGGATTGTGGCATCCCGGAGTAGTTGCCAAAATGGGTGCCAGCATTGATTTTCTCTCTAACGGACGGTTCGCTCTGAATGTAGTTAGCGGTTGGTTCAAAGATGAATTCACTATATATGGTGAACATTGGTTAGATCATGACGAACGCTATCGTCGTTCAGAAGAATTTATCCGCGTTCTCAAGGGTTTGTGGACTGAGGATGAGTTTCACTTTAAGGGTGACTTTTACCGTATTAACGGCGGTTGGGTGAAGCCTAAACCAGTTAATCAGAATCCCCACCCGGAGATATTCCAAGGTGGTAACTCCAAGGCTGCACGGCGCATGGCTGGCCGCGTCTCTGATTGGTATTTCATGAATGGCAACACCATAGAAGGCGTGAAAGAGCAGATTGCAGAGGTGTCTGAATTAGCTCGTCAAGAAGGACGCACAATTAAGTTTGGTCTGAATTCCTTTATCATCGTGCGAGATACGGAAGCAGAAGCCCATGAAGTATTGCGCGATATTATTGCCCAAGCTGATGTGGAAGCTGTCAAAGGATTTGGCGAAGCGGTGAAACAGGCGGGAGCTTCTACTCGCGAACGTCAGGGAATGTGGGCGAATTCCAATTTTGAAGACTTAGTGCAGTATAACGATGGCTTCCGATCGGGCTTAATTGGTACGGCTGAACAAGTAGCTGAAAAGATTCGCCAGTTCCATGAAGCGGGAGTTGATTTAATTCTTGGTGGCTTCTTACACTACACAGATGATTTGCCAGCATTTGGTAAAACAGTAATACCAATTGTGCGCGAACTTAAAGCTAATCGTCGGACAGCTGATGAGTTGGTTGGAGTGTAGAAGATTAACAACAACATACTCTGTAAGAGCGGGTTTTGTGGATTGAAACTGTTGTAGATAACAGCTATATCCGAATGGCACTAAGAAAAATTCAAAGGCTGTCTCATAGTAGTGACGATTATCAGTCACTCAATCACAATCAAGGAGTTTCACCATGACATCAGTAATTAATACTGACCAGAAGGCGCATATTATTCGGGATGACAAAGAAGCGA
This sequence comes from Nostoc sp., assembly GCF_036918015.1. GTDB lineage: Bacteria > Cyanobacteriota > Cyanobacteriia > Cyanobacteriales > Nostocaceae > Nostoc. The sequence continues at coordinate 43,549 of NZ_JBALEO010000011.1, forward strand.
TCGCGATCGCTCACGAATTAGCAGCAGAGTTTGCCAAGGGAGACTCAGAACGCGACCAAAATCGGCGTTTACCTGCCCAAGAGGTAGAAAAGTTCTCCCAAAGTGGATTGTGGGGAATTACAGTCCCGAAAGAGTATGGCGGTGCTTTTGTATCAAGTGCCACCCTCGCGGAAGTAATTAAAATCATCTCTGAAGCTGACTCTAGCCTCGGTCAAATTCCTCAAAACCATCTCTACATGGTGGAAGCAGTCCGGTTGGATGGTACAGATGAGCAGAAGAAGTTCTTCTTTGATTTGGTTCTACAAGGTAAGCGCTTTGGTAACGCCTTCTCGGAAATTGGCACTAAGTCTGTGAACGATGTGCAGACAAAATTAACACCAGATGGATCTGACTTCGTACTCAACGGACGCAAATACTACTCTGCTGGCGCACTATTGGCACATTGGGTTCCCGTCATTGCCAGTAATCCAGATGGTAAAACAGTAGTGGCATTTGTCGAAAGAGATGCCGAAGGATTAACCCTACTCGATGATTGGACAAGCTTCGGACAGCGTACCACTGCTAGCGGTACTACCATTATTGAAAATGTGAAAGTCAAGGCAGAACACGTGATTCCGCACTACTTGGCTTTTGAGAGGGCTACTCCAATGGGTGCGATCGCGCAAATCATCCAAGCCGCCGTAGACGTAGGAATTGCCAAAGCCGCAGTTCGTGACACCATCCACTTTGTCCGCAACTATACCCGTCCTTGGGTTGACAGTAATTTAGAAAAAGGCTACGAAGACCCTCTGACACTGTACAACTTAGGTAATGTCCAAATTCAGGTTCACGCTTCTGAAGCATTGCTGCGTCGTGCAGGCGAATTTCTTGACGTTGCCAACGAGTCAGGTTTAGAAGAACCCAAAGTAGTTGAAGCATCAATTGCAGTTGCCGAAGCCAAAGCCTTAGCCACGGAAGCAGCATTACTAGCTACCAACAAATTGTTTGAACTAGCAGGTACTAAGTCCACATTGGAGGAATTCAACTACAATCGCCACTGGCGAAATGCCCGCGCTCACACACTCCACGATCCCGTGCGTTGGAAATACTACGCTGTTGGTAACTACTTCCTCAATGGTGTCTATCCCCCGCGCCATCCTTGGTTGTAATTGCAGCATTCTCTACTGGGGTGACTCAATTTTGGATTTTAGATTTTGGATTGGGAAATTTTTCAATCTAAAAGACGCTCATAGATTCGTTCGGCTTAACTAAGCGATCGCCAATCTAAAATTGAAAAATCTTTTGAAGTTTTGGGTTTTGAATTATTCAATTCCATTATCCAAAATTTAAAATCTAACCCAACCTACATTTATTTTTCTCCTCCCACAATGACATCAGAGGGATAAGTTGCTGAGATGATTCAAAAGGTGAAGGTTGTCCTGACAGTGCCAATTACTGCATCCTGATTATCATTGTTTTGAGCAGGAGCCGTAATCCAAATTACGCCAGGGGTGATGGCAATGTTATCTGTAAGCTGATACTTGTAAAAGCCTTCAATATGTAAGGATAAATCGTTTGCAGGTGCAGGATTACCACCCCGATAAGGTTCTGCACCTACAAGAACGCCACCAAGGTTGCCTTGTTTCCCTAAATCTGGGAATGCCAATCCTAAAGCATAGTACCAAATATCTGCACTACCACTACCTGCCAGATTCTTGGCGTTAGTGTAGCCAAAGAACCCATTGACTGCAAATCGAGGACTAAATTTATAGAAAGCTTCGACTCCATAGGAGTTGGTAATCATCCGCTCAAATGGAGTATTGGCTTGTTCTGTTCCGACCAGTGTAAAACTACTACCCAGGTCAAATATTGCTCCTCGATTTTGGTAGGCATTTATGTATGTCAAACCAATGCCATAGCTTCTAAATTATCAACGCGACCCCGTAAAGTTGCTAGTTCAACAGCAAATTCTTCTTGCAATCTTTGTACGGTAGTTAAGTCTTGTTTGGTAACTAAGTCAGATGTAGCTGTTGCAATTAACTCGTTGATCCGAGATAAACAAGCATTTAAGCCTGCTGCAAATTCATAGCGAGTGATGGCGCGGCTTCCCTGATAAGTACTATTTGGATAGCCTGCAATACATCCATAGCGCTCAACTAAAGACTGGAGTGCGCCAAATGCCCAATCAGTTGGCTGCACATCTGAAAACTGAGATACAGATGTTACCTGAGACATACTGTTTATCTGTTGGACATTTGCATTAGTATTAATTGCAGGAATTTTAGGGGTTTGGGCGATGGTTGTTACCGAGGAATTTTCCCAAAATTGCCAGTCCTAGCCAATAAATTCCTGTCTTCAGCATGGGCTGATGTGCTGGCTAGCAAAGTAGCCCCCAAAACCATCGATTCTATGAACAAATTATGAAATGAACGATTGAACATTTCCACCACACCTCATATTTTTGGTTTTAAAAATTTAGTGAAAGCCATCAGGCATTTCAGTGACTTGTCAAGCTAAAAAAATCATGACTAGCCCTGATAATGTTGAATCAATTTAACACTCTAAATTTTTCACTAATATTGCTACACTTCGAGATATAACCAGATATATAAGTTAATTTCTGGTATTTTTATCTGCATATTTCAGTGTAGAAAAGACTTGCTTTCAAACAAATAGAGTCTTGGCAACAGCTAATCTATTTGCCAAGAGAATATCTATCTGTAAAAACATTGCAGTTTTACAGATGATTATATAGGCAATTAGCTACAAGCTACTATATAGCTATCAGGTTTAAGTAGATTCTCGTCTTTGAATTAATAATATTGCATATATATTCTAGAAATACAAGTAGACTATAAAATTTTTCGTCAAACTTTTATTCGACTTTCTTCTCAATTGAATGTTTTTTATGTCGCACTAGCAAATTATATAATTTAGCAAAATTTATTTTATTTTAGCTTGCCTTTTCAGTTGGTATATGCAATACTATTTTTATGTAGAGAATAGTTTTATAAAGCTATTTAAAATCTAAAATTATTCCAACCAAATTTATAGTTACTTCTCACAATAAGGTGACAGGAGAAGTGGTAAATTATGCAACTAATCGAAACGAAAGAGTCTCAAAATTATCTCGATCTAGCTAAGTTTTTAGTACAGGAATTTGCCCAGACTGCTGTCGAGCGGGATGCTAAAGGGGGAACGCCAAAGCATGAGCGCGATCGCTTGCGCCAAAGTAACTTGCTGAAACTAATCGTACCCACAGAGTACGGCGGTTTAGGGCAAAGCTGGATTACCGTTCTGCAAATTACCCGCGAGTTTGCCAAGGTTGATAGTTCTATTGCTCACGTCTTTTCTTACCACCATCTAGGTGTAGTAATTCCTCACATCTTTGGTTCGGCAGAGCAAAAACAGCGATATTACTCAGAAACTATTCAGAATAATTGGTTTTGGTGCAATGCCCTCAACCCTTTAGATAAAAGAGCTACTCTGACACCAGAAAATGATTATTTCCGTCTGAATGGGATTAAAAGCTTTTGCTCTGGCTCTCAAGACTCAGATATATTGCCAATCGGTGCTATTCATCAAGAAACTGGTGAATTGAATATTTTGATAATTCCTACTCAACGGCAAGGCGTTACTGTTCGTGATGATTGGGATAATATCGGGCAACGCCAAACAGATAGTGGTAGTGTTACTTTTGAGAATGTGTTGGTGTACCCTGACGAAATTCTTGGTAATAGAGACAAACTCAGTCAACCCTTCAACACTATTCGCGCCTGCTTAACTCAATTGAATCTTGCTAATATCTACCTGGGAATTGCCCAAGGAGCATTTGAAGCTGCTAAAACATATACTGCCACTAATACAAAACCTTGGCTGACATCGGGTGTAGAAAGTGCAACCCAAGATCCTCACATCCTCCAGCACTATGGCAAAATCTGGGTTGAACTCCAAGCAGCTAAGAGCTTGACTGAGCAAGCTGGAGAATTACTACAAGCGGCTTGGGAAAAAGAATGGTTACTCACCGCCGAACAACGTGGGGAATGTGCGCTTTGCGTCGCTACTGCCAAAGTTGCAGCGACTAAAGTCGGTTTAGACATTACTAACCGCATTTTTGAAGTTATGGGCGCACGCGCTACTACGGCAAAGTATGGCTTTGATCGCTATTGGCGTAATCTCCGCACGTTCACTCTCCACGATCCGGTAGATTACAAAATTCAAGAGATCGGAAATTGGGCGTTAAATGATGAACTGCCAAAACCTAACTTTTATTCATAGATAATCGGTCTTTCAAGACGCGATCAATCGCGTCTCTAGCAATAACGGCAATATTTTCAGGTTTACCATAGACTTTCAGCTTAAAATAACTAAGTCAATCTTCAAACCAAGCTTAATCTCAGTATTTAAGTTTGTAACCCGTAAAACTTACCATACTGGGTAAATCAGGCAAAAATATGGCTACGAAAATTCCTGTCACAGTGATTACAGGCTTCTTAGGTAGTGGAAAAACCAGCCTAATTCGCCACCTGCTACAAAACAACCAAGGACGCCGCATTGCCGTTGTAGTCAATGAATTTGGCGAACTCGGTATTGATGGCGAATTATTAAAATCTTGTCAAATTTGCCCGGAAGATGGTGAGGGTGACACTAATATCTTTGAATTGACCAACGGTTGCTTATGCTGCACTGTGCAGGAAGAGTTTTACCCGATGATGCAAGAGTTAATCAAGCGGCGAGATAGCATCGACTGCATTTTGATTGAAACCTCTGGTTTAGCCTTGCCAAAACCACTGGTGAAGGCTTTTCGCTGGCAAGAAATTCGCAATGCCGCCACTGTGGATGCTGTAATTACCGTGGTGGATTGTGCAGCGGTAGCAGCCGGGACATTTGCTAGCGATCCAGATGCGATCGCAGCCCAGCGCCAAGCAGATGATAATCTAGAACACGAAACACCCTTGCAAGAACTGTTTGAAGACCAACTTGCTTGTGCAGACTTGGTGGTGTTAAATAAAATTGACTTGGTAGATGCCGAGACAAAAGCCAGAGTTGAGGAATTGATTAAGCAAGAATTGCCCAGAGTGGTGAAAATTGTCGAGAGCGACCGTTCTCAACTAGACGCATCTATATTATTAGGATTCCAAGCCGCAGTTGAAGACAATTTAGATTCTCGTCCTAGTCATCATGATACTGAAGAAGACCACAATCACGACGAAGAAATTACTTCAGCTAATTTAATTTTGGATCGTACCTTTGATCCAGAAAAGCTGCAACAGCAGTTGCAAACATTGGTACAACAACAAGAAATTTACCGGATAAAAGGCTTTGTCGCAGTGCCAAATAAATCCATGCGCTTAGTGATGCAAGGTGTGGGAAACCGATTTGATAAATTTTACGATCGCCCCTGGAAACCAGAAGAGGCTAGGCAAACACGCTTAGTTTTCATCGGTCGTGATTTGAATTCTTCTGAAATCGAATCACAACTTGTAGCTTTATAAGTATATCCAGATCCCTGACTTCTTTAAGAAGTCGGGGATCTTTCTCCTGAGAGTTACTAGTTATGAATAATATGATATCCGCTTGATTGCTTATTAAACCCGAAGAACCCCACCCCCGCCAAAGCTACGCTTTGTCTCCCCTCCCCGCTTGCGGGGAGGGGATTAAGGGGAGCCAGCGCGGTCTTGGGGGTTTGCCCCATGAGCGACTGGCGTGTGGGGTGCAATGACTGTGGGAATCATAACTAATTATGCGAACATGATATTATGAATAACTAGTTAATTCAAAACAAAAAACAATAATATAATAACTGAAAATTCTTCACTTTGCAAAAATATGACAATATCTCAACTATTTAACATTGCCAACCTTTTCGTATTACCATTTTGGGCGTTGATGATTTTATTGCCGAACTGGAAAGTTACACGTCAGATAATGTCATCATATCTACCCTTTGTGCTTTTAGCAGGAACATATTTATATTTGTTTATTAACAGCATTACGCCAGAAAATGCTCAAGCTTTATCGAATCCTCAATTAGCTGATATTGCGAGATTTTTTACAGATGAAACAGCTGCGGCAACAGGTTGGATTCATTTTTTAGTGATGGATTTATTCGTCGGCCGCTGGATTTATTGGGAAGGGCAAAAAACAGGTGTTTGGACAATTCACTCTCTGGCTTTATCTTTGTTTGCTGGGCCTTTGGGATTACTGTCTCACATTTTAACTGACTGGATTACTAAGACATTTTTCCCAAAGTTTCAGCAGAATGAAGGGGTGACGGTAGGAGAAAAAGCTGCGTCATAATATGGCACATAATAGGGTAACACCGCTGTGCTACCCTACTATTACCAATTACCTGATTTTAAAATCATTAACTGTTGTCATGTCTATAGTTAGCATCTAACCAACAGCGTGGTAGAACTTCACCAGAAGGAAAAACAAGATTTTCTTTTTTGAAGGTATCAGGTGGCTGTTCTTCTTCACCTTCTTGTTCTCTTGCGTGAACGACATCATTATTCGGGTCAAGCAATTCTTGAATTTCCAGAATTTTTACCAATTCGCCAGAATCTTTGATTTGTAAAAGCATAGAAATTGCCTCAATAAGTTTCCATGAAAGTTAGGAGTGAGTCTCAAGATATACTCACTCGCGTCTCAACCAATTTAGAAGGTCGAGATTCCTTAATTGTTAAAGGAAATTTTTACCAGATATACATAAATAAATTACACAAAATTTATCTATGTGTCTCTGTGGTTTTTATCTTTATAAAATTGATACGACAAATTAATCCTCAATCGAGTATTTCAAATCAAATCAGAAAATACTGACCGAGAAAATTGTCTAATTCAAATAATCTTGGTTGTAGATATTAGATTTCGCGTTGATATTTTTCTAAAATATCAACTAATGTTACTTGGCTTTGCACTGGTAGTAAATCACTTAAAGGAAGTTCGCTTCTACCGCCGCCAATTTTGACTGTAATTGATTTCAAGACTTTTAAAACTTGATCTTCACTTACATTGTTGGAAGTAATTAACGGATACAATTGTTCCGCAACTAGGGTGTGCAGTTTGGCATTAGATAAATAAAGATGCCATTTGGCAATGTCTATGTAGACATTTTCGCCAATTTCAGCTGCTAGGGCTTCCAGTAGTTCTGTGGTGTTAGTCTTTGCCATAAAAATAACCCTACGTTAAGAAAGAGTGCGAAATCTCAGGCTTTTTCACATTATCGCTCAATTAATAGGCTGATTCTACTACCACAGGTTACAATCGCCCCAGCATCAACAGTCCGTCTTCAGGTGGATTTAGGTGGAGTTTCGCTGTAATTAGCGATCGCACTAATATAAATCAGATGCACTAATACTATGCCTGTCCAACTTGCAGTAAATAACGGCAGCCAGTCCCAGGTAGTGTTTTTCAAAATGTGAAAAAACCATAAGCCAGAATTAATCGTAGCAGCGATCGCTACATGGACAGCAAAATTCATCCGGTCATCAATCTTGCGGTAATCAGGGTCTTTGCGATCGGGTTTGCGAGGCCAACGAGGAGGCATAAATATTTGTTACAGATTTAAATACACCCTACTCATTCTAAGGTTTTTAGTACAGTCGTTGCGATTAGACTTCTAGAACCAGTCATAATTGAATTGAAAGTCAAGAGCCTGTGGGTTAAATCCGATGACGATCTTTGAGCAAATAGACCCCGATCTCCTCTATCCAGATAGCGACGGCAAACCAATGGCAGACAATACGGAGCAATATCGTTGGATTGTCCTGATTAAGGAGAATTTAGAGATTCTGTTTGCTAATAATGACAATGTTTTGATTGCAGGAGATTTGCTCTGGTATCCTGTCCGTTCTCGGCTGATTACACCGACTGCACCTGATGTGATGGTTGTCTTCGGTAGATCAAAAGGCAAACGTCGTTCCTATCGTCAGTGGCAAGAAGATAATATCCCGCCGCAAGTAGTCTTTGAGATTCTTTCTTATAGTAATGATACCAAGGAGATGGAGCGCAAGCTGGAGTTTTACGATACATACAGTGTTGAAGAATACTATTTATACGACCCTGAAAGTTTTCAACTAGATGGCTGGTTGCGGCAAAACAACCATTTGAATAAGCTATGGCAAATGGATGGTTGGCTCAGTCCCCACTTAGGAATTAGATTTCAAACCGGGGAAGGGGAGTTAGTAATTTACCGTCCAGATGGACAGAGATTTTTGAATTCCCTGGAACTCAATCAACGGGCTGAACAGGCTGAGTTATTGGTAGAACAAGAACGTCAACGCGCTGAACAAGAACGTCAACGCGCTGAACAAGAACGCCAACGCGCTGAACAGTTAGCAGCATATTTGCGTAATCTCGGCATTGATCCTGATAATCTGCCGTGAGTGGGGAGTGGGGAGATGAGGGGAGCAGGGGAGCAGGGGAGCAGGGGAGCAGGGGAGCAGGGGAGCAGGGGAGCAGGGGAGCAGAGGAGAAGTTGCAGTAAGTTTTTCCCTCTGCCCCTCTGCCCCTCTGCCCCTCTGCCCCTCTGCCTCTTGCGCCCAATGCCCAATAGCTAACTTATTACTCTGCCAACGAATAATCTCCAGATTTACCGCCACTCTTACTTATTAAACGAATTGATTCAATTTGAATCGACTTTTCTAAAGCTTTTGCCATATCGTATAAAGTCAGCGCAGCTACAGAAACGGCAGTTAAGGCTTCCATCTCTACACCGGTTTCAGCTTTGGTTTTGACTGTGGCTTGAATTTGATAACCCGGTAGTTGGGGATCGGGTGTGATTTCGACTGCGATTTTTTGCAAAGGCAACGGATGACACAGAGGAATTAAAGTGGCTGTTTGCTTGGCTGCCATAATTCCAGCCAATCTTGCAGTTGCCAACACATCGCCTTTTGGCACATTTCCGGCTTGAATCGCAGCGAAGGTGGCTGGCAGCATCCGCACATTGGCAGCTGCTACTGCTTGGCGAATGGTGGGTGCTTTATCAGACACATCAACCATCTGTGCCTGTCCTTTGGGATCTAGATGGGTTAAGTTGGCAAAATTAGCTGGAAAATTATCTTGCGCCATTTGGTTAGAACGTGTTAATATGAATTGTCGGTAAGGGCGTGTAGCTCAGTGGACCAGAGCACGTGGCTACGGACCACGGTGTCGGGGGTTCGAATCCCTCCTCGCCCGTTTTAAAAAGCTAAGAGTTGAAAGTTAGGAGTGATGAGTTAAATTTCATCACTCCTAACTTTTAAGTTTTTCAAGGCGTAGGCATCTGGAGCTAGACCTAGTGCAAAGCGCAGTGAGTTGGGTAAGTTTTTGCTCGAACGGGTGAGGAAGAGGACAAGTGCTAGAGAAGTCATCGCAGCACCGTAGCCAAACATATCGCGGTAGCCTACAAGTTCTGCGATGATACCCAAAAGAGGAGCAGCGATCGCAATTCCCAAATCGAGTCCAGCTATACAGATAGCAAAAATTTTCCCCCGTTCTTGCGGCAGTGAACGGTCTGCCATCATCGTAATCATCATCGAGATCAGTGTACCACCACCAGCGCCTTCAGCGATCGCAGCCAGTAAGAAAACGATCGGGCTGTAAGCTTGCCACAGCAGTATTAACGCCAAAACGTAGCAAAAAATCCCAAAGGTAATAAACAAACCCCGTCCGAAGCGATCGCTTGCTTTACCAGCAAATATCCTGATACTAAAACTAGAAATTGCCGCAGCTGTAAAAAACAGTCCGCCATTGAAGTCCACCTCAGTGGATTTGAGGAACAACGACACAAAGGTATGTACAGCACCAAGGGATAAACCAACCAGCAACATAACTATAGTTGGAACTCTCACCCGTGGGCTGGCCAAAATTTGCCAAAATTTGCGTAGGCGTAGCCCGTCGTAGACATCTTCTCCCTCTGTCTGCTCATACGTTTGCACTGGCGGATTCGTAACTTGTAAAATCCCTAAGAGGGCAACAAAACCTAATTCGGCGGATAAGAGAAATAATATCCCGTAACCACTTGTAGCTTCTAAATACCCTCCCAAGGCAGGGCCAATTGCTAAACCAATGGGAGTTGCTAGGGTCATGTACCCAATGATTTCACCACGAGTTTCAGCTGGAGCGAAATCTGCGACTAAGGCACTGTAGCCAGTGGTAAAAGCAGCAACACTAATGCCGTGAAAAATCCGCACCAGGATTAATAGCCCAAGAGATTGGGTTGCCAAATAACCAAAGGGTGCGATCGCAGCTACGATCGTACCAATCAACAAGACAATTTTGCGATCGCGTTCATCGGCTAATCGTCCCAGCATTGGGCGAGATAGCAATAGCCCAATGGCGAAACTGCCCATCACAAGGCCAATTTCTTGCTTGCTTGCGCCCACATCATCGATGTAAAGCGGTAGAGTTGGCAAGAGCGAAGACAGGCTCGACCAGAATAATAAACCTGCCGTGAATAAAATCAGCAGGTTGCGCCGCAGTTGGGCGTCAAAGGTATTAAATGCTTTCAAGGTAGATGCAATTTAACTAGTTTTTTGTCATTTGTCCTTTGTCATTTGTCATTTGTCATTTGTCCTTTGTCATTTGTCATTTGTCCTTTGTCTAGAGTCAACCAATATTTACTCTTAATTATTTGCTAATGACCAATGACTAATGACCAATGACTAATGACTAATGACCAATGACTATTGTTACCTTACTTAACATTTTTTGCTACTACTTCTCGCACGCGATAGATAGGCCGTCCTTGGGATTCGTGGTATGTACGCATGAGCAATTCTGCTAAAAGTCCGAAGCAAAATAGCTGCACTCCCGTTAGTAGCAGCAGAACTGCTAAAATCAGCAGGGGGCGATTGCCAATCATCTCACCTAAAGCTAATTTCACGAAAGTTAAGTAAATTCCGATCGCAGTGCCCGAAAACATTGAAATCAAGCCCAACAGCCCAAAAACGTGCATTGGGCGGGTGAGGAATTTTTTCATAAATAGAATGGTTAACAAATCCATCAATACCCGGAATGTCCGCCAAATTCCATATTTACTACGACCAAAGCGACGGGCGTGATGACGTACAGGTATTTCAGTAATTCTAGCTCCTTCGATGTACGCCAAAGCGGGTAAAAATCGGTGTAATTCTCCGTAGAGGTTCATATCTGCCAAAAGTTCTGCACGATAGGCTTTCAGCGAACAGCCATAGTCATGAATATTCACGCTAGTGGTACGCCGAATTAGCCAATTGGCAATTTTGGAAGGAAGTAACCGATTTACAGCCCCATCTTGGCGTTTTTGCCGCCAACCACTCACCAAATCGTAACCATCATCCAGCTTTGCTAATAACATCGGGATATCAGCCGGATCGTTCTGGAGATCGGCATCTAAAGTCACGATCGCTTTACCAACTGCATAATAAAATCCAGCAGCCATCGCCGCAGTTTGTCCGTAGTTGCGACGCAAAATCACCGCTTTTAAATCAGTGCGGATTTGCGCCTGTTCTTTGAGAAAATCCCCAGAACCATCTGTAGAACCATCATCTACACAAATGATTTCATAATTTACCTGACTAGAAGATAAAGTAGAGGCGATCGCTTCTAGTAAAAGTGGCAAACTCTCCACCTCGTCATGTATTGGTACTACCACCGAAACATCTGGAACAATTGCTGAAATCGCCCCATTTTCCTCACTACTCCTTTCGGAAACCAATCCACTCCTCATAAGTCTGTGCGCCCTCAGCGTCTCTGTGGTTCGTAACTCTTAAAAACTCTACCAGCACCTCGCAGCTGCTGATAGTACGACTGACTAACCGCATCTCCCTGTTCCGAGAGAATATCAATGCCGATCCCATTCCGTCCCTGTTCTTTCCCAGAACTATGGATATAATAACCATCCGCCAAATAAAGCCCGACATGGGTGGCTTTTTGGCTAGTTCCAAAAAACACCAGATCCCCGGCTGCTAATTCTGCAATTGTAATTGGTTGAGTGAATCCTTCCTGTTGATAGGCGTCTCTAGGTAGCCAAATACCCACCGAAGCAAACGCCGCTTGCATTAACCCAGAACAGTCATAATTTGGCCCAACCGTACCACCCCAAAGGTAATAATTTGATTGTTGCATCGCTTTTTGGGTAAAGGCGATAATTTCTGCTAGGAGTTTTTTAATCTCCGATTCAGAAAATGTTGCAGCCTGATAAGGTACAGTAGCAGATTGTAATGAATCAAAATCTGAAACAGATACCCATCCCGGATAGTCATCTTCACATAAATACACCTCAACCACCGAATTTTGATGATTTGATGTTACCCACAAATGTCTCCCAGATGCAGCTTGAGTTGCTAAACGCGTACATTCAGGAGAATCATATAAATTCAGGTCAGCTAAACACTGATACTCCCCTGATTGTGGATTTTGGACTTTTGATTTTAGATTAAAGGACATTATTAGAGAATGATTTTTTTTAATAAAGACGAACAACTCGAAAATCTTGGTAATGGCATTTTAGATGCAACTTGGGCAGCATTTCCGACCTTAGCACGTAACCAAATTGCCTTGACTTGGGTTGTTTACGATCCACCAGTGCGAGTAAATACTGGTGGGGCGCTGACTCCCAACGCTTTTTGGGATCACCCAGTTCGTGGTTTCACTTATCGGGGTGTTGAGCGGATTTATCCTGCTAGTATAGTCAAGCTATTTTACTTAGTGGCGGTAAATGAATGGCTAGAAAAAGGTATGAGTCAAACCTCCAAGGAGTTGGAGCGAGCTTTGCGGGATATGATTGTCGATTCTAGTAACGATGCTACCAGCTTGGTTGTGGATATTTTGAGTGGTACCACATCAGGGCCACAATTACCAACCGGGCCCTTTGAAACCTGGAAATATCAGCGTAATATTGTTAACCGCTATTACCAATCTTTGGGTTGGGAAGAAATGGAGACGATTAACGTCTGTCAAAAAACTTGGAGTGAGGGCCCTTATGGACGAGAACGGGCATTTGTGGGGGAGTTACTAGAAAATCGCAATATGTTGACCACAAATGCGATCGCTAGGTTACTGCATAGTATTGTAGGTGGAGTGGCGGTTTCAAGTGCGCGATCGCAAACAATGATGGCTTTACTCAAACGTCCTCTCAACGATTTGCCCACTGACAGAGACGAAGATCAGGTAACAGGTTTTTTAGGCGGTGGACTCCCTAAAAATGCTCAAATTTGGTCAAAGGCAGGTTGGACAAGTCAAGTTCACCATGATGCCGCGTATATTGAATTACCAGAACAGCGCCCTTACCTCTTAGTGGTATTTACTGAAGGTAAAGCCCAAGCTAAGAGTCGGGATATTTTGCCCTTTGTTTCTAAATTAGTTGCCGAAGCGATCGCTAGTCTATAATCTTAGAACTTACGCAGAAGAGATCCCCCGTTTTTTACTTGTGTTATCCATATTTTTGTAACAGTCAAAGTATTACGCTCAACCGATATCCCGCCCAGAACTGAAGTTCTGCGCTGATAGCTAAAGTCCACTCAAGTGGACTGAAATTCTCCATTTTAGATATGATAGCCATCTACATGGCTAAAAATTTGACGTTGCCCAATTGCGGTATGAATCCAGATGTAGAGACGTTGCATTACAACGTCTCTACAAGGATTTTGATATCATGCAGAATCATTTTCATACATGAAATCAGTAACGCCAAAAATTTTGTATTTATACCATTTCTTTATGAGGCTGCGCCAAACCCTTTTGACTTCTTTCTTTCTTCCTTTGTGTCCTTCTCTGACGAGACGCTGCGCGAATGCGTCCTTTGCGGTTCGTTTTTCTTTCTTCTTTCTTGTACTTAAATATGGTTTAGCGCATCTTCATACAGAATTGGTATTAGTCCTCTTGAGAGGACTTTAGCTATAAGCAAGAGGAATTTATTCCCAGGCGGTAATGGTAAGGATGACTATTTCAACTTAAATTCGTCAAACTTCAAGACTTCCGAATCAGGCTTGCGAGTATCAAAACGATAACTGCTTATCGTACCAGTTCCAGTATCAAAGATACTAAAAACTGTAATATCATTACTCGCAATATAAGGCATCGGCTTTCCATCTTCACCCAGCAAGGGGGCAATTGTTGGCACTATCGGTTCTAACCCATTGGGATCGCCAAGCTTAACATAATCCTCTTGATATCCAATTGGTACTTCTCGCTTTCTATCACCCCAAGCAGCGCCGTAACTATTACCTACATTAGATGTTTCTAGAAAGTGCATTCCACTGGGACTAACAAAGCGGTTCCACAAATGGGAATGCCCATAAAATACCAATTGCACATTAGCTGCTTCAAGTATTGGGACAACATCGCGGATAATATAATCTGCGTCTTTGGGATACTCGTAACGCACTGCTTTGATATTGTCGCCATCCCGTTCAATTATCTGTACTGGCTCTGTATAAGCAGGAACTATATTATCACCCAAAGTATGGGGTGGGTGATGGAACATCACAACTTTGTATTTTGCTTGTTGAAACTCAGGGCTGTTAAGTTCCGACTCTAGCCAATTATATTGCTTGCTGCCTTTAGCAATTGGCTCATAAATCACCTGTCCATAACCCCAATTTTCAGGATTATTTAAATCCTTTTCAGCTTCTAGATATCTACCCTTATGCTTTGCATTTAATTTGGGAGTTCGCCACATATTCGTAGCGTACAGTACCACCAAACGTGTATCACCAAAACTAACTGCATAATATCTTTTTCCACCCTCTTGACTTTTTGGTAAAGAGAAAATCTCTTCGTAGGTATTAGTATTAAAAGAATTATCGATTAAAGATTTATCTGGGTAAATTTTTTGAGCAACGACACGGGGGATTGTATCATCAAATTCATCATTTAAACTTCCCGTCCTGGCAAAGCGCCCCATCACTTCATGATTGCCAATACAAGTAAACATGGGTGCGTGTTGAATTATTTGTCCACCAGTGTAGGTTGTTTTAACACCATCGTGCGTCATTTCATATTTAGCACGACCTTGCAAACCAGGAAACAAAGCACCACCACCATTATCATCAAACCATTCTGAGGCGCGATCGCTAACATTGACCAAATCACCGGCAAACCACACGCCATCAACTCGCCCCACTGTTTCTACCACCTTTTGCAGATTTGCCGCTGTCATCGGCTTTAATTGATGATCTGAGGTCAGTAGAATTTTTAGTGGTGTATCTGATTTGGGAGTAGCTGCAAGGCTGAAAACATCACTGTCAACACTTTTGCCGTCTTCTTGCACACTCGTGACATGATAGTTAACCCGCACACCAGGAGTTAACCCAGTTACCTCAGCCTCATGTCGCCAAATGTCCCGTTGGACAGGCTTTTGATAAACTTGTCCGTCTTCGGTTTGGTTTGCAACTCTTGATTGTTGGTCTTCACGTGTGCGACTGAGTTTGGTAGTACTTGCCCTTGCAGTTTGTTTGAGATTTTCGCCGTAGGTTACTGTGTGATTAACACCAGCAAATTCAGTAAACCAGACTACTTGCACTGAAGTTACAGTTGGTAATTGCAAAAATGGGTCGGTGAGTAGTTGGGGTGCTGATGTCATAATTGTTTGCCCAAAGGAACGCACACTTACCAGAGTAAAGCATATAACAAGCACAAGCATAGTTACTGAGGAAATTTTTCGGCTGCGTAAGCGTCTGAGCATGAGTAACATACCAAATTTTAGGGTATTCACCGACTGAACGCATTTTATTATAAGAAATGTGCTGAAAACCCTTGAGAGGATGTCTGATATCATGTTCGGGTAATTAGTTGTGATTCCCATAGTCATTGCACCCGACCCCCAGCCCCTCCCCGCCGGCTACGGTATACACACAAGTCTGAAATAGCTTATTAACCAAAGTTTTACCCCACCCTAACCCTCCCCTTATAAAGGGGAGGGAACTAGATTTCTTGTTTCCCCCCTTTATAAGGGGGGATTAAGGGGGGTAATTCGACTTGTGTGTACACCGAGCCTTTTTGAAGGGGGGTTAGGGGCAGGGCTGTTTCATTCCCCAAAGAGCTTTAAAAATCAAGGGTTCTAGCAATTTTAAATTGGTTATTTTGTTACCAGCGTGTCGATAAAACGAACTATTTTACTGATATTTAAGTGCTTAAATGTTCATCTCATCGTCACCCTTACTGACAATTTTCTTGCTAACCATCTTGACAAATCCTGTTTGAAATGGAATGAAACAGCCCTGGGGTTAGGGGGGATCAAGAAATATTTGATACTTCTCAGACATTCTCTGAGGAATAGCGACTTATAGCGGTTCTCAGTTGAGTGAGGTACAAGAACCCCACCCCCAACCCCCTCCTCGCTTGCGAGGAGGGGACTATGATGTACCTCATGTGATTAGTAAACGCTATATACCAATGCAAAACATAAACATTTTTTGCATTGGTATAAGTTCACAAAAATTAGAATGCATAAATGCTCAAATTTGAAAAACTTTGCCAGAGTAGAAATAAGGGTTTTAACATTTACCTACGTGCAATTAGATGACTCAAATATTTGAAGGTGCGACGAAAACAGACAATTATATCCGTGTTGCTCAACTTGCAGAAGTTCAGGCAGCAGGCAGTTTGTTAGTCCATAAGGAAAAACATACGATTGCTTTGTTTTACTCAAATAATACAGTTTACGCAATTGATAACCGTTGTCCTCACATGGGCTTTCCCTTACAAGGAAGCACTTGCAAAGATGGTATTGTTACCTGTCCTTGGCATTATGCCCGTTTTGACCTTGCTAGCGGTGGAACCTTTGACTCGTGGGCAGATGATGTTCCTTGTTTCCCGGTAGAAATCCGTGATGGCGAAGTTTGGGTAAATTTAGCACCACCAGTTAACCCTTATACCCACCATCGCCAACGTCTGCAAGACGGTTTAGAGCAGAATATTTCTTTAGTGATTGCAAAATCAACGATCGCACTTTTAGATATAGGAGTAAACCCGACAGAACCATTTCTCATGGGGCTAGAATTTGGCACTCGTTATAACAAAGCGGGTTGGAGTACAGGTTTGACTATCCACACCTGTATGATGAATTTACTACCTTATCTTGATGTAGAAGACAAACCTCGTGCTTTATTTCACGGACTTTCGGCAGTAGCTAATGATAGTGCAGGGGCGCCACCAGAGTTTGTTGTTCACCCATTACCCAACTCGAAAGTAGATTTGGCGACTCTTAAAAGCTGGTTTCGCCAATTTATTCAGGTACGGGATGCGGAAGCGGCACAAAGATGTTTAGTATCTGCTGTTCGTTCAGGAGCTAATTCAAAGCAAATAGCAGATATGCTTTTCTGTGCTGCTACGGATCGTCGCTATCTTGATGTTGGGCATACAGTTGATTTTATCAATAAAGCGTTAGAAGCACTTGATACTATAGCTTGGCAAGCAGCAGAATCAATTCTGGCTAGCCTAGTTTCGGGTTTAGCCAATGCCTCTCGGATGGAAGAATCCAACTCTTGGCGTTACCCTGTAGATTTGGTGGCAATATTAGAGTCAGCATTTGAGCAATTACCGACTGTATTAAGTGTGGGAAAATCTCGACAAGGAAGTTGGTTACAAGCAGATGAACTAATACCAATTTTATTAGGTGAAGACCCACAAGCGATCGCAGACTCGCTATTGAATGCACTGAAAGCAGGTTGTACTGAAGAACAATTGGCTGGCGTAGTTACTTATACAGCAGCATTACGAGTAGCTCGTTTCCACACTAATAATGATTTTGGAGATTGGAATTCAGCGCACCATCCATTTACGTTTGCAAATGCTGTACATCAAGCTTTACGAAGAGTACCAACAGTCGAACTACTAAGAGGTGTGTTTGATGCGGCAATGAGTGTATATTTAAATCGTTTTTTGAATGTTCCACCAGCACGGCTGCCAGAACCTAAAGAAATCGGGGAAAATCCCGAACAATTACTCCAGCAGCTACCAGATTTATTAAACCGTCAGCAGCAAGTAAATCAGACAGGGCAATTAGTTGCTAACTATTTATATAGTGGTGGTAGTGCTGAAAGACTGATGGCAAAACTGGGGAAATTAATGCTGCGAGAAAACCGTGATTTTCATGTTATTCAAGAAATGGAAGCCGCTTTTCGTCAGTATTCTTTCCTCGGTCAAACTTCGGCTGGAATTCATATACTAGTGGCTGCATCTCGATATTTAGCTGCTCATTCTCCGACAATGCGATCTCAAGGACAAACTTATCAAATTGCGGAACGTTTACATCAAGGCGCTCGCTTATTTGAGGAATCGTGACCGCCATTACACTTTTAAGACGCGATAAATCGCGTCTCTACATGAGGGTTTTGTTGCTGATTCTGAACTGTATTGAGATATAAAGCGTGTTTTAAGTATAACGGCGTAAATATTTGTAGTTGGGATGAGGCAGGAGGACAGCAACTTTTGACAGAAAGCTGAAAAACGAAAAAGGATTTGATTTATTTGAGTAATGCTCATTTCTAAACTAAGCGATCGCTTATCGATTTACACTTATTTTCTAGAGCGATGTCTCCGACGGGCTACGCCTAAGCCAGCTTTCGGGTCAAGGATATACCAAAATGAATGGGTGAATTACTCAAATGAGAAAGCAAACTGAGGTTTGAGAAAGTAAAAGCTGCTTTTGCTTGCGTAAAATACTAAAATGAGAAGGTAAAAGCTGCTTTTGTTTGTGGAAAACACTCAAATGCGAGATTAAAAGCTGCTTTTGAAGAAGTAAAAGCTGCTTTTGTTTGTGGAAAACACTCAAATGCGAGATTAAAAGCTGCTTTTAAAGAAGTAAAAGCTGCTTTTGTTTGTGGAAAACACTCAAATGCAAGATTAAAAGCTGCTTTTAAAGAAGTAAAAGCTGCTTTTGCATAAGTAATCAGGCATTTTTACTTAATTCAAGATGAATTTTAGTGTAGGCGATACCTTTCCTTGGGAACACTACGCGAACGCTAACGCGCTTTTCAGTTTTATTACGGTACGCTTTGCACAAAACTAGCTTATTCAGGATTTGGGGGGAGGCGATGCCTACGGTGGTCACTGAACGGCTGGTGAACGGAGTCGAACCATGCCGAAGTGCGGGCTAAGTCTACGCGTAGATTCGCACTCTACACAACAACACTGATGCGCTCAGGATTTTTCTAAAAGGCGATCGCTTATGGGTTTACAATCAAAAATAGAGCGCTAGGCTTTACAATATCATCATTGCACCTCAGAGCGATGAAAAAGATTTTGGAGCGATCGTTTATGTTAGGTCTGGAGAGAATTACATTTGACCCTAGCATTATGGCTGGACAAGCTTGCATTCGCGGGATGCGGATTCCGGTTTCTTTAGTGGTAAATTTGGTAGCTCATGGAAAGCCTAGAGAAGAAATTTTAGAAGAATATCCTGATTTAGAAGCAGAAGATATTCGTCAATCTCTTCTTTATGCAGCATGGTTGACTCAAGAACGGGTTTATCCCTTCAAAAGTGCTTAACAAGTAATAATGAAGTTTTTGGCAGATATGGGAATTTCACTACGCACTGTAACTTGGTTGCGTGGTGCTGGTTATGATGTAGTGCATTTGCGCGATGAAGGTTTGCAAAGACTACCAGATAATGAGATTTTAATTAAAACCCGTGCAGAAGGAAGAATTTTATTAACTATAGATTTAGATTTTGCCCAACTTTTAGCCGTGAGTGGGGATAGTTTACCCAGTGTGATTTTGTTTAGGTTGGGGAACGAAAATTATGATGCAATTAATGAACGATTGACTCAAGTTTTGAGTGAATGCCAGGAAGATTTAGAGTTAGGGGCAATTATTTCTGTAAGTAATGAAACTTTTCGAGTGAGGCGATTGCCTATATAAATCAATACGCTTGGGTTAAGGCTAAAAACTAAAACTGGCGTAGGTTGGGGAACCTCATTCTACCTCAGAGTTCAGAACAGGAAAAGCCGAGTTAAAGCGATACCTTTCCTACGGAACGCTACGCGAACGGTAAGCTCCGCTAACGCACTTTTCAGTTTTATTACGGTACGCTTTGCACAAAACTAGCTTATTCTGGATTTGGAGGGAGGCGATCGCTTATGGGTTTACAATCAATTTTTTAACGTAAGATTAAACTGGTAGCACAACGCGAGATTTCATGGCGATAAGATTTATTCTGAGCGACTATGTTGACCGAGCGATGTCTGACGACAAGCCGCTCTGCGTCTACGCCCAGGCAATTTATGACAAGTTAGAAGATGGTACATTTACAGGTAGAATTCCTGTTTGCAAAGGAGTGATAGCCTTTGCATCGACTTTGCGCGAGTGTGAAGATGAATTACGCTCAACGCTGGAAGACTGGATATTACTTGGGTTAAAGCTGGGACATTCTCTACCAGTAATTGATAATATTGACCTCAACAAGGAGCCGAGCCTTGAGCCGATGGATACCGTGTAAGCGTCGGGATTTTGTGAATAAATTACGACGGATTGGCTTTGAGGGGACTTATTCTGGAACAAGACATCAGTTTATGGTTTATGGCCAACATCGTCTAACTATTTCCTCTAATGATGAGTATTCTGTACCGCAATTGCGGATAGTGAGCGTAGGATCAATGATATTATGCCTGCCTCAAGGAAATTGCATAATTATAATTGCTACGAATTACGACTGTTGAGGGATGACCTGCCCCTAAGCTCTGCTCACAAATCTTTAAGGCCTGCTCTAATAGAAGTTCGGCTTCTTTATAACGTCCTTGTAACATATACAGAAATGCCAGATTGCTGAGGCTAATAGCAAAGTTAGGATGCTCCTGTCCCAAAAGGCGTTTTCCTATTTCTAAGGCTTGCTGTAATAGAGTTTCAGCTTCTGTGTAACGCCCTTGGTATTTGTAGAGTTCGGATAGATTGTTGAGACTTTGAACAACATCAGGATGCTCCTGTCCTAGCAGACGTTGCCTCAGTTCTAAAGCTTGCAAAAATAGCGGTTCGGCTTCCATGTAACATTTTTGGCAAAAGTAGAGTGTTGCCAGATTGTTGAGACTAGTAGCAATTAACGGATTTTCTTGTCCCAGCAAGCTTTGGTACATTTCTAAAGCTTCATTATAGAGAGGTTCGGCTTCTGTGTAACGTCCTTGTAATTTGTAGAGTTCTGCCAGATTATTGAGACTAGTCGCAACTAATGAATGCTTTTGTCTCAGCAGGCGTTGCCTCATTTCTAAAGCTTGCAAAAATAGCGGTTGGGCTTCTGTGTAACGTCCTTGTAATTTGTAGAGTTCTGCCAGATTGTTGAGACTAGTCGCAACTAATAAATCTTCATGTCCTAATAGGCATTGTGTAAGTTTCAAAGCTTGCAGACAAAAAGGTTCAGCTTTTATGTAATATCCTTGAAATTTATATATTAACGCCAGATTATTTAGACTTTGAGCAACAGATAGATGTTCTAAGCCAAAGCGGTTTTGAGTAATAATTCGGCACTGCTCATACCAAAGTTCTGCTTGCTTATACAACCCCTGATATTCATAGAATTCACCTAAGCTCGTGAAAGGTCTAGCTATATCTTCATTACTGAGATATGTAGCAAGATTGTTCGCTACCTCTGCCACATGAGGTATGGCGTTAGAGACATCGGTGATTTGTTTAAGGGTAGAGTATTCAGGAATTTCCTTGGCAACTGCTAGCATTACTTTGCAAAGCGATCGCTTAAATTCCTCTACCTGATTGAACTCAGCCTGCTTAAGTTGAAAAAATTCTCGAATGAGTTGATGTAGTTGGTAGCTGTCCTCACCTTGAAGCAGATGCAAACTCTCTAACTCAACTCTGCTATCCTCCAACTGTTCAGCATCTTTCCCCGTTTCTACACTTTCTACCAGTCTCCAAGGAATAGGAGCTAAAGCAAATAAACTCAGTAAAACACCTAACTCTTTGGCATCATTACTTAATTCTTCCCAACTTAACTCAAAAGCTGCAATCACACCCCGCTTAACATTTAATGTGCAAGTGCGATCTTTTTCATCCAGTGCCAAAGCCTGATGACTTAACGCTTTCCCCTTTGCGTCTAATCGTTGCACCATTTCCGCCAGAGATATTCTCCGCTTTTTAATGTACCTTCCTACCAAGTTCAAAGCCAAAGGTAAATAACCTAAACGTTCACAGAGTTTTTTTGCTGCTGTTGCTGATTCCTCTGTTACCTTTTCTCTCACCCAGAGTTGTAAAAGTTCCACGCCTGCGGATTCACCCAAAACATTTAAAGTAAAAGACTGGGGAAGGTCTAACTGTAATCGCGTCGTAATCAGCACTTTAAAACGGGGTAGTTGCGGTGGTAGATATGTCTCAACCTTAGAGTAATCATTGAGATCATCCAGTACTACCAGTACATCACCTTCACGCCAGTGCTGCCAGCAGTATTTCACTTGACTGGGTAAGTCTCCATCCAGATATTGTGGTGGGTTTAAGTCAAGGTGAATTCTAGCAAACTGCACAACTTGAATGCCCACATCCCCAGTCCTTGACTGCAACCAGCAAATTCCACCCTTGTAAATTTCACGGTGAGCATTTGCATATTGTAAGGCCAGTTCTGTTTTACCCAGTCCACCCATGCCAGCAACAGCCGCAATTACCACCTGATTATTTTCCTGCAACATCTCATGTAGATTTTGCAATTCAGCTTCACGTCCAACAAACTTCACTACCCCACTCAGGGGTAAATTTTGCGGTGTTTCAGTAGAGGGATTTAACTTTACCCGTTCCCCAACAGGCGACTGTAGTCAGTTGTAAGTGTTGTGCTGTTGCTCAATTATCACTTGTTGGGCAACTGTTGATCCTTTCTCTACTTTGATCTGATCTGCTAACTTAGCAAAGTTGTTGACAACTGATGGTTGCGACTCAATTTGTTTTGCTAATTTTTGAATTTCCTCAGCACTCTCAGACTGGTCATTGTTAGCAGCTGCTTCCACTTCTCGCACAGATTGAGCAATTTCGGTATCTGCATCTGCTGCTGCTTTTAACTCCAGCACTGCTTTGCCATAATCTAACGGCTGCTGTGTTGCATTTGCTAGCAAAGGCAACTTATTTTTATGATGTAGCTGTTCGATTAACTCACGACTTTTGTCTAATGCAGCTTCTCCAAGCTTTTCGCCAGTTTTTTCTAGAGCTTTAGTTAAAACTATAGTAGCGATCGCAGTTGCAACAGCTGTTAATGTTACAGGTTCCATAATTAATAAGATACGACATCGCACTGGGAGATACAAATGTAGTTCTGTTTATTTTGGAAATATATCACACATATTTAGCAGTTAACCCTATATCCCGCCTTACAATAAATTGCAAGGCTAATAGCCTAATTCCACTCAAGTGGACTAAAACCCTTTCTCAGTCTTCTTTAGAAGACTTTAGCTATTAGCCATAGGTTTCTAACCTATGGCGGGTAATGCAACAGACGCAATATCTCAGACTTACGGACTTGAGTTTAATAGATTTTAAGTGGCGGATGATTTGAAAGAATAAGCAGTAAAAGTGACATTTTGCACTGCGACAAACCCTTATCTACAGCCCCATTCCTTACAATGGAAAGAGATTTTATTCACTTTCCTTCTTGAGGGAATCTCAAAGTCAACACACCAACTGATGCAATTTGATACCCAACTACTACCACGCATTAATGCCACAGGCAAAAGAGAAAATGGTAAACAATATTATGTAGATGCCAACGGAAATCGCTTTCCCAGCGTGACTACAATACTTAATGCCACCAAATCACAAGCAGACAGAGACAGATTATTAAACTGGAAAGCGCGTGTTGGTACAGAAGAAGCTACCCGCATTACTACATCTGCTAGTCGTCGGGGAACCCAAACACACAAGCAAATTGAGCGCTACCTCCTTGGACAAAACCCTGTTTGTCCCGAAGCGAGTCGCCCTTATTGGGAGAGTATCCAGCCAGTTTTACAAAAAATCGACACAGTTAGACTCGTGGAAGGCTCTGTTTTTCATCATGATTTGGATTATTCTGGCAAAGTTGATTGTATTGCCAGCTATCAAGGTATTCCCTGTATTTGCGAGTGGAAAACAGCAGACAAACCCAAAGGTTCAATTGAGCATTTATATGAACATCCACTGCAACTTACGGCATACATAGGAGCAGCTAACGAATATTATCAAGATTATGGCATTCAGCTAAAGCACGCTCTTTTGGTAGTAGCGATTCCAGAAATGCCAGCAGAGGTATTTTGGTTTGAATCAGCAGTCATTAAAGATTACTGGGAACAGTGGGAAAAAAGAGTCGCTGAATATTGGGAACGCAGAAGCGTTTGGGGTTAATCGGTGGGATTGGACAATTACCAAAAGATTGGATTTCGTAACGTGAAGTAAATTTTCACGAGTAGTAATAACAAGCAATCTAACCTTGTAACGGCAAGACAGTAATTAACCGAGAAAATCTTGCAAAATCGCCTATGTTGTGAGTAAGTAATTGAGGAATATCATAAACTAGCATTGTAGCGACGATATTTGCATCATGAACTTGCTTACCACCGCTAGGAATTTCCTCCATAAGTGCCAGCAACCTTTCTGTCACCTGAAAACTATCTTCAGCTACCCGAAAGCGGTTATATAAATAGCGGAGATCCTGAATTACTATTGCAATGGGTAGTGGGTTGGTAAATTGTTGCGGACGGGTAAGGGTAGCCAAATATTCCCGCAACACTTGTCGGCTAATCCACAAGTCAACCCCTGCATCATAAAAACCTTGGATAGTCTCCATAGCAGCTTGGTGAAATGGAGACTGAATCTGACTAGCGTACACCAGTATATTTGTGTCTAGAAAAACAGGATCACCGCCCCCAATCACCATACATATCCTCACGTCTTAAAGAAAGATTTTCAGGCCAAGGGCCATAATTATGTACAGGAAAGTTTAGAGGAGGACGCTTTTGTTTCCTCTCTGCTTCCTCAGCCAAAGGCTTTTCATCAATTACTATTACCACCTGATGCTCGCCCTCTGGAATATCCAATGGTAATTGCGCTGTAATCTTACCATCTTTGCTAACTGTGGCAATTGTTTCTATACTTTTCATCTCATTTCCTCCTTAATCAATCCATTACAGCTAACACGGCTTTCGGCAACAACTTATCTTTAAACCAAACAATTCTGGCGGGGACATCATTTAATTTTACTCCCGCCTTTTCTAAATTAAGTCGCTCGGAAATTGCTAAAATCAAATCATCACGTCCAGCCCGCCGCACCTGAGAAAACTTCTTTTGTAAATATTCAGGTCGCCAATAACCAACAATTTCTAATAAAAAGGTGCGTCCATCAGCATGAACTAAGCGAAAATCGGGAATCATCACACTACCGGGAATTGGTATCAAATCAACTTCTCGCTCTAACGCCCAACCACTTTTCAACGCATCCCATTTATCAGCAAAAGATGCTTCTAGCATACTATCGTAGGGCTTACCTGGTGGATAATGGGATACCAAACCACATTCAGAATTGAGAGTAAAACGTCCAGTTTTCCAGGCATTTGTATAAGCATCGCGGGTTTGGAGAATCGAAGAAAGACTCCATTTGGTAACGTGAAGTAAAGCCGGAATCATTTTAGCGATCGCTAACCCATATCGCGTACTAGGATTAAACAAACTCGTCGGCCCATCAATGGTAATTGTAAACCCGTGGTCAGCATCACCCTCAATATAAGCCATCAATTGAAATAACTTTAAATAGCGAAACAATAGCTTATATTCTCCCGGAACATTGCGATGAGCATTTAACACCAGTTTACTGGCCTTATAAAACACACCCTGCACCTGAGATAAGTTATATCGATTTAACACATCTGGCGCTGTTGGTGCATCAAAAACAGTCAAAATTTTATTCTCAGATAAATCAGCATATAATCCATTCCGAACCTGTTCTAATAAAACTTCCCGCTCAAGTTCTTGAGTTAACTCATCAGCAATTTTACTCAGAGTAACTTGTGTAGATTCTCGACTAGAAACAGACTTTGCAGCCAACGAAAACACCCGTTCTCTTAACATCTGTGGTTCCAAAGGACTAACCACCTCAAAAGTACAAAAACTACTTTTGAGAATATAAGCTAACCCCCGCTTCACCCGATAATCTGTAGAATCTCCTTCAAAATCAGTCAGTTGTCGCTCAAGCACACCTTGAGTCTTTCCCACTGCTGATTGAAAATAATTAATTAACTCAATCGCCAACTCCGAAGTTTTATTGTCAATCTTCAGTCTCTTCGGGATGATCTCCTCCCCGTTTTGGCGATGCATCAGTAAGTCTGTCGGTAACATCTGCTGAATTTTGGATTTTAGATACTTCGACTTCGCTCAGTACAAGTTTTGGATTTTGGACTGAATAATTAATCTCTAACTGTTCCGCCGCCTTCAAACTCCGTTCCTTCCCACTCCCATAGACAACCTGTAACTTCCCTTTCCTCTCTTTTTCTCCCCCTGCTTCCCCTGCCTCCCCTGCTCCCCCTGCTCTCCTCTCCCCTCTCCGCCTAGCCGAAGTCCCCTCTTCACTCGTATCCTCCGCCACCACCTCATACAAAATCGCCTGTTTATTCTCAATATTCCCCTTCCGTAAAATCCTCCCCAAGCGCTGAGTATACTCCCTAGCCGAACCCGTTCCCGATAAAATAATCGCCACAGAAGCCGCAGGTACATCAACCCCTTCATTCAACACATGAGAAGCAACCAAAGTATTATATTTACCTTCTCGAAACTTTGTTAATATCTCATGCCGTTCCTTCACAGGAGTTTGATGAGTAATTGCCGGAATTAGCAACTCTTGAGAAATGCGATAAACCGTTGCATTATCAGCAGTAAAAATCAAAATTCTTGCCGGATAATGTTCTGCCAATAAATTAATCAAAATTCGCAACTTTCCATCAGTACCCAAAGCGATATCTTTCGCTTCTCGGTGCGCTAACATCGCCCTCCGTCCAGATTGCGATCGCGCGCTCATTTGGACGAACATTTGCCAACCTTGCAGACTCCCCAAAGAAATTTTCGATTGCTTCAAAAAGTCATTGCGGGTTTGAATTAACTGGTTGTATCTTTCCCGTTCCAGTTGCGATAACTTTACCTTAATTTGGACAATTTCATGCTCTGCTAACGCCTTCCCTGCCAAATCTTCAGCGCGTTTGCGATATACTTCTTGACCAATGAGGATATTTAAGTCAGCGTGTTTACCATCGGTACGTTCCGGTGTTGCGGAGAGTCCCAAGCGATAAGGTGCGATCGCATATTCGGCAATTACCCGATTAAAATCTGTCGGTAAATGATGACATTCATCAAAAACAATCAACGCATACTGATTTCCCAACGTCTCAGCGTGAATTGCGGCACTATCATAAGTTGCAACTAAGATAGCCGTTCTATCCCGCGAACCACCTCCCAGCAATCCCACCTCAGCATCGGGGAAAGCCGCTACTAAATGTGCATACCACTGATGCATTAAATCCAAAGTTGGCACTACAATCAGCGTCGTGCGTGGCGTTGATTGCATCGCCATTTGCGCCAAATAAGTCTTTCCCGCCGCCGTGGGAAGCACAACGACTCCTTGTCTACCCGCCAGTTTCCAAGCCGCTAGGGCCTCAGTTTGGTGAGGATAGGGTTCCATTTCCAGAGTGGGAACCAAATCTACCGGATAAAATTGCTTGGCCTCATCGATAAAATTCACATCTTCCGCTTGTAGTGCTTCCACTAGCGATCGGTATCTAATTGCTGGGATGCGGAATTTTTCAACTCTATCATCCCACGTAGCATAATCCATCCAACCTTTACCGCGTGGTGGTGGATGCAAAATTAATGTGCCACGATCAAAATTTAATGTAGGGGTACGAGCCATTTGAGAGTGCTGAGTGCTGAGTGCTGAGTGCTGAGTGAGGAGTTAAGAGTTAAGAGTTAGGAGTTAGGAGTTAGGAGTTAGGAGTTAGGAGTTATTTCTCCCCTGCTTCCCCTGCTTCCCCTGCTTCCCCTGCCTCCCCTGCTTCCTTATCTCCCTCATCCCCCCACTCCCTTGATTACTAATAACGTAAAAAGTGCATGATTAATCCAACTAACTCCGACAAAACCCAACTAGATGCGCTCATTAGTCACGGAATGTCCTATCGGCAAACCAACAATAACCTGTCCGAATCTTACAAAGAACAGCGACAGAGCTTTTTGCTGAAACGGCTGCAATTGCAGGCGCAGATTATATTAATAGCTGGCTTGACTTTAATTGCTTTTTTTCTTTGGGTAAATTCACAATTAGAAGGCAAGATATACGCCTTTAAAATTGGGCTTGTAGTAGAATTATTCACTCTTATTTGTTGGGGTTTATGCAAAACTCCTATCGGTCGCCGCTATCCTGATTTAATTTTTTTGAGTTTATGCTGGTCTGTAACTTGTGCTGTCCAAATTGATATAGCTTTGCTGTTTAATAATTTAGAACCAAGAAGCAATATTTGGACTTTGATGTTTCTTACTCAAGCTACAATCATTCCAGTCCAATGGTGGATGCATTTAATATCTCAACTCGGAACAATACTTTGCTATTTAACTTTATATATCTTCTATAGCCCCGTCTTGAAAAATCCGTCAGCGTTTTATATTGAGCAAGGATTATATTTCTTTTGGACTTGCATAATTTGTGTTTTTTCTGTCTATTTATACGAACGCTTACGAAAAAAAGAATTTTACGCTCGTAAGGCAATGGAACTAGCGCAGCACAAATCAGAACGGCTGCTACTAAATATTTTGCCAGAGATGATTGCAGAACAATTAAAACAACAGCCGGCAACTATTGCCGATAACTTTCTGGAAGTTACGGTGCTATTTGCTGATATTGTTGGCTTTACAGAGCTTTCATCTCACACCTCACCCGCAGAATTAGTCGAGTTATTAAATACAATATTCTGTCTGTTTGACCAATTAGCAGAACGTCATGGGGTAGAGAAAATTAAAACCATTGGCGATGCGTATATGGCTGTTGCTGGGTTGCCAAATCAGTCTAACAATCATGCTCCAGCAATAGCTAATATGGCTTTGGATATGCAAAATGCTGTAGCTACTTTTAACAAAGAAAATAACCAATCCTTTAGCATTCGGATTGGCATTAGTACAGGGCCAGTAGTAGCAGGGGTGATTGGTCTGAAAAAGTTTGCCTACGATCTCTGGGGAGATACAGTCAATATAGCTAGTAGAATGGAATCGCATGGTATTGCAGGTAGTATCCAGGTTTGTGAAGCAAGTTATCAGATTTTAAAGGATAAATACTTATTGGAGAAACGAGGTTTAATTCAAGTGAAAGGTAAAGGTGAAATGATGACTTATATACTCAAGGGAATTAATTTAAAAACTTAATAAATAGGAGTCAGAATGGGCTGCGCCCCGCTGCGCTAACAGAATTCAGAATCCAGAATAATTTACCCATAAAGTTAGTATGTATTTTTCCGATGCATTATTTGGTGTTGAGCGATGTCTATGACGAGCTACGCCTACATATTTTCTAGCTGATTTTGGGAATAATCCTTTAGCTAGCTGCATAAAGGAGAAGCCACATTGAAAGGAACACGTTCCCTTCTAGCGCCTTATGCTGTGGCACTATTGGCTGTTGGTAGCGTATTGCTACTAACACTATTGCTACAGCCACTACTGAAACAAACGATTTTCCTGCTGTTTTTTGCTGCCGTGGCGGTTAGTGCCTGGTATGGGGGCATGGAAGCAGGATTACTGGCTACTGCTTTGTCTACTTTAGCCGTCAGCTACTTTTTCTTAGAATCAGTATTTTCGCTCTTGGTTGCGAGTCTAGACAACATACTGGGCTTAGGCTTGTTTGTGCTGGTGACAACAATTATTAACTTGCTGAACTCAGAGTTACGCACTGCCAAACAACATCTTCAAACGAGTTTGCAGAAGCTACAGGTAAGTGAAGCAAGGTTTAAAAAGTTGGTAGAGTCCAACATCATTGGTGTAATTGTAACCAATATGGACGGGGCGATGCCTACGGCGGGCTACGCCTACGCAGAGGCTAATGATGCTTTTTTACAAATGGTAGGTTATTCGCAAGAGGATTTGCTCGCAGGGCTTCGATGGCGCGACATGATACCACCAGAATATATTGAAACTAATAACAGTGCGAACGCAGAACTCACAACTAAAGGCGTGTGTCAGCCTTTTGAGAACGAATACATCCGCAAAGATGAAAGCCGCGTTCCCATCCTGTTAGGTTCTGCTTTGTTAGAAAATAACCAAGATGATATTATCTCTTTTGTGATTGATTTAAGTAAACACAAACAAGCAGAACTTGCCCTTTCCAAAAGCGAAGAACGCTACCGCGCTTTTTTAGAGCATAGTTCAGAAGGTATTTGGTGCATCGAACTGGAAGTACCAATTTCAGTAGATTGTCCAGAAGATGAACAAATTCAACATTTTTACCAATATGTTTACCTGGCAGAATGCAACAATGTTATGGCGCAGATGTATGGCTGTTCTCGTGCCGAAGAAATTCTCGGCGTCAGACTAGGAGACTTTCTTGTTGCCTCCGATCCACATAATATTGCCTACCTGCGTAATTTTATCCGTTCTAACTACCGACTAATCGATGCCGAGTCCCATGAAATAGATAAGCAAGGTAATTCCAAATATTTTTTGAATAATCTGGTGGGAATTGTCGAAAATGGCTTTTTAGTGAGAGCGTGGGGAACTCAACGCGACATTACAGAACACAAACAAGCAGAAGCAGCACTCCGTCAACGAGAAGATGAACTGCGTCTAATTACCAATGCTGTGCCCGCCAAGATTTCTTATGTTGATAGTCAGCAGCGTTATCGCTTTAATAATAAAGAATATGAAGACTGGTTTGGGCTTTCTGCTTCCGAAATTTCTGGTAAACATATTAGAGAAATTTTGGGAGAGTCAGTTTATCAGTCAATTCTTCCTTATGTAGAAGCAGTACTCTCAGGAGAACAAGTAACTTACGAAACCCAATTACTTAATAAAGATGGCATAAACCATTACGTGAATGTGACTTACATTCCCCAGTTCAGTCAGGAGGGGAAAGTTGCAGGATTTGTTGCTCTAATCACAGATATTACACTTCACAAGTTAGCCGAAGCAGCTCTCAAACAAAGCGAGAAACGGTTAAAGACGCTAACTGAAAAAGTCCGCGTGATTCCTTGGGAGGTAAATGCCAATACTGGGAATTTTACTTATGTAGGGCCACAAACTGTTGAGATTCTAGGCTATCCATTGTCAGACTGGTACACCGATAATTTTTGGGCAAAACATATACATCCAGAAGATCGGGAGTGGGCTATTCAGTATTGCCAAGAATCTTCTCTATCACTGAATAATTACGAATTTGAATACAGAATGTTGGCTGCTGATGGCAGAGTTGTCTGGCTATATGACATTGTAAATGTGGTGCGGGATGAAAATGGGCCGCAGCTACTACATGGATTCATGATTGATATTAGCGATCGCAAGCAAGCAGAGCAAGAACGCGAACAACTGCTTAAACGCGAACAAGCAGCACGCGCCGATGCCGAAACCGCCAACCGGATGAAGGATGAGTTTCTTGCCACACTCTCCCACGAACTCCGTACACCCCTAAATGCTATACTTGGCTGGGCGCAGCTACTTAGAACGCGCAAGTTCGATCAAACTACTACTGGCCGGGCACTAGAGACAATTGAACGTAATGCTAGATCCTTGACACAACTGATTGAAGATGTTCTTGATGTGTCACGGATTATTAGAGGCACACTCCATTTAAGTAGGGAGCGGGTTGAACTTGGATCGCTTGTAGAGGCGGCAATCGATACTGTGTACCCAGCAGCCCAAGCTAAAGAGATTAATATCAAGTGTAAATTCGACCCCAAATTAGAGGTAGTTGTGGGTGATGCCAATCGCTTGCAACAGGTTGTGTGGAATTTGCTTTCCAACGCCGTCAAGTTTACACCCAAGGGCGGCAGAGTTGATGTGCAATTAGAGTGCATTGAGTCTTACGTGCAAATTCGGGTGAGTGATACGGGAGGGGGAATTGCTGCCGAATTCCTACCTCATGTATTTGAACGCTTTCGTCAAGCTGACAGTTCCAGCACGCGATCGCATGGCGGATTAGGATTAGGGTTAGCGATCGTCCGTCACTTGGTAGAATTACACGGTGGCACAGTCTCGGCTGAAAGCCCAGGAATTGGACAGGGGGCGACTTTCGTTGTCAGTCTGCCAATGAAAGCTATTTAGGGGGCAGGGGGGCAGAGGGGCAGAGGGGCAGAGGGGCGGAGGGGCGGAGGGGAAAACTTACTGCAACTTCTCCCCTACTCCCCATTGATAAATACTCAAGATTAGGTATCGGAAATTGCTTCATTGGAGAGGATTGTAATGATTTCATCCAAGGGGCGATCGCGATTAGACTCTTCTGGTGTTTCTTTACCCAAGGAGGTGTCTTTCACCAAACGGTAAACGTCAGCGGCTCCGTCAAAAATGCGCTCAGTTAGACCCAATTCTTTAAAGGTTTCTGCAATCTCTTCCATTTCTCCTACCCAACGATGGGCTTTCGGTGTCATCGATGGAATAGAACGGGTTAAAATGCTAGCAAGTTCTTTTTGACTACTAGACACTTCATCCCATAATTCTTTATCCAAACCTAAGCGATGGGCTGCAATTAGTAATTCTGTGCCGATTGCTGTAAGTCCTTTTGTCAGGGCTGCGTAAGACATTTTCAACCCGGAAGCCTGACCAATTTCCTCACCAATCACCCGCACATCCAAGCCATAATCTCGCAGTTGTAGGAGTTGATTTGCTTGTTTTCCTGAAGTGTAAATCCGGGTGCGATTGGGAACTCGCGGCGGTGGGCCAATAATTGATGCATCTACGAATGTTCCGCCAACTGATTCAATGAGTTGAGCGATATTTATAACTTTTTGGGGTGCGATCGCATTACAGTCAACGTAAAGAATAGATTTACCCACATTGCTAATCGCCTCAGCTACTTGCTTCGCTGCTTGGGTAGCCGCTGCGGGAACAAGAACTGACAACACCACATCAGATTCAATTACCAGTTGTGTGAGAGAACCCACATCTTGAATGTTGGCTGCTGCTGCTAATTGCCGAGTCCGTTCGCTGCGATCGTTTAGGGCAGCAATAGTTTTCAATTCATGTTGATTGAGAACAGCTGCGATCGCTTGTCCCATATCACCCGGACTTAAAATACCAATAGTTTGGATAGGCATGGAAAGTTTTATATTTATTTCGTGGCTGACAAGTTAATTCAGGTAATTGAGTCGTCAATAAACTACTTTAACTCGATAGAGCTAACGTACTATATCAAACCACGGATAAGCTTAACAAGCAAGTTATAAAGACTTACGCACACTCTACAAATTCTTCTCTACAAGATAATTACTTTTAGTGGGAGTTTGACCAATTTGCAGTACACAAATTGCGGCAATTAAACAGAGAACGCCTGATAAAATAAACGCTTGTAAATAACTTCCCGTCCAAGTTCTCAACACTCCGGCTCCGAATGCTGCTGTGGCTGCACCAATCTGGTGTCCGGCGACAATCCAACCGAACATCACGCCGACATTTTCTTTACCGAAGATGTTAGCAACAAGACGGACTGTCGGTGGTACGGTAGCAATCCAATCAAGTCCATAGAAGACGGCGAAAATGGAAAGTCCGTAGAAGGAAAAGTTAAAACTGAAGGGCAAGAAAATCAAAGATATACCCCGCAATCCGTAGTACCAGAACAATAAGTAGCGATTGTTCCAACGGTCAGATAGCCAACCAGACATAGTGGTTCCAAAAAAATCGAATAGTCCCATGATTGCCAAAAGTCCAGCAGCCTTGACTTCCGGGATACCGTGGTCAATACAAGCGGGAATTAGATGAGTTCCAATTAACCCATTTGTGCTGGCACCACAGATAAAAAAGCTACCAAATAATAGCCAGAAGTCTCGATTACGCATTCCCAGCCAGAGAGCGTTAAGAGTGGAGGCGATGGAATTGACTTTGGGCTGCAACACTTCCACAGTTTCGCTATTGTCGCCAAAGGCTCGCAAACCGACATCCGCCGGACGATCGCGCATAAAGACTGCGATCGCTGGAATAATTAGAAGTGCTGCACCAGTCAGAGCCAGAGCCGCAGTTCGCCACCCAAAGCGATCGGCTATTGAGGCCAAAATGGGCAGAAACACTAGTTGTCCCGTGGCTGTACTGGCGGTTAAGATGCCCAGAACTAGACCCCGCTTTTCCAAAAACCAGCGATTGACGACAATAGCACCTAAAACTAGGGCGATAACTCCGCTACCACAACCGACAACTACACCCCACAGCAAAACTAGTTGCCAGGAAGCTGACATTAAAGTGGTTAAACCGACACCCAGCGCAATGATGGCAAGTGAGAATACCATCATCCGACGAATGCCGATTCGCTCCATAACTGTGGCAGCAAAAGGGCCAATTAATCCGTAGAGTACTAAGTTAATGGAGATTGCCAAAGATATAGTTGCTCTACTCCAGCCAAACTCTTGTTCGAGAGGCACTATAAAAACTCCAGGAGCAGAGCGGATTCCGGCTGCTACCAGCAAGGCTAGGAATGTTAAACCAGCTACGATCCAGCCATAGTGGAACGAACGACGTGCTAGGAAGGAGGCTAGAGACATGAGTGGGGACTGGGGATTGGGGATTGGGGATTGGGGAATAGTAGTCTGTCAATAAATAATTGATAAATAAATTCCTTGTAGAGACGGCGATTTATCGCGTCTCTCTAACTATTGCCCAATGCCCCATAACAATTTAGGAAAAGTTACCCTGCATAAGCATTACCGATTCTATCCACAGAGACGTTAGAGGAGAATGGCAAACGACCGGGATTTAAGCGTGGTTCTGCTGCATAGCCAACAGGAACTAAAACAGCGATCGCTAAATCTGGATTATCTCTTGCACCAATCACTTGTTTTACCTGATCCTCAATCCAACCATTCATAAAACAAGTGGATAATCCCAAACTTTCTGCTGCTAACACCAAATGGGTAGCAGCGATAATGGCATCTTTGATCGCATACTCCCGTTGTTTGTCTCCCAGTGTTTCTTGAAATTGCGGAATAGCAGTTTTAAAATAA
This sequence comes from Nostoc sp., assembly GCF_036918015.1. Taxonomy (GTDB): domain Bacteria; phylum Cyanobacteriota; class Cyanobacteriia; order Cyanobacteriales; family Nostocaceae; genus Nostoc. The sequence goes on from NZ_JBALEO010000011.1 coordinate 78,603, forward strand.
TTAGCTGTGCTTTCATTCCATGCCCCAGTTGCAAGAGCCTGTTCAATTATCGGGTTCAAGTTTTTTTCAGATGCAGTTGCATCAGCAGCAAACACAAAGGTAACTGGTGCTTGAACAATTTGCTGTTGATTAAAAGATGCTGCTGATAGTGCGGCCTTTTGTGCTTCATCTTGCACAAGAATAATTTGCCAGTCCTGGATATTATAGCTGCTGGGTGCAGCCACGGTTAGCTCTACTAGTTGCTTGAGTAGTTCTGGGGTGATGGGGTCTGTTTTAAAAGTTTTGATAGAACGACGTTGAGCGATCGCACTGGGTACATCTAAAGGTTGGGTTTGGATGATGGAACTCATGAGATTCTCCTGATAGTTGGATTATGACCAAATAATTCGTAATTAGCATACAAGCGAATTTATTTATTCATGAAACAAAAACAAAAATTATTCGCAAGGGACAATTACAAATTACGGATTACGAATTACGCATTAGCTACTGCTTCACTAGCAGGCGACCAAAATGGATAGTCTGTATATCCTTTTTCACCGCCGCCATAAAAGCTTGCTTGATTTGGTTCATTTAGTGGTGCATTCAAAGCCAAGCGTCGGGGTAAATCGGGATTTGATATAAATAATGTGCCAAAGGCAACTAAATCTGCTGCTTTATTTGCCAGTACTGCATCGCCTTTTTCACGAGTATAACCACCATTGACGATGAGAGTACCTGTAAAGCGATCGCGTATATGACTAGTGGGTACTATTATCCCGCCATGTCTAATATCTGCCTCTGTTGCCTCATAAATATGCAGATATGCCAAATTAAACTGGTTCAACGCTTGAGCTGCATAACCGAATGTCTCCAGAGGATTGGAGTCACCGATATCGTTAAAAGTCCCACTGGGAGAAAAACGTACCCCAACTCGGTTAGAATCCCACACACTAGTTACCGCCTCTGTCACCTCCAACAGGAATCGGGTACGATTCTCAATAGAACCTCCATATTTATCTGTACGTTGATTGGTGCGATCGCGGAGAAACTGATCTATTAAATAACCATTAGCTGCGTGAATTTCCACGCCATCAAACCCAGCCGCTAGGGCATTTGCGGCTCCCTGACGGTACTGTTCGACTATCTGTGGTATTTCCGAAGTTTCTAAAGCACGAGGCGTAACAAAGGGTTTTGGCCCCTCATAAGTTGCAGCCTCACCTTTAGGAGTAATGGCAGAAGGTGCTACAGGTAAAACTCCATTCGGTTGTAAATCAGGGTGAGAAATCCTGCCTACGTGCCATAGTTGCAGAAAAATTCTGCCTCCGTGCTGATGTACGGCATCGGTTACTAACTTCCATCCTTCCACCTGTTCTAGTGAATGAATTCCTGGTGTCGCGGGATAGCCTTGTCCTTCAGGAGTTACCTGTGTTGCTTCAGAAATAATCAGTCCGGCGGAAGCACGTTGAGTGTAGTAGGTAGCATTCAGTTGGTGTGGCACGTTTCCCTCACCTGCCCGGTTTCGGGTTAAGGGAGCCATTACTATCCGGTTAGGTAGTTCCAGATTTCCTAATTGGTAAGGAGAAAATAAGTTGATATCAGTAGTCACGGTCGCTTCGCTCCAATTCAAAATTCAAAACTTGTACTGAGCTTGTCGTTGGCGTAGCCTCTCCGCCAGGAGAAGTATTCAAAATTTGGAACCCCGCATCTGCGAGGGAGAATAAGGAAAGAGTTTTCCTCATACCCAATTTTGCGTGCAGCGCATTACAGCTATTTCAAGTAAATAGACTATGCGGTTGTGGTTCAAATACTAAACAATCGACCGAATAACGCCACCATCTACCCGCAAAGCTGCACCATTAGTTGCCGATGCTACGGGACTAGAAAGGTAAACTACGATCGCTGCTACTTCTTCATTAGTTGCAAAGCGTTTAATCAAGGAACTTGGACGCACATTTTCAAAAAACTCCGCCTCAACTCGATCGGGACTAATACCACGTTCCTGTGCCAGGTTGGTGATAAACTCTTCAACTCCTTCTGAACGAGTTGGCCCTGGTAGGACAGAGTTTACTGTAACTCCAGTGCCCACAGTCATTTCTGCTAGACCTCTGGCAATAGCTAGCTGCGCCGTCTTAGTTGTGCCGTAGTGAATCATTTCCACTGGGATCTGAATAGCAGATTCGCTGGAGATAAAAATTATCCGCCCCCAGTTTTGCTCTAGCTGCTTTTGCAGATATTGCCGACTCAAACGGACTCCACTGAGGACGTTCACCTCAAATATCTTTAACCAGTCTTCATCAGTAATATCAAAGAAGGTTTTTGGCTCATAAATACCCACATTGTTTATGAGTATATCAACGTGAGGAACCTCTTGAATGAGTTTCTCTACCCCTGATGCAGTGCCTGCGTCAGCAACAACACCAGAAACTTTCGCGTCGGGTGTAGAATCCTTAATTTTAGCGATCGCTTGAGCTACTCTTTCTTCAGACCGACCGTTGACAATTACTGATGCACCCTCTTGAGCTAACCCAAGAGCGATCGCCAAACCAATGCCTGCGGTTGAACCACTTACTAGGGCGGATTTACCATGCAATTTCAAGTCCATTTCGCTCTTTCCCCATTAGTTGAAACAAAATGAGCAGGGCACTGGGGACTAGGAAGTAGAGGAGATGAGGGAGATGAGGGGGATAAATAAAACTCCTCACTCCTCACTCCTAACTCCTAACTCCTAACTCCTAACTCCTAACTCACCACTCACCACTCCTAACTCAGCACTCAGCACTCAAATTAAAGATGCTGTGCTAAGGTCTTATTCAAGGTAGTTTTTGGAACCGCCCCTACGACAGTATCGACCTGGCGACCTCCTTTAAAAACCATCAATGTCGGAATGCTGCGAATTCCATAGTGGCTAGCGACAGTAGGATTTTGATCTGTGTTCAACTTCACAAATTTCACCTGTCCTTCGTATTCAGCAGCAACTTCATCGACGACTGGGCCGACCATCCGGCAAGGGCCGCACCACGGTGCCCAAAAGTCCACTAATACCGGAATTTCACTTTCCAAGACTTCTTGCTTGAATGTGGCTTCTGTGACGTTTGTAATGGATGACATAAATTGCCTTCCTACTTAATTCTATAATTCGATAATATCGAATAATAAAAATATATGCCACCTGATGAGATAATGCAACTATGAGATTCCTTTATCATCCAGATAGAAAAAATATTTCTTTACCAGGCGTGTTGTATGCATTGGGCGATCCCGTGCGGCTAGAAATTGTGCGGCTGTTGGCGACTGAGGGGGAACAATGCTGTGCGAGGTTTGATTTTGCGATCGCTAAGTCTACGATGTCCAACCACTTCAAGATTTTGCGGGAGTCGGGGATAGTCTTTACACGCAAAGAAGGAACACACCATATAAACATTTTGCGGCGTGAAGATTTAGAGGTGCTGTTTCCAGGGTTGCTGGATGCAGTATTGAAAGCCGCTCAACCATTACCTGTTGAACCCGCCAGTACTAAACAAACAGCTTCAAGGATTTAGGGGTATTGGGCATGATCTGTTTAAGAATCTGCTCGTTTTTCAATTTGTGTTTCTAAATCAGCAAAGATATCATGTTGTTCTTGAAAAGTCCTTGGAGTGTGAGATAAACCTAAATCTGTAGAGAGTAAATCAATACCATCGATAATCTTGGGTATCTGAGATCGATCGACTTGCAGACCGAGAAAGCATTTTTCCCTGTAATCTGGTCTTTCCTGAAAGAGTGCGATGTCTACGACGGGCTACGCCTACGCTCTTTCCAAAGGGCGCATAACCTGATATGCTTTTTCAGCCTTCTCAATTGATACTTGAGGGATTGGCGATCGCAGCCTAAGAATTGCTAGATCGATTAAATCTCTTGCCTCAACGCTGTCATCGGCGTAACGGTCAGAACTTGACAGCAGCTTAGAGGTAAAACAGTCATTAAAGCTTAAGCAGGGAACGAGTGACCACTTTAGATATCTTGGTGGGTCTAGTTGAAAACGAGTTTCGGCAATAATTTCCGTGCTAAGTGTTTAGGGTTGAAGTTTTTAATTTTAGTAAATTTGTAATAAATATCAATAAAATCAGATAAAGGTTTTGTCCCTTCTACAGTTGATGAATAATAGTCTAAATAATCTGAAAATTCCTTAAAATCAATATCCATTTGAATTTCATCTAACACCATAGCTGTTTTTCACCTTTGATAACTGGGATTTTTCACTACTGATTAAGGTTTTGAGAACGGATTCTAGAGTTTGGATTGATTGTCTGTTTTGATAACTATTTTAAATAACCACTTTTGGCTTATTTGGATTTTACGGGATAAACTCTTCCTTTCCAAGCACCGCCGCGCCCTTGCCAGTGACGTAGGGCTGAGTCTAGAGTCATCAGGGTATAGAGAAAAGCGATCGCAGGTAAACTAAAAGCGAACCAGACAGAACATTTATAAAAACGGATCGTTGGGTAGTAAGCGAAAGTCATTAACAACCATCCTAATAAACCCGTAAATGCGATCGCCCAATTGCTCCAAACTGCACCCAGAATCACACATATAGGAGGAGCTAAATAAATCAGAGGCATTCCTACCAAAGTTCCCAATAGTAGTAATGGCGAATAATTCAATTGGGTATAAGCACTACGAGCAACCATATCCCAAATTGTCGCTAGCGAGTCATAAGGACGCAAACTACGAGTCAAGCTACTCAATCCTAGCCAGATACGTCCAATGGGGATTGGGTACTGGGTATTGGGTACTGGGGATTGGGAAAACTCTTCCCTAGTCCCTCTCTTAACAGCCTGAGCCAACGCGCAATCGTCTATTAAAGCTTGGCGAATGACTTGAATACCGCCGATTCGCTCTAAAGCTTCACGGGCAATTAAAATAGATCCCCCAGCGGCTGCTGCTGTGGGATTGTTGGGATTATTCACCCAGCGAAAAGGATAAAGTTTTTGGAAGAAAAAGACGAAGGCTGGAATCAAAAGTTTTTCCCAAAAGCTTTCACATCTGAGTCGCACCATTACCGAAACCATATCTAAATCTTCCTGCACAGCTTTAGCAACGAGTCGGCGGAGATTACCAGGATCGTGTTCGATATCTGCGTCGGTTAGCAAAAAATAATCGGGTGCAAATTTACTAGCGCTCTTTATACCTTGCTCAACTGCCCAAAGTTTCCCCGACCAACCAGCAGGCAGTGATTCACCTGAGATAATATGCAATTGCTGGGGTTTCCCAACAGCGTGTGCAACCCCTTCGGCAAAATTTGCTGTCCGGTCTGTGCTGCGATCGTCTACCAAAAACACGTTGAAAGAACCAGGATAATCTTGAAGTAGGAGCGATCGCAAACTAGTTGGTATTAACTCAGCTTCATTACGGGCTGGAACGACGGCACAAACCACAGGTAACGATTGTAGCTGAGTTTCTGTAACCTCTAATTGCTGGTCTGTCCGCCAAAACTGTCCCCAAAAACACAGTAATCCTAACCAAATTGTCAAGGATAACAGCATCAATCCTAATACAATTACATCCATGACCGTCGCTTCGCTCCAATTCAAAATTCAAAAAAAGAATGACCTATTGCAAATTTTCAGTGACTCAGACACAATACTATGTCTACTGATATAGGAAAAATTTTTTATCGGATTGCCGGATTCAAAACTAGTGTTGGGTGTTGAGGTTAGATAGTATTTGATGCAAACACAAGACAGGGTAAAAGTCAATCAAGTCGCAGAAGCGATCGCAGCTAGCCAAGAATATCTGCTTTCGATTCAAAATCCGGCAGGTTACTGGTGGGCAGAGTTAGAATCTAATGTCACCATCACTGCTGAAGTCGTTCTCCTGCATAAAATTTGGGGAACAGACCAAACCAGACCTTTGGACAAAGTTGAAGCATATTTGCGTCAAGAGCAACGGCAGCATGGCGGCTGGGAACTTTTCTACGGTGACGGCGGAGAAATTAGCACCTCGGTTGAAGCCTACATGGCGCTGAGGCTGTTAGGTGTGCCAGCAACCGATCCGGCGATGGTTCGAGCGAAAACTTTTATTCTGCAACGAGGTGGAATCAGCAAAACTCGGATTTTTACCAAGTTGCACTTAGCTTTGATTGGCTGCTACAACTGGCGCGGTATTCCCTCGCTACCACCTTGGGTAATGCTGTTGCCAAAAGCTTTCCCTGTGAATATCTACGAGATGTCTAGCTGGGCACGTTCTAGTACAGTACCGTTGTTGATTGTATGCGATCGCAAACCTGTTTTTCTCACCAACTCAGCGATCAACCTAGATGAGCTATATGCTGAAGGTATCGATCGAGTCCAGTGGGAATTACCCCAAAGTGGCGATTGGACAGATTTATTCCTTACCCTCGATCGAGGATTCAAGTTGGCAGAAAGCCTTAATTTAGTACCCTTCCGCCAAGAAGGTATCAAAGCCGCCGAAAAATGGATTTTAGAGCGCCAAGAAGCTACAGGCGATTGTGGCGGCATTATTCCGGCAATGTTGAATTCAATGCTAGCTTTGCGGTGTCTGGATTATGACCGAAACGATCCCATTGTGGAACGAGGTTTGCAAGCAATTGATAACTTTGCCATTGAAACCGAGAATAGTTACCGGGTACAGCCTTGTGTTTCACCCGTCTGGGATACAGCTTGGGTGATGCGTGCTTTGGTAGAATCTGGTTTTGCACCAGATCATCCAGCTGTAGTAAAGGCTGGAGAATGGTTGCTGCAAAAACAAATTTTGGATTACGGTGATTGGGCTGTCAAAAATCGCCAAGGAAAACCAGGGGCTTGGGCATTTGAGTTTGAGAATCGCTTTTATCCCGATGTAGATGACTCGGCGGTGGTGGTGATGGCATTACATTTGGCGAAACTCCCTAATGAAAAAATTAAGCAAGCTGCGATCGCTCGTGCCTTAAACTGGATTGCATCTATGCAATGTAAAGCAGGCGGGTGGGCTGCTTTTGATTTGGATAACGATCAAGATTGGCTTAACTCCATCCCATACGGCGACTTGAAAGCGATGATCGATCCAAACACCGCAGATGTTACCGCTAGGGTACTAGAAATGCTTGGTGCTTGTGATTTGTCAATTGATAGTGATAATTTGGAGCGATCGCTTACTTATCTTCTGCGCGAACAAGAAACCGAAGGCTGTTGGTTTGGTCGTTGGGGTGTAAATTATATTTACGGAACCAGTGGCGTTTTATCAGCTTTGGCGTTAATTGATCCTCAAAGGCATAAAAAAAGTATAGAACGAGGAGCAGCTTGGTTAGTTGGATGCCAAAACCCAGATGGTGGTTGGGGCGAGACTTGCCGCAGCTACGACGATCCTAGTCTCAAAGGCAAAGGAAATAGTACTGCATCTCAAACTGCTTGGGCTTTAATTGGCCTTTTGGCCGCAGGTGAAGCAACAGGTAAATTAGCTCTTGATGCGATCGAGCGGGGAATTGACTATTTGGTGACAACTCAACAGCCCGATGGTACTTGGTTTGAGGCAGACTTTACAGGTACTGGCTTCCCTTGCCATTTTTATCTCAAGTATCATCTGTATCAACAATACTTTCCTTTAATCGCACTAGGTCGCTATCAAACAGCGATTAAAGAAGGTTAATATTCGTTTTTAGTAAGGTAGCACACCTATGCTACCTTAAAGGATATTTGAAAAGTTTTCTTCTCGGTAACAAAATGTTCTAGATCCCCCTAAATCCCCCTTAAAAAGCTATCCATTATAAACATCTTTCTTAATCAGAAAATTGACAAAAAAGAGAAGTTGTGTATAAGGGTGGAAGTCAAAAAATCAC
>NZ_JBALEO010000012.1:0-143996 GCF_036918015.1 Nostoc sp.
CAACTGCTGCAATCAACTAATCTGGATGACGAAACCCGTAGGCAAGCAGCATCAAGCTTAGGGGAAATTGACCCAGGGAATAAAATAGCGATCGCCGCCTTGGTGCAACTGCTGCAATCAACTAATCTGGATGACTACTACACCCGTTGGTATGCAGCATCAAGCTTAGGGAAAATCGACCCAGGCAATGAAATTGCGATCTCCGCCTTGGAGCAACTGCTGCAATCAACTAATCTGGATAACTCCACCCGTAGGCAAGCAGCATCAAGCTTAGGGGAAATCGGCACAGGCAATGAAATTGCGATCGCCGCCTTGGAGCAACTGCTGCAATCAACTAATCTGGATGACGGCACCCGTAGGCAAGCAGCATCAAACTTAGAGAAAATCGACCCAGGCAATGAAATTGCGATCGCCGCCTTGGAGCAACTGCTGCAATCAACTAATCTGGATGACGACACCCGTAGGCAAGCAGCATCAAACTTAGAGAAAATCGACCCAGGCAATGAAATTGCGATCGCAACTCTGGTGCAACTGCTGCAATCAACTAATGTGAAGGGGTACATCCGTAGACATGCAGCATCAAGCTTAGGGAGAATCGAGCCAGGCAATGAAATTGTGATCGCAGCTTTGGTGCAACTGCTACAATCAACTAATCTGGATGACGAAATCTTTAGCTACGCAGCATCAAGCTTAGAGAAAATCGGCACAGGCAATGAATTTGCGATCGCAGCTTTGGTGCAACTGCTACAATCAACTAATCTGGATGACTCCATCCTTAGGCAAGTAGCATCAAGCTTAAAGAAAATTGGTACAGGCAATGAATTTGCGATCGCAGCTTTGGTGCAACTGCTGCAATCAACTAATGTGCATTACTACCCCAGTAGGTATGTAGCATCAAGTTTAGGGGAAATTCTACAGAATAATAAGCATCGCTTTGCGGTAGTCAAAGCTTTAAGTAGTTTAAGTAGTTATTGGCAATTCAATAATGATTACTACGATTTAGCGTGGAAATGCGCCCAGAATATGCCTTACCACAAATTCTATCAAGCTTGGCATCAGCATAATGTTGCTACTCGTGCGATGCAAAGCTTAAAGAAAATCCTCTTCACAAGAATAATTTAAGTACTTTTGCAGCAGCAACGTTACAAATAAAGTTGCCGCGATCGCAACAGCTTGTCCACTCGTTACGAAGACAGACGCGGACTTTACGAATGTTTGTCTGTTAGCAACAACAGCTTAAACATTTATTATAAATGGATACTCATTTGCTGCGATCGCTGTCTTATCCATAACTAATACTTAAAATTTAAACTAACAAATTAAGCATTAATTATAATTGAGTACTCATTTATCGTATTTGAGTACTTATTTATCGTATTTGAGTACTCATTTATCGTATTTAGGTACTCCAATATCGTATTTGGGTACTCCAATATTGTATTTGGGTACTCCAATATTGTATTTGGGTACTCCAATATCGTATTTGGGTACTCCAATATCGTATTTGGGTACTCCGATATCGTATTTGGGTACTCCGATATCGTATTGAGGTACTTGTTTGTTATAAATGCTTGCGATAATTAATATTTAGTTAAAAAATGTAAGATGAATATCCGAGATTTTTTTAATTTTTCAAAATTAATACAAGGAGTTTTAGGTGAAAAAAAACAATAGAAAAAAGGCTGTTGCTCAAGCTATTTCTACAGCCATTGCTCTAGGTTGGGTGATAATGCAAGTGGAATCAGCACAAGCTGCTAACTTGGTAGTTAACAATCTCAATGATAGTGGCGTTGGCTCATTGCGAGACACTATCAACATTGCAAGTAACAATGACGTGGTAGAGTTCTTATTGGGCAGTAATCCTAGTACAATCACTCTGACCAGTGGGGTACTTGCGATCGCAAAAAATCTCACTATTAATGGCCCAGGTGCTAACTTACTTACCATCAGTAGCAATAATCACTTCCCGGTGTTAGACATTAATGCTGCGGATGTTACATTTTCTGGGCTTGCGATCGCTGGTAATATCAATGCTTACAATTCTAGTAATCTAACGTTTACCGATAGCACCATCAGCGGCGACAATGTGAATATAGATGGTAACTTAACACTTATCAATAGCACTATCAACAGCGAGAATTTAGCGATCAATGGTGGACTAACGGGAATCAATGATAGTAATGTAACAGTTCTCAGTAGTACCACCATTGGCGGCAATTTAACCAGCTCTAGCGGCAATTTAACTATCTCTACTGGCAGCCTGCAAATTAACGCTAGTAGCAATAATTCAGAAGCAGCAGGTAGTTTAACTGTTACAGCCGATAGTGTTGTCGTCATAAGTGGTAGTCAGGTAACGATTCCCATTAGCACTAGTGGCAATTCTGGGCAAATTAACAGTGGTAGCCATAATTCAGGATCAGCAGGCAACATCACTATCAACTCTGGTACTTTGATATTGAACCCTGGTACTATTATATCGAAACCAGTACCCGAACCAAGTGCGATCGCTGGTACTATACTTGCTGGTAGTCTGGCTTGGCTAGTGAAGAGAAAGCAAGTAGTATTTCGCAAGGCGAAGGTATAATTAGTTATTAAAATAAATTTGTAGATGAAATAGTTTAAATAATTAGCCCGCACAGACGGGCTAATTATTTTATGGGCAATTAGTCGGACATAATATCAATTACCTGAAACTAAAATAATTCCAGGAACCTTTATTAAGCCTCGACTTTTACACCCTTCCAGAAAGCCACATAACCTTCAATATTCTTAGCCTTCTCCTTAGTGCTGGGATAATACCAAGCAGCATCTTTATTGGTTTGCCCCTCAACTTCGATGCTGTAGTAACTAGCAACACCTTTCCAAGGACAAGTAGTGTGGGTGTTACTTTCAGTAAAGTACTGCTTGTTAATGGTGTCAACAGGGAAATAATGGTTTCCCTCGACAACTACAGTATTATCACTCTCGGCTAAAACAACTCCATTCCAAATTGCTTTCGGCATAAATGACTTTGTAAATAAACTATACATATAACATTTTGACACTATCAGCTTATTTGTAGTGAATTTCTGGAACCCGTGACGCTGCCAAAATAGTTCAGAAGTCATGAAGAGGCAATGAGTTACAGGATTTCCCTCTAGATATTAATTACAATCACTTTTACTTATCAATTTGAAAATTAAAAGCATTTGCTTCTACCAGAAAGATTTTCTAGCATATTGGTATGGAAAGTTTATTAGCAAAAACAAAGTTAAATTTCGCTTGATAGCCTCAAGCAAAAAATTTCTAAATATGTAAGTAAGCGATGCTTGCGGTAAGCAACGCTAACGCACTTTCTAGAAATGCTTGTCAGCTAAAGATTTTATTTAGCATATCTTTGCATCTTTTAAGTTCTGATTAAACCTGCTCAGAATGTTCAATTTCTCCAATTTAGGTGAATTTGACTAACCCGTTTGAGTAATTAACAAATCAACCTATCAGGTGAACCGATCCTAAAAGGTTGAGATTATTGAAGAAGAATTCAGAAGTCAGGAGTCAGAATCAAGACGCGACGCTCGTTCCTCGCTAACGCTTTGCTATCGCGGACTCGCTAACGCTGCGCTATCAGTCGGGGATTCAGACCGCGCAGGAATTGAAGACCACCAAATTTTCAATTTGGTGGGGGTCTTAAAGCCGATTATTCAGACGTTCGAGTACTCGCTAACGCTGCGCTATCCGCCAGTCGCACAGAATTCAGAATGAATTCTGACTCCTGAATTCTGTTTGATAAAACAGTGGACTCTATTACTAGAGAATACTGATTGCAATTGCATTTTGTTCTAATTGAGGATAACTCTATGAAATTCACAAACTCGCTAAAATCTGCACATATTATTGCTTGGATTAACTCTATGCCGAAAATCACTTGCTTTCATCAAGCCAAGAATCACAATAGCCCATCAATAAACACAGCCGTAAACTCTGAAACTTCCCCTAGCTATTCCACTAATATCAATTATCTCAAACCTTTTGATACTGCTTCTATTGCCTATTACATGATGGGTTTTGGTAATTTTGAATGAGCTAAGTTACCTCTATGCTTTTGAGATGTAGCTTATATCATTTTATCAATTACAGTTTTGTTTCCAAAATACTCCATTCTTACCCTGTAGTAATTTTCTTAAAAGCTTATTTCTCAAGGTTTTAGGGAATTATCTCACTCAAATATGTGAGTAATAAATCAACAAATATGATGACCTAATCACAAAAGCTTGAAATTGCTAAGAAAGAAGACTCTATTACTTTAAAACACTAATTAATTTATACCAAGGATAAAATCATGAAATTCACAACCTTGCTTAATTCTGCACTTATCATTACTTCTATGGTTTTTATACCTGGAATTGCTGGCGCTCAAACAGTTAATACTAACAATGGTGGTGGACAAATAAATACAGATGTCAACTCTAATACTTTACCTAAAAATCCTACAGATACTAAATATCTGCAACCCTTTAATATTGCCTTTCTAGCTTATCAAGGTTATTTAAAAGAGCAGGGTATTCCCAGTGGGGGCACTTTGTTATTCAAATACCAAACCGGATACTTGACTGCGAAAGATGTGGTTCAAGCTGCTATCAGGGCTAATAAGTTACCAGCGGAAGTTTTAAACGATCGAGGTTACGTTAACGCAGTCGAGTTACAGATGAAATCATTTGGTGATATTAATGATTCACAATAGACAATTTAGGAGTGCTAGAATCAATCTCTACATTTCCCTATAATTTTAGACGCGATAAATTGCCGTCTCTACAATAATCAGACGCGATAAATCGCCGTCTCTACAATAATCAGTCTTTCGTCTTGACGGCGATTTATCCGGCTTTTGAGTTGATTAGGTTTGAAAGAAAGTCGCGCACAGCGTTAGAATAACTGAAAATATGAGGAGAATCAAAGTTTGTGGCGAATATATCCCACATCCCCAAATTACCCATACCACCGTCTCTTTTGGGGTCAGAAGTTGGTTCTTTTACTGAGTATACAGTTACTCAACGAATGCCTGCGATCGCTCGCAAAGTTATTGCTGAAAATAATTTCTCGTCTGAAATTAATACCAGCTTAGAAAACCTGGCTACAGAATTGCCAACGGGATATGTGCAACCTCTTTTAAATAAGACTGCTGTAGATTTTTCAGCCTGGAATACATATTTAGAATTATACAAAGGTCAGCGTTGGCTAGATGTTCCTTGGTTTTTTGCCGAAACTTATTTTTTTCGGTTGATTTTAGAAATTACCAATTATTTTCGCCCTGGTGTCTGGCAAGGTGTCGATCCATTTGAATTACAAAAGTCTCAAAGTTTAGAAGCATCTTTGGATTCGATTATTCTACTGTGCGATCAGGCTAACAATTGGTTAAATAATTCCCAACTGAAGCGAGAATCAAATCAAACAGCTTTAATCGCATTGTTATATTTTGCTTTGTGGGGAAATCGAGTTGACTTGAGTTTATGGTCAGCATTCGAGAGCGATCGCAGTCGTTTTGATATTCAAACCCAACTAGCTCATATTTTAGTAAATGATGCCTCTCAAGTCACGGAATTGTTAATCAACTCTCAAGGGGGACGGATTGATTTTGTTGTAGACAATGCTGGTTTTGAACTCGTTTGTGATTTATGTTTAGTAGATTTTTTGTTAAGTAGCGGATTGGCTAATCAGGTTTACCTACACTTAAAGCCACATCCGACTTTTGTCTCTGATGCCATGATTAAGGATGTACATGACACAATAAGTTTTTTAGCCGCTAGTGGAAATCAACAACTTACATCCTTTACCAACAGACTGCAAGACAATATTGCATCAGGGCATTTAGTACTATCTGAAGATTACTTTTGGACATCGCCTTTAGCATTTTGGGAAATACCCAACTCCCTCAAAAATGAGTTAGCCAATGCGAGTTTGGTTATAGTCAAAGGAGATGCCAATTATCGCCGATTATTAGGCGATCGCCATTGGGATCTTACCACCAACATTGCAGATATAGTTTGCTACCTACCCGTGCCAATGGTAGCTCTACGCACCCTAAAGTCAGAAGTAGCAGTTGGTTTAAAACCAGAAGTTATTGAGAAAGTAGCAAAATCTGACTCTTCTTGGTTGACAAATGGACAGTGGGGTGTAATTCAGTTGGTGGTTTAGGCAATTTTGAAAAATCGAGATAATTTGTAAAAGAAGTATACGTATCTTCACTACTTATAGGGTCGTCTGCCCTACCCGTATCGCTACAACCAGCTTAGGATAGACTAGAATAACTTTCTAAGGAAAATGGTAGAAAAAATCACAGCTGTCTTTAATGGCAAAGTGTTCTATCCGGCTGAACCGATCGCACTGCCAATCAATACCCGCGTGCGAATCAGTATTGAAATTTTACCGCCAAGCGAACATGAAACGGTATCATTTTTGCAAACGGCGCGATCGCTCAACCTCGAAGGGCCGCCTGACTGGTCTGCCAATATAGATAAATATTTGTACAGTAAATAAACTTTTCATGCATTCTGAAGTCTTTCTTGATACATCATTTGCTATTGCCTTATCTGCACCGAGCGATCGCTTGCATGACCGAGCCTTACATCTGGCTAAAATGTTACAAGCCGCAGAAACTCGTTTGGTAACAACACAGGCGGTGATGTTGGAAATTGGCAATGCCTTATCCCAACAACCTTATCGTCAAGCGGCAATCATATTATTAAATTCTCTAGTAGCAGACTCGAAAGTAGAAATTGTCCCCCTTTCCCAGGAACTTTACGAACGTGCTTTCGAGCTATATCGCGAACAAACAGAGAAAGAATGGGGATTTGTCGATTGTGTATCTTTTATTGTTATGCAATATAGCGGAATAACTGAAGCACTGACTGCCGATGAGCATTTTCAACAAGCAGGCTTTCGAGCATTACTGCGAGAAAATTTGCCGTAAGGATGGAGATTGGCATTGGACATGGGACATGGGGCATTAGTTATTCACAAATGACAAATGACAAATGACAAATGACAATTAAATATTTCGTTACAATCGGTGTGTGCGTTAGGCATTCAAGAGTTATCAGCCATGAAATTGATTTCCGATCCACCGATTCCTGTGAAAATTCAAAAGATGAAGGAACGGGTGCGGTGGATGCATCCAAGTTTTGTGCAACGGGGAATTGACCAAACCAGTCTAGTTATTGACGATCGCAGGCAAGATAATCCAGAATTTTCCTTTATGGTTATTGGTGATTCTGGTACTCAATCCCATTATCGACAGCACCCCCAACGAAAAGTTGCCGAACTGATGCTTCCTCACCGCGATGATTGTAGCTTTGTGTTGCACACTGGCGATGTCATCTATGTGGTGGGTTCCCAAGAATATTATTCAACAAACTTTATTGAGCCTTACCGGGAATTTCTTGTCGGTGGTGACAACCCGAAAGGCATTCCTTATGATCGTATGGTGTTTAATCTGCCGTTCTTGCCAGTACTTGGTAATCATGATTACTACGATGTGCCGTTGATGTACCGTTTATTTACTGGTACAACATCGTCACTACGTCGCCTGTTCCGCTACAAAGACATTGAGATTGGCTGGCATGGCTCGTATCAAGGTAATGCTTATGCACGAGCATTTATGGACTATACCCAGGCGATATCTCCACAAGAGTTAGAACGTCATTTAGATCGGCACTACACTGCAAAGACCGACACAGGGCGCTGTTTGCGTTATGAACCTGGACAGTTTACCCGTTTACCCAATCGCTATTACACCTTTCGTTACGGCGGGATTGACTTTTTTGCACTGGATTCTAATACCTTTAATACACCCTCACCTTTACCTGCTACGAAAGAAGGGGAAATTTACCGCCGGGAATTACAAAAGCGTCGCCAGGAAATAGATCGAGAAGAATTGCAGATTTTGAAAATATGCGATCGCCTCAACCCAGATAAACCCACCGAAGCGGAACAACTAGATGACCTTAGTGCCAAATTAGACCAAATAGACGAAATCAAAATCGACATTGAAAAACAACTAGCATCTCATCAAATGCCTGCGATCGACTTTGAACAACTTGAATGGTTGCGAAGCAGACTAATCGAATCTTGGAATAACTCAGAGGTGCGCGGACGTGTAATCTTTTTCCACCATCCTCCCTACGTCACAGAAGCTACCAAGTGGAATCAGGCCCAAACCTTGGCGGTTCGTCACCGTTTGCGCTGGGTGTTTGAACAAGTCGCAGAAACTCTTGGTACTCTAATTAAAGAACGTCCCATAGTCGATTTGATTTTAAACGGTCACGCTCACTGTTTAGAGCATCTTTGCACAACTGACACCGGATTTGCAGACTCGCATATTAACTGTATTATCTCTGGTGGGAGCGGTCATCGTCCCCGCTATCAACGGCGAGAAGGGACTGAATTGATGGAAACTTTTGCTGAGATTGCAGGTAAACCCACTCGGAAAGTTGCAGATTCAACGCTATTTGTCGGCCGTCATAACTACAATTTCCAGAACCGACTGCCTTATTCATGTGTGCGGATTGATGTTCTGGATGGTAGCCCACCCAAGTTTATCATCAGACCGTTGATTACTGAACGGGTTGAACAAGAGTGGCATAACACAGAACTGGAACCTTTTGCGATCTAAACGGGATGCGAAGTAATTGAAGTACACCATTCCTCATCTGACTTGAAAATCAAATCTCAGTGCTGCTGGGTTGCTTTGAATGATTATCTTGGCAAACTTTTACCAAATGCACCTTTGCATTGAGACAAAAGCTAGGTATATCCTAATCTTAAATAGAGTTACGATCATCTCAAATTATGGCAGGACATAGTAAATGGGCAAATATTAAACGCCAAAAAGCGGTAGTAGATGCAAAAAAGGGAAAAACCTTTACTCAGTTATCCAGGGCGATTATCGTTGCGGCTAGAAGCGGCGTCCCAGATCCAGCGCTGAATTTTCAACTTCGCACAGCAGTTGACAAGGCAAAGGCTGCGAGTATTCCCAATGATAATATTGAACGAGCGATCGCTAAGGGTGCAGGCACTTTTGGCGGCGATAGTGCTACCTTTGAAGCGATTCGCTACGAAGGTTATGGCCCTAGTGGTGTAGCGATTTTAATCGAAGCCCTCACAGATAATCGCAATCGCACTGCTGCTGACTTACGTGTAGCTTTTAGTAAAAATGGTGGCAATCTTGGTGAAGTCGGTTGCGTTAGCTGGATGTTTGAACAAAAAGGCGTTTGTGTTGTGCAGGGTGTGCTTGACGAAGAACAGCTTTTAGAAGCATCCCTCGAAGGCGGTGCCCAGTCTTATGAAATGACTGAAGATGAGATGGCTGAGGTTTTTACTGATATTGGAAATTTAGAAACCCTTAGCCAGACACTCAAAAATCAAGGCTTTAAGGTAACTGATGCCGAATTGCGCTGGATTCCTAATAATAGTGTAGAAGTTACCGATCCCGATCGGGTGCGATCGCTTTTCAAGTTAATTGATACTCTAGAAGGCTTAGATGACGTGCAAAATGTCACAGCTAACTTTGACGTAGCAGAAGAATTTATGTCTATCACCATTTCCTAATCAAAATTAACCCAAGTATCATAGCCAAATTACAGTTATTTGGATGATGTCCAAATTGTTACATTGAAGATTGAAATGCCAGCAAGTATTTTTTAGCTAAGTATTCCACGTAAGCCCATAGGATTCAATTAAGCTTTTTTGATGAAAATTCTAGATTGTAGAGACGGCGATTCATCGCGTCTCTTGCCTTAACCGAGTAAATCCTATATTTGACGAATGTAAAAATAGACATGAAAGATTCATCTCAATTACAAACTTATGACATACGTCTATTGGATAGTTAAATTGTTGATTACCTGATGAGGATTTTCAAGTGAATAAGTTCGCTAAAGCTTTACTTTTGGCTCTAATTTTTGCTGCACCTGTAACCGCTTTTACATCCCAAGCTCAAGCTAAAACTATCCATCATACTAGCGTAAAATCTGCTAAAGTTCATCACACCAAGCATCACAGACATCATGCTAAAAAACTAGTTCATAAACACTTATAAATAGTTACTATTAGTCGTAAAAGTTTCTAGTAGCTCTGTAATCAAGTTTAGTGTTGGTTTCTCTGAAAAGATAACTGTATTATTTAACCCCGCTGAAATCCCTACCAATCAGCGGGTTTTTTTAATTAACTTGCTCAAGGGTGCGATCGTATAAAAATCAAAGTTAAAGCGATCGCCTAATCCTATCTGCTACCATTCAATTTAGTCTTCAAAACATATATGAAAGCAGACTCTTTAGAAGAATTACTTCTTCGTGAGTTGGAGGAGCGTTTGCTTCAACCCGATTTCCGAAAGTCAGCTAAAGATATCACGGATTTACTTGCTGATGAGTTCATTGAATTCGGAAGCTCAGGGCGTGTTTTTAATAAACAGCAAATTATCGAGAGCTTGCAGAATGAACCTATCCAATCCCTGGCTCAAAGATTGATAACAGAATTCAAAACGTTAGTTTTAGCAACAGGGGTTGTTTTGGTAACTTATCGTATAGTCAGACATATATCTGACGAACAACCTGTTCATTCGCTGCGAAGTTCCATCTGGAAATTAAACAACGATCGATGGAAAATAATCTTTCATCAGGGCACTTTGCTTAGAGAATCATCAGTGCAGTATGATGAATAATTGGCCAAAATTATTTAGAGTCAAAGTTTTGCATAAAAAAGGCTCAAGCATTTTTGCGTGAGCCTTTTCTAAATTCAATTAAGCTTAGTAGCGGTTGTTGCTACGGTTGTAGCCACCGCCACCACCACGGTTTCCACCAAAGGAACCACCACTTCTGTCTTCTTTAGGCTTGGCTTTATTTACCTTAAGGTCACGACCAAGCCATTCAGCACCATCAAGAGCTTCAATAGCTTTTGCTTCTTCATCTTCTGAACTCATTTCCACGAAAGCAAAGCCGCGTAAACGACCTGTTTCACGGTCAGTGGGTAATTGAACACGCTTTACAGCACCATATTCTGCAAATACAGCACTCAGCGCATCTTGTGTAACATCATAGGAGAGGTTACCAACGTAAATTGACATCAAATGTCTCCAAAATCATAAGTTTGTAGAGATTTAGATTTCGGAGAGAAGTCTGTAATACCAAAAGGAAAAAGCCTGTCAATACTAAAAACAAACACTGTCGCCGAATTAATTCTCATTTCACTTCCCATGATGACATAACAACCAAATTTCTGGGTAAAAGTTTGAAAAACTGTTATAAAAAGTTATATAAGTGGTTAATAGCTAGATGCTGGCTGGTCTAAAAACGGGTGAGGCTATAGTGAACCGCACCCAGGAGATCGGCTAATCCACTCTCTTTTCTAAATATTGACCAATCATCAACTGCTCACCAGCACGGGAGATAATGGTTTGTCTGGTGCGGTATTTGCTGCCAATTAGCTTTAACTCTTCTTCAAAGACCGAACCGTTGTACTCAGTTCGCAAACACATTGTTTTAGGGTTAGAGAAATAATACTGAGCGGTGACTGGTTTGGATATGGCAAAACCGCGATCGCGGTACAAAATGTTTCCTAAAGCTCCAAATATTGTTGAACCTTGCGACTCTTGCCTGTCCTTCAGCACATCCATACTTTCCCATATAACTGCTGCACCACAGATCAAACTACCTGTATCAGGCAAATCGTGCATCTGAGCTAGGTTTTGCAATTCATCACAGCCTTGGTTGAGAAAATTGATCGTAACTATACTCTCCATCTCCTTGGTTTCTCCCTTGGGTAGGGTATAGTAGCGCCGTTGCGATCGCCACTTACCCACCGATTCCTGGAAAAATTCGGAAATCTGGGCTTCGTCAGCGGTTTGGGCAATTTTTAACAATGATGTCACTTGTTACTTTCCTGGCCTAAATATATATCGCCCTCTTCTTTGCTGTATATGCGATGTCTACGACGGGCTACGCCTACGCTTGACCACATATACAGCTTCAGAAAAAGCAACTTATGTTTACTATTCTTAATATATTTGATTGAGCGTAAAAATTACTAAGTATTTTGCTATATTAAATTTGGTTATTTCAGCCATAAGTATAGCTACTTAATACTGCCCATTTTAGAAGTAGGGGTGTGAAAGTCCCGTATCTTCAGTAAACGCAAGTCTTCTACTAAGGGCAGATTGCAAGAAATTTAAAAATATTTATACTGGGTTAAGAATTGCATTGGAAGCTAAAAAGCTGCTAACTCAATGTAATGAGTTAAAGTGGTGAGAATTTTTTTTGAATAGAAAGTAATTTTTGATACAGAATTCTGCAAGAAGATAGCCAATTGACTCTCGCCGCTTTTCACTATTTATAATGTCTCAAAATTACTTGGTAATGCACGGCTGTTTAACCCAAAAAGCTCCCCAAATACAAGAAAAATAAATGATTTTGGACAGAAATAAGCCGCACAAGCAGGCGAAAATCTCACCTTTGGCAGCCGCTAACCAGGTAATTAATACCCCAGTTGTTAAGACTGATGTGGCTGTTGCAGATACAAAGAGTAGCGTTGACACAAAGGTGTCTTCCCCTTTTCCATCCATATTATTGATTCCCTGTTTGCTGGGCATAGGACTGCTGACAGCGAATTGTGGAGCGCTACCCAAAGAAGAACAGGCTGATGCCCAATCTCAGAGTCCTGGTAGTGGACAACGTGGTAGTGCAACGGCTGTAGATGCGGCGATCGCTCGAACTGATACGCTGCAAACACAACCAGAATACACAGGTAATACAACACCCTTTCGGATTGTATCAGTGCGATCGCAAGTAGAAGCCCGATTGTTGGCTTTGAACCTTGATGTTGGCGATACAGTAAAACTTGGGCAAAACGTCGGGCGGTTAGATGATGCCATCCTTTCGACCGAATTAAAGCAAGCAGAAGCAGAACTAGCAGCCCTGAAATCAGAAGTAGCTAGGGCAACAAATCAGGTAAGCAATGCCCGTGCAGACGTTGAACGGGTACGGCTAGAAGTGGTACAAGCTGAAGCAGACTCAGAACGCCAACAGAATCTATTCAAAGCTGGAGCGATCGCTGAACAAACTGCCCAGCAAGCACGTACCCAGGCAAAAACAGCTGCCCAAGCATTGCGCGCAGCCCAAGAGCAGGTTCGTACAGAACAGCAGGCCGTTGCAGCTGCCCAAGGTAGAGTACTTGCCCAACAAGCATTAGTTGCCCAAACCAAAGAGCGCAAGTCTTACGCTCGGTTGGTATCCCCCATCACTGGTATAGTCACAGAAAAGGTGACAGAACCAGGCAACCTACTGCAAGCAGGTAGCGAAGTCTTGAAAATTGGCGATTTTAACCGCGTCAAAGTCGTTGTGCAAGTTTCCGAATTAGAACTAGCACAAATTCAGGTTGGGCAGTCTGTACAAGTCCGCTTAGATGCCTTCCCCAAAGAAACATTAATT
This sequence comes from Nostoc sp., assembly GCF_036918015.1. GTDB lineage: Bacteria > Cyanobacteriota > Cyanobacteriia > Cyanobacteriales > Nostocaceae > Nostoc. Next base: position 13,455 of record NZ_JBALEO010000012.1, read on the forward strand.
GGCAGAGTTACGCGCATTTCTCCAGCTGCCGATGCCACAGCCCGTTTGATACCTGTAGAAGTAGTGATTCCTAACACTCAAGCCAAGATTGGCAGCGGATTGCTGGCGCGAGTCAATTTTCAAACCCAGACTCAACAGCGCGTAGTAGTGCCGCAAACAGCGATTCAAAAACCAGCAGGGGCAGCAAAGGGAGCAGAAAAAGAGCAAGAAAACCCATCGGGGACGCTATTTGTCGTGAAAGACACAGAAGGCAAGACGAAAGTAGCGACACGTGCAGTTACTTTTGGAAAAAGGGCTGATGGCAGAGTGGAAATTTTATCCGGTTTGCAAGCAGGAGAGCGCTACGTTGTTCGGAGTGGTAAGCCGTTAAAAGAAGGTGACACTGTGAGTCTTTCAATTCTTTCAGAAAAGCAATAGTAGGGTGAGCAATAACTACCATCCCAAAGAAAAAAGTACTCAGTAGTCAGCACTTATCACTTAGTATCATGCAACAGGCAAACAATAATAATGGCAATGGCGGATTTAGCCTTAGTGCGATCGCTATCCGCCAACACATTGGCACACTCATGCTCACCGTGGCAGTAATTGTCATTGGAGTATTTTTTCTCACAACGATCCAAGTCGATCTTCTACCATCAATTACCTATCCCCGAATTGGGGTTCGGCTAGAAGCCCCTGGTATTTCACCAGAAGTAGCAGTAGATGAAATCACCAGACCCTTAGAAGAAGCTTTAGCAGCTACCGAGAATGTAGTGCAAGTTTTTTCCCGCACCCGTGAGGGACAGGTAAGCCTCGATTTATACTTCCAACCAGGGGGCGATATTGACCAAGCCCTAAACGATGCTACTGCTGCTTTTAACCGAGGTCGAGGACAACTGCCAGATACGATAGAGGAGCCGCGCTTATTTAAAGTCGATCCTTCTCAATTGCCGGTTTATGAATTGGCACTGACCTCTGCTTCCTTGCCAGGTAAAGATTTACGCGTATTTGCTGATGAAGAGTTAAACCGTGAACTCAGTGTAGTGCCGGGAGTCGCTTCTGTTGATGTATCTGGTGGTGCAGAGGAGGAAGTCCGGGTACTTCTTGACTTAAACCGATTGCAAGCTTTGGGTGTCGGGTTAAATGATGTCTTAAATGAATTAACAGCCCGTAACCAAGATACTTCTGGTGGTCGGATTCTGGGGCAAAATTCCGAGCCATTAACTCGGACTGTCGGACGTTTCCAAAATGCCAAGGAAATTGAAAACCTTTCCTTGGAAGTTTCTTCTCCTACTAGTGCTAATACCACTAATAGCAGTAATACTACTACCACTCCCACTACTACACCTGCACCCTCCCGCCGCGTTTATTTGCGAGACTTTGCAGAGGTAATTGACGATACAGAAGAACAACGAGTATTTGTTTACCTCAACCGTCAGCCTGCGGTAAAATTTTCAATTCAAAAGCAGCCTGAAGCCAACACAATCACAGTTGTAGATGCTGTCAAGCGGCGAATTGAACAATTACGGCAATCAGGTTTAATTCCAGCAGATATGACTTTGAGTCCCACCACAGATGAATCTGTCTTTATCCGCAATTCTCTAAATGATGTCATCTTTTCAGGGATTTCTGGGGCATTGCTAGCAGCAGCAGCAGTATTGTTATTTTTGGGATCGTTCAGGCAAACATTTATTATCAGTTTGACGATTCCGCTGTGTACTCTGGCAGCGATCGCTTTAATGAGAATATTTGGTTTAACCTTGAATGTTTTTAGTTTGGCAGGTCTGACATTAGGAGTCGGTCAAGCAATTGATACATCGGTTGTGATCTTGGAGAACATTTCCGAAAAAACAGGGATGACTCCCAATCAGAGAGAGATGGAGGCAGGGGAGCAGGGGAGCAGAGGAGCAGAGGGGAAAGGGAGAAATTCCAAATTCTTTATTGATAGTGCGATCGCAGCTTCCCAAGAAGTAGAATCTGCTTTAGTTGCTGCTACAGGTGCAAACTTAGTTTCTGTAGTACCATTCCTCTTAATTGGCGGCTTTATTGCACTGCTATTTAATGAACTGATTCTGACAATTAGCTTCGCAGTCGCAGCATCTCTTGTCGTCGCCATTACAGTAGTACCGATGCTGTCTTCTCGACTCTTGGGAATTCCTTGGTCTAGTCGGATCAGTGAATTTTGGCTGCTTAAACAATTTAATCACCGATTTGAAGATGCGACGCGGGGATACGGTAACTTCTTAACCAAGGTTTTACGCTATCGGCTTTTCGTCGTTACCGCCGCTTTGCTAATTTTAGGCGGCAGCAGCTTCTTCATGTTTGGTCAAATTCCCCAAGAAATTTTACCCCGCATCAGTACTGGTCAAGCTAACTTGAGAGCGCAGTTTCCGCCCGGTACACCTTTAGCAACTTCTGAAAAAGTTATGCAAATTGTCGATGACATTTTGCTCAAACAACCAGAAACCGAGTCTGCTTTCACAACTGTTGGTGGTAATTTATTTGGTAGTAGTACTACAGAAAATCCTTTACGTGCTAGTAGTACCATCAATCTAAAACCAGGCACAGATGTCGAAGCCTTCGTCAAAAAAGTAACTCAGGAATTTAATAAACTCAACTTAGCAGGAATTCTGCTGCGCCTCAATCCTGGTCAGGTGCGGGGTTTAATCTTGAGTAATTCTCCAGTACAAGGGTCAGAAGTTGACGTGATTCTGCAAGGTGAGAATGAAGAAAACTTGACCCAAGCAGGCGCACAAGTACTGCAAGCATTGCAGGAAAGGGCAAAATTAGCGACATTCCGACCAGATGCCGACCCCCGACAACCGGAAATCCAAATTCGCCCCGACTGGGAACGGGTTTCGGCTTTAGGCTTGAGCGCCGGGCAAATTGGTGCAACAGTTCAAACAGCAATTGAAGGTTCAGTTCCCACACAAATTCAACGGGGTAATCGTTTAGTTGATGTACGGGTACAGCTAAATAAAGCAGCGATTCAGCGTCCTTCCCAGCTAGAGCAATTACCGCTATTTACAGAAAACAATCAACTAATCCGGCTTTCTGATGTGGCGAACATTCAAGAAGGTCAAGCGCCTGGTGAGGTGCAACGGATTAATCAGCGCCAAGCTTTTATTGTGGCAGGAAATCTTAGCGAGGGAGCTAGTCTTGGTGAAGCGATCGCAGAAGTAAACGAGGTACTTCAGGATGTAGACTTACCTGATGGCGTTTCCATTGTGCCTAGTTCTGCCCAAGAAACTAATCAGCAACTTCAAGATGCTTTAAAAACTTTGGGGGCGTTGGCGACTTTCTTAATTTTTGTAGTCATGGCGGTGCAATACAATTCGCTGATTGACCCATTGGTAATTATGTTCACCGTACCACTAGCGTTAGCTGGAGGAATTTTTGGACTTTATATTACCCAAACTGCAATTGGCGCAACTGTAATTGTTGGTGTCGTACTGCTGGTGGGAATTGTGGTGAATGCAGGGATTCTCATGGTGGAACTAGCAAACCAAATTCGGGACGAAGAAGGTTGTAGTCGCCAAATTGCCATCATGAAAGCTGCTCCTCAACGCTTGCGCCCAATTATCATGACCACAGTCACCACTATCTTGGGACTGTTTCCTTTGGCATTGGGTATTGGCGAAGGTTCTGAGTTTTTGCAGCCTTTAGGGATTGTAGTTTTCTTTGGGATGGCGATCGCAACAATGCTGACACTGTTTATCATCCCCTGTTTTTATATTCTGCTGCACGATTTGCTTGGTGGAAATTGGGCAAAGCCAGTGTTAACCCGATTGCGTGGATTTACGAAAAAATTTATTTAAATCCCCGATCGGGATTAACGCAAAACAGTGTACACAGTTTATCGAATTACCCAAAACAAAAACCTCACCCTGTCCTGACGGACATCCCTCTCCTTACTAAGGCTACGGTGTACACACAAGTCAAATTACCCCCCTTAATCCCCCCGATGCATTGGGGGGAAACAAGAAAATCTAGTTCCCTCCCCTTTGCAAGGGGAGGGTTAGGGTGGGGTAAAACCCTGGTTAATCAGCTACTTCAGACTTTTGTATATACCGTAGCCTTTGCAAGGGGAGGGTTAGGGTGGGATAAAACCGTGATTTATCAGCTATTTCAAACTTGTGTATACCGTAGCCTTACTAAGAAGAGGGACAGGTTTTGCGTAGCAGAACCAGGGTGAGGTTTCTTATTCGCTTTAAAGTAAAGCGGCGTTGCATCGTTAACTAGCTGATGTCTGGTCTATAATCTTCTTAAATCTCTCAATCACATCCTTTCGGATCAACTTGAAATCTGAATTTTCTATTTTATTTTCAGCTTGGTCTGTGCCATCAACGAGTAAGTGAATAAAAACTAATACCTCACTGCAAGGCATTCTTTCTTATATGTGCTTTTTCTGCTTGAAAGCTTATGGTGATCCGCCCCGCCACAATAACTGACGTACCCGCAGTTTTACCAATGGTTGCCAAAATTTGTGCTTTGCATGAGTCTTGGGATTCTGCCAAGTATGGTTTTCTAGCGCATCCAGAACAGCGTTACGAACAATGGTTGACGCGTTTAGCAAATAGCGATCGCAGTGTATTTCTAGTATCCGAAAACGAAGGGCAAATTGCAGGATTTCTTATAGCAACAGTTGAGCGAGAAATACCAATTTATCGCTTACAGGAATTTGCTTTTATTCATGATATCTGGGTTGAGCCAGAATATCGCCAAAAGGGGATTGCGCGGCAGATGGTGATGCTGAGTGTTGAACGCTTTCATCAGATGGGCGTTAAGCAAATTCGTCTAGATACAGCAATTGCTAACGAGGCTTCACGGCGGTTATTTGCATCTTGTGGTTTTCGCTTCAGCATTATTGAAATGCTGATTGAATTGAGTCATTAGTCATTAGTTATGAGCAAATGACTAATGACTAATGACTAATGACTAACTAGCTAACAGAGTTTTTTCTAGAGAAGTCCAACGGAAAGCGCGATCGCCACCTCTCTCAATAATGACTTTCACTCGTGGTTCTAGTTGAGGCAAATTCGTTAAATACTCAACTTCCTCATTAGAAAGAATATGCCCTTCAATAATCCACAAGACCAGCCCCTTCGATTTTGGTGGCAGCTGTTCTAAATGAGAATTGAGAATTGGCGGCAGATAGTAAACCTGACCCACTGCTGCACCACTACCAGTGCTTTTCTTACCAAGATGAGGAGGTCTGACTCCATGAATTCTTGTGAGATACGCAGCTACGTCACCCAGTCCTTTAGCGGTAATGTGGAGGGTAGTATAGCCAGCTGCCCGTATTCGGCGCTGATATCGACCTTCATAACCCCCTTCCAGAGGTACATACACACCAAGAGCGCCAAATTTTTCCAGATCGCGGATTAAACCGTTGCCAGTGGTAATTAGTGCCATAGATTTTCGTCTTATCCCACTTAGATATCTCTATTATTTACCCTGAACCGATAGATTAAAAGCATTTTTTTGGGTATTGGGCATTGGGGATGAATTATTCTCCTCTGCTCCCCTGCTCCCCTGCTGCCCTGCTCCCCTGCTCCTCTGCTCCCCCACTCCCTAAAAATAGCTCTATAAATTACTGGACAAACATAAATAAATAATTTATATTATTAGATTGTGACCAAAAACGCAAATTAGGTTGACTTTTGACTGTCATTCTGAGGTAGTGTTAGCATCAAAAACTGATGACTTAATCCAAATTGGATAATCTAGCTCAGAGCGATCGTAGACTGGTAAACTAAGAAAGCTTTCAGGTCAACATTAGAGCTTATGGAAGAATAACTAAAGTTAATCCTAAGCTCCAAGGTACGTTTACTCCTGTGCCTCAAAAAAAGCAGGCAAAAGCTTAAACAATAGTTTAAGGTGTTTAAGGAAGTAAAGACTGAGCAGCAATGTTGGTTTCATGGCATTACGTCAGTCTCAGTTAACGGATACTGGGTGGTGATAACCGCTTAAGTCCAACTGCAACACGGCAGTAGCCAATCTCCGGGAAGCCGCCCTTCGGGCGTGTACAAATCGGAAAACCCGCCGACAGCGCTGCCTCCAGAAAGTGCCAGAGCAATTGCTTGGACGAAAGCATTGCTGCACACAGCTTAAAGCTGTAGCGCCTTGCATTGATTCCAGAAGTTACTCCTTCCCAATGGGAAGAGACTTGTGGCTGTTCTGGTGATCTAATGAGTGAAGCTAAACGGATTCACCAAGCAGTAAGGACACGGTTTGTTGTGTCCGAAAGCATTTGGAGCGGTTTATTGAAACCATTCCAAATTTCGCAGGCTAACCCAGCCTAAACTGATGCGTACAAAGCGTGTCCTCTAAAGTCCAATTCCAAGGTCAGCAAGTAGAAAGGAGAACCAGTTACTGTGTCTGTAGGTATTCTCGGCACCAAGCTGGGCATGACTCAAATATTTGACGAAGCAGGAGTATCTATTCCTGTAACTGTCATTCAAGCAGGGCCATGCACCGTTACACAAGTTAAAACGAAAGAAACCGACGGTTACTTTGCCATTCAAGTTGGTTATGGCGAAGTGAAACCCAAGGCACTAAACAGACCTCTACTGGGTCATTTGGCTAAATCATCTGCCCCAGCATTGCGTCACTTAAATGAATATCACACCGATAGCTCTAGTGATTATGCTTTAGGTCAAGAGATTAAAGCAGATATTTTTAGCGCTGGTCAAATTGTCGATGTCGTCGGCACAAGCATTGGTCGCGGCTTTGCGGGAAACCAGAAGCGCAACAACTTTGGTCGCGGGCCAATGTCACACGGTTCCAAAAACCACAGAGCGCCCGGTTCTATTGGTGCTGGTACAACGCCCGGTCGTGTCTATCCAGGTAAGCGGATGGCAGGTCGTTTGGGTGGAAAACGTATTACAATCCGCAAACTGACCATAGTGCGAGTTGATCCAGAACGCAACTTATTGTTGATTAAGGGAGCTATACCTGGTAAACCAGGCGCTCTAGTAAGTGTTGTGCCTGCAAAAACAGTGGGATAGTCAAAAGTCATTAGTCAAAAGTCATTAGTCAAAAGTCATTGGCTAAGGACAAATGGCAAAAGACCAATGACAAATGACAAAGGACAAAGGACAGATAACAAAGATGGTTGAAAGCGTAGTTAAAAATTGGCAAGGAGAACAGGTTGGTGAGACAACCTTCGAGTTGCGCGTTGCCAAAGAAGGAACAGCGTCTCATATTGTGCACCGCGCCTTAGTACGGCAATTGACCAATGCTCGTCAAGGAAATGCGAGCACAAAAACTCGTGCTGAAGTCAGAGGTGGTGGCCGTAAACCTTGGCGGCAAAAAGGTACTGGTCGCGCTCGTGCAGGGTCTATTCGTTCACCATTGTGGCGTGGTGGTGGTGTGATCTTTGGGCCAAAGCCTAGAGACTTCGACCTGAAATTGAACCGCAAAGAGCGACGTTTAGCACTGCGGACAGCATTTGTCGGTCGTATTGACGACTTGATCGTAGTAGAAGAATTTAGCACCGAGCTATCTCGCCCGAAGACTAAAGAATTAGTGGCAGCACTTGCCCGTTGGGGAATAGTACCAGAAAGCAAGGCACTGTTAATTTTGTCTGAAATTGCGGATACAGATAACGTTTATTTATCAGCCCGCAACATTGAAAATTTAAAACTAATTGCAGCCGACCAGCTAAATGTTTTTGATTTACTGCACGCTGACAAAATTGTAGTTACGGCATCAGCCCTAGAAAAAATTCAGGAGGTCTACAGTGCCTAGCTTTGACCCCCGCGACCTTGCCGACTTAGTACGTCGCCCAATCGTCACCGAAAAAGCGACCATCTTGATGGAGCAAAACAAGTACACCTTTGAAGTAATTCCCAAGGCATCAAAGCCAGAAATTAAGGCTGCGATCGAAGACTTGTTTCAGGTCAAGGTTGTAAAAGTCAACACCATACTACCACCGCGTAAAAAACGGCGCGTTGGTAAATTTATTGGTTATAAGCCCCAATATAAGAGAGCGATCGTCACCGTCGCATCTGGGGATGAAGACAAGATTAGACAAGTTCTATTCCCAGAAGTCTAAAAAAGTTAGGAGTTAAGAGTTAAGAGTTAGGAGTTACTAAGCTCAAAACTCAGCACTCAAAATTTCAAACTCAGCACTCAGCACTCAGCACTTAAAAATATGGGTACTCGTTCTTATCGCCCTTATACCCCCAGCACTCGCCAAGTTACAATCTCTGACTTTGCGGAAATTACCAGAACCGAGCCAGAAAAATCCTTAACAACCTCGAAGCATCGCGCTAAAGGTCGGAACAATCACGGACGGATTACTAGTCGTCGCCGGGGTGGCGGACACAAACAACTTTATCGGATCATCGATTTTAAAAGGGATAAACATAATATTCCGGCCAAAGTCGCAGCGATTGAATACGATCCTAACCGCAATGCCAGAATTGCCCTTTTGTATTACCAAGATGGCGAAAAACGGTACATCCTTCACCCCAACGGATTGAAAGTTGGAACAATAATTGTTTCTGGGCCTGATTCTCCCTTTGAAGATGGTAATGCCTTACCGCTTTGGAAGATTCCCTTGGGTACTAGTGTTCACAACGTAGAATTCACTCCTGGTAAAGGTGGTCAAATTGTACGTGCTGCTGGTGCTAGCGCCCAAGTTGTGGCCAAAGAAGGTAATTATGTAACTCTCAAGTTGCCTTCAGGAGAAGTCCGCTTAATTCGACGCGAGTGCTACGCCACTATTGGGCAAGTAGGCAACACCGATGCGAGAAACCTGAGTGCAGGTAAAGCCGGACGAAATCGCTGGAAAGGTCGCCGTCCTAAGGTTAGAGGCAGCGTCATGAACCCAGTGGATCACCCACATGGAGGTGGTGAAGGTAGAGCGCCTATCGGTAGATCCGGCCCTGTTACACCTTGGGGTAAACCTACATTGGGTGCGAAGACACGCAATCGCAAGAAACTTAGCAGCAAGTTGATTGTGCGTCGTCGTCGTAAGTCTTCTAAACGCGGTCGCGGTGGTCGTGAATCTTAAAGAGTTAGAAGTTATGAGTTATGAGTTATGAGTTGAATCTAAACTTATTAACTCCTCACTCCTAACTCCTCACTCCTAATTCCTAAATCCTAAATCCAAAATTGAACTATGGGTCGTTCTCTAAAAAAAGGTCCTTTCGTTGCGGATCATCTCTTAAAGAAAATTGAAAAGCTCAACGACAACAACAGAAAAGAAGTTATTAAAACTTGGTCACGAGCTTCGACAATTTTGCCCTTAATGGTAGGTCACACTATCGCTGTTCACAACGGACGCCAACACGTTCCAGTTTTTGTAAATGAACAGATGGTAGGACACAAGTTGGGTGAATTTGCCCCGACACGTACCTACAGGGGTCATGGAAAAAGCGACAAAAAAGCGGGTAGGTAGTTATTAGTCATTGGTCATTTGTCATTGGTGAGCCAGTGCGGTGTTGGGGGTTTCCCCCATGAGCAACTGGTGAACCCGAAGGGTCATTAGTTATTAGCTTTTGACAAAGGACAAAGGACGAAGGACGAAAGATAAAATTGGAGAAAATTATGGCTACTAATACTACTGAAGTAAAAGCGATCGCTCGTTTTATCCGCATCTCGGCCTACAAGGTGCGTCGGGTACTCGATCAAATCCGCGGGCGATCTTACCGAGAAGCGTTAATCATCCTGGAATTCATGCCCTATCGCGCCACTGAACCCATCTTGAAGGTTCTCAGAAGCGCTGCTGCCAATGCCGAACACAACGCTGGGTTAGATCGGACTCAACTAGTGATTACTCAGGCTTATGCCGATCAAGGGCCGCCGTTGAAGCGCTTCCAACCAAGAGCGCAAGGTCGAGCTTACCAAATTCGCAAGCCGACGTGTCATATTACTGTGGCTGTTGCAGCCGCCCCAGAAAAATAAGCACGTTTACACGAATAAATTGCGTAAAGTAAGAAATTTTAGAGGAAGCATTCGTGGGACAGAAGATTCATCCAGTTGGTTTTCGCCTGGGTATTACACATGAACACCAATCCCGTTGGTTTGCTGTTCCTGATCGTTATCCAGAACTTCTACAAGAAGACTACAAACTCCGTCAATATATAGAACAAAAGCTGGGTAGACAGGCTCAAAATAACGCCGGAATTTCCGAAGTGCGGATTGAGCGGAAAGCCGACCAAATCGACTTGGAAGTACGCACAGCTAGACCTGGTGTTGTAGTGGGTCGTGGTGGACAAGGTATTGAATCCTTACGTACCGGACTCCAAGGACTGTTGGGTAGTAATCGCCAAATTCGCATTAACGTAGTTGAAGTGCAACGAGTTGATGCTGATGCTTACCTAATTGCTGAATACATTGCTCAACAATTGGAACGTCGGGTTTCCTTTCGGCGGGTAGTGCGGCAATCGATTCAACGCGCTCAACGGGCGGGTGTCCAAGGTATTAAAATCCAAGTTAGCGGTCGCCTCAACGGTGCAGAAATTGCCCGGACAGAGTGGACTCGTGAAGGTAGAGTACCTTTACATACCTTACGGGCTGACATTGACTACTCTTATTGCACGGCAAAAACTGTTTACGGCATTTTGGGTATCAAAGTATGGGTGTTTAAGGGAGAAATTATTCCTGGACAGGAACCAGAACCGCTACCACCAGCAAGCCGCGATCGTGAACGTGACCCCCGCGATCGCGATCGAGAACCCCGTCGCCGTCAACAACAACGTCGTCGCCAGCAATTTGAAGACCGCTCAAATGAAGGATAAATCGTCATTAGTCATTAGTCATTAGTAAATGGCAGATGGCAAATGACAAATGACAAATGACAAACGACAAATGACAAACCATGTTAAGCCCTAGAAGAACTAAATTCCGCAAACAACAGCGGGGACGGATGGAAGGACTAGCCACCCGTGGTAGTACCCTCAACTTCGGTGATTTTGCACTCCAAGCTCAAGAACCTGCTTGGATTACCTCGCGTCAAATCGAGGCTTCCCGTCGGGCAATGACTCGTTATATTCGTCGGGGTGGACAAATCTGGATTCGGATTTTCCCTGATAAACCTGTAACCATGCGTCCTGCTGAAACCCGGATGGGTTCCGGTAAAGGTAATCCAGAGTTTTGGGTAGCTGTAGTCAAGCCGGGGCGGATTTTGTTTGAAATCGGTGGAGTTACTGAAGAAATCGCCCGTGAAGCGATGCGTTTGGCTTCATTTAAACTGCCCATCAAAACTAAGTTTATTGTGCGCTCTCAACCACAGGAGCAGGAGTAACTTATGCCTCTTCCCAAGATTTCAGAAGCTAGAGAATTAAGTGACGAGAAGCTCTCTGATGAAATTGTCGCAATTAAAAGACAACTATTTCAGTTGCGCTTGCAAAAAGCCACCAGACAATTAGAAAAGCCCCACCAGTTTCGACAATTGCGCCACCGCCTAGCCCAACTGCTGACGCTAGAAACAGAACGCAAACGGGCAGCAAGTCAATCGGCTAAAGAAGCAAAGTAGGAGATTATGGCAGTTAAAGAACGAGTTGGCTTGGTAGTGAGCGATAAAATGCAAAAAACTGTGGTAGTTGCCATAGAAAACCGCGCTCCTCACCCCAAGTACGGCAAGATTGTGGTTAACACCCAACGATATAAAGTTCACGACGAAGAAAATAAGTGTAAAGTAGGCGATCGCGTTCGCATTCAGGAAACTAGACCCCTGAGTAAAACCAAGCGCTGGAAAATCACAGAAGTCCTGAACGTCAAGCCTACTTAAACCTCATCGTTGTTAGAAACTAACAACATTACAAGGGAGAATAATTGTGATTCAACCCCAGACTTACCTGAATGTCGCAGATAATAGCGGCGCCCGCAAACTAATGTGTATCCGCATCTTAGGCGGAGGCAACCGTCGTTATGGTTTTATCGGCGATAAAATTATCGCAGTTGTCAAAGATGCTACACCCAACATGGCTGTAAAAAAGTCTGATGTTGTGGAAGCAGTAATTGTTCGGACTCGGAAAGCTGTAAGTCGTGACAGTGGTATGAGCATTCGCTTTGATGATAACGCCGCTGTGATTATCAACAAAGATGGCAATCCCAGAGGCACACGGGTTTTTGGCCCAGTTGCACGGGAACTGCGCGATAAAAACTTTACTAAAATTGTTTCTCTGGCTCCGGAGGTGCTTTAATGGCAACCAAACAGGGTACGCCCAAAGTATTCCACAAAATGCACGTCAAAACTGGCGACACCGTACAAGTAATTGCTGGCAAAGACAAAGGAAAAGTTGGCGAAATTACTCAGGCACTTCCCCAACTGAGTAAAGTTATCGTCAAAGGTGTCAACATCAAGACCAAGCACGTCAAACCCCAGCAAGAAGGGGAATCAGGGCGAATTATTACCCAAGAATTCCCAATTCATAGCTCCAACGTCATGCTTTATTCCACCAAGCAAAACGTTGCTAGTCGTGTTGGTTACACCTTTACCTCAGAAGGTAAAAAGGTCAGAAAACTCAAGAAAACTGGCGAAATTCTAGATAAATAGTCATTAGTCATTGGTCATTAGTCATTAGTTATTAGTAAAAAGACAAATAACAAAAGACAAAGGACAAATAACAAAGGACAATAAAAGTTCCCTGACCAAGCCCAGGGATATCAGGACAAAAAAACTATGGCGACAACAAGACTCAAAACCTTATATCAAGAGACAATCGTCCCCAAACTGACCACTCAGTTTCAATATACCAACGTTCATCAAGTACCGAAGTTGGTAAAGGTTACGATTAACCGGGGTTTGGGTGAAGCAGCTCAAAATGCGAAGTCTCTAGAGGCATCCATTAACGAAATTGCCCTGGTAACAGGTCAAAAACCAGTGGTGACAAGGGCGAAAAAGGCGATCGCTGGCTTTAAGATTCGTCAAGGGATGCCTGTGGGGATCATGGTGACTCTCAGAGCCGAACGGATGTATGCCTTTTTCGACAGACTAGTTAGCCTGTCACTACCCAGAATTCGAGATTTTCGCGGCGTTAGCCCTAAAAGCTTTGACGGACGCGGTAACTACACTCTGGGTGTGAGAGAACAGCTAATTTTTCCAGAAGTCGAATACGACAGCATCGATCAAGTACGTGGGATGGATATTTCCATCATCACCACAGCAAAAAACGACGAAGAGGGACGCGCCTTACTTAAAGAATTAGGAATGCCCTTTCGCGATCAATAAGTTCATCTATAGAGGGAACGATGGCGGCTAACGACACAATTGCAGATATGCTGACGCGCATCCGCAATGCCAACCTGGCGCGGCATCAAACTACACAAGTGCCAGCGACAAAATTAACCCGGAGCATTGCCAAAGTGCTACGGGAGGAAGGCTTTATTGCTGAAATCGAAGAAGCAGAAGAAGGGGTAAAACGCAATCTGGTGATTTCCCTGAAATACAAGGGTAAAAACCGTCAGCCTTTGATCACCGCCTTAAAGCGGGTCAGTAAGCCTGGCTTGCGTGTTTATTCAAACCGAAAAGAATTACCAAGGGTACTAGGCGGCATTGGCATTGCCATTATTTCTACATCCAGTGGCATTATGACTGACCGCGAAGCGCGGCGTCAGAACTTGGGTGGCGAAGTACTTTGTTACGTTTGGTAGTCATTGGTCATTAGTCATTAGTCATTAGTCATTGGTCATTAGTCATTTGTTATTAGTGAAATACAAAGGACAAAGGACAAATAACAAAGGACAAAAGGCAAAGGACAAATAACAAAGGACAAAAAGTCATGTCTCGTATTGGTAAACGTCCAATTACTATTCCCGCCAAAGTTCAAGTGGCGATCGATGGTACAAATATTGTGGTGAAAGGCCCGAAAGGAGAACTTTCTCGCACCCTCAGAGATAATGTCTCACTCTCTCAAGAGGGGGAAATCTTACACGTAAATCGTCGGGATGAAACTCGCACATCGAAGCAATTGCACGGCTTGAGCCGCACTTTAGTTGCCAACATGGTCGAGGGAGTTTCGCAAGGTTTTCAGCGCCGTTTGGAAATTCAAGGTGTTGGTTATAGGGCACAACTTCAAGGGCGTAACCTAGTTTTGAATATGGGTTATAGCCATCAAGTGCAAATTGAACCACCAGATGGAATTCAGTTTGCCGTAGAAGGTACCACTAACGTCATTGTTAGCGGCTATGACAAAGAAATCGTCGGTAACACAGCCGCCAAAATTCGTGCCGTTCGTCCACCAGAACCTTACAAAGGTAAAGGCATTCGCTATGCCGGTGAAGTGGTCAGACGGAAAGCTGGTAAGACTGGTAAGGGTGGTAAGAAGTAGAAATGAAACTTACTCGTAGAGAATCAAAAAACCGTCGTCATCGACGCGTTCGTGGCAAAGTTATTGGCTCCCCAGAACGTCCCCGTTTAGCGGTATTTCGTTCTAATGAGCATATTTATGCCCAGATAATTGATGATACTCAGCATCAAACCATCGTGGCCGCATCGACTGTAGAACCAGAGTTGAAATCTAGTTTAGCGTCATGTGCAAACCGCGATGCCTCGGTACAAGTTGGGAAGTTGATCGCAGTGCGATCGCTAGAAAAAGGCATCACAAAAGTAGTCTTCGATCGCGGTGGTAACTTATATCATGGTCGTGTCAAAGCACTAGCTGATGCAGCCCGCGAAGCTGGTTTAGATTTCTAAAGTCATTAGTCATTAGTCATTAGTTATTGGACAAATGACAAAGGACAAATGACAAATGACAACTGACAACTGACGTTCCCCAGAGCATAAATTATGGCAACAGAGCGTAAAAGTAGAACAAAGCGTGCCAAAAAAGAAGAAACCACTTGGCAAGAGCGGGTTATCCAAATCCGCCGCGTAAGTAAAGTGGTCAAAGGTGGTAAAAAACTCAGCTTCCGAGCGATCGTTGTCGTTGGTAACGAACGCGGTCAGGTTGGAGTTGGAGTAGGCAAAGCTTCCGATGTAATTGGCGCCGTTAAAAAAGGCGTAGCCGACGGCAAAAAACACCTGATTGATATCCCAATCACCAAATCCAATTCCATCCCCCATCCCATTGATGGCGTCGGTGGCGGTGCGAAGGTGATGATGCGCCCAGCCTCACCTGGTACTGGGGTAATTGCGGGTGGTGCTGTGCGAACTGTCTTGGAATTGGCAGGAGTTCGTAACGTTTTAGCCAAGCAATTAGGCTCCAACAATCCGCTCAATAATGCTAGAGCCGCAGTTAATGCCTTATCTACACTGCGTACCCTTTCTGAAGTCGCCGAAGATCGCGGTATTCCTATTCAAAATCTCTACATCTAATTTAGTCATTAGTCATTGGTCATGAGTCATTAGTGAATAACAAAGGACAAATGACAAATGACAAACGACGAATGACGCCACCTGCTTCACTTGGGGAGACCCCAAGACCGCAGTGGCTCACAAACGACAAATGAGAACTTGATAAATTATGAGACTCCATGATGTTAAGCCGCAAAAAGGCTCAAAGAAACGCAAGAAGCGTGTAGCTAGAGGTATTTCTGCCGGTCAAGGCGCTAGTGCTGGTTTAGGTATGCGGGGTCAAAAATCTCGTTCTGGTAGCGGCACTCGACCAGGTTTTGAAGGTGGTCAACAGCCATTGTACCGCCGCTTACCTAAGCTAAAGGGCTTTCCGATTGTTAATCAGAAGATTTACACTACGATTAATGTAGAGAAGCTAGCCTCCCTTCCCGCGAATACAGAAGTAACTTTGACCTCATTGAAAGCCGCAGGTATCCTGACTGCTGTCAAAGGGCCATTGAAAGTTTTAGGTAACGGGGAATTGAGCATTCCGCTCAAGGTACAAGCGGCAGCTTTTACAGTTTCAGCTCGTAGCAAAATTGAGGCAGCTGGTGGTAGTTGTGAAGTCTTATGAGTGAGCCGGAACAGCGCACTTAAATGCAAGCCAACTCGCTGCCAGTGCTTGGTTCACTATAAAGGTAGCACTCTATGATCAGTCGAGATAAAGCCCCAACGGCTCAAGAAACTTTTATGCAGATGGCACAGGCAGCTGGCCTCAGAGGTAGGCTGCTTGTCACCGTCGGTATTTTAATTTTGGTTCGCCTGGGTATTTTCTTACCCGTCCCAGGCATTGATAGACCAAGATTTGCCGAAGCCATATCGGGCAGTAATTCCATATTTGGCTTATTGGATATATTTTCCGGGCGAGGACTTTCGACTTTGGGAGTCTTTGCTTTAGGAATTTTGCCCTTCATTAATGCGTCTATTATCATCCAATTACTCACGGCGGCGATTCCAACTTTAGAAAATTTACAGAAAAATGAAGGGGAAGCCGGTCGGCGAAAAATATCGCAAATTACCCGCTATGTAACTGTAGGTTGGGCAATTCTTCAAAGTACAGCTTTTTCGGCATTATTCCTTCAGCAATTCGCCCTCAAGCCAGGGCCTATATTTGTCGCTGAAACTGCGATCGCTCTGACAGCTGGTTCGATGTTCGTCATGTGGGCATCAGAACTGATTACAGAACGGGGTATTGGGAACGGAGCATCATTGTTGATTTTTGTCAACATTGTTGCATCATTACCAAAAGCTTTAGGTGATACCATCGACTTGGTGCAAGTCGGCGGTCGGGAAGCAGTGGGTCGGGTGATCGTGCTGATCTTAGTTTTCCTAGCAACAATTGTTGGTATTGTGATTGTGCAGGAAGGAATGCGCCGCATCCCAATTATTTCGGCTCGTCGTCAAGTCGGTCGAAGAGTTTTGGCAGAGCAACGTAGTTATCTGCCACTGCGGCTAAATCAAGGCGGCGTAATGCCAATTATTTTTGCTGCTGCCATCCTCAGTTTGCCACTGCTAATCGCCAATTTTACTAAAAATGCCGATTTGGCGAATATAGTTAACACTTATTTGAGTCCAAGCGGTTCTAGCTCCTGGGTCTATGCCTTGGTTTACATGATTTCCATTGTTTTCTTCAGCTACTTCTATTCTTCGTTGATTCTCAACCCGGTAGATGTGGCGCAGAACTTGAAGAAAATGGGTTCTAGTATTCCTGGGATTCGTCCCGGCAAGGCAACTAGCGAGTATATCGAACGCGTATCCAACCGACTCACTTTTTTGGGTGCGATCTTTTTGGGCTTCGTTGCTATTATCCCCACTGCCGTAGAAAGCGCTTTGAATGTGAAAACTTTCCGGGGAATAGGTGCAACCTCGTTGTTAATTTTAGTTGGTGTGGCAATTGAGACAGCCAAACAAGTCCAAACTTATGTCATCTCTCAGCGCTATGAAGGAATGGTGAAATAATAGTGACGCGATTAATCTTCTTGGGGCCACCTGGAGCGGGTAAAGGAACACAAGCTCAAACTTTGGCTGAACACTTGAATATTCCCCATATTTCTACGGGTGAAATATTAAGACAAGCTATGAAAGAGCAGACTCCTTTAGGAATCAAAGCTCAAAGTTATGTTGATAGCGGCGAGTTAGTACCCGACCAACTAGTGGAGGACTTGGTAAAGGAGCGCCTCAGTCAACCAGATGCCAAAAATGGTTGGATTCTGGATGGATTTCCCCGAAAAGTGACCCAAGCAGCTTTTCTGGAGAAGTTACTGGAAGCAATACATCAAGGTGGCGAAAGGGTAGTCAATTTAGATGCACCAGATGAAATTGTCATCGCACGTTTGCTTGCTAGAGGACGAAAAGATGATACCGAAGAGGTAATTCGTCGTCGTTTAGAAGTATACCGCGCTGAAACTGCACCTTTAATTGATTATTACGGCGATCGCCAAAAACTCCTAACAGTCAATGGCAATCAGTCCCAAGAAGATGTCACTGATGAACTACAAAAGGTAATCGCTTCCTGAAAACGAGGGGAAGTAGGGACTAGATAATTCCCGACTCCCCACTCCCAAGAAAAAGATCAATTTTAGCTAAGATATATTAATAAACTGTTGATATATTTCTTAAAATGTGTTTCTTTGCAGATGAAGCGCTGCAACTGAACACGAAATTGTTGAGTTGAGGAAAAAACAAATTGTCTAAGCAAGATTTGATTGAAATGGAAGGCACGGTTACAGAGTCCTTGCCCAATGCGATGTTTCGCGTTGACTTGGACAATGGCTTTAACGTGCTAGCACACATTTCCGGCAAGATTCGCCGAAATTATATCAAGATTTTGCCCGGCGATCGCGTCAAGGTGGAGTTAACTCCCTACGACTTGAGCAAAGGCAGAATTACCTATCGACTACGAAAGAAGTAAGTATATGTAGAGAATTTTACCATAAAACCATTTTTTTGACTGTTTACTAGTCATTTAACTGGATTAATTTCCCTATAAATGCTATAATTTTATATTTGGAGTCAAAAAATAAAAGGCATGAAAGTTAGAGCCTCAGTCAAGAAAATTTGTGAAAAATGTAACGTGATCAAACGTCGTGGTCGCGTCATGGTGATTTGCGTGAACCCCAAGCACAAACAACGTCAAGGATAACGCTCTTACCAACAGAGTGAGTTGTAGCACGCATATCATCATTAAAACGAAAAGACGCGATTAATCACGTTTTTCCAACCAACAGTAATTGCGAGAACAATAGGGAGAGTTCATTGTGGCACGTATTGCCGGAGTAGACCTTCCACGCGATAAGCGCGTCGAGATCGGTCTGACTTACATCTACGGAATTGGGTTATCACGCGCTCAAGAAATTATAGCGGCAACTGGTGTGAATCCAGACATCCGCGTTAAGGACTTAAGTGATGCCGATGTAACAGCCCTACGAGGGGAAATAGAAAGCAACTATCAAGTTGAAGGCGACTTGCGGCGCTTGGAGTCTTTGAACATCAAGCGCTTAGTTGACATTGGTACCTACAGAGGTCGTCGTCATCGGATGGGCTTACCAGTCAGAGGACAAAGAACTCGCACCAATGCCAGAACCCGTAGAGGCAGAAGGCAGACAGTGGCAGGGAAGAAGAAGGCTCCAGGGAAATAATTTTGCAACGCTTGCTAATCCGAGCAAGTTTTACCTTAAATCAACTAAACAAGTATGGCGAGACAACCAACTAAAAAAACCGGGAGCAAGAAGCAGAAACGGAATGTACCCAGTGGAATGGCCTACATCCAGTCTACTTTCAACAATAGCATTGTCACCATTACCGATCAAAACGGAGATGTCATATCCTGGGCTAGCGCTGGTTCTAGCGGTTTTAAGGGAGCAAAAAAGGGAACTCCCTTTGCAGCGCAAACCGCAGCTGAAAGTGCAGCCCGCCGAGCTATCGATCAAGGAATGCGCCAAATTGAGGTAATGGTCAGTGGGCCAGGAGCAGGTAGAGAAACCGCTATCCGGGCACTTCAAGGAGCAGGACTGGAAATTACATTGATTCGGGATATTACCCCAATTCCTCACAATGGTTGTCGTCCACCCAAGCGCCGTCGAGTTTAAATACTAAGACTTGGGCAGTGAGGGCAAAAAGTGACAGCCAACAATGACCGCTTGAGCGTCTAACGTGCAAACTGTCATTGAGTCAAAGCTTGGGCGACCAGAAGCGTGTCAGATTTTCCCACTGGGAAAGCTGTTAGGCTTCGGGCTACCCAAAATATTATTAGCACCTGCAAGCTCAATAGAAGTGTCAAACTATACCGTAAATTTATACTAGTAGTTTGATATACCTATAATCTACAGGACATAAATTCAATTCGGGAGGCAATTGATTTGTCTGCTAGCAGCACCTTAGAAGAAGGGAGGCTCATCCGTGGCGCAGTTTCAAATTGAATGTGTAGAGTCGAATACCGAAGAAAGTCGGAACCATTACAGTAAATTTGTTTTGGAACCTCTCGAACGCGGTCAAGGGACAACTGTTGGCAACGCACTGCGGCGGGTTTTACTGTCTAATTTAGAAGGTACAGCAGTTACAGCAGTGCGGATTGCGGGCGTTTCACATGAGTTCGCCACAGTTCCGGGCGTGCGGGAAGATGTGCTGGAAATCCTCATGAGAATGAAGGAAGTTATCCTGAAAAACTATTCTTCGCAGCCTCAGATTGGTAGATTACTCGTTAGCGGCCCAGCAACAATCACTGCGGCACATTTTGATTTGCCCAGTGAAGTAGAAGTCATCGATCAGACTCAGTATGTAGCTACCATCGCTGAGGGTGGAAAGCTAGAAATGGAATTTCGGATCGAGAAAGGCAAAGGCTATCGCACTGTAGAGCGAGGACGTGAGGAAGCCACATCGTTGGATTTTCTTCAAATTGACTCGATATTTATGCCGGTGCGAAAAGTCAACTACAGTGTTGAAGAATCTCGTGGGGAAGGCTTGATTCCAAAAGACCGACTACTGTTGGAAGTTTGGACAAATGGCAGTATTTCCCCCCAAGAAGCACTATCTTCGGCTGCTGCGATCTTGGTTGATTTATTCAACCCGTTGAAAGATATCTCCCTGGAACCAACAGACACAGGTTCCGATATTCCAGACGATCCAACTGCCCAGATACCCATCGAAGAGTTGCAACTTTCTGTGCGGGCATATAACTGTCTCAAACGGGCACAAGTTAACTCTGTGGCAGATTTGTTGGATTATACCCAAGAAGACCTCTTAGAAATTAAGAACTTTGGGCAGAAGTCAGCAGAAGAAGTCGTGGAAGCTTTGCAGCGACGCTTGGGCATCACCCTGCCAATGGAAAGAGGCTCTAAACACCCTTAAGAAAAACCTTCATAATTCATAGTGCATAATTATGCGTCACCGTTGTCGCGTCAAAAAACTCAGTAAACCAGCCGATCAACGCCGTGCTTTACTGCGATCGCTCGCCACCGAGCTGATCCGTCATGGTAAGATCACCACCACTTTAATTAGAGCGAAAGTTCTCAGAAGTGAAGTGGAAAAAATGATTACCCTAGCCAAAAATGGCTCCTTGTCAGCACGTCGGGAAGCCCTTGGCTATATCTTCGACAAACAACTGGTTCACGCTCTATTTGAGCAAGCTCCAACTCGGTATGGCGATCGCCAGGGCGGTTATACCCGCATCCTGCGTACCGTACCGCGTCGGGGTGATAATGCAAAAATGGCAATAATTGAATTGGTTTAAGTCATTGGTCATTGGTTATTAGTCATTAGTCATTAGTCATTAGTCATTAGTGAATAACAAAGGACAACTGACAAAGGACAAATGACAAAAAACAAATGACAAAGGACAAAATCTGTATGTTAGAAAGCCACCAGCCTACACAAACTCATCGAGTAGCCTTGGTAATCCAATACCTGGGCACTCATTTTCATGGCTGGCAAAGGCAAAAACAACACCGGACAGTCCAAGAAGAAATCGAAATTGCGATCGCTACTATTCTTGGGCATCATGTAACATTACACGGTGCTGGGCGAACCGATTCTGGAGTTCATGCTGCTGCTCAAGTAGCCCATTTTGAAGCAACAGGTTTTATTCCGCCTCACAAGTGGGCAACAATCCTCAACAGCTACCTGCCGCCAGATATATTAATCAGGGCTTCAGCTAGTGTCGATAACCGTTGGCACGCTCGTTTTAGTGCAGCCTATCGACGGTATCGCTACACAATATATACTGAAGATCGGCTTAACTTGTTTGTAAGACCCTTCAGTTGGCATTATTATTATGCACCCCTGGATGAATCTTTAATCCAAGCTGCCTTGAAACCTCTCTTGGGAAAGCATCACTTAGCTGCTTTTCACCGTGCAGGCTCAAAGCGATCGCATTCCTGGGTAGAGGTGCAAGCAGCAGAGTGTCGTCGCAGTGGGCCATTTATCCATATTGAAATACAGGCAGATGGATTTTTGTATGGCATGGTACGGCTGTTGGTAGGGATGCTGGTAGAAGTAGGTTCTGGACAACGAACACTTTCTAACTTCACCGAACTCTGGAAAGAAGAACGCCGGCAAGAAGTGAAATATGCCGCACCGCCTCAAGGCTTGTGCTTGTTGCGAGTCGGCTATCCCGATTTTCCCTTTCCAAAAGAGATTTGGTACGACACCTTGCCAAAGTTCGTCACTAGTCAAGAGTCATTAGTCATTGGTTCTTAGTAACTACAAATGACAAAAGACAAATGACTAATGACAAATTAAAAATGACAAAGGACAAATGACAAATGACAACAGTTAAAACATACCTTCCTTCTCAAGCAACCCTTGAGCGTGAGTGGTACATAGTAGATGCCACCGACAAACGCCTCGGTCGCCTCGCCAGCGAAGTCGCTCAGGTATTGAGAGGCAAAAAGAAACCCGAATATACACCCCACCTAGATACAGGTGACTTCGTAATCATCATCAACGCCGAGAAAGTAGCGGTCACGGGCAAAAAGCGCACTCAAAAGCTTTACCGCCGCCATTCTGGTCGCCCTGGTGGGATGAAAACGGAAACTTTTGCTAAACTACAAGACCGCATACCAGAGCGGATTTTAGAACAAGCTGTTAAAGGTATGCTACCTAAAAATAGCCTCGGTAAGCAGTTGTTCACCAAGCTGAAAGTCTACGCTGGGCCTACGCATCCCCATGAAGCTCAAAAACCCAAAGAACTAAAAGTTAGTACAATTCCTGGAGAAGAAAATTAATGGTAGTAGCAGATGCTAATAGCGGTCGCGCCGTATACTGGGGTACTGGCCGTCGTAAGAATGCAGTAGCAAGGGTACGCTTGGTTCCAGGCACCGGTCAACTGACTGTGAATGGTAAAGATGGAAACTTGTATTTCCAATTTAACCCCAACTACCTGGGAGTGATTAAAGCACCCTTGGAAACTCTGGGATTAGAAAACGAATATGACATTTTGGTAAAAGCAGAAGGCGGCGGCTTGACCGGACAGGCTGATTCTGTTCGTTTGGGAGTTGCTCGTGCTTTGTGCCAACTCGACCCAGACAACCGCCCACCTTTGAAAACCGAAGGTTATTTGACTCGCGATCCCAGAGCAAAAGAGCGGAAGAAATATGGTTTACATAAAGCTCGGAAAGCACCTCAGTACTCTAAGCGTTAAGCGATTGGGCATTGGTGAAGAAGGTGATAGGTTACAGGGGACAGGTGATAGTTTTCTGTTACCTATAACCTGTTCCCTTCTCCCTTCTTCTAGCTGCAATTGAAACCTGAAAGTTATAATTGATATAGATTCATCACAAAAAGAACAATGGCTAAAGCTGATATTCACCCCAAGTGGTATCCAGATGCTAAAGTTTACTGCAACGGTCAAGTTGTTATGACCATTGGCTCTACCAAGCCAGAATTGCACGTAGATGTTTGGTCTGGAAATCACCCATTTTACACCGGCACTCAGAAGATTATTGACACTGAGGGTCGAGTAGAGCGCTTCCTCCGTAAGTACGGTATGAGCAGCACTCAAACATCTGGCGACGAACAAGACAAAAAGTAGCGAGTTGGCTCTGCTGTTAACGACGGCCCTGCATCAGCTGGGTCGATTTTCATTTATATGCTCGAGCCAATTTGTTATTTTTTAAGGAGCGATCGCAATCGTCATGGCTGAATCATACTTACTGGACAAACTAAAATCCGTTGAACAAACTTTTAATGAATTAACACGTCGTCTTGGCGACCCCGATACCGCTAGCAATCCTGATGAGTATCAAGAAATTGCTAAGTCTCGTTCTTCTTTGGAAGAGGTCGTTGATACTTATGAAATTTGGAAAACAGCCCAAGAAGACTTGATCGGAGCGCGTCAGGTTTACAAAGAATCTGCAAGTGACCCAGAGTTGCAAGAAATGGCATCACTGGAAGTAAAAGAACTTGAAGAAAAAATAGAACATTTAGAGTCTCGCTTGAAAGTCTTGCTGCTACCACGCGACCCCAATGATGAAAAGAATATCATGTTGGAAATTCGCGCTGGTACTGGTGGCGATGAAGCAAGCATTTGGGCTGGCGATTTGATGCAGATGTACACCCGCTATGCCCAGACTCAAGGTTGGAAAGTTTCTCTAGTGAGCGAATCTCGCGGAGAAATGGGTGGCTGGAAAGAGGTCATTCTAGAAATTAAAGGTAATGACGTTTATAGCCAGCTAAAGTTTGAAGCTGGAGTGCATCGTGTGCAGCGCGTGCCGGCAACTGAATCTGGGGGACGGGTTCATACTTCCACAGCTACCGTGGCAATTATGCCAGAGGTAGATGATGTGGAAATTCATATTGACCCGAAAGATATTGAAATGACTACAGCCCGTTCTGGTGGTGCTGGTGGACAAAACGTCAACAAGGTGGAAACAGCCGTTGACTTGATGCACAAACCAACGGGAATACGCATTTTCTGCACAGAAGAACGCAGCCAGTTGCAAAACAAAGAACGGGCGATGCAAATTCTGCGGGCGAAGTTGTATGACATCAAGTTAGGTGAACAACAAGCAGCTGTAACTTCCATGCGGCGATCGCAGGTTGGTACTGGATCGCGATCGGAAAAAATTCGCACCTATAATTATAAAGATAACCGTGCTACCGATCATCGGTTAGGTCAGAATTATTCCCTTACCCCTGTTTTGGATGGTGATTTAGAGACGCTTATCCAATCTTGTATATCTCTAGACCAGCAAGAACGTCTCGCGGAGTTAGCGACTTCTGCCGCTAACTAATACCAATTCAATTAATGATTGCAACACATCTTTGGTTGGATAAAGACGCGATGAATCGCGTCTCTACAAATGGTCATAATTTTTGCTGTTAAATCTTCTGTAAAACCACTTGTTTATCTGTTACTTTTAACACAGACAGGTGGTTTTCTAATATCGCGTGGAGTGTATCTTCTATTTCACTGGGATAATGGTAATAGGCAAATTCGTACTTCATAAGGTAATTTAACTTTGCCCATTCCTTCAGGGTTTGACAGGTATAAATTAAATTTTCTATTTCTTTTTGCCAACGCGCAAAAATCCGGTAGCTAAAAAAGCTGCTACATATATTGCCTTTTGCATCCCAGTAGGAAATACACACTTGATGCTTCAGAAGGTGGATTTTTTTGATTTGCTTAACATCGTAGCCTTTAACTTTTAAAGCTTTTTTGGTTTCTGTGTCAGAAATGTTCCACTGTTCTGGTTTAATTTTATTAGTGGCTATAAGATTTTTACCTTTGCGGCGATATTGGTTAATTTTGCGTGGCTTGCGAAACATGATGCACCTTCGATATTATTTATTCGCAGCAAAGTCTAGCTACTAGCACAAGCGCCGTAGCAAACTAAGTTTTTTGGGTTGGTTAAAGATAGATGGGTTATTCTACTAGCTTGATGCCTGTAGTTGCCAATTTACAACCAGAGATATAGTTTAGTACTAAAACACAAGGCTGTCAATATAAAAGTAAACTTGTATTATTGAAAGTAAACTTGTAAATAAAGTTGGCTAGCTATATAAGCAGTGAAGATCGAAAGCAAACAAAAACTGATTGAGATCATTAAACTAGCTCGCGGTTCAATGAGTCAGCGAGCATTTGGTAAGCTTTTGGGAGTATCTGCTACTGCTGTTCAGATGTGGGAAAAAGGTGTGAAAGTGCCAGATACAGAAAATTTGGCTCGAATCGCATCGAAAGCAGGCTACACAATGGAAGAGTTAATCAGTTGCATAGATGGCAAGCCAATTCCAGAAACCTCAGATTTGAGTCTGATTCTTAGACAAATCCAGCACATGCCTTTAGCTCAAGTGGCTCAAATTGTGCAGGCTGCGGCAGATAGATTGGCGGCTGTGGCTGAAGCATCTGGGGATGAGGCGAAGGCAAGTTGAATATTAAAATAATTCGTAATTCGTAATTCGTAATTCGTAATTCGTAATTAAGTTTTTTAAGGGCGATTTAGCGCAAAATCGGATCAAACTAGCTGGTGGTTTCTTGCTGTCAAGATTCAACTCTATGGACAAACCTTTTTTGTATGACCAAGACTTCTATGGCTGGACACAGCAGCAGGCTAAAGCGTTAGAGCAGAGGCTAGTTATGGAACTAGACTGGCAACACCTGCAAGAGGAAATTCAAGCTTTGGGGAGACAGGAGTATCGGGAACTCGTGAGTCGTCTGAGTGTATTACTCGGTCATCTTTTGAAGTGGGAGTATCAACCCGAACAACGTTGTCGCAGTTGGTTTTTAACAATTCGAGAACAGCGCCGCGCCATTCATAGGCATCTGCGACAGAACCCCAGTTTAAAGTCTCGAATAGAAGAAGCCTTGTTAGATGGCTTTGAAGCAGGAGTGGATTTGGCGCTACGAGAAACTAACCTACCATTACGGACTTTTCCAGAGCATTGCCCTTATTTATTTGATGATGCGATCGCAGACAATTTTCTATGCGATACTCGTCAAGACTGGGAAGGATAATTACTACAATTTTTCTGCATTATAAATTTTTAGTTTAATACAGAATCGACTATTGAGCCTTGTCAGTTCGCCACACATAACCGCTCAAAGCCACTGCTGGAATTAGTTATGCTCAGAAAAATTGATAAGAATATTTGGGTCGCCGAGCAACCATTAAAGTATTTTGGATTGAGTGTCGGTACAAGAATGACGGTAATTCGTTTCAAGAATGGTGAACTAGCTGTTATCTCTCCGAGAGAAGTTGATGACGAAACTACAGAGCAACTCAATCAGCTTGGAAATGTTAAGTATATTATTGCTCCAAATCTTTTTCACTATCTGTTCTTATCTAGCTTTAAGGCTCTCTATCCTCAAGCAAAGGTCTATGCTGTATCGGCATTGAAGGCTAAAAGACCTGAGATATCTATTGATCAAGCATTAGAGGATAATGGCGAAAATCTTTTAGGCGAACTTGAATTTTTATTATTTGAAGGGTTCAAAACCTTTCTTCCAAGTGGAGCATTACCTTTAAATGAGTATATTTTTTTTCATGCTGAAAGTCAAACTTTGGTTTTGACAGACACAGCTTTTTACTTTGATGAAAGTTTCCCAATGACAACAAAATTAGTATCCAAAATAATGGGAGGGTACAAGAAACTTAGACCATCATTGTTAGAACAGTTGGCTACTCAAGAAAAGGAGAAGGTTAAACAATCAGTTCAAAAGGTACTGCGATGGGACTTTAGAAGAGTTATTGTGGCTCATGGCAGCATTGTAGAGCATGATGCGAAGAAGCAGTTTAAAGAAGGGTACGAGTGGTTTTTAGGGGAATCTCTTTAAAACCACGCACCACCGCAGCTTTGAGGGAGATAGTTTCAGCACAAGGTAGCCTCACATAGATTTGGTATTAGACCAAATAGAACTACTGGCAGTTAAGGAATAAATGGTTTTAAAATGGTGCAATCTTAAAATATTTAGGGGTGCAGCTATGTCGCTACGCAATGAGCCTTTAGATTGGCAACTTGAAACGAATAATCCTTATATACCAGTTTATCATCAAGGGAATTTGGTGGGATTTTTTAAACCAGAATATGCCAGTGAAATTATTAAAATTTTAAATGAAGAAGAAGTTTTAAAGAAAGCGCTGAAAATGGCTTGTACTGATTTAATTAAAAAAATCGGTGGCGATACCAGAAAAGTCAATTATTTAATGGAAAAATATGTAAAAGTTAGTGAGCGTCCGAAGCATGGAACTAGAGCGATCGCAGTTTTACTTAGTGATAGGCAAAAAGAGCTTGATTTGAGTAACCAGGAGTTTGCAAAATTCTGCGACACCTTTAAATTATCTCCTACGGAACTGAATAATATTTATGCCGGAGAAGCATTTGATGATAGTTTATTAGCACCACTTTCACGTATATTAGGGATAGCAAAAGAGCAATTGCTGAAAGTGCGAGATGGTTGTGAATAACAAAGTAACACATGAACAGCAAATCAAAATATTCAAATGATATAAAGTTGTGAAAACAGACATCATCTTTTATCGGCTGTTTCAAGAATTTCCTGATATCTTCTTTGAACTTATTGGTAATCCGCCAGAAGAAGCTAGCCTTTATCAGTTCTCATCAGTTGAAATCAAACAAACAGCCTTCAGAATCGATGGTGTATTTCTGCCTACACAAGGAAGTGAGAACCCGATTTACTTTCTGGAAGTGCAATTTCAAGCTGATGGGGAAATTTATTCACGGCTAATTGCAGAAATATGTTTATATCTCCGTCAGAATCAACCATCAAATGATTGGGGTGCTGTGGTTCTATACCCAAATAGGAATGTAGATACAGGAGATATCAAACATTACCGTGAGTTTTTCACAAGTGGGCGCGTCAGGCGCATTTATTTGGATGAATTAGGTGAAGGTGCATCGCTTCCAATTGGCATTGCAACTGCTAAATTAGTAATTGCAACCGACGATATAGCGATCGCTAAAGCAAGGGAGTTGATAGACAGAACCAAGTCAGAGATAAGCTCACCACCAAAACAGCAGCAATTATTACAATTTATAGAGACTATTTTGGCTTACAAATTTCCTGCAATGAGTAGGGAGGAGATGGAGGAAATGTTTGGCTTAAGCGAGTTAAAGCAAACCAGATTTTATCAGGAAGCCTTTCAGGAAGGTGTTGAACAAGGAAAGGTTCAAGGCATTGAACAAGGTAGGGTTCAAGGCATTGAACAAGGTAGGGTTCAAGGCATTGAGCAAGGTAAACTCAAAGCAGTACCAGCAATGTTAGCAGCCGGGTTGACTGTAGAACAAGTAGCACAGGCGCTAGATTTGAGTGTCGAAGAAGTCAGACAAGCCGCGCAGTAGGATTCTTCTGATCGAGGAGTAGAGGAATTGGTGGACTACAACATAGGAACTATGAGTTTCAAAGATACAAAAGTTTATCAAGAAGCATTTGAAGAAGGGCGTTTGGAAGGTTTACGGCAATCAGTACCTCGTCTATTAGATTTAGCGTTAACTATTGAGCAAGTTGCGGAGGGATTAGGTTTAACTATAAACCAAGTTCAAAACGCGAAACTCTATCATGATGGCATCCAAATAGGGGAGCGTATAGCCAAATTAAAATTAATACCCACCTTATTAAAATTGGGGGTGACAGTGGAACAAGTGGCAGAGGCATTTAGTTTCAGTATCGAAGAAGTTAGACAAGTAGCACAAAGTCAACCTTGAGATAGATGTGGTAAATTTTATCCGTGGCTCAAGCCAAATTTTGTTTGCGGCTTCCAAACTTGATCGCGACGAATTTATAGTTAATTTTTGTTAATATTAGAGGCGGTGTTAGTACTTCGTCCTCAACCACCCACTCCCTACCTGAGAGAAACTTAATGCTGCGACTAGAACATATAAGTAAAATTTATCCCACAGGCGAAGTTCTCAAAGATATCAACTGGGAAGTTAAACCAGGCGATCGCATTGGCTTAGTCGGTGTCAACGGTGCTGGAAAATCCACCCAACTCAAAATCATCTCTGGGGAAATGGAACCCACCGCCGGCGAAATCATTCGCCCTAATAGCTTACATATAGCCTACCTTAACCAAGAGTTTGAAGTAGACCCTACCCGCACCGTTAGAGAAGAATTTTGGACTGTCTTCCAAGAAGCCAACGAAGTACAGTTATCTCTGGCGCACATACCACAAGAGATGGAAACGGCTAACCCAGAGGAACTGGATCGACTGATCGACAAGTTGGATCGCTTGCAGCGCAAATTTGAAGCCTTGGATGGCTACAACTTAGATGCACGCATTGGGAAAATCCTACCAGAGATGGGGTTTGGGCTAGAAGATGGCGATCGCCTTGTCAGTGCCTTCAGTGGTGGTTGGCAAATGCGGATGAGTTTAGGGAAAATCCTGCTGCAAAAACCCGACTTATTGCTGCTGGATGAACCGACTAACCACCTAGATTTAGAAACCATTGAGTGGTTAGAAAATTACCTCAGAGGGCTGATTACGCCGATGGTAATAGTCTCCCATGACCGGGAGTTCCTTGACCGTCTCTGCACCCAAATTGTGGAAACTGAACGTGGCGTTTCTGCTAGCTACCTTGGTAACTACTCGGCATATTTGGAACAAAAAGCCGAAAGTCAATCAGCACAACTGAGTGCTTACGAACGCCAGCAGAAAGAATTAGAGAAACAGCAAACCTTTGTTGATAGATTTCGCGCCAGTGCTACCCGCAGTACCCAGGCGAAAAGTCGGGAAAAGCAACTCGACAAAATCGAGCGCATTGAAGCACCCGTTGGTGGTATGAGAACTCTCCACTTCCGTTTTCCCCCTGCACCCCGCAGTGGACGCGAAGTAGTGGAAATTAAAGATTTAACTCATCTTTATGGTGAGAAAATCCTATTTTTATCAGCAAATCTGCTAATTGAAAGAGGCGATCGCATTGCTTTTCTTGGCCCCAATGGTGCTGGAAAATCTACCCTTCTGCGCGTAATTATGGGTATGGAACCACCCACTGAAGGTAGTGTTCAATTAGGCGATCATAATGTTATCCCTGGTTACTTTGAGCAAAATCAAGCTGAAGCTTTGGATTTGAAGAAAACTGTCATGGAAACTATCCATGATGAAGTTCCAGACTGGGATAATCAAGAAGTCCGCACCCTTTTGGGACGCTTCTTATTCACTGGTGATACTGTATTTAAGGCAGTCGGAGCATTAAGTGGAGGAGAAAAAGCTCGTCTGGCGTTGGCAAAAATGCTCTTACGTCCCGCGAACCTACTAATTTTAGATGAGCCGACAAACCACCTAGATATTCCAGCGAAGGAAATGCTGGAAGAAGCGCTCAAAAATTATGATGGCACGGCAATTGTAGTATCTCATGACCGCTACTTTATTTCTCAAGTAGCTAACAAAATCGTCGAAATTCGTGATGGTGAATTCCGGGTTTATTTAGGAGACTATCATTACTATCTCCAGAAAATTGCCGAAGAAAAAGAACAAGCAAAGTTAGCTGCTATAGAAGCCCAAAAAGCGGCTAAGAAAGCTGCAAAAGCTTCCACAAAAAGGAAATAAAGGATTGGATAACACCTTAGTAGTAGTGCTAAAACGCTACTACTAAGTAATCACTCGTTATTAGCGCTCAAAAAAATTACAGAAAAACTACTAAAAGTTAAAAACTATTTCAAAAAACTGCAAGTCCTTCGTAAAAGAAGTTAATAAGCAAAAATTCACTTGCGGCGTGGATTAGCAGTGGTATCATTCGGGTATTACAAAAAGTAAAGGGCAATTTTACTATGACCAAAGCACCTGTTGCTCCTGTGGTGCTAGTCATTTTAGACGGATGGGGCTACTGCGAAGAAACGCGAGGAAACGCCATTACTGCTGCTAAAACTCCCATCGTGGACAGTTTATGGGCCGCTTACCCGCATACCCTCATCCACACATCAGGAAAAGCCGTAGGGTTGCCAGAAGGTCAAATGGGCAACTCGGAAGTAGGTCATTTGAACATCGGTGCTGGGCGAGTTGTACCGCAAGAACTGGTACGCATCTCTGATGCGGTCGAAGACGGTTCTATTGCCTTAAACCCAGCACTTGTCAAAATTTGCCAGGAAGTTCGCTCTCGGAA
Source organism: Nostoc sp. (assembly GCF_036918015.1). Taxonomy (GTDB): domain Bacteria; phylum Cyanobacteriota; class Cyanobacteriia; order Cyanobacteriales; family Nostocaceae; genus Nostoc. The sequence goes on from NZ_JBALEO010000012.1 coordinate 44,773, forward strand.
TAGTAAGCTGCATCTAGTAGGGCTTTGTTCTGAGGGAGGGGTACATTCACATATCACCCATCTATTCGGACTGCTTGACTTAGCCAAAGACCAGCAAATTCCAGAAGTTTGTATCCACGCTATCACTGATGGTCGTGACACCGCCCCAACAGAAGGGGTAAAAGCGATCGCGCTGCTACAAGATTATATAGACCGCGCAGGAATTGGGCGCATAGTGACTCTCAGCGGTCGCTACTACGCGATGGATCGCGATCACCGCTGGGATCGGGTTAAACGCGCCTATGACGTGATGACCCAAGATGGTGTGGGTAGCGATCGCACGGCTGTGGAAATCTTGCAAGAATCTTACGCCGAAGGGGTAAAAGATGAATTTATCAACCCCATCCGAATTGCACCCGGTGCAATAGAACCAGGCGATGGGGTGATATTTTTCAACTTCCGCCCCGATCGCTCCAGACAACTGACTCAAGCTTTGGTCAGTCCCACTTTTAACGGTTTTGAAAGACAGCAAATCACACCGTTGTCCTTTGTCACCTTTACGCAGTACGATTCAGACTTACCCGTGGCTGTAGCCTTTGAGCCGCAGAATCTCAGTAACATTCTGGGAGAAGTCATAGCCAATCATAGTTTGAATCAGTTCCGCACTGCCGAAACCGAAAAATATGCCCACGTCACCTATTTCTTTAATGGGGGTCTGGAGGAACCTTTTGTCGGAGAAGATCGGGAACTGGTAAGTAGCCCGATGGTAGCGACTTACGATCACGCCCCAGCGATGTCAGCAGTAGCAGTTACAGATGTTGCGATCGCTGCGATTCAAAAAGGTACGTATTCCCTAGTTGTGATTAACTATGCTAACCCAGATATGGTAGGGCATACTGGTCAAATCGACGCTACCATTACAGCAATTGAAACAGTCGATCGCTGTTTGGGACGCTTACTAGAAAGCGTTATCAAAGCCGGTGGTACAACAATTATTACTGCCGACCACGGCAACGCTGAGTATATGCTAGATGAAGGGGGTAATCCCTGGACGGCTCATACCACTAACCCAGTCCCCTTCATCTTGGTGGAAGGAGAGAAAGTCAAAATCCCTGGATATGGTACAAATGTCGAACTGCGAAGCGATGGCAAGCTATCCGACATTGCCCCCACAATTCTAGAGATTTTACAGCTGCCTCAGCCACCAGAAATGACCGGGCGATCGCTGCTGAAAACAGCAGAATATGAGCTGCAACGCACTCGCACCCCCGTGCAAGTAGGGCTGTAAAAGAGTTAGGAGTTAATAGTGAGAAGTTAATAATTAAGAGTTAATAGTGAAGAGTGATGAATTAAAACTTTCTCAACTCCTAACTCCTAACTCCTAACTCCTAACTCCTAACTCCTAACCTCTGTTTTTTGAAACTTTTTATAAATGAGATTCCTACCATGACAATTAGTAATATCGTGCAAGGCATTTGGGCATTTTCCGCCACTGGTTTGATTATCTTAGTTTTACTGCATAGCCCTAAAGGTGATGGCGTTGGCGCTATTGGCGGACAAGCCCAGCTATTTAGCAGCACCAAGAGTGCAGAAAACACCTTAAACCGAATTACTTGGGCATTGACAGTAATTTTCCTCGGTTTAACAGTAGTTTTAAGTGCTGGTTGGCTGCCTAAATAAGGATAGGTAAATGGGGAAAATAACCCAACACCCGATACTTAACACCCTAATAAATTTAATTTCACAACGGTTAATTACAGCTCTTGCCTTATTTTTTGGCACAGGGCTGTTGATTGTTTTTACTAATATCCAGTCGAGTAATGGGTTTACAATAATACCAGAATATGTATATTCAGATTTAATAATCTCTCTCCCCACTTCCCCAAAACCCCATCCCTTACCGCCCACATTGGCGCAGTGGCATAACACTAACAGTGGTGACTACTTTTCCCAAGTCACAACAACTCAGGTGGGTTATTTAGTCTGGTCACAATTTCCCATTCGAGTTTATGTAGAACTACCAAAAGCCGTCAGTGAAAAACAAGCTCAAGTATGGGTTAATGCTGTTTTACAGGGTGTACAGGAGTGGAGTAATTATTTACCTTTAACAATAGTTGAACAGCCAGAAGTTGCTGATATTACGATCGCACGAAAAGCGCCACCTCTACAAATTTCCCCTGGTAGTAATATACCCCGTGCGCGATCGGCACAAACTACTTACGAGTTATACAGCAGCAACAACGTTTTATCGCACCGCTTCACCATCTTATTAAGTCCCAGTCAAACAGGTGAGTATATCCAAGCCGCAGCCCGCCACGAATTCGGACACGCTTTGGGAATTTGGGGTCATAGTCCGCTACAAACTGATGCTTTATACTTTTCCCAAGTTCGTAACCCGTCGCCTATTTCTGCAAGAGATGTGAATACTCTAAAGCGGGTTTATGAACAGCCAACCAGTTTAGGATGGTCTTTAGTGGATAATTCAAAGATTAATTGATCGATAGGTAAACTACAAGCTGCTAATAAATGTAGCATTTTCTATTTATGGCGGCCAGCAGCACGCGATCCTGATGATGATTTTCTCATCGATTTAGCTGTTGAATGTCAAGCCGACTTTATCATCACTTACAATCAAAAAGATTTACAAGACGCACAAAAATTTGGACTGAGGGTAGTTTCACCCAAAGAATTCTTGCAAATAGTAGGAGAAATCCCATGACTAACTTAAATGTACAGCTACCCGAATCTTTATATAAACAAATTGAAGCTTTAGCAGCCAGAGAAAATATTTCCATTGAACAACTTGCAACTATTGCTTTATCTGCACAAGTTTCCGCATGGATGACCAAAGACTATTTGGAAGAAAAAGCTAAAAGCGGTAGTTGGGAAAAATTCCAGCAAGTTTTGAATAAAGTCACTAACGTAGAACCAGAAGAATATGATAAATTGTAGCGACTTAATTTTATGGTATTGCTGAATTAAAATATGAATATATTTTGTTTGTGTAAAAAATCAAAATTTAAGATTAAGACAACCAATTTTTATCCAAAATTTGCTCTAAGGAATAAGGACATGATTCAGATAAATTGGTTAAATTTGTTTTAGCTTTAACATAATCTAAGGCATTGCTATAAATTCTGCTGAAATTATCCTCTAAATGTTTGCGTATATTGGTGCTTAAATCTTCATTTATTTGATTACGAAAACTAATAATTTCTGCTGCCCAATCATTAGCATTTATTGGCTTTTCTAAATTCCAATATTGATAAAGTAATAAATGTCTAATAATCTGTTCTAATAAACTTCTTACTCGCCTTTTTTCATTCTTAGCCAAATCTTCCAGTTCTTCTATTAAGTTTTCATAGTCAACTTCTGCTAATTGCCTCGCTTTGAGACATTTAATAGTCTCCTCTAACCATTGCAGGTAATTGGATTCATATAATGTTTTTAGGTCAATAATTGCAGTCATTTTTTAATTTTATTATTTATTCCATTAAGCCATTCTAGCGTTGTATATACAATGTATTTTATATGTGTTGCTTGATGCGAGGGTTAAATTATGGAAAGCGAAGAATTTTTCCAGCGATATGATGCTGGAGAGCGGGACTTTAGCGGTGTTGATTTGAGAAGAGTTATGAATTTCCATTACAGAGTACCCATCTTTAGGGATGCCATACTCAAAGGTGCGAATCTGAGTGGAATCACTAGATATCGTATTGATTTCAGTGGAGCCGACTTGAGTAACGCCTGTTTGGAAGGAACCGACATCAAGTACGCCAACTTGAGGCGAACTAACTTGAGTGGTGCTAATTTGAGGAATGCTAATTTGGCTGAAACTGACCTCAGTTTTGCTGACTTGAGAGGTGCTGATATGACTGGAGTTGATCTGAGTCGCGCCAACCTGACTGATGCCAACTTGCTGGGGGCTAACTGGAGTTCCATTATTCAAGAAGGAACCCTTTTCTGTAATACCACTATGCAAGATGGGAGTATTTATAGCGATCCCAGCAGGGTAATTAAGGTTGAGGAATTGCTCCAACGTTATGCCAATGGGGAGAGAAAGTTTTTCGGCGTAGTTATCCATCGCGCCAACCTCGAAGGAGCTGATTTGCGCGGCATTGCATTGAGTCGAGCTATCTTGAGTCACGCTAACTTGAGGGGTGCTAACTTGGAAGAGGCTAGCTTGAATAAGCTCAATTTCTGGGGTGCCAACTTGAGTGATGCCAATCTCGCTGGTGCTGAAATGAACCATGCTGACTTGAGGGACACCAACTTGAGAGGTGCTGACTTGAATGGTGCTGATATGGTCGCTGTTGACTTGAGTGGTGCCGATATGACTGATGCTATATGGGAGGACGCTTGGCTCTTGGATGCCAGATTGTGGAATACTATTTGTCCCAATGGGGAAGTTGTTGTTGAACGCTGTTCCATTGGTGGTGAACGCCGAAGAAGTCTCTATTAAAACAGATATATCTTCTTCACTGGCTAGAAGAGATGCTGTAGCGGGTCGTCCTTTCAAAGCATTCCTAATATTTTCATTACCAATATTAGATAAGAAGTTAAAACTATCACCGCCTGTTGCCTGAGCATTAAAAATATTTTCAAGTTCTAATCGCCAAATATCGGGATTTCGCCACTGTCCTGTGATGATTATTAGAGCAAGGTTAAAACCTAGCACCTAATATAAGACTGATGAAGAAAAGCTAAACTGCACCTAATGCATCTGGAGAACACTGATAAGCATAAAAATGCGTAGGCGCAGGCATCGCACTTTTTCCCTTTCCTTACGCTCTGCGACTTAGTGGTAGAGGTCGCTGTGCTAAAACTCCTTTATACAGTTCTTCCAGCAGACTAATATTTTTACTAAGGGTATAGCGGTCTAATACACGCTGTCTAGCTTTTTGCCCCAGTAGCGTTGTTAACTCTGGATGGTCTTGTAACACTGGCAAGAGGGTTTTTAATTGCGATCGCGCTGTTTTAGTATTAATAACAACACCTGCGCCCTTTTCCAAGACTTCTCCATCTGCACCCACATCTGTTGCTAAACAAGCCAACCCACATGACATTCCTTCTAACAGAGATAGGGACAAACCCTCTACCAATGAAGGCAAAACAAATACATCTGCGCCCCGCAAAATTTCGATGCGTCGGTCTTCATCAGCGACAAATCCCAACCAGATAATGCCATATTCTGAACCAAAAAATGGCTCTAAGGAAGACTTCAAAGGGCCGTCGCCAACAATTAGCAACTTAGTACCAGGCTCCATTGCCGACTGCTTCCAAGCACGGAGGAGGGCTTCGACATTTTTCTCTGGCGCTATTCGACCCTGATAGACAAACAAGCGATCGGCTTTAAATTCTGCTTTAATTTGAGAAAATCCTGGAGAATACTTAGCGGTATCAACACCATTGGGAATTACAGCAATATTTTCTTCCCGCACGCCCATCCCTGCTAATAATTCTCGCTGAATTTGGGAAAATACAATCACGCGATCATAGTTAACTAAAAAAGGCGCGTAGAGCTGATAAGCCAAAAGTTGTGTTCCCGATACCAGCTTTGCTCCCTTGCCAGCAAACGGTGTGTGAAAAGTGGCAACTAAGGGCAACCTCAGTTCCTCACAGATTTCTGGTAGAAAAAAGTCTAGAGGAGATAACGTCAAGGAAGCATGGACTACATCTGGTTTGATTTCCCGCAGTGAATCGGTTAAAACTTTGGTGGCTTTAAAAGTGGGAATCGTGTAAACCTGGGACTTGTAAATGAAAGGTAGGGAAACCTCTCGAAGATTTGGCCAATTATCAGGTTCAGAATCTTCCTGGGCGAAGTGAAGAAAGCTAACTTGATGTCCCCTATCTAGCAAGGCATTTGTAATTTCTCGACTGTAGGTGACATTGCCGCAAAAGGGTGTTTTTTTTCCAATCCAGGCTATACGCATTCTTTATTTAGCTGTAATAAAAGCAGGTTTGAGCTATTAATTTTGTGTCCTTTGTGATTTATCTTTTATCTAGCTATACTTGCAGGTTTTTTTATTTATTAAAAATCTCCACAACTTTCTACCAGTTTAAAAAGCTTGCTTTAAGCTGATTAAACCAGTGGATTTATGGCTTTATTTATTTTAGTTATAAGTTGTTAATTTCTGATATTTCAACAACTTATTCTGACTAATGTCAGATTCATATCCGGCAAGTATGTGATAAATTTTCACTGGAAACAGTTTACCATGAACGCAAAAGCTTTAAGTAAATATTAATTACTTCAAGGTAATGAATAATAACTCCTGTTAGCTGATAACTACTTGTGTGAGTTATACCAGGTTAATATACCTCCTGAAAAGACGATCGCAGCTAATCCCAAAAAAACTACCTGTAATCCCAGAAAGGTTTCTGCGACACCAGCTAATGCTAAAGGTAAGGAGAGGGCAATATTAATTACATTGTTCTGCAAGCCAAAAACTTTACCACGCATTTCTGGAGGTGTTTCTGTTTGGATTGCGGTTTGCATCGGGATTCCCACTAGCGCCCCAAAGATACCTAATAGCGTCACCAGTAACAAGACTAGCCACAGTTGAGTTGTAAATACTGATAGACCAATTAGGGATGCTGTCATACCCATACAACCGTACAGACTTAGCTGGGTGTAGGAGAAACGTTGACCAAATTGACCGAGAATTGTTGCTCCCGCCGCAATGCCAACACCACCAGCTGCTAGCAAAAAGCCAAACTGGGAAGCTTTCATGTTGGGAATTATTTCTGCCATCCGAACGGCTAGAACAGTTAATGCTGCAAAAACAGAAAACAAGATAATCAGTTGAAGCAAAGCATTGCGGATGCGATGATTTGCTTTGAGGTAGGCAAAACCGTCCCGCAAATCAGAGAATACGTGAGGGAATTCTGTGTCGGGGTGGTGGTGTTTTTCCTTAGTTGCCAGGAGGAACAAAATTAGTCCAGCGATCGCATAACTGCCACCTACTAAAAGTTCTTTGCCCAAACTACCACTACCACCAATTTGCAGCCAGAGTCCATCCGCGATCGCTAACAAGGGTTCTCCAACGGCAAACCCAACAATCACCGATGCCATCATCGTTGTCGTGTAAAGCGAATTTGCCGAGAGTAAATGCTGTTCTTCTACGATTAAGGGAATTGCCGCCTGTTCTGCCGGGGCAAAAAACTGCGTCAGTGTGGAAACTAAAAAAGTCACACCCAGAACGATCAAAAAACCCACTGGCAGCACTCCTATGGGTTTCCAGTCATGAGTCAACCACACCAGGAAGGGAATTGACAAAACCAAAATGCCGCGCCAAATATTCGTTGCCACCAGCACAGCCTTTTTCGACCAGCGATCGACAAACACGCCAGCAACGGAACCAAACAATACGGCTGGAATCGTAAAAGCCATCATCAAGACTGACACCCAACCACTAATACTCTGATTGCTCCCTTGAAACTGAGTATTAATTAAGGCAATCATCAGCACCAAATAAACTTTATCTGCCAATTGGGAAAAAACTTGACCACCCCAAAGAGCTAAGAAATTAGGATTTTTTAATACAGGTAAAAATCCCTGCTGTTTTACATTCCCTGCAATAGCTTCTCCACCTGAACCAGATCCATCTAATTGCGGTGGTTCTTTTTCTGCGATCGTGGCTACTGGCAAATTATGCCCATTACGAGTGCCGTTATTATCTACCTCAGCAGTGGTTAATTTGTCCTCAGATTGTGTTTCTGATTGACTTGGAACATCAGTTTTTGGGATCTCCTCTGTCCAACTTTGGTCGTTTTTAGAAACGTCTTTTGGAGACATTTCTTGGCCATTTATTTGACTAGGTGTACACTTGGGAATGGCACTCAAGTGATTCCTGACTGTAGGATCTGATACCCTATTCTGTTTTTTGACGAGGCTTGGTGACAAAGGCAGGATTTTTTTATCCAAATCAGACGGTTGCATCATGGTTGGCAGCAAAATAAGAGTCGATCAAGGTAGCAGAGCGAATAGGGCGACCTAATTGATACTGAGCATACTGGCGCAAAGTCTGCTCAACAGATAACCAGTGATGATCTTTAGCACCATCAATTTGCATTATCTCTGGTTGTGACAGATGTTGAAGCAAAGCTAGTTCCATAGCACCCAAACGACTAGAAATCACAGGTCTTTCTTGCCGATGCACAACAACTGTTTGGGTATTGGGCATTGGGGATAAGGGGTAAGGGGCATTGGGCATGGAGTATTGGTTATTAATCTCCCTCTGCCCTTCTTTTCGTAAACGTTCCCTAGCTTCTAAGGAAACCGTTCCACCCGCAGGGATACTAAATCCTACCTGCCAGTTGGGGTCTGTAAAGTCTGGCTTGAGGGGGTGCTGAGATAGGCAACAGATTTGCACTTGTGGCGTTAGTCCTGCTAAGGCTAAAAGATGAAATACACCATGAGCCAGATGAGCTAAAACACCAGATAGATTTGCACTAGACACCATCTCCAAACGATGAAGATGTTCATTGAACAAATCATAAAGTTCTTCTTGGGGTTGTTCGCTCAAAGCTTCACACAGAACTATTTCTGCTAAATATTGACTGGCGGCCAGTTTTCCCAAATCTTTAGCTAAACCAGGATAAGTTTTTAACGTCTGTGCTTGAGTAATTTTATCAAGCGATCGCCCCTTGGCAATCAATAGTTCATTCACAACGAACATTCCACTCCTACCACCCAGGCTGGAGTTGTGCTTACGTGACCCTGGAGCCACGGCTCGAATCAAACCGAATTCCCGTGTCAAAATCGTCACTATTTTATCCGATTCTCCTAGCGCCTGGGTTTTAAGATTAATACCAGTTGCTTTGTAGGTTCTACTCATTAGTTATTAGTCATTAGTCATTAGTCATTAGTCATTGGTCATCAGCTTAGGACAAATGACATAGACGCCCTTTGGCGGCTTCCCGTAGGGTAGGACAAATAACTATTCACCCTTTCCCAGGTTATCGCGCTGACGGAGCAAATCCATACCGCGAGATGTGCCTAATCTAGTAGCACCCGCTACGATTAAGTCTAGGGCTTGATTGATAGTCTGGATACCACCTGAAGCCTTAATTCCCACCCTTTCTTTTGCCAATTCCTGCAAAAGTCGCACATCTGCCACTGTTGCACCACCATTCCAACCTGTACTAGTTTTTAAGAATGCTGCTCCCGCCTCCATAGCGATTTCAGCAGCTATTTTTTTCTCTGCATCTGTCAACAGGTTAGTTTCCAAAATCACCTTGACTGTTTGCCCAGTTTCTTCACAAATTTCGGCTATCTCTCGGTGGACTTCTTCAGTTTTGCCAGCTTTTAACCAGCCCAAGTTCATAACCACATCCAACTCAGTGGCCCCACTATCCGCCGCTTCTTGAGCTTCATACAGTTTCACGGCTGAAGTCGTTGCACCAGAAGGAAAACCAATCACCGTACAAACTTTCGGGTTTTTACCGTGGAGGAGTTCGACTGCTTGCTTAACATTAGCGGGGAACAGACAAACCGCCGCAAAGTTGAATCTATATGCTTCTTCACACCATTGCTCAACCTGCTCTGGAGTAGCTGTTGGCGTTAACAGGGAGTGATCGATAAATGGCGCAATATCAATGTCTGGATAGTCTGCTGCCATCGTGTCTTCTGCCAGTGATTGATTATTAAACTTTATAAAAAATTAAAACATTTCTTATATATATATTAAACCACATTTATTACGAGTTTATCCTGAAAACAAGCTGCTGAATTGTCTTGAATATCAGCTTTACAGATATCCCAGAATTACTGTAAGTATTTAAGTTGACGTTAAGTGGTAGTAATGTTATGAATGTCAACAGTATTTTTCACACTGGTTTCTAAGAAGTTAATAATAGTTTGAGCTAATGCCTTTGATGCTAAGTATGGAACACCATTACCAATAGTTTTAAACATATTTGTGAGCGACATATTCTCTGGAAGTATAAAATTTGCAGGCAAAGATTGGATAGCTAAAGCTTCTGCTACAGAAATCCGCCGGACTTTGTAAGGATGTAAATGTACTTCATTATTTCCATAGCAAGCTGTTGGAGAGTAACGCCATCTATGTAGACGTTTGAAAGACTTCCTGGAATTATCTCCTTCTTGAACAGCAGCAAATTTTGTCATACCTGCCCTTGGTTGAAAATAGTGTTCAGCATTGGGGTGATTAAGAACGTTATTTTTTCTAAACCAGTATTCAACTGTCAGTTCTTCAGGTATGCCATCAGGACAAGGTGTGAGAGAATTTTCTTTGAATGGTTCACACTTACGCCAAGGATAAGCGAAAACATTTTCTTGAGGATATAAAATAGAATTATTCCAAGGGAAAGTTTCTTCAGAAAGTAATTTTTTATCAAATGCGATTTTCATTTCCTGAAGAAAACTATTTTTGAAGCCAATTAAGATAATTCTGTCTCTATCCTGGGGTACGCCGTATTCAATAGCATTAATTAACCGCTCTGTTAATATATAGCCTGCTGCTTGTAATTGTTGCTTGAGCGATTCAAAAAATAAACGGTGTTTTGCCGTTTTCCATAAACCCTTAACATTCTCAAATAAGAAAAAATCAGGAAGATTGCGGCAAATTAATTCAACATAAGAAGCGGAAAGCTTACCATTATCTCCTAAACGTCCTCTATTTTTTCCACCAATAGAAAAATCAGGACAGGGAGGCCCGCCGATGAAACCAATTATATGATGAGATTTGCGGCAGTCTTTGACTAATTCTTGAAGGTGTTGTGCTGCTTTTTCGGTAATAAGATTTGTTACATCTCCTGCTTCATCATGATGATATCCATATTCAGGCGATCGCATTTTCAAAACTTCCCGTGAATGGCGATAGGCGGCGATGAATGGGGCGAAGATTTCATTGACATAAACAATATTAAAACCGCTGGTTTCAAAACCTAAATCTAGGAAACCCGATCCAGCAAAAAAAGAGAAAATACAAGGGCGATCGCTCATTGAATTACTAGTACGATCAAAAAATCTTATTAATATTCAGATTCTATGAAAATGGGTTATGTGCGTAACTTATAGAGAGAGTTAATACTAACTATCCCAATTTGGTTTTAAGAGTTGGTAAAACCTAATATACTTAGAGCTTCTACGTAAGTACCAATCAAAAAATAACAATTGAAAAACTGTTTAAATAGTAAAAAAAATTTATAGTTCCCCTAAGTATTACATCTCAAAGTTTACTCAATCTTTAAGGAAAACACCTGACAGAAAAACAGTCTGGAGTCACAATTAGATATAGGGTTTTCCAAGCCCAAATGATATTTCAGACAAATATTTGTCACTAAATAAAAAACCGGGGTACTTCGGACTAAATTTTTATGCGGATTTTAATTTACTCCTACAACTACTATCCAGAACCGATTGGTATTGCCCCACTAATGACTGAATTAGCAGAGGGACTAGTGAAACGTGGGCATGAAGTGCGTGTAGTCACCGCTATGCCCAATTACCCTGAGCGGCAAATTTACCAGGAATATCGGGGTAAATGGTATGTCAACGAATACAAAAATGGCGTTCAAATTCAGCGCAGTTATGTTTGGATTCGTCCACAACCCAACCTATTAGATCGGGTGTTATTAGATGCTAGTTTCGTCGTCACTAGCTTTGTACCCGCTCTTATCGGTTGGCGCCCAGATGTGATTCTCTCAACATCGCCATCCTTGCCAAGCTGTGTACCAGTTGCTCTTTTAGGATGGTTACGTGCTTGTCCTGTGATTTTAAATCTACAAGATATATTACCAGAAGCAGCCGTCCATGTCGGTCTACTGAAAAATAAATTACTTATCCGATTGTTTACATTATTGGAAAAATTTGCATATAGCAGTGCCAGTAAAATTAGCGTCATCGCCGATGGGTTTGTGGACAATTTGCGAGCTAAGGGCGTAGAAGCTGAGAAAATTGTGCAAATTCCCAACTGGGTTGATGTAAATTTTATCCGCCCTTTGCCTAAAGAGGATAACCCTTTCCGCACAGCACATAATCTGAATGGCAAATTTGTAGTACTTTATTCTGGTAACATCGCCTTAACTCAAGGTTTAGAAAGCGTCGTCAAAGCTGCTTCTGTATTGCGCCATATCCCAGAGATTGTCTTTGTCATCGTTGGAGAGGCAAAAGGTTTACAGCGATTGCAACAGGAATGTCTAGACTGCGGCGCAGATAATGTGTTGTTACTACCATTTCAACCCCGCAAAGATTTACCACAGATGTTAGCAGCTGCGGATGTTGGTTTAGTGGTGCAAAAGAAAAATGTTGTATCCTTCAATATGCCGTCAAAAATTCAAGTGCTACTTGCTAGTGGAGGGGCCTTAGTTGCCTCTGTCCCCGACAATGGTACGGCAGCAAGAGCCATTAGGCAAAGTGGCGGTGGAGTTATCGTTCCTCCAGAAGATCCCCAAGCTTTAGCGATGACAATTTTAGATTTGTACCAAAACCCCGAAAAAGTCAAAACTCTGGGTTACAAAAGTCGCCAATATGCCGTTGAGCAATATGCTTTTGAGCAAGCTTTAAATCAGTATGAGTCCTTATGTGACTCATTGACAGCAGAACGTAGAACAATTCATTCTAGAGGCATAGTTACGAAACAAGAAGTTTAATCTTTGCAGCAAAGTTATTATGCCCTCATGTCTAAGTATTATGAGATTTTGAGGGTAGCTAATTTTACTATTAAAAATATAGAGATATACAAGCAGGTTGTCAGTTGGATTGTTGAACTAAAAATCTCACGGCTTCACTTCATTCAATCCGTAGGTTATTATTTATAAAGTATATATTAATACTTATTGCTGCGCGTATATAATAAAGCGCACTTTTGCTAGACCAGTCATTAGTATGCTGTGTTGTATCATAATTTTTGGTAGACAGTATAAAGCGTAAATGTGTAGTTACCTGAAAATTCCTAGCTTTACATTACATATTATGCTGTTTGATGAATCTGCAATTATTTTCGCTGTCAATTCCTACTGGAAAGCTATTGGTTGATTCATCGCTGCACAATAACCATCAGCTTTTAAGCTGTTGCGGATATCGAAATCTAAACAGCCAATGATCAAACTAATCTCATAGACACCTGTTTTTTTGTTAGTATTCAAAAAAACCTATTGACACATTTGTCAGATCAATTGTTCGTTGTTTGTAAGTAAATGTCAACAATTGTTTCAAAAGGAAGAAAGCACCTGAGGTTTAATGACTGATTATTTCCAAGGAAATTTCCCATTGCAATCTGTCCCACTGACGAAGAGTGCGGTAATAAGCCACGGCCAAACCGAAGAGGCGAGCGAAAAATTAGCTGCAACGATCGCTGTTGCGGCCTCAGACCGCAAAGCAGGTGAGATTTTATTGCTCAAAGTAGCAGAGGTATCTTACCTGGCTGATTACTTTGTGATGATGACTGGCTATTCTAGGGCACAGGTCAGGGCGATCGCTCAAGCAATTGAAGGAAAAGTCGAAACTGAGTTGCAACGCCGTCCCTTAAGGACAGAAGGAAAAGTTGAGGGGAGTTGGGTACTACAAGACTACGGTGATGTGATCGTTCATATCATGATGCCCAAGGAACGGGAGTTTTATAATTTAGAAGCGTTCTGGATTCATGCAGAACGTATTTCCCTTCCAGAATCTGATGAAGGTGAGGGTAAGCCAACATGATTAGGTCTTCGGTTTCTAATTGCCCAGTTCCTACAGACCAACAACCACTCAATGAGTATGAAGAGTTAAAAACTTCCTGGCTGTTTCGTGATACCACTTTAGATTTGCGCGAGTATATCACGAAACTTTCTTGGATTTGGGGTTTATCTTGGTTTTTTGCAGGGCCAATAGCTGCGGCAAGTTTTCCCCCTCACAAGTATATTGCACATTTTATTCTCTGTGGTGCAGCCGGAGCGAGTGTCGGGTTAGTACTGGTACTGGTAAGGTTGTACTTAGGTTGGTTCTACGTGTGCGATCGCCTTTGTAGTCCCACAGTATTTTATGAAGAGTCCGGCTGGTACGATGGTCAAACTTGGACTAAACCAGAGGAAGTTCTCAACCGCGATCGCTTAATTGTCGCATACGAAATTAAACCCATTCTGCGGCGGTTACAATTTACCTTTGCTGGCTTGGCGGGAATGTACGTTACTGGTACTATAGTTTGGCATTTGTTTTAAAAAGTTAGGAGTTAGGAGTTAGGAGTGATTAGTTAATAATTCATAACTCTTAACTCCTAACTCCTAACTAAAAAAAGGTAATAAATATAAACCCATGACAATGGGAAAACGAACTCAAGCCGCAGCACTGGAAGTCCGGTTGCTGCGGGAAGGTATTATTGAATCCAGGCATATAGTTCAAGCTGTTGTCTGCGACGAACGAGGACGGGTTCTAACCGTTGCCGGAAATTCTGAAACTGCTGCATTTATCCGTTCAGCCCTCAAACCATTTCAGGCACTCGCTGTCACCACCACAGGTACACTAGAACGCTATCAACTCAGCGATCGCGACTTAGCAATTATCACAAGTTCCCATAAAGGAAGAATAGATCAAGTCCGACAGGTATTTAACATCCTTTGGCGGGCGGATCTTGACCCAACTATACTCCAGTGTCCAATTCCTGAAGGAAAGCGGAGTGCTTTAGAATACAATTGCTCTGGAAAACACGCGGGAATGTTAGCTGTTTGTCAGCAACGCCATTGGCCCTTGAATAACTATTTGGATCGCAAGCATCCAATACAGCAGTTAATTTTGGGCAAAGTCGCAGAGTTGCTGCGGATGCCAGCAGCAGAATTTATCAGCGCTCATGATGACTGTGGCGCACCAACTTATCTGATGCAACTCGGTCACATGGCATCTTTGTATGCACTGCTAGCATCTAGTACCAACTTGGATATGGAGCGGATTGTCCGTGCGATGACTCATCACCCCGCGATGGTCGCAGGAGATGGGGAATTTGATACGGAACTGATGCGCTTAACTCCAGGAGAACTAGTCAGCAAAACTGGTGCTGAAGGAGTGCAGTGCATTGGTAGACTCGGTGAAGGCTTAGGATTGGCAATCAAAGTTATGGATGGGGCGAAACGCGCAAAATACGCCGTGGCTATTCACTTACTCCAGCAAATGGGGTGGATTAGTCCCAGCGCCGCCGAAAGCCTCTCAGAAAAGTTTGTCACCTTGGGAAAATACAAGCGTTTAGAAGTAATTGGAGAATTATCGTTTTTGTAGTTGCCAAACTCTTGACTATAGGTTATTATAAATAAGTCGAGAGCAACGCGGGATAGAGCAGCCTGGTAGCTCGTCGGGCTCAACGGGCAAAGTTAACTACACGCTTATTAGTTAGGTTTGCTATGGGCGGCACATAAAGAAACTTATGTGCGTTTATCTGTCAAACTCGGGGAAGCCAATAGCGTGGTAATCCCGAACCAAGCTCCAGAAATGGAGAAGGTGTAGAGACTGGAAGGCAGACACCCTAACGATAACGCCGAGGGTGAAGGGACAGTCCAGACCACAAACCAGTAAATCTGGGCAACGAAAGTTGTAGTTGGTAAGCATAACCCGAAGGTCAGTGGTTCAAATCCACTTCCCGCCACCAAATTAAAACAAAACCCCGGAATTTGAAAAGATTCCGGGGTTTTGTTTTATTTAATTATTTTTATTTTGCAGATGGACACAAAGCTTAGAGGAGACATAGCTGAACAAGCTGCTGTTCTTCATGCCTTAAAGCGTGGTTGGGGAGTTTTGAAACCTTTTGGCGATCGGCTACCTTACGATCTAGCATTTGATGTAGAGGGAACTCTAATTAAAATCCAAGTCAAATATGCTTGGTTTGATGAGCCTTCAGGCAATTATGTTGTAGATAACCGCCGTACTAAAACCAATCGGCGGCTGATGCTTCGAGAAGCATATAAGCTATCAGACTTTGATTTTGCTTTAGTTTATATAGAAAATCTTGACCTATTTTATATCTTCCCAATAGACATATTCATTGGCTACGGTAGCGAAATACACCTTGTTGAAGCTGAGAAAAGACAGCGTAAACCGCGTTCGGCACAATATAGGAATGCTTGGGAGTTAATTTTACAGGCATCTGTAGGTAAAGAAAGTTGTGTTCGATCGCCTGTTAAATTCCCAGAAGCAGAATTTTAATCTATTCTGGAAGAAATAGCCATCTAAAAGGCGCGGAGAATCATGGTTGTGAAGTTGCAGCGACCAATTTTAGTGGGAGGATTGGGACTTTCCTTTTCCCTGTGGATGTTGGACAGTTGGCACGATTCTATAGTGCAGGTGGGTGAGTTTGGTTTGTTGAGTGCCTTAGCTGTAGGTGGTGGTTTGTGGTTATTCCAGCAAAAACGCCCCAAAAACAGTTTAGAACAGCTAGATGGGATGGTAGTGGATCGAGCGACTGTGGAAAGTGCGATCGCTAAAACTGAAACTGTAATTAACCAACTGGCACAAGAATCAGAAAACCATCCAGCCTTAGAGACACTCAGAGAACAAATTGCCCAATTGTTGTTGGAATTAGACAGACAACAAATTAAAGTAGCTGTGACTGGCGGGAAATCCGTGGGTAAAAGCACTTTAATTCAAGTGCTAGAGCAAAATCTAGAGACACAAAATGTCGTGTCTTTACAAGAGACAGCACCTTTATTTAGGGAAGTGGGTGAAAATTCAGATGCGGCTATTTTGGCAGAAGTAGCAAAATCTGATTTTGTGCTATTTCTGACAAACGGAGATTTGACAGATTCCGAATTTCAAATCTTACAGCAGCTAAAGGCAGCAAATCAGCCTAATATGCTGGTTTTCAACAAACAAGACCAGTATTTAACCGATGAAAGTGCCAACATCTTGCTGTCTTTGAAACAGCGGATGCAGGGAAATGTAGTTGCAACTGCGGCCTCTCCCATTGCCATCAAAGTCCGAAAGCATGAGGCTGATGGTTCTGTGCAAGAGTGGATGGAGCAACCAGCAGCAGATATCCAGCAGTTAACGCAGCAATTGGGTGAAGTTTTAGCACAGCAAAGACAACGGCTAGTTTGGGTGACAACCATGAGGAAAGCCGGATTGTTGAAAGCTGAGGCGAAAAATTGGCTGAATGGAACCAGACGCGATCGCGCCACTCCAATTATTGAACAATATCAGTGGATAGCTGCTGCTGCTGCCTTTGCTAACCCAGTACCAGCCTTTGATATCCTAGCAACTGCGGCAATTAATGCTCAAATGGTAATGGATTTAGGTAACATCTATCAGCAAAAATTTTCCCTAGAACAAGCACAAACCGTAGCTGGAACAATGGGAAGTTTGATGCTGAAATTGGGTTTAGTTGAACTTTCTACAAAGGCTATTAGTACTGTTCTGAAAAGTAATGCCGTTACCTTTGTTGCTGGTGGCGTAGTGCAGGGAGTAAGTGCAGCTTATCTAACTAGAGTGGCAGGGTTAAGTCTAGTTGAGTATTTCCAACAGCAGGAAATAGCCATAGATTCTGGAACTGGTTTGAATTTGGAGAATTTGCGGCAAACATTGCAAAAGGTATTTCAGCAAAATCAGCAGATTGGTTTTTTGCAGGGATTTGTTAAGCAAGGTATGAAGCGTTTATTGCCAGAGGTGCAGCCGATTGAAGTGGTTAGTGTTCAGAAGGCAATGGGATAATCTCACACACAGGATTACCAAATTTTAGATTTTTAATTTTGGATTTTGGATTGAATGATTCAAAATCCAAAATTTTTTCAAACCCTGATTTTAATAGAGGATAAAAATACATAAACATCTTTGTTTTAATAAAAAGGATTGATCCGTGGGTTCAGTCTAAAATCTCAAAACCAAAATTGGCTGACACTTGCGTGGTGTTATAAGTGAACCTAAAATTTACCCAAGCCCATAATAGGCTTGGGCGTATTTAAGAATATCGTGAGAGTTGCGAGTTCTCAAAAAATTGTGAATAAGGATAATTAGCTAAACAGCACCACTGTTTCTATTAAACAGAATAGCTATAGTTTTGAAAATTAGCTTTAAATCGTACAGTAAACTCCAATTTTTTTGATACTGCAAATCCAGACGAATTACATCTTCAAAACTACGGACTGTAGAACGTCCATTTACTTGCCATTCGCCAGTCATACCGGGTTTTACATCTAAACGTTGCCACTCAGGTACTTCATAGCGTTCTACTTCATCGGGTGTAGGTGGTCGAGTGCCTACTAAACTCATTTCTCCTTTGAGGACGTTCCAAAATTGGGGTAATTCATCAAGACTAGTTCGCCGTAACAAGCGCCCTACCTTAGTAATTCTGGGGTCATTTTCATTCTTGAAAAAAGCACCTTGCACTTGGTTTTTGACTTGGGATTTCTTTGCTTCTGCATCCACACACATAGAGCGGAATTTCCAAATCTTAAAGTGTTTCCCCATCCAACCACAACGAATTTGACTAAAGAAAATGGGGCCGGGATCGTTAATTTGAATAGCGATCGCAATTGGAATAAACAAAATTCCTGTAATTAATAAACCAATCACTGACCCAATAATATCTAAGAACCGTTTCATCCAAGATGCCATAGAAGGATGAGTAGTGGGTAACTGCTCTACTTTACGGGAAGTTGTCTTCCGATTATCTACTATGTCATTTTGTTCTATTAACGACCCATCCTCCACAAGCTCTAAAGGAAAAACCTGATCCAACCCTGTGAGTTTTAGAACTGCCATGACTTGAGGTGTTACATTCCGCAGTGTTAATGTAATATCCTTAGCCTGAGCATATTTAAAATTACTTACCAGGGCACCTAAACCACTACTATCGATAAAAGTAGTTTGGTGAAAATCAATGATGATTTGCTTGGGATGTGAATTGGGCCCAATTAAGCCTTGGCAGGTTTGCTTAAAGCCTAAAGCCTCCAGCACGCTCAACCGCGTCGGCACCTGCACTATAGCAATGTCGTTTAGGGAATTAACTGGAAAATCGACCTCTGTCGGTTGGCTAGTCATGAAGCTCTGCACTTTCGTTGCCATGTATAATGTAATATGCCAAACATTAGTTTGTCCTACAAAATTACTTAACCTAATATCGAAATTAGTGGTAATCAGGACTAACTGCTATTTACCGAGGCTGAGATTGGAGATCGCTAGCGACGATTCACAATAGAACAAGAAGCCAAAAAACATCCTTGCTGTTGTGCCGACGCAGCGCGATCGCGTTGCTCTCATCAAATGATTTCTAAAAATACGGTTACACCTACCGCACGCCTGATTGAGGTCTTTTCTGCCATTCAAGGGGAAGGACTGAATGTAGGGACACGTCAGATATTTATTCGTTTTGCTTTGTGTGATTTGCGCTGTCACTTTTGTGATAGTGCCCACACTTGGAGTGCACCTACAACTTGTCGGATAGAGCGATCGCCTGGATTGCGCGACTTTGAAATTCACTCTAACCCTGTCCCATTACCCATATTACTCGAATGGGTGGAACAGCAAAATCTGCCTTGTCTACACGATAGCATTAGCTTAACTGGCGGCGAACCACTTCTTCATGCCTCATTTTTAACGCAGTTTCTACCCCAAGTGCGAGCCATCACTGGTCTCCCTATATACTTAGAAACCGGCGGACATCGCCCAGAACAACTAGCAATGATTATCCCATACTTAGACTCTGTAGGTATGGATTTAAAATTGCCCAGTGTTAGCGGCGAAAGTCATTGGCAAGAACATAGTAAATTTCTCCAGTTATGTTATGACTCATATTTAAATGTTTTTGTCAAGATAATTGTGTCTCAAAACACAGATCCCGCCGAGTTGGAACGTTCAGCTTCGTTGGTGGCAGAGGTTAGTCCAGATATCTCAGTATTTTTACAACCTGTTACGCCTTTGGCAGTATCAGAACAATTTTCTCCAGTACCTGTACTTGCGCCTTCCAGCGATCAAGTTTTGACGTGGCAAGCTTTGATGAAGAGGTTTGTCAAGCACGTGCGCGTGATTCCCCAGACGCATAAAATGCTGAACCAGTTGTAAAATTTGAGTTTGATAAAGATGTAGTCAAGAAAAAAGTAAGATTTTATGAAATGGTAATTGGGCTGTTGCTGCTAATTAGGGAGGCAGGAGCCTCCTCAATAGGAAGTCTAATTAGCTAAATCAAAAGACCACTAAGAGGTTTTATTACGTAAAACCTTCACTTTCCAACTTAGAGAGAAACTAAAATTAAAGTTCAAGACAGGGAGAAGTTCGTCAAACCCACCTTGATTTAGGTGTTTCGAGGGGTGGGCAATACCCACCCAACCTAATTTCTAGTTTCTATAACGCCCCCTCATCTGGAGCTTTGGATTTAGCTTTTGCCTTATTGGCACTGCGTTTGAGGGCAGAGAGTCTTGCTTCGTATCTCGATCGTTGACGCTTACTAGGAGTATTATCAATCAGGGTTTTCAAGGCGCTACCGAGACTCTTGTAGGCATTGGGGAGGCTATAACCAAAACGAGTTGCTAAAGCGATCGCTTTCTCATCAGCATTGAGCAATTCTCTTAGTTGCTTTTCCCCATTATTCTTTTGGTACAGTCGCCAGCCTGACACGCCACAAAGCGACAAAGCTAACACCAGCAGCAATCCATCTTGTACCCACAATTCTCCTACAGCACCACCTAAACCGATGGCTAGTGCTGCCATTTCCCAACCATCTTTAGGAATTGTGTCATTTTGAACGCGAGCAACCTCATGCCAGAACAGCAGATTACGCTGATCCATTGCGAGGGCATCCCATTTCACCAAATCAATTTGAATTTCTACCTGGTCTTTACCAATTTCTTCGCAGCGAACCAGGGGTGGATTGACCTCAGTTGTGCCTTCAACCGTGACCCAGCTTTGCAGTTCTGGTGGTAGTAAAGCTTTCAACCGCCGGAGTTCGCTCATTTCCGCTTTGGCAGAGGAGGTTGCATAGGATGTCATAATATCCAGCCCCAGAAAATTTCAGTATATAGTGAGGGTATCACTTTGGAGTATAGCTATTTAAGTGATGATCCGTCTCACTCACTAGGAAAACTTCCTCGCTTTTTTCGCGCTTCCATTGCTTTTTCTAGTAAATCTAACAATCCTGGTGCTTCTTCTTGGATACTGAGTAATAGTCTTTCCCCAAGTTCTATATTCCCCGGATCGAGACCTGTTGCCATCACTTCTGTCAAGCGAGGTATTGCTATGCCATCCACAATCTGAATTAATCCACTCAGACAACGGTGAAATTGTTTTTCTGTGAGAATCGAGTCTTCTAAAGGAAACTCAATAATGGCACGAATTTCACCATCGGATGGGTCATACTCCCATTGCAACATTTTGGTTTCCCAGGAAATGGCAAGCATTGTCTGGAGGATAGCTGCCTTGTGAGGATGGTCTTGGATTCCTCCCAGAACTTGAGGGGCAAATACCCGAAAAAATTTTCCTTCTTCATCCAGTTGGACAACTATTAGGAAATCTTCTAGATTATCAGCCTCCACACCTGTTATAATTCGGTCTTCCTCATCATCAAAACGGTAGTCCCAACCAAGGTTGTCTAAATAGTTGGCAATCTGTTTGAGGTTAGCTCCCATAAAAGCCTCATAAGGAACGTGGAGCAGTTGTTACCAGACCTAGTTTAACCTGCTAGGGGTAATTGTTTGGGTTGGTGTGGATACTTCTAATCCCATAGAAGTATGCAATTAAGGTATTGGTTATAGGGCATGGGGCATTGAAGATCAGAAAAATAGATGATTATTCGGCGCTATGAATAATATTTTTTGAAACACTCTTGCTCATTATTAAAGAAGCGATAATTACTATTTTTAAAATCTTAGCTGGTAAAGCATATAGCACTAAATCGCTTAAAATTTAATATTATTTTATAGTTTGAATTAATCTCTTGGTAGATCAAGTCTGGTGGCAGGATTTGTAATCAAACTTGAACGCTGAAGCCAAGTTTAAATAATTTCTACATAGCATCTGAGGCTTTTATAAAAATACGTAAAAACTTCAATAGCTGCTTCTAAAAACTAATAAATATAGCATATAGACTGATACAGTTTTATATTACAAGCAACAATTTTTTTCACGGGATGATTCTAGTGAGCAATACATTTTTGATTGTCGAGTATCAATGAAATTTATACGTAAATCAGCATTAATCATAGCGATCGCACCTCTAGTTTTTGTTACAAATTATCTAAAATATTTGCGCTACCTTGCGCCTCTCTGCGTTTATATATTTATAAAAAATTGAAACATTATAAAATGTAAAAGAAATGGAATTGCGACACTTGCGCTACTTTATTGCTGTCGCTGAAGAACTGCACTTCAGTAGAGCCGCCGAGCGACTGCACATCGCTCAACCGCCCTTAAGCCAGCAAATTCAGCAATTAGAGGCGCAATTGGGGGTAGAACTGTTTTACCGCAAAACCAAACGACAGGTGCAACTAACAGAAGCAGGGCAAGTTTTTTTGCAAGAAGCCTATCAGCTTTTAGCTCAACTCCAAAAAGCAATTGAGCTAACCCAAAAAACGGGAAGAGGTGAAAAGGGGCAATTACGAATTGGGTTTACCAGTTTGGTAACTTACGATTTGCTTCCTGTGATTTTGCGGCGGTTTAGAGAACAGTTTCCAGAAGTAGAGTTGGTATTGCAGGAATTAACCACAACTCAGCAGGAGCAAGCGCTACAGGATCGCCGCATCCATGTAGGTTTTGCCCATCCACCCTTAGAAGACAACACACTCAATCAAGAATGCATTCAGCAAGAAGCTTTAATTGTGGCTATGTTGGAAACTCATTCTTTAGCTGAACAAGAAAAGATTTCAGTGCGATCGCTAGTAAACGAAAACTTTATCATGTTCCCTCGCCATTTGGGGCCAGGACTTTACGATCAAATCGTAAGTCTTTGTCAGCAAGGAGACTTCAGCCCAAAAGTGACTCAAGAAGCGATTCAGATGCAGACGATTATCGGATTGGTTTCAGCGGGAATGGGGATTGCGATCGCACCGTCTTCATTGCAAAATCTTCAGAGAACTGGTGTAGTTTATCGTACTCTGGAAGAGAAAACACCATTAGTAGAAACGGCTATAGTGTGGCGGGAAGAAGATATGACACCTGTACTAAGGGAATTTCTACAAGTTGTCAGGAGTAGTTAACTAGCACCATAGTGATTTTATCTAAGTTGGTGGGAAATGGGGCGATCGCAGTCTTGATCGTTCCACAACCATGTCCTGCATATCTTGCTTAATTAGTTAGTTAACAATATCTACTATTAATCTACCCAAAGCTACAAAATTTGATGAATACTCTCAACAAGCTGCTCAATAAAATCAACTGTATCACCAACCATTGATTCGTCTATATACCAGCGATTACCTATGTTGAGGGTAGGATCTATATCTGCTTCATGAGCAATTTTGTTTCTGCGATCCACAATTAAGGTAAGTTGTTGCTTAATATCTTCAGGAGGTTTACTCATTTTCCTAGCAACCTCATTCCACAATTGTTTATCCGAAATTTGCCTAATTGCATCAGCTATTTTCTCAGGCTGCTGAAAGCTTTTATAACTTAAACCTTTTCTAATCTCATCTTCTAACCATGAAGTATTATTTAATCTATTCAAAATACTATTTGATATAGCTGGAATTAAACCAGAAATAGTATGAGACTGCTGTAAAAAGTTAGCTCCATAAACCTGCTGAATGTCACTCTCTATCCAAGAGGCGATATCTATGGCTATTCTTCTATCCTCACGAGCGCTTCCTAAGGAAACTTGAAAACGGGAAAAGGCTGAAGATGCTGGTTCAGCACGTTGTCCTCGATGAATTTCCAGCATACCCAACGTGACAACCTCATGGATATAATAATCCAAGGCACTAACAGTTAGAACTAGGGCAGCTCGTAAAATGTCTGAAAGATCCAGGGCAGCAGTAGCTTGAGCCTTAACAGAAGTATGAAGAGCAATCAGATCCCGAACACGCTGAATACTAATGCGAAATTGGTCAAGCGCTGATTGCATAACTGGATGATAGTGCAATAATTTTATCTGCTAAGTCAGAAAAAGTTTTTTTAAACTCCTCTTGCTTTGCCTGATTATTATCTAACACCTTGCCTTTTTGATTTAACTGTTCCGGTGTTAGCGCATAAACAGGTGTACTGTGTTCCTGTGATAGAGCAATTAAACTGTTAAAGTTAGAAATTTTTGTCAGGGTAAAATTACTATTAATCTCCTGGTTGGTATAGATATTATTAGGCAATAGGAGATTATTATCACGTAAAATTGGAACTAGTTGAGAAGCAACTCTTCGCTCAATTTTTTCTATCCATGATTGAAATGCTGCTGTTTCTTTACCCCTAATAATTCTATAGTTTTGAACTATAGTTCCTAAAAATTTCAAGTTAAATTCTGGGAATGGATAAGTGGCTTCCTTTAATATGGGGTTTACGCTTGCCATCCTTGCCCAAGCACACCATTTTGATAAAATTCTAGATAGAGAATCAATTGCCATGACAGAGAAAAAATCAGCCGTTGTAGGCACTAAGAAAAAGTCACTTGTCATCAGTAAATTCTGATTTATTGCTCCTAAACTCGGACTCATATCAATCAGAATATAGTCAGCATTAAATTTATTAGCAGTTTTTTCTAAAAGATCAGAAATAGCACCTGGCAAGTTTTTGAGTGTTTGAATTGATCCACTGAGTTCCTGCGCGATACCTAATGTTACTTCGTATTCAGCAAAGCCTACATGACCAGGTAATAAAAATAAACCTTCTTGTCCTTGTATCGGAATACAATCTACAGCTTCAATAGCCCGTGGCTGTGACTCAAAAGCAGGAGCCAAGCCAGTTTTTATATTTGAATGTGTGTTGTAGATGTTTTCTATCCTTGCCTCGTCATCTTCAGTTTCTTCTTTTAGAGCTATTCCTGTTAGATTACATTGAGGATCAGTATCTACAAGGATAACTCTCTTACCCTTTGAAGCAAGCATCCAACCTAAGTTAAAAGTCGTTGTAGTCTTACTGACACCACCTTTGTGATTGAACAAGGCAATTTTGTGAACCATCTTAGTTTGCTTTTGATACTTCTAAAATCTTTTGAATACAGGTATAATTTTAGAACCTATATGACTTAAATATAGCTTCTAAAAAGCTTACATAACAGCAAGTTTTTTAACGCGCCCTTACCCCAATTCCTCAACATCAGCACTTTCCCCTTCAAACTCAACAGGCTCAAACTTCACCTTGTTGTATAAATCCTGTAAGGAAATTTCAAATGGTACGGTTACAAGTGCGATCGCTTCATCTTCTTCATCATATTCACGAAGCGTCCATTGCTTTTTCCCGGTTTTGGAAAATTGATCTACATGAATTCGTGTTTGGTCAATTAATAGATATTCTTGGAAAGTGGAAATAGTTCGGTAAGCCTGAAATTTATCTTCGCGATCGTAGTTTTTAGTAGATTTAGACAAAACCTCAACAATAACTTGGGGATTTGTAATAATATCTGTACGGTTATTGAAAAATTCTGGTTCACCGGCTATTAGTATCACATCTGGATACGTGTAGATACGCTTTTGGTGTATCCACAGACGCATATCGCTATTAAACACTTCGTATTCTTCTTGTCTGAACGCGAAGTTTAACACAGCATAGAAATTACCAGCTATACGATTGTGATTTATTGTTCCACCCGCCGTAGGAATTATTTGCCCGTCAATGTATTCACTTTTGTACTCAGCAGCTTCTTCTAGCTCTAAATATTCCTCTGGGGTATAGTATCGCTGTTTTGTTATTTGCATAATTTTATCGGGTAGCAATGTTTAACGATACGGATTGTCTAGTGACCCATATTTACTGAACAGTTTAACGTGGTTAGATAGAGATGTTATGTGCTTTGTACATAAGTGTACGTAGGCACAGCCCGCACTTCGACAAAGCTCAGTGACCACCGTAGGCATCGCTATCTCAATTTACAAAGATTGCTAGCTTCTTTTCCTATTGATAACCAGCGGCTTGTAAGAGAAACAACTTGGCATAACGTCCTCCTAGCTGTAACAACTCTTCGTGAGTTCCCTGTTCTATAACTTCCCCGTTTTCTATAACTAGGATTTTGTCAGCCATTCGTACTGTCGAGAAGCGATGGGAAATCAAAAGTACCATCTGATTTTGAGTAATAGCGCGAAAATGATTGAAAATCTCAAACTCAGCTTGGGCATCTATTGCCGATGTTGGTTCATCTAACACCAAGATATCTGCTTGCGATCGCATAAAAGCACGAGAAAGAGCAATCTTCTGCCACTGTCCTCCAGAAAGTTCTTGTCCTCCCTTAAACCAACGACCAAGTTGAGTCTGAAAGCTTTGAGGTAATTGGTCAATAAAAGATTGGGCCATGCCTTTTTCAGCAGCAGTTTTCCACTGTGTTTTGTTTTCAAGATGTTCTACATCGCCCACGCCAATATTCTCGCCCACAGTGAACTGGTAGCGGACAAAGTTCTGAAAAATCACACCAACGCGACGCCGCAACACATCCACATCCCATTCCTGCAAATCCAAGCCATCTAAGAAAATTTGCCCAGAATCTGGCGTGTAGAGTCGGGTCAGTAGTTTGATTAAAGTAGTCTTACCGGAACCGTTTTCACCCACAATTGCCAGTTTCTCTCTGGGTTTGAGATGCAGCGAAATGTTTCTCAAGGCTGGCTTGGAACTTCCCGGATAAGTAAATGAGACATTCTCAAAACGGATACCATCTTGGGGATTTAAACCAATAGTTGCCTTACCCCAAGATTTTGGTACTTCTTCTTCCAGAAAATCGTAGAGATTTGATAGATATAGGTTGTCCTCATACATCCCTCCAATAGAAGTGAGGGCATTGGAGAAAGTTGATTGTCCTTGGCGAAACACAGTGAGATACATTGTCATATCTCCCAAGGAAATCTTACCTTGTACTGTTTCTAGTACAATCCAAGCATAAGCTAGGTAAAAAGCACCAGTACTGACTAAACCCAGGAGATAGCCCCACAATCCTCGCCGCAGAGTTAAATCGCGGTCTTCGCCATAGAGTTGTTCAAATAGGCTGCGGTAACGTCCTAGCAGCATCTCTCCCAACTGATAGAGTTTGACTTCTGTGACAAAATCTTCTCTTGCTAGCAGATTTTCTAAGTAGTGCTGTTGACGAGTTTCTGCCGCCCGCCAACTAAATAGGCGAAAGCCTTCTCCAGCAAACTTAGTTTCCGCAATAAATACAGGCATAGCTGCCAAAATCAGCACCACCACCGCCCAAACTGAGAAATTTACCAGCAAAATACCGTAGGTAATCAGGGAAAGGGCATTTTGCACCAACCCAAAGGTGCGGTTTACTAACGAAAGAGGACGAACCGATGCTTCTCGTCGGGCATTGGTCAATTTGTCATAAAATTCTGAGTCTTCAAATTGCCTAAGATCCAGTGTCAGCGCCTTTTCTAAGATGAGTACATTTACTCGCTGACCCATTAGCGCCCGCAATAACGACTGACAAATGATGATTCCTCGCTGACTCCCTGCTAGTAAAATTACAGCGATCGCTTCTAATCCTACATAAAATAGTGAAGGATAAATATTTACAGAACCATTGCTTTGTGAGTTCACTTGAGATGCAAATACCACTGCATCAACAATTAATTTACTGATGTAGGATATCGCCGCCGGTAATAGACCAGCCACCAAAGTTAAACTAGCCAGAAAAATAGTAAGCGATCGGCTAGTAGTCCATACTAAGCTTACAGCCCGTCCACTGTAGCGGAAAACCGTCAGTGATTGGCGTAGGATATTTCTTTTTTTTTAATTTTCATCTTTTTTGGTGAGACACCCCAGCTTGAGCGGATCTTCCTGACTCTTTTAATCTTTATATAATTTTAACAATAAAGAACTCAGAACTCAGTACCTAGAATGACGAGTCTGCGACTGGGTGGTGAATACCATGCTGAAATTAACGGATATTCTGACTCCAGTTTACATTTTTATCCCCACAATCTCCGACCTGCTTTCCCACTTAATTTTTGGTGAGTATCTTTTAACAAAGCTGGGATATCTAACTTTTCTGGACAGCGAGGCAAACAGTCACCACATTCTGTACAACGGTTGCCTTTCATTCCAGGGAACCAGTGACCGGCATTTTCAAACATTCCGTAACGATATTGACCATAGTCTTTCATATCGTATGCCACGGCGAGATTACGTAAACGTAGTACCTCTGGAATATTGATATTTTCTGGACAGGGCAAACAAGCATAACACTGGCTACAATTATCAGTTTCCAAAGCAATTTTTTGGTGATTTTCTAACTGCCAGAAAGTGGAAATTTCTGCTGATGTTAACTCTCCATCATGGTCAGCAATTTGCAAAGGTTCTCTTAATTCACCTGGGTTTGCTGGCCCTATACTCAAAGTAGTAATACGGCGATCTGCAAGTAAAAATCGATAATTCAATTCTAAGGGTGAATACGGATAACACAGGTCTTTTAAGGTTTGAGGTGGCGTGTAGAGGCGTCCTCCCTTATCAGCAGGCGAAATAATGAAAATGCCCATATCCTTTTCGGCAGCTAGTTGAATCGCTGGTGCGTGCCGTTGAAAAAAATAGTAATAATGCAGATTGACAAATTCAAATAAATCTGTATTTATTGCTGCCTGAATTACCTCTAATGGCCCGTGGGTGGAAAAACCAACGTGTCGTACTCGGCCATCAGCAACAGCTTCTTCTACGGCTTGCATACAGCCATTTTTGGCTTGCACCCACTCCAAATGTTGCCAAGTGTTCAAACCATGAACCCCTAAGCAATCTAAATAATCTAGTTGTAATTGTTCTAGGGATTCGTCAATGTACCGACGCATGGTGTCAGCATCTGCTGTGGCTGAGATTTTAGTAGTGACATAAAGCTTCGTTCGGGGTACTGACAACCCAGCTTTTAGTGCCCTACCAAGATACTCCTCGCTTTTGCCGTAACCTCTGGCGGTTTCTAGATGATTAATTCCTAGCGCTAAGGCTTGTTCGATAGTCTGGTGAGCATTTTCAAAATCAGCCAAGTAGCGCATTGTTCCCAAGGAAAAAACCGAGAGGCGCAGATTCGTTTTTCCAAAGCGTCGGTATTGCATTTTTAACAAAGAGTTAGAAGTTAGGAGTTATAAGTTAGGAGTTGAAGGAAGTAAATCATAGCTCTTAACTCCTAACTTTTTTTGCTTACAAGTTAGGAGTTGAAGCAAAATAACTCATAACTCCTAACTCCTAACTCATAACTCATAACTTTCCTAGCTATCGCCATTACCAAAGCGCTTGATCAAATCTTCAGGACGGAGATTGGAAATAAATTCACGGAAGGCTTGCTGTTCGGCTTCATCTGCATCGCGATCAACAGGGATAGAAGCATCGGCAATGACTTCTTCCATTACCCAAATGGGAGTATTTGTACGGAGAGCAATAGCGATCGCATCGCTAGGACGCGCGTCAATTTCTTTTTTGACTTCGCCTTGCTGGACAATTAAAGCTGCATAAAATGTATCCTTTTGCAGGGAATGAATAATGACTTTTTCTAGAGTCATGTTCCAAGTCTCTAAAATATTCACAATCAGGTCGTGAGTTAAGGGTCTAGGAGGCTTCTGATTCTCCAGTGCGCCCATAATTGCCCTAGCCTGTTCCTGACCAATGTAAATTGGCAAAGCCCGCCGATCTGAAGAATCTTTCAAAAGGACGATCGGGCTGCGGGTTATGGCATCTAATGCTATGCCAGCGACTTTCATTTCAATCATTGCCTAAGCCTCTACAATGCTTTGAGAGCCTTTGATGGCGTGTAACAAATAACACCCCTTTTTAGGCGGTTTGGTGACAGTAATAAACATAAGCATTCGTTCTCTATAATTGCTTCTATTAAACTCCGAACTTGTGGTGAAAACCAGAGTAAGTCAAATTGGTCTTCTTAAAGAATAACCTTCTTAACCAAGTATGCCTTGTGAAGGATGCTAATGTGTTAATATTCCTATCCTAAAAAAAGTCAGAAAATATACTTGGATGTTCGAGATTTCTATGACAATTACCAATTGACTTCAGGCAAAATTAGGCAATAAATAGAGTTAGTTTGACAAAAAAGCCGTGTTTACAGGATTAATCCAAGCATTAGGAACGATGGAACCCTTAGGGGGCGATTCTTGGCAAATTACTTGTGCAAGCCAGTCGGGTGAAGTAATTATGCAAGATTTGGCTTATGGTGACAGTGTTGCTGTCGATGGTGTTTGCCTAACAGTAGAACAAGTTTTAAAAGACGGGTTTATTGCCACGGCTTCACCAGAAACTCTACGCCGCACGACGTTGGGAGGCGAGCAAACCCAACAGAGATATGTCAACTTAGAAGCGTCGCTCAAGGTAGGCAGCAAAGTTGGCGGTCATTTTGTGATGGGTCATGTAGACGGCATCGGTCGATTACTAGTGGCGGAACAAACCGCTACTTCTTGGGAAATGACCTTTATTGCTTCCGTTGCGATCGCACGGTACATTGTCCCCAAAGGTAGCATTGCCGTCAATGGCATCAGTCTCACAGTCGCCGCTTATGAGCCAGAACTTTCCCAATTCAAAGTAGCGGTAATTCCCCTGACATACAGCGAGACAAATCTTCGCTATTTGGTTGCTGGGAGTTTAGTGAATCTAGAAGGGGATATTCTCGGCAAATACGTCGAAAAATTCCTTTATTCTGGCAACCCCCACACCAGAGGCACTGATGACAATAGTATAGATGGCATTACACCCGCATTCCTAGCAGAACACGGGTATTTGTAACTAAAAAAGTTAGGAGTTAGGAGTTAGGAGTTTGGAGTTTGGAGTTTGGAGTTTGGAGTTTTAAATTCATAACTCTTCACTCTTCACTCCTAACTTTATTCTAGCTGCCTGGTTGCTGGCTTACCTGAGCGGTTTGCAAACCTCGCACTAACTGACTGAGGGCACTTTGTAATTCCACGCCTGGGTCAGAAGCAACCCACCCATCTTGTGTCAGGTGGCGAACTTCAAAGTGCAAGTGAGGGCCTGTGGAATTGCCAGTGCTGCCAACTCGCCCGATGATAGTTCCAGGTTGTACCCACTGACCGGGTTGAACGAGGATTTCTGACATGTGACCGTAGAGAGTTTGTTCAGCAGATTTGTGATTCAGGATTACGGTTAAACCATAACCACCCACCCAGTTAGCAGTTTCCACTTGACCCGCAGCAGCAGCCAAAACTGGTGTTCCCGTAGGCGCACCCAAGTCTGTACCAGCATGGAAGCGTTGATTACCTGTGATTGGATGAACTCGCCAACCAAACAAAGAAGTAATGGGAGCGGGAATAGACAAGGGATACATCATTCCCGTACCACTATATGCAACTCTCCCCATGTAGGGGATTTGTGGCAATACTGATGCTAGTGAGAAGTCGTAAGCTACGTTGCTAGGGCGGGGTGCAATGTTGCCATCTGCCATTGGTGGCGGTAAAGTCCCACCACTCGGTGCAATGGGAGTTGCACTAACTCTTGTGGGGCTGAATTCAGCGGGAGTCGGGATAAACCGATTCGAGCGAAATGCGCTCTTGGTGACACCGCTAGAACCACTTTGAGCAGCACGCCATCTGCTGGTGTTGCCAGTAGTTGCAATTTGCCGCACGGGTGGAACTACTGGTAATTGGGCGTTTTGACTTCTTCTGAGCCAATTAGGTGCTGGTTTCCCATTAGAATCAGCTACACTCCTTTGGGGTGCTTTGGCGCAAGCGCCGCCTAATACACTTTGCCCTGACGGCAAAATGGCTCGACAACCACTGGAGCGTTCTGTAACAATTACAGAGTTTGGTGCTTGATAAGTACCTGTTGCACCACTGTCATAACTATTAGGATCGATATAGGCGTTATTATAATCCTTCGTTTTCTCCGCCGTTGCACTGACAGGGCTGTTAGAGTTATTTGATGGTTGAGCAACTACTGGAAGTTTTTCAGGTGCATAGCGGACAGGGGTATTGGGTTTTTCCTGTCTCGCCCTTACAGGAGTAACCTGTGAGGCCTCTACTTTGGGCTTTGACTGTCTGATAATCACAACAGGTTCAGCTGCTTCGATTTTGGGTGTAGACTGCCTAACTGGCTCTTTTGATTGAGCAACCTCTGGCTTGCCTAGTCTCTGTCTGAGTCTGGCTCGCCGTTGGGAAAATTCCGGTTGCGCTTGAGCGGCTTCCGGCGACGCAACAGCCTGTTTTTTAACACTTCGACTTCTCTGCGAGACGCTGCGCGAACGCTCAGTGTTAACTGGATTTGTAACTGCTGTTGGTTGAGAACTTTCAACAGTGGGAACTATATTGTCTATTTGTGTTTCCGTTTGGGCAAACACGAAGCCACCGCTAAGGAGGCTAACGCTACTCAGCCAACAGAGGCTCTGGGCTGGTAGTGTTGAGGCAAAACGTTTTTTTGTTAGACCTTGCTGCCATAAATGCAAACGATGATGGGCAGAATTATTGCGCTGCGTCATTTGTTCTCTCAGTTGTGTGTAATTAGCCTAAAGAGATGATGCTAGTGGTTTGTCTTGCCCAAAGAGCCAAATTTTGAACAAACCTCAAATTTAAACGGAAGATTTATGGTATCCCAAACTGATTGTACCGGGTTCAATATAAATTTCCGGTGTAATTAGTTCCTTTGTATCATGTGTTTCTAAATCAACTCGTAAATTTCCTTGAGGAGTCACTCCAACTACTGTACCTGAAAGATTATTGACGTACACCCGATCGCCCATGTTTGTAAGCAAGTCTAGATAGCCAGACAAGAGTATATTTACTCCTTCTTGAAAAAGGCACTCCATACCGGATTCTATTCCCAGTAAGACTCTAGAGGTGAGCATTTCCAGACAAGAAATCGGTCTGATATCTTGGGAAGCTTGCCACGATTCCAGATTGATGCCAGTTTCTGGTACTGGGTTTGTCCAGTTAATACCAACACCAATTACTGCTTGGGTGATTTGTCCTTTGTTTACTTTGGTTTCTGTCAAAATGCCGCCTAGTTTGCGACCATTTAAAACTAAATCATTGGGCCATTTTATCCCAACATCTATGCCGTGTTGGCGCAATTGCGACGCAATTCCCCAAGCAGTAGCGAAAGTTAGCTGGTAGCTGTCAGTAGCCTCTATTTTATGGTCGAAAGAAACTGCCACGGAAATATATAATCCCCCAGCCGGAGAAATCCACTGGCGGCCCCATTGTCCCCGCCCAGCAGATTGCTGAGTTGCGATTACTACTGTCCCTGAAATAGCCCCTTGGTTGAGTAAGTTCCAGAGGGTTTGGTTGGTTGAGGAGACGCTTTCAAAAAAGTGAAGAGAAAATGGTAAATATGTATGCTCACGCCCTGCTTGCAAGGCTGCTTCCAAGTTTTGCAGATTAAATCCCACAGCAGTTAACCCAAATTCCGTTGTTCAAGTTAGCATTGATTGGCTGATGAGTGATTTCTGTTTAGGTTTGGTTGAAGATGCACACTTGGCACTGGCGCAATTGGGAAGGACTCCCCTATCTAACTTGTAGTATTCTAGAAGGTTGGCACCACGGCTTCTTTACCCAACAGTTTTGGCCGCGATCGCCACAAGTTATCACAGAAGTATTGCAACCAGAGGCATCAGTCTATCGCTTAAAGCAGGTTCATGGCAATACTGTTCTCACCCCCCAAGAAGTTGAAAGCTTCTTAAGCTCTGCTGAGGAGGATTTAGCATCGGCAG
This sequence comes from Nostoc sp., assembly GCF_036918015.1. Lineage (GTDB taxonomy): Bacteria > Cyanobacteriota > Cyanobacteriia > Cyanobacteriales > Nostocaceae > Nostoc. Next base: position 78,432 of record NZ_JBALEO010000012.1, read on the forward strand.
ATGGTTTAATGAGCGAACAGCCTCTACAAGCGGTTTGGGTCGCTAGCGCAGATTGCACACCCGTGCTAATTGGGGATGTGCGAACTGGACGGGTAGCAGCATTACACGCGGGTTGGCGCGGGACTGCTAAGAAGATTGTTCCCTTGGCGATCGCTCGATTACAATCTCAAGGCAGCAAACTCGATGATTTGAGAATTGCGATGGGCCCAGCGATCGCTGGTGAGGTTTACCAAGTCTCGATTGAAGTGGCTGCCGAAATCGGGGCTAGTATTATATCACATAATGACGAAGAAAAAATTATAACGGCATTGCATGAGTTACCAAATTCACCTTTACTAGAAGACCCAGATCCAGGAAAGGTAAGGCTAGATGTGCGGCGAGTGAATACCTTACAACTGGAAAATATGGGAATTAGTGCAGAACAAATTGCGATCGCACCTTATTGTACTTTCCAAACTCCAGAGCATTTCTTTTCTTACCGCCGAGAGAATGATAAAAAAGTACAGTGGTCAGGGATTGTTAGCGGCAAAACGAGTTACTAGCCTATATTCTCATCACGGGATAGTTAGGATGTTCAGGATTCGGGATAAGTTGTTGATTTCTACAGTCCACCAGTAAATCCAGCGTTTCTAGAACCGTCTGTCCAAGCAGGACGATATTACCTGTAACTAATGTGGCTTCGGTAGTTTCTCGTCCTGCCAATTCAATAATTACGGGTTCAGTTACTCCTATAGATTCTTCACTACCATTGGCGTATTGAGCAATCTGCTGTCCTCGAATTCTCAAACCAAGTTGCTGGACAATAGACATGGGTAGTACAGTACGTACTGCCCCGGTGTCCACTAATGCTTCTGTTTCATACACCCGCAGCATATTTGGATTTAGCATTCCTCGGCTGACAAGCGCTTCATCAATGGCATTCGTGAGCTTGACTTTAACTCGAACTGCACCCATAGGTTCATTGCTGGCAGAATTGGCACGATTCAGATTTACCATAATCTGTAGAATTTGTTCTGGAGTTTGAAGCTTGGAGAATAGAAAATATTTTTCCTAAGTTTTGACTGAGTTTGTGTAAGTAATTTAATTGCTATCTACTATTTCAAGGGTTAATATTCCTTTTGGTTTGTTAACGACCAACAGCATAATATCTAACCACAACGAACCTATTATGGTATCAGGAATGTCATCTCCAACATGGACGGGAATTATAACTTCAGTTCCATCAATAATAAGTTTGCCTTCATAGATATCGAATCGTGCTTCTCCTCGTGCTGTCCGCATTTCAATCTGTGCTGTCATCAATGACCACTCCAATACTTCCAAGTCTTGAGTATTGATAGCTAACCACCCATCTGTAAACCCAGTATCGAGTAAAGCTTCAACTGAAAATTTGTCATCATTAGCAGCAACAAGCTGAATTTCAAATAATAGTTCGCCATTATCCCCAAACGAACCTGAAATCATAACCTGCCGCAGGTTCCTGTATCGTTGAGTCGGAATATCGTAAGTTTTACTTCGTTAGTATTGCCATAAGCATCATGAATTTTTTGCATTATTCCCAAGAGTGTTGGGTCAATGAGATACCGTTCTGTTTCAGGGTCGATAGCAATATGCCAGTTATAATAAGTTTCGATCAGAGTTGGACGTAAGCGATCGAAAACAGCACGACACCGCATAGCAAGAGCATCACGTTGTTCCTGACGCTGGTGTACTTCTTCAGAGACTAAGGTTGATGCTGGTAAAATGCGAGTGCGTTTTGGCTGGGATATCTGTGTCATATCATTCCCTGTTCATATCTAGACAAAAACTTAACTTAAGGCTTCACTCAACAGTTCACAGTGCATTAAAGCGCCATCCACCAAAGATTGGATTTTCTCTGATGATAAAGGATCGCCATTAGCGTAATGCTCCATCCAAGTCAAACCAATTAAATTGGGGTCATCGGGTAAACTTGCTAAATCCCATCCAGGCATTTCCAAGTCTTCCATGAGACGATTTACCTTGGGGTCATAACTGAGAGCAAAGCAGCGACAACCTTCAGCAGCAGCCATAATTAAACTGTGCAAACGCATCCCAATTGCCATTTCCACGCCGCGAAACACACCTTTTAAAAGTTGCGGATCTTCCAGACACAAAATCTTGCTAACATCTTTAAGGTGTGGTTGAATAGCTTCGGCAATACTTAAATCTTCACTTTTTTGAAACGGTAGTAGTAAAATAAAAGCCTGTGTAGCTTTTTGAAAGTCCACCAAAGCACGAGTCAAATTTGCGAGACGTATTTCTGTAAGTTGGGGATGCGATCGCAACGTTACCGCAACTCTCGGCGCAGGTAAATCCCAAAGTCCTGGTACTGGTTGAGATTCCAACGCCCAAACTGGGTCAGGAGCTATAATACAAGGAATTTTCCAATCAGATAATAAAGCGGCACTGGCGCGATCGCGGACACTAATTTTAGTACAATTACCAAAGGTTTGCCGTGCCAGCCAACGAGTTTGTGGACGCACCAAAGGGCCAATACCCTGCGCCCAAGCAACAGTTTTTAAACCCATTTTCTGCGCTAATGCCATCAGCCCCCCGTAATAAAATGGGCTGATAGTGCTGGTAACATCTTGAATCAGACTCCCGCCGCCCCAAATAAAGGCATCACTTGAGCGTAAAGCTTGCAGTACAGCGAAAGGAGCCATGCGATCGTAGGTTTCTACATTGTAGCGATCGCGCGTTTCCTTTGGATTACCAGAAAGTACTATAGGCGTTACGTGAGATGGCAACATTTGCAAAAGCGTTGCCAATAAAGCTTCGTCACCACCATTACCTTTACCGTAATACCCAGACAATAATGCCCGTATGTTGACCATTTTGGATTTTGGATTAATAGCTATTGTTAAATGAATCTCTGTCTCCCATCAGGATAGCAGGCGCTATAATTACTTACATTTTTTCGATTCCGAAGTGTTCACTTCCGGTTTTATCGACAAAAGTCTTGCTAACTTGCGGTTTTCTGGTCTGTGCTTAGATACTTCGATACTTGAATAAAGGTTGCGATCGCTGATCGCTAAAACTAACTAATACAATAGATATCTAGTGATAAATCCTTGTAGAAACGCGAAATTTCGTGTCTCTACAAGGATTTAAATTTGAAAAAGATGGGTTTTGTTACACAAAAAGTAGGAGTAGAGTTCTAATGTGGAACTTGAAAACTGGTATTTTTCTACTCACGCTGAGTTGCATAATTGCAACTGGTATAACCGTATATCTTCTTGGCGGCATTGAACCAGTACAAATTCAAGCTTTGCTGAAATCTTCTGGTATCTGGGCACCTATTATTTATATTGCTTTGTACGTTGTGGCAACCATGTTAGTTTTGCCCTCAACGGTACTAAATTTGACTGGAGGTGCCATTTTTGGCCCTTGGCTGGGTACTATCTGGACTAGTATTGGAGCAGTCGTTGCGGCAATAATTGCCTTCGTTTTTACTCGGACCATTGGACGTAAAGCAGTTGCAAAACGACTAGCAGGACGCTGGCAAGCTATGGATGCTGAGGTGCGTCGTGGAGGGCTTTTTTATATGTTTGCCATCCGATTAGTACCAATCATGCCCTATGGCTTGGTCAACTTTGTCGCAGGACTGACTTCAATCGGTTTTAAAGATTATGTTCTAGGTACAACACTTGGTACTGTTCCTAGTGTCTTACCTTTTGTACTACTAGGTAGTTCTGGTCTGAAGGCAGTGAATACGGGCGATTTTTTGCCGCTAATACTTGCATTAGGCTTAACTGGAACGCTCGTAGCAGGATCTACTTGGTATCGCCATCGTCGAACTTTTTCCAAAAAAGCTGTAGAAAAGCTGAAAAAATCAGACTCTTCAGAAAACATAAATCCGAAGAATAAATAAAGTATGGGAATGAAACTTGAGTGTTGCTAAGTATACTGTGAATCACACCTTTTCGATCGCAGGCAGCCTGTTATCTTAGCTGTAAAAAAAAATTAAACAATATTTTTAGATGTTACCAAAGTATTCATTCATTGTTCCAATTTATAACGAAGAAGAAACTATTCCAGAACTATACCGCAGACTGAGTGCAGTAATGAATCGGATGGATGGGCTTGTCGAATTAATTTTAATCAATGATGGTAGCCGCGATCGCTCCCTACAATTACTACGAGACCTCCATCAAAAAGACCCGCGCATTTGCTATCTGAGCTTTGCTCGTAACTTTGGTCATCAAATTGCAGTAACTGCTGGTCTTAATTTTGTCCGGGGACAAGTTATTGTCATCCTTGATGCTGACTTACAAGACCCACCAGAACTAATCCCCGACATGGTTGAAAAATGGCGACAAGGCTATCAAGTCGTCTACGCTCAACGTACTCAACGCCAAAAAGAAGGATGGTTTAAGCGTTTTACTGCCTATTTCTTTTATCGTATCCTTAAGAAGCTTGCAGATGTAGAGATTCCTACTGATACTGGTGATTTTTGTCTAATGGATCGGCAGATTGTAGATATTCTCAATTCTATGCCAGAACGTACCCGCTATATTCGTGGTTTGCGTTCTTGGGTTGGCTTTCAGCAAACAGCAATTCGGTTCGAGCGCAACCCCCGCTTTGCCGGGGAAGTTAAATACACTTTTAGCAAATCCTTAGCGCTTGCTATCAATGGTCTAGTGTCCTTTTCAATAGTCCCACTGCGGTTATCAACCTACTTAGGCTTAGTAGCAGCAGTGGCGGCCATCTTGATGGCTTTATTAGTCTTATATTGGCGTCTTTTTGTCCCCCATTCCCCTTTAACTGGGTTTACGATTATTTTGATGGCAATTTTCTTCCTCGGATCTGTGCAGTTAGTCAGTGTTGGCATCTTAGGTGAATATATAGGGCGCATCTACGAAGAAGTTAAAGCCAGGCCCCTCTATACTTTGGCAGAGGTAGGTGGTTTTGAGCGCAAACCCTCCAACTCAACGAGCAATTCTGACAAACTAGATAATTTAGAAGACGTTTACAAATAAGAATCTTTGGCGTTGCATAATAAAGGTTTGTTTAAACAAATTTGAAGAAGAAGTCAGAATTCAGGAGTCAGAATGAAGACGCGACGCTCGTTCCTCGCTAACGCTTCGCTATCGATAGCGAGGAACGAGCGTCTGACTTGCTTGCCGCCGGCGCTATCAATGGGGGATTCAGACCCGCAACTGTTTTGTTGCACCACTAAATATGCATATTTAGTGGGGGTCTTAAACCCCTGGATTCAGACGCTCGCGGACTCGCTAACGCTGCGCTATCCACCAGTGGCACAAAATTCATTCTGAATTCTGGCTCCTGACTCCTGAATTCTGTTCGATAAAATTCAAGCTACATATCACCTTGACAGTGCTACTGTCCACTCCAAATCTCTAACTCCCAACTCCTAACTTTCTTATGCACACCCTTTCGATTCCCACCTGGATTATTCATGTTTCTAGCGTTATTGAGTGGATTGCCGCCATTTGGTTAATCTGGACTTACGGCGAACTGACTAATAACCGCAGCTGGTGGGGATTATCCCTGGCGATGTTACCAGCTTTAGTCAGCGCTATGTGTGCCTGTACCTGGCATTATTTCGATAACGCCGAATCTTTGGAATGGATGGTAACGCTTCAAGCTACCATGACTTTAGTTGGTAATTTTACGCTTTGGGCGGCGGCGTTTTTGATTTGGCGTTCTACCAATGTCAACACTGTTGAACCAAAACCTATCAAATCAGAGCAATGATTTCTAAAGAAACCCTGTTTGCACTTTCACTGTTTCCCTATTTGGGTTTCTTGTGGTTTATCAGCCGCAGTCCGCAAATGCCGCGTTTAGCGTTGTATGGATTTTACGGCACGCTTGTCTTTGTTGCTATCACCATCCCAGCCGGAATTTACGCCCAATTGCATTATGGCGAGTCTTTGGCCAATGTAGATTGGTTGCACGGTGGGGCAGAACTTTTTTTGACGCTTTCTAACATCTTGCTTGTGCTGGGTTTTGGGCAAGCTGTAAGGCAATTACAAATGAAAAATGAAAAATAGTAAATTCAGCTATAGATAGCGTTTTGATTGCAATAAGGAAGAGTTAAATGGACGTAATTCCAGCGATTGATTTACTAGAAGGGCACTGTGTGCGACTGTATCAGGGAGACTACGATCGCTCGCAAGTTTTTAGCGAAAATCCTGCTGATGTTGCCAAACAGTGGGTAGATCAAGGTGCTACCAGATTGCATATAGTTGATTTAGATGGTGCCAAAGCAGGTAAAGTAGTAAACCTGGGGGCAATTGAAGCGATCGCTCAAGCAGTGTCAGTACCCATTGAAATTGGCGGCGGATTGCGCGATCGCACCAGTGTACAACAGGTATTTAATCTAGGCATACAGTGGGCAATTCTCGGAACCATTGCCGTCGAACAACCGCAGTTAGTGCAAGAACTCTGCCAAGAATTTCCCGAACAGATTATTATCGGTATTGATGCCCGTAATGGTCGAGTCGCAACTCGCGGCTGGTTAGAAACCTCGGAAGTTTTAGCAACTCAACTGGCTGTACAAATGCAAGAATTGGGCGCAGCCGCCATAATTTACACAGATATCCACCGGGATGGTACACTTACAGGCCCAAATTTAGAAGCTTTGCGAGAACTTGCAGCAGCAATTTCCATCCCGATAATTGCTTCTGGCGGGGTAAGTTCTGTCACCGACTTGTTGAGTTTGTTGGCATTAGAACCTCAAGGCGTGACTGGCGTAATTGTCGGACGTGCCTTGTATACTGGGGATATTTTACTCAAAGAAGCATTACGAGCGATCGGGCCTGGGCGAATTCAGGATATTCCACCCAATCTCGGTTTTTCTACCTTTGCTTGACATTTTCTTGGCAAGTTCGACAAATAGACCATCTTGTAGAGACGCGATTCATCGCGTCTTTACCCAAGAATGTATTGCAATTATTAATTGAATTGATATTAGTTTAATTATTTTGGCAACTATCTTTAGATAGATAAGGTAAACACTACGTTATTTCTGATTACAAATCCCTTGTTAATTGTGAAAAATCTACATTTCACATTTAATTGGTTTTGTCAAGATGTAATCCCCTGTATGATTTTAAAAATCAGCAAGGCCTTCTCTGGACTGAATTTATATTCATGCTTTCAGTAGATGCAGTTATGACTTTGCAAATGTAACAATAAATATGTTCTCAAACAATAAATAGTTGCTGTGGTTCAGATAAAAAATTCAGATTTTATCAGACTCTAGTAACTTTGGTTTTTAGAAAATTGTTTGATGTTTTGAGAAGGTAACACAATGAATAAAATCCTAAAACGCGCACTTTTACCCAGCCTGATGGCTGCAAGTTTAGCTGGTGTAACCTTAGTTCCCGCCAAACCCGCTGCTGCTGATGACCAAGTATTAAGAGATGCAGGTATCGGGGCTGTTACCAACGTTGTAACCGGAGCTGTTAGGGGAAATGGCAGTGTATTAGGGAATGCTGTTAAGGGTGGTGTCACTGGTGCAGCTGTCAATGGTGCAAATGGTCTGAGAAATACTCGCAATCGCCGCCACCGTAACGCCGCTCAAGATATCGGAGTCGGTGCAGGGACTAGCGCAGTAACAGGCGTAATTACTGGCGATAAAAGAGATACTCTTGGCAATGCTATTGATGGTGCCGCTGTTGGTGGAGCAATCCATTTATTAACCAATGGTAAATAATTCGTAAATTCATCAGCTGAAATATTTTCCAACGGTTAACGAACTTACCCCTCCCTAATTCCTCTCCTTCGTAAAAGGAGCAAACCTAACCTCGCTCCCCTAGTAGGGGAGCGAGGTTGTAGGTTAAATTTATTTGAGATATATACTACCGTCAGGATTGGATGACGTTAGGTTTAATAGTAATCCCTAGCCCTTCAACGCTTTTCTAAAGTTTCGACGATAAGACTGATTTGTAATAAACAAAGCTGGCCATAGCAAAGATAAACCAATGCGATTGGTCAAACTTGGATTAAAATTAGTCCGTTCAAACCCATTCCAAAACTTCCAAGCGCCGGCTCCGTAAACTCCTATCAAGCCAATAAAAATTAAGGTGCTCATTCCCATCAACTCCGTTAGTAACTGACAGAATTTAAGTTAAGTTTTACCACACGAGGTAATCACCTCATAAGCAACACCGAGAAGGTATGACAAAACTCCCCAGGTTTTGATATCTAAGTCAGTTAAACACACATTCTCTTATTCCAGTGTAGATTAGCCTCACGCATCCCAGCTAGTTATCAGCGGTGGCAAGCTAGTCAAAGGATGCAAAAGCGTTATTTTTGAGGTGTTTTGGCGATACATTTTGCTTGTATAACAATTAAGCCCTTAGTTTTTAAGACAGAACAGCGCTGTAAAATGGCTAAGAAAGCAGTATGAGTTCCTTGCTGTAGCTTTAATGAAATATCTTTTGTTATCTATAACCACTGGATAAAACAAGTATTTATGGCGACACATTCAAATGTAAATGCTGATCCTCTATTACAAAAAAGTCTATACCATATTAAACTACAAAGTTCTGTGGCGCATTATTCTTATACTTAATCTACCCAATAAAGATAATATCTTTCATTATCCACCCAGCCTCTCTGAAAATCTTTGAGCGGAACAATTTTCAAATCATTGCGATTGACATTCAGTTTTTTATTTAAAATCAGCAGAACTTTCTTTCGCTCATCTTGATTTTGAAGTAGAGAATTAATCTGGCTTAATATCTCTGCTTGTTCCACTTCTTGACGACCTTTTTTAAATAAAGTAAAGCTTCCCATTTTTCCCACTTCTGGATAGTAAAACTTTCGATTGAGATAACCCGATAAAGGAGCCATATTCGCATCTCGACTGGCAACAATAAACTCATTATCTAATCCAGATTTGTGAATATATTGGGCTGTTTCGCGACTAGCAGAAAATGGTATAACTAAATCCCTTGAAAAACTATAAATTCCTCCCCCAAACTGGACATAAAGAATGAGCATCAAAGCGATATAATGCCATTTATGAATAAATGTAATTGAACGTGGAAGAATAGAAATTTTATTAAGTAAAAATATAGACTTTTGATAATAACTTCCCAACCATAAAGCCGCTATTAAAACTAAATAGAAATGTCCAAAATGCCGTGGCATACCTAAAAATCTCAAGTATGTAAAGGCAAATAATATACAATTGCCTATCATGTAAAAAAAGAAAACAACTGGCTTTTCAGATAATTTTATTAAAGTTAAAACTACAATAAATAAAGCAATTGCCGCACAAACAATTAAATCCAGCCATCTTTTATGTGCAGGAATAATTAATAAATAACTACCAAATACTCTGCCAACGCTTCTCAACAGATGACGGATATCTAATTCTATTAGCCAACCATTATTTAACCCACCGTGAAGATAACTATCTGTCGGAGGAGTAATAATATAAATGGATAAAATAAAAGATAATGTGATAATTACAATACTTAAAACTAAGTCGTACTTTTGAGTTTGACTAAAATACTGCTGCCGATGTTCGCGATCAAAACAAAATTCAGTCAGCAAAGTCAAGAATAAAGAAAATGATACTAATAAACCATAAGCACTACTATTTGCTAGTAAACCCAATAAAATTGCCAAATAAGCATAAGTTATTTTTCTAGATGCAAAAACTGTACAGAAGGCAAAAACAAATAACATACTAAAGGCATAGTTTCGAGAAATTAAAAGATATTCGTAAAAAGGAAAAAACCCAAAGGAAAATAGAAATTTTTGTTGATAGTTAAAAGGGCTATATAGGCAAAAAAGTGTAACTGAAACAACAGTAATTGCCAAATGGAAAATTTGCATAATAATAGGATCGTCGACTATTTTTCTCAGAATCGCCAGAGAAAAATACCATAGAACAGGATGACCCTCATAATGAATATTTGCAATTAAATCTCCCAACGATCCACTATCTCTGACAATCAGCCAGGGATTTAGTTCATCTCGCCACATGGAATGGTTAAGAATACCTATTAAACCAAGAAAAGAAAAAAGAAGAATAATAAACCAAGGAGAATTCAAAGGTAATTTTGAAGTATATTTGCTAATTTTATTGCTTAACATTGTTAGTTTAGAATCCAATTTGTTTGGATCGTCAAGATTGCTGTAAATGCGATTATCATCAGATATTATTCTGATCGTTTAACTATTCAGACAGATGAATTATTACTTATAACTTTCTGGTATACCCACTGGTGATAAACCTGCGATCGCTCGTAAGTTTTGGCAACGAATCAACTCAGTAAAATTGAAACTGGAACGTCCTTCAATTTTGGCTACCGCTTCAATTGCTGATAACAAGTGCTGTGCTGCTTCAACTTCTGAATAACCACGCCGTTGTGCTATTTTAATTGCGGCTGCATCGGCATTTAACTCTGACTCTTGAGATTTATTAGTGCGCCAGATCCGAAAAGCAGCGATCGCACTTAATCCCCCAGCGACAGCTACACCCACTACATCTGATTGTGCTGCTTCCAAGAATCCGCCTAACAGCCCAGCCAACACCACGCCTTGATAAATGTCGGGTTTAAACCACTTTACCCCCGTCAACCAGCTAACCATCTGCAACAGCAGCAAATCTCGTTGCGGCTTTGTCAGGCGGCGCCACAAATCAAAATTAATATATATCGGTCGCGCTTGGTTCCAGGGTTGGGGAAAGGAAGCGTCAATTACTTTTGCTTGCTCTGGCTTACTGACGATTTTTGTCGTCATCCGACCAGAAGCAGGCATCACATCTAACAAACGGCGAATTTCAACATTTGGCTCCATAAATTTAATTATTAGCCATAATGTGCATAGTAACTAGGTGTGTAAAAAATAAAGTTTTCATGTTAACCTTTGATTTATGAGATGCTCTCACAGTCTTGAATAAATTCAGATCGAGCTATAAGAATATTTATTCAGCAGTTTGATAGTATGGCGGGATTTTATAGTATTCCTTTGCCGCCAAATTCCAAACCTGAAAGTTTTGGTTTGCCATTAAGACTATATTTGTAACTACATGGACGCTTTTTCTCCCCTCCCACCTGAATGGACGAATAAGGCAATACACGCTTATGATTTTTGCTGTCCTAAATGCCACTCAAGTAGCCTAGAAGCTGAGAAAGTTTGGCTAAATCGGCGATCGCCTGTTCTTACGGAAGACCGTCGTCGTAAATGGCAAGAGTTCTATTACTGTCACTGTGGTTCTGTGTGGTGGGCTTGGAGTAGCGATCGCCCCCCAAAAGATATATCCAATCAGCCAGATTACAATCCTACATAGCTAATTTTTTTCTAAACAAAACCCCACCTAAAAGTGGGGTTTTGTTTATCTAATTCTGAGCTTTATATTTCATCCCCGATTTTAGAAGGAGAAAGTAGTACGTAGAGTACCTACGTATTCAGTGTCGTTAGCGTCGTTGTGTTCTGGATTGAAGATTACCAACAAACCAGGTGTTACCTGAATATTATCGGAAACCTTGTACTTGTAAAGACCCTCTAAGTGATAAGAAGTACTGTCGTCGAAGGTAGTATTGCCGGCGACTGTTTTGATACTACCACCAGTAACTTTGGGTGCTTGACCAAAGATAATACCTAAAACGTTGCCTTCGCCACCAAAGTCTTTCAAAGCAAGCGCTCCAGCCCAGTACCAAACATCTGCGTCTGCACCAGCATTAGCGCCAGTAAGAGCATCAGCGGTTGTATAACCTCCCCAACCACTAATAGCCAACTTAGGACTAAATTGGAAGCTAGCTTCTACACCGTAGTTATTGGATTCGGTACGAGTGTTAGCCCCAAAAGGAGTGTTGGCAAAAATACTACCTGTACCTTGGAAAAGGCTATTGGCAGCACCATCAGTTTGATAAGTGCGAGCGTAAGTTAAACCAATATTAAAGGCTTTGGTGGGTTGAAAAGATAACTGACCAAATATAGAGTTATCACCATCAAACAACCCATTATTAAGAGTAGGGTCGTTAGCAGTTCTAGCTAGATAAGCACCAGTCAAGCTGATGGCGCCTTTAGGATTGAAGGTAACAGTTACACCAGCGCCACCTTGACCTTGGCGATATATGGGGCTGAAACGTCCATAGCGTGAGAGCGCACCTTTACCAGAGCTTGCAAAGTCAGAGTTGAAAGTATTAACGTTTTCGTATAACTCACCACCAGTAGCATCAACTTTGACACGCACTGCATCAGTCAAGTTGAAAGCATAGTTGATTTTATCGATTACAACAGAGTTGTTGTTATCTCCATCAAAACCCAAGCGGCTCATGTTGGTACCAGTACCAGTACCCAATGCATCATTACCACGATTGGAGACGATATTTCCAGCATTCAAACGAATTTGTAACTGGTCTTTACCAGTGAAACTGCTGTACAAGTTCAAACGAACGCGATCGCTAAAAGTGGTATTGTAATTTAAATCTTGAGTAGGATCGCCACCACGAGCGGCTCTAGTGTCACCAAAAACATCAGACACGGCGAAAATTGCTTCTCCAACCAACTTGGTGGTAGTGGAGAACTGATTAGCTTCCAACTCAGAAGTGCGGGCTTCTAGTCCATCAACACGACCGCGCAGAGTTGCTAGTTCAGCAGAATATTCTTCTTGTAAACGCTGTAAAGTAGCTAAATCTTGTTTGCTGACTAAATCGGCAGTAGCTGTAGCAATCAGTTCGTTAACCCGATCTAAACAGGCATTCAAACCTGCGGCAAATTCATAACGAGTTAAAGCACGGTTCCCACGATAGGTACTGTTAGGATAACCTGCAATACAGCCGTAGCGCTCAACTAAAGATTGTAAAGCTTGGAACGCCCAATCTGTAGGCTGTACATCCGAAAACTGAGAAACTGATGTTACCTGACTCATGTCGTTAGACTCTTGAGCTTCAGATAACTCGCCAACATTTGTTACCTGTTCGTTAACTTCAGCAGCTAAGGCACTATTAGCAACGAAAAATGTAGCAGCTAATACAATCGGACTAACCTTGAAAAGATTCCAGAATCGTTTTGTCATGTTTTTACTTTCACTCACACCTACAATAATCCAACCATGAGAAAATGCTTTAAACACTTCTATTTTGTGGATTTCACACACAATCACAGCAACGATTATACCTTTACCCTGTGATTATTACAAGCAATTTAGTTAACATACTGCTGAACTATAGTTTTTAATTAATTTATTTGGTAGGCGCAAAATAATGCGGCGTTTGTGACGTAAAACTGTTCCTTCTTCTTCTAACTGCTGTAAGAGTCGGGTAACTGTTACTCGCGTAGTATTTAAGACTTCAGCAATATCTTGATGGGTAACATTTAAATCAATTAGCTTGCCCTTATCTACGTCACGGCCAAATTTTTCACTTAACCATACTAAAAACTGCCATAAGCGTAGCAAAATTGGTTTGCGATGCACAATTCTTAGTAGATCCTCTGCTTGTTGAATATGAGACAACAAAGCATTAATATCCTGATGCCACAAATGAGGTGGCACAATGCTTACTTCCACGCCCGTGAGACATTCAATCTGGTAGGGCTTGACTCTAGACAAAGGATAGCCAATCAGATCCCCTAGTCCCCAATAACCGAGAGTAATGAATGTTCCATCTTCACTCCATGTTAAGGTACGAACTGCACCGTATTCAATACGCCAAAGCACATCATTTTGAGGTGGAATTACTTCCCTACGGGTAAATATCTGCTGGGGTAATTGTCTGCTGAAAGCACAGCTATTTGACACGACAGAAGAGTTTGAAGTAGGACTTTTAGAATACATCATTAACCGTAATTACACAATTATCAGGGAATCTCGCTATTCACAATGATTAAGAAACTCTAATAACTTGTATCAAAATTTACCTGTATATCGGAAAGTCTATTCTCCTCAATCAGAGCTAGGGACTAACTCAAAATCTTCTGATGGCAACAACTTTTGCTTAAGGTATTTATCAATGAGATAGAACCAAAATTTTTAGTTGTTTACCCGCTACTTTAATTGTGTAAGTTTAAGAATAGGTAAGCTTTTAGTAAAATATTTAGTTAACTTATTTTTTATTATTTGGTATTTTCTGAAGACTAAGTAAGTATGTAGGCGCAAAAATTATGAAGATATTAGAGTGGAATGGCGCTTACTAACTCGCTGGATTTAGATCCCCGACTTCTTGCAGATACCTGGAGGGTAGAAGTCGGAGATTTGGGCAGCATATCAATTAGGAGCGTTGACCGGTGACAATATATGCTACCCTTTGACCGATATTTGTCGCATGATCTGCCATGCGTTCCAGACAACGAATTGCCAGTGCCAGCAGTATAATTGGCTCGACTACACCAGGCACATCCCGTTGTTGGGCTAAAGTCTGATAAACGCGATCGTAGGCATCATCTACAGTATCATCCAGATGCTTTAAACGGCGTCCACCGGCTTCATCAAAATCTCCCAAAGCCTTTAAGCTAGTTGCTAGCATCGCCTGCGCGTGAAGGGACATAGCTTCAATGTCGGGCATTGACGTATGAGGCGCGTAAGGAAAAATTTTAATCGCAATTTCAGCTAAATCCTCAGCATAATCGCCAATGCGCTCTAAATCTCGCACCAGCTGCATAAATGCACTCAAGCAGCGCAAATCGGGAGCCGTAGGCGCTTGTAGCGTCATAATCGCCGTACATTCTGATTCGATTTGACGATAAAAGCGATCGATCTTTTTATCTAATCGGGGGAGTTCCTCAGCTGCTGTTAAGTTACGAGCAAATAACGCTTGGTGGCTGAGGCGAAATGATTGTTCTACCAAGGCACCCATGCGTAATACATCCCGTTCTAAGCGCCTAATGGCGCGTGCGAGTTGTGGTCTTTGAGGATTGGGAGTATAATCGACGGCTTTCACACTTGTTGTCTCAAAGGTGAAGATATTACTAACTATAGTCTTGGCTTAGGGAGTTTGCCATAACTTCAGGAAATTGAAGTTGCATCCACGCACCGCCAGTTTCTGGATGGTTCATCGCTTTGATTGAACCACCGTGGGCGATTAGAATTTGCTCAACGATCGCTAATCCTAACCCATTGCCAACGATCGCTCCTATGGAGTTACTATCTTGGGGGGAATGAGTTCGCGCTTTATCTCCTCGATAAAATCGCTCAAAAACGTGGGGCAAATCTGCCTCAGAAAAGCCGACTCCCGAATCAATAAGATTTATTTCCAGGATTGAGGAAACAGGCTCATTATCCTTTGTTGATAAGATTTTCGCTTCAACATGAATACTTGTACCAGGAGGACTGTACTTAATGCTGTTGTCTAGCAAGTTGAGAAAAACCTGGTAAATCCTGGCTTTATCTGCCTTAATCCACAGATTTTCTGGGCCAGAATAAGAAAAAGACAGATGTTGACGCTGTGCCAAGGGTTCTAGTGTTTCCCAAACAGATGTAATTAGCGATCGCAATTCTACAGCTTTGGCTTGCAATTGCATATTTGGATTCGCTTCCATTTGGGTAAGTTCTAACCAGCTTTGCACCAAGTTAATCAGCCGGTCAACTTCTTGCATGAGACGGTTAACCCAGCGATTTAAAGGTGGTTCCAAGCGATTTTGTAAAGTTTCTACAACTAAGCGAATCGAAGTTAGCGGCGTTCTCAGTTCGTGTGCTAGATCGGAAAAAGAGCGATCGCGTATTTGATTTATATCTAATAGGGGTTGACGATTTTCTAAAAATACTCCCACTTGTCCATTGGGTAAAGGCAAGCTAGAAGCCCGCAAAGCCAGAGATTTGATTGTTCCCATCTCTGCTGCATCATCACAAGATGGATGAAATATCCATTCTCCCGTCTGGGGTTTTTGGCGATCGCGAGTTTGCTCAATTAAATGGTCGAGTTCATAAGACCGTACCAACTCCAATAACAAGCGCACCTGTTCTGGTTGCCACCTTTGCAGATACAAAATTTCCTGCGCCTGTCGATTGCACCACAGCAGTTGATTTTCCTCATCCACCTGCAAATATCCCACTGGGGCAAAATCTAGCAGGTCTTGGTAAGTTTGCAACGACTGCTGCAAATCTTGCCGCTGCTGTTTCACCATTGCTATTTCTTGCCGCAACCCAGGAATCAACAGCAGTCCCATCTTGTAAGAACGCAAGGTTAACGGTCGGAGTAAGCGCCCCAGGTAGCGGTTAAGTTGAACCTGTTGCCAAATCCAAAACCCAATGCCTACCGCTAAACCCAGAAAAAATCCCAATAAAAGCATTTGAGTTGTTAGTTTTTTGGTGACTACTAAAAACTAACAACTATCCCAACTAATTATCCAAACCTATAGCCAAAACCTCTTACAGTCACAATATATTCGGGGTGACTGGGGTCTTGCTCTAATTTTTCGCGCAACCACCGAATGTGAACATCTACAGTTTTACTATCGCCGACGAAATCCGGCCCCCAAACCTGATCGAGCAATTGTTCCCGTGACCATACCCGGCGGGCGTAACTCATAAACAGTTCCAGCAAACGGAACTCTTTGGGAGAAAGACTCACTTCTTGACCGCGAACTAGCACGCGACATTCTTGGGGATTTAAGGAGACATCCTTAAATTTTAATACTGGTATTGGTGGTAAATTACTTAGGCGTTGGCGGCGGAGTAAAGCGCGACAACGAGCCACTAACTCGCGCATACTAAAGGGTTTGGTCAGGTAGTCATCTGCACCCACTTCCAACCCCAAAACACGGTCAGTTTCACTACCCTTAGCACTGAGCATTAAAATAGGTACTGGGTTGCCTTGATGACGCAGCAAACGGCAAATATCTAGCCCATTGATTTGCGGCAGCATCAAATCAAGAATGACCAAATCGAAGGGAAGTTCCCCTGAATTGGTTTCAAAACTTTTGAGATACTCTATAGCAGACCGCCCATCAGGGGCAGTTATCACCCCGTAACCTTCTTCTTCCAGAGCTACAGCTAGCATTTCCTGGATTAATTCTTCATCTTCTACTACTAGAATACGGCTGGTTTGTCCAATGTCCGTTCTGGCAGAGTATTTGGTCGATTCACTGGTATACATTGATATCACAAAAGTCTAGGACTGTGCTTGTATCAATTAGGATGATTGAGTCTATTATCTCGCCTTACTGCAACTGTGCTTCTACTAGGGTTAATTCTTTTAGATTTTATTTACAAAAAGTAACATATACCACAGCAGTCTCCTAAATCATAAATCACTGTGGCTGCAAGTTTCTAATAGTTTTTAATTAAAGACTTGGAATTTTCGGTTCTGTCTTCACAAGATCCAAAGACATTATTGCATGAAGATTATCTTGACAGAGGAGATTAGGTTAGGTATATTTGTCTTAGTACAAAAGTACTATAAAGCCTCAAAGGGAAAACTATAACTGAAAAACAGAAGGACATATATGTGGAAAATTCGTACCCACTAAGTGTCAGATGTGGATCATTTCAGTATTTCCACTGCGTTAAAAATGTTGATTGAAAGGCTACTCTGATGTCTGCATAGGGTAGTCATTGGTATGGCTTGCTACCCAATAAATCATTTGCCTATTGAAGGGAGTTGGAAGATGACTACAGTTGGAGTCAAGGACAGCAAACAACAACTAATGCAAGCATTTCAACAAATTATTATCCAAAGAAAAAAACTTGAATCTAAAATAGCAACCAAACAAGAGGAAGCAGAAAAGGCAAAAAGTCAAGAAATTCTGCAAGCAGCTTCTGCATATACAGTTGATAGTATTGTCAAAGGTTTAGCTGATTTACAACTGGAGTTTGGCAGTATTCTCAATGGATTATCTGAAAAACTAGCTCAGGAAAATTCCAAGTTAGATGAATTGAACCGAGCTATAGAAATTGAAACCCAACGTCTACAAGAACTGCAACAAATTAGAGTTGTCGCGGATACTTTAGACGTTTTAAGTCAAGAACACCAAGAAAAATTAAAAATTCTCGAACAAGATACTATTAGCAAAAAGGAAGCACTAGAGAAAGAAATTACAATCAGACGAAAAGAATGGCAAAAAGAGCAAACAGAGTATGAAGAAAAACTTCAAGCATATAACGATTTATTAGCCAAATCTCGCCAGCAAGAACAAGAAGAATTCCAGTATAAGTTAGAAACTACTCGCAAACTCAATACAGACAGCTACGAAGGGATAAAGCGCCAACAACAAAGGGAAATACAAGAGAATTCTCAAAATAAAGGGAAAGATTGGGCAGAACGAGAAAAAATCTTCGCTGAACGCCAACCACTCTTTGCAGATTATGAACAAAAAGTAACTACATTTCCTAGCGAACTTGAAGAAGCCGTTAAGAAGGCTAGAGAAGAAGCAATTAAAGAAACAAGCCAAAAAGCTAAAATTGAGGCTGATTTATTTGAAAGAGAATGGGAATCTAACAAACAGAGCTATGAACAAAAAATTCAATCTCTAGAAGAAACAATTAAGAAACAATCAGAGCAAATAGAAGGCATTTCTGCTCAATTGCAAACTGCATTAAAACAAGCACAAGACTTAGCTATGAGGGCTTTTGGTAGTTCTAACCCTAAATAATTGTGAATTCGTAGTATCTTAATCATTTTAAATTCCTGAAGAGGAGGTTTGTTGTGGTGGGGAAAAAACCGACTGATAAGAATACTAAAGTAGAAATTCTTCAGGCGTATGAGGAGTTGGCAAAAGAAAAAGCAGCACTGAAATCAGAACTCGATAAAGTTGCCCAAGAAAACCAGTCTGGAACTAAAGAACAGCCTAAGTTAGAACAAAAAACAGCTATGAATCAGCTTTCTAGTGTCCAACAAAAAATGAACAATACAATTGAAAGCTTGGCAAAAATTCAATTAGGTTTTGGCAGTGCTGCTAATGAATTATCGGAACAGCTAACCACAAAAGCCTCTAATTTAGAAGAAATTAGGCGAACTTTAGAAGAAGAAATCCAACAATTAACACAACTACATAATTTAGAAGTTTCTGATGATATCTTGGATACTCTCATCCAAGCCTATGAAGATAATACTAAAGCTTATCAGGAAGAATATAGCCAACGTTCTGAAGTGTTATTCCAAGAAATACTAGAGCAAAGAAATACTTGGGGAAAAGAACAAGAGGAACAGCAACGGGCAATAAAAGAACGGAATGAAAACTTGAATAAAACTCGGCAACGCGATGCAGCAGAGTACAAGTATAATCTAGAACTTCAGCGGCAACTGCAAAATGACGAATACGAACAAGAGCAGAAAGCGCTATATAAGCAACTGGAAGAATTATTACAAGAAACAGAAAAGCAGTGGGCTGAACGGGAGAAAGCCATTTCTGAAAGAGAGAAACAATTTGAAGAGTTAAAAGCAAAGGTAGAGGCTTTTCCGAAAGATAAAGAAGCAGCCATCAAAAAAGCTACAGAAGAAGGCAAAGGCATCGCCCACTACCAAGCTAAAGTAAAATCAGATTTATATTCTAAGGAAGTGGAAGGGCAAAAGCGTTTCTATGAACAAAGACTGCAATCTCTAGAACAAACTATTACTAATCAAGAGACGCGAATTCAAAATCTTTCTAAACAACTTGAATCCGCTCTCAAACAAGTTCAGGATTTGGCAGTTAAAGCTATTGAAGGTAATTCAAATGTTAATTCCTATCAGGCAATTAAAGAAATAGCTTTAGAACAGGCAAAGACTCAAGCAAAAAATAAATAAGCTGATTTATTTTTGATGAAAATTGCAGAGACTTAATTGAATTTAAGCCTCTGCAAGTAACTCTAATGCTTTTTATTCAGTTTTCTTTGGTTTTTTGAGGTCTGGGGGAGGTTGTACTTTCTTCTTCTTTGTTGTGCTAGGCTGCGTTTGCTTTAATGCTTTGTTGGAATTTTGTTCTTGACTAGACATAATACTAAGTTTTAATATTTACATTACGGGTATTATTCATTACATAATCATATCACAGGGAATTTAAGTTTAACTAAAACAAGTTAGTAAATAATATTACCCCTGTAGGAACCTTCACTTTTAACAGGATAAATACAAATCTTAATAAATATAATATCTGATGCAAAAGAGACGTAGCAGTGCTAAGTCTCTACAAGGGTTCTGGATAATCCATATTTAATAAATCAATACGCTTGGGTTAGCGCCAAAAACCTTAAGTTGTGTAGGTTGGGTTGAGGAAAGAAACCCAACATTTTCATAGCTTTGTTGGGTTGCGCTTTGCTTCACCCAACCTACAATTTTTCACAAAGCCAAGCGTATTGATACATAAATGTATTGCCTCTTTAAAGTTTAGGATAAAATCTCGCCTTATCTCAATTCAGTCCCAGTTCTTCCTTCAACGCCTCCGGTATATTAACTGCTGTCTCTAATCCCCGCACACCTTCCCACTGCTGCTTTTTACCCCAGATCATCTCTTCTAGATTGGCGTCGCTAAGGTCTGCACCACCGAGAATGGCGTAACTGAGGTTGCTATGGCTAAGATCCGCGCCGTTGAGGATAGCACCACTGAGGTTACTGCCACTGAGGTTAGCACTGTTAAGGTTGGCATAGCTGAAGTCTGTGCCAAACAGGATCGCGTCGGTGAGGTCAGCACCACTGAGGTCAGCGTCGTTGAGAATCACGCCACTGAGGTCAGCTTCATTGAGAATCACCCGACTCAGGTCTACACCGCTGAGGTCGGCACCTAAGAACATTGCACCGTTAAGTCTGGCATTATTAAGTTTGGCACCGTTAAGTTTGGCATAGCTGAGGTCTGCGGCAACCAGGATAGCATCGCTGAGGTTGGTACTGAAAAGAATTGTGTCACTGAGGTTAGTACCGTTGAGGATGGCGTGACTCAAATCAGCACCACTGAGGTCGGCGCGGCAAAGGTCGGCATGGCTAAGGCTGACGCTATTAAGGTTGGCTTCACTCAGATTTGCACCGAAAAGGATGGCATTACTTAGATCAGCATGGCTGAGGTTAGTGCTGCTAAGGTCAGCGCGGTTGAGGTCGGCGCGGCTAAGGTCGGCGCGGCTAAGGTTGGTATTGCTAAGGTCGGCGCGATTGAGGTCGGCGCGGCTAAGGTTGGCACAGCTAAGGTTAGCACCACTGAGGTTGGTGCTACTAAGGTCGGCACCGCTAAGGTTAACACCGCTGAGGTTGGCACCGCTGAGGTTGGCATCGCCGAGGTTGGCACCGCTAAGGTTGGCACCGCTGAAGTTTACGCCAGTTAAGTTGGCATCGCCGAGATAAGCAAGGCTGAGGTCGGCACCGCTAAAGTCTGCCCCGGTTAAGTTGGCATCGCCGAGGTAAGCACCCTTAAAGTTGCCGCCTTTGAGAAATTGTCCGACTATACTGCTAAAGTTGCCAATTTCCAGGGCATCGCTATAATTGATAACCCGCAGCAGTTGGGATGTGAAAAAATTGTCTGTGTCTGGTTGGGCAGATGGGTAGAAGGTGATTTTTTGTTTGAGTTCATCTTGCCCTTGGGCGTAACGGTGTAACTCTAGTAATAAAATCAGTACGTTCAGCCCTGTATATATATCTATCTGTCTCAACCCGATCGCAATATTTTGTGCCGCTAGCTTTAACTTTGTTTTCTGAGGCAGGTTATCATCTGGTGTGCCATCGATAAATTCTCCTTGACACCAGCGACGATAAAAATCTTCTAGCCGCCCAAAAAGCAATTCTGGGCGAATTTTTTGACCAGTCACAACCAATTCCATTAGTTGGTTGACTATTTCAGGTTTCAGGGAACCACTACCCAATAAATCATAAATCTCTTCATGCATCTGGCGATCGCATACTTTAAAACAAAACCCAGTGGGTAAACTGCCCAATGTGCGATCATCTATCTGAGAACTCAAACCGTTCTTTGCTACTGTCCATTTTTCTAAGCTTTTTTGCAGTCTTGGAGAGTATAAATATTCCTGTAAATTATCTTGAGCTAATCTAACACTTTTGTCTGGTTCTTTAATATTTTTTCCTAGAGGTAAAACTGCTTCAGTTTCTAGCGATGTGGTCTTTGGCATCTCTTGTAACCTTGTACCCCTCACATAATTTCTCAGCAGCTGCCAAACTTGAGATAAATATGTTGACATTTTTGTTTCCGTTGTTACATTTAAATAACTGTTTTTGATAATCCTGAATTAAAAACTTTTCTATGGTAGTTTGCTTTGCATTGCCAACAATCAATAGTATAAATAAATACTATAGTAAAAAAATCATGAGTTGGCGATGTTTACGGCAGGCTACTTCTGATGAATTTGCCAACGGCGTTTCTGGATGGCGGCTTCTCGCTCACCTGTAGTAGCCTTAAGCTTCCTCTCATAATGTAAATAAAGTGTTAACTTCAAAATTATTTCCCAGATCAACTAATTCTATGATTTAGCTAATTTGTGATACTTTTTTTCCAAGAAATTTCCTAGTCTGATGGAAAAATCATACTTACTGTTTGTGGGAGATGCAATTGTTAGGAAAAATCCTACACTAAAACAGCACAACAAAGCTGAAAAATGGCAACTAAAATTTAAGTCGAAAGTTTCTTGCCTAATATAAAGCAGCTAAGAGAATCGCCAGAGGGCAGGCTATATGGCTTTGCAAAAGTTAAACATTAACGAGAGATAGTTATCAGGTAATGGATGCGATGAACAGATTAACCTTTTATATGATTTTGTTACATAGTTTATTTTTAGGGATAGCGACAGCTAGCGCTAAGTCACCGTTTGTTAACAATGTTGATACAGCCAAGCATATTGTTGGAGAAGATGTGGTTACAGTCAGAAGTGGAGAGAAATCCAATAGTCAGTTATCGACAGAAACTTCTTCAGCGAAAATCTCAGCCTTATCATCAAATAATATTAATATTTCTCAGAAACAGAGGCTAGCGTCAAATCACGTTTGGGTAGTTAATCAAAATAAACACGTACAGCCTCAACCGTTTATTTGGATAGTAAAAAACCTGAAACAAGCAGGTCAGCAACCATTTTTACAAGTTGCAAAACCCTCAGAGAAAGCAAATGCAAAGCCCAGTACTACCGCGAAACCAGCAGCAAAGGATGATTTAGAGCCATTTAACGAAGTAATTAAAAATACCCAAAAATCTGGGGGATTGTTCACCCTTTATCGGAATAAAGAAAAGAATAAGATTTATCTAGAAATTAAGCCAGAACAACTTAATAAAAATTACCTAGCTACGGCAACCCTGGAATCGGGTATTGGCGAACGGGGTATTTACAGTGGTATGCCTCTGCAAGATTTTTTGTTTTATTTCAAACGGGTGGATGATAAATTACACTTTGTCATCCGCAATGTCAATTTTCGCACTCGTGAGGGAGATCCCCAGGTGCGATCGCTGACGCGATCGTTTAGTGATTCTGTTCTCTACACCATTCCCATTAAAAGCATTCATCCAGAACGCAAAACTATTCTCATTGACTTGGAAGATTTGTTACTCACAGACTTAGCTGGATTGTCTGTAGGTTTAGGAGTTCCAAAAACCACAAGCCAGTCCTATTTTGGTACTGCTAAAGCCTTTCCCCAAAACTTAGAAGTCGAGTCAATTTTGAATTACTCTAATAGCGTTGACGGCGACAATGAAATTGCAGGCTTTGGGTCGCTAGCTGACAACCGTGGCTTTACCTTGCGCGTCCACTACAGTTTCTCCCAACTACCCGATCGAGATTATCGACCACGCCTTGCTGACGATCGCGTTGGCTATTTCATCACCGCCTACCAAGATTTATCCAAAGACGACGATCGCGGCGATTCTTTTGTCCGCTACATAAATCGCTGGCATTTAGAAAAACAAGACCCGAAAGCAGTCATTTCTCACCCCAAAAAACCAATTGTCTTCTGGATTGATAACGCTGTGCCCTTAGAGTACCGCGATGCGATGAAAGAAGGCGTTCTCATGTGGAACAAAGCCTTTCTTAAAGCCGGATTCAAGGATGCAATTGAAGTCCGCCAAATGCCAGATGATGCTACCTGGGACCCGGCAGATATTCGTTACAACACAATTCGCTGGATTAACACAGTCGATGGCTACTTTGCAATGGGGCCATCTCGCGTTAACCCATTGACAGGGGAAATTTTGGATGCAGATATTCTCGTAGATGCTAGCTTTATCCGGGCACTCAAGGGTGAATATCGCAAAATCGTCCAACCCAGCCAAACAGAAAATCGCACGACTTTATCAGCTTTAATGCAAAATCGTCTACTTTGCGCCAATGGTTTAGATGGGAAAAACAATGGTGTACCCCAGAAGATGCAAGGACAAGAGGGGTTGTTGAATCGTTTATCGAAAATGGCAGGCGAGTACGATTTATGCTATGGCATGGAAGCTGCTAACCAGTTTGCCTTTGGTTCGCTGGCGATGTCACTGCTGCCTGATACTATGGCTACTCCAGACAAAGTAAAAGAATATATTAATCAATATTTACGTTTAATCATCGCTCACGAAGTTGGACATACTCTTGGTTTACGTCATAACTTCCGTGGTAGTACACTGCTAGCACCACAGGAGATGAATAATACAGAAGTTACCAAAAATAAAGGTCTGACAACTTCTGTCATGGATTATATTCCCCCAAATATCGCCCCTCAAGGTACAAAACAAGGAGATTATTTTCCGAGTATGGTGGGGCCTTATGATGACTGGGCAATTAAGTACGGCTACACAACAATTCAGACATCAACTCCTCTAGCAGAAAAGCCAATTTTGGAGGAAATTGCTGCACAATCCTACAAGCCAGAGTTGAGTTATTCCACAGATGAAGATGTATATGACCTCGACCCAACCGCTAATGCTTGGGATAATAGCGGTAATGTGCTGCTTTATTCTCAGTGGCAATTGAATAATTCGCGGGTGATGTGGGAACGTCTCGATAAACGTTTCCCAATTGCTGGTGATAGTTATAGCGATGTGAGCGAACGTTTTAGTACAGTATTGGGTAACTATTTCCAGCAAATATATTTCACCACAAAATACATCGGAGGACAATCTTTCTATCGCATTCACCCCAGCGAGCTACCTGCCGAGAAAGTCTCTGGAGTTCCCCAACACCGTTTACCATTTGAACCAGTACCAGTTGAAGAACAACGCCAAGCTTTAAAAACGCTACAAAAATATGTATTTGCAGAAGATGCCCTCAGTTTTTCACCAGAATTACTGAATAAATTAGCACCTTCTCGTTGGCGACATTGGGGTAGTTCTCCACTAGTTGGTCGTTTGGATTTTCCCATTCATGACTTGGTGCTACTAATGCAGGGTTCTGTGTTGCGAGATTTACTCTCAGGCGATCGCCTCTCTCGTCTCAAGGATATTGAACTCAAAACTCCCGAAGGAAAAGCACTGACTCTTCCTGAACTATTTGACACTTTACAATCAGGTATTTGGACGGAAGTTATCCAACCAAAAGCTAAACCAATGAAGATTACCAGTTTGCGACGAGGCTTGCAGCGTCAGTATTTGGACATTTTGACTGGTATGGTCTTGCGAAAAGAAAATGTTCCAGAAGATGCTCGTACTCTGGCTTGGTATAAACTCAAACAGCTTGATGAAAAACTTAAGGGGGTTAATTCTGAGGATGAATATACCAAAGCGCACTTACTGGAAACACGCGATCGCATCGAGAAAGTATTGAATGCGCCGTTGCAAACGAATTAAAAAAGTTGTAGAGACGCGATTAATCGCGTCTCTTTGGCAAAAAATATATTTAGAATGCTCATAAAGGCTGAGAAAATAGTTTATGTCAGCTAGAGATAAATTTCACAATGTTGTGAAATCGGCATTACAAAAGGACGGGTGGCGAATTACTCATGACCCTTTGCTAATTCGTATAGAAAATATTACCGATATGTACATCGATTTGGGAGCAGAGAGAATTATTGCGGCAGAAAGAGAAGGACAAATAATAGCGGTTGAAGTTAAAAGTTTCATCGGCACTTCAACTATTTCTGAGTTTCATACTGCGGTGGGACAGTTTATTAATTATCGATACGCATTAGAAGAGATAGATTCCGAGCGAGTTTTGTATTTAGCAGTGCCTTTAAACACTTATAACGATTTTTTAAATAAACCATTTATCAAAACTATTATCCAGCGCAGTCAAATCAATCTGATAGTTTATGATGTGGAAACGGAGGAAATTATCCGATGGCAGATTTAGATAAATATCGAGAGTGTATTCGGCAATTACTTACAGAATATGCTCAACGCGCCTCCTCTAATAATGAAATTGAAGCTCAAACAATTTTTGACGTAGAACAAGACCATTACCAACTCATATATATTGGTTGGCAAAATAGACGTAGGGTTTTTGGCCCTGTGATGCATTTTGATATCAAAAACGGCAAAATTTGGATTCAGTGGAATGGTACAGAAGAGGATGTAGGTGAGCAACTTACGGCGATGGGAGTACCAAAACACGATATTGTCGTTGGGTTTCACCCGCCTTACATACGGCAGTATACAGATTATGCTGTGAGTTAATCACAAATCATGACAGTATGTATCCTAAGCGCAGATCATTCGCTTTATGTGTGTTTCACCGTTGAGAAACTGTATGCGGTAAACATCTGGATTACTCAGTTTTTCCCATTCCGCATAACCAATGCGATC
Organism: Nostoc sp.; assembly: GCF_036918015.1. GTDB lineage: Bacteria > Cyanobacteriota > Cyanobacteriia > Cyanobacteriales > Nostocaceae > Nostoc. The sequence goes on from NZ_JBALEO010000012.1 coordinate 104,994, forward strand.
ATCAAAATGCTTCAGGATCAACGCCATTAAATTGCCATGCGTGACGATCGCAATTGTGCTTGTTTCTTGTTGTAATACTTCATCAATTACGGCGATACCACGCGCCATAGCACCACGACTTGACTCACCACCATCTAGATATAAATCAAGATTGGTAAATGATTCAGCCAATCGCTCACGCCAATCAGCAAGCGGTGTTGCACACAGCACACGCTCGGAAAGACGGTTATCAATATCAATTGAGAGACTCAGACGTTCAGCGAGGGGAGCAATTGACTGATATGCTCTCATAAATGGACTGGAGATCACCCGCTCGATCCCAAAACCGAATAACAAATCAGTCAGAGCGATCGCTTGGAGATCACCTTCTGATGTAAGAGGCGCATTAGGTTCTTGTCCCACGGCTTGGCAATGTCGCACAATATGCAGGGTTTTCTGTATCAAGTTTATGTATAGAAAAATCAAGATGAGGCAGCAGATGAGAAAGTTAGTTTTTTCCTGCTACCTCTGCATTATCCTAACTACTCAATGCCTTTAAGAACCGTTGCAAACTCTTAAACACACTGGGCTTTCTCGCAGGTGTCGCGTCTGTTGTTGTTTGTGGTTGTCCTTTTAAAACAATGAGATCCAAATCATCACCAGATGGTTTTGTGGGTAATTCGGCAATTCTCTGATATTCGCCGCCGGCTTCCAGCCAAACTTCCCACTGTCCTGGGTAGCAGCGATATAGGGCACTTTCATCGTCTATGGGGCGCACGTAATAGGCAGATTCAATGGTACTGATAAAGCGATCGCGGATTTTTCTCGCTGTATAACCAATGCCCACGGTTCCAGAATCTTCTAAGCGAGGATTTAACAAGACTAAAGGGCGATCGCCTATTACTTCACACAGCTTTTCCAACTGCGGCACTTCTACGGATGTGGGGGCGATGAATAAGAAAATTTCATCCTCTGGCTGAATTTTTGTCTGCAATGAAGCAGCCCTACCCGTACCAATATCCAAAATTTGAAATGGTGCATCTGCCCAATCACGACGGGCTAGGGCAGCAGCGCCAGCGTCAGCAAAGAAAATCTTCAAACGGGAATCATAATCTGTAAACGCCGGTAGAAATTGTTCCGCCACTGGCATAAACTTCAGTTCCGGGAACAGAAACTCAACTTGTAAGCGAGTACAGCCATCTGCAAGGGCAGCTTGAACGGCTACACGAGATTGGGCGATCGCATCTTCAAGACTATTTGGAAGTTCACTCATAATCTGCATGGTTCTGTAGTGTCTACTCCCATTGTTTCAGTATTGGCTCTTAATTAGGACTTACGCAGACGAGATTTCCCAATCCCCACACCCCCCACACTCCTCTTCCCCTTCTCCCTACACTATGCGTGAGAAATCCGGGTGAAAACGCAGGGCTGTTTCATTGAGTGTTCCTCTGATAATATAAATCCTCAAATATCTCCATTGAACTCAGTCGCCAGCAGGAGGATACTTAGCGCAATATTTTTTACACTAGAAAATAAACCTTATAAACAACTTAGGAACAGCGTATGCCTCTTCATAAACTTGAACATTTTGATCAAAATTATCGAGACACTTTTGGCGGAGACGATCTCAAAGCGCTGGATCTCTATACTGGCGGAGGAGACAGAGTTGGCTCAGTTGCTGACGTTTTAGTTGATGATGATGGTCATTTCCGGTATTTAATTATTGATATAAGCTTAGATTTTGTTAGCAAGAAAATCTTACTACCAATTGGTCTTTGCCGGATCAGTTATCCAGAAAGACGCGTCTATGTTGACGGGTTAAGCAGACAGCAAATAGAAGGTTTACCCGATCATACAGAAGATGCGATCATTAACAATGATTATGAAGAAAAGGTACGTAGTGTATTTCGTTCTCCAACTAGCGGCGTGATTTCCGATCGCGATACATACAATTACCAAAAAGATCCAGATTTATATGGATTGAATGAGCAATCTCATCAAACTTTTAAACTCTATGAAGAACGATTAATTGCTAACAAACAACGCATCAAAACCGGAGAAGTAACGGTTGGTAAGCATATTGAAACAGAAACTGTAAGCGTTACAGTACCCGTTCAAAAAGAACGAGTTCTGATTGAGCGAGTTACACCAACAGAAGCAGGAAAGGCTATAAATCCCAATGAACTTCAGTTTCAAGAAGGGGAAGTAGCACGCATAGAAGTGTACGAAGAAACTCCTGAGATACATAAAGAAGCATTTGTGCGTGAAGAAATCCGGGTGAAAAAAGTAGTAGAACAGGACACTGTGGAAGCACAAGACACCATTCGTCGAGAAGAGTTAGATGTTGATACTGTGGGGAATTTAGACGTGCAATAAAATGCGATCGCCACACATGAAGCTATTTAATTAGTTGGTTCATAAATATGTTTAATAGATTTATCTGAATAATCATACAGGCAAAGTTAATTTTATCTCTGCCTGTGTTTTTTTATTAAACAACAAGACTTCCGACTTATGAGACAAGTCGGAAGTCTGAACAGTCAAAAAAATTGCATCTTGATAGATAAATTATGTAGAGATGCAAAGATACAAAATTTTGCGGCGATCATCTTAATATATCTGGATAATCCCGTGGATCAAAGCTAAATATATTTTTACATTTTACAAAAGAAAGTGAGATGCTCCCATTTCGTGTCTCTAGTGAGCCATATCGCTCAAAAATCTCTCTAACTTTCGATTATTTAACCCTGGAAATAATTCATTCGACAGAAGGATGTACAAAAATAAATAAATGTCTAGTTTAGATATTAAGAGATGACAAAAAAATATTTGAGGTAAAACATAATGGTTCTTTACAAATTAGAAGATTTTGAGCCTAGCTATCAAGAGAGTTTTGATGGTCATGACATTAAAGGGCTGGGCGTATATACACAGGGAAGTGATGAAAAAGTTGGTACTGTTAGCGATGTTTTAGTTGATGAAGAAGGTCATTTTCGCTATCTAGTTGTTGACTTAGGCTTCTGGATTTTTGGTAAAAAAGTATTACTACCAATTGGCCGCGCCCGTATCGACTATAACGTAGATCGCGTTTACACAATTGGTTTGACTAGAGAGCAAGCTGAAGATTTGCCTGAGTTCAATGAACGTCAAACCCTTGATTACGATTATGAAGAACGGGTGCGTGGAGTATATCGCCAACCCACAGACTACAACCTTCCTGTAGAAGCTGCAACACCATTAGACCCTTTAGCAGGATTAGATCCTTTAGGAGCACCTGTAGCAGCATTAGATACAACTCCCACTTACGCTCGTGATAGCTACACTTACGATAATGAGCCTGCTTTATACGGGTTAAATGAGCAAGATCATCAAACTCTGAAATTATATGAAGAACGGGTGATCGCCAGCAAACGACGCCAAAAAACTGGAGAAGTAACGATTGGCAAGCGTGTTGAAACTGATACCGCACGGATTGCAGTGCCAGTAGAAAGAGAACGAGTTGTGATTGAACGTGTAACTCCAGCAGATGCGGGTACGGCTGTTTCTGGGCGCGAAGCAGACTTCCGTGAAGGCGAAGTTGCTCGCATAGAAATCCACGAAGAAACTCCTGAAATTCGCAAAGAAGCATTTTTGCGTGAAGAAGTGAGAGTTAGAAAAGTGGTCGATCAAGACACAGTTGAAACTCAAGAAACCGTGCGTCGTGAAGAGTTAGATGTGAATTCTGGTAATCTTCCGATTGAAGAACGCTAACTAAAAATAGTCATTAGTTAATCGCTAATGACTAATAATTAATTCTACAAAGTATAGGTGAAGCAATTGAATTCTCTTGACCTTTGCTCACAATAGCTGATACCACTTACAATACTTTTCGGATAAACCCAACAATCTCTTTTGATCTGGGAAAAGGTTAAGGGCAAAGGGATAACAAATAAAGGGAAATTCAAACCCTTACCCTTTCCCCCGGATTTCTCACGCATAGTGTAGGCTTCAGGGGAAGGGGAGTGTGGGGGGTAAGACTTCTTCCCCATCCTCCCACACCTCCCACACCCCTTGGATTTCTCACTTGTGAGAAATCCAGGTTCTCCCTTAACCGAAAAGCATTGATATCACTTATAATTTTTGGATTGCAAATATTATTCTGGATATGAGTTGGATAAATGCAGCGATCGCAAATACTTTCTAAATGGTATCCAGATGATTAATACATTTAATTTAGCTAAGTAGAAAGCAGTTAGTAAATTTTCCAGATGAATAGCCAAACTATGGCAAAAAACACTTTACAGGCAAAGAGTAATTCTCGCACTATCTCCTCGCTGGCAGATTTAAGAAAGAAGGTGAACAATTTTGCTGTGTTTGATAAGCAAGGTCAGCTAGTAGGAGTAGTTCGTGATTTAATTGTGGATGGTAATCGTCGGCTAAACCTCGTTGTCTCTAACCAGGCTAATCAACAAACTGCTGAATATAGCCAGCAGTTAGCTGATAAACATCCTTCTTTATTTCGGTTGCAGAGCCAGAGAATAAAACAGATAGACAAGCCGACTAAATCTGTTTTCATAGACTTAAACAAATCAGAAATTGAATATATGCCTGAATATTTAGAATCAGAAACACCAGGCGATTTTGACTCAACTGAGCAACTAGCTAACAATCAAATTACAAATAGCCCAGTTGAGCCATTAAATAATTTAGAACAGGTTCCTGAAGAACAGATTATTCGTCTACTAGAAGAACGACTATTTGTTGAAAGCAGTAAGCGTAAAGTTGGTGAGGTAATTGTTCGCAAAGTCATCGAAACCCGGATGGTACAAGTTCCTGTCCGGCGCGAAAAGCTGATTGTGGAACAAATTAGCCCAGAACACAAACAACTCGCAGAAATTGATTTAGGACAAGGAGAAATTCCTGGGCTTGATTTGACCGAAGTCGAAAAACTTGAAGCTACACATAACAACGGTTTGACGGTAAGCGGCGAATTTAGCTCACCTAAAATTGCTAATTTATTATTGAATGCGATCGCACTAGAGCGAAATAACGGCTGCAAGCAGGTGCGTGTTACCATTGCTGTTGAAGATGAGTCACACCAAAAAAAATACCAAGAGTGGTTTGACCGCTGTTCTAAAGGTCAATCACTAAAGCCATAACAACAAGTTTCTCATAAGTTTCTAGCAGATAAATTAGTAGGGTGGGCATTGCACACCCTATTTTTTTGCTGATTTACAGCAGGTTTCATTTATTTGATACCCCATTTGTCCGTGATTCTTTAAAATAAATTTTTAGTACATTCATGAGTTGCTTGGAATCGTAGCCACAGACTGAGAGGTAAGAATAAAATTATCCAACATTTAAAAATTATAATTTTCATATAAGAATTATATTCTTTCTGGCTCATACCTTGAACTTTGTCAAAATCTAAAAAATGACCTAAACCTAAAGCTAGTGGAATTAAAACAACACCAAAAATAAGGGTTTCAGTAATAAATTGACCCATATATGTTTATAAAAAAATAAATACTTGACAATCTATATACTCTCAGGACATGAACCAAATTTATCTAAAAGCTCAGATATAAGCTGATGATTTGAACAACGCCAAATGACGCTAACATTACTAGATAGATTAAAGCCTGGCTCACCATAACCTGATAATGCCATAGCATCAGGAACTATAGTCTCTTTATAGATACAAGTTAGAACTTTATTGTCAGGTGGCGAAATGGTATTACGTCCACTATCGTGTTGCAATGTTCCAGCAACCCATCCATTGGGGGTTAAATGCCATTCTCTCGATTCTTTACTTGACATATTTTATTTTTGTGTTTGCCGTGTTGATTTTATTACATTTTAGATACCAATAATGCTAGTAAAAATACTTATTTAAGCTAAAAAATTCACTCTTGTTGACTGGTTCCCAGCCTCTAGGCAGGGAACCCATTCTGGGAGGCTCCGCCTCCGATCTTCTTGACAAGAGGCAGAGCCTCTTTTAAATACATTCCCAGCCTCCAGGCTGGGAACAAGGCGACACAAGCCTTTGGGCTTGTCTTAGTGCCATTCTGTCTAGAGTGAATGTCTCTAATGCAACTTAATTTACAATACTAAGCAGTTGCCGTTCTTTTGGCTGCTTGCAATGAAATTTCGACTGAAGAGACTTTCACTCAAGAAAAGACAGCATTTGATCTCACCGATTAAGATTCAAGTTCAAAATGGAAAATTTGAGATTATAGGTATGGGTGCATGGCATTCCTACTGGCGCGATCCTTATCATCTGCTGCTAACAATTCCTTGGACTGGCTTTCTGCTGCTGATTTGTACTTTCTATATAACTATTAATGCTCTATTTGCCCTAGCTTACTTGATAGGAGGAGATTGTATTGCCAACGCCCAACCTGGGTCTTTTTTAGATGTCTTTTTCTTTAGCGTCCAAACCCTAGCTTCTATTGGCTATGGGGCAATGTATCCAAAAACAACTTACGCCAACATTATTGTCACTATTGAAGCGATGATCGGTTTGGTGGGAATTGCTGTGATGACAGGACTAGCGTTTGCTCGATTCTCCCGACCTACAGCCCGTGTGGTCTTTAGCCGTGTTGCTGTAATAACACCTCATAATGCGATGCCGACTCTCATATTTCGCAGCGCTAATAAGCGTCGCAATATAATTCTGGAGGCGCAGATGCGAGTCTACTTAATGCGCGACGAAGTAACCCTAGAAGGGCAGTTCATGCGTCGGTTCCACGATCTCAAACTACTGACGAACCAAACACCTAGCTTCACGTTAAGCTGGTCAGTGATGCATGTCATTGATGAGTTTAGTCCTCTATATGGGATGACACCAGAATCGTTAACCCAGACAAATACTATGCTGATTGTCTCTTTGAGTGGCATTGATGAAACGGTTGCCCAGGTTGTCCATGCCCGTCATAGCTATGGTGCGAATGAGATTTTGTGGAACAATCAATTTGTCGATATCTTTTACCACACACCCGATGGACATCGCTACATTGATTACAACCGCTTCCACGATGTTTTACCTTTAGAGTAAAGGGATTAAATTTCTGAAAGTTACTCGGAAGTCTGATTGAGTGGTGGTTGTAAGGGTTTAACGACCACCCGGCCATTTTCAATTACAGTGCAATTTTTAACCGTGCTCTTACTGTGGTTAACTGGCACATCCTGGCACTGGTTTTGGTGGGAGATATTTTGCTCTTGTTGTTGGTTGAGGACGACAACACAACAGGCGCAGGAAGCAAAGGACATATAACTTAATTTTGATCTCTATATCTATTATCGCGCTACCGATGCTATTTGACTGAAAAATTTGCTACTCATGTATTTTGATCGTTCAAAGCTCCGGTCAAATTTATGGTAAGTACTTGCTTTATTGTGCTTGTAGCCTGTTTGATATATCTAAACCAATTCAACAGGAAAGCGGTTATAGATCCCGCCCCGCTTTCCTACCTGCCCAAAGTTGTTTGGCAGGGTTAGATAGTGGGTTTTTCTAATGAAAAAATTTTTGAGATATCTGGGTTTAGGTTTGCTATCTACGTTCTTAACTGCTACTCCCGGATTGGGGGCTGAACGCATTAGCTTTTATTATCCTCCCTTTGGCGAATTTTCCTTATCGGTGGACTCGCTGGAAACCTTTGCGAAAGTTGGCAAAATCGATCAAGATTTTTCATTTTATGCTAGTCGTGCTACTCCTGAACAACTCGCTCAACTGCGGGATTTACTCCAGCAGCGCTTTAATCTCACTCCTACACTAGTATCTCAAGTTACCTACTCACCGATAGGCGAGCAGTTAGTGCAACAACTGGGCAAATTACTCCTCACTGAGTCTCGAAAGAATGGCTTTTATGCCATACGCGCCTCTTTAATTTTGTCTGCTGCCGATCAAAAAGAGGGGTTAACGGTTGTGAATTTACTACGGAAATTTCCTAGCGATACTATACGAGTGAATTTCACAGAGGGGTTAAGGATAGTCGATGACTTGTCGCAATTGATTAAAAAAAAGGATGAAGTTTTTGCCTCTCTGCAAAAAGAAGCGATCGCTCAAGCAGCCACTTCCAATATTGATTTCTCCCAAAAACCAGATTTGCGATCGCCAGGAAAATTTACCTGGCAGAAAAAAAGCCTGGAGTTAAATGACATTTCTCGCTCACGCCGTCTACCTGTAGATATCTATCTCCCTTCAGCAGGTTCACAAAACACTGGAGAATTATTCTCGCCTCCCTTTCCCCTGATTGTAATTTCTCACGGACTGGCCTCAGATCGCTCTACCTTTGTCTACCTGGCTGAACATCTAGCATCATACGGTTTTGCCGTTGCTGTACTGGAACACCCTGGTAGTAATGCCGAACGTTTTCAACAATATTTTGCGGGTTTGGCAGGGCCGCCTGATGCAACAGAATTTATTAACCGACCTTTGGATATCAAATATCTACTCAATGAACTCCAGCGTCTAGATAAATCCGATCCCACTCTCCAAGGAAAATTCAATTTTCAGCAAGTTGGGGCGATCGGTCAGTCTTTTGGTGGTTATACTGTTTTGACTTTAGCAGGAGCCAATATTAACTTTGAGCAACTGAGCCAAGATTGTAAGCCCGATAATTCATCCTTTAATTTGTCGCTGTTTTTGCAGTGTCAAGCAAACGAGTTACCTCCAAAGAATTACGAACTGAAAGACGATCGCATCAAAGCCGTCATTGCGATTAATCCCATTGACAGTTCAGTTTTGGGTCAGGGGGGAATCAGTCAAATTAAAATTCCCATCATGCTGGTAGCAGGTAGTCAAGATGTTTTTGCACCACCCGTATTTGAGCAAATTCGCCCCTTCACCTGGCTTTCTGACTCCAATAAGTATCTGGCTTTGATCGAAAATGCCACCCACTTTTCAGCGATCGCCGAACCTACTCCTGAAAACGATGTCTTACCTGTGCCACCCGCCTTGCTAGGCCCCGATCGTGCTGCTGTTTATTCCTATCTCAACGCCCTCAGCGTCGCTTTTTTAGAAACCCATCTCCTCAACCGCCCTGAATACCGTTCTTATTTGCAGCCTTCCTACGCCACATTTATCAGCAAAGAGCCACTTAATCTCAGTATTTTACAGTCGTTGTCAGTAGCTCAGTTCAATCAAGTTTGGAGTGAATCAACTCCCCAGTCTAGCAAACCATCAAATCCTCAACCTACTTCTACCCCTTATCAACCTTTGAGGTAATGAAACAGCCCTGTTGCTTATATAGCATTCCTAAATCATTCGTGAGAATTTGAGATTGTTTTAACCCCCCTGTAGTCCAATTACCCCCCTTAATCCCCCCGATGTATTGGGGGGAAACAAGAAATCCAGTTCCCTCCCCTTTATAAGGGGAGGGTTAGGGTGGGGTAAAACTGACGCGAAAAAGCAGGTGAGTAAACTATTTCAGACTTGTGTATACACCGTAGCTTGGGGGGGACGGCTCACACATTGAGATCAAAAGTGCGATTCCTGCTCTGGGCTAAGGAACGAAACCCAACATTTTGCTTGGTTTCTTGGGTAACGCTTACGCTCAACCTTACAAATATTTTTAACCGAGCAGTATGTATTGATATCCATCCTTGCTGCGAGCAAGTCGATTTAAGCGTGGGGTAATAATTACTAATTACGTAAATTTACGGGGTACGGTTTTAGGCAGAATCATCAATTAAAAATCATGTTGACTTACAGTTAGATGCCCGACTTCTTTAATAAATCGGGGATCTTAGTGTTCGCGAATGATTGAAGTTTTCTATCGACGAGGCAAGTCTCAAGCATTACTTTGATGAACTCAAAGATAAACCTAAACAAACTACTATTTATCCGAAAGTTTTAGCAGATAATTTCAGACAACTATCTAGCCTTATTTGATTATTTTCCATCAATCAAAGCCATCAACCTTACTTTTCAAGAAAACAGTAAATATACTGTTGCAATTATATAAGTTAGTTGAGACTTCTAACTATTGCAACCATCAGCCAAAAGCTATATGTCTTTTTTGTTTCTAAACCATGAATTAGATATCACAATTTCCTAAAACAGGGCTATTTGTCAGGAAAGTGAGATATTTGTACTGAGGGATTCATAAAAACTTATTTAATAAAATCTTTTGTATATATATACTTGTCGTTAAGAACTATTAAGAAATTCTTATTAAAAAATATTGCAATACCTTGATTTAATTGCTAACGTGTGTATGACAAGGATGCTGATGAACGCTCGGATCTAGGAGAAATAAAATCTATGAGCTATACCTATTCAGCCAAGTGTGTTAGGCTTTGACGGGTTCAAAACGAGAAATTTCTGCCTCATATAGACAACTATGAGGGATTGCAGATTAACCAAGAAATGTCTCATTGCTAAAGGCTTAGTTTCAGTTTGATTTGAATTGCGATTGATTATTTGTCTTACTTTGTGCCTACAAGTGAGTAGCTCTTGCTTGTGTGTATCGGCAATGACGAGGAGTTTGGTAAGACTTAAATTTTGGAGAATAAAACTAATGGAGATTCAAGGTAAAGTTGCCCTAATTACAGGGGCTTCGCGTGGAATTGGACGAGCGATCGCCATCGAATTAGCGCAACAAGGCATCAAGCGGATGATATTGGTAGCACGCGATCGCCGCAAGTTATTGGAGGTAGCCAAGGAAATCGAGGCTATGGGTACAGAAGCTGCGATCGTCGCCTTAGATTTGACGCAGACAATAGAAGTAAATATCGCTGTCGCTCAACTCTGGCGCAATTACGGACAGATTCACCTGCTGGTTAATTGTGCGGGAGTTGCATACCAAAGCTCATTTTTGCAATCTAAAATGCCCCAAGTTCAAGAAGAACTCTCAGTGAACTTGTTAGGAATGTACAACCTTACTAGTTTGATTGCTCGACGCATGGCTAGCCAAAGACAAGGGACAATTGTCAATGTATCGAGCCTGATGGGGAAAGTGGCTGCACCAACGATGGCGACATACTCAGCAACCAAGTTTGCCATCTTAGGATTTACCCAAGCCTTGCGCCAAGAATTAGCTGAACACAATATCCGCGTCATTGCATTACTGCCTTCCCTGACAGACACAGACATGGTGCGTGACTTAAAATTATTTCGCTGGGTGATCCCCATGACTCCCCAGCAAGTGGCTAAAGCACTCGTCACCGGAATGCAAAATGATTCATCAGAAATTTTAGTTGGATGGCAAAGTCATTTAGCCGTGTTGTGTCAACGCCTCGCCCCTTGGTTGTTAGAGCTAATTTTACGAATAGCAACACCGCCAGCACCAAGCAGACAACGGCTGATTGAAAAACTTATCCCTTCGCGTAGCGTCTCGTAGAGAAGCCGAGGGCGATCGCTTCAGTAGTGCTGAGTATTGAGTGCTGAGTGCTGAGTGCTGAGTGCCCAGTAGTACCCCATAGTTAAAAGTTCAAAATCTTCAGTCCCTTGGCTTTACCCTTGTGCAACAAACTAAGGCTCACAGTGCCAAGAAATGCTAATAAGCTGAAAGTAGAAGTAGATTCAGGAACAGACTTGGAATTCTCAATTTTGATAACTTGTCCAAGTCCAGGGCGATCGCCTCGGTTTGTCACATAGATAGCACCATCAGCACCAATAGTCAAAGCAGTAGGAGACTCTAATCCATTGCCACTAAGAATAGTTGTGCGAGTCCCATCGCTGGCTATTTTTATTACAGAACCATCTAGATTACCTTTCCAGAGTGACTGATTAGCGTACTGCAAAGCATATAAATTACCCTGGGCATCAAAATCTAAGTCAGTAAGTTGCGTGAATCCATCGGTATAAATTGTTGGTTGACCATCAGCACCAACTCGATAGATTTTTGCTTCACCTTCTGGAAAAGGAAAACCAGTTAATTGGCTAATATAATAAGCGCCATCTGGGCCTTTGGCGATATTTGTAGGTACTGCTTGGATTTCAAATGGCGATGACGATGCGCCAGAGGGAAAAATTGGATTAGTTAATGTCTGTCGGGGAATTGTGGCGATCGCCTTTAAATTACTGCCATCAGTACCTACACTGAGTAATTCATTAGCACCAGTATCAACCGCAACAATATTATTTCCATCTAAAAGAAGAGAGAAGGGATTGCTAATTAGATCGCCTCCATCGGGATTATTTGCAAGTTCATAATTAGCTAAATCCGCAACACTAGTCCACGAATTTGTATTGAAATTAGCAGTGATGATTTTTCCTAAGTCAGTGTTACCTAATGCCGCCCGAAATGTCGGATTTGAACCATACCCAATTGCAATATAAGGCTTGCCAGTAGCATCAAATTTGATATCTTGAGCCCCAGAAGTATCAGTACCATCTGGTAATGCTAAAGAAGGAAGTCCTGTAAGTATACGTTCTTGCTTACCATTTCTAATTTTGGTGACTGCACCAGTTGTGCCATAACATAAAGATTGGTTTGCAACGCTCGGTGAAGGAACACAAGCTCCACTGCCGCCTGTTCCTGCTTCGGTGACGTAGAGACTCCCGTCATTACCAAAAGTTAGACCCCGTGGATTATTAAGACCATCAGCAATTACCGAAAATGATGCCGCCTCTGCTGCTTTCATTCCTGAAAAAGCAGCAATACAAACACTCAAAAATGTAATTCCAAATTGTTTTAGTTTCATTAGACCTGTCCTAAAATTAAATTTGCGTAAAGCATAGAATAGAAAAATGTATCTTGATAAGTAATAATATTTAATGTGTATAGTTTCTGTGGATTTTACAGCTTATTTAAAAGAGGGAAACAGATTCAAACCCAGAAACCCAGATGAAATCTGAATTTTTGAATTTCGAGTTGTATCATACCATTTCCAAAAATCTTTGCAACATAATGAATGGCTGTAGGGGCCTACATCTGCACGTCTCTAGCAACAAAAATTAAATAGGATTGCTGTATATTTTCCAACACTTTTTATATAAGTGTGACATCCAAACTGTTTAACTACACAGATATTGCGGGACTACAAGACGATCGCAGTTTGCATCAATACATAAAGTTGCAGAGCAGAAATTGCTGTGCGATCGCATAATTAGACATACCTTGTTTCGGAGCAACCAGAAATGCTTTCCTTCCCCACAACTCTGACTCCTTTGCCCGAAATCATTGATGGCTTACCGAATATTTCTGGTTGGGAAACAGAGGTTCTCTCTGTGGTTAACCAAGATCAACCAGTATTTTTACCAACAACGAATATACGCTTAGAAGACGTAAATGCTGTGTTTGCGATCGCTTTGCACATGCACCAGCCAACTATACCTGCTGGAAATGACGGTACACTGATCAGCAATCTGCAATATATGTTTGAACATCCCCATGAAGGGGATAACCACAATGCAGATCCCTTTGCCTATTGTTACAGCCGCATGGGTGACTTGATCCCCGAACTGGTAAGTCAAGGTTGCAATCCGCGTGTGATGTTGGATTACTCAGGTAATCTGCTGTGGGGACTGCGGCAAATGGGACGCGGTGATGTTCTCGATAATCTTAAACGGATTACTTGCGATCGCACCTATCAACCTTATGTAGAATGGCTGGGTACAATGTGGGGTCATGCAGTTATTCCTTCCACACCCATAGCAGATATTAAATTACATATCGTTGCATGGCAACATCACTTTGCAGCAATTTTTGGCTGGGAAGCACTAGCGCGAGTCAAAGGATTTTCGCCGCCAGAAATGCACCTACCAAATCACCCTGATGCTCTCTTTGAATTTGTGAAAGCGCTGAAAGAATGTGGATATCGCTGGCTACTTGTTCAAGAACATTCTGTAGAAACTCTTACGGGTCAATCTCTCACTCATAAACATTTACCACATCGTCTGATTGCCCGTAATTCTCAAGGTGAAACAATTAGCATCACAGCCTTAATTAAAACCCAAGGCTCTGATACTAAATTAGTTGCACAAATGCAGCCTTATTATGAAGCCAAAACATTATCGAGACAACAAATTGGCAGTGTATTTATACCACCAATAGTTAGCCAAATTGGTGATGGTGAAAATGGCGGTGTGATGATGAATGAATTTCCTAGCGCTTTTAAACAAGCTTGGGGGGATATGGTAAATAATGGCGGAGGAAAATCTGGTGTTGTTGGAGTGTGTGGTACAGAATATTTAGAATTAATCGAAGCTGCTGGATGCAAACCTGAAGACTATCCAACTTGTCAGCCAGTCGGACAATATCAAATTTGGGAGCGAGTTTCACCAGAAAATAATCAACCGGAAGCTGTAGAGAATGCCATTCAAGAATTAAAGCAAACAAACTCTAATTTTCATCTGGATGGAGCCTCGTGGACAAATCATATAAGTTGGGTAAAAGGATATGAAAATGTGTTATCTCCCATGTATCAATTAAGTAGTTTATTCCATCAGAAGTTTGATCCATTGCTGCAAACTGACTCAGCAGAAGCTATCACGAAACAGTCTCAATACCGTAACGTTCTTCTACATAACCTTTTGCTGCAAACCAGTTGTTTTCGTTATTGGGGACAAGGTGCTTGGACTGATCACGCACGGGAAATTTACCAACGTGGTGAAAATTTATTGCAGATGAATTGAATTGGAGGCTGGAACGCATATCGATTCTTAAGACTTAGTTCTACTTAAAAATTAGAGAATTAAACCCCCTTTTTTAAGGGGGTTGTGTCATTAATACATTGCATATTACAGTAAATTAAGTACACCCTTCCCCTGTTAAGGGGCTACGGTGAATTACCCCCCTTAATCCCCCCTTGTAAAGGGGGGAAATAGCAAATCTAATTCCCTCCCCTTTCTAAGGGGGGGGTTAGGGTGGGGTATTTTTGTACCTCACCAAATCGTAATCTGCTGTAGTTTATAAATAGGCAATATCAATGAAAAATATTTATGACATTTTAGCAATGATTAGAACAAGACCAGGAATGTATTTAGGAGAGCGTTCCTTAACTGCATTAAGTAGCTTTATTGATGGCTATTTTTTTGCTATAGGGGAAAATGGGATCTTAATTGAAGAAGAGAACCCTCCCTTTAGTCAGTTGAACAACTGGGTAGCTCGATATTATAAACGGTACGGATCAACAGCAGGATGGAAAAATATTATTCTCCGAGAAGTTGGAGACGAAGCAAAAGCATGTGATGTATTCTTTGAACTCCTTGAATTATTTAAGCAAAGGTTTCCTGTACTCAAGTATCGTGTTTTCTTAAATCCAAACCATAAATCTACTGGAGCTATATATCGACGTATATGTATAGATGGGATATACAAAGACTTAGATCCACCTAAAGAAATTAGAATTGTGCAATATACAACAGATTCTGGCTTTTACCGTTTCGATGTATCCCAAGCCGGAGAAATTACAGAAATTGGCTATTTTGAGACAGAAGAGTTAGTGATGGAAGAAGTTAAGAGAGAGTTTGACGTTTCTTTAGATGAGTGGGAAAACTTAAATACTATCTAAGTATCTTAAACTTATAAAAGAATAACTTCAACACGATTTCATGCTGATTTTATCTCGTTACCAGTCTCCGACTGGGAATGCCCGTCGTTGGGGCTACCGCCTCTTGGTGAATCTGAATTCTGTTTCGATAAAAAGTCAGGTGAATTGAGATTTCGTTCAAGTAAGTGGGAAATCTAATTGTAGGTTCATGGGTGCTGAGATCCGAATTGGATGAGCTACCTGGGATTAAAACTTACAATGAGGTAGTTGTGTTTCGAGTTGTTGTTGGCCATAGCGACGATCCTGATTCTCAAAATGCGATCGCTGAAGTTCTTCAAGAATGTAGCCGTTCTCTTGCCGACTTCCTTCCTCAGGCTGGAATTTTATTCACTGCTATAGATTTTGACCATGTGTTAATTTTGCAACGCATCCAAGACGCTTTCCCCGGAATTGAGTTGATTGGTGGAACTACAAATGGAGAAATCTCTTCAATTCTGGAGTTTCAGCAAGATTCTCTCACCTTAATGCTGTTTGCTAGCGATGAAGTGGAAATTCACTCAGGTATTGGCCGAGGAGCATCTAAAAATCCAGCCCTTGCAGCCCAAGAAGCGATCGCCCAAGCTAAGGCAAAGAGTGCATCTGTACCACAATTGTGCCTTACCTTCCCCGATAGTCTAACCAGCAATGGGGTTTTAATTTTAGAAGCTTTAAAACAAAGCCTGGGAGAGGATATTCCCATCATTGGGGGAATGACTGCCGATGACTATACCTTTGACAAAACCTACCAATTCTTCCAAGGTGAAGTACTGAGTGATTCAGTTCCAGTGCTGCTATTCTCTGGAAAACTACTATTTTCTCACGGAGTTGCCTGTGGTTGGACTCCCATTAGTCAACGTAGCCGTGTAACGAAAGTGGATGGCAACGTCGTCTATGAAATTGATGGACAGCGTGCCTTAGATTTCTATCGGCATTATCTCGGTGAAGAAAGATTTGCATCCAACTATGCCATCTATGCTCTGGCAGTTTTTGAGGATCGAGATCATTTCTATTTACGCGCACCCAATGGCTACGATCAACAGTCTGGTAGCGTGAAGTTCTTCTTAGATATTCCTGAACAGGCAGTTGTGCAAATCACCGATACAACTCGTGACAATATTCTGTCCGCTTCTGAGACATCCTTGAAGAATGCTCTTGCCGATTATCCCGGTGTGGAGCCAACAGCAGCATTACTTATTTCCTGTGCAGCCCGTCGGCGAATTCTGGGAACTATGACAAGACTTGAATATCAGCTTGTCAAAACTCATTTACCAAAGGCATTACCTTGTTGTGGTTTCTATGCTTATGGTGAAATTGCTCCTTTAGTGGGTAGAGGTCAAACCCAAATTCATAATAAAACGTTTGTAACACTGTTAGTAGGGACAAAATGAGTAGTGTATGGATAACCAAGACAATTCCATACAGATCCAAGAGTTGGAAAAGACAAACCGCATCTTGCGAAAAAAGCTGGAACGCTGTCAAAATGAACGCTACCAGTTAGAAACTGACATTGCAACAAAAGAGTTTTTACTTAAGAAAGTCATTTGTGAGTTAGAAGACTCTCAAACAAACTTGCAGCAAAGAGGCCAAGAGTTAGAAAATACCTTAGATAGTTTGCATAAAATGCAGGCTCAAATAATTCAAAGCGAAAAGATGTCTGCCCTTGGTCAAATGGTGGCTGGGATTGCTCATGAAATCAACAATCCAGTTAGCTTTATTTATGGAAATCTCAGGTATATCAGCCAATATACCCATGACTTATTGCGACTTGTCCAGCTTTATCACCGTTACGTCCCCAACCCACCTGCTGAAATTCAAACCGAACGCAAAACTATCGATTTAGAGTTTTTAGAAAAAGACGCAATTATGGTATTGCACTCAATGAATATTGGGACGGAGCGGATTCGAGAGATTGTGCTGTCACTGCGTAACTTCTCGCGCCTGGATGAAAGTGAGTTCAAAGCCGTAGATATTCATGAAGGCATCGACAATACTTTGATGATTTTGCAGCACCGCCTGAAAGCCACTGATAAAAGCCCAGGGGTTAAAATTATCAGAGAATACGGCAATTTATCTCATGTAGAGTGCTACGCTGGACAGCTAAACCAAGTGTTTATGAATATTCTAGTAAATGCGCTCGATGCCCTCGAAGAATTCAATACCCAACGAACTTATCAGGAAATCCGGGATAATCCCAGTTTGATCGCGATTCGTACCTCTGTCGTTGATTTGCAATGGGTGAAAATTGCGATCGCAGACAATGGCTCTGGGATTCCTGAATCGATTCAAAAACAGATTTTCAACCCCTTTTTCACAACCAAACCTGTTGGAAAGGGCACAGGAATGGGCATGGCTATCAGCTATCAAATCATCACCGAAAAACATCGCGGTAAGTTAGAATTTTTTTCGACACCTGAAAAAGGAACGGAGTTTGTGATTCAAATTCCTATCCAGCAGGAAGGTTGCCCAGTAATCTAACACAACTTTAATTCGTAATTCGTAATTCGTAATTCGTAATTCATAATTCATAATGGGCTACGCCACGCCAACGTAATTAGTAATTTAGAATCAATCAAACTAAAGGCAATAAAATTTCAAATTTTGTACCTATATCAATCTGTGAATGAAAATTCAATTTACCGCCATGTCTCACAGTGATAATTCGGTAACTTACTGCTAAACTAGTATTTTTACCATTCTTTGTTTCAAGAGAAAAAGACTCTGTAATTTGCTGTTTTAATTCTTCAGACATTCCAGAGCCATTGTCAGCAATGCGAATTAAAACCCAGCGAGAATCTGGTGCATCTGGATTACTTGCTTCTTGTGATATAACTTCTGTGGTAATCTCAATTCGCGGTTTTTGAACAGTCTTTGTCTCTTCTAAATGTAACTGCTGTCTCACTGCTTCATTGAGTAAAGTATCCACAACTTCACTTAAGATATTCATCAAAACCTGGTTTAATTGCCCCATAAAGCAATATACTGGGGGTAATTGACCGTAGTATTTGACGATTTCGATTTCTCCTTGAAGACGGCTATTAATTAATAAAATAATGCTATCTATACAGGCGTGTAAATCTACTGGCTTGGGAAAAATTTCATCAATATGACAGAAGTTTTGCAAGCTAGTAACAAGTTTTTTTAATCTTTCCGCTCCGGTGCGAATACTAGCAAGCGATCGCGACAAATCTTGCTCTAAAAAATCAAATTCAATCTCTTCTTTAAGCTCATTAATTGCCTGAGAAACTGATGGCAACTCTCGATCGTAAGCTGCGATGAGTTTGAGTAAATCTTGACTGTAGTTTGAAACATAAATTATGTTACCCCAAATAAAACCCACTGGGTCTAAAACTTCGTGGGCTACGCCGTCTACCAAACGCCCCAAGTTTGCCATTTTATCATTTTGAATCATTTGAGCTTGACTGCGTTCATAGCGGATCAGATTGTCGATTCCTCGAATTTGCCAAGAAATAATATTCAATTCTTGGACATCTAACAATCTATAAGCACCAGATTGCGTTTGTACTACAATTGGTTCTGCTAATAATTCTGGCGATCGCTTTAGGCTAAGTTGCATTGTTGTTAAAATCGATGTTGTATCAGTAACAAGCAACATCGGTGTCCGCACATAGCTGTAGAGAACAGCTAATGATTGCTGAACAAATAACTCTTGTCCGAATGGACGAATCAAAAATTCTAGTAGTCGCCGCCGCGAAATCATCCCAATGAAATGTCCCTGTTCTACCAAAATTACTCCTGGTAGCAAAGGGTATTTGTCCAAAAAACTAGCCACTTCCATACCGGTGTGGCTGATTTCCACCGAGAAATTATACATTGGTAGTTCTTGGAGCGTTGAATCTAAATCAAGATCGCGATCGCTTCCCTCAGACAAAAATGGTGGTGAAATTTGGCAACTGAATTCTTCTGGCACTACACACCCTGATTTTTTCAAAGACAGGTAAAGAATAAGTTAATATTTTACATTCTGCCACCCTCAAAATCCGATTTTAGTTTAGGTATCTAATAAAACTAGTGGTCTGTCAAGCTGAAAATCTTTCTCAGGCGACTGGAAGTAATTGGCGTGCAATTTAGAATCTGAGTGGAGAATATTGAGAAAGCGATGTCTACGACGGGCTACGCCTACGCAAGCTAAACTAAAAATAACCTTTACGAAGAGTGCAAAGGTAGCGTTATGACCTCTGTAACCAATCCACCAAATGCCCTTACTCCTTTCCCTTTCCCCGATCATACTCAACTTCCTGAGTCCGATGGTACGTTCGTGAAAAATTGGCAAGAGCATCCTCAAAGCATCCTACTAACTGACTCTATTACACCCATCCTCAAGCAATTAAATCCTGAAGGTGAATACTGTATAGGGCAGGACTTAGGCATTTACTGGCGCTTAACCGATCCCCTTGAAAAAGGCGCAGAAGCACCAGATTGGTTTTATGTACCGAATGTACCATTTTTGCTCAATGGGCAAACGCGACGTTCTTATGTGTTGTGGCGAGAGTTTATTGCCCCGTTGATTGTCTTAGAATTTGTCTCTGGGGATGGTAGTGAAGAACGGGATAAAACTCCTTTGAAGGGTAAATTTTGGATTTATGAGCAAGTGATTCGTCCTGCCTTCTACGGCATTTATGAAGCGAGTAAAGCCAGCCTAGAAGTTTATCATCTAATTGAAGGCCGGTATCAGATATTACCAGCAAATGAACGAGGACATTATCCTATAGTTGCTTTGGGTGTTGAATTAGGTTTATGGCAGGGAGTTTATCAGAATGTAGAATTACCCTGGCTGCGTTGGTGGGATTTACAAGGTAATTTGTTGTTGAGTGGCGATGAAAGAGCAGAACAGGAATCCCAAAGAGCCGAACAAGAATCCCAAAGAGCCGATCGCCTAGCTGCCCAATTGCGATCGCTCGGCGTTGAACCAGAAACCTGATATATTATTACGAATTACGAATTAAAAAAGGGCTGGTCTAAAAGAGTCATCTGTGGCTTAATTTGTTTAGACGCAAATTTTTACTGCTACCAGGGTAATCACGATGACAAATAGACCTCCTTCCGAACCGGAGTCATCTCAAAAAACTGCCCTTGGCTTTGATGAATTTATAGCCATTCTGGTTGCCTTCACCACTATCGGAGCGATTCTTTTTTGGTCATTGTCCCGCAGAGATTCAAGTTGGAACTTAAACGGGCTGCTGTTGCCTTCATCTACTCCGTCTCCTAGTGTTCGACCAAATCCAGTATTGCCCTCTCCTACTGCCAAGGTAGAACCTTATACAGTCCCCAACAACGTTTTGCCCTATTCTTCACCTGAAGCTGTTGTTGAACCCAAGACACCTTCATTCCCAACTAACAGCGCAACTCCTTACCGCGCAATGTTACCATCTATTCTGGTAATCCCAACTCCATCCCCACAACCACAAACAACTGTATCCTCTCCGACAGAACTTGAGTCATCACTCAAATCATCAGCATTGCCTTTAGTAACTCCGGCAAAACCAAAATCAATCATTCCGCCGCCAATTGCATTTAATGATGTGCCCAATGACTTTTGGAGTCGGCGTTTTATAGACGTTCTTTCTGCCCGTGGGATTCTCAAAGGGTTTCCTGATTATTCTTTTAGACCTAATCAGCCTGTAAATCGCGCCGAATTTGCTGCCATACTAGAAAAAGCCTTTGACCAAGAACCGTCTAAGACTGCGATCGCATTTCAAGATGTACCAACAAAATTCTGGGCAACTTCAGCAATTGATCAAGCCATAAGTGCGGGATTTCTCAAAGGCTACCCGAAAAAAACCTTCAAACCACAACAAAATATTTCACGAGTGCAAGTTTTAGTTGCCCTTGTCAGTGGGTTGAATTTGAAAGCACCTACTTCCCCAAATCAGATTATTAGTGTCTATAAAGATGCTAAAGATATTCCACCTTATGCTATAGCTAAAATAGCGACTGCTACAACTAATGGTTTGGTAGTTAACTATCCAAATCCCCAAATCCTCGATCCCAACAAAGTAGCTAGTCGGGCAGAAGTGGCGGCGATGATTCATCAAGCTTTAGTCAAACGGGGCAAACTGTCGGCAATTACATCTCCTAATATAGTGCGAAGGAGTAGCTCGCCGCAGGCATCGCCTAAAATATCTTCAGAACTTCCACAGACTCCAAAACCGAACCCAAAAGTTAAATTGCCCACCGGAGGTTCGCCTCAACAATAATTCGTAATTCGTAATTCGTAATTCGTAATTCGTAATACTCGCCTCCGGTGAGAAGAAAGCTACATAATTCGTAATTAAAGCAAGGGTCAGAAAGAGCGAGTTCTATACGAATTGTTAATGAACTTAGTAGGGCATTTTGAGAGAAGCCTGAACGCCGACTTCTGGCGTTCAGGCTTCGCTAATTTGGTATTAGGGCGTACTCTTACACAGAAGTAAGCTACGCGTGGAGTCTCATAGAGAAGCGATAATTAGATATTAAGCTTCTGGAATTTGTTTACCGACAACTTGTGATTTAAGAGTGGTGATTTCACTAGTTAACTCTTTCCTGGTTGAGGCTTTGAGTAAATAGCGGTAAACAAACCAGGCAGAGTAACCAATACCGATCAGCTCAAAAGTAGGTGCTACCAAAGGGATATCATTCAAAGCGTCTAATATTGCCAAGAGTACTTTAACGGCAACGATTGATCCTACAATTAAACCAACTGTCACCAGGGGTTGCTTATATTGATTAAAGAAGCTTCCCAGATAATCTGGTAATGTTGCTAAAAAGGTAGAAACTTGCTCCCCGTATTTTACCCATTCGTCTTGAGGCTGTGCCGGAGGCTGGAGTTTGGTGATGGTTCCCGTTTGGTTGTTGATCTCTGCCACTGTAGTCTCTTTAGATGCGGTTTCGGTAAATTCTTGTTCTGGCATTTTCACTCCTATTAATTTGACAGTTGAGTTTTTCTAATCTGGATAATTACAACCAAAAGGTTGTTGATTAGGTAATGTACTTGCGAATTAGTACAATTTGGTGAAAGGCACAAAAAGATTTTAGTGTCCTATAACCATACTTGCCCCATACTATCTACTGCATCAACTACAAGGTAGACAGTCACTAGGAGGATAGAACTCAGAAGGCAGCAGGATGTATTATAATCAACTTCCTGAGTTCTATTTTTGGAATCAACCGGAATCATCAGGTTGTGATTATCCCATTCGGTGTCATTTGCTCATAATCGTACTAAATCTAAGTACAAATCATGCAAAAATCACTCCGCTTCTCATTTATATAAGCCTAGAAGCCGATTTTATCCGATATTAAAGCTATCTTAAGCCGCGTTCGTCAATTAACGCATTCGTATTGATATTAATACGTAATAAAAATTTTTCTGTGTTCATATAGACTAGACTTCTAAGCTGTTTTATGATATAAGTGCCTGGGATGAGGGAGGCAAGGAGATAAACAAAACTCAGCACTCTTTTGCCCAATCCCTAATCCCCAAGAAGTATCAAACCTTTTGTTTTTCTCCTGATTGTATTAATTTTATAAGGAAGCAATAAGGTAGAGTAATGGCGTAGACGATCGCAAGAACTCATTGCTTACTATCAACCGCATATTGTGGAAAGTAGTGTAGTAGGGAAAAGACGCTCTCAGGAGGGTCTTTAATGCAGGAAACTATATCGTTGCTCGTAAAAAAAGTAAATTCTATTAAACTTAGTAATTATACTTATAAAATTTGTTGTAAAAATTACTTATCTTATCTAAGATGATGCTAATTATCTCGCAAGCAATGATTTGCTCTTGCGATAAAAGAAGATAATGTAGATGTTAATGACTAAATTAAGGTATTTTGACAATCTAGACTAATTTGATTATTTTTGCGGGAAGGCAAGGAGGTTTGAGAAATGCCTTCCTCAAAAGCCAACCCCTATCTACAGCAGTTTAAAAAGCAAAAAAGTGTCAGCCGAAGAGCCATCGACAGACGAACTCCCAACTATAGAATTTCCTTCACGAGGGAAACTCAAAGCTAGTTCTTGGCGTATCCATCAAAAAATTGGCTATGGGTACTTTGTAGCTATTGGAATTGGCTTTTTTGGCTCACTGACTGGGTTAGTGATTGCTAATTACTACCGGGGAAGGGAAGTTAGACAATTTAATCAAGCTTATGAACAAGGACAACTACTGAGTAATTATAAAGATGCTGTAGTAGGGGCGCAATTACATAGTTCTAACCTAGTTGCTGTATTAGAAAATTCACAACAACTGCAAAACAAAAAAGCTGATTTTCTGAAGAATGTTGAAAAAGCCAAGCAACTAGAGTCAAAAATTGGCGGATTTCTCGATAGTAAACCTAAAAGACTAGCAGCAACAAGTTCGACTTTACAGACGTTATTGCTGGATTACAAAAATAATTTAAATGCCTACGTTGACCAAATTGAGGTCGTCTTACAGAAAATTGACTCTCAAAAAGTGCAGCCTCAGAAGATTTCTTCGGCCCGATCGCAGTTATTAACAATAATGCGTGGTGAAACAGCCATGCGACTAGACCAGCTTTCTCAAAGCTTGACTAACATCCTGCAAACTGCTGAAGATCAAGAGCAAGAAAGGCAAAGAGCCGTTGAGCAGGCGAGAATAGTTGAGCGATTTATCGTGATCGCGAGTATGCTGGTTTCGGTAGCGATCGCAGCTATTGTAGCTTGGCGTACCAGTCGAGCGATCGCAGAACCAGTGATCACTGTAACCCAAGTAGCTGAACAAGTTGCCAGGAAACATAATTTCGATTTACGAGCGCCCGTCACCACTGAAGATGAAATTGGCCTACTCGCCAAATCTCTAAATCATCTGATTGAGCGAGTATCTCAGCGAACAAAAGAACTACAACAAGCTAAAGAATTAGCCGAAGCTGCTAGCAAAGCAAAAAGCGTATTTTTGGCCAATGTCAGCCACGAATTACGCACACCATTAAATGCTGTCATTGGCTTAAGCCAACTACTACAAGACGACGCTACCGATCTTGGTTTATCGGCAGATTTTATCACAGATTTAGAAACAATTAACGCTGCTGGTAAGCATCTACTGCACTTGATTAACGAAATCCTCGACTTGTCAAAAATCGAAGCGGGGAAAATGACCCTGTATCCTGAGACATTCGAGATTGCAACGCTGATTCATAACGTTGTTCTCACCGTCAAACCAGCTATAGAAAAAAATGCCAATGTTTTAGAAGTGGATTTTGATGAGCAACTTGGCACCATGTACGCCGATCAAACTAGGATGCGGCAGGTATTGTTAAACTTACTCAGCAACGCCAGTAAATTTACTACAAACGGCAAGGTGACGTTGACAGTTAACAGAGAAAAGGATGAATTCCGATCGGATGCTCCTTTAGGCAGCATTATTTTCACCGTTACTGACACAGGTATCGGTATGTCTAACCGTCAACAGCAGCAGTTATTTCAACCTTTTACACAAGGTGATACCTCAACTACGAAAAAGTATGGAGGTACGGGATTGGGGTTGGCAATTAGCCGCCACTTTTGCCAGATGATGGGTGGTGAAATTATTGTCAAAAGTCAGCCGGGAATTGGCTCTACTTTCACTATTCGTCTGCCAATGACTGTGCAGGATTGAGGGTATTGGGGATTGGGGCATAGGTTATTCCCCTCATCTCCCCCTACTCCTTTCTCTTTTCACCTAATCATAAGAACCCCACCCCCGCCAAAGCTATGCTTTGTCTCCCCTCCCCGCAGGCGGGGAGGGGTTGGGGGTGGGGTTCTTTTATTATGGGTAAGCACCCGGACATGATATCAGTGAATAGCAAAGAGTTTTTCAGTTGGGAATCAGAGTCTCCAACAATTTTTGAATTTTGAAATTGTTTAATTATTAATAATCCTCTGCTGAATTAAGTAATAATAGTCACTCTCCCTGTATCCAAGTCGTAACGACCGCCAACAATTTTCAATTTGCCTGACTCCACCTGCTTAGTTAAAAGCTTTGAGTGCTGCAATCGTTCAATTTGATATTGCACATTTGCCACCACAGCATTTTCAACTGCATCACCCGGCTGATCCTTGACCCTTTTCAGGGCTGGCTTAATTGCCTTAACAAAAGTACTAATATCACCAGGTAATGATTCCTTTTGGACAGCGGCGGTTACAGCCCCACAACGCTCATGACCCATCACCATCAGCAGTGGAGAACCTAATAAGACAACTGCATATTCAATACTACCGATCGCTTCATGTGTGGCAATATTTCCGGCAATCCGCACATCAAAAATGTCCCCAATGCCTTGATCGAAAACAATTTCTGCGGGGACTCGTGAATCCGCACAACTAAGAATAGTTGCAAATGGATGTTGAGCTTGAGCAACTTCGTGCAGCCGCAGCTCAGATTGATCGGGGTATTGGGGATGATGATCGACAAATCGCTGATTTCCCTCAATCAGCTTTTGCAAAGCGGCATCGGGACTGAGGGATTCAGTGGAAGTTGAGGGGATTTCGGCAGCTTTAGCTTGTTCTACCCGCCAGAGTAAATCGCTGGCAGTTAGCATCATTCCAAATGCCCCGGTCATTCCCAACTTCAAAAAGTCACGACGTTCCATGAAATGTTTCATTGAATTTATAACTCTCTTACAGAGACGCGATACATCTGACAGAGCGAATTTCCATCACATCGGAAACGTAACAAGTACCTCCGAATTTATTCAGGAGTGGTCTGATATTTTCGACAACACGCTTTAGTTCTTCTGGCATACAAAATGCGAGGATGTAAACATTATCAAGCATGGTCATGTCTAAATCTTCTGTTGTTCCTCGTAATCCTTTACCAACAACATTTCTAATGACGGCATGACTATGTACACCAGACTTGTCTAAACTATCTAAAATTTTGGCAAGTTCAAAGGAGTTGGCGATAATTTCTATCTTTTTAACTACGTGCATATTATTACCTCCAGAATAGGTTAATTCCGTAGAGATATAGCGGAATTCCCACAATAATATTGAACGGAAATGTGACTGCTAGAGCGGTAGAAACATATAGGCTGGGATTTGCTTCGGGAACAGTCATCCGCATCGCCGCCGGCACAGCAATGTAAGAAGCGCTGGCACACAATACAGCGAATAACAGCGAATTTCCCGGAGGCATACCGATGAATTTGGCGATCGCTAACCCAATGCCTGCATTGAGTATTGGAATTAGTATGGCAAATAAAATCAGGAAAACTCCGGTTTTTTGCAAGTCTTTAATTCTTCTGGCAGCCACCAGTCCCATATCCAATAAAAAGAAGGTGAGAATGCCATAAAACAACCCTTGAGCAAAGGGTTCTAATACGTGCCAACCACGTTCTCCTGTCAAGACACCGATTAAGAGGCTACCGACTAGTAGAAAAACTGAACTATTAAGAAATGCTTCTTGCAAAACTTCCGACCAAGCAAACTCTCGCTTCTCATCGGCGGTGAATATACTCACCAAAATCAGACCAACAATGATCGCCGGAGATTCCATCAGGGCAAGAGCTGCTACCATGTAACCATCATACTGAATACCAAGCTCAGTGAGAAAAGCGCCGGCAGTGATGAAAGTGACGGCACTGATAGAACCGTAAGTTGCTGCGATCGCCGCAGCATCGTAAGTATCCAGTTTCCACTTCAGAATAAAAAAGGTGTAAATTGGAACAAAACAAGCCATCAACATTGCTGCCAGGAGTGTTAGAATTACCTCCTGATTCAGTCCGCTTTTGATTAGTTCTACCCCTCCTTTAAAACCAATTGCAAACAGCAAATACAACGAAAGGAGTTTGGGTACTGGTGGGGGAATTTCCAAATCAGACTTGACAAAAACAGCAGTCATGCCTAAAAAGAAAAACAAGATTGGCGGATTCAAAATGTTGGATACAATTAAGCTAAAATCCATATCCACCCCTCTTTATACTGGTAAAACCTGCAATTAAAGAAATTTTTCATCTTTAAAAATTTAACGGTTCAATGATGATGTATCGTGTATTGTTACCTAATGTCAATTGGGTACTCAAGGAGGGAATAGTCCGATTGGTGACTATACTCTCAGTTAGATATGTACAGCGTTTTGCAAGCAAATAAACCACGGTCTAGGAAACATTTTCATGTCCCCACGAAAACGTATTGGGGCAATTTATTAATTTAATTGCTCCTAGTGTTGACAACAGAACAAGTTAGAGCTTGCTCATCATATTTTGATGTTTGATTCCCCGTGGCTGATTTTACGACACAACGCGCAGGAATAACTAGTGGCTAAGTTTTCTACGTAGAAAAGTTAACGTATTGTCGGGGCAATTCATGAATTGCCCCGACAATGTTTTGGTCTATGTTTCGCGGATTTTTGGCATAAATCCGATAAAGATGATACCTGACAATCTTTGTTGACCAAGTTTCGTTAGGATGTTGTAATCTGGGCAATAGCGACTTTCTATTGATGTGACCCCAGGCGTAGGCGTAGCCCGCACTTCGGCTGCGCTCAGTGACCGTCGGAGACATCGCTTTTTCACATCTATGACAACAACCATCGACTTTCTCAGTCACCTTAACCCAAGCCAACGTCAAGCTGTCGAACATTACTGCGGCCCGTTGCTAGTTGTTGCTGGCGCAGGTTCCGGTAAAACACGAGCGCTGACTTATCGTATTGCAAATCTAATTCTGAAACACCGTGTCGATCCAGAAAATATCCTGGCGGTTACTTTTACCAACAAAGCCGCGCGGGAGATGAAAGAACGGATTCAACGGCTGTTCGCGGAACAGCTGGCGATGAAACAACACGGACAGCGATTGGATTTATTGACAGAATATCAACAAACGCTACTGCGATCGCAAGTTTACAAAAACACGATCAAAGATTTGTGGTGTGGCACTTTCCATAGTCTATTTTCTCGCATCCTCCGCTTTGATATTGAAAAATATGTAGACGAAAAAGGACGCAAGTGGAATCGTAATTTCTCTATTTTTGATGAATCAGATGTTATCAGTCTGATCAAAGAAATCGTTAATAAAGAGCTAAATTTAGACGATAAGAAGTTTGACGCCCGCTCTGTTCGCTACGCTATTAGTAACGCTAAAAACCAAGGTTTATCACCCCAAGAATTTGAGCAAGACCAACCAAATTATCGCGGACGAGTAATTGGTCAAGTTTATAATTTATATCAAGATAAGTTAGCACAAAACAACGCTCTCGACTTTGACGATCTTATTCTTGTACCTACTAGATTATTTCAACAAAATGAGCAGGTATTGGGTTACTGGCATCGCAAGTTTCGTCATATCCTCGTAGATGAATATCAAGATACTAACCGCACTCAGTATCAACTCATTAATTTATTAGTTACTAATGGCGAAACCAAAAAGAGCGAATGGCAATGGGAAAATCGCTCAGTTTTTGTTGTCGGCGATGCAGACCAATCAATTTACAGTTTTCGCATGGCAGATTTCACCATCTTGCTAGGATTTCAGGAAGACTTTGGCGATGGTTTGGTAGATGATGACACCCGAACGATGGTTAAGCTAGAAGAAAACTATCGTTCTTGTGAAAACATTTTGCAAGCGGCTAATGAATTAATTGAAAATAACACCCAACGGATTGATAAAATCCTGAAAGCAACGCGGGGGACAGGTGAGCAGATTACTTGTCATAAAGCCGATGAAGAACTTGCAGAAGCGGCATTTGTAATTAATCAAATTAGCACTTTAGAACAGCAAAATCCAGAGTTAAACTGGGGTAGTTTTGCCATACTTTATCGGACAAATGCCCAATCTCGGCCCTTTGAAGAATTGTTAGTGAAATATCAAATTCCTTACACAGTTGTGGGGGGAATGAGATTTTACGATCGCAAAGAAATTAAAGATGTCGTAGCTTATTTAAGAGCAATAAATAATCCAGCTGATACAGTCAGTTTATTGCGAGTTATTAATACTCCCCGGCGGGGAATTGGCAAAACCACTATTGACGCTTTGATGAACGCATCTCAGCAATTAGGGACAACTTTGTGGGAAATACTCAGCGATGAAACATCAGTTAATACATTAGCTGGACGGGCGACAAAAGCTGTAAATAACTTTGCCGCAACGATCAGCCGTTGGCAAGCACAAGTCGCCACGCTTCCCGTAACAGAGGTTTTGCAAGGAATACTAGAAGATTCTGGTTACGTTCAAGACTTGATGAATCAAGGCACGGATGAAGCCACAGATCGGGTACAAAACGTTCAGGAACTTTATAACGCTGCACTGCAATTTCAAGAAGAAAACGAAGAGATTTCCCTGCGAGATTTTCTAAGTAGTGCCGCCCTCAGTTCCGATTTGGATAACTTAAAAGAAGGACAGACAGCCGTTTCTTTGATGACTTTGCACGCTTCCAAAGGTTTGGAATTTCCCGTGGTGTTTTTGGTGGGATTAGAACAGGGGCTATTTCCCGGCTACCGTTCCCTAAGCGATCCTGCATCTTTGGAAGAAGAACGCCGCCTGTGTTATGTGGGGATTACTCGCGCCCAAGAGCGGTTATTTTTATCACACGCGCGGGAACGTCGTTTGTATGGTTCTCGTGAACCTGCGATGCGATCGCAATTTCTCGACGAATTACCAGAAGAATTAATATCTACCAAACGCGCGAGTCGTCAAAGTTATACCAAAGCTGCCTCTACTCCCAATGGAAAACAAGACACAACACAGAATTGGCAAGTAGGCGATAGAGTATTGCACAAGACTTTTGGTCTTGGTGAAATCACTCACGTCTTCGGAACGGGTAATAAGATGTCTGTAGCAATTAAATTTGCCAGTTTGGGACAAAAAATTGTTGACCCAAGAGTAGCACAGTTGCAACGAGTAGAGTAAGAGGTATATAAACGACTAGATAGACTATATTTTGATGGTGCGTTGCTACACAACAAGCTGTGTCAACTACAGAAGAAGCATTTATAACTCCAGAACGTGCTGGAGTAATTGAAACTTGTTCATTTATAACTCCAGAACGTGCTGGACTAACTAAAACTTGTTCATTAATAAGTTAGGAAGAAGTTTTATTAACTAAAACTCCTATTTTACTTATCATTTTTTTGACTTTTTATAATTAATGATTAAATCGATTAAATTTAACTTTAGTTTTACTTATCTAAAAACGAGTATTTGTAACTAAAACACCAACATTTATAAGTTGAGCTTAAGTTGTATTAACTCCAGCTTCTTCTGAACTTATCAAAGGATGAGTTTTTGTAACTTGTTGTTTTTCATATTTCAATTTCTTCAAAGTGTTCAACAGTGGGAAATGGCTCATAAAAATGATGTAGAAGTTTTTTCCACTCTTGATACTCAGCAGAACTTCTAAATCCTACAGTATGAGATTCTAAAGTTTCCCATCTGACAAGTAATAAATATTTACCTTTGAATTCTATACATTTATGTAATTCATGGGATAAATATCCGTCCATTGAGGAAATAATTTTAGAAGCTTTTTTGAAAGTAGCTTCAAAATCGGATTCTAAATCGGGTTTAACATGAAGAATAACTGCCTCAAGAATCATATACTATTTGGTAAGAATTAAGTTAATACTATTTAGTATAATGTGAATCAAAAATAATTCTTGAGTAAATAGGTAATTGCAGTGCAAAACGGAGTGTATTGGTCATTAGCATCTAACTCCTGATAACCTTCAGCAAGCAGTTGTATTTCTATTTCAGTCAAACCTTCAGTAGCCAGCAATGCGGCATCAATTGCTACTCTACGCATCTTTTGCAGTTTGTCAATGTCAAGTGCAAGCTTCTTAATTGTTGTTTCAGCAATAGCTTTTTTACCTGGATTATCTGTCGGTTGAATTTCACCAGAAGCAGGATATTTAAAAAAATCAGCACAGTTTATTTCCAAAGGTGAAACCATAAGATTTTCATCGTACCAATACTTTTTCTTATGTCCGCAATGTACTGGAACAGTAGGAGGTTCTTCACTTTCTCCTTGACATGAAGCGATGAGATTTGTGTACTCAAGTGCCAGATTTGGATAAGTACTACGAAGTTTGAGGTGTTCTATGTGGCTAGTTGTTCTAGTGATACGCATTCCACAATAGCAACAGATATATCCCTGTTCCTTCAGTAAAGCATCATGTACAACAGGTTTTTCTGGTGTTTGAAAATTATCATCCCAGCTAGGTTTCCAATCATCATTTTCCAGAGCCTTCCACTTGGTAAATCGTTCTGGTTCCTGGCTCTTTTTGATGTGCTTCATCTGTTGAGAATTTCCTTCCGCCGAATGAGTACATCAGCTTTGACAAATTCTGGTTCATCTGCTCCAATTTCAATAGCCAATTGTTGACGTAATTGCCTAGCACCTTCAATATTTCCAGCATCAATTAGTCGAAAAAGTTCTAAAAGACTTTCCTTAATTTCCTGTGGACGTTCTGGAACACCCATGAGGTCTTCTAAGATACGATTGCTGTCTCTACCAAAGGAACTTTCTGGTTTTTTAGCAACAACACCTTCGTGTGTTTTTTCTAGAATGTAAATTCCTTCCGGCTTGACTTGGCTAAGTACTTGAGGCGAATGGGTCGTGACAATAAATTGGCAGTTGGGGAATGTTCTTGTCAACGCCGGAATAATTTCTCGTTGCCATTTTGGATGTAGATGGAGTTCAATTTCATCAATTAAAACAACACCCTCACCTTCGAGTGGTTCTGTTAAACCTGGGTTAGCGATCGCTAATCGTCTTGCTAAATCTCCAACCATTGCCAACAAGCATTTCTCCCCATCAGATAGTTGATTGACTGTAAGTTCTTCACCTTGTTTTCGCACAGTCATTCGCAGGGGTGAACGCCGTACCCGTAAGTTAGAAAACCCTGGAATTAATGAATAAATAGATTGTCTTACTGCTTCTAGCTGCTGGGTTTTAAATTCAGGATTATCCCGCCTTTCTTCGTTTTCTAAATCTTCCAAGGATCTAAACCATTGAAAGAATCTATGGAAACTAATTTGTACTCCATTTAGTGCTTGATCATACGCATCTATCTGTTTTAATAAATGCGTTTCTGTAATCTCCATGTCAATCCCAAGAACCGAACGTTTAACTGGGTAATAAACTGCTAAAGGCAAGTTAAACTTAGGATTTGCTTCCCACTGACGGTAAATATCTTGAGAAACTGCATTTAACTCTGCATTTTCTTTGTTTGGCTCTTCGTTGCGTTCTTTACTAAAGTTTGTAAGAAACCAGCTTACTTCCCTTGATTGCAGAAAAATTTTAATCCCATTATGTGTCTTTTTATGTCCGTTTGTAATATCCTCTTTACTGAAAAAACGCTTTTCTATATCCGGCTTTCCAGGAATAGATTTTTCGTATTCATTAGAAATTTGAGAACCTAAATAAAAATTTACTCCTCCTTGAATCCTATTTATCCTTCTTGACTCTGCATATGCAATCTCCCTTATCATCTGTGACAAAAGAATAGCGAGACAATCAAGAATACTCGATTTGCCCACGCCGTTAATACCAATCAGCGCCGTTGGACTCGTTTCACCGAACTCAAGCGTCAAATCACCGATTCCACGGAAAGATTGCATTTTTAAGCGCTTGACTTTCATAATAATTACGCTGATTTCAACTGAATAATACCTTTATCAAAAACGCGATTATTAGTAGCGATCGCACTTATTTCTATTCTATCTTTATACACTTCATAATAAGCAAAACTTAAGTCGCTAGTAGAATACCCTGTCCACTCAGAACGCCCTACAGGACGATTACCAGCACCTGCACCACAAATTAAGTAAGTTGTACCATCAATAGCACGAGTGCGTTCATAATTATGTTCGTGGCCATTGATGTAAAGTTGAACCCCGTATTTTTTAAATAGAGGAGTGAAAGTTTTAATAAAATCTGGATTATTCCCATATTGACCCGATGAATAAATCGGATGATGACCAAACACCACTTTCCAGGGAGCATTACTAAGACTTAATTCTTTTTCTAACCAAGGTAGCTGGTTTTTCCAATCAGCATTTCCGTTAGTATCTAAAGCAAAAAATTGCACAGTTCCCCGGCGAAATGTATAGTAACGTCCCTTCATATTAAAGCCAGCATACTTGACTTGTAGATCGCCATTAGCGGTACGAATATCGTGATTACCTAAACAAGCCTGAAATTTCACACCTTGCTTGAGTAAACCTTGATAAGGACGCTCGAAAACTGCATTAATTTTCTCAATTTCGCCGTTATTGTAAATGTTGTCTCCAGCTAAAACGACTAAATCATAAGGATTTTTCTGATGATACGCATTCATCGCTCTAGCCACGGCATACTGTCCTTTAGCCCCAGTCCCCGTATCTGCTACAGACACAAAACGTAATAACAAGTCCTTTTTGGCTGGGTTGGCGGCTATAGCTGTTGTTGAATCGCTAATATCAGCACTTTGATGATTTTGATGAGCAAACATCCAGCTTAAAAATCCTGTACCAATGGCGCTGACGCTACTTAAAAATAAAAATTGACGGCGTTTGAGTTTCATAAGTCACCAAATTTAATAAATAGTCAGTTTAGCGAAAACAATGAGCAATGAAGTGATACATTAATGCAAAAGAAGGCAGCACCAGTAATAATGTACGTTGTTTGTCTTTGATTCGCTGCTTTTGGTGAAAGTTCCATGTCACAAGACAATCAGTCAAAACCGACGGATGAGCAGGTAACTCAACCTCCCCAAAAACCTTACCAGAGAGTTCAGCCATTTTGGAAGGCTAAAATTATCCAACTTCTCCAAGGAACGATTGGGGTTTTAGAAGTAACGGTGGAAAAACTAGAGACAGCACCCCCACCTGGTACTGAGGAAAAACCCAGTTTTTTTCAGCAGCTTCAGTTGAGGTGGGGTGGACTGTTAAGGACAATCCGCTTGTTTTTACCATCAAATTTGTCAACAAAGTTATCAGATACAGCTTTGACGGGAATTGTGACTGGAGTTGCTGTAATTCTCGTTTGGACAACTACGACTATCTTTACTGGTAAACCTACGGAAATAGCAACTGTTCCCCCGGTTGAAGAGGTTCCGATACCGACACCAACGATAACAACTCCACCGGAGTCAGTCGCACCAGAACCACAGCAAGCAGAGGAAATTACACCGCCGCCAGAAGTACAGATTACGCCACCAACGCCGGAACCCGAACCAGAACCAATTCCTACGCCAACGCCAATCCCAACACCAACGCCGACACCCATCATAGAATTGACACCGGAACAAGCTTTGATTGCGGCTATTGAAAATCAGGTAGCTGAAATTAGCGATCGCGTTGCCTCTGGTCTGATAAAGTCAATTCAAGCCAACTTCCGTACAAGTAACTTGACTGTCAAAATTAGTAATGATTGGTACACTCTCAATGAATCTCAGCAAGACAAACTAGCTGCGGAGATATTACAACGCTCTCAAGAACTTGATTTTACTCATTTAGAAATTATCGACTCCCAGAATACGCTAATAGCTCGTAACCCGGTTGTTGGGACTGAGATAGTAATTTTTAAACGGCAAACAGCAAGTTAAAATAATTCGTACCTCGACTTCGCTCGGCAACCTAATTCGTAATTTGGAGTTTAACTTTAAGTATTTATGTTAGACAACGTTTCGCTATTGCTGAAAGCTTGTGAAAACTTAAACATCAGCTATGAAATTCTTCATCCTTCGGAAAATTTAGTCAAAATAAAATTGAATAGTAAACAGCATTATTTTTGTAACTATAGTACTCCCTTACTTAATCAAGCAGTAGCACACTTGCTCAGAGACAAAGAATACACTTACCATGTTTTAAATAAAAAAGTTAAACTTCCTCGGACTGTGGGTTTTCTTTCCCCTGTTTGTGACACCAAATATAAGATTTACTTAAAATTTCCAACTATTCAAGATATTGTATTGGAAATAAAAGAAAATTTTGAAACGCCAGTAATTATTAAAAGAAACTCCGGTGCAAGCGGACATAATGTCTTTTTATGTAAGAATCTAGATGAAATTGAGACTGCTTTAAAAGAAATTTTTAATATCAATAGTAAGTATGATTACGTCGCTCTTGCTCAAGAATTTATTCACATCAAATCTGAATATAGAGCGGTTTTCTTAAATAAAGAGTTGGTTTTGCTCTATGAAAAAGATATAACTGATGCGAAATTTATCGGCAATCTCAGTCCTCTCCACTGGGATGGTGCGAAAGCCAAATATATAAACGATCCACAAATACTATCAGAGATTGCTAATTTTGCTCAACCAGTTTTTGAAGAATTAGACCTTGATTATGGTGG
The DNA here is from genome assembly GCF_036918015.1 of Nostoc sp. GTDB lineage: Bacteria > Cyanobacteriota > Cyanobacteriia > Cyanobacteriales > Nostocaceae > Nostoc. Next base: position 140,691 of record NZ_JBALEO010000012.1, read on the forward strand.
TTTTGATATCGTATTAGATCGAGATAATCAATATTGGTTAATTGAAATCAACTCCCACCCAAATTTTGGCATTTTTATTAGAGACAATGGAGAGGAGCGTGTGTTGAAAATTTTTGAAAAAATGCTTGTTAGCCTAGCCTCAAATTGAAGAAATAATATCATGTCCGCTTCATTGCTTATTAAACCCGAAGAACCCCACCCCCGCCAAAGCTACGCTTTGTCTCCCCTCCCCGCAAGCGGGGAGGGGATTAAGGGGAGCCAGCGCGGTCTTCTCCCAAGGGGAGACGCCAAGGGCGATGGGGGTTTCCCCCATGAGCGACTGGCGTGTGGGGTGCAATGACTGTGGTTAGCATAACTAATTAATTATGCGGACATGATATAAATCATCACAAAGACGCGATAAATCGCCGTCTCTACAAAAGACTGATTATTGTAAAGACGGCGATTCATCGCGTCTCTTGCTTAACTCCTAACTTACCACTCTCACTGCCTGAGTTGGTATCCATACAGTAAAAATTGAGCCGATACTTACAGTTGATTCTACTTCAATTCGACCCCGATGGAGTTCTATAAGCTGTTTCGTTAAAGCTAGTCCAAGCCCAGTACCTTCGTAGCGGCGGCGATAAGGTGTATCGAGTTGCTGAAATTTCTCAAACAGTAATGGTAATTGTTCTTCAGGAATACCGATTCCGGTGTCTTCTACTTGAAAAATAGCAGTATCATCTTCCACCCAAAGACGTAAGGTAACGCTGCCACTCTCAGGGGTGAATTTAATCGCATTAGTTAACAGATTCAAAAGAATTTGTTCTACTCGTTTTGCATCGGCGGTAAAGCGATCGCGCCTGGGATCGATTTGCAAATCAAGTATAAGATTAATTTGTTCGCTTGTTGCTTTTTTTCGCAGTGACTTTACAGCATTTTCGGCAACATTCACCAAAGAAAATTCCGAAATATTTAAAGCTGTCTTACCAGCCTCGATTTGCGATAAATCGAGGATGTCATTAATCATTGCTAATAAATGTTCTCCACTGTCGTGGATGGTTTGCAGATAACCGCGTTGTCGTTGACTCAATTCACCCAAAGGCCAGCGTAATAACGTCGAAGACATCCCAATCACATAAGTTAAAGGCGTGAGCAATTCATGACTGATAGTAGCGAGAAACTCACTTCTGATCCGGCTAGCAGCTTCGGCGGCGAGGAGAGCATCACGCAGAGCCATTGTGCGCTCAATCACTCGTTGTTCGAGATTTTGTTTTTCTTGAGTGAGGGTTTGCATTAACTCAGCTTGGTGAATAGCGATCGCTAATTGTTCTGCGATCGCAACTAGCAAGTTTTTTTCGCTATCATTCCACTGGTGGGGTTCATCGCAATGATGAGCAATCAGCAATCCCCACAGTTTATCCTCAAACATAATTGGTGCAGCGAACTTAGCCCTAACTTGGCATTCCCTTAAAAAATTTAACAAACACTCTTCCAGAGCATAAGTTTTTTCGACATCATCCACGGCTAAGGTAAAACCTTGGCGATACTTCTCCCAACATTGAGAGGTTCGGATAAAGCAATTTTCTTCTGTGTAATTCAATACTGAGCTAATAGCATTTGTAGCACGGGATTCATAGACAATATAACCTCCATACTTTTGGCAGTCTCCTAGTAGAGGTTGATCGTTTGCTGATATAAAAGACGAGTGTCGATCGTTGTTTTCGTGTATAGAACAATAGATTTCGGCAGGTTCCTTAACTGATAGTTCCATACCTGTTGTCAGTGCCGTTTCATTGAAGGGAATAGTCTCAGACTGGTATGGTTGAGTATTTACTTGAGAACCTGCAAATTTATAAATTACTAATCTGTCTAATTCCAAAAACTCACGCACCTGTGTAATTGCCGTCGCCATAATGACAGGCAAATCCAGGCTTTTGCGGATCTGCGTTGTTACCTGATTCAATAGCCGCTCTTGAGAAATCTGTTTTTTTAAAGCATCTTCCACTGGCTGACAGATATAAACTGCTGGCCCAACTGGGCTTGGAGATGCTATTATTTCTTGGTTTGGCTGAATTAGGAGATATTCTAATAACAACAGCGTGAATTGACTTTGGAGCGTGGCATTATTAGGTCTAATAATTTGCTGATAGCGTTCGAGATTTTGGTGAGTATAAGAATCGCACTCAAACAAGTCTCTCAATTCGGAGATAAATGTTGCGATCGCCTCCAAATTAAACGTCAACTGAGCATTGATTTCTGAGTAAATTTCTTCTCCCTCTGTTTCCCTGCTTCCTTGCTCAAAGGTTCCTACCAAAAGGACGCTAAACTGCTCAGAAACCACTAATGTAAACCTTTGCCTTTGCCACTCCACAGGTATGTAAATCCGCACCAACACAGCTTCTGTCAGTACTAGAGCGGCACTTCCCACCGTTTGAGCCATCTGTTCTAACAACTCCCCAAGCTGATTAAATACAACAATAGGCAAGGTTCGAGAAAAGCTCAAATCAGGAGAACTAAGCATTTTCAATCATTTTGGTAAGAGAGGGCTGAATCCAGGGAAAAAAGTTTGTTTTGATTATGTACTAACCAATAATTTAAAACGGTAACACAGGATTATGCATCGTATAAGTAGCACATCGGGTGGATGGAATCAGTCAGAGGGTTTAATTTTTTTAGAACAAACTCCCGCGCCTTTCGTGTTGATTACGGCTGCTGATACCGACATTCAAACCTTGGCAGCTGCGGTGACAAAGTTACCCCCAAGCTTTCCGGCATTAAGAGTCGCCAACCTATTGCAGTTGCAGCAACAATTAAGCATAGATACTTATGGAGAACAAGTTTTGGAACTTGCCCAAGTAATTATTTTGCGCCTCTTAGGAGGACGTTCTTACTGGGGTTATGGATTAGAAGTAGTGCAAGAAATTGTGCAACGGAATGGTAGAACCCTCATTGTAATGCCAGGGGATGACGCTTTCGATCCCGATTTAATTTCCCAGTCTACCGTGCCCTTGGCTATTGTTAACCAAATATGGCAGTATTTTAGCGAAGGCGGCGTGGAAAATTTCGTTAATGCTCTGCAATTTATCTCCGATAGTTGCTTATTAACTGCATATAATCCTGCACCACCCCAGCCGATTCCGCGCGTGGGATTGTATGAGTGGGGAGTGAGGGAGCAGGGGGGCAGGGGAGCAGAGGGGCAGGGGGGCAGGGGAGAGTTAGAACTTTGTTCATCCACCTCAGAACTCCGTTCATCCACCTTTGAACTGGATGAATCCACCTCAGAACTCCGTTCATCCACCTCTGAACTGGATGAATCCACCTCAG
>NZ_JBALEO010000013.1:0-7596 GCF_036918015.1 Nostoc sp.
GTAATTTGTGATTAGCGCGAAAGCCTGAATTTTCGTTAACTTTTTTCTAATTTATGGATCAAAATTTTTCTCACATTATGATTCAAAGCATACTAGTCATCTACATCGCTTAAAATCTTGTATTTAGTCTTCTTGAGAAGACTTTAGCTATTAGCTTGAGAATTTATTCCCAACCGGGATAGCAACGAAGTGAGTAATTGAAAAGATGCTGGTAATCACAACCCTAGAAAAAGAGGGGATTAAGCATTAGCTGTTATTTTGAATTTCGTCTAACTTGGCACGCACTGCCCGGATATCCTGCCACATCAACCATTTAGGCGCACCTTGTTCTTTAGAAGGGTTACGCAGCAAGTAGGAAGGATGAAAGATTGGCATACATAAACGCCCTTCCCACTCTAGCCACTGGCCGCGAATTTTCGTAATTCCCCGCTTATCGCCAGTGATCCCTTTGACAGCAGTTGCACCCGTTAACAAAATTATTTTGGGGTCAACTAAGCGAATTTGTTCTAGTAGGTATGGTAGACAAGCCGCCACCTCTACAGGCGTTGGAACTCTATTATCTGGTGGGCGACATTTATTGATATTGGCAATGTATACATCATGCTCAGTAGTCAGATTCACCGATGCCAAAATTTTCTCCAGCAATTGTCCCGATCTGCCTACAAATGGTAAACCCGTTTCATCTTCATTTTGACCTGGTGCTTCTCCCACAACCATAATTGGTGCTTTGAGATTGCCACGTCCGACAACAGCATGAGTGCGAGTGTCTCCCAACGCACAACGGTGGCAGCGATCGCAATGCTGTGTCAACTCCGTTATGTCAGAATAAGTTCCAGGAGCGATCGGAATTTTCGCGTCTGTAGGAATCAGTTCTCGTTGGTTAAAAGTTGAGTCGTCGAAGAGGCTGAGTTGGGTTTCGCTGCTCATGAAAATCAGGATTTTGGCATCAGCGCTAGCTGTTATATCTGATTTAAATAGCCCTTTAGCTGGATATTTATCAGAACAATAAACTTTTGCTGAATACTTAATTATTTATACAAATCTTATTGTATCAGTTAATTTGAGACAAAATTCAGTCATGATAAAAGCAGTGCCGTCCTAAGATGCTGGGGGAAACCATGTCACATACCCCACTTTTCGCCGATCGTACCCATGCAGGTAAGTTATTGGCGCGAGTAATTCATGATGTTTTGACTCAGCAAACTATTGATTCTGGGGTAAAGCCTGTACCAATTGTTTATGCTTTGCCAAGAGGGGGTGTACCAGTAGCAGCACCAATAGCACGTCTTTTAGATTGTCCGTTGACAATTGTTGTGGCAAAAAAAATTAGCCATCCAGAAAACCAAGAGTTAGCAATTGGTGCAGTGACTACTTCTGGAAATGTTCTTTGGACCGATCAAAAGCTATTTCGCTCTAAACATGATGCGCGGTGGCGAGAAATAGCTTTAAATAAAGCGATAAACCTTGCTAAGTCTCTTGAGGCTCAATTAATTCCTGCTTGTCCGCAAGTAAATGCAGAGAATGCTACGCTCATCTTAGTTGATGATGGCATTGCTACAGGTATGACAATAGCGGTAGCAGCAACTGCCATGAGAGCGCTTTCTCCAGCAGCAGTTTGGTTATGTACTCCAGTAGCGCCACAAAAATTGCTACCTTGGTTGGAACAGTGGGGCGATCGCACAATAGTCTTGGAAACACCGGAACCCTTCTGGAGTGTGAGTAATTTTTACGCGGAATTTCCCCAAGTAGATACATTAGAAGTTCTCGTATATCTCCAACAACAAAAGACAATCGGGGGAATTGATCTGTGCGAGTAATTTTGAATTGTTTTCCAATCTTACTTTTTAACTATTTGAAGATGTTCCCTGCTGATATTGCATAGCTTTGGCGTAATCACCCAAGGCGTAGCAAGCGACTTTCAGACTGGCAAGAGCTTGTTCTTCACTGCGACGATCTTTGATATTTCTAGCTAACAGCAAACGTTCTTCATAATACGTAATTGCTTTGTTATAGTCACCCAAAGCTTCACAAGCAACTCCTAAACTACTTAAAGACTGTTCCTCACTACGCTTGTCTTGAATTTCTTTGGCTAATTGCAATCGATCTTCATAATACTTAATGGCTTTGGTATAATCACCTAAAGCATAACAAGCATTGCCCAGATTCTTTAGTACTTGAGAAGCACTGCGAACATTTTTTAAGGAGCGTGATAGTACTACACATTGCTCATAATAGGCGATCGCTTTTGGGTAATTGTTCAAAGCATACCAAGCATTACCTAAATTCTTGAGTACCTGTTCCTCCCCCCAATTATCTTTGAGTTCCCGCACAATCTCTAGGCTTTGCTGCTGATACTCAATTGCCTGTGTAAATTTGCCCCAAGCTTTATAAACCAATCCCAAGTTATTCAGTGCTGCCACTTGACTGCGTTTATCTTGCAGCTGCTGGGTTATTTTCAAACATTTTTCCAGAAACTCAATTGCCTTTTCATGGTCATTCAGGTGACGGTAAGCATTACCTAAATGGGAAAGTGCTTGCATTTGCAATGTTAAATCTGAGGTGTTATTGAGCAAAGACAGACACTGTTGGGAGTAAGATATAGCACCTTTGTAGTCTCCAGCGCTGTAAGTTACCAATCCTAAAAAAGAAAGTACCTGTGCCTGTTTTTCTAAATCACCAACTGCCTGAAACAGCCCCAAGGATTGCTGTAAAGATTTCATCGCCGTTATTAATTCGCCGGCTTGCTGCTGTTGAATTCCTTGCCGTAGTAGCTTGGACGCTTCTGACAAACGATCATCACTTTCTTGTAGAGGTATTATTTCTGCTTGTGAACCAGAGTCAAATTCATGGGTAATTGTATTACGCTTCACTGGTTTTAGGTATGTTATGGGTAATTGCAAGGGAACTGTATTTTTCGATCTGGTTATTCCATTCGCCTTTAGACATCAACTCCTTCTTGTGAAGTCTAGTGCTAAATTTAGTGTTCCCAAAACTAGGATGCATCTTTCACCAGTCTCCTTTACCACAGCATAAGTTTAGCAGAGGTGAAAGTTTATATAGCGACGATCGCTTTTGAATTTTAATCGAGGTTTTTAGATTAATACTCATGAAGATTAATAACTATATAGCAGTATTAGATTATTTGCTTGCGATCGAGATTATCTAACAAGTTTTATTATCAATATCTTTGCTCTGTCTATGAAGTAGGATATCCCGCACCTCCATTAAAATTTTTCCTAGCATATTTTTACCACTGCCATCGGCTCCGCAACCCCAGTAAAAATCGATAGGCGAATTTTCAACAATTTCTACATTGTTTGTAGAAAGTAAAATATCTCTAATATCTCTATGAGTTTGAAATTTACATAGCACAGCTTGCCGCATAATGTCGTCTTTAACTTGTTCCCAATCTTGACGTAGGGGACGGGTTCTCTCACGCCCCATTCTTGCCGCATCTTTAGGTGTTTTAACTAGGCGGATTTGTTCTATATGAGGTGTACCCACAAACTTTTGCGCTTGAAAGTAGTGTTCGCTAGTTAACCAATACAATCCATCTAATTCAAAGCCGTGGGATGAAAAGTTAGAGAAACAACCATATTCTTCACGAGTGCTATAAAAGTAGATTGTCATAGATTTAATACAACTTGAATTTACTGAATTTATGAGTTTTTTATAAAACAGATGATTTATTTTCTGTTGATTCAATAAAAGCCTCAAACTGACCATTAGGAGTCCATTGAATAGCCCCATCTCGTCCTGTAAAGAACAGTTTAGTTTGGCTTTGATTCAGTTCAGATAAAGTTTTTGGATCAAAGTTGGCAGAAGAAGCGATCGCTACTTGTGGTTGCAGAGCAATAACTAAATCTTTCAATGACTCAGGGGCACACCAAAGCACTTGCGGGCGAGGCAAACTTCCATTTTTAACTAGTTGTTGTACCTCTTTAGATTTAACATTACCTACTAATAACCAATTTTGATCTAAAATTTGCAATTGTAAAATTGGTAATTGGTCGTTGATTAACTGCGCTACTATCGAACCAGCTTTTACAGATTGACCAACTGCCAATGGTTGATAAAATCCTTGATTTTTTTGTAGTTCCTGTTGAATTGCCTGAGTCGTAATAGAATTATCTGTTTGGGGTGAATATTCATAAAAATTATTGATTGGTAAACGTTGTATTAATTCAAACCAAGCATTGCTTTGATTACCTTGAAAATCAGTTGCGATCGCCCAATTTATTTGATTTACACCCTGCTGTTGTAAAAACGGTAGAATCGTAAAACGTCCTGTACCTTCATCACCACTATTAATCACAGTTACAGTACCTCGATCTTGAACAACTACGATTGGTTCCGTACCCGATTCTAAGACAGTTATTCTAAACAATGTATTTTTAAAATGCCAAAGTGGGATGAATACTAAACCAATCGCAATCATATTAGCAAACCACCACCGTCTTTGCCACCAACGCACTAACCAGACCAATATAATTAGTATATAAATCGCCAAAAGCTGCCAAGTAGATATGCTGCCCACAGCAACAGAATTTCCAGGTAACTTGCTAAAAAATTCCACTAGTTTAATTAGCCAATCAGTAGGGTAATGTAACACCCCAGCTAGGAAGCTTCCTGCTTCAGTCCACACTAAACCTACTAACGCACTGATAATTCCACCTATACTAATGATCGAAATTAATGGAGTACTAACCACATTCAGCAACAGACTATAAGATGGTACAACTCCAAAGACAAAGAGTTGCACAGGTAAAGTCCAAATAGTGGCCGCGAGGGGAACAGCAATCAAAGCAGCGATCGCAGGTGGTAGCCATGCTAGGCGATTGACTAATGCGGGTACTGTTACAACTAATCCTAATGTTGCTAAAAAACTCAATTGAAAACCTAAATCCCAAATCCATAGAGGATTAAACACTAATAGCAGAGTTGCTGCTAATAGTAACGAGCCAAACTGTTTTACCTTTCTTTTTAATAGCAGACCAACTAATGCTGCAAAACCCATAATTACGGCTCTGAGAACCGCAGGTTGAAACCCTGTTAAACTCAGAAAAATGATTAAACCCAAAAACCCAAGGGTAAATTGTGTTCCTTTTCTTGCCCGTCTCGTTAACTGTAAGATCACACTCAGAATCAAAGAAGTTTGGAACCCAGAAGCTGCTAAAGCATGAGCTAATCCGGCTTGTACAAATAAGTCTCTGATATCGTAAGGTAAATCAACAGCTTTGCTACCTAAAACCATTGCGCTGACAAGAGGCCCTTCAGGAACGCCCAACCAACGAACTTGCGATCGCACAATTCGCTCCCGAATTTGCCACCATCCCCATTTACGTTCCTGATCTAAAACATTTATTTGTCTCCCAATCAAACCAGCAAACGTTCCTTCCTGCTTCAGAAACTTCTGAAAATCGAAACCACCAGGGTTGGAAGCCGCCTTTGGTTTGTACAAAATCCCAGTCACGGCAATTTGTTGACTAGGGTATAACCCAGTAGCCTGAAGTATAGGGACTGTCACATACAATTTGCCTGTAACCCCTTGTGGGACACCTGCTGAACCTTTATCATTTTTAACTTCATCTAACTGAGTTGTTTCCAGCCAAAATTGTCCTCGCTGACTGCGAGTTAAGCGGGGATTACTCGCCACTTCGCCGCGTACAATCACAAGCTGTTCTTGATTGCTGCTATTTCCAGGCGGGACAAACTGACTAATATCTTTTGCACCCGGTTGTGGCATTCGCCATTGAAAATATAAAGTTGCCAATAATCCCACCAAGCCAGCAGCTAGCCATATTCGAGGATGGGGAATAGTTTGCCAAATATTAGGCACTGCCTTATTTTTGCTTCCAGTATTTTCTGGTTTCTGAGCAAATTGCTGTAGTGTGCTGCGTCTTCTAAAAACAATTGCTCCCACTATCCCCAGAACCAAAATCCCCACACCACCCCAAGGAACTGCTGTAAACAGCAACCCAAAAATGTAGCCAAGACAAATAATTACACCACTGGTTTGAATCATAAGATTTTTGTAAAAGCACCTGGCAACCCGAATTTGCAGATGGTTTAAATATGGATAGGGCAGCAATAAAGAAAAATCGGCGTTGCTGAATTTGGTTATGAAATTCAAAAATAAAATATTCCAAACTCTTATTATCTGTGCTTGGAACACCTCTGCGTGAGCTTTTTATCTCTCTAACTAGCAACAGCGAAAAGTTTTTATGCTTGTGGTGAGTATAGTCCATCAAGTTTATATAAACAAAGCCCGCACAGGCAGGCGGGCCCTATCCTTGTAGCTTGAATGTTCTAGACTCAATATTTAACCGTATTTCTGTCCTCTAGCAAAAGCCAAATCAAAAAGATATACCTAGCTTAAACCTGAGCGCCACAAGGATAAACAGAACATAAAATCGTAGTGAATTAAATTTGGCACGACTCTGCGTACCTTTGCCTTTACTCTGCGTTTAAAAACGCTATTATTTTACACAAAGCTGTACTTAGTTTGTGTAGGCGCACCCTTTAGGATGTTGGGCTTCCTGTTGAACTCACAGTATCTTTGAGCAACGGAAAACCCAACTTCTCCCTTTGCTCAACATATAAATGAGCTACCTTCCTAGCCAAATGCCGAATCCTAGCAATATAGCGAGTTCTCTCCGTCACCGAAATCACACCTCTAGCATCCAGCAGATTGAATGTGTGCGAACACTTCATTACATAATCTAAGCTAGGCAATACCAACCCTCGCCCCGTCAATTGGGTAGCTTCCTGCTCATACAAATTAAATAATGTCAGTAGCAACTCAGGATTTGACGCTTCAAAGTTGTATGTGCACTGCTCAATCTCACTTTGCAGGAAAACATCGCCATAAGTAATGTTGTCTGTCCACTGGATCTTAGTAAATGTTTCTACTTGCTGGAGATACATTGTCAGCCGCTCTAACCCGTATGTAATTTCAATCGACACCGGACGGCAATCAATTCCTCCACACTGTTGAAAGTAGGTAAATTGAGTAACTTCCATCCCATCTAACCATACTTCCCACCCAGTACCCCAAGCTCCCACTGTTGCATCTTCCCAGTTATCTTCTACAAACCGAATATCGTGGTCTTCAGGACGGATACCTAAAGCCCTTAACGAATCAAGATAAATCTCCTGGATATTATCTGGTGACGGCTTGATCAAAACTTGGTACTGATAATAGTGTTGGAAGCGGTTAGGGTTTTCACCGTAGCGTCCATCAGTAGGTCGACGACAAGGTTCAACATAAGCAACAGCCCAGGGTTCTGGTCCCAATGCTCTTAAAAAAGTCTGTGGATTCTTAGTACCAGCCCCCTTCTCAATATCGTATGGCTGGGCAATAAGACAACCGCGATCGCCCCAGAAATGATGTAATAAACTTATTACCGACTGAAAATTCACGCTTGTTCCATCCTTAGTCAACACAGTGCATAAACCATTGTTGCCTAGAATCCGGCACTGTGGGCAGTTTCAGGAGACACAGAAGCCGTCCAAAAATAATTTGGGAAAAATAGTTGACACAATGAAGTAGGTTCGCTATATTGAATAAGTGCTTGAAGCGGAGCGCGAAAGAGC
>NZ_JBALEO010000014.1:0-5609 GCF_036918015.1 Nostoc sp.
GTCGATTCATCGTTTGAAAATGCTGAAATGCTTGCCATGTAACCATTTTAGCATTTTTAAACTCCGCTTTTTCCTGAGTTGGTGAGAAATCCGGGGGTTGAGTAGTTCGATGCGATCGCTTGTAAATGCCCCCGTCGCTAAATTATTCTCCAGATATAAAATACCCATCAACTTACCCTGATGCAAAATCGGGCTACATAAGATACTTTTGGGCTGCTGACGTATGATATAGGGGTCATTGGCTAAGGCCTGATCGGCACTTGCATCAATCAACACAGCAGTCTGTCTGTCGTGCAAGACTTTATAAATCAGCTTCAGAGGAATATCTTGGCTCTCTTCAACCGGAAGGCGCTGCAACACCACCGACTCGGAACCTTCAATAATTGACCCTTTAATTAACAGGTGTTCGTCTCGCAACATCATGAATACGCATTTATTAGCCCCGGCATTTTTGATGACGATTTCAAGCAACGATGAAAGTAGCTTTTCGAGTTCGATTTCGCCAGAAAGGCTTTGAGAGGCTTTGAGAATGGCAGCTAAGTCGAGAGAATCTGAGATGCTGCTACTGTTGGCAGTGAGGGAACTGCTGGATGTGACACTCCCCAAGGCGAAAATAGTTTCGCTAGCGGAAAGAGGAGAACGGGTTTGCTGGAGGATGTGAGCCAGGAGTTGGGGATAACGTTTTTCTAGATCGGCAAGTTTGGCTTTAGCGCCCCAACGGGCATAGCCATAGTAGGCTTCAATTATATAGTCCCCAGCTATCCGCTCTCTACCCCAGTCGAGGTAAAATTTAGCGGCCAGTTCATTGGCGAGGGCTTCTTCTTGAATGTAGCCGTTGGCTTTGGCAAGAGCGATCGCCTTGTCGTACAAATCTGCTGCTAAAATGCTATCGCCACTCAGACGAGCAAGTTCTGCCGAAATCAACTGATATTTGTGCAGAAAATTATCAGGACAGGTTTTAGCCCATTTCTCCAGCAATTGCTGGTGTTCTTGAATTTGTTGATAGTAAACACCTTGGGTTGCGATGTCTGCTTTGGCATAGGCAGCAGCCAAACTCAGGGGATAATAAATGTGATAGGCAATAATTGGGAAAAAACCCATGTTTGCAGGCAGCGTGTCTTGTAGCGTCGGCGATATCGCCAAAACCTGGGCGTAATCACCTCTAAAATAAGCACGTTGTAAAACTAAAAAGCCATACCAACTAATGGCAACATCGAAATGGCTTTGCTGCCAAAGTCGGAAAAATGGGTGTTCGAGATAGCCAGTTGCTGTTAACACCCCGCTCTCAATGGTGTTATCCATCAGTTCTTCGACAAACTGTTGCTGAAGTTGGAAAACACACAACATATTCTGGTCATTTACCTGCTGTACACAGCCAAGATATTTTTGAATTTCCTCTTGCACTAAAGGTAGAGGACTGCCTTTAAGAAGATGAGACCAGATTAAAAATACAATTGCCCATACCCCAAAGACTAAATCGCCCAATTCCATACACAGTTCAATCGATTGCTGGTATAAAGGCACATTCTCTGCTAGAGGACGGGAGAAGGGATTGATGATGTGAGCGAAGTGGTTATTGTTTTTGGCGATGAACTGAGTGTTGTTGAAAGTGCGATCGAGATCCAAAGCAATCCTGCCAAACTGATAAGCATCTCGATAGTCGCCCTCAAGTGCTAACATCATGCCATAGCAGCAATAGGCAAAGCTAGAACTTTCTGCACGTCCATACTTTAGAGATATATTCACCATCCGCAGAGTTGTCAGCAGATTGAGCAGTTGGTTGCCTGCTAGATAGGAAGCTGAATACAAGATTGCCAAGAGCTTCATGCAACTCTGCTGCACTGGTTCGGTCATTGCAGGCAAGTTTAGTAGAGCCTGAGCCGACATTTGAGCAACAGTTTCCTGTACTTGTCGCCGTTCCGCTTCTACCAAAGCCTGTAGCTCATCTCCATCTATTGGCAGTGTCATTCCCAAAACAGCTAAACCTTTAATGCCAGCTTCAACGCTAGACAGCATATTTGTCCCCTGAGTCATCCGTTGCGTCATGAGAATGCCGTAAATCTGGGCTGCATCCAGAGGATCTTTGACATACTTCAAGGTGTAGTCAAGTAGGGATTCAGAGGTTTCAAACTCACCCACAAGATAGCTACATTCTGCTTTTTCTCGGTGGAGATCAACCATGAGGCGATAGTGAGTTTGCCAAGTAGCTTGAGATAGTCGTTTGAGTCCGATAGTGAAGTAGTTAATGGCAGCTTGGTAAGCAACTGAGAGTTTGGCTTTTATGCCAGCTAAGAGTGTTAATTCTGCTAGCTGAATCGCTGGGACAGCAGATGGATCGGCATCAATACCCAGCGCCAGATGGTTTACAATATCAAAGATTTTGTTTTCTGAGGCGACGAACGATTGATGTGCTAGTAGCAATTGGCCGATTTGGAGGTGGACAGCCTGCTTTTGCTCCTCTGCAATCAGGAAATAGGCGGCTTGTTGGACGCGATCGTGTAAAAATTTGTAACTTGCTAATTGCTCATTGCTAATAGCTAGTTGTTGATTTCTATTAGCAATGGACAAATAGCTATTAGCAGTTTCATCTTGATAAAATTTATAAACATCACTAATCGGTAAAATTAACCCTTCTTGTAATGCTTTCCATAAATCCGTAGCCGTATCTACCTCTGATTTTTCCGAAACAATTGCTAAAGTTGCTAAATCAAAATAGTTGCCAATACAAGCCGCTAGCTGTAACACTTTTTGAGTTGGTAGCGGTAGTTTTCGCAATTGAAAGCTCATAAAAGCCACAACATCATCTGTAACCGCTTGAGTCGTTACTTGAGCAATGTCAAATTGCCAACAGCCTAACTCAATATCAAATTGAATGAGATTTTCTTGATGTAAGGCTTTGAGAAATTGGGTCGCGAAAAACGGATTACCTTGGGTTTTTTGATAAATCAATACAGAGAGATTCCATGCCAAATCTTCTGGACATTTCAGTGTATCAGCAACTAACTGATTGACTGTAATTTGACTCAGTGGTGCTAAAGTAATCGTATTAATTTTTGCTTGTGATTCGGCAATATCACCCAAAGCTAACATTAATGGATGTCCTGTGTGAACTTCGTTATCACGGTATGCACCAATAATCAAAAGATGACCTGTATCAGCCATTAATAATTGCATTAATTTGAGTGATGCCGAATCTGCCCATTGCAAGTCATCTAAAAATATCACTAATGGATGTTCAAAACTGGTAAAGACTTGGGTAAATTGTTGAAATAATAAATTAAATCTATTTTGTGCTGATGTTCCTGATAATTCGATGGCGGGTGCTTGTTCGCCAATAATTTTTGATAATTCGGGGATGACTTCAATAATTACCTGTCCATTTTCTCCGACAGCATCTAATATTTTGTTTCTCCACTGCTGGATTTTTCCATCACTTTCAGTTAACAATTGCCCAATTAAATCTCGGAATGCTTGCACAAATGCACTAAAGGGAATATTGCGTTGAAATTGGTCATATTTCCCTTTGATAAAATAACCGCGTTGCCGCACAATTGGTTTATGAACTTCGTTGACAACCGCAGTTTTCCCAATTCCCGAAAAACCTGCTACCAACATCATTTCTGTTGCCCCAAGGCTGACTTTTTCAAATGCTTGCAGGAGGGTTTCTACTTCGGTTTCTCGTCCATAAAGTTTGTCGGGGATGATGAAGCGATCGCACACATCCTTCTGTGCAATTTCAAGGTTTATAATCTTACCAGAAACTTGTAGCTGATGTAAACAATTTTCTAAATCAAATTTTAGCCCTAATGCGCTCTGATATCTATCTTCTGCATTCTTCGCCATCAATTTCATCACAATATCTGAAATCACCTGAGGAATCTCTTCCCTGTTCCCTAATTTCATAGGCATTTTAGCGATATGACAATGTACCAACTCCATTGGGTCGTTTGAATTAAACGGTAATTCGCCAGTCAGTAATTCGTAAAAAGTTACACCTAAAGAATAAAAATCAGTCCGGTAGTCAATCCCCCGATTCATTCTGCCTGTTTGTTCTGGGGAAATATAAGCTAGTGTCCCTTCTAAAACATTGGAATTGATTAGTGTTTAGGGTTTCCCGTGGTAGTAAAGATGCAATACTAAAGTCGATTAATTTAACTTGTTTAGTTTCAGGATTAATTAAAATATTGGCGGGTTTGATATCTTTATGAATAATCCGTTCTCGATACAATATATCTAAGGCATTGCATAGTGCGATCGCTATTTCTAAAAATTCTTCACTAGACGCGATATATTGCGTCTTTAGTGAGGTGAAATACTTTTTGAGAGAAATCCCGCCAAAGTCTTCCATCACCAGCACATAGCCATTTTGGTATGCTTCTAGGCAATAAGTTTGGACGATTAACGGTGAGTTAAGATTTTTGGCGATCGTGTACTGATTGCGAAACGACAAGAGTTCAGAGAAGCTGGGATAAGGATTTTTTAACAGTTTAATCACTATAGGTAATGAGTCACTTTCTCGATACCCTCGATAAACTAGTGTTCTGGAACCATTGTAGAGTTCTTCACTGATGCGATATCCGGGAATACTGACCATACTGCTAAATCCTAATGATTTACAGATTTAGTATTCCCAGATATCTGAAGCTGGTTAACATTCAAGAGGCAACTTATACCGGAATTTCAATGATAAATTTTGTCCCCTCACCTAAAACAGAATTAAAACTCAATTTTCCACCATGAGTTTCTTCAACAATTTGACGAGCGATCGCCAACCCTAATCCTGTGCCTTTTCCGACACCTTTTGTCGTAAATAAATGGTCAAATATTTTTTGTTTGACCTCTTCATTCATTCCCTGACCATTATCAGCAATAGAAATTTTTACGCTATTATTTTCGACTGAAGTGGTAATTGTAATTAGGTTAGGATTTTTTTGAATTTCCTTAAAAGTGTGTCCTTGATTAGATTCATCTAGGGCATCAATGGCATTCGCCAAGATATTCATGAAAACCTGATTTAATTGTCCGGCATAACACTCTATTTCAGGTAAATCACCATATTCTTTGATTACTTGAATTTCGGGACGAACTTCATTGGCTTTAAGGCGATGTTTGAGAATCATGATTGTGCTATCAATGCCCTCATGAATCTGACAAGCTACGGGATGATTGGTATCGGCACGGGAAAAGGTTCGCAGGCTGGTACTGATATCTTTGATGCGATCGCACCCAGCCTGCATCGAATCAATTATTTTTGGCAAATCTTCCAGAAGATAGTCTAAATCGATCTCCTCTGCATAGTTTTGAATGTCAATGGACGAGGCTTGAGAATGCTGTAAGTTCACATAGGTAATTAAGTCAGCTAAAGTAGTTTTCGCCTCTACTAAATTGCCAGAAATAAATCCTACCGGATTGTTGATTTCGTGTGCCACACCAGCTACCAGATTCCCTAATGCTGACATTTTCTCGCTTTGAATCATTTGTAGTTGGGTTTGCTGCAAATTTTGTAAGGCTTGGCCCGGATTTCTCACCAACTCAGGAAAAAGCGGAGTTTAAAAATGCTAAAATGGTTACATGGCAAGCATTTCAGCATTTTCAAACGATGAATCGAC
>NZ_JBALEO010000015.1:0-53218 GCF_036918015.1 Nostoc sp.
GATTTCTCGGTTTTCGCACTATCCCTCAAGCTCAACGTGCTTTAGCCAATCAAATCCAAAAGGTTTTTTCTTTCTTTGTATGAAACCACCCTGCCCTAACCCCCCTTAAAAAGGGGGGGAAATCGTAGTTTAGTTTTTTTACAGCAGCGATCGCCTTTCAACCCTCATCATCTAACCTCAGAACTCGAAGGTTGCACTTCAGAGGTTAAAGAGTCGAGCTAGGAGTTTAGAATTTAAGTTACAAGAGATATAGATTACTGGCACAAGGGTTAGGCAATGAGTGAAACTCAGACCCAGTTACCGACAGATATATGGATTTGTGCTTCTTGGCAGGAGTATGAGCAGATAGTCGCTAACTTGCTCAACGAGAAGGCAAAGAGTTACTACTACAAAGGACACATGAGGCTGGAAATGCCACCAGTTAGTTTCGATCATGGTAAAGACCATGTTGTAATTATTTTTGCGGTAACTTTATTTGCGGCACTTCAAGGCATTCTAGCCACAGGTTTAGACACAACCACCTTTCGTAAAACCGGAGTTCAGGATTGTCAGCCCGATGTGGCGTATTACCTTAGAGAACGCGCCCAAACTATCCCAGCAGGTACAGGAATCGTCAACCTCGATCGCTATCCTGCACCGGATTTAGTGATTGAAATTGCGAAAACATCTCTGTTGGATGATTTGGGTACAAAGCGATCGCTCTACGAAGAGTTAGGTATTGCTGAATACTGGGTAGTAGATGTCCAAAATGCCCAAATCATCGCTTATGCGATCGCAGATCAAGGCAGTAAACGTATTCAAGAATCACAGGTATTGCCTGGATTGGTAATTGCAATTTTAGAAGAAGCCTTACGCCGAAGTCGTGAAATAAGTCAATCTGAAGTTTGCGCTTGGTTACTAAGCCAGTTTCAGCAAAAGGAGGGTTGAACTTTGGCAGTTTGGAGCATTATTAATTATTAGCAATGATTTCTGATGGAAATCATCTAACAATTAGTGAGGTTTGAGATGATTATTCCGATTTTAAATATGCGTCTATTCCGAGAAAAAGAATGGTTATTTAGCCTACTGGTAATATCTCTATTTTTATGGCTGATATTTTTAGGAAACTCCCCTTTGCGGGATTGGGATGAAGGTACTGTGGCACAGGTTGCCCGTGAAATTTGGCGTGCCCCATTTGGTTCAATGCATTGGCTTTACCCCACCTTGGGAGGAGAACCCTATCATAATAAGCCACCCCTGATGCACTTATTAATTGCTTGGACTTACTCGATCGCAGGCGTGAATGAGTGGACAACACGTCTACCGGGTGCAGTGTTAACTGCCTTGGGAGTGCCTTTGCTTTACTTGGTGGGATGTTTGCTTTTTAACCAAAATTTACCAGCTCTGTTTAGCGCTTTAGTTTACCTGACGATGTTGCCTGTGCTGCGTCACGGAAGGCTAGCAATGCTAGATGGTACAACTATTACCTTTTTCTTGCTGCTGTTATTTTGTTTGCTAAAAGCACGTCAGAATCGTCAGTATGCTCTAGGTGTGGGATTTTGTCTAGGGTTAATCACTCTCACGAAAGGGATGATAGTTTTACCGCTAGGAGCGATCGCTTGTTTATTCCTGATTGCAGATCGGCAGTTTGCTTTGTTAACAAGCCCTTATTTATTAGTGGGAATGTTTTTAGGAAATGCACCTGCGATCGCTTGGTTTGCTGCCCAATGGCAACATTATGGCGAAACTTTCTTCCAAGTGAACTTTCAAACACAAACTTTCGATCGCCTTACACAACCTGTTGAAGGTCATAGCGGGCCACCTTGGTACTATTTAATTGAGTTAATTAAGTATAGTTTTCCTTGGCTATTATTTTTACCAGGAGGTTTTTATCTAGCTTGGAAAAAACGTCATACTTCCTGGGGTAGTTTAATTATTATTGGCACAATTATTTACTTAGGAACTATCTCTTTAATGAGAACTAAGCTCCCGTGGTATGTTATGCCTGTATATCCATTTTTAGCTTTGGCAATTGGTGCTAAACTTAGCGAAATTTGGCAGTACGATCGTTTTAAGGTGCGAAGTTTGACAATATTTCTGGCTATTATTGCTGTTGCTGGTTTAGGAGGTTGTGTTTACTTTATTCTTGCCAAGAAAGAGCCTACTTTAATAGTCATGAGCATTGTTTTGGCAATAAGCATGAGCATCACAGTATGGCTAATTAGACAACGCGATCGCAACTTTATTCCAGTGTTATTTTCTGGAATGTACTTAGTTTTAGCACTGTTAATGAGTTCGCAATCATGGATTTGGGAATTAAAAGAAGCTTTTCCAGTTAAACCAGTAGCAGAATTAATTCGGGCAAATGTTTCAACAGGAACACAAATTTATACTTCTTTTGCTTATGGGCGTCCCAGTTTAAACTTTTACTGTGATTGCAAAGTAACTACTGCACCTGTGCCAACTTTACAACAAATGTTATCTAATAAATCTTATTTACTGTTAGACAATGGGGCTTTGCAGCAAATTAACTTAACTGGTAGTAAAATTATCGGATCGGCTAAAGGATTTACACTGATTTCACCATAGTGTTAAGTAAGCAGACGCAATTAAATATAAGATGTCATTGCGAGCGGAACGAAGTGAAGCGTGGCAATCTCAGTCTTTGCGATTGCTTCACTTCGTACCCTTCGGGTTCTCCAAAGGAGTACGCAATGACAAACTATAGGAATCCGGTTTGATTTCTGAAAAAAATTAAGTATTTGTAGGGTGCGTTATGACTTTAGTCTAACGCACCAAACCCTTGAAAATGGTGCGTTACGCTTCGCTATAACACACCCTACGTGTTGTTCAAAAATCAAATAGTAATCCTATATCTTATATTTATTTAGATCCACCTACTTAACAGCTTATCTTTGTTTACTACCGTCATGCTACTACGAGCCTTCATGCGTTACTTGAACAATTGATTGACTAGATTGGGCTAGATAGATACCCGCTAAAACTACGGCAAAAGTAGCCCAGTCAAACAAACCTACTTGTTCTGCAAAAATGAACCAAGCAAAAATGGAAGCTAGAACTGGTTCTACAAGAAGTGTGACGGCGACAACGCCTGAAGATATTCTACTGAGGCTATAAGCTAAAAGTCCCTGACCCAGCACTTGACAGAAAAGAGCTTGGAAAATGATGAAAAACCAACCCGTCCAGGAATAGGGGAATAGTCTATTTTCGAGGAATGGTAGCACTGGTAGTAGAAACATTGTTGTCACTCCACAGCGCCACAGCATGATAGTTGCAGTACTAAATCTGGTTCGGAGTCTTTCTATCAGCAGCATACACGTAGCCATGAAAACCGCAGTTAGCAATGCTAATGCATCACCTAGTATTTGATCGGTTGCAAATTGCACCTTATTGAGTTCAAATGCGATCGCTCCTCCCAAGGCTATGACCAGACCAATCACGAATCTGTTGTCGAAACGCCGACCAAATAACAGATACCCAGCCAAAGCAACAAATAATGAATTCAAATTAGATAGTAAAGCCACGTTGGCAACACTAGTTTGACTCAGCGACCAAGCCCACAATAGAAGATAGGTTCCAGCAGAGGTTCCCATTGCCAACAATAGCCACACTTCTTTACTTGTAAAAGGCTTCTGTTCTATAGATTGGTTATCGGACTGTTGGTAGCGGAAAGCCTCAAGTCCATTCCACAAACCAAAGACAACTGTCGCAATCCAACTGCGATGAAATACTACAGCATTTGCACCAATTTCTTGTTGACACAATTTGGTCAGAGATGGTGCTAAAGATATGGGAATTAGAGCAAACAATAATGAGACAGTTCCTAATAAAGCTGGTGTTTCGGAGAATTGTTGCTTTAGTAATGACAGTTTGATCGTCATACTTTTAACGAAAGTGTTAACTATATTTTTGACTGATTCCTGGAACGGGTAATTAACAGCAGCTTGGCTAGATACGGCTAAGTATAAACCCATTAAAACTACAGCGAAACCTACCCAATTCGAGAAAGTTAATTTTTCTGAAAAGATTACCAGAGCGAAAATGCCGCTAAATACTGGCTCTAAGAGATGCACCAAGGAGACAACCACAGAGGAAAACCTAGCAAGGCTATAGGTCAAAAGCCCATGACCTAAAACTTGGCAAATCAGCGCCAGGAAAATTACCCATAGCCACCCACTGACTGTAGAGGGGAAAAGCCGATCTTGAGTGAACAAAAGTATGGGGAAGATAGCTAGAGCCGCGATCGCACAGATCCACAACTGAATTGTCGCCGGAGAAAATTTGGTTCGTAGTTTTTCTACGATCAGCAGGTATGCACTCAAGAAAATCGCCGAAATAATTGCAGCCAGCCCTCCTTTAACTTCGCCTGTGGCAATTTGCAGCTCCTCAAATTCAATGGCGATCGCTCCCCCAAGGGCGATGACCATGCCAATCAGGAATTGCTTCTCAAAACCCTTACGAAATAGTAGCCACACCCCTAAACTAGTAAATATGGGAGCAAGATTATGTAAGACACTAGAGATCGCAACGCTAGTTTGAGTCAGCGACCAAGCCAAGAAGACTAAAGTAGCAGCCCAAAAAATACCAGCACCAAGCAATAGCCACAGATCCTGACTGGTGTAGGGTTGCTGTTGTACAGGTTTTTCTAAGGAAAGTTGCTGACGAATCGCCTTGTATCCATTCCAGAGCAAGAAGATCGCACTACCAAGCCAAAGGCGATTAAATACAGTGGCATTGGGACTAAGCTCAGTTTCACTCAATCTTACGAAAATAGAGCCAAAAGATATGGCACCAACACCTACAAATAATGAAGCAAGGGCTATCTTCGTTTGATTGGATAGATTCATTAGGAAATTTAAATTCAACTTCTTACCAAGAAAGAACCAAATACAAATATATGGATCAAACCTTCTAACCAACCCAGTGCTCTTGGGCAAATCCTACAGCTATTTTGGCTAGTAGTGTCACAAAAGCGCCCAATATTAAATATCCTTGACGAGGATGGCGAGATAGCAGCACACCAATTGCTATGTTCAAAGGTACAATACCGTAGGCGAGACGGCTCAAGGAAATAGTGCCTCCAGAGGCCAACAGTAAACCAATACCACAAAAGCCATAAATAACCGTAACTGGGGTCAGTTGCGTATGTAAGCGCCACAACACATAGCCACCACCTAAGACCATAAACAAGTTGAGGAAGTTATTGATCCACTGTTCGCTTGCCAAAATCAACAAAAATAAGACTAAACCATAAAACCCATAAAATAATTTTACAGAACTAAAACGTTGACGGAAATGCCATAAAAGATAGCCACTGGCAACAATCAGGCCAAATAACAAGAGATACCAGGGGTCTTGAATTGCACCAGAGGAGTTTTGAACCCAGCCAAATTGCCAATTTTTACTGCCAACGGCAATTTGCATGAACATATTTAACCAACCCTGCCAATCAAACCCTAGAGTTGGTCGCCATCCCCGCTGTGCTTCGATAAAAGCTAAAGGGTTGCCAAAATAAATCGCACAATACAAACTGAATAGAAGTGTGCCAATAGCGGTAGTCAAACCAGCTATATAGGCAATGGGTGGTCGGCGTTCTTTCCAGGCTGCGATCGCCAATGCTGGAATTAGTGCCATACCTGTAGGACGAGTTGCTGTTGCCATCGCTCCCCAAAGGGCAGTCCAGCCATACTGCTTTTGATCGAACGCCCGCAAAGTCGCCGTACTCAAAAACAAATACAGCCCTTCCGTGTAAATCACTCCCGTAAACATGGACGATGGATACAAAGAAAGCACAGCAGTTACCCAATGCGCTGTATTGATGCCATGATGTTCCTTGACCCAAAAGTACAAACAGTAAAGCGCTGCAAAAAATGCCAAGTTGTTGACTAAGGTGCCTGCCAATTCAAACGGTAAGCCCAACTTCATCAAAAACCAGATGCTTAAGGGAAATAGGGGAAAGAAGGCTAGATTATGTTGCTTGCCGTCATTCACAAATTCATAACCAGAAGTTGCGATCGCACGGTAATGTATACTATCCCAGGCATCAAAAACTCCCCAGCTAAAACGAGGCAAAAATTCCTCTGTTGCTAACGGTAGCTTTGGCGCAACCAGCAACATAGCTGTCCAAATAAATATTCGACTGCCAAGCCATATTGCTGCTGGAAACAGGAAATCATTTTTCCATAAGACTTTTTTTATAGCTATCTGAACTTTGACCATAGGGTTGAGTGCTTCAACAAACTCCTTTGTGCATCTTTTTACCTATGGCTGTAACACAGCAGTTTCTGAGTAATCTTTTGCATATTAAATCCTCCACCAACACAATTAACAAACTGGACAAATTACCAATCAATTGAAATTATTTCCTATTTGGTTACTTTTGCCAATTTTCTCGGAATTTATCTTTAAAATATAGTATTTATAAATACAATTTTTGTCTAGTTACAGCAGTTACCACTGGGGGAAAGATACTGAAAGAAAAAATTAATCACTCAGGAGCGCACAGCAAGCTGTGTGTCCCTACCCGTGTACCTCATTCAAATGAGAATCGCTGTTAGTACTTTTAAGTAGAACGGCTTGATTAAATTAAAGCTCGTAGTAAACGGCTTTAGTCGTTGAGAATCTTACATAGAGCGATAAATCCCTTACTACGAACAAAAGTTTTATCTTACATTTAGTTACGTCTACTTACTTATTAGCTAACAGTCTATCGAGTTGAAATTAACGGATTGGAACTGGTGCAGGGACACGGGCACGGGGAAACTTCTTTGCTTTCTTGGATCAGTGTATCGATTATTGTGATTGCTGTGATTAAAGAGTCCTAAGCAATTTATAGTGAGAGTTGTCTGTAAATCCTTAAGCAATTGTGAAAGCGATTACTCTCGTTGGTTCTACTGGTTCTATTGGTACTCAGACTTTAGATATTGTCACTCAGTACCCAGATCGGTTTCGGATTGTGGGATTGGCAGCTGGGAGCAATGTAGAGATGTTGGCTGCTCAAATTCGGCAGTTTCGGCCGGAAATAGCAGCCATTTGCTCAGAAGATAAATTACCAGCGCTCAAAGAAGCTATCATTGACCTCGATCCTCAACCGATTCTACTGGCAGGTGATGCCGGGGTGATAGAAGTTGCCCGTTACGGCGATTCCCAAACCGTTGTCACTGGTATTGTAGGTTGTGCTGGTTTGCTACCCACGATCGCAGCAATTGAAGCTGGTAAAGATATTGCCTTAGCAAACAAAGAAACTCTGATTGCTGGCGGCCCTGTGGTTCTACCCCTAGTCGAAAAACACGGTGTCAAATTACTCCCAGCCGATTCCGAACATTCCGCAATCTTTCAATGCCTCCAAGGTGTTCCCAAAGATGGCTTGCGGAAAATTTTGCTCACTGCATCTGGTGGGGCTTTCCGCGACTGGGATGTAGAAAAGTTAGCAGATGTAACCGTTGCTGACGCCCTGAAGCATCCTAATTGGTCAATGGGACGAAAAATCACAGTAGACTCTGCTACTTTGATGAATAAAGGACTGGAAGTAATTGAGGCTCACTTCCTGTTTGGGTTGGATTATGACAATATCGAAATTGTCATTCATCCCCAGAGCATTATTCACTCACTGATTGAACTGCAAGATACTTCAGTTTTAGCTCAACTCGGTTGGCCAGATATGCGCTTACCCTTGCTGTATGCCCTATCTTGGCCTGATCGCATCTACACCAACTGGGAACGACTAGATTTAGTCAAAGCTGGAAATTTAACCTTCCGCGAACCAGATCACCAGAAGTATCCTTGTATGCAGTTGGCTTATGCTGTGGGTAAAGCTGGTGGTTCGATGCCAGCTGTGTTAAATGCCGCCAATGAGCAAGCTGTAGCTTTATTTTTAGATGAAAAAATTCGGTTTTTAGATATTCCTCGGTGTATCGAATTGGTGTGCGATCGCCATCAAAATGATAACCGTACAAATCCCTCTTTAGATGACATTTTGGCAGCAGATAAATGGGCAAGACAAGAAGTTTTAACAGCTACTGAAAAGTTAGAAACTCAATCGCAGATAATTTCTCTGCGATAAAAACCTTTAATTACAGATACCCAAAAGTCAGATTTTCTGGCTCTTGACCAATTCTTGTTTAGCCTTCAGCATTAGGCTGAAGGCTAACAGTCAAATATCACACTTCCCCAATATCAAAAATGCGTAGCCTGTAAGGCTTGTCGTCAGACATCGCACTTCATCTCATCAACAATAAATGCGATCGCACTTTCCCAACATCACAAATGCGATCGCACATCTCTAAAACCAGACGCGATCGCACTCCTCAAAACCAAAATGCGATAACTTCTCTTCTCTGCGAGAGGCTACGCCAACGAGACGCTACGCGGACGTTAAGCTGCGCTAACACACTTCCCCAACTACAATAAATGCGTAGCCCCCACTTAACTTACGCAACTTGCAACGGTTTTTTAGGAAGCATTCTCGGTTCTGGTAGTGGTTTGTTTTCTTCTTTCAACATTTCCACAAAAGTCTCAATTACTTCCTGACCATTTTTTGCTGCTTCTTCATAAGTCCTACCATGCGTATGAAATTGTTGCCAGGGGAACTCAGGTAAGTGTACTAAAAAAAGTCTATCTTCCTCCGACCATTGAATTACCATGCTGTAGTGATAGTTCATTCTTCTGGCTCCTGTTTTGCTTCGTTTTCTGTGTTTTCCATTTCTTGCAGTTTTTTCAGCACCCGTTGGATGTTTTTTTCTAAATATAACGGAGCATCATCGCCGTCTTTACCTGGTATGGTCAGGGGTTCTTCGGGTAACAACGGATGCTTCCAATATGTATGACTTCCTTTACCTCTTCTTGGTTGAAGAATATAGCCAACTTTTGACACCATTGCTTTCAACTCTCTTACTTTTTTCGGCATTACTCCTCACCGCCAACTTCTCATTTATTTTCTCTGCTTAAAAGCCAAAAATCTCAGATTAATTGTTAGTATTTTAGATGTTATATCCTTGCATGAGTGGTTGTGGCGGTAAGCAAAACTCTGTTTTAGGCGATAACTTCTCTACGAGACGCTGCGCGAACGTTAAGCTGCGCTAACGCACTCTCTCCCGTAAACCCAACAAAAGCGATAACTTCGTTAAGCTGCGCTAACGCACTTTCCAAAAAACCAAAAGGCGATCGCCATCTACAAACCCAACAAATGCGATCGCACTTCCCCAATATCACAAAGGCGATCGCACTTCTCAAAAACCAAAAGGCGATCGCACTTCCCCAAAATCACAAAGGCGATCGCACTTCTCAAAAACCAAAACGCGATCGCACTAATCCATCAACCCAAGAAATGCGATCGCACTTCCCCAAAATCACAAAGGCGATCGCACTTCCCTAATATCACAAATGCGTAGCCGTAAGGCTTCTCGTTAGACATCGCACTTACCAAAATGTTTTGACGTGTGGATAGTTGAGAATTTTTTGATCGCAGGTCATAAGTTCTATATTGCGGCGGTAGGCGATCGCAACAATAATACGATCAGCTGGGTCTTTGTGGAAGTCGCCGGGTAATTGGGTGCTAGCGATTGCATCTAGTGGATCGAGTGGTTCTATGGTAATTCCAGGTCGAGTTTTTGCAAGCGCAAACCATTCATTGACGGGAAGGGGGAGTGGTAGTTTCCCGCTACTATGCTTGACTGCGATTTCCCAAACAGAAATGGCAGAAACGATGAGGGCATTTTGGTTTTCGCCTATGGTTAATAGGGTACGTCCACGCTCAGAAAGCTGTTCTGGGGTATGGAGCCACCAAAGCCAAATGTGGGTGTCTAGTAAAATCATTGATCCATTGCATCCCATAATTCAGGCATGGGTTCGTCAAAATCTGGAGGAATTGTTATGGGGATTTTGCGTAGAGGATGCTGAGGACTACGATCGCAGGTTAAATCAAGTTCGTCAGGGGTTCGGGATGGCTGTGATGATTCCACTGTCAGGCTTTGAGCCAAAAGTTGAAGGATGCGAATCCTTTCTGCTAAGTCGAGGCTGAGGAGTTGTTGCTCTAGTTCTTGATTGCTCATAACTTTGCGCCTAATGACTGTGTTACTTATTTTAGCGGAACTCTCCAATCCGTCTGATGACAGGTAGTGCGTAGCCGTAAGGCTTGTCATCAGACATCGCACTTTCCCACAAACCAACCAAAATGCGATCGCACTTCCCCAACATCACAAAGGCGATCGCACTTCTCAAAAACCAAAACGCGATCGCACTTCCCCGATACCACAAATGCGATCGCACTTCCCCGATACCACAAATGCGATCGCAATCTATCCCATCAACAATAAATGCGATCGCTCACCACTAACCCTTCACTTCTTCCTTATTATTCTTATTTTTAAAGACACAAAGTATTGCACCTTAACTCTTTACTTGGCAAACCTTCAAGCTTTCTTGTGTTTCTGGATGGTTAACCAAATAATCTTGCAGCCAATTGCAACCCCGTGCAAGTAAATCATCTAACCCACCAACTTGCCATGCATTTATACTACCGTCACTAAATACTGTGAATACACGCTTACCATCAGAGCTAAAAGCGGCGCGGCTGACTTTTTTATTATACTCTTTAAGATCGGCAAGCAAATTACCTTTAGTGTCCCATACCTTCGCCGTGTCGTCCGATGATTCAGTAAGTATGCGCTTTCCATCAGGACTAAAAACAGCACTTATGACTGTTTGCTGATGTCCTTTCAAGTCAGCGATTAAATTACCTGTCCTATCCCACATTTTGGCAGTACCATCATCTGAAGCAGTAACAATATGCTGTCCATCGGGGCTAAAAGCGGCACTGATGACAAATTTCTGGTGTCCTTTGAGGTTAGTTTGCAAATTGCCTTTTGTGTCCCATACCTTAGCGGTGTTGTCAAATGACGTAGTGACAATCCATTGCCCGTCAGGACTAAAGGCAATACTCCTCACTCTGTCACTATGACCTTGAAAGTTAGTGAGCAAATTACCTTTCACATCCCACACCTTAACGCTACCATCATCTGATGCGGTGACAATGCGTTGTCCATCAGGGCTAAAAACAGCATTTGTAACCTCTCCTTTGTGCCATAGGTTAGCAAGGAAATTGCCTTTGGTATCCCACACCTTGGGGGGTTCATACCCAGAAGTCGTAAGTATAAGCTGTCCATCAGGGCTAAATGTAATACTGCTGAGTTCGCCATTGTGCCCTTTCATCTCAGCTAACAAATTACCTTTCATATCCCAGACCTTTGCTGTACCGTCAAGTGTTCCAATGACGATACGTTCCCCATTAGGGCTAAATGCTGCGCGATGAAATCGATCTTTATGCCCTTTGAAATCACTGAGCAAATTACCTTTGACATCCCACACTTGTGCTGTAGTATCAAATGTTCCGATAAAGATACGTTGTTTATCGGGGCTAAAAGCGACATCGAAATCGAATAAATGTACCTGATTTCCTAATAGCTTGTCTTTTATTTGTTTTATCCGTTTTGCGTCTATGTCCCACACCTTGGCAGTACCGTCATCTGAAGCAGTGACGATGCGCTGTCCATCAGGGCTAAAAACAGCACTTGTGACTGCTTCCTGATGTCCTTTGAGTTCAGCAACCAAATTACCTTTCACATCCCACACTTTAGCGGTGTTGTCAAGTGAAGCAGTAACGATGCGCTGTCCATCAGGGCTAAAAACAACACTGTTGACTACACCTTGATGCCCTTTGAGTTCAGCAACCAAATTACCTTTCGTATCCCATAACTTTGGATTCCCAACAATTGTGCGGTACGGCCAATCTGCATTAGCACCATTAACTCGAACAATATTAGATGAAGTAGTAACGATAAGCTCTCCATCAGGACTAATGGTACTCCTAACGTAAGGATAATTTTCCTTGAGGTCAGCGAGCAAATTGCCTTTGGTGTCCCACACTTTAGCAGTTTTGTCATCTGAAGCAGTGACAATGCGTTGTCCATCAAGGCTAAAGACAGCACTTGTAACTTCGTTCTTATGTCCTTTGAGGTCAGCGAGTAAATTACCTTTCGCGTCCCACACTTTAGCAGTTTTGTCATCTGAAGCAGTGACAATGCGTTGTCCATCAGGGCTAAAAGTTGCACTGTGAAGCGTACCCTGATGCCCTTTAAATTGCGCCCGTTCTTGTATATTATCAATAATTGTTTGTAAGGCCAGGATAGGTCTAACGGCAGGATATTTTTCTAAAGATCGTCCGTCCGTCACTAATTCTTTCAACCTTTGTCCTGCATCCATTGCTACTAGTAAAGCATCTATTTCTTGATGTTGTTTTTCAAATTGCCCTAAAGCTATATTTGCCGTTCGTTCTAACCTTGTACCTTCCTGTGCTTCCTGCGCTTGTTTAATTCCATTACTTGCAAATATCCCAGCAATAATTGCTCCAATTACGGACACAGCTAAAATGCTTCCACCAATGCGAACCAGTCGCTTTGTTTTTCTCTCCACATCCGTGAAACGCTGCTTCGCTTTCCTCTCTTTCTCCAAAGCCTGATTTTGTCTCCCTTCCGCCTCCTCAACCTTCTGATTTAACTCTGCTTGCACACTCGCAGACAAAAACCGATAATCAGCATCGCTTAATCTCCTTCCATCAGCCCAAAGACGAGCCTTTTCTAATTCTTCCCCCCGCAACACATAGGACTCATCCTGATATCCACTCTCTTCCCAAGCCTTTAAATTATCAGCATAAAAACGTAATTTACCTAACTCATTCTCAACCCAATTTAAATCAAAAATATTCGCATAAATTTGGTTATAAACCCTCAACCTTCCCTGCTGCTCTACCACCAAACCAGTCAAACGTAACCTCATTTCTTCGAGACTACGATCGACATTAATCTCACCCTGCTGCAAAATTTGCTGATATAAACCCAACAAACCCACAGCAATCTGCTCCTTAGCAAGCATCCTATCCCGAATAGTTTTTAAATGCTCTTGCTCATCCTCCGCTTCCCAATTATCAATAATTCCACTCCTCACCACCCCTTCCACCCATTTTTCTCCCCTCCTCGCTAGCAGATTGGGGTTCTTCAAATCCCGAATTAACAAATTACAAACCTTCTGCGTCAATAAAGGCTGTCCCCCCGTCCAAGCCAAAACCTCTCGTATCAAACCTTGAGGATTCTCCACCTTCCCCTCTAACCCCTTTGCCAAAGGTGCAATTTCATCTAATTTAAAACCATAAAGTTGAATTGCTGTACCAATATTAAACGGCGTTCTTTCTTCATCTTTAATTAAATCTGAAGGTGTTGCTACCCCAACTAAAGCAAAAGTCAAACGTCTATATTCAGCTTTAAAAGAGCGTCTTTGATAGCAACTTCTAATCAAAGCAAAAAAATCATCCGCCGGAAACTCCAAGCGAAGGATACTATCGATTTCATCGAGAAAAATCACAATATTTTGGCTAATATTTGGCAGTAACAACTCATCAAAAAGTTTCGCCAAACGTCGCACCGGAGCAATTTCGATAGATTTGTCCCACCACACAACCAAATCTTCTGGTTCAATAAAATTAAGTTCAGTCAACAGGCTATCAACAATACTTGCATACCACTGCTCAAGGCTGATATCCTGACTACCCAATCCCGAAATATCAATCACAGCACAAGCAAAACCATCAGCTTGTAACTGTTTCATCGTCCGCACCAACAAACTCGTTTTTCCCATCTGCCGGGAGTTAAAAACATAACAAAGCTCCCGTGCCCTCAATCCGTAATAAAGGTCATAATCCGCTTGCCGTGTTACATAGCTGGGAGCATCTTCTCCTAAACTGCCACCAACTTTATACTCGTAGTCTCCAGTCATAATTTAATTTCCAATAGAGAACAATTACATGGATGCCTATCTTGAGTTTAATTTCGAGAATATTGAGTACGTATTGAGTTTTTATTGAGTTGCTATTGAGTTGTAATTGACTTTACCAAATAAACACTTATCCTGTAATGTAAATTGCATAGTTTTTTATCACCCAGCTATGCCACGCGGAATTAAAGTTCGTACAGAGTGCATTACCCTCCTCAAGCAAAGGATGAGACAAAAAGGCTTTGTCCGTCAAATTGATTTAGCCGAGAGAATCGATCGCAAACAATCAACAGCTTACAATTTCCTTAATGGAAAACCAGTTGACTACCTAAACTTTTTAGAATTTTGCAATGTATTAGATTTTGAAGTCCAGGAAATTGCCGATTTTGAAGTACTCGCAGATACATATACACAAAACCCCCAAAAAATAGAAAAAATAAATAATTCTCCATCATTTCCTCCTTCCTTACTCTCTACTTGCGAACTTGAATATCCAGAAGGGGAAGTAGCATTAGATTCTCCCTTTTATGTAGAACGTCCTCCCATCGAACAGCGTTGTTACGAAGAAATCAAAAAACCAGGTTTCCTAATTCGCATCAAAGCACCGCAGCAGATGGGTAAATCTTCACTCCTAGCGCGGATTCTGCATCAATCAGAAAATCAAGGAAATATAACAGTAGCTATCGATTTTCAGCTAGCAGAAGAGGAGTTTTTCTCCGACTTAAATAAATTTCTGCGCTGGTTTTGCGATACCGTCACCGAAGCAGTTGCGGGAAATAATCGAGAATTACTCGAAAAATTGCTGCAACAACTCGATGAGCATTGGAAATCGGGACAGCGATTTGGCTATATGAAAACTTGTAAAAATTACTTTGAGCGGTATTTATTTCCAGAAATCAACCAACCGTTAGTTTTAGGCTTAGAAACAGTCGATAGATTATTTGAATATCCCAAAATCTACAGGGATTTTTTTGGATTATTACGCGCTTTACACGAAGAAGCCAAGCGTCGAGATATCTGGAAAAAACTTCGATTGGTATTAGTATATTCCACCGAAGCTTATGTACCAGTAGATATCAACCAATCATCATTTAACGTTGGTTTAGCAGTGGAATTACTAGAATTTCGCCACGAGCAAGTAAAGGATTTAGCCCAACGGCATCAACTCAATTGGAGCGATACAGAGGTAGAAAAGTTGACAGGATTGGTGGGAGGGCATCCATTTTTAGTGCGTTTAGCTCTGTATCAAATTGCTCGGCAAGAAATCAATTTAGCGGAATTTTTGCAAACCGCAGCCACAGCAGAAGGCATTTATAGTAAACATCTGCAACGCCTAGAATCTATTTTGCAGCAACAACCAGAATTATGGGATGCAATGCAAGAGGTTGCTTCTAGTAATAGTCCAGTACATTTGCCCAATGTTATTAGATTTAAACTATATAGTCTAGGACTAGTAAAGTTACAAGGTGATGAAGTAACGCCAAGATGTGAGTTATACCGTCAATATTTTCGCAGTCATTAAAAAGACTATTTAACTAAATTAACTCAATTACAACGCCAGTTTGTACCCAAGTATCACTTGTAGATGATGGAATTGTCGAGTTCAACAGGCAATTCAATGTTACAAACAATCATCAAGTCCAACAAATTACTTCTAGCAGCTTTGGTTTTGGTATCAGCAGCAACATTCAATAGTCCCAAAGTTGATGCAAGAAATAGCCAGAATCTAAATCTAACCCAATTACCGACATCAAATGAAATCTGCGCTGCGTGCAGCACCGAAGGTATCGCAGCAACATCAGAATGGAAAGAATTTTCTCCAGATGAAGGTAAATTTTCTATTCTCATGCCCGGTGAAGAAATTTCAGACATGACACCAGATAATAGCGAGATGCATGAAGGTGTTGAGTCTACAAAAATGTATCTGAGTACTAATGAAACAAATGTGTTTATGGTTAGCTATGCTGACTTTAACAATGATGTGACTCAGATTCCTTCAAGTGAATTATTGGATTTCGCTGTACAAGGGATATTAGAAGATGGGAAAAAATTACTAAGTCAGGAAAATATTACTCTAGGTGCATATCCCGGCATAGAAATGAAGCTGTGGGATGAAAAAGAAGGGATTTTTATGACGGGTAGAGTTTTTATTGTTAATCAACGGTTGTATATACTCTTCGTTGGAAGCGATAAAAATCCTCAAGTCAGTGATGTCAGAAAGTTTTTTGACTCCTTCGAGTTGATACAGTAATTATCTTACTAGTTGCTGAATAGATTTTTTTAGCAACTATTAGGACTCCTGTCTGATTTCTGAACAAAATTTCAAATGCAACCCTAAGACAAAAGCTTTTTCAGTCTCAGGATGTTTTCAAAAATCAAATCGGAGTCCTAATATAACTCTTGTATCTTGTGATTATTGATACAAAAAATTCAAAAAAGTCTTTCCAGTAATTCTGCCAAATTGCCAAATAAGTTGCCTTTTACCCGAATAATTGGATCATTTTCAGCTAAGATGGCATTGGCATAGTTAGACAAAAATCTTAGCTTTAGTATCTATTCCAAATTAGGTCTAATAGCTTTAGCAATAGTAATTTTGACTTCAGATAAAAATTTACCCTTTCTAAATAAAGACCTTCTCAAACAAGGGCAATTATTAAGGAATTAATATATATGATTATTACGTTGATTATAGCTTGGATAGTCTTCATAATATTATGGAAATTGTTGAAAGCAACGGTGAGTACTGCATTAACTCTTGCGGCAATCCTTGTTTTATTAAATATTAGTTTTGGCATTACTCCACAAGATATTTGGCATTATGTAACGCAGTTTGCTCAAAATCTGTCGCAGATCCAAACTGGAAAGTAACAATCTATACTTCACTTTTACTAATGAAAGGTGAAGTATAAAACATGAAATAACAATCTTTCTTGGTCAATAATTATTTAATGCTGAAATCTTGGCTAAGGCATCTTTAAAACTCGGCGGCAACTGACGCATAATCTTGCCTCTTTCACGATCTAAAGCCACTAATGTCACCTTAGCCGTGACGTATAATTCTTGTCCATCAATTGAAACAATGGCATAATCCCAATTGATTCGCACACCTGTCACCTCAGCCATGCGGGTTTTTACCAGCACTGCCATACCCAATTGAATTGAACGGTGATAGCGCACCGACAGTTCTACAACTGGTAAATCGCAGCCTATAGCGACTAAATCAGCAAATTCAATCCCTATAGAGCGCAAACATTCAATCCGCGCTTCTTCCATCCAAGCTATATAGGAACCGTGCCAGACAAGACCGGCATAGTCTGTGTGGTGGGGTTGCACTCTGACAGGATATTCAAACCAATTCCCAAACTCGTGACTGGATGGATTGTCAAGGGCGCTGGTTGGTGGCAATTTTGGTTGGCTAGGTTCTTCTTCTGACATCTTCAAATTTCTCACTACCTATAAATTTTCCAAATTATTGAATAGCATAAAAATTAATTGCGTTGCCGGACTTATTGATTTAATATTTACCTTCCGAGTATAGGGAGTGTCTTGTTATGCAGCCTAATCTCCGGCATGTGAGTGTTGTTACTTTATCTCTACTTAGCTTACTAGGTTTTGGGATGGTATACCCAGACAATAACCAGGTAAACACAAATGCAAGGTTGAGGTACGAATCTGGAGAAAAAGCTCAAGCTTTACCCAAGAATAATCAACTCTCAGAAATTGCAAGGCTTAACGAAGAAGCTATCAAAGAATCTCGGCAAGGTCAATCGAAAGAAGCGTTGCAGAGATTACAGAAAGCATTAGCCATCAGCAGGGACTTTGGAGAGCGCTCTTGGGAAGCGGTAACATTCAACAATATTGGCAGAATCTACCAAAGTCAAAAAAAGTATTCTGAAGCACTTCAATCCTATCAGCAAGCTTTATTGATTAACAAAGAACTTGGGGATCTGGTTCGACTTGGCAAAACCTACAGTAACATAGGTTACTTATTCGATATCCAAAACCAGCCAGAGTTAGCAATTTTTTTCTACAAGCATTGTTTGATTAATCGTGAGAAAGCTCGCTTGAATCCATCAGCACTGAGTGCGCCGCAACCAGAAGCTTACAGCATAACTGTTAGCCAGACATATCGCATTTTGGGTGAACGATTGCTGAAACAGGAACGTGTTGCTGAAGCACAAAGGACAATGGATTTACTCAAAGTTGAAGAACTAGAGGAATATCTCCAGACTGTGCCAGGTAATCAACGTACTGTCAAAGGTATTAATATAGCGGCAACAGAAAAACCAATTAAACAAAAGTTGGATCAAAGTGTAGATAATGCTGTTGTGCTGGGTAAAGAACTGACAACACTACGGAAAATTTCCCCTAAAGAGCGATCGCTCGAACAGAAACAACGCATCGAGCAATTAGTCCTAGAGCAACAGCAACACCTGGATAAATTTAACGAATTTATCAATAGTCCCTCAGTGAAAACACAGGTAGAGCAAATTAGCCGTACAGCTAGGCGGCAAAATTTGGATTTGGAGAGTCTCAACGAACTTCGGGATAATTTAGCCCGATTACCTCAAAAATCGGCACTACTCTACCCACTAATTTTAAAAGATAGCTTGGAATTGGTATTGGTAACTCCTGAATCTCCACCAATCCATCGCACCGTTGCTGTAAAGCGCGAAAACCTCTATCAAACAATTGATGCTTTCCGCCAAGCTTTAATCAATCCCAGTCGAAATATCAAAGCACCTGCACGCCAATTATATGACTGGCTCATTAAACCGATAGAGAAAGACTTGAAGCTATCAGGTACGCAAACTCTGATTTACGCTCCAGACGATCGCTTACGCTATATTCCTTTAACTGCTTTATATGATGTTAAACAATGGCTAGTGCAGCGCTTCAATGTGAATCACATTACATCTGCTAGTCTGACTAACTTAAACACCCCAAAACAATCGACTTTGCGGGTTTTAGCGGGTGCTTTTACTAAAGGTAATTATCAAATCAAAATTGGTAATCGACAGGTTGCTTTTGCTGGCTTACCCTTTGCAACGCGGGAAGTGGAAAATCTAGCAGCTGCGGTTCCTGAAACTACGAAGCTTTTAGACGATGCCTTTACTCCTAAAGTCGCTGTACCCCAAATGGATGATTATACAATTGTCCATTTAGCGACTCATGCAGCCTTTGTGGTGGGTAAACCAGAAGATTCGTTTATTTTATTCGGGAATGGCGATCGCGTTAATTTTAGAAATGTCGCCACTTGGTCACTCCCAAATGTCGATTTGGTAGTGTTGAGCGCCTGTGAAACCGGCTTGGGAGGCAAGTTAGGTAACGGTGAGGAAATTTTGGGCTTTGGCTATCAGATGCAACAAACTGGCGCTAGAGCCGCGATCGCCTCTTTGTGGTCTGTAGATGATGGTGGTACGCAAGCACTTATGAGTGCTTTTTATGGTATTCTCTCTACTGAAAAGCTGAGTAAAACTGAAGCTTTACGTCAAGCTCAAGTCTCATTAATTACTGGAAAGTGGAAGGAAATAAGTCATAATGCACCCGTAGCAGCAGTTAATGACTTTAGTCATCCGTACTATTGGGCACCCTTTATTTTAATTGGCAATGGACTTTAGATATTCGCGCAGTGTCTCGTAAAGAAGTTATCGCGTTTTGATGAAATTATGGCAAAAGAGGAGCGCTCAACTAACTAACCTCTGACTTTGCTGTGTTTTAACACCTTCTAGCTAGAGGCTGAAAATCAAGATTGTGAGAGGGTTTGGCAGATACAAAAAAATATGCGATGGGCTAGCCATAGCCAATCACTTCATGATAATGGAGAAGATAGGTAAGAGCGATCGCTAACTAAGCCACTATTACTGATTAACAGTTATCGGTAATCAATTTCTAATTTGCTATCGATCTCTGAAACCTTAATACTTCTTAGCAAGAGTTTTAGAGCCTGTATCGCTTTGCATAGATTGCTTGACAAGATCGGCCAGTTCATCTAGTTGGCTAATTGCCTCCGCACCCTCTAGCTTCATTAATTCGCGGTCATCCCGCATTTCCGTCCAAGTAATGCCGTAATCGGACACTAAAAATCGAATCAAATGGTTATCACCCAAGCTAACCATAAACGATGCACTATTCATTTGGTCGCCACAAGTATAGCAGGATGCAGGATACCCACGCCGCTCTAATACAATTGCCAAGGCTTGCAGGTTCATTACTAAGTCTTGGACGAATTGTCGATGTTGATGTGCTAGTCTCAGAAACACTTTTGTCCTCCAGACACCACAGTAATTTGAGTTTCTTTTATATTTTCTTTAGATTTTCTCACCCATTGGTATTGTAAGCTATTCATTACAATTACCAGACAGATGAGATTGAGTCGTTAATTGGCTACCTTGTTTAGGGTAGTGGATCGGGGTTTTGAGAGCCGTATCAAACTATTCAGTTTGCAAATTCAAAATTTCGGACAGAATTGCTAAATTTAACTATATCTTTATACACTTCTGTCAGAGTAGATTCTTAGAGTAAACGATCCGCTTTAAGAGTAACTTAAATTTAGCACTAGTCAACTACAGAAAAGCTACATATTTGGTTTATATTGGCTATGTGCAGTCAAATACACTGTTATTAAAGGCCGTAATGTAGTTTTTCATCGTTATAGTGTCTCTTGCTTAAATTTTTAATCTGTTCTCTTTCTAACGTAGATTTTGGTATAGACAAATGATTAGTTATACCAAGTTCGTTCCTCCTATATTATGTAAAGTTAAGAAGATGACAGTGCAAATTATAGACTAAGTAGTTGAGATAGAATAAAGGCAACACTTTATACAAAGCCAACGTAATTAGTAGAGAAGTTTGAGTGTAGAATCCACAATGGGAAAACTTAACACTGACAATACCTAAACTCAGCAGAACAATGTTGCCATTTAGGCAATATTTCCAGGTATTTTCGGATTATTTTTAAAAAGTTGTATGAACCAAAGCACGATAATTGATAAGAATTCTTATCTTAGTTTGGTTTTGCCAAATTTAATGTATATATAATATATTTCAATTATCTATCCAAAGAGAGTAATTATTTTTTATTAATTCCTAATTAGTCATAACGCTCTATACGAGAGGCTGCGCCTAGTTTGCTTCCCATAGGGGTACGCAAACTCGCTACCCTTGCGCTAACGTAATTCGTAATGATTGGCGAAACAGTCGCGCGTAATTGTCTTTTTTAGTGGTCTTGAATTAGTTGGAGTCTAGATATCCAACTAATTCAATTATGAATTAAGAATTAATAGACTACTTGCCACCAACCGAAAGCTGGGCCGATAAAACGGATTGTTGCCCATCCTACAACCATAAGACCAATGCCTATCCAAGCACCACGAGTAGTCCAAGTGACAAATTGTTCGCCTTGAGTTTTTGTGATTGGAACCCAAGACAAGATGCGAGTCTCTTGACCGTATGTTTCTCCTAGTGTGGTTTTACGACGTTTTGCTTCACCCATAATCAGCAACTCAAATTCTACTTAAGTTCTAAATTTATTTTGACAGGAATCATGCCTACTCCAGAGGCGATGAATTGCATCACCTTCTATAAGCTGATAATAGTGCTTACTTCTGGGCGATCGCGCTTTGGTTGACAAAATTTAAATTGGGCACTGGTAACTGAACTTTAGGCAGAATTTTCCTCATTGGTATTGGAAAACAGGCTGGGATCGAGATAGTTAATGCGTGCCAGAGGACTTAAGGCTGCGAGAATTTGAGCGCCGTAGCTGCGGTTAACTACACGACTATCAAGTAAAGCCACGATACCTTGACTTTCTCGTACTGGAGCGATCGCCCGTTGTAATTCATTTAAAGCTGCTGGCAACAAGTATAAACGGAACCAATCTTGATGCGATCGCTTATAAAGAGCTACCCTACCAGCTACCAGGGGATTTTCCAAAGATGGTAGGGGCAAAGTCGCAATGATTAATAGATGAGGTGCTGGCAAGACTCGTTGATGTTCTCGCCAAAATTCCCAACCGCTAATCAAAATACCATTTTCATCTAAACAAGTTTTTTCTACTTGCACCCGCGAACCAAACTCTGAAGCCAGAATTGTCGCCACTTGAGCCTTTAGTGGTACATCCCCCACCAAGACAACAGTTAATCCTGGCGCTGTCGCACTTAGACAAACCAGTGTGCGGACTTTGTGAATAAATGCCGCTTGAAATTCTGGTGTGTTGGGTAGGGGCAACTTATAAGGTACATACAGTTGAATTGCTTCCGCTTGACTCTCCGAAGAGAACTTCAGGCAAGTTAAATCGTCCAAACCCAAGCGCTGGTGAAAAAGGGGAGCCTCAGTTTCCGGTTCGATAGCGCTACCAATTAAAACTACTGGTTGTCGCTGCCAAACAGGTGAAAGTATTTCCCCTAATTCCATTGGGGCGTAGTGCAAAGAAAATAAACCTTGTCGATGGGCAATAGTCGCCCAGAAGAGAGGAGGGGGGGCAGGGGAGGCAGGGGGGGAAAGATTTTCATTAAGGGTTTGAAATTGTTGCCAGAAATTTTTCCACTTATCTGGGAGGTTTACTTGGTCTAAAGCCAAATACAGGTGACTCAAAATTTCTATTTCTGGCTGGGAAATTAGATAGCAATGATATGGATTAGCAGGATGCTGAAAAAGTTCGTGTGTTAGTTGTATCCGTGCTTCGTGAATTGTCTCAGCTTGGTTGGGACAAGCAAGCATGAGTTGATCCCAATCATCGGGTTGAATATCTTGGGTAAGTTGATGACGCACCCAGTCTTCGAGATCGTCTACCCCATCAATAATTGTGGGGATGCCTTGGGGAAAGCGTGAGCCACCAGCCAATTGTCCTTTTAACCAAGCTTCTGGGGAAGTTAAGAGTAGCCCTTGGAACTCAGCATTAGGCCAAACATCACCTGTCCTAATCGATTTATTGGTTGGTAGCCATTGCTGTAGACGGGGAATTTCCACCCGCAGTAGAAGTTGCTGCACTGTTTCTTGAGCAACAATAATTACAGGGCCATGCCACATCAGGGCTGATGCTACGAAACTAGTACGATACCGCCCTTGATAGCCACTAACTGCCCCTACTTGAATTAGGGCGCTACGTCCCAGGCGCAAGGCGCGTGCTACCAACCGTGCCATCGTCAAATGATGGGGCCAGGAAGGGAACCCCGCTTGCGATCGCAAAAAGTTATGTAGTGACAAATGAACTTCTGCCTCAATCACACGCTTTCAATTCCATACAAAGTGATTTTTACTTCCAATTGCCCCATTTCTATTATCTTGTTATTTGTCATTTGTCATTTGTCCTTTGTCCTTTGCTAATGACCAATGACTAATGACCAATCACCCAATACCCTATAATTATGCCAACTTACACAGGAATTTCTAGCGAAGCCTTTAGGCATCCACTAGATCGCCAAGCCGAGCAAGCTTTACGAAATTTACCAGGATTTGATTTAATCGCTCGTAAATTTGTGGAATTTATCTACGAACGCCCTCAATTAGTCTATCTAATGGGTAACACCATCCAAGTCGGGCCGCGTCAATATTCCACTATTTACCAGATGTTTCGGGAATGCGTCCGAGATTTGGACATTTACCCAGAACCAACACTGTTTGTCTCACAAAATCCCCAAGCAAATAGCTATGCGCTGGGGCAAGAGAATCCTTACATAGTAATAAATACAGGGATACTAGACTTACTAGACGAAGCCGAGATGAGGACGGTGCTAGCCCATGAACTGGGGCATATTAAATGTGGTCATACTATTTTAATTCAAATGGCGATGTGGGCGATGAGTGCTGCTTCTGCTTTGGGAGAATTGACCTTTGGCATCGGTAATATTGTCACCCAAGGCTTGATTTACGCCTTTTTTGAGTGGCGGCGCAAAGCCGAGTTATCGTCAGATCGCGCTGCACTATTAGTAATGGATGACTTGAATCCCGTGATGTCAACGATGATGAAACTCTCTGGCGGTAGTAACAAATATGCCAATGAATGTAGTTTACAAGAGTTTATCAAGCAGTCAGAAAATTATCAGGCATTGGATGAGGATGGACTGAATCAGATATATAAATTCTTGATCTACAATGGCGCTCAGGGTACGATGTTGAGTCATCCTTTCCCTGTTGAACGCTTACATTACTTACGATCGTGGGCAGTATCCGAAGAATACCAGCAAATTCGCCGAGGAAATTATCAGCGATCGCCTGCTTCTGGATCGGTAAATGTTTCAGCAGAATCTTCCGAAAATCAAACAGAAATTTTACGCCGTCAAATTGAAGAATTACAACGGGAAATCGACAGAATTAGAAGGAATGAGTAGTTTTTAGTACTAAGAGTGGATTTAGATCGCCGACTTCTCAAAGAAGTCGGCGATCTAGGTAGCAACTTTTTACAGAAAATTAAAATACTTAGAGTTAAACCAGATAATTACTCCAGTTCCCAACACACAAATAATTCCCGCCAAGCCAGCCAGGGGTTTCTTATTTTTACCTGTAAACCAGTCAGAGACAATACCAGTGTAAGTAATTAGTTCTGCTGTATCTATGGTAGCGATCGCCCATACCCATCCCGCGTGCAATCCCCAAGCTAAACCCAAATTACCACCAGAGGCAAAGCGTGCTAACACCAACACCATTCCCATCAGCCATAATCCAGGAAGTTGGGGTGCAGTTTCGCGTTGCTCCCAAATCAGGTGTAACAAGGCAAAAATCAAGCTAGAAATTGCTGCTGCTACCCAAACTGGGTAATCCTGCACTAATTCTGTGAACAGGAAACCGCGAAAAACTAACTCTTCTATCCCACCGACTAACAACGCTATCAAGAAAATTGGTAGCAATATGGGCAGTAGTAACTTGAAATTCGACTTTTCAAAAGAACACCAACCTAACCAGAATTGCCCACTAAATACAATAGCGAGACTCAGCACTCCCAAACCAAAACCTAGTGCTAAAAAACCAAGAGTTGAAAGATTGCCAACAAAGCCGTAATCTGAAAAAGATTTATTAGTCAACCAAGCAACTCCCCAGAGCATCGGGGGAGCTAATAGGTAAAGTGACACCAATAACGGCATTTTTTGCTCTGGCTGTAAAGGTTTAGGAGGTTGCCAATTAAGCAATATTGCTGATACTGTTGCTACTGGCAACCAGCAAACTATCCAGCAAACAAAAAATGCCGTCACTATAACTAGTGGCGGTGCATTTTCTATAAACGCCAGTAAGGCGTTGACTGAAGACTCAAAGAAAGTTATCAAAATAAACAAAAAAAACACGATAGACTTCTTGCATTATAGATTTCTTGCTGATTAATCAAGACTCTACTAAATTTGGTGAATTCTGCAAGGGGTCTAATCGTATTTTTTACCTGGCTACCAATTTGCTGTCGGGGTAAGGACAGGTTATCATCAACTGAAACTTATCCCTACCATCAGCAAATTTACTCTTCGTCTTCCAAATCTTCGTCTGATTCGTCAGAATCTATATCTTGTGAGGTTAGTTTTTTATCGCTTTCACCTAGTTGAATCAGGTGAATATGTTTGTATCCCAGCCTAATTTCAAACTCATCTCCAGCCTTCAAGCCCATTGCTTTGGTATATGTAGCACCAATTACAATTTGACCATTTTGATGGACACTAACCCGATATGTCGGTTCACGACCACGACCATCTTTAGGTGCTTCTGGACTTAGAGGAATTCCTCTAGCAGATAGCAAAGCGTCATAAAAATCGGTGAGATTGACACGAACTTGATTATTCTTAGTAACAGTGTAATAGCCGCACTGTTTAGCTCTTTCTCGGCGTGGTAATGTGGAAAGTTCTTTTACTTTAGCAAGTAGTGCTTTTCCAGTTAATGGCGCGGTTGCAGTTTCAGTCATTATGCTCAAATTTTCCTTACTCTCTCCAAACTGATAAACTATGTAGTCTTATGCCAGCATTTAATTTTTTAGCATTTGCATAGAGCTACTGAAGACCCTAGTGTAACGGGTGAATTCCTGCCGATAGGAGCCAAAAGCACTTCTATATATGGTTGTCCACAACCAACTAGAGGCCATAGTTGCCACAGACATTAATTTTGGCGATCTTACGGCACTTTTAACCATTATTCGCCATCAGAAAGAAAACTATTTTCTCCTTTGGCGCTACTGTAGCGGTGTAACTTTCAGCCACCTTTACAAATGGGGTTAGGTTCTACTGCAAATAAGTCGTAGACCCAAAAAATTGCAGGTTTTTCACTTTCAGTGCTTGCCTTTCTTGGCAATGAGCAAGTAGAGTTTTCTCCACTCGTCCTCTCAAGCTTAGGACAGCATAGTATTTCAATAGAGTCCTACGGGCATACACCCTTTTGTCCTACCAGTAGAGACGCGAATTTTCTTGTCTCTACATTACGAATCAACAAAGCAGTAGTAACCGCGCTGATACGGCTATTGATTCTGGTTTTGCTACTTCGTAATTTTATATTAAATACTAGCATGGACTAATAATAGCAAAATAGTTGTTTAATTTTGAATTAAAGTTGCTGGTAAATTTTTATTTAAATTCCTGGACTAAAAGAAGAAAAAAGCAGTGACGATTTTCTTAACCCTTTATTGCAAGCGTGAGCATTGCTATCTGGCTTTTATAAAAATTTATATAATTGAGACGAGCAGTTTTGACCAATGAGTTCAATCCCATATTTTCTTGATTGAGAGCAAGCCAAAAAGCGAAAAGTCTCTCACCTCCGGGTTTCGCGGTGTCCTAACTTTTCTTTGAAAGTGGTGGGGATTTTTCTTCGGTTTATTATCTTCAGGTCAAAAGCAGTCAGAGAATTTTGCACGTCTGTCTATGGGAAGAACAAATCTCTTAACATCTGCCTAGTGCTTGATTGCCACTACTATATATTAAACATGGGCTTTCACACATCTATATAATCAAAAAATCCTGCCTTTGCTACCAATTGACGAAATTTTACTGTCAGGACTGCTTGACTCAAGTTGACATCAAGACGTGTGGCTAACTTCACATACATTTCATTTGGATACGATCGCTAGGTCAAAGATCAACTTAAGTTACTTTTTAAGCAAACCCTCTTTCCTTTACATTCCTAAACAGGGAAATTTAATGCAAAGCTGCAATTACATTTTTGGCGTTTAACTCAGAATTTGACGAAAATCTTGCCTACAACGCTACTACAAGTAAAATTTGAATGGTTATCCTTAAACTAGAATCAGTCGCCCTTGAATCGTCAGCCTATTAACACCAGGGTTTAAATT
Source organism: Nostoc sp. (assembly GCF_036918015.1). GTDB lineage: Bacteria > Cyanobacteriota > Cyanobacteriia > Cyanobacteriales > Nostocaceae > Nostoc. Next base: position 27,077 of record NZ_JBALEO010000015.1, read on the forward strand.
CCGGGCGAAAAAGTATAACTCACTTTTCGCAACTACCTGCTTTGATTCATGATTGTTGAGGCTGGCGAAGTAATTTTAAAATTTTGGTTAGTAGTTATGGAAGTTATTTTTAAGGTCATTCGACAGCAACAAAATTCCTCCCCTGTTGTGCAAACCTACCTTGTGGAAGCCGAGCCAGGTAATACAATCTTGGATTGCCTCAATCAAATTAAGTGGGAGCAAGATGGAACTTTGGCATTTCGCAAAAATTGCCGCAATACTATTTGTGGTAGCTGTGCTATGCGAATTAATGGGCGTTCGGCTTTAGCTTGTAAAGAAAATGTTGGGAGTGAACTTGCCAGATTACAACAAATACCGTCATCCCAAAGTAAAGTAAATGCTATTGGTGAAATCACGATCGCGCCTCTTGGCAATATGCCCGTGATTAAAGATTTGGTTGTAGATATGAGCAGCTTTTGGAATAATCTAGAGGCAGTTGCCCCTTATGTGAGTACAGCAGCACGACAAGTACCAGAAAGAGAATTTTTGCAAACACCACAAGAGCGATCGCGCCTCGATCAAACTGGTAACTGTATTATGTGCGGTGCTTGTTACTCTGAATGCAACGCTCGTGAAGTTAATCCAGACTTTGTAGGTCCCCATGCCCTTGCCAAAGCTTACCGAATGGTAGCAGACTCCCGCGATAGCGATACCGAAAATCGTTTAGCAAGCTACAACGAAGGTACTAAAGGCGTATGGGGTTGCACTCGTTGTTTGTACTGCGATTCAGTTTGTCCAATGGAAGTTGCGCCATTAGAACAAATCACCAAAGTTAAACAAGAAATTCTCACCCAGAAACAAGCCAGCGATAGTCGCTCAATTCGTCACCGGAAAGTATTGGTAGATTTGGTTAAAGAAGGTGGTTGGATTGATGAACGTCAATTTGGTGTACAAGTAGTCGGTAATTATTTTCGTGATTTGAAAGGATTACTCAGTCTTGCACCCCTCGGTTTGCGAATGATCCTCCGAGGTAAGTTTCCCCTATCATTTGAACCTTCAGAGGGTACAGAACAAGTGCGATCGCTCATTGAATCTGTGCAACAAGTAGAAAATAAAAGTTAGGAGTGAGGAGTTAGAAGTAAAAGTTAGGAGTTATGAGTTATGAGTTAGAAGTTAGGAATTTTTAACTCATAACTCCTCACTTCTAACTCCTAACTATAATTCAACGCGGTTCTTGAGGTATATTTAACGGCTGTCCATAACGGTCATATACTAAAACATCCCACTGACCATTGTTACTAGACTCAAAAGCGATTCTGCTACCATCAGCGCTAATTGTAGGGTTGCGGACTTCCGCTTGCAGGTTATTGGTCAAATTCCGCGATTGGCGTGTTTCTCTGTCGTAGAGAAAAATAGCCGATCGCCCCTGACGGCTAGCAGCAAACACAATATAACGACCATCTTGTGAAACGCTAGGATGATTTGCGATCGCATCAAAGGAATTTAAACCTGGCAAATCAACCAAATCACGATTTACCGTATCAAACATATAAACATCTTGGCTACCGCGTCGGTCAGTAATAAAAACAATGTATCTCCCAGAAATTTGGGGGTTTAATTCCGACGCTAAACTATTGAGACTCCGACCCCCTGGATCAAAGGGATAACTCAAAAGACGAGGGTAGCCAAAACATCCAGTCAATAAACTTAAACAGAAAAATACAGGTATAAAAAAAACACGTTTCATATAATTAGTCATTAGTAATTAGTCAATAGTCTCACAACTCTTAACTCCTAACTCCTAACTTTCTTCCCTACGGAGGTGAACCTACAGTTGCACCGTTGGGAATATCTAACTCAATATTTGGCCCCCGGTCTAGGACTTCAATATCCCACTGACCACGAGTGGCGGTTTCAAAGACAACATAACGTCCATCTGGACTGATATTTGGTTTTCTGACCCAGCCGCGATAAATTGGTGTGACAATTTGAGACTGTTGTGTAGCGCGATCGTAAAGCGCTACCACTGGTCTACCTTGATCGCTAGTAAGATAAGAAATATAACGCCCGGTGTAGCTCAAACTTGGACTTTCGGCAATTGTCTCTTGTCGGTTTATCCCCGGTGTGCTAATAAACAGTTGCCTCTCCAAATCGTACACTAGTAGCTGCTGATTACCATTCCGATTAGATACAAACGCTAAAAAGCGCCCATTTCCACTCAAAGCAGGTTGCTCCTCGGTGTAGCGACTGTTAAGAGAAGTAGTCCCTATAGGAATATCGCTAGTACCACAAGATACAAGCAAACTTGTTAAACCAAAAACCAGGCTCCAATGAATTGGTCTTTGGAGCCAAAATGTCGGCGTAAATTTTTCCACCTCAACTGTTTTCCGTCGCCTCTAAACTTACTTCCACACCAAATGTTTTAAACATCGTCATCAAAATCGGTCAAATTATCTGGCCGCTCATTTGGTTTTTCAATTGGATTGTATGGCACATAATCAGTTGGGATCGCATCATCATCTTCGCGCGGTCTTCGAGGAGTTGAGTCAGTGGAAGGACGACGCCTTCTCGGTCTGGAAGAAACATCATCTTCACGACTTTCGGGACGCTGTGACCCGTTATTACTACGGCGAGAAGGTTTTCTGACTTCCCCACCCGAACTTTCCCAATCATCAACTTGCCTAGATGAAGAACCCCAATTTTCATCTTCAGAGCTTTCAGAAGGGCGATTCACGGGACGACCAGAAGTCCGCCGACGCGTTCTATCAGATGGAGCCTGTCTTTCACTACTGCTGTTGCGGCGTTCTGTGCGACGGGGGGGTTGTTCCTCGTAATAGTCATCACGAGTTGAAATCTCATCCCTGCTACCGCGAATGCGGGCACGCACTGGGCGTTCTTCCTCGTCTTCATAAGGCAGTGGATCTAAGTCTGCCTCCATCTCAGCCCCATACCTCTTGCGGTTGCGGTTCATTGAATAATTTCCGCTTACCTCTCGCTCATCGTCCACAATTGGAGTGTTGCGTTTAGCTTGCTGGGTAGCGATACTCCGCAAGCGAATACTTTCAACTGCAAAAAACACAGTTGTACCAACTAAAAGCAGTTGACCAAATTGTAAAATCGGGTCAAGCCGCCATCCTTGAAAGACAAGAATGAAGCCGCAAAGCAAGCCGACTGCTGCAAAAAAGATATCTTGATCTCGTGACAATTCTGGGCGCACAGTGCGGAGAAAATACAGTGCTGCCCCAGCCACAGCCAGGAAAATTCCTAGAATACTGGCTGAGTTTGCCCCAAAATTTACCTGAGCCAGAAAACTGGCTGAGTTCAGCCCAAAATTTATCATTGCTGTTTTCCCAATATCAAATCTATGTTAGCGAGTCACAATTAAAATCACTACTCTAATTAGTCACGATATATTGAAGCTTCAAAGCCTCTGGCAAAGAAGCTCTGAAGCTATTCACCGAAAAGTAAAAACACCTATGTCTGTCATCTATAACTGCCACCAGCCGCAGTTTATGCTGCTTTTGGTGAAATAAATGTAGATAGCTGACAGACAATCGATTGTGAGAGTTAAATTAACTCTCATAAGCATTATGAACGCTGTATTTTATCTTTCTGGCTAATGAAAATTAGACCAACTGTAACGGGTATTACAACAATTGCTGTACCCCATAGCAGACTCCAAAGAAAATTTGCTAAAGAAGGCGTCATACTTCTCAACCTTTTTTTACACAGTTCATCCTAATTTTAATAGTGTATTACTTTCTTGAGAAGCCTCTAACTCGGAACTGCCAAACTTGGTAACTGCTTTCACCATTTGTTGAGTTAACCACGTGGGCGAGTTCACTTTTCTATTTCAGAAGGAAGTGACAGCATTTGGTTAAAATGATGATCGGAGTGCTTTACAAAGCTTAAAACTTTTTAGCGATGTCTACGATGGGCTAATCGGCGTCGCAAAATGCACATAGCCGTTGCCTAAGTTTTTTCTTTCTTTACAGATAGATAGTACCTGAAACCGATGACTGGTGTTAACCTGACTGCTTGGATTCTTGGCCCTGTGTTAGGGGTGATGACATTCTTATTTATATTTCGTATCATTCTCACTTGGTATCCGCAAGTGGATCTGAATCGTTTGCCGTTTAATTTAATAGCTTGGCCGACTGAGCCATTTTTAATCCCGTTGCGAAAGCTGGTGCAACCTATAGGCGGGGTAGACATTACACCTATTATTTGGGTTGGTATCTTTAGCCTGCTGCGAGAAATCCTACTAGGTCAACAAGGATTGCTGACTATGCTATCTCGTGTAAATTAGGTTACAGAATATAGGTTACAGGCCATAGCTTATGAACCCTGTTCTCTGTAACCTATACCCTGTAACCTTTTTCCTTCCCTACTCCCCTAACCGTTCATTTCCTGCACAAAATTTGTATAGACGTTACCCTGTAAAAACTGTGGAGTTTCCATAATTTTTTGATGAAACCCAATGGTGGTAGGTAGTCCAGTGATGGCACATTCTCGCAGTGCGCGTTTCATCCGGTTAATCGCAGTGGGTCGGTCTGGCGCCCAAACAATTAACTTGCCGATCAAGGAATCGTAGTAGGGCGGGATTTGGTAATCTGTGTAAACGTGGGAATCAATCCGCACACCAGGCCCTCCGGGGGGCAGATAGCTACTGATCCGTCCAGGAGAAGGGCGAAAGTCATGGTCGGGATCTTCGGCGTTGATTCGGCATTCGATCGCATGACCTCGTAATACTACTTGCTCTTGGGTCAGCTTGAGTCTTTCACCTTGAGCAATGCGAATTTGTTCAGCAACTAAGTCAATCCCAGTAATCATCTCTGTTACAGGATGTTCTACTTGAATCCGGGTGTTCATTTCCATAAAGTAGAATTTACCGGATCTATCCAACAGAAACTCAATAGTACCCGCCCCACTGTAGTTAATGAATTGAGCAGCTTTGACAGCAGCTTGTCCCATTTTCTCACGTAGGTCTTGGTCGAGAGCCGGACTAGGAGCCTCTTCTAACAGCTTTTGATTCCGGCGCTGAATTGAGCAATCCCGTTCACCCAAATGGATGACATTACCGTAGTTATCCGCCAAAATTTGAAATTCGATGTGGCGGGGACGTTCAATAAATTTTTCGATGTAAACGCCAGAATTCCCAAAAGCTGCTCCTGCTTCCCCTTGGGCTGCGAGAAAAAGTTTCACAAATTCGTCTTCAGAACGAACTAGACGCATACCCCGTCCACCGCCACCTGCTGTAGCTTTGATCATCACTGGATAGCCGATATCCTTGGCGAATCTTAATCCTTCTTGCTCGGATTCTACCAATCCCTCAGTACCTGGTACCGTTGGTACTCCAGCTTTTTGCATGGTTTCTTTGGCAGTGGATTTATCGCCCATCCGTCTCATAGCTTCTGGAGTTGGGCCGATAAAAGCAATATGATGGTCCGCACAGATTTCCGCAAACCGGGCATTTTCTGCCAAAAAACCATAGCCTGGATGAATGGCAGTCGCATTGCGCGTCAGTGCAGCAGCAATAATATTGGGAATATTCAAATAACTTTTACTGCTAGCGGGTTCGCCAATGCAAACCGCTTCATCAGCAAGTTGGACGTGCAGAGCATTACGGTCAACGGTGGAGTGAACCGCAACTGTGGCAATTCCCATTTCTTCACAGGCGCGGAGAATGCGAAGGGCGATTTCTCCCCGATTGGCAATTAATATTTTGTCAAACTTCATTTTTTAGTTTCGATATCATTACCAGTAGATTGACATTTTCTCCGATCCAACTTAAAACAACGCTTCCGCATTATTTCAAATTATTGCAGGAGATTCGCCACCCTGATCCTAAGCAAACTTGCATATTGCAGGCTTGCTGCCTCTACGGGTCTTACTACACTAACAACATTGCTGCTGTAAGTCTTGGCTAGACTACCAAGCTGGGCTTTTGCATAGGCATAGCCCGTCGTAGACATCGCCTACAGCAGACGGATACGCGATGGCTACGCCCGCCGCAGGCATCGCACCCCGCCGAACACAGTCGCTCTAGTAGCTCCAACCCTTTTCAATATCACTTGTACAACTGCTAAATTTCTGTCAGTCTGATACCGCCTGGAGAAAATTTATATTTTTGAGCAACTGAATTTAGATATCACCTTACTATAATTATTTTCTTATGCTATAGTCTATTCTTAGAGAAACCATGCGGATGTGGCGGAATTGGTATACGCGCACGCTTGAGGTGCGTGTGGCTTTGCCTTGGGAGTTCGAGTCTCCCCACCCGCATTTTTGTTTGTTTAAGCATAGGGTCAATAGTCACAGGTCAAAAAACCTTAGACTATTGACCCTTAAATATTAAGTTTGTAGTGAAGACTTTAGTCCTTTTCGGAACCACTCAGTGCTTACTACATATTAAGCATTGCCTTGTCAAAGTACTAGTTTTTTATGCTTTTATAGAAATAGGTGAAGTTTTGTAAAAAGCATTGACTATTTCTTTTCCGCCGACAAACAACCTAACACTGCCACCAGCTTGGCATCGCCTCACTCCGATTTGGCAAGGAGGGGAGGAAATAATTCAACAAAGTTTACCTCACAGTCAGCTGGCACCTGCATGGCAGCTAATGCTTTTGGGTGACGGCTCCCCAACACGTCACTTAGAATTGCTCACAGGTGAGGCTGTAGAAGTCGATGTTATTGATATGTCATTGATTGGCACGGATTTGGATGCTGCTCCTGAGTTAATCCAAGCTGTCCCAGAACCGCGATTACGACGACAAGTATGGCTGCGTACCGCTTCTGGTCAAAGATTAGCCTATGCTACTTCGTGGTGGGAAGCCAGTCATGTCGATGAGTACTTACAAAACCGTTCATTACCAATTTGGGCAAGTTTAGCTCGTCTTCGCACAGAATTGTATCGGGATGTTCGAGGAATTTACTACGGTGACTCTTTGGCACTAGAGTCCGGTTTTGGTGTAACTGGGCCTTTTTGGGGTCGCCACTACTTGTTTTGGCATCATGGACAGCCACTGACATTAATTTATGAAGTTTTTTCACCTTATTTGACCAAATATTTGGGGGCTATGCAATTAAATTCCGAAAATCAGTAAGATAGCTGAAATCATGCAATGAAATTATCAAAGGAACGTTGAATTATTGTTGCAGCGATCGCTTCTGGTAGTAGTGCCGTTAAACTAATGAGTTTTCGGTGATGGTTTGCCGTTGTTTAGCGATCGCATCCTCTTTAAAATAGAGTCATTCCCCAAGATCAACTATGATTCAACTCAAAACCCAACTCACCCTCAAAGAATTTCTTGCACTTCCCGACAAATTACACCTCAAGAAATCTTCCAACAAGCAATAATTTCCTACTGATGTTAGCAAGAAAGACACGAGGAAAGGTTTAATGAATACTGTTGTGCTAAATCTAGAACCGATTGCTCATTTAACCGATGAGCAATTTTATCAATTGTGTATTGCCAATCGTGATGTCAGCCTGGAAATGAACGCATCTGGAGAATTAATAATTGTACCACCAGTAGGAGGAGAAAGCGGAAATCAGGAAGCTGGACTGATTGCTGATTTAGAAATTTGGAATCGTCAAGCTAAATTAGGGAAAGTTTTTAGTTCTTCAACTATCTTTATACTTCCCAACGGTGCAAAACGTTCTCCTGATGCTACTTGGGTAAAATTGGAGCGCTGGGAAGCTTTAACACCAGAACAACGAAAAAAATTTCCGGCACTTGTACCCGACTTTGTGATTGAACTGCGTTCGGACACAGATCGCCTTGCACCAATTCAAGAGAAAATGCAGGAATACATTAAAAATGGTCTGCGCTTGGGTTGGCTGATTAATCCTCAAGATCGCCAAGTTGAAATTTACCGACTTTTAAAAGCTGTAGAAGTTGTGCAAATGCCAGCGATTGTTTCTGGAGAAGATATACTACCTGGATTTGAGTTGCAAGTATAGGTGGGCGATCGCTACCGAGCAAAGACAAGTAGCTCAAATTTATATCTGTAAGTTCGCTTATTTTGAGATGGCAAGAGGCATTAATGCCTTGATAGGAAAGAAATAGTGGGATTTAGATAAAAAATACCCAAAAAAGAGCCTCAAAGCTATGTACAGAAAGTCTTTGACATCCTTTTGCTTAGTTTCTTGATATATCTGGGTTTGGGCTATTTTTGAGTATTTGGTGTATTTCCCTTGCCCTACACGGGTTTGAGGCTTGTTTCTGCCTCCAAAGTATTTAAGTCCCGATAGGACGATTTTCCAACCAAATCGCATAAAAATAGAGTTCTTAGAGCGGGGTAATACTTTAAGGAGAATTGAGAGAAATCGCTAAAACCATTACAATACCTAGAGTTTTCTGATTGTATATAATTTCTGTAACTCCAAAAAAAATCTTATATTCCCTGAATTGCTTGGAATAACAGATTTACTTGTGGAAACTTTCCGACAGAGGAATTAATCTCTGGGAAACGTCCTACGAAATTCAACCAAGCGTGTTAAAAATAGTAACTGAGCCAAAAACATAGCTTTTAAAAGACTACGGAAAGTTGATTATCGAAATACCATCAGCATCTAGGGTAGAAAAATTTAATATAATTAACTGCTCTAAAGAATGGGTAATACTGTTGGTGTACTTGACTAATCAAGCAAGTAATAAGTTTGCAAGTATAAGGTACAGGTTTCAATGGCGCCGCCTCTTGTGTCTGTTCAGATGAAGAAAAATAAGAAACCGTCTCTGGTGCTGACGCTCTCGGCTGCTGGGTTATTGATTGGTGCGGGGAGTGTAGCCTACTGGTTGTTAGCCCAGAGACAAATATCTTCTAGCGATTTGCTAGTAGGTGCAAATATTATTCCTGGTGATGCCCTGTTTGCGGTTTCCTTAACAACAGATCCCCAGCAGTGGCAGAAATTGCGGCAGTTTGGGACAAAAGAAACCCAAACAGAACTGGACAAAAATTTAGTCCAGTTACGCGATCGCTTTCTGACTAATAATGGTTATGACTTCCAAAAAGATATCGCTCCTTGGGTAGGCGATGACATTGCGATCGCAATTCTTGCCCCAACTACAGGGAATAAACCTGCACCCAAACCAGTTACCACTAATGAAAGTGCTGCTAGCGATCAGCAGTCGATGGTAATGGTATTACCAGTAAAAAATTCAGAAATCGCTAAAAGCATTTTGGCACAACCCAAAACCCTTAAACAAGGCAAATGGATTGACCGTATTTATCAAGGGATTGCCATTAAACAAAGTGAGGGGCAAGCAGGGCAAAACTTCTCGGCTGCATTACTAGATGGGCGTTTTGTAGTCATCACTGATAGTCCCAAAGCCACAGAACGAGCGATCGATGCTTATAACAATAAAACATCGCTAGCTACAACAGGGGGCTTTGCGGAGAATTTCCCGAAAATTGCCAACTATCAACCCTTTGCCCAGTTTTATGTAAATGTGCCAACAGCAGCGAAAATAGCCGCAGCTTCTCCAAATCGCCCTTTACCTGCTCAAGTTTTGGCTCAACTGCAAAATAACCAAGGTTTAGCAGGGACAATAACCTTAGAGTCAGAAGGAATCCGCTTTAAGGGCGTTTCTTGGTTAAACCCTAATAGTCAACGTGTACTGGTGGTGGAAAACAAAGCTGGGAAAATGCAAAGCCGCATACCAGCCGAAACCTTAATGATGCTGACTGGCGGTAACTTACAGAGGTTGTGGAGAGACTATGTTTTAACATCTCAAGGAAATCCTTTATCACCGATCGCACCAGAACAGATTAGAGGTGGTATAAAATCGCTTACCGATCTCGATTTAGAGAAGGATTTGCTTAGTTGGATGAAAGGGGAGTTTTCGTTATCAGTGATTCCTGCTACTCCAAAAGAAGGTTCACCAAATGATTTTCGTGCGGGTTTGCTGTTCATGGTACAGACAAGCGATGCCTACGGTGGGCAAAGCCTACGCCAATCAGCCGAAACATCCATCAGTAAGTTGGATGAAGTGATGAAAAATCAATACCAGTTCCAAGTGCAACCGGGGAAAGTCGCAGGTCAATCAGTTGTTAACTGGGTATCACCTTATGGTACATTAACTGCCACCCACGGTTGGTTAGATGGAGATGTCGCCTTCTTGGTAGTGGGCGCTCCCATCACCGATAAAATTGTTCCCAAACCTAACTACACACTAGCTGGCACTCTTCCCTTCCAACAAACAGTTCCTACAGAACCCAATCCGACGAATGGTCAATTTTTCTTGGATGTAGAACGAACTGTGAAAAATTTCCCTTTACCAACTCTAATTCCCAATCAACAAACTTTGCTAGATGCAACGCGCTCAATTGGCATGACATCTGCTGTCAGCGACAATCGCAGTAACCGTTACGATATTTTTATCGAACTTAAAAAAGTTACTAACGCGACTACATTGCCTAGTCCAGAGGGGAGTAAGAGTAACTCTGTTAGATAGGGAGTGGGCAGGGGAGGAGAGGGGCAGGGGTGCAGGGGAGTAGGGGAGCAGGGGAGCAGGGAGATGAGGGGACAAGGAGATAAACAAAACTCTTAACTCCTAACTCTTAACTCCTAACTCAGCACTCAGCACTCAGCACTCCTAATGCCCCATTCCCGATTCTCCTCTAAACATATAGGATCAAAACAGTCAGAATCGATATTTTAAATCATCCACGGAGAGAACACTTTATGAATTTGGTTGTACTCCAGAACTGGCTGGACAATGCGTCCTTTGCCATATTATTCCTGACAATGCTGGTGTATTGGGGAGGAGCGGCTTTTCCGAATCTGCCTTATCTAGCCGCTTTGGGGACAGCTGGAATGGCGATCGCAAATTTGGGCATTGCGACTCTATTAGGGGCACGATGGATCGAAGCTGGTTACTTTCCGTTAAGTAATCTCTATGAATCCCTGTTTTTCTTAACCTGGGGAATTACCGCAGTCCATTTAATTGCCGAAAATAGTAGCCGTAGCCGCTTAGTAGGAGTTGCGACAGCTCCGGTAGCAATGGCTATTACTGCTTTTGCTACTATGACACTACCATCCCAGATGCAAGCGTCAGAACCCCTAGTACCTGCCTTGAAGTCAAATTGGCTGATGATGCACGTCAGCGTCATGATGTTGAGTTATTCTGCTTTGATGGTGGGTTCATTATTAGCGATCGCTTTCTTAATAGTCACTCGCGGTCAAAATATTCAACTACAAGGCAGTTCTGTTGGTACTGGTGGCTATCGCAGCAACGGCTACCGTTTGCACAAAGCATCTGAACTAATTTCTCAACCAACCCCTGCTGTCGAAAATAACGGCTTTTCTCGTTTTGAAACTAGTAGCAACGGCAACGGTAACGGTAACACTGCTGTTTTGAATTTAGTAACTACCCCTGAATCTCAAGCCGTAGCATCTGCTGAACCTCTTTCACCCCAACGCCTTAGCCTTGCCGAAACCCTTGACAACATCAGCTATCGCATCATTGGATTAGGATTTCCCCTGCTGACAATTGGCATCATTGCCGGTGGCGTTTGGGCTAACGAAGCCTGGGGTTCTTACTGGAGTTGGGACCCGAAAGAAACTTGGGCATTAATCACCTGGTTAGTATTCGCCGCCTACCTTCACGCCAGAATTACTCGCGGTTGGCAAGGGCGCAGTCCCGCAATTTTAGCCTCCACTGGCTTGCTTGTGGTTTGGGTTTGCTATCTCGGTGTGAATCTTTTGGGTAAAGGTTTGCATTCTTACGGTTGGTTTTTTTAAGAACCTCACTAAGACAGTACTGAGTATTGAGTATTTTACTTTTACTCATAACTCAGCACTTAGTAAAATCCCGCGTAAAACTATGGTGAGTTAAGTATTTAAGTTGAAACGCAGAGGGGTGAAGAGTTTTTCTTCGCCCCTTTGTGCAATACACAAATTATTACGATAATAACCAAGGACTAACGATCAATGACTAATACTTCGGCTCCCTTCTCTACGAGAGGCTGCGCCAACGACTCCGCTCAGGGCAAGTCGCTCAGTACAAGTGACCAATGACTAAATTATCATTTTATTTCGGATGAACTGTTATATCTCTGGAAAATATAGATTTATTGACAGGAGATTTTTATGGAAGATGGATTCGAGATACTAAACCATGATGAAGTTGTGTCTATACAGCCGGACACTTTTAATAAGTTAAATATTGCTAAAACTTTTAAAGTCCGTGATTTGATTACAGCAATTAAAGAATATGTTGGAGCAGAAGAAACAGACGAAGTAAATTTGTATACCCAAGGATTAAAATGTGAAGTTTTACAATTTAGTACTTTGGGATGGAAAAAAGGAAAAGTTAGACTTGCTTTAGAATTTTGTCCTGATGAATCTGAGTCACCACTTGATGAAATTTTTCAAAAACTCAAACAAGTGGAAAACTAATACCCAATGAGCAAAAGATCCCCGAATTCTTAAATAAGTCGGGGTTCTGAACCTCTCGATGTTTGCAAATAAAATTAGAATGTCCTGAATTACTATCAAAATTAATCAATAAAATAAAGATGTACTAATAACTGAGGAAGAGTAAACCCATCATGCTAAAGTACGATCCATTAGCTTGTTTGCCTTCATCAGAGGAACTGCCAGACTCTGACGATACCCCAGTGGATAACGAATTACAAGATTTGATTCCCGGTTTGCTCAAAGCGCTTCTGGCAATGGCTTGGCCAGAACGCATGGATTGGTTTTTTGGCGTAGATATGGGTATTTATTATGACCCAGACTTACCACCAATAGTACCAGATGGGTTTTTGAGTCTGGGCGTAGAGCGATTTTATGATGAAAACCTCCGCCCCAGTTACGTGCTTTGGGAAGAAAGGATAGTACCAGTATTCGCGCTAGAAGTGGTATCTAAGACATATCGCGGTGAGTACTCGACTAAGAAAGCAGAGTATGCAAGATTGGGAATTTTGTATTATGTAGTTTACAACCCATTTCGTCGCCGTAAGCCACGTTTAGAAGTTTACAAATTAGTTAACAATGTTTATGAATTACATGATGGTAATCCAGTTTGGTTGCCAGAAATAGGTTTAGGAATTGGCATCGAACGAGGAACTTATCTAGGCATACCACGGGAGTGGATGTATTGGTATAACCAACAAGGACAACGGTTTTTAACACCAGAAGAAGACAAAAAACTTGCTCAACAAGCAGCTCAACAAGCAAAACAAGAAGCCCAGCAAGCCCAACGACGCACTCAATTATTAGCAGAACGGTTGCGATCGCTCGGCATAGATCCTGATTCTCTCACCTGAATTGCTATCAAAATTCATTAATGAAATAAAGCATAACAATTGCATAGACGCGGAGTAGCTTGTCGTTAGACATCGCTCGGCATAGATCCTGATTTAATCTAAAATGGAGTTCAAACATTCATCCACGAAGATCAAAGCCTCATTACAGCAATTTTCTTATAATGTAATCATATCTCATCTAGCAGAGGTAAAACTATGACTATTGAACAAACAGTTCTACAAACATTCCGAGAATTACCACCAGATAAACAGCAAGAAGTTTTAGATTTTATTCAATTTCTCCAATATAAATTATCAGTTAAAAAACCATTTTCTATATTTGAACATCAAAAAAGTTTAAGAGAAAGTAAAGACGTTACTGATTTTTGGTCAGCTTTACAAGACTTTAGACAAAGAGTTGATTTAGAAAGTATTGATGATGACACTTTTGAAAATATAAGGGATAAGTCACCAGGAAGAGAAGTTAATTTATGAGTCTAAATTATTTACTAGATACTAATATTTTGTCGGAGGCTAAACGACCTTATCCCAACGAGAAAGTAATGGAAAAGCTAAGATTATATAGACAAGAAACAGCCACAGCTATCCTAGTTATCCATGAAATGTTATATGGTTGTTTACGTCTTCCTATTTCTAAAAAACGTCAAGATATAGAAGATTATATCAGCAACGTAATTTTAGCAGAAATCCCTTTATTTGATTACGATCTAAAATCTGCACAATATCATGCTCAGGAAAGAGCTAGATTATCAAAAATTGGTAAAAATCCTGGATTTATTGATGGGCAAATTGCGAGTATTGCAGTTACAAATAACTTGATTTTAGTAACGAATAATGTAGCAGATTTTCAAGATTTTGATGGTATAAACATAGAAAATTGGTTCATTAATTAAGATACCGCATTGTTTATTCAATTTGTTATGCGTATTGCTTTGGTTTGGACATCACCAATGCGTTCAGTTATTTCCAAAGACTGATTGAAAAGTGCGTAGGCGTAGCCCGTCGTAGACATCGCTCGGCATAGATCCTGATTCTCTCACTTGAATTGCTATCAAAATCTATTAATGAAATAAATCCCATAATCACGAAGACGCGATAAATCGCCGTCTCTACAAAGGAATGATTATTGTAGAGACGGCGATTTATCGCGTCTTTTGCCTTAACCGAACAACATTGCGAGGTTCACAAATGAAGCTCCGAGGTTTATCAACAAAGCTCTGAGCTTCATTAACGAAGCTCCGAGGTTCATTAACGGAGTTCAAAGACTCATTCACGAGTATCAAAGACTCGTCCGCGAGTATCAAAGACTCATTCACGAGTATCAAAGGCTCGTCCACGAGTATTAAAGACTCATTCACGAGTATAAAAGACTCGTCCGCGAGTATCAAAGACTCTCGCGCGAGTATAAAAGACTCGTCCACGAGTATAAAAGACTCTCGCGCGAGTATAAAAGACTCGTCCACGAGTATTAAAGACTCATTACAGCAATTTTCATTTATTTAGAAAACACTCTCGCGTTCTTTTTTGCGCCTTTGCGTGAGACAAAAAATCTTTCCGTCCTGTAATTACGAATTACGAATTACGAATTACGAATTACGCATTACCCTATCAAGGCTTGCACTCACACTTTCAGCGTGTGGTGACTGCAATCGCTGCAAAATCTCTAAAGCTGGTTGCAAATAGGATATCGCTTTAGTGTATTCACCCTGCTGTTCTGCCAAATGTGCTAACCACGCCAGAGTATTTGCTTGAGTTAGGATATCTCCAATGCGTTGAGTTATTTCCAAAGACTGATTGAAAAGTGCGATCGCTTTTTCCACTTCCCCTTTGTCGGCGTAGATATATCCCAGTTGGTGCAACGTCGCCGCTTTGGTTTCGACATCTTCAATCCGTTCATCAATTTCAAGGACTTGATTGTAGAGTGCGATCGCTTCATCCACATCCCCTTTGTTGGCGTAGATATTCCAGACATTGCAACGTCGCCGCTTTGCCTTGGACATCACCAATGCGTTCTTCTATTTCCAAAGACTGATTGAAAAGTGCGATCGCTTCATCCATATCCCCTTTATTGGCGTAGATACGTCCCAGCCAGTGCAACGTCGCCGCTTTGGTTTGGACATCCCCAATACGTTCACTTATTTCCAAAGACTGATTGAAAAGTGCGATCGCTTCATCCATATCCCCTTTGTTGGCGTAGATATATCCTAGATAGTGCAATGTCGCCGCTTTGCCTTGGACATTACCAATGTGTTCTTTTATTTCCAAAGACTGATTGAAAAATGCAATCGCTTGCTCTATTTCCCCTTGGTTGGCGTAGATACTTGCCAGTTGGTGCAACGTCGCCGCTTTCGTTTGGACATTACCAATGCGTTCGTTTATTTCCAAAGACTGATTGTAAAGTGCGATCGCTTCCTCCAATTCCCCTTTGTCGGCATAGATACCTGCCAGATTGTGCAACGTCGACGCTTTACCTTGGATATCACCAATGCGTTCTTTTATTTCCAAAGACTGATTGTAGAGTGCGATCGCTTTATCAACTTCCCCTTTGTTGACGTAGATAGCTGCGAGTTGGTGCAACGTCATTGCTTTGCCTTGGACATCACCAATGCGTTCTTTTATTTCCAAAGACTGATTGTAAAGTGCAATCGCTTGCTCTACTTCCCCTTTGTTAGAGTGAATACCTGCGAGATTGTGCAACGCTGCCGCTTTGCCTTGGACATTTCCAATGCGTTCTTCTATTTCCAAAGATTGATTGAAAAGTGCAATCGCTTGCTCTACTTCCCCTTTGTTAGCGTAAATACCTGCGAGATTGTGCAACGTTGCCGCTTTGCCTTGGACATTTCCAATGCGTTCATTTATTTCCAAAGACTTATTTAAAAGTGCGATCGCTTCATCCACTTCCCCTTTGTTGGCGTAGATATCTGCGAGATTATGCAATGTTGCTGCTTTGCCTTTGACATTTCCAATGTGTTCATTGATTTCCAAAGACTGATTGAAAAGTCCGAGCGCTTGTTCCATTTCCCCTTTGTTGGCGTAGATATTTGCCAGACATTGCAACGTCGATGCTTTGCCTTGGACATATCCAATGCGTTCAGTTATTTCCAAAGACTGATAGAAAAGTCCGAACGCTTCTTCTACTTCCCCTTTATTGGCTTTCAGTATCCCTAAACAATGATAAATTGATGCTAATTCTTGTTCGTCTTCTGCGGGACAAAGATTTAAAGCTTGTTGGTAATAGTTTAATGCTTGCTCAACCTCACCCATTTGGTGTTCACAATAAGCAATTTCTCTGATAACACTATGATTTTTAGTAATTTTTAAGGTTGATTTGCACAAATGTATTGCTTCCCGAAATCGACTTTGATCCCGCAAGTATATCGCCAATGAACTAGCTATTTTCCCCGCAATTCCTTCATCCTTCCCCAACAAAGCCAAGCGATGAATTTCTAAACTTTGTGCTTCCGTAGCAGTTCCCGCCTCCCACCACAGACGATACAAAATTTGTGCAGCTTGTTTATACAACTCTTCACCCTTGGGGTTTTCTGGAAACTCAAGCAACGGTGACAAAATCCGGGGAACACGATACAACCTCTCAGTGTTGTTGGTGAGGGTAACTTCCAACAAACCCAAAATTTCAGCGCGTTGAATATGACTTTCCCAACTTGAGATATCCTCACAAATCGGGGAAATCGCAGCTTGAGGAACAGGTAACTCATACACCAACAACTTCCCCAGCATAAGACGCAAAGCTGGAGTTTGCTGCTTCAGCAATTCTTCAGCCAAAATATCCTCACGAAATTCCTTTTCCTTATCTGCCATCTTTTGCAGAATCATCTCAACTCCCCTCTCGGCTTCTGGCGACTTCGGGGAATTTTGCAAAATCTTATCTAACCATTCCAACAGCCGAGGATTTCCATCAGCTGCTTGTTTGGCACGTTCGGGCAATTCTGGCTGAAATTGCCAACTGCCATTAAACGAATCCAGACGATTATACTTTTTAATTAAATCTGCCCCACCCAAAGCCCCCAGAGGTTCGCGGTACAGACGATGATTCAGTTCCGACAATGTGAAATTGTAGCGACAGGTAATAATTACCTTGTGGGGAAGTTGGGAATTTTGCATCGCCTTCAGCAACGCCAGCAGTACATCCACAACTTGTGGTTGCAAGACATAAACCCCATTTCGTAAATCCAAATTAGCCTCAAAGTCATCCAGCACAAAGGCAAAGCGCTGTTCTTTGGTATTCAGTCCTTCAGTGAAAAACTTGGTGAGGCGCTGCATCAACGGTAACTTGCCATTGAGAATTTCATGCCCCCGTTCCGAGGTACATTGTTCAGCAAGGGTTTTGAGCAGTTTGTCCTCATCCAGTTGCCGAAAGTTCACCAGCCTGTGATAGCCAACCATCCTTTCCAGAAGTCGCGCCGTCACAGTACTCTTACCCACACCCCCCAGTCCGTGAATTAGTACCCCTAATGAAGTGCGAATAGCTTTGAGACAACGTTGCAAAGTCCGCCGTCTGCCAACAAACTCAGAGGGTTTCGCCACCCGCACCAGTTGGGTATCGGGATCTAAAAACTGTTGATAAGCAGGTTCCGGCGCAGAGGGTGGCACATCTCCCAACACATCCACTAACGCACCGGGACATTCTCCCTGGACATATAACCGCAACAAATGCCAGTCACGCACATTCTGTTTAAACAACTGCTGGTAAGTGCTAGCGAGTGCTTCAGCTAATTCATATCCAGCCGCCAATTTCCCGTAGAGGTGCGCGGCGGCGGCTGTAGCTGTCCGATCTTCCACAGGCCGCCCCCAACTTAAAACCGCCCTAGCCCCTTGTGCAATTAGCGCCTCAGCCATTGAAGGGACAGCCCCTTTATCTGGTGCTTGTCCAGTCCGACACCCAGACAAAAACACCAACTTAGGAAAGCGAAACCGAAAGACTTCCGCCAGTTCTGCGGCTGTGGTTTCGTGGCGTTCCCCGATTTCCGTCTCCGTAACAAAATAAGGCGTATTCGGCTCTAAATCTCTCCTCCTCGCTTGCGGGGAGGGGTTGGGGGTGGGGTTCTTTTCCGCTTCAGCAGGAGTAATTGAGGCGTGTCCTGTGAGGTGAAACACATCAAAGTCATTAAAATAGCGACTCCACACCTTACCCAACTCGCTAACGCAACCGCTTTCTTCCACCCGCAAATCTACAGCAAAATCTTGCGTATCTGCCAGAATTCTCGCCTCTTCCTGTTCAAACTCTAACTTTGGTTCCACATCTTCCGGGTCGGTTGCCATAAACAATACTCGCAATTGTCGTGCTTCCACAGAAAACCCTTCCGTTTCTTTCTCAATCCAGCGCAGAGGTAACACCACTGGATTAACCCGCTTCACCAAAAAATCCTCACCATCATGCAGCACTTCCCAAGGTAGATGTGCCAGTTTTTGCTCGGTATCAATAGCAATTACCAACCCCTCACCACGACAGTTAGCAATTCCCCGACTCAACCAGCGTCCATCCCCATCCAACCAAAAAAATAACTGCTGCCCGATTCCTGGTAGATTGGGCAGCAGTTTATAGTAATCTCGTTCACCTTGCTTGAGGAAATCAGCGATTTCTGCTAATTTCAGGCGACGTGATTCATAGTGCTTTATTTGAGGCAGCCAATACCTGAGTTCAACTGTTTCCTGCGTACATTCCCGAAGTTGAATGCGGATAGTTTGCACTTATTTGCTGATAGATTTGAGGATTTCCGTGATTTCCTCTATAGTAGCTTCTTCGAGTAAAATCCTGTTTCCAGTATCAGGGTCAAGAATTACCACATCAAATTGCTTACCTGGATGGGATTTCTGCCATTCTTGATACCACTTGCGAATTTGTTCAGCTAAAGCCGCAACACCACCCACAATACCGATAATAGTAGCGATCGCCGCCAAAGTTCCCTCTTTTTGCGTCGGAACTTCATAGCTTCCCGATATTCCAGGAATTTCTAGCAAAGCTTCGGCTGCTGCTGGTGCGCCTTCCCCTTCAATTCCAACTTGAATTCCTGCCATTAAATCACCTACGAATTTATACAAGATTCTGTATATTATGCGTTGAATTGGCGATAAGCTTCACCTACAGACACAGAGAAGATTGCAAAATTATTTACTTAGTGTTGTACCAATTGTCTAAAATAAGGCAACAGACCCAAATCTGAAAACCCAGATTAAATCTGACTTTCAAAAATTACGAATTACGAATTACGAATTACGAATTAATATGTCTCTTGCTCCTTGGCGAGGTGCGATCGCTCATGCACTCCATCGCAATCGCAGCCTTGTTTATGCCCGTTACCTGCAACTAGCAACGCTACAAGCGAATGGTCGCCCCGCCAATCGTACCCTAGTCTTTCGCGGTTTCCTGGAAAATACAAACCAGCTAAAATTTATCACCGATAACCGTAGCGCCAAAGTCGATCAGATACAGCAACAACCTTGGGCAGAAGTTTGCTGGTACTTCCCCAATACACGAGAACAATTTCGCATCACTGGCTGTTTGACTCTGGTAAGCGGTGATGATTCTGACCAGGATTTACAGCCAGCACGGATTGCCATGTGGCAAGAATTAAGTGATGCGGCGCGTTTACAGTTTGGTTGGCCGCATCCTGGAAAACTCAGAGTTGAAAACCCAGAAGCTTTTGCACCACCAGCACCCGAACCCGTGCAGCCAGTGCCTAATTTTTGTCTACTGCTACTCGATCCAGTGCAGGTTGATCACTTAGAATTACGTGGCGAACCACAAAATCGATGTCTTTACCACCGTAACGATCGGCAAGAGTGGTCTAGCCAAGCGATTAATCCTTAAATATTGGAATAGAGACGCGATTAATTGCGTCTCTACAGGAGTTAGGAGTTGGAAACTGCAAACCTGCATTTATAATTTTTATTCCTCACTCCTCACTCTTAACTTCTCACTTTTTAAATGCCAGCACCATCTAGAAATTCCTGGATAGTCTTATCCTTGAGGTTGCACCAGCGAGTATCGTGGATTAGCTCATCCTCTTTCGCTGCTAAACAACCCACTAAAACAGGAGTTTTCTCTGAAGAATTGCGCTGAAGAGTTTGTATTTGTTCTTCCAACGCTTCAATGCGGTCTACTAACGCACGAATTACTTGAGCTTCTGAATCTGGTAAGTTATTGTGTTCAAGAGGTGAAACCCGAACTCCAGAACGATACATAATGCGCCCAGGCACACCTACCACAGTACAGTCTGAAGGCACATCTCTTAAAACAACAGAACCAGCACCAATACGGACATTATTGCCAATTTGGATATTGCCCAGTACCTTCGCTCCAGCTCCGACTACGACATTTTCACCCACAGTAGGATGGCGCTTACCACATTCTTTACCAGTACCTCCAAGGGTGACACCTTGATAAATTAGAGCATAGTCTCCCACGATCGCAGTTTCACCAATTACTACACCCATCCCGTGGTCAATAAACACACTTTGCCCAATTGTTGCACCAGGGTGAATTTCAATTCCAGTCAAAAACCGAGCCAAGTGAGAAATCAGGCGGGGAATAAAGGGAAGACCAACACTATACAGCCAGTGAGCCAGCCTATGGAATAACAGGGCTTGCAAACCAGGGTAACAAAATAAAACTTCCAACCAGTTACGGGCAGCTGGGTCACGTTCAAATATGATACGAAAGTCAGCACGCAGTATAGATAGCACGAGATAGCACCCTCGGAAAGCACAACAAGCTACTCTCCCATATTATCCTCTCAGGTGTTACACCTAAAAATTGGGCATCCCTTCTCTGCGAGACGCTACGCGTAGCTTGCTTCCCCGTAGGGGTACGCTCAGGGCAAGTGGGAATGGGGCATTGGGCATTGCTTGGTTCATCTTCCCCATGCCCAATTCACTGTTGCTCCACTTTCAGAGTATAATCACGCTTAACTCCAGGGTTAAATGTACCTACCCAAATCCGATACGTGCCCCTTTTCCAGTTGCGATCGCTAACGCTAGCATCTTTACTTTTGCCAGTGTCATCGCCGCAACGAATTGTTGTTTTATCTGGGCCTTGAATGATTAAAGTGGTGTCGTTGTTGTTGCTATCGACTTGGATTGTTAGCTGGGAAAAGTCTTTTTCCAAAACCATAATGTGATCTGGATTGGGATCGGCAAAGCCAATGCAGGCTTTTTGATCGCGATCGCGGTTACTTATGGCAGACAATGAGTAAGAACCACCTGTAAACCCTTGCACTGTTCCTTGTGCTGAATCAAAGTTTGTTGATAAATTGAAACTGCCAAAGTTTGCTGTCTGTGCTATTGCAGGGGTAGCTGTGATGGTGGTAAGTATAGCCAACAGCCAACTGCCGCGAAACTGAAGTCGGGGGCAACAGTATTTCATAGTAGCCCTCCAACAGGCTTTTAAATTAGTGATGATATATACATATTCTAGTGAAAAAATTCCAGTGAAATTTCAGTTGGTTGTGCCACATTCAAATGTGCCACAGTTAATGTTTTGGAAAGTGGACAGCTAATTGCTAGGTTCTTTCTGGATCTCGACAGCAGCATTAAATCGCATCCGAGTGAGGAATTTTGGCACTCAAACTATTAACTAGCAAATATTACATAAAACCTACGTAAATGTGATGAGGCAAGAAAGTACAGAAGGTAAAGGTAAAGAATTCTTTTACCTTTACCTTCTGCACCTGAGCTTCTATGAAAATCTCACGAATTATTGAGTTTGAAGAAAACGCCTCCTTTAAGCGATCGCGTGTCAGTTCCATAACTACTGACTGTGAGCGATCGCAGATTATTAAAAAACGGTTTCGCTAAGACTTCCACTAGTTTGAGAACAGGTACTTGACGCTCTAACAAATTCTGACTCTTTGTCCAGTCAAGATATACATAACCTTGGTTTGGTAAGGGAATTGCCGCGATACTATCTTTGAAATTGGGATTGTCAATTAAGGAATTATCCTTGATTGTAAGGATTTCATCCATCGTTTCTAAGTCAGAGGTGAAAATTTCGTAATTTCCTAAAGTTGTATGCAATCCCTGTACTTTTGTTTCAATGCTGAAAGATGATCCTTCTTTAACATCACTTTTTTTTGTAGCCGTAGTTAACTCTGTCCAAGCGAAGATTTTTTGCTTGTCTATAGTTAAGGGATTAATACTGAGTCCATTGGATGAGGCGATCGCATCTAATCGAGCAACGCCTTTTTCTACACTCTCGGATTTTTCTGCCACAAAAATCCAATGAGGGATTGTTTGGTCTTTCGCAGGTAACAATGCTATGGCATATTCTCCTTGTACCCAGCTAAAAATATCCTCTGGTAAGTTTATACCCCAGCGTTTTTGAACATCTGCCAAAGGTTTTGCTAACCGCGAAACCACATCTTCCCCAGAACCATATATGGTAGCTGTGGCTTGTTTCCAGAGTTTGGCTAGATCGCTATCACCCAAATTACTCAAATTTGAGCCAGAAATTGCTAAACCTGCGGATGCTGGAACATATTGCAATGCTCCCACAGGTTTAGATAACGGTGCAGATGGAGGGACAATTTCCGATGAAGTCAAAAAGGTGGTTTCTGCCAGTAATCCTTTGGAATTTAACACCAAGGATATAATTTGGCTGTTATAAAGTTGTTCTGGTAACTCTAAGCCTTGCCATTTTGCCACGATGGGAAGATTCAAGAAAGCTACAGCTAATCCCCCTTTGAGCCGTTCTTTGGTAGCTTTTTGGTATTCGGGGGAGCTAGTTAAATTCAAATCGGGCGCTTGGACGTTATTGATAGCATCTCGTAGTACTTTCGGATCGTTGGCAAATAAGACGAAGCCTTCACCGACAACAGCACCAGCAAGCAAATCTTGTTCTGGTTGAGAATTGTCAGAAATCAGTTTTACACCTTTATATTGTTCAACAGCTAAGGTTGCTCCGGCTAACGCTCGTTTAGAAAACAACAATTCGACAAACTCGCGGCTTTTCTCCGGTTGCTTGGTTGCTAGTGCTAACAAATACCCTGGCTGTTGTCCGTTTTCTGGATCGCGATCGATATCTAAGGTAGCGATCGCTAATGTAATTTCGTCCCCTAACCAGGGTTGAATGTCTTGTTTGTAATCTATGCCACTCTTGGCGAATAAACTGGTTTT
This sequence comes from Nostoc sp., assembly GCF_036918015.1. Classification (GTDB taxonomy): domain Bacteria; phylum Cyanobacteriota; class Cyanobacteriia; order Cyanobacteriales; family Nostocaceae; genus Nostoc. The sequence goes on from NZ_JBALEO010000015.1 coordinate 50,465, forward strand.
GAGTTTAGATAGTTCCTCTTCGCGCTCCAACGCCTGCAAACGGTCAGGATTCGTCAATAATGAAACCATTGCAGGAGAAAGTTTCGACACAAATATGGCTGCACCAGGCCCAGAGCTAGAACCAATGAGGTTAGCCGGACTTTTAGCGAAAAACCAGTAAAAGCCTGCGATCGCAATTACTAGCAGGGCGATCGCCCCAGCGACGATAAAACCGATAAATGAACGTTGCCTATTCACATTAAACCTATTAAAAAAGACGGTTTACAGCCATTTAAGCAGAAAGCCTAGCAGAATTAATCAACCCACTTGAGAATGGATGCTGATGTCAAGGCAGAAATTTTCTGTCACCATAAATAGTATTAGGACTGTTTACAAAAACCTCATGACAGGGAACTCATGAATCAAATTAGTGTAGAAGAACTGGCGCAACGTCTTTCTTCTAGTGATGCAAGTATTCAGCTAGTAGATGTGCGTGAACCAGGAGAATTGGCGATCGCTAGCATTGAGGGCTTTGTCAACCTACCTTTAAGTCAATTTACCGAATGGGGAGATCAAGTACCTACCCTCTTCAATCCCCAAGCTGAAACCCTTGTGCTATGCCACCACGGCATCCGCTCTGCCCAAATGTGCCAATGGTTGATTGCTCAAGGTTTTACAAATGTGCAAAATATTTCGGGTGGTATTGATGCCTATTCCCAATTAGTAGACCCTTTAATTCCCCAGTATTAGCTTCTGCTCGGATACGTCATTCAGATGGAACTTACTCTTCCATCTGACTTTTGCTATGCTAAAGATAGAAGTACATCAGTTTAGAGGCTTGCCGGAAAGTTTGAAATTTGGGCATCAAGTACATCTGCACAAAAATGTTGGATTGCCCTAAATTACAATTCGGTAGTGCCCCCTGCAAGAAATACGTATCTAACAATACTGTTGCAATCACAAATTTATGCAAAAGTACGGTTAGGAAAAAGCATCACAAGGGTACATTATAACTAGCAGCTTTTGCAAAAAAATTGAGCTACTATTCTAACCCTACTCTTAAAAAATGCTTTGTACACAAACTTTAAAAATACTTATCATAATATAGTTATATAATTTGATACCTTAATAAATTATTAATATTCTCTGTTTTCGATTAAATCCAAAAATTTCTTCAGAGTTTGATTAAAATTTGCCTTCAGCAAAACATACCATAATGGAAGTTCAGTTAACAAATCGACAACAGCATATACTTTGGGCAACGGTACGTCACTATATTGCTACGGCAGAGCCAGTTGGTTCAAAGGCTTTGGTTGAGGAGTACGATCTGGGTGTAAGCTCGGCGACAATTCGCAATGTGATGGGCGTTTTAGAAAAGTCTGGATTACTCTACCAACCACACGCTTCTGCTGGACGTGTACCTTCAGATTCAGGCTATCGCATTTATGTTGACCAGCTAATTACACCTTCTCTGCGTTCGCGCAGCGTTCCGCAGGGAAGTGGTGCTGAAACTTTAGGGCGAGAAGTAGAGGTAGCACTGCAAAAGCATCTCCAGTGGGAAGATCGCAGTTTAGAAACCTTGCTGCAAGGAGCCGCGCAGATTTTAGCAACCTTGAGTGGTTGCATTAGCTTGATCACAATGCCGCAAACGACTACAGCGTTATTGCGACATCTGCAATTAGTGCAAATTGAAGCTGGGCGGATCATGTTGATTGTGGTGACTGATGGTTACGAGACACATTCCAAATTGATGGATTTGTCGCCAACACCAGAAGAAACCCAGCGGGATTCAGAGGTAATCGATCGCGAGTTACAGATTGTTTCTAACTTTTTGAATACCCACTTGCGGGGGCGAAGTCTGTTGGAATTAGGCAACCTCAACTGGAGCGAACTAGATCAAGAATTCCAACGCTACGGGGAATTTTTGAAAAACTCAGTTGCCGAATTGACTCGTCGCACTCTCGCGCCGACTGCAACCCAAATTATGGTTCGGGGTGTGTCAGAAGTTTTGCGCCAGCCAGAATTTTCCCAGTTACAGCAAGTACAAACAATTATCCACCTGCTGGAAGAAGAACAAGACCAACTGTGGCGATTAATATTTGAAGAACCAGAACCAGAGGATGGTGGAAAACCAAAGGTAACGGTTCGCATTGGCGCAGAAAATCCATTAGAACCGATACGCACCTGCACCTTGATTTCTTCTAACTATCGCCGAGGTTCGATACCCGTAGGAAGTGTGGGAGTTTTGGGGCCAACGCGCCTAGATTATGAAAGTGCGATCGCAGTAGTAGCATCTGCTGCTGATTACCTCTCAGAAGCTTTCAGTTATTTCAATCCTTAAATCATATCAGGTGATATTTAGGGATAAACTACTAAGGGTGTAAACGAATAGACAATATAATAGCAGGCAGATAGCCCAATTTATAGCGGCAAAATCAATAATTAATACTACCAAAATCTTTCATGGTTAGAAAAATTGCCTTTGGCTTGCTGTGGCTAGGATTTGTGGTCTATGCTTTTTTCCTCGCGCCTCCCGATCAACCCGGTACATTCGAGTTAATTAAAAACCTTTCTATTGGCCAGTGGCAAGATATTAACCCGTTAGTCATAGCACTATTCAACCTTATGGGTATCTGGCCTCTTATTTACAGCGCAGTAGTCTTTATTGATGGTAGAGGACAAAAAATAGTGCGATTCGTTGATTAGTAAATCACGGTATCCAGTCCGCAAATAACTAATCCAGCCCGACAGCAGATTACTGTCAATAAAGGCTGA
>NZ_JBALEO010000016.1:0-31545 GCF_036918015.1 Nostoc sp.
GTCTAACGCACCAAACCCTTGAAAATGGTGCGTTACGCTTCGCGATAACACACCCTACGTGTTGTTCAAAAATCAAATAGTAATCCTATAGATGAGAGCAACAATACTTGTAACAAGCGCTTTGAGAAGCTGGGAATCGCGCCAACTGAGGAAAATCGCCGCGCTTACCGGGAAGCCTTGGCAAATACAGTCAGGAGATGGAAAGGAGTGCAGAGCTAGCATTAGCTGGCTATAGAGCTTTACAGTCACAATTGTCTAGTCAGGACTAAGGAGACGTAGCAGTGCTAAGTCTCTTTAAGGACTTCCAAGAAATAAATTACTCAAATAAACGTAGACGCTTCGGCTTGCCGCAGGCTACCACAGAGACACAGAGAAGCCAGCGCGTTGCGGGGGTTCCCCCTGTTGTAGCGACTGGCGCGACACAGAGAAGCGAATTTTGGATTTTGAATTAATTCAATTAATAGAAGTGTATGCTGGAGCGATCGCTCCTATAAAGATGAATAGAGTAGAGAAAAACCTCTGGGAACTCCAGAGGTTTTGGTTCCTGATTTAGTTTCTACTTGTTACTCCAATTTGTTCTTAGTCATTTCCCGATAATGGAGAAAATTATTTGAACAACAAGATCCCCGACTGTCTAACCCGGATTTCTCACGCATAGTGTAGGCTTCAGGGGAAGAGGAGTGTGGGGAGTGTGGGGAGTGTGGGGAGTGTGGGGAGTGTGGGGAGTGTGGGGGGTAAGACTTCTTCCCCATCCTCCCACACCTCCCACACCTCCCACACCTCCCACACCTCCCACACCCCTTGGATTTCTCACTTGTGAGAAATCCAGGCTAAGAAGTCGGGGATCTGAGCTTTGGGATTTTATTTATATATTGAGTCTCAACCCAATACTGCTCGGTTAAGGAATTTCTTGGTTGAGGCAAGCAGGGGGAGAAATGGAGGCTGGCGTTGAGTTTTACCTCCCCTGCTTCCCCTGCCTCCCCTGCTTATCCGAGCAGTATTGAGTCTCAACCTATCTACGCGATTAATTCTTCACCTGTGGCTGCGAACCAGGAATCGTTACATCTATTGGTGTCACCTGTTTAGCTAACTGTGTCAATGGCGGTTGAATAGCGGTTTTATTCCCCACTACTAGAGTCACAATCTTTTCTGGTTTGAGGTATTCTCGTGCTACCCGTTGGACATCGGTTGCTGTGGTGGCGGCGACGGCTTTTTGATAGCGAAAGAGAAAATCAGCAGGATAGCCGAAATATTCGTATCGCATTAACCGTGATAAGGTTTGGCTGGGGTCTTGAAAGTTGAATACAAAGGAGTTGAGTGTAGACTCTTTGGCATAAGCCAGTTCTTTTGCAGTCACTCTTTGAGTTTGGGTGCGCTTGATTTCAGATTGTAAGGCTTTGACAAACTGGACGGTAGCATCCGATCGCGTCTGTCCACCAGCGATAAATATGCCAGGATAATCGTAGCGGGGACTCCACTGGCCGTAGACAGAGTAAGCTAAACCTTGACGCGATCGCAACTCATTAAATAAGCGTCCACCAAATCCATTTAACACTCCATTTAATACATCCAGCGCGGCATAATCGGGACTATCGAAACGTCCGCCTAAATGCCCGATAAGCACACTACTTTGCGTCAGTTGTGGCTGATTGACAAAAAATACTCCACCTGTATTAGCTGGCAAAACCTTTGGTAATGCGGGTTTAGCAATACCTGGGTTACGCTGCCAATCGCCAAACTTAGCTTGAATGAGCGATCGCATTTTCTTACTATCAAAATCACCCACAATCCCCAAAATCATATTATTGGGGTGGAAATATTGCTGATAAAACTTAAGCAAATCCTCACGCTCAACCTTATCCACCGTTGCATACTCTATCGTGCGAGCATAAGGGCTATCTTTGCCGTAGATTAATTTCTTAAATTCTCGACTAGCAATCCCATCTGGATTGTCATTACGACGGGCAATGCCACCCTTGGCTTGTGTCTTAGCTAAGTCTAACTTTTCTTGAGCAAATACAGGCGATCGCAGCACCTCAGCAAACAGCCCAAACACTGTTTCTAAATCTTCACTGAGGGCGTCAAAGCTAGCACTACCAGAAGCTTCACCAATACCAACTTCCACAGATGCTGCCCGTTGTTCCAATATTTCGTTGAGTTCATCAGACGAATGCTGCTTAGTGCCTCCAGTTCGCATTACCCCGCCTGTAAAACCAGCCAACCCAACTTTCTCCATTGGTTCCAAGCGATTCCCTGTGCGTACAAACGCTGTACCATTCACCAACGGTAACTCACGATCTTCCATCAAATACACAACCAAACCATTTTGCAGCACAAACCGCTCATACTTGGGTAACTTAATCTCAGGTAGCGGTGGTAACTGCAATTCTGTATAATGTTTCGCCTCAGCCGTCGCCGCCAGAGAAAAATTACAAGTTAAAAGTAAGCACGCAAAAACAGCAACCAAAGCATAAATCAACCCTTTCCTATTTTGGATTTTCAACACTATCTGCTTTTTACCCTTCACCTTAAACCTCTGCATATCTCTTTTCCTTTGCGCTCTTTGCGCCCTTTGCGGTTCGTTTTTCATCCTTCTTTCGACAACAGCTTCCCAATCGTGCGATTTTTCGGCGTAAAAGTCTCCTTTGCCACCCGTTGAATATCAGCCGTCGTCACCGCCGAAATGTCATCCAACTGCTTAAACAAATTCCGCCAAGAGCCAGTTTTCACCTCATATTCCAACAATTGTTGAGCCATGCCCATATTGGAATCGAGAGTACGTAACAAACCCGCCCGTGCTTGAGTTTTCACGCGTTGCAAATCAGCTGCCGCTACAGGCTCAGTTTTTAATTTGTCAATTTCTTGACGCAAAGCCACCGCCAACTCATCAACTGTATGACCAGGAGATGTGAGAGCATAGAAAAATATCAAGTTTGGGTACTTATCTCCAGGAAATCCACTGTAACCTTGGGCACTTAGCGCCAAACGCTGCTTTTCTACCAAAGATTTATACAGCCGCGACGTGCGTCCATCACTTAATAAACTGCCAATGATTTCATAGATTGCATTATCTGGATGAGTAATCGCCGGACGATGATAACCTTCTAAATACCAGGGTTGAGAAGGTAGCTGTAAAGTAACTTCCCGTGTTTGTTGTTGTGGCGGTTCCACCGGAATTTGTTCAACAGCTTTGGTTTTGGCTTGAAAGCGGCCAAAATAAGTTTGCGCCAGTTTTTTCACTTCAGCCGGGTTAACATCTCCGACAATAGCAATGGTCAAATTACTTGGTACGTAGTGAGTATCAAAAAAATTCTGGACATCTTCTGGTGTCAGATTGCGAATATCTTGGTCATAACCAATCACTGGACGCCTGTAGGGATGAGCTTTGTAAGCAGTATCGATAAACTTTTCCACCATCTGTCCAATGGGTGAATTCTCTACCCGCATCCGTCGTTCTTCTAAAATTACATCTTTCTCTTTATAAAACTCACGACGAATTACTGGATCGAGAAATCGCTCCGACTCCAACGACATCCAAAGTTCTAGCTTATTGGCAGGAAAGCTGTAAAAATAACGAGTGGCTTCGGTTGAAGTATTGGCATTTAAACCCACGCCTCCCGCTTGTTCGACAATTTGCCCCAATTCATTTTGCTTGACTAGCTTGCCGGCTTGCGATTCCACTTGCTCAAACTGAGTTTGTAACCGAGCAACTTCAGCTTTTTTGCCATCGGCTTTCGCGGTTTTAATTTGAGCATTCAACTGCTCTAAGGTATCTAGGAGTGGTTTTTCTTTTTTGTAGTCTTGTGTACCAATACGCGTTGTGCCTTTAAACGCCAAATGTTCCAGAAAGTGAGCTACACCAGTTTTGCCATCTGGCTCATCCACACCACCCACATTCGCATAAGTAAGAAAAGAAACTACGGGCGCTTGATGCCGTTCCAAGACAATGAATTTCAAACCATTGTCAAGGCGAAACTCTGTTAATTGCTTAATAACTCGATCGAGATAAGGTTGGATTGAACTTGGAACTGGCGGGGTTTGAGTTTTGGTTTCTTGAGGAGGAGGTGCTGTCTGAGTTTGAGCTAGAGCGACTTCTGGCAGCAATCCCCACCAGAGAATGCTAAAAGCCAACAAAGTGATAAACAAACGCCGCAATATGACAGATACAGGAGTTACATAGAAGAGATCCCCCAACCCCCTTAAAAAGGGGGCTTTTGAGATCCCCCCCTTTTTAAGGGGGGTTAGGGGGGATCTAAGTTTTAGGCTTTGAGTGCGTAAGTCCTGCAAAATCTCCAATCTAAAATCTAAAATTGACCGACTGCTCTGGTTCATAAGCGAAAATTAAGATAAAGTTACATTACCTAAATAACAGGATACTTAGCAAAAGAGCGTTAATCTTGTATTAAGTTTTCAGTGGCTCTTTGCACTGGACGTTAGACAATAATGCTACAAGTCTTGTTACGGATATCTAACCATAACTTTTATGCGAGTTTTTAATTCTTCCCCACCTTCAGAGGCTCAGACGCGCACCCGGATTTTAGAGGCAGCACAACGGTTGTTTGCTTCTAAGGGATTTGACGGTACTACCACCCGCGACTTAGCACAAGCGGCAAGTGTAGCTGAAGGCACTCTATTTCGTCATTTTCCGAATAAAAAAGCAATTTTGGTGGAAGTAGCCACGAGTGGTTGGGTAGAGATTCTGACAGATTTGCTCACAGAATTAAGTGAAATGGGCAGCTATAAAGCCGTCGCTCAGGTGATGCGCCGTCGGATGTGGAATTTCCAAAAAAATGCCGATTTGATGCGTGTTTGTTTTATGGAGGTGCAATTTCACCCCGATTTGCGCGATCGCATTCAATTAGAAGTCATTACCAAAATGACTGATGTGGGTGAAGCATTCTTTCAAACAGCGATGGATAAAGGCATTTATCGTCAAGGGGACGCGAAGCTAGTTGCGAAAGTGTTCTTAGGAATGTTTGCGATCGCAGGTTTCTCTAACAACACCCTCATCGAACCTGACGCTTCTCCCCAACAAATGCAGGAAATGGCCGAAGGACTCGCTGATATCTTTCTTAATGGTGTCTTGGTTAAAGAGTAGGGAATTGGGCATTTGTCATTTGTCATTTGTCATTAATTATCCTCCCCTGCTCCCCACTCAGCACTCAGCACTTAGCACTCAGCACTATTTTCGCTTGCTGACTCCACTGTTGTACTAGCTCAATTGCTGGACACAAATCTCGGCGCTGCATTGTTGCTACTTGTAAGCGCATAATTTGTTGGTGCAATCTGTGAGTGGGAGTTTGAGCTAACTGCACTACAGAACCAATACCTGCATGAAGCAATAAACCACAATATTGTGTCCCGACACTGGGAATACGTGCCAAGTCAGCTAAAGCCATCCATTTATTTACATACTGAAGATGAATCTGTAGTTTATTTGCTAACGCTAGTCTTGACTCTAGAGTTTTACCTTGTTTGACTAAGGCTACTGTGCTAGTAATCCCACAATTTTGGAGTTGAGATTGTTCCTCATGGCTCAATCCAGGTAATTGCTCAATTGGCCAATCACGAGATTGGATAGTAGTTCTACTATCTTTCTGTTTAGCAGACATTTTTGAAATAAAAATATAGGCTTGTTTAAATATTGTGACAGTTGTTTCTTCGCAAAATTACGCTTTTGCGGTTTAGTGTTTGTATTGACTCTTCTGCAATGCCATTGTTTCGCCTGACAAACATTAGATATCTTGCAAAACTCCCTAACAGCCCCTAATATTATGTCCGGGTAATTGAATAATAACCGGAACCCTACCCCGCAAAAGTTCCGCTTTAGCTCCCCTCCCCGCAAGCGGCTACGGTGTACACACAAGTGTTGGTGCAGTGTATCTATACAGCCTCGGAATAAATTCCGAGTCTCATAGCGAAAGTCTTCTTTTAGATGACTAAACAAGAAATTTAGTTCAGTCCACTAGTTCAGTCCACTTGAGTGGACTTTAGCTATCAGCCCGGAACTAAAGTTCCGGGCGGGATATTTGCTCAGTGTGCTACTTTCACTTGAACAGAAATATTGGGTGGGTAGGATTTTTAGAGATGTGTGTACACCGTAGCCGCTCTTCGGGAGGGGTTGGGGGTGGGGTTCTTTTATTATGGGTGATTTGGCAGACATGATATAACGAACTGCATTGACAGCTATTTTAGGCAGGTAATGCCGATCATATCGGGATAGTCAATGTAATCCTGCCAGTACTCGGAGCCAAATTTCTCTATGCCTTTGGGAGAGACTATTGGATGATGCCAGTGAATCTCTTTAAAACCAGCACTCATCAAGGCCCATTCATAAGTCGCTTTGCTGAGGTAGTAGTTATCAATATTGATAGACTCACCGTCATCAGGAATGCTCAATGTTAAGGTTATGGGCGTACCTTCCTTGAGCGAGTCAGCACATCTTCTAGCAATGCCATATTTCTGATGTTTATCATAAAACTCTGGAAGCAGTTCTAAATTATTGTTCAAACTGACGAATCGACCACCAGGTTCCAGATGAATTGCTATGGCCTGACACATTTTGAGTAGTTGCTCTTTAGTTGAAGCGTAATTCAGCAAGTAGGAAGCTACCACAAGATCGAAGCTGCCAATAGAACCAATTTCCATGACATCACCGATGATATATTCAATTTCAAGTGGAACGGAGGCTTCTTCAAGTCTTGCCAACTCGATCATTTCTGAGGAAATATCCACACCAACCAAACGTGCAGCGCCATTCTGTTTGAGCAATCGTGTGAAAAATCCTTCTCCACAAGCTAGATCGAGGATTGATTTACCGCCAACATCTCCGATTAAATTTAAGTATGTATATGCCTCACCATACAAGCGATAAGGCAATTTGTTAATTTTTTGAAACTGGAGAGCTATGCGATCGTACTCGGTTGCCATTTTTTCACCTCGCCTGCAAGTTTTTATTAAAAGATGTCTGAAAAGTTAAATTTTATGCTTGCTACCTCAACATCAACAGTTTAAGATAAGTGCGTTACGGCTTGTATGGCTAAAAAGATGCGATCGCTTCCTATAATAAGCTTCCTTGACGTTAAAATGGGTGTAAAGTATCTCCAATTTAGTTAGTATACGGTAGATTGCAGGAAGCTCATGACCGAAAACAAAAAGGATACAGAGCAACTAAATTTCTTTATGGGGATCATTAATTTTGAATTTTGAATTTTGAATTTTGAATTTTGAATTTTGAATTTTGAATTTTGAATTCGGAGCGAAGCGACGTGACCCAGATTCCGAAAAGCGCAGCCCAGTTGTATGAAACAGACTTTGCAGCATGGACAGAAAAAACTGTACAACTCATTCGTGCTGGACAATTTGGACAAGTAGACTGGGATGCTGTGATTGAGGAGATTGAAAGCTGGGGACGGTCAGAACGACGAGAGTTGAAAAGCCGTTTGGAAGTATTATTACAGCATTTGCTCAAGTGGCAATATCAATCTAGTTTGCGGAGTGGCTCTTGGCGAAATACTATTGATGAGCAGCGCTACAAAATTGCAGATTTACTGCAAGAGAGTCCCAGTCTCAAGTCTTATCCAGAAGAAGTTTTAGCCCAGTGCTATCATCGGGGATTGAAAGCTGCTAGTAATGAAACTGAACTACCAATAGATACGTTTCCAGTGGAATGTCCTTATTCCATTGCCCAAATTCTTGATAGTGAGTTTTTGCCAGATATTATTGATTTGTAATATTAGGTTGATGCGGTAAATAACTCCCCTCGCAGCACAGTTACCGCTTGTCCAGCGAGAAAGACGCGATCGCCCCCGTCATAATCCACCTTCACCACGCCACCGCGACTAGATGCTTGATAAGCCAAAAACTCATTTTTGTGCAAGCGATCGCGCCAGAAGGAAGCAAGACAGCAATGAGCCGCTCCTGTAACTGGGTCTTCATTAATACCTAATCCTGGTGCAAAGAAGCGAGAGACGAAATCATATTGAGAATCAGAGTCAGTGAGGCTGGTGACAATGACATCAGAAATTGGTAAGGTTTGGAGTAGTTGAAAATTAGGCTGTATTTGCCGCACCAATTCTTCAGATTCCAATTCCACTAGATAACCTAGTGAATTCTGCAAGACAGATTTGTAGGGTACACCCAAAGCTTGCTTGAGTTCTGGAGGAGCAACTGTTGCTTGTGAGTGATTTACAGGAAAATCTAACTCAATCCACTCACCTTGAAACTTCGCAATCAGCACTCCACTTTTGGTATAAAAACGTGCAACTTCATCAGGCGATAAATGTCCCTCTGACCAAAGTACATGGGCACTAGCTAAAGTTGCGTGACCACAAAGCGGCACTTCTACCGTGGGCGTAAACCAACGCAGATTAAAGCCATCATCCTGTCTGACTAGAAAAGCTGTTTCAGATAAATTCATCTCCTGCGCCAAGTTTTGCATCCAGCGATCGTTTTGGAGAGTAGGCAAAACACAGACAGCAGCCGGATTACCTGCGAAAGGTGTATTGGTAAAAGCATCAACCTGAGTAATGATTTGTCCCATTAGAGTCGCCTTGAAAGTTAGACAGCAATATATTGTTGATCTGTAGGGGCACAGCGTGGTTGTTTAATGAGAACCACTATATACAGTACCTTAGAAATTAGGAATACAATCTCCAAAAACTAGAGTCAATGTTAAAGCAAAACCAAAACGTGAGGATAAAAATCTTCAGAAGCATCTTTGCTGCTGTCAACTTAGCGCTAATTTCTGGAGGATTAGTTAGTTGTGTTGTTGAAGCCCCACAGCCACCTGCACCAACTGAGCAACAAAAACCAGTCTTACAACCTAACCAACAGCCTCAGCAGACAAAGCAAAAGGACAAAGATGACGATGATAAAGATGGCGATCGCAAAAATGATAAAAAAGATGGCGATAAAGACGATAACGACTAAATAAAGGTAAAATTATCACCTTAGATTTATGCTTATCCCACAAACTTCTACTTCCCTCGGCGAGACTTTACGCCACCGACGGCAACAACTAGCCAACCTCATTGATTTTCCTGCAATTCTGTGGTCAGGTAGCAATAATTCGCGCAACTTTCCGGCAAATTCCTTTCCATTTCGTGCTAACAGTCATTTCCTTTATTTTGCCGGACTGCCATTACCAAAGGCGGCAATTCGTCTAGAAGCGGGCAAACTAGAACTATTCATCGACGATCCGTCACCCAGCAGCGCCCTTTGGCATGGAGAAATGCCAACGCGCGAGGAAATAGCCGAGAAGATTGGGGCGGATGTCGCCCGACCAATGGCAGAATTAGAGTCTTGGCTAGAAGATGCCGCTACACTTGCCGTCCAAGATGCAGCTACTTGGACGCAGCAATCGCAGCTATTAAATAGATGGGTTTTACCACAAAGTCCTCCCCAAGGAATTGACTTGGAGTTAGCGAAGGCGATCGTTTCTCTCCGCCTTACCCACGATGATGCGGCATTAACCGAGTTGCGAAAAGCTGCTACTGTCACTGTCAAAGCTCACAAAGCGGGGATGGCAGCAACACCCCAAGCCAAACTAGAAGCAGAAGTTCGGGCAGCGATGGAAGGGGTGATTATTGCTCACAATATGACCACTTCTTACAACAGTATTGTCACTGTTCACGGTGAAGTTTTGCATAACGAGCATTATCACCATAGTTTGCAACCAGGTGATTTACTGCTTGCCGATGTTGGCGCTGAGACTGAGACTGGTTGGGCTGGTGATGTGACTCGCACGTGGCCAGTTTCAGGGAAGTTTTCATCTACCCAAAGAGATATTTATAATGTGGTGCTGGCAGCTCATGATGCTTGCATTGCCAAAATCCAGCCTGGTGTAGAGTATGGGGATATTCACCTGCTAGCGGCTACAGCGATCGCTGAAGGTTTAGTAGAGTTAGGTATTTTACAAGGAAATCCCCAAGATTTAGTAGAAATCGATGCCCACGCGCTGTTTTTCCCTCATGGTATCGGTCATCTACTGGGTTTAGATGTGCATGATATGGAAGATTTGGGCGATTTAGCAGGGTATGAAGAGGGGCGTGAAAGGAGCGATCGCTTTGGCTTAAGCTATCTCCGTTTAAATCGTCCCCTGCGTCCAGGAATGTTGGTCACAATTGAACCTGGTTTTTATCAAGTACCAGCAATTTTAAATGATGCTAATGTGCGTTCAAAATATCAGAATGTGGTGAATTGGCAACGTTTATCTGAATTCGCTGATGTCCGGGGAATTCGCATTGAAGATGATGTTTTAGTTACCGCAGAAGGGAGCGAAGTTTTAACAGCTGCATTACCGAACGATGCTGATAGTGTAGAAAATCTAGTCAATGGCTGAGTTAATATTTTTGTATCATGTCAGCTTGATTACTTATTAAACTCCAAGAACCCCACCCCGACAAAGCTATGCTTTGTCTCCCCTCCCCGCAAGCGAAGAGGGGATTAGATTAATAGGCTTTGTCTCCCCTTCTCGCTTGCGGAAGAATATATAGCGGTTCTCGCTTGGGTGCAGTACAGTTTTGACCTCTCTCCAAACCTCTCTCCTAAAAGGAGAGAGGCTTTGAATCTTACTCCCCTTCCCTTGAAGGGAAGGAGCTGGGGGTTAGGTCTGTATTCCATGCAATTGGGAACCGCTATAGGTTGGATTAATAGGCTTTGTCTCCCCTCCTCGCTTGCGGGGAGGGGATTAAGGGGTGGGGTGCAATGACTGTGGAAATCATAACTAATTATTCGTTTTAGCTTTGCAGAACCCTCATTTCCCCAAACCCAGGTGATTTTGTAAAGCTTGGCGCATCACTTCTACAGGCAAAGTTTCCAGATGCAACCAGATTTTTAATGCTGCTACCCCTTGTTGGACTAGCATTTCTAATCCATCGATCGCAATTGCGCCTTGTTTTTCAGCTAGCTCTAGAAATTGCGTCGGTTTCGGAATATATATCAAATCGTAAGCGATCGCACCCGTTGGTAAATTTGCGATTTCTTCTACACTCAAAGGCGATTCATCGACTTTGGGATACATCCCAATCGGAGTTGTGTTTACCAGCAGATTTGCCTGGGGAATGAGCTTTGGTAATTCCTCCCATTGATGAACCTGGAATTTATCAGCTAGAGATGAATTGCTCCAACTATTGCGGAATTCTTGTAATCTCTGCATATTGCGCCCAACAACATGAATTTGGGCAAAACCTAGCTGGATACAACCTGCTACAACTGCTCTGGCTGCACCACCATTGCCTAAAATTACCGCTACTTTCTGACTCCAATCTTGTTTATATGTTGTCTGTAAAGGAGCGATAAATCCTTCTATATCTGTATTTGTGCCTACCCATTGGTTATTTTGGCGGCTAACAGTATTCACTGCACCAATAGTTTGAGCCAGGGGCGTAATTTCTGAGAGGAGGGGGATGATTGCCTGTTTGTGAGGGATTGTCACACTAAAGCCCACAACCCCAACAGCCGCGAAACCTGCGATCGCCACCTCTAAATTTTGTGGTTCAATCGGAAAAGGTAGATAAATGTAATCTAATCCTAATTGTGCGATGTCTTCTCTACGAGAGGCTTTGCCAACGACGAGCTGCGCTAACGCGGCATTATGCATCACTGGTGACAGCGAATGTTCCACCGGATGTCCAATTACCCCTAGTAGCTTAGTTTTCCCAGTAATTTTTTTAGTCATTAGTCATTGGTCATTGCTTATTAATTCATCTCCCTCATGTCCCTCACTCTCCAGTAGCCTACAATTATTAAAAGCTACTTAACATTTCTTTGAATCATGCAGGTAACTACAGCCCCCTCTACAATTCCAATTCCTGGTAAATATTGGCAGTGGCGCGGGCACAACGTTTACTACGTGCGTGCGGGAGAGAAGCAAACCGAACGTCCGCCCTTGCTTTTGGTACATGGATTTGGTGCTTCCACAGACCACTGGCGCAAGAATATCACAGGATTGTGTCAAGATTTTGAAGTATTTGCGATCGACCTTTTGGGATTCGGGCGATCGGCGAAACCAAAATTGCAGTATAGTGGCGACTTGTGGCGCGACCAACTCCATGATTTTATCAGCGAAGTGATTGGTCAAAAAGCAGTATTAGCCGGTAATTCCCTTGGTGGTTATGCTTGCTTGTGTGTTGCAGCCCAACGTCCCGACAGTGCAGCTGGTTTAGTCTTGCTCAATAGTGCCGGGCCTTTTAGCGAAAGCCAGCCCACATCTGAACCGGAAGCTTTGCAAAGCGAAATTCAGCCACCCAAACAACCCTCTTCTTTAGAGAAACTCCTGGGTGACTCAGTTAAATGGATTTTTCAACAACCTTTAGCTCAGTTTGTGTTATTTCAATACGTGCGACAACGTTGGGTAATTCGCCAAACTTTAGAAAAGGTATATCTTGATAAAAGTGCAGTTACAGACCAATTAGTAGAAGAAATTTCTCGCCCTGCTTTTGATCCGGGTGCATTGGATGTATTTGTTTCAGTTTTTAGCAGTCCTCAAGGGGAAAAAGTTGATGTACTACTAAAGCAATTAACTTGTCCTTTATTGATGTTGTGGGGAGAAGCTGACCCTTGGATGAATACTAGAGAACGTTCTCCAAAGTTTCGCCAATATTGTCCTCAACTCACAGAGCATTTCTTAACAGCAGGTCATTGTCCCCATGATGAAGTACCCGATAAAGTAAACCAACTTTTACGCGATTGGGTTTTGTCTATTGACTAGTGATATTAAATATCATTAGACAAAGTTGAGTAGAGATGCAACAAATTGCGTCTCTAATCGCAGGTTTTTCTATGAAAAAGATACTTAGATAAAAGAGGAAATTACTATTAAGTTAAAATTCCTGTTACAACAATCCGGGAGCCTTCTAAAAACTTTTCTACTTTGATTTGTGTTCCTAACTCCTCTCCCAAGGCGGGAACGTGAGTAATCACGCCAACTAATCTGTCTTGTTTTCCCAAAGAGAGTAGGATATTTGAGACACCTTTTAGAGTTTCGGCATCTAATGTTCCAAATCCTTCGTCTATAAATAGACTGCCTAACTTGGCTCCTCTAGATAACTTTTCTGAAAGTGCTAGAGCCAGTGATAAAGAAGTAGCAAAGGTTTCACCACCAGAAAGGGTTTGCACTCGTCTTGTTTCACCACAACTCCAGTTATCTTCTACTTTATATTCTTTATTTTCATATTTTAATGCATATCGCTGTTCAGTAAGTTCTAATAAAAACACTGTTGCTAGTTCTACTAATTCGCGCTCAAAATGCTGGAGAATATAGTCTTGAAAGCGATCCGATCGCAACTCTTTAGACAAAATTTGATATGTTTCTAGGTCTTGTTGTTTGCTAGATAGTTGTGTTTGCAATTTCTCTACTTGCTCTCGCTGTTCTTCAGCTTTAGCAATCAAAAGTTTTAATTCGTTGTATTCATCTTGTGCTTGTTTATATTTTTCTCCGGCATCAGCAACAAATTTTTCATGCTGGACGATTATTTCTGCGTTTGTATTTTTGTCGCCAATTGCGTCAGTTTCTCGCTTAACATTAGTTTCCAACTGAATTTTATTAGTGTTGTAATCATCAATTTTTTGCTGCCATTGACTTTGCTCTTTTGGGGGTACTTTAGAGTGCTGAAATATTTCCTCTGTAAAGTTTACTATCTCTAAATTATTCTTCCATTCAGCTTCTAGATGTTCTTTTTCAGTAGAAGCTAAATCGAAGTCTTCTCTTGCCTTTACATCACTTTGTTGAGCTTGCTTAAATTCATCACGAGTATTTTGGTAGCACTGAGTTTCATGCTGAATACGATGCTCTAAATCTCGTTTATCTTGTTCTAGTTTTTGGAATAAATTATCATAAGAATCACTACCAGCAAGCTTGGAAAGTGTGTCTAATATTTCCTGAAGTTGTGTTTTTTTGTGATCTAGTTCAGATGCTAGGTCTTGATGTTGAGTTTGCGTATGTGATAACTTACTTTTAACAAAGTTCAAATTGAGTTCACTAGCTTTAATTTCCACCTCTGCTTTTTCTTTTTGTGTTAAAGATTTTTGATAATGAGCATCACTTTTCTGTAGTGCTTGGCGTTCTTGATCGAGTGCCTTAACTTCCCATTTGTCTGCTTTTAATATGACAACAATTTGTTCTGTCTCTGCTTCAAGTTCGGCTTCTTTTTCAGTTAATATTTTTTGATATTCAGCTTGTTGTTTCTTCAGATGTTCTCTTGTTGTTTCAACCTGAGTTTTGACTTCAGTAGCTTTTTGGCGGTTTTGTTCAGCAGCGCGATCGCGTTTTTCTAGTGCTTTGATATCGCCTGAAGATTCTAGTTGTGGTAATAAGTGGGCTTCTGGATAAATTCCACCGCAAACTAGACAATCATCACCAGTATGCAGAAATGCACGCAAAGCCGCAGCATAATTTTGTTGTCTAGCAGTATCTAATTCAACACGATATTGATCGCATTCTGCTTCAGATTTTTGGAAAGTTAAAATAGCAGATTGATAATCAGACTCAGCAGTGTTTAACTCTTGAGTGATTTGCTGTAATTTCGTGCGATCGCTTTCAACTTGCTTTTGAATTCCTTCCCATTTAATTAGGAGTGGTATTACTTGATTAAGTTGTTCTAATCTTGAGCCACCAGGAAAATATTGAGAAAGTTGATTATTAGCTGTCATCAAGCTCTGATTTTTTTGATTTAATTCAGCTTCAGCCTTTTTTACAGCTCGATCAGCCTCAGTTATCAGCTTTAATTTTTCTATTAATGTTTTTTCTAACCTTTTTATTTCATCGTTAATTACACGCCGCTGTTGTTCGTAAATTTTAGCTGCATTAAGAGCTTCTTCTCGCTGTTTTAGCTGTGGTGCAATCTCAGCCTGATCAGCTTGTGTTTGACTGAAAATATCTTCTTGTCTTTTAAAAGCTGATTGTTTTTCAATCAAAGCTTTGGCAGCAATCTCAACATCAGCTTGAGTTTTTTCATATCGATTACGAGCCAAATTGACTGATGTCCAAGTGGCAGATAGGCGATCGCCAACTCGTGCTTGTTCTAATTGCTGTTTTAATTCACTTATTTTTGAAGCTTGTTTATTTAATTCATCAAGTTGCTGTTGCCAATTTGCTAAATCTTTCAGACGTTGTAATAATTCTTTTTCGGCGACTAAAGCTATTTGGGCTTTGCTAACTGTTTCATGTAATCTGGGTAATTCTTGTGCTAAAAACTGAGAGCGATCGCGTCGTTGAGAATTCAGTTCTATATCTAATGATAAATCTAGATTTTTTAGCTGTTCTTGAATTGCGTTACATTCACCTTTAATCAGGTTAGCTCGCGTCCCAGCCTGCGAACACATATCTTCAAAAATCTTTTCGTATCCAACCAGACTGTTTAAAATCTTCCGCCGATCAGCACTTTTGCCTTTGAGGAACTCATCAAATTGTCCTTGAGGAAGCAGAATAACTTTTGTAAAAGTCTCAAAATTCATTCCTAAAGCTTTCTCGATAACGGCGTTAATTTCTGCTTCCTTTTGTTCTCCAAAAGGTTGAAACTCACCATTTATCCGCTTTTCTAACTTAAAAGTAAGCTGGGCTGTTTTAGTACGATATGACCATGAGCGAAACACTAGATACTCAGTTTGATCTACCAAAAAGCGTAATGATACCTGTAATTTTAAGCTACCCTGACTCAATAATTCTTTAGGTTGAGTTTTTCTTGCTACTTTTCCATAGAGTGCCAAAGTCATCGCATCTAGCAAAGATGATTTACCTGCGCCGGTTGGGCCAGTAATAGCAAATAAGTCCATTTTCTCAAAAAGAATATTTGCCTGCTTCCTAAAGCTGGTAAAACCTTCTAAAGTTAGCTCAAGTGGTCGCATTTTGGGTTTCCTTGATTTCCTTATATAGTTCCTCGAACTTCGCTACAACGGCGGGAGCAGGTGTAGTATTTAATTCCTCTTGGAAGTAGCGCTTAAATTCTTCTACTGGATCAAAATCTTCTTGCTTTACAGATTTTTCTCGCTTTGATTCTATTTCTGGATAACGCGGCTCAATTTGCAGCACTTGATCGCCACAAATTTTCCGAATTTTGTCAGCTAATCCCATTTGAAGTGTTTGCAAGTTGATAATTACCTTCAGATAGCCTGGGTGATCGCGTTGTGGTTCTAGTTTTTCCTCATAATCACTCAATTCACATTCGACTATCTTCAAAGGTTTTTGACAGGGGATAGATATAAACTCCGGTTTTTTGGCAGGAGAACCAACTTCAACATCGATCAGATAAAATCCTTTTTCTTCCTCAGCTTCACCAAAGTCTACTTGAATCAAAGAACCAGAATAGTAAGTAGGAGCCGCAACTAGAATTTGTTGAGGTTTATGGATATGTCCGAGAGCAATATACTGAGCTTCTGGCGGTAGGCTTTGTCCAGCCAAGGCGTAGGTTTCTTTGGTGTGATGACGGGCTTCGGAATTGGCTAATCTAGCACTATCGATAGTGAGGTGAGCCATGAGGATGTTAACGCTGTCATCTTGGAAGCCACTGGCTAAATTTTTGAGCAAGTAGTCTACTCTGTCTCTGTAGTGCTGTATTTGCTGCAACTCATCCATTGTCCAAAGATTTTCAACTGTCAACAGCCGCCGTTCGGAAGCAAAAGGCATCGCTGCTACACGTAGTTTGCCGTTGGGCGTTTCTAGGGTAATCAAACCTCCTTGATTGACGCGACGAGGTTTCCCTAATATCTGCACACCAGCTAAAGACAAGAGATTAGCTATACCATCAAAGCGGGAAGCAGAATCATGATTTCCGGCGATCGCAATTGCCGGAATTTTAGCATTTCTCAGCCCCTCAAAAAACTGATACGCGACTCGTTCAGCATCAGATGGCGGATTAGGAGTTTCAAAAATATCGCCTGCGATTAATACCGCATCAACTTCTAATTCTTGAGCTTGTCGTAAAAGTTCATTCAGAGAAAATTCAATTTCTGGGGTACGATCTTTGCCTTTGAGATGTCGCCCCAAATGCCAGTCAGATGTATGAATTAAACGCATAAATTCCTCCTAAAAACGGTCTATATCAGCTTCGATGCTGGTAATTTCTGCTTGGCTTAAAAACACTTCTTCTTTACGAGTGGCGTAAGCGGGGAAGGGGAAGTTAACTAAAATTGGGGCGGGGACTTCTGGCTGATGCACGAACATTGTGCCGGATTTCAGAAATAAAGCTCGTTTGCGGCAAGAACCGGTTAGAAAGTTGTATTCAGGACGTTCTGCTTCGGCTGAATCTAATCTACCCACAACCCGGATAGCCGCTTGTCCAACCACACGCCGTTCAACTTCTGAAGCGGTTTGCTGTGCGCCAATTAAGATAATTCCTAGAGATCGCCCCCGTTCTGCAATGTCTACCAATAAATCTTTAATGGGGCTACGTCCATCACGGGGCGCGTATTTGTTCAACTCATCCAAAACGATAAAAACAACAGGTTCCCTACCCTGTTTTTCTTTTTGAAAAAATAGCTTTTGTAATAAAACACCCACAACAAATTTTTGAGCGCGGGCGCTGAGTTTGTGGATATCAGTTACAGTCAGTTGAGCATCTGAAGCTAGGGGATTGAGTTGGTATTTAGCAACTTCATCCGGTGATAAATCCCCACGAATTAAATGGTTAACTTCACTACTGATACCATATAAACGCCGAATCATTGCTTCCGCCGTAGCTGGGACATTTCGCCCTAACCAACGCCTGTTTTCTTCTCTATCTTCATCGTTGAGAAGTTTGTCTTCTAAGAAGTCAATTAAATCTCTAAATGTTTTAATTTGTGTTTTGCCTTCTTCCCCAAACATTTCGACTTGTAAATAAGCTTGGGTTTTGCGGCGACTCTGGCGATCGCTCTGGTCATTTTCTTCTGCTAGCCGTGCTAATCGTTCTTCTACGGTTGTTACTAAGTAGGATAAATTACCCCGGTCTAAATCTTCACCAGTAAACAAAAAGCGAAACAGGCGATCGCGGCACAATTCCCGAATACTCCACAAATAAACTGATATCCCTTCCGAACGCTGTTCTAAATCAGAGTCAACAGTCCGAGAATCCCTTTTTGGTGTAGCCCGAAAACTTGCACTTTTAAAAGGTTATACTGGCAATTTCATCAGTTCATATTTATTTTTATCCTTTTGTTTTTCAGAATTGCCATAGCTTTGATTGAGTTTGTCTAAAAAGAATAAATCCTCACCTTTAACATTGAAAATTAGTGCTTTTGTATTAGCTTTATAAGAACCTAAAACTGGAGAATTAAAAATAGAATGTAGTAAAAATAAAGCATAGGATGTTTTAGTCGCAACTCCTGAAACACCAGAGATATTTACATGAGCGCCTTTCTCGCCATTAATAAATGAGTAGTTAAAATAAGCTGCATTGCCGTTATTCATAATGCCAGCCGGAATTGGGGTATCCATGCTGTCAAAATACAAAGCTGATGCCAAATCCTTACCTACTGCAAGGTGAACTGGATCGCCTGGTTGTGGGGGTAAATACTCTTCTGGCTCAATTCTTGTGACTTGAACGTGAGCAGTGTAAGAAATATTTATTGGTAAAATACCTTCTTTAGCAACTAAAAAAGTATCAGTATCAAATTGCGCTCCTTCGTATTGAGTGCGGACATAATCCACCACACCGTAAAAACGTACAATTCCGCCACCATCTGGACGTTGAGTTTGTACCTCTACAACATCATCTAGCCGTAACACTTTTTTGGCGTCCACTGCTATCCAAAATTCTAAAGGAGTAGCTTCTTTAGTACCAAGTACAAAACCAATTGGTTCGGAAGATGTCATTCATTACCTCCAAAAGATGCCAGAAAGCATTGTAGCCGTCGCTTAATTAGTATTGCATCACCCATTCTTCTGCCTAATTCCCGTTCCAAAGCACTAACAGGTGCAAGGTTTTGTGGTGCGCGGGGATCTCGTGATGGATGAGAAGCATAATAAGGAATTAAATAGCAAGTTTGATTAGCTATTTCTTTAGCTTTTTCTAAGGGTATTTCGCTGGATAATTCCAATCGCACAATGCCATGTAAACCGTGATAGCCAAGTAGTTCTGAGTTAATTTGAGAAGTACCAGATTTTAAATACCATGAATAACGGGGGCGATTTTTTTCGGCAATTAAGAAAATAGGCGATCGCTCTCCCGGTGCTAATTCCCATAAAAATGCAGCATATTTTTCAGTTAAGTAATTTTTGTGCATTGTTTTCACATAGCCCAAAATAAAATCAGGCGAATTATAAGACAATCGCCCATCCCGAATCACCAAAGTATCCCCATCTTTTGCTATCTGTTTGGTTACTAGCTGTTCTTCTGCGGCTAGCATGGCATTTTGGACAATTAAGCCTCGAACATTAGGAGTATTATCTTGGCTGGGTTTAACTGGTTCGTAGACTAATTCTGCTTTGCTTCCTAAAGGACAAGGGATGCGAGTTAAAACAGCTTCTTGTTCGCCACCAAAACCCAAAACTCGGCGAATAGTGATTTGAGAGCAGCTAGCTTGGGGTACAGAACGATCTATTACCACAGCACCCACAGAGATTGTACCGAAAATACCGTATGTTATTGTGTTGCCATCGCCACCGACAAGTGCAGCGTCTAGCCGACGACGCCCGTCGATAAAAATGAGGTGATTAGGTAGCGATCGCGCCTCTTGAGACTCAAAACTATCCCAATTATCAGTTTCTACTATCGGGTTAACATCACTTTCAGACAGTGAAAGCTCTTCGCTGATTTGAATTGGCGGCTCGTAGTCATTCCCCCACGGCTCCAAACGAAAGTTATGCGATCGCCAGAAGCTACTTACACAGTTCTCCTCAGGCATTACTTTGTGTTTTGATTAGTAAATTCTATGTTTTTAATATTACTCACAATCTCCGAATAATTGTCACTTTTATGGATTATTCAGTCTAGGTAACATTTGTTGATGCCTATCCAGATAGAAATGAACCCACAGCATTGCAGAAAGAGCAAAGAAATCTTAGCTGATAAGCTAAAATACATTTAATTTGCATATTTCGATTTAGAATACTCCAAGTAAAAAAATGCCCAATTGTCATTGCGAGTGAAGCGAAGCAATCCCAGTCTTTGCGATTGCTTCGCTTCGCTTGCAAT
Source organism: Nostoc sp. (assembly GCF_036918015.1). Lineage (GTDB taxonomy): Bacteria > Cyanobacteriota > Cyanobacteriia > Cyanobacteriales > Nostocaceae > Nostoc. Next base: position 20,112 of record NZ_JBALEO010000016.1, read on the forward strand.
GACGGGTTTTGGATCATTTATTTTTTGGAACACTCTTAATCAAAATATTGTGGGGTGGGCATCTTGCCCGCCCTAATTATGCAACTTAAATACCGATTAGCTTAGTGCCTTATCAACTAAAATTTGCCTTGTCAAGTTTAAAACACACTTATCTAATTATTTCAAAACGTAGGATTTAATTTCTTGCTCTATTTGGTCACTAATAATTTCAGTTCCCATACCGATTTTATCGAGACTAACCCTCACAAAATTTGTTTTATCTTCTTGTGTAAATTTTTTATTATTATCCGAGTCTTTAAGAATTTTTAGAAAAATTGCATTTTGACTAGGAACAACAACCCAACTGATGATTCGAGTATTATTTGGGGTAATTTGCTGGAGATTCTTACCTGATAAATCAGAAAGATAGCCAATAGTAGCATCTTCGCTATTAAGTTTTTTATCTATATTTGTGTCTTGGTCAATGATTTTATATAACCAAACTCTTGTAGTTGGCTTATCTGCCGCTTTTACCTCCAATAAATCGAAGGAGGTGATAATGGCTTTTTTATTTAATAAAAGATGAGCTTCACTACCTTGCTTTTGATAAAAGATGATATTATACAACTGATTATTTCTTCCATTTTCATAAGAACGTGAAAGGTTTAAATCAACTCCTTTATCTTCATTTTGCTCTGGAAGACTAACAGGAATCATCAGATAATCTGATTGCCCTTTAATAATTAAATCGCCATAGATAAGATTTTGTTGTGGCTTCGGTTTCTCAGTTGCTTTTGCCTGTTCTGCATTTCTACTAACAGAAGACTTACAGGAAAAAGAAAGGGCAGCTACAATCATAGCTGTAGTAATCTTATTTAAAAAGCGATAATTTCTCATAAAATTCTCCTAGCAGGATATGTTGCTGTCCTATTTTATTCCCTGCTGGAAAATAAAATAAGTATAGCAAACGAGTTCTCAGGCAAGCTTTTAAGAATTAATAACTAAATTTTGAGTAGCATTTGAGTAGAAGCTAAAAGTCGGGGCACTCCGACTCCACTACCTGGGGATGACAGTAATAGCGCAACACAGTTTCTACCGTGTCCCCAATCCACTTGGCGACCTTATCAGGGGAATTACCTTTAGTAATTGCCCAAGTAGCAAAGGTGTGGCGTGTAGCATAAAGTTTTAGGTAGAAAGGTAAGCGACCCCTTTCTACCAATTCTGTAACCACTCCTGGATACCGATACTCTCGCCCATCCACTTTATATCTTTGCCCTTTCCAGGGCTTTTGAAGTACTCCAGATGATAACGGATTTCCCTTATCATCTGTAAAAATTAAGGTGTTGAAATCGTATTGAAATGGTCTTATCTCAATCAGTAATTTTTGAAGTTTAGACCCCGGAGTTGTTGGAAATACCCTTTTTACACCATTTTTTGTACTTTTTAATATTCGATGTAAATTTCGTGATTTATTAATATTGATTTTGCAACAATCATTTGAGATGTCTCCCCAAGTAACAGCAAAAGCCTCACCCGGACGGCATCCTGTCCAAAATAAAAATTTGATTAATGATGAATAATGAGAATATTCAGAGTGATTTTCAAATGCTTCAATAATTAAATCTCTTTCTTTTAGGGTAAATGCTCTATGGTCTTCAGCAATAGATTTTTTCTTCGGTTTTTTCAATTTTAGTTGCAGGAAAGGATTATCGGGTATCAGTTTAGAAGTGACAGCCCACTCACAACACTGGTTGTAATGGTTGACCAGTAGCCAAGCCATTTTTTGTGTGGTGGTCTTTAACAACCAATCTCTAATCTTCACCGCCTCATTGAGGAAATACGTAGGAAGTCGCTTTGTGTAACCAAGTACAGCACGATATCTGTTGAGTATGGTTGTTTGCTCAATTTGGGTTTCTTGGTAGTCGGTGAACTTGTTCCAGAGTTCGAGGAGGTCATATTCGTATTTTGGCTTCGGAGCGATCGGCGCCACTGCCACCGCCGGATTTTTCCCCGCTGCTCTAAAGCGATAGCTTTCCAGTGTCGGATCAAACCGCTCCAGGGCGATATCGTTGGCGATCGCATCTCGCCGCGATCGCACTATCTCCCGGTTGCGTTTTGTGTCCTTGAGTCCGGTAGAGAGACAAAATTGCTTGGAAAATCCGCGAACACGGAAGCGAATTAGCAACTTCTTTGTTCGCGGATCGGTAGTAATCCACTGGTCATCAAGCATCAGTTTTTAAAGACTATTCAAGTGAGCCTGTTACAAAAGTTGGTTTTATCCAGTTCCATCGCCTGTGAACCCTTCCCCTACCTACAGCAACCCGCCGCCAATGTCCGCGTCTCCAGTGGGGAGTGGGGGAGGCATGGGACGTATTCTCTCTGATATGCCTAGTTGGGGTTTTTTCCTGATCGCGTAACCATCTAGGATAGAGACATTTCTCTTTGGGTTCCTTGAGGGGATGGAAGCCAGTGCTATTAATGGTTTCTTTGAAGGTTACATCGTCGTTTCCTGAACTTTCAAAGGTTAAAAACATTAAGCACTGCATGGTTAGCGATCGCAGTTGCCGGACAAAGCTATCGTCTTTCGTCCCTACCTTAGCCGATCCATAAGATATTGGCTGTTGATGAATAATGCCATCATCTTCATTAACCCCCCATCCACTAAACCAGAGCGTAGCTTTGGTGTCTATGCAGCCGAAATGAAAACAGATATCTTGCTCATGCTTTAGAAAATGTGGGCTTATTCCATATTTTTCACCTTCAGACCACTCAGGATGACGAATATCTGAGCAATGAATGTTTAAGAAATCGACATACCCACCCTCTGGAGACATAACAGTTTTACTTGGTAGTAAAAGCATCATTGAGTGAAGAGGGATTTGAGAGATTAAATCTCTAAATATTAGGTTTTCATCCCCAACATCTGTTTGTTGAAATTGTTGGAGTAGCTGGCTATCTAAGCAATATATTGGTGCATCCTGAACAACCCACAAAGCTATGCGGTGGGCTGTAAATCTTTGAGCTAGATCAAGACTATGATGATTGAATACTGGTGCATTCATGCTAATTAGCGCTGCTAATTCTCGCCATTGTATATAGCTTTTAGGAATCTTGTAATTTTTCCTGGCAAGAATTTTGTATAGTCCATTGCTGTCTGTCTTTATAAATGCTTTAATTTGAGAGTCTCTGCTGTCAGCAATAACAGTAATGTTTTTCATGCTTTTTCCTCTGTCCGATCGCGCTTGGTTGGCGCGATCAGTTAGTTCTTAGAAACCTTCGGGTATGCCAGCTTGTTCGGTCATAGGCGGAAACAACTGATTACGAACGAACAGTTTTAAATTTTCAGCAACATCTTCAGGGAGGTCTTCTTCCTCTAGAGTTGCCATAACTTCCATTGTTTCGCTTTGAAAATTACCCAGGTTCTTAACTCTCTTGTAAGTTATTGTTTCAATTTTCATTGCTACATCTCTTCGTCATAATCATCTTCATCTTCAGAATCATAGTCATCTTCCTCGTCATTAACATCATGAATGACCTCAGACTCTACTGTTACTGCTGTTAATAAATTACGGAACTGGGGCATTGATGGGGCTGTTGGGTTTAATCCCTGTGCCTTTAAAAATTCTGCTGTAGCATCCCATTCTTTACGTAAAAGCTCTAATTTCTTCTCCAAATGATTGCATTCATCTCTAAGGATGCGTCTATCTTGGTAAAAGTCATAAGCTTTTTTACCAACGATATTTATAGCCTTTTGTCTCAGTATGGGAACTACCTGCTCTGGGGTTTCATCTTCATCTAAAATGACAGAAAAACCTATTCTTTCCTGATTAGAAGAATCTGTTTGCAGCAGGAAATGAGCGTGAAATGTTTTAATTTGCATAGTGTGATTTTAGTTGGGACTGTAAATTAGCTGTTAATCAGATTGGGGCAAAATATCGCGTTGTCCAACATACTATCCTCCAATTTTTCTAACTCTTCAATCGCTTGGGTTATTCCTACAAATGCACGATTAGCACGGGCTTGATCTTTGTCATTGTCATAAGTACAAGATAAAATCCTTTGCCGAATTTTATACAGTTCCCCAATGTCTTTTTGGGGTTGCATATATCTTGCTTGCTATTTTTGACTACTTAAAACTGACCTGCTGCTCCTCAAACAAAACAGTGAAACCACCGTCCGGGGATAAACGTTTTAATGTCTGACCATGACTTTCTGCATCTCCTCTGAGGCGATAGCGGGCTAATTCCTGGCTTTGACCGCCGGCGGTCATCAAAACTACCCAAGGTCTATATTCGTTATCTGGTTTCATTTTGATACCTCACACCGCTAATCAAACATTCGAGTAGTCCTTCTCTGTCTGAAATCGCTAGTTGTCCTTTAATTGCCAGCATTAGGCTGAACAAGTCGCCACTGTGTAGCTGCTCAGTAGAAGCCAGACAAGATAAGTCAGCACTAATCAGTGTAATTAGACACAATTTATCGGCTCTATTCAAGCCTTGAAGTTGTGCGCCGTAAGTCTCCTGCATCTCTGCCAGCAAGCCACTGTCACCGGGAGTATATCCGGTGTAGTATCCAACGGGATGTGTCACAATTAAGTCTCCTCTTGTAAATAACTTAGTCAGTGCTTGTTGTCCGCCAGGCGCTGTTTGTTTTTAGTAATTGGTTAGCGATCGCAGCACAATCAACTAGGTTGTTGATAAGGGAGTCTCTCTCTGACCATAGATAGACTTGCACCATGAAGAAGTGTCCAAAGCTTTTGGGCTTGTTCGCCGGAGACAGAAAGTGGGTTCTTATCGCCGACGGTAAAAACCAAAAGGTCTTCGCCCTGCCACATAGCGAAAGAGATAAAACTTAGGCGGACAATGCATTGAAAACCTGATGTTGATTCTAGATGAATGAGATCGTGGGTCATAAGGTACTACAAAAACATCATTACTAGTAGAAGTGAACTGCTGCACTGCATGAAGTGCATCGAGGAGACTGAGGTCAGTGTTATACAGCCCAGTTCTCACCATGTCTGCATAGACTGGCGATTGCAAAACGCGCTGTAAGGTAGACTCCAGTAGTTGCAAGTCTTGGGTGATATCAGCGTATTTGTTCATTTTTAGGTTTAAGGAACCGTCAGCAGATACGACATCTGCTGACGTGAGTAGATTAAATTAAACGTGCTAAAATGATTAGTTTTTCGTCTAAGGTTGCCTCCAGCTAAAGGGTAAGCAGGTTTATCCCTCGTCGTCTTGGTTGTCTTCTGGCTCTTCGTCGCTGATTACGATCGCTAGTTCGTTGCTTCTTTGCTCAAAAGCAACAATGAAAAATTCCACATCAGATCCATCTTGGATAGTTACCTCTGTGTTATCAGGGTATTTTTGGAGTTTTGCAACCAGCTGTTGCACTGTTTTTGTCATGTTGTTTACCTGTTGGGTTAGTTGGTCGCTGACTGATTGAAATAAATCACCGCGCGGCAATCTCGTTGTCCGCACTCTGTTCTTGGTGATGGTAGGGTGTTTCCGCTCCGAAGTGCGGGTGCTTGCTCCGTGGTTATTGGTGTGTCCTGCGATTGGTGAGGCAGGAGGGAGCATGAGAAGTATATAGTCTTCTATTCTTGTGTAAGAATAAGAGCATGATAACATCTTGTGTAAGATATGCAATAATCTTGTGTAAGAAATTAGGATAAAATGTTGTGTAAGAAATATGATGCTTTCACCAAATGACCAAGAAGAAACATGGCTGGTACGACGAGGGGAAAGTCAGAGTCAACATATCTCTGACTCAAACTTCAATAGAGAGCTTGGATCGCCAGGCTACTCGTTTGGGCATGAGCCGATCGGAGTTGATAGAGACTATGGCTCGTCAAGAACAGTCTTTACAGCCAGAAGAAAAGGCACTCCTGGGAAAATCGTTCGTCGGCTGATCAGCGAATATCGTGATCAGGTAGCGACAAAAAAACAGGAAATTCAACAGCTTGAGTCCAATATCCAGGAATTTGAATCTTTACTAGAAGAACTGGAACAATCAGAGGAATCTGAATAAAACCGTCCTGCCTGTGCTGGCAAGACGGTTTTATTTTGTGCGATCGCTTTGGTACTGAATAAATTAGATATCTAGGTCTGACCGCAGATCGTCTAGTGGCGATTGTTGTTCAAGGGACACTGTAGAAGGATTTTGCTGAGGGACTTCTGGTTCCTCTGGGACGAAATCTAGTCTTAACCGAAGTCTTCCTTTCTGCCAGCCTCCGCCCTTAACTAGCAAAACTTTACAGGTAATACCATCCACAGTCTCATTCCTCTGAGAGGTGCTTTCCCCAAACGCCAAATCCTTCAGAGACTCTATTAACTCTCCACACGTAGATGTTGCGTTCCCGGTGAAACTAATCTCTTTGTCCATAGATACAACATCATCGTCGTTCAAGATGATTTCATTATTCATTTCGACTTTCTCTTTCACTAACAACAAAGCAGGGACAAGCTGCAACTTATCCCTGCCTTTCCTATAATTCCCGGACTAGATATTAATGCGATCGTTTTGGCAACCCGTGCTATGTAGTGAATTGAACTTATGCCTACCGAGGAAGTGCGATCGCAACGCTTTTAATTGTATTTTGAGGCAAATTATGGACATTCACGGAAATCATCCCTATAGCGAAATTCATGGAGATTTAATTCCAGAAGAGTACTTTTTAAGTGGGATTAATGACTCTTGGAATATTCCACCAAAAGATGATAGAGAGATGCAACAAATCATCAATAGCATGGGGGTACTAAATGCCACTGATGAATTACATTTGCTGTCTTCTTTGATTAGGCGACTTGCTTACACTTTCAGGGGATTACCCTCAGCTAAATGCTGCAAGGGTTTAGATTTTGACATATTGTGTGAGCAATATATTACACGCCTAACAGTTAACCAAAGAATAGAAATAATCAAAGAATTAGCTAATAAAATTGAAATCCAAAAATTTTTGGAGGGTACTTCAATAACAACTCACCTGAACCAGACAAGTAAAAGGCGATCGCCCATTCCCCATTCCCCAACACCCAACTAACAACCAATGAGTGAAGACCTGTTAATTGACCTTTGTGAACCTTACTTGCTAGACCTAATCGGATTTCTGGCGGAATGCATGAGACGAAATGACGAAAATGTTCTTGAGGTAGCAGCAGATGCTGGGTATGACATCCCCGATCGAGTCATCGTCAGGATAGATGAACTTGATTACTACCAAAAAGCTGAAGCTTTAGCGATCGCTGCCAACCACGTAAAGGCGATCGCCCAACGCGATCGAGAAATTTGAGCAGCGCCCAATGAAACAAACCCAGAAATACTGTAGAGCCTGCCAGCTACTAACCTTCCCACACAAAACACAGGAGGAAATATACAGGGAATTAAACCGGCTTGGCTGGTACTGGAATTCTCAGAAAAAAGAGTGGCTGCGAGACAACACTCCAGCCAACCAAGCAACCCAGCTAATCAGAGTTCGAGTGTGGGCCGCCACGGACAAAGTAGAACAAGCCGCCGAATTGTTCTTAGAGAATGCCGAAGCGAACGGCTTGCGATTGATTGAAAAATCCCCACCTTACATCAATCGCCCCCCCCAACCAAAACGACAGCAGAGTGTACCTTGTTTTTGAAGACATTAGCGATAACTCCTAACCAATGACTAACAACCAAACACCAAGCACTTACGCAACATTGAAAGACAACACCCCATTCAATCAGTTCTTTCCAGACAATCAAGTACCTATTGTTTCCCTTATCCCCACAATCCCAGCACTAGGCGCACCGGAATGTTATGTAATAGACCCTAAACACCTAACCAAGGAACAAATAACCGGTCTAGCTAAACTGGTCTATCAAAAATGGAAACCTGAATGCACTTCTTTAGAAATGGCTATTCAATCTGTTGAGTCAGGATTTCCCTTAAACTGCGAATATTTCTCTGGAGTAACTACAGAAGATTTGGCAGAGTTTATGAAACTAGTTGATTAGAGGTAAATATGAACAGAGAAGAAGAAATTAAGGCTGCGATCGTAGTATTGCCAGATGAAATTTTGTTTGCCTCCCCAGAGGAGAGCAAAGCAAGTCAAGCCGCTGCATTTCACTCACATCAGTTAACTGAATTCGTGCAAACAGTCGATCCAGAACTGACTCGTGCCGAAGCTATATCATTAACCGCCGTCATTATTAAGGATGCCCTTGGGCATTTCAAAGAAGATCCAGAACTGGTAACACAACTCAAACAAATAGCTGAACAGTTGAGAGGTCTACGTAAATCATAGATAGCCAACTGCTGTTATTTGGCTTGATACTAGCAGGCAAAAAAAAGGTGTAACAAGCACCTTTCACATTAGTAATTTATAAAAGAAAAAAAAGATGATTTACACCCCGTCTATTGACAACAATTCTATCACAATTATCTCTGAATCTCACGATAAACGCCACTATGAAGAATGGGTAAACAGTGGTGTTAACGACTTGATAATATCTTTGAACTTCCGAACAATTAATGATGCTTTTGAAGTCGATAGACTGCTTAATAGAAACAGCAATTCTCGGTGGAAACACTCTAACCATTTAGTACCTTGCTGGACTGCAATTGGTATAGATCCTCTTACGGAAGAGCCTACGTTGCTTGGTGTTCAAGTTAAGCCAGATATACCCAGCATAAACAAACAAGGGAAAGCTGAAAAATATATTGGTGCTACTGACTACGATTCCTACCCTCTGTTTTTAAGTACGGGTATTAATAACTTTTGGCAAGCAGTCATTGCCGATAAGTCTAAACCAATAATCCTGACAGAAGGAGCAAAAAAAGCGGGTTGCGGACTATCTAATGAATACATAACAATTTCGATTCCGGGTGTTTCCACTTGTAGAAAGAACGGCAGATTGCACGATTCACTCAAACTGTTTACAGGGTTTGGTAGAACTTTTTACCTGTGCTTCGATAACGACATTATGCACAAGAAACCTGTTCAAAACGCCCTGCTAGGAATGGCTAGAGAACTAAGTGCATCTGGATCTAAGGTAATGATCATTGAACTACCTCCAGGTGAATTAAAAGGTATGGATGACTTTATCAGCAATAACGGGAAGGAAGAGTTTGACAAGTTAATCGATAACGCCTTGACCATTGAGGAATGGCGTAAAAAACTTGATGAGCTATGGATTCAGCAGCAACTAGAAGAAGGAGAAGAAACTAAGTGTAAGCTCAAGCGCCAGTTTGATATCGTCCGCCAGGGCTGGGGTGAAGGTTTGCGGATCAATCAGATGGTAAATCAAATTGAACTAGCTGGAGATCAACTTGATTTAGACCAGATTCGTTTACGGATGGCTCTAGAATTTGGTGAAGCAGTGCCTATTGGCGATGCTCAGGCAATAGTCCAAATGCTGGCCGGACAGAATGCTTACCACCCAGTTAACGACTATTTGGAAACAGTCGCGGCTAGATATCCTGACATCGATGTGAGTATTTTGGACAACTTAGCGACTCGCTACTTTGGCACAGACAACGAACTTTACAACATATATATGAAGAAAACCTTACTTGCAGCAGTTGCCCGAATTAAGCAACCTGGATGTAGGGTTGAATCCGTGCCTATCCTTGTCAATCCGCGTCAGGGAATAGGTAAGAGTACTTTCTGGCGCAATCTCTTTGGTGAAGAGTGGTTCAGCGATGATATGGGTGACGCCAACGAGAAAGACGAACGGATGAAGCTGCATCAGTTCTGGTGTCTGGAGTGGTCAGAGTTTGAGAACGTCTACAAGAAAAAGGACGTTAGTGCTTTGAAGAAATTTATCACCACCAAAACCGACAGCTATCGCACGCCCTACTCTCGCACCGTGAAGGCATATCCGCGCCGATCGATCTTAGTAGGGACTACCAACGAACAGGAAATACTTGCCGACCCCACAGGCAGTAGACGATTTTGGGTGATTCCCGTTAAAGGCATGATTCCCGTCGAGCAAGTAGCCGCCGAAAGAGATTTACTCTGGGCCGCAGCCTACGACCTTTACAAGTCTGGGGAAAAGTGGAATTTGACATCGGCACAAGAGGAAATTGTAGAAGAACTCAACAAACAGTTTCAAGTGGTTGACCCCTGGCTGGAGAAGATTCAGGAGTATGTTGAGTACAAAAACTCTGTAACACGTTCTGAGTTATTCAATCTTCTAGAAATAGAGATATCAAGGCAACACTCTGGAGATTCCAAAAGAATTGGCGCAGTTATGAACAGATTAGGCTGGGAAACGGAACGGGTGAGATCATCTGGTGCTTGGGTGAGAATGTGGACGAGAAAAAACCAGGAAGACGAAGTAGCGCATAGCACGGAACTAATAAATACATCCTGCGTATTAAGTATGAAAAAAAATCAGAAAGTTGAAAAAGGCACTGGATCTACGGGATCAGCTTCTGTTCAAGTTCTAGAAAGCACAAATTTAATTAATACCACTTACGAAAGTATTAGCAATGATAAACAACCTCATATCCGGGTAATACACAATACGTATCAACAAAATGATTTAATCTACGGGATCAGCCCTACAGATATTGCACCAGAGGAATTACAACCGATAAAATTACAGCCTGATCCCGTAGATCCAGTAACTTTTCCAACTTTTCAAAATAATCAAAATGGGGGGTCTGACCCCTCAGAATCGCAGGAGGATTGCAAACAAAATCTCAGTACAATCCAGAAGCAGAAAATAGATTATCAATTTTGGCTAATTGACCCGACAATCCTTAGCTTTCCAATACTGAGTCAGTTCGGAGACATCATCTGTACTGCGGAACCAACTGCTACCATCCTTAATAGGGCGAGAATGAAAGCAGGGTATCTTTGCCAAGTGACTTGGCACTGGCCCAATGGGACAAAAGCGGCTGTCGGAGATGTCCCAATTGAAGCTGTAACAGGGAAGAAAGATTTTGAGGAACTAGCGCAGCGCATTGCTAAGGAATGGATCAAAAAACAGCCCGCCGCCACATTGCCGTCCTGCGATAAACTTCCCCAGGGCTGGATGCACCCTAAAGCGATCGCCCAAGTTGCGATCGGTCAAAAAGTCTATATCCAAAATTTAAAAACAAAAGATTGGGAGGTTGGAGAAACTGAGGAGTACTCTGAACGTGGGGCTTTCCTAGAAGTGAGATGTGGCAAACACTTGAAAAAAGTATTCAGCGTTGACCACATAGGCGTTAGTAATGACTGTCCATAGGGCTTACTTTCCTCACCAATTGGTCAAGGTGTAGTGAAAATCGAAAGTGCGATCGCTCGTGAGAGAATTGCCCGCTGGCAGAGTGAGGCGATCGCTAAAAGTCAATTCGAGTCAGGTGAAGTGACAAAAACGGAATGTTGATTTTTCAATCAACAAGTGACAAAAAGGGAATTATGACTACCCAAGCAGAATTAAAAATCTCGGATCAAGTACTTGAGATAAAAATAGTTCTTTCCCTGGAAGAATT
>NZ_JBALEO010000017.1:0-29864 GCF_036918015.1 Nostoc sp.
TGGGAGATGTAACAACTTTTTCCAAACCCAACGCTAGGATAGCTTGATCAATGTAACGACAGGCATCTGAACCCATCGCTCTGACAAGAGGTTCTTACCTTCTGCAATAACTGTGCGGTAAATCTATTACTACATTGTTATCCCTGGTTTTCGCACTCAACGAGTCAGCTTAATTACTACTCTTTTGGATATAGCAACTTATTCTACTCTCGAAATTGTTGGAATTTACAGTAAACGTTGGGATGTCGAATTGGATTTGAGCCATCTAAAAACTAGCTTGGGTATGGATATTCTGCGATGTAAAACACCCTCAATTATCCGCAAAGAAATTTACGTTTTTTTAGTGGCTTATAATCTACTTCGTAGCTTAATGTGGTCGGCTGGAACTATTTATAGTACTCCTCCAAATCGCCTATCACTGCAAGGTACTCGCCATCATTTAATTAACTTTATTCCCAAATTATTAGCTGCTTCTGATCAAAAACGTCTCCGACTTTATCACACTTTGCTAAAAGTTATTGCTCACAAGGCTGTTCCCGACCGTCCTGCTAGAAACGAACCAAGAGTCCGTAAACGCCGCCCGAAAGCTTATCCCTTAATGACCAAACCCCGGCACGAATTACGAAAGCAGTTGCAAACTGCTTAATTCACAAGCATTTCGGCTTTTCTTAGTGCCATTCGTCAGAGTAACCAAGTCTTCTCGCGAATGGGTAAAGCTTGCTGATCGTCCTGGTTGAATTCATTTTCGTTACCTGGAAATGGCTGGGGATTGAAATACACTGGAAAGATGTGGTTTTTTCCCAAAAAAACATATTTGGTATTTTTTGTCAATTTGTAAGTCCTAAAATTAAAGAATACTTAATTATTTAATTCTCATTTCTTACGAACTAATCCCTGGGGAAATCCTGGTGGTAGCGACCTAACGAAATAGACCTTGACTGGTTCATCCCGATTTGAGTTCTTCACATAAGATGTACTTAGAAAAGGACGATATTCAGTCTGGTGAGCAAGATATACTTTCATGAAAGCTGTACTAAAAGCCTGAAGATGAGTGCGTCCCAATTCTGGATCGCGTCCAGAGAAACCAGAGAAACGGTTAGAAGATGATAAAATTACGCTACTCACACCACCAATCAAATCAGTATGAGTCCCTTTGTCACCAATACCCAAATACTTGTCTTTGGTAGTCAACCAAGAAAATGCTTGTACTTGTTCCAACAAGACGGGAGTAAGCGTGTCTGAGGCTCCACCAGCAATGACTACGGGAATTTCGATTCGGCTCAGACCTGCTTGCCCAAGAAGACTACTCGTGACTGGATTGAGAGCAATCACAGCTTTAACTCGGCGATCGCGTAAATCTAGGTTGCTTAAGTTTTGTTGTATCTGTTCATAATCAGGAGAATTTTTTCCCAGTGCTAAAGCACGACACTGCAACAACAACGACATATTGACCGGATCAGATTCAGATTTACAATCTTTGTGCAACTGATTAATATTGATGCGTGCGCCAGCTAAAACTAAGGCTGTGTAACCACCGAAAGATTGTCCAATCACACCGACTTGTTGAACGTTGATTTTTCCTTGTAGCCACGGATCAGATGTTGAACGCTGTTCTAATTGATTAAGTACAAACGTTACGTCTAAAGGTCGGTCAATTAATTCTGTGTCTGCAAATACTTGTTGGCTTTTCCCTGTGAGTAGTGCTTCCATTTGGAGAGAATCACTACCAGGATGCTGAGGAACAACAACAGCAAATCCATAGGATGCTAAATTTTCTGCCAAGTAAACAAAGCTCTCGCGATCGGAACCTAGTCCATGAGAAATGACTACAACTGGTGCAGGTGTTTGACTTTCAGGTAAATAGATATCTGTCTGAATGACTCTAGTTTTAATACTTCCAGTCAGGGATTTACGATTAGTATCCACAAACGCGATCGCTCTCTTCTGCCAAGAAAACGATCCTGACTTGTTGTATAATTCCGGTAATTTTGAGATATCTACAGGTGGTTCAGTCGATGCTTCTGTATTAGACTGTTGCTCAATTACAGAGAGAGCTTGACTTGTCTCCTTGTTCAGAGTTGAAAGTTTATTCATCAGTGCCAAAAGCTCTTCAGTCTTAATCCGAATACTCTGTGAAGGGAAGTAGCGCATCGTATTCAGGAGTGTTAATCCCTCTGGATCAGCCGCCGCTAGAATCAACGCCGCACGAATTGCATAAAAACCGTTTTGTCTTGAATCTGTTTGAATCAATTGACCCGCAGACTTTAACATCGATTCTCCAATTTCTGAGTAGAGAAATTGAGAGACTGCTACGGGACTTAATTTTTGTTTTTCAGTCAAAACCTGACGCAGTTGAGCAATATCCTCTGGTTTGAGGTATTTTTTATATGATGCTAGTTCACTGCTAATTTTACCTTCTTTAGCATAAGTTTTTAAATCAGTAACAGGAAGAGAAAATTCTAAAAGACTGTAAGAAAATTTGATTTGTTCAGCACCGAGAGCTGGCATCATTCCCATACTCAACAGCCCGATAGTGGTACTGACCCAAGAAGGAATTTTAAGTTTCATAGCATGGTGTGAATGAGTAATTTGAATCACAAACAGACTCCAATACGGTTCACTTAAGGCTACTAAAACTCTTTTTTTACGAACCGTAGAGGCGCAGAGAAGCCAGTGCGTTGGGCGGGTTCCCCGACTTGAAGCAACTGGCGCGACACAGAGAGAAGAGAGGGAAGAAATGCTTAACTGAACTGTATTGAAACAGACTTGTGTCTTCTAAAGCATGGGTAGTACTTGTATAGAAAGAGCGATCGCCATCGCTTTCAATCCATTAAGCAGGGGCATCTCCCTGAAACTTGACGACTGTTCCTTGACTCTTTCCATTCAAAGAGGCTAATTCTCCAGATTGAGTAGGTTCAGGCGATTGGGGTGGCTTACCTTTAGAGCCAAAGTCTGTGAGGTTTTTCACCACCACATAAAGGACGGGCACCAGCAACAGACTCATGATGACGGAGATAAATAACCCACCAAACACCGCCGTACCAAGTGATGTCCGGCTGGCTGCACCAGCCCCGGATGACAGTACTAGGGGAAGGAATCCACATAGGGAGGCGATGGTGGTCATGAGAATCGGGCGGAGTCGCTGTTCAACTGCATGGATTACGGCTTGGGCGATGGTCATTCCTTTCTCCCGCGATTGGTTGGCAAATTCTACAATCAAAATCGCGTTCTTACTCGCCAAACCAATCAACATCACCAGTGCCACCTGACAGTACAAATCGTTGACCAACCCGCGCACTGAGACGAATAACAGAGCGCCTAAAATCGCAAAGGGTACTGTCAGTAGGATGATGATTGGGTCGATATAATTTTCGTACTGCGCTGCCAAAATGAGAAACACAGCTACGATCCCAAGAGCAAAGATCAGAATCGTTTGTCCGCCAGACTTGGCTTCTTCTCTGGAAATTCCTGTCCAGTCGTAACCCAAACCTGGCTGGTCAATCTCCTTAAAAGCCTGCTGCATCGCCTCAATTGCTTGCCCAGAACTGTAACCAGGGGCAGCACTACCTTGAATCTTGATGGAGCGGAATAAGTTGAAGTGGCTGATGGTTTGCGGCCCTGTAATGGGAGTCACTTTGGCCACTTCATTCAGTAGCACCATGTTACCACCTCTGGAACGGACATTAATTTGACCAATATTGTCGGGAGAGTTGCGAAACTGTTCATCTGCTTGGATGTATACTCGGTAGCTGCGCTGGGAGAAGGTAAAATCATTGACATACTGCCCACCCATGTAAGCGCCCAGGGTACTCATTGCCTGACTAAAATCGACATCGAGGGCTTCTAAGCGATCGCGGTTAATGTCAATCTCGTACTGGGGAGTGCTGGCGGTAAATTGAGTGAACACTTGGCGCAAGGCGGGATTCTGATTGGCTTTGGCAATCAACTGTTGCGCGATCGCCAAAAATTGATCGATACTCAGTTGTCCGTTGCTGCGGTCTTGAAGTTGAAATTCAAAGCCACCTGTCACGCCATAGCCAGAGACGGCGGGTAGGTTGGATGTAAATATCAAGGCATCCTGATTTTGGGCGAAGATGCCATTCAGCCGTTGCACGATGGCCTTCACCGAATGTTCTTCACCCTCGCGCTCTTTCCACTCTTTCAGGTTAAAGAAAAACGTCCCCTGATTGGGTCCATTGCCGTTTAAACCAAAGCCGCCAATGACGAGAGACGCTGACAGTTCAGGCACTTCTTTTTTCAGGGTTTGATACACAGTCTGCGTCACTTTTTCGGTGGAGGCGAGGGAGACACCATCGGGAGCCTGAATCAGACCGACGATAATACCTTGATCCTCATCTGGCACAAATCCACTGGGGACGGAAAGATAGATAAACACCGTAGCTGCCAGTCCGAGGATAAATACCCCCACTACAAACATGCGGATGCGGATCAGGAACTTGGTTAGACCCTCGTATTGCTTCAGCACCCAGCTAAAGCCCCGGTTAAACTGCCGAAAGAACCAGCCCAGTGGCCCTCGCCCTTCCCCGTCGGCATGATGTAGGAAGAGTGCCGACATACTGGGGGTGAAACTCAGGGCATTGAATAAAGAAATACCAATGGAGAAGATAATAATCAGTGCAAATTGCCGATACATGATGCCAGTCGCACCCGGAAAAAAGGACACCGGGATAAATACCGCCATCAACACCAAGGAGGTGGCAATCACCGCTCCTGAAAGCTCCCCCATCGTCTCAAAAGCCGCTTGCCGTCGGTCTAAGCCTTGTTCCATCTTAGCGGCAATCCCCTCTACCACGATGATGGCATCGTCTACAACCAGACCTGTTGCCAGTACTAATCCGAACATAGTCAACGTGTTGAGCGAAAAGCCCAGGAGATATGCAAAGGCCAATGCACCAACCAGGGATACAGGAACAGCGATCGCCGGAATGATGGTAGCACGCCAATCTTGCAAAAAGATGAAAATTACTAGCACCACTAGGGCGATCGCTTCCATCAGCGTCTTGACGACTTCTTCAATTGAGACTTCCACAAACTTGGTGGTGTCGTAGCATATAACCGCTTTCAAACCGGGGGGAAAGTTTTTCTCTAGCTCTGCAATTTGGGCTTCCACGGCTTTGGCAGTATTCAGCGCATTACTGCCCGGAAGTTGATAGATCAACATGGCAGCGCCGGGTTTGCCCTGTACCAGTGCCGAAGTAGTATAGTCCTGTGCGCCTAATTCGGCTCGTCCCACATCCTTGAGTTTAACCAGTGTCCCGTCGGTTTGGGTCTTAATTACTAGGTTCTCGAATTCGCCGACATCTTTTAATCTACTATTGATACGTAGCGGGAAATTCGAGTTCTGATTTGCCTTCGTGGGCGCTTGACCAATCGACCCTGCCCCCACCTGAACATTCTGAGCAGTTAAGGCACTGCTGACATCTGTTGCCGTCAAACCCCGACTGGCTAAAGCGTTTGGGTCAAGCCATAGCCGCATCGCATATTGGCGTTCCCCAACCAGAGTTGCATCTCCCACACCAGGGACGCGCTTGATGGCATCGGTGATGTACAGGTCAACATAGTTACTCAAAAAGATGTTGTCGTACTCGCTATTTTCGGCATAGAAGCCATAAACTAGGAGAATACTGCTAGAACGTGCTAGGGTGGTCAGTCCAGTTTGCCGCACAGACTCAGGTAACGTCGGTTCGGCGATCGCGGCTCGATTCTGGACGTTGACTTGGTTAATGTTACGGTTACTCGTTGGGTCAAACTGAGTTGAAATGGTGCTGGTACCATTGTTACCACTAGTTGAAGTCATGTATTGCATCCCCTCAACCCCGTTTATTTGCCGCTCAACCAAAGTTGATACGGTATTTTCAACAGTTTGGGCATCTGCGCCAATATAGGTGCTGGAGGTTTGTACCTGAATCGGTGCAATTTCCGGTAAGTTGTTAATCGGCAGTAAGGGAATACAGATACCACCAATCAGCAAGATTAAGATGGTGCAAACTGTTGATAAGACAGGTCGCTTGATAAAGGTGTCTGCGATCGACATGATGATTAACTCCTAAGACCGATTTTTTTTCAACGCAAAGGTGAGGCAGTGCGGTCTTTTCCCAAAGGGAGAGGCTAACGCCAAGTGGGTTTCCACGCCAGTTGCTTTTAAGTCGGCAGAGCCGCCCAACACACTGGCTCCCCATGAGTGACTGCCGACGCAAAGGTTAGCGCAAAGATACGCAGAGGTTTTTTTAAAGATAATTTGCTATGTCCCAAAATAATTAGGCGCATCTTCATAGAGAATTGGTATAAAGATTTCTTAATTCTTTGCGTCCCTCTGCGTTTACCTCTGCCCCCTACCCCTGCGGGAAAGCGAAACGCCTATGCGTTTAAACTAAGGTTGTGGTTGAACGGGTATGCCATCACGTAGTTTGAGGATATTGGACACCGCTATGCGATCGCCTGGTTTAATTCCTTCTAAAATAGGATAGCGTTCGCTTTGCACCTCACCCAACTTCACAGGTTTTTGATGCACAACGAATTGCGGCTTTTGTTTTGACTTGTCTTCTTCTACCACCTTTTCCTGAGATTTGTTTTCTTCCACCACATAAACAAAACTCTGTCCACCAATGCGATTCACCACTTGAGTCGGAATCAAAATTCCCGTCTGCTGGCTCCAGACAATCCGGGCGCGAACATATTCCCCATCCCGCAATTTGCCATTGGAATTACCAAATCGAGCTTTCACTAATATAGATTGGGCAGATGTATTCACTTGTGGCGAGATAAAGTTAATACTGCCGGTGGTTAAACGCTTACCTGTGTTGGCATCTAGTAGCTCTACAGGTAATCCTCGACGCAATTGGGCAGCATTGTTGGATGGCACCAAAATTCGCATATCCAGGAGATCGTTTTTGGTAATTGTGGTTAAGTTACCGCCAGTATTCACATAATCGCCTACTTTGACGGAGAAATCGCCAACGATACCATCAAGCGGTGCAACTATCTGCTTCTGGCTCAGATTCACTTGACTTGAGGCCACTTCAGCCTGGGCTTGCTGGACGTTCGATAGTGCCTGATTGACACTTGCTTGGCCTGCATTTACCTGCTTTTGGGCGGCGGCTAGGGTGGCGATCGCTGCATCTAGGTTGTTTTTCGCAATATCCAGTTGTTGCCTTGCCTGTGCGCCTTCAGTTACAAGCACCTTGGTTCGCTGGAACTGCACTTGCTGTAATTTCACATCTGCTGCTGCTTTGACTTGATCGGCTCGTTTTGCTTCTAGTTCTGCCTGAGCAGTTGCTACAGCCGCCCGATTGGAGTTAACCGTAGCAATAGCGCTGGAAATATTGGCTGTAGTCTGATCCAAACTTAGAGAGACAATTGGGGTTCCCTTGCTGACGCGATCGCCACTGGCTACAAATATGCGATCGATTCGCCCCTGAGTTTGGGGCTGAAGCGAAACGCGCTCCTGGGCTTCTAATGTGCCGACAAACTCAGAAGTAGATTGAACTTGACTCGATTCAAGAGTTTGCACCTTAACTGGAAGAGGCGGTGCCTGTGGCGGCGGAGCTTCTCGGTTGCCTAACAGTCGCCAAGCTACAAAGCCCCCGCCGCCAATCAGCAGAACCGCCAGTATAACCCAAAGCCATCTCTTGCGCTGTGGAGGGGGTTTAGAAGCGGTTTCGTCAGTACTAATCCGATCTGTAGATACTGGCGCTAAGACTGAACCTGAGCTGTTTGCAGCACTGTTTTTCAAATCAGCAGTTGGCTCGGAAGATACAGATTCAAATGGGCGATTGAGTGACATAAGATATTCAACTCCGTCAAGATTCGTAATTCAGATTAAATCTGGGTTTCCAAGTTTGGATCTACCGTAAATATTTTTTAAATTGGTATAAACTACAGCAGAAACTCTGCACCTAAAGCAGTGAACTTTGGGATTATTTTTGGCAGCGCTAAGGCAAAAAATATTGGCAGCTTAATCTCTGCGTTCAGCCGCCATTTGCCAAATTCTTTCTAGGGTTTGAATTTGTTTTAGCCGCATTGCTATTAGTTCATCGCGTATTTTGTGCCGCCTTCTAACCCGAACTCCGATATAGAAGAAGACTGCTGCGACACAAATACAGGCAACAAACAAACTATCAAATTGGTTTGTTTGTTGGGTGAGGTCAATTTGATTTAGTTGTTCAGTCACTGAAGCTAGAAATTGGGAGTGTACTGTGATATCAGTGGGAGATAATCTATCCATATATGTATGCTTTTTTTAATAATTAGTCTTATCACAACCTACACATTTTTATTTTTTAGGCAAAACCTACGCGGGATTCCTAATCCGGACAATTTATTTTAATCGTGTCTTACTTCTTTGTAGTTACCGCAGCGGCTTCGGCATCTAGTCTAGCGGCGATCGCTTCTAAGGTTGCTTTTTCAGCCTCTTTAATGGTGGCGATCGCTAGGAAGGTTGCAGTAGCTTTCTGAAATTTGGCTAGATTATTGTCAAGTTAAAATTGAATCTCATCTTGAGTTTTTTTGCCGCACATTTAATAGTTACAAATTTTGCCCAATATAACCTCTACCTTTTGAACGTTTTAGTAGAAGTTATACAATTAACACGCTATTTAACCCCTTTTCAAAACATAATTGCTCTTACAAAAAATTTCCCTCTGTTGCTCTTATTAAGACTTTAAACGCTAAATTTAGGCAATTATATCGCAATCCTAAACTGCAATTAGAACGAATTTTAAATAGACTTTTCCGCGAATCATAAATGTTTATGAGAAAAGGTTTTGACGGATTAGATAGTACCTGCGATCGCGTCAACTCAGATAAGCCAGTTTATTCTGATTCACTTCTAAACTGGCTTCTTCACAAGCTGATAGGCTGGGAACCCCATCCTTCCATGCGGGTGAATACTGCGATGACTGCCAAAGGTCAAGGGATGGCTACTGTTGACTCCTTCGATCTTGCACACCGAGGTTTGGTTTATCACATCAAATATCGCACCTGTCGTAAAAACTAGTACACTTCAGGATAATTCCGGCACAGAAAATTTATTCTGAAACCTTTTATCTAGTGGGATTTTTACTCATAGTAAACGCAGAGTACAATACATACTTTGCGCTAGCGTAAAAGTAAATATTGACCCTAGCGCAAAATATATTCTCTACTGTATTGTTGCCCAAGAGTATGAAGTGATTAAATCAGAATAGGGAGCAAAACTGACCCAACAATAGACAGAGTTAGGATCTGGCGACTTAGCCAATCAGCGTTTTCGCGCAGGATATGCAGAATACTACCGTGAAGCACTGTTTCTATATGTATCCGCTCCTGTAGAGGGAAAGAGTAGCGGCTTTTGGGGGTGCTGGATAATTCCTGTACCCCTTCGACTACATAGCGGTTAGGGACATGACTTAGAATGTGGGCAATTAACTTTTGGCGCAACTCATGAATCGAAAAAGCTAATTGATAAGGATGTTCAGGGTACTCATATAAGACATTCTCAATTTCTTGAATGACTATTGGCAATGTTAAATTAATCAACGTATGTGACATTAGTGTTGTTTGATATAGATGTTTACTTTCGAGCCGAGATTCATTTGGTTAACTGTGCAGTCTGTTATTAAAAACATTTCCAAATATTTCTAATTGCTCTTCTTGTAAAGAGTGTAACAACCAGACGTTTGAAATTGAGTACTTACAAGAGTTTGATGGATAGTTGAATTGTATAAGTTGATTAACGATGCAGAAAAAACCTAGCCAGATTAATTTAGCAAATACAACTCTCTTTGAGGAATTAACCAACAAAGCGATGCCTAGGTTGGGCTGCGGCTACGCCATTCCCCATCCGTGAGAGGTTAGAATAAAGCGCCTTTTGTCAATCAGCTAAAATACTCAAAATAGTCTTAATAAGAATGATAATCGTGTATGGGGAGAGGGGGAGCAGGCAAGCTTCGCTTGCCTCCTCCCCCTCTATTTGATTATCATTATCTTGAAGGTACTTGACAACTTAAATAAGGTAAGAAAAAGTATTGTAACGACAAAATAACTTTGCAAGAAGCAGGCAACATTGTTAGGTAAATTCAATTATCAAACGAGGTAATGAAAAATTTGGTTTACCGCCATGCCTAAGCGACCAAAACAAAACTCTGACCACCCACACGGACATAATACTCCTACTATAGATAATGAAGCGATCGCTAAACATTTAGAAGCTTTATTAACCCCAGCAGTTTTTGCCCAACAAAAATATTATAAGCAATTAGGATTACGAGATAGAATTCTGAATCTATCGTTAATGGTGGCAGCAGTACTAACACTGTTGTGGCGACAAGTTCCTGGCGTTCAAGAGTTAAATCGTCTGTTAGCACGAGAAGGTTTCTTATGGTGTCAAGTTACCAAAGTTGCCCAACAATCACTCTCAGAAAGATTTTTAGTATTCCCAGCAGAGTTATTTGAGAATGTCTTTAAAGATTTGTTGCCTCAATTGCAATTTAATTGGCAACAAAGACTCATGCGACCATTGCCAGATAGTGTTAAGTTTACACTGGGTAATTTTGAACGAATTTGGATAGCTGATGGCTCCACATTAGAGGCTTTATTTCGTAAAAAGCCTGAAAGACTTGAAAACAGGTCAGTTAGCCGGAAAGATTTGTACAGTTATTGATTTGGTTACTCGTTTACCTGTTGAAGTTTGGTTTCACACTAATCCCGCAGCTTCGGACACCAATTTTGAAGCGGCGGTACTCAATTTGGTGACTGCTAAGACTTTAATTTTACTCGACAGAGGTTTCTATCATTTCCAGTTTTTACAACAACTGATTAATCAAGAAGTCCATTTTATTACTCGTTTAAAAGCCAAAGCATCTATTAAATACTTAAAAATTTTTAGCTATGATCATTTACTTAAAGACCGATTGATTCAACTTGGTACTGTTCGTCGTGGCGCACCAGTACTGACTTTACGTTTAATCGAGATAAAGGTTGGTAAAACTAGCTATTCTTATGTTACTTCTGTTCTCGATCCACAAATATTACCTCCCTACGTCGTCGCTGATTTATATCGACGAAGATGGAGAATTGAAGAGGCTTTTTACGTGGTTAAACGTTTATTGGGACTGTCTTATTTATGGACTGGTTCTATTAATGGTGTTAAGCTACAAGTCTGGGCTACTTGGCTATTTTATGCCGTCTTAGTTGATTTAGGGGACGCGGTTGCTGACGAATTATCTCTACCATTTGACCGCATTTCTTTGGAGATGATTTTTCGTGGTTTGTACCATTTTAGTGTTGCAAATGACAAAGGCAAAGCGGATGACCCGATTAAATATTTCGCTGCCCCTGAGAATCAAGACTTAGGCGTGGTTAAATATCTCCGAAAGCCAGTCTCCAAGGTGGATTTATCTCCTTTTCCCGCACCCTCTTGACAAAAGTGCAATTACCTTAACCTCTCACTGATGCTTTAGGCCCGCCTCAAAACCTCCACGAAAAGATAACGGGAAAAGTCAGATACGTAATTTGGTTTAAGTAAATCGGGAGCTTATCTCCTATTCATCAAGGTTTTTATGGGTGTTTGACCAAGCCTCTAAAAAGCCAAGAGTCACTTTGGCTTCGTTACTCTCAGCTAAACCGCTTCCGAAGAACGCACCAATATCTGTAGAATCATCTCCACCAGCTAAATCTGATAAACTGCGGAAAGCAATGAAAGGAATTTCGTTAGCATAAGCAACGTGAACAAATGCTGTAGTTTCCATGTCTACCGATACAGCTTTAATAGTTTTAAAAACATAATTTCTGTAGTCGGGATTAGCAAGAAAAGCTGGCGCAGTTATACCTCTACCACCAATCCGCAGCATTGGCTGAGTTGATATACAAAGATTTGGTTGCTTCGGGCCACATTTGTCAAGTTGCGGACGAAGTGTTTTGGCGATAGCCAGCATTTCTGCATCAACTTTATAATCAAACTTATACTCTCCATTTGGGAAGTTTGAGCTATTTCTTACAAAAGTGTCCCGCATAAACAAGCCTGAACCGACCAAACCATTTGTTGTTGGCACTTGATAATCAGAATTTGCTGTACTAGTAAAAGTAGATAACTTCAAGCCAAGACACAACAAGTCCCCTGGCGTTCCACAGGGAGTTGGAATATTGCTGTCACGGTTCCAGTAGACTTCTAAAGGCAGCGACCATTTGCTAGGGATAGCAACATCGCCAATGTGATAATTTGGATCTATACCACCAGCAATTCCACTGAGTAACAAGTGATGAATATTAAAGTTATCGATCGTCAATTGAGTAACCATTGATGCGTTCTCGACGCTTACTCCAGTCAAAACAATCACTACATTGTTACCTCTTAGCTTTCCTGTAGTGAAGATATTCCCGTTGATTGTATATTGATACTTATTAGTAGTTTCCGCCAACAAAATATCTGCTTCTTGACCAAATGCAGAGAGAATACCGATACGCGGTTTACACTCTGTCAGACAACCTTTTATTTTTCTTTCCCGCGCACTTACTTGAGTTGCAGCCAAAGAAAGACATACAAAGGCAATTGTACATGCACGTTTTATTTTCCAGGAGAGCATATTAGTACCTTTTATATTGTCAAAAAAATGATTTTGGTATAGTACATGGCTGAGACTGCGATCGCTTGCAGTGATGGTCCCCGCCTTTGGTGTCAAGGTCAACAACTAGTAGTTTGCCAACCCAAAAATGTTAGGTGGAGGCAGGCAGAGGAGCAGGGGTGCAGAGGAGAGTTCAATGTGCCTTGTTCCTTCCCCTCTGCCCCTTTGCTCCTCCGCTCCTCTGCCCTTGGAGCTAACCACCTTTGCATTGTTTCCTTGGCGTACTATTAGGGGGTTGATGCCGAATGGTGATTCCATGTTCAGGGGGTAGCAAACCTCACCTGGCAGCCCTAAATCCCCATAAAAATCTATGTTTATGCAGCGTACACTCGGTATAAAGCCAATCCTTCGGCAAACCGAGCCTACAAGCAAGGAAAATCGTTACTGAAATGATCACTTATTTTTTGTTCTGAACCTCGAAACCCTATCTCTTTCGTACCTGCACCTGTTTGTAGGGACTGCCCAACTTTGATCCCAGATTCTTTAATCGATTTGTTTTTCATCATGACTGTTTCTACTTTGAATATATAGTCTCGTCTTGTTTACGCCACGCTGGATCAACTATGCATAGAAATACTAGTGATTCTGCCCCAGAATTGCGAATAAATTGTCTAGCATTCGGTGGAATATAGATAGCATCTCCTGCTTCTACTATCTCTATTTCATCATCTATGTGCATTTCTCCCTGACCACTAAGGATGTAGTAAACTTCCGAAGTTGTTAAAGAATGAGGTGTAGAAGTTTGTCCAATTGACACTACTGCATGAGCTAGACTATATCGTAATTTCAAAGGTTGCTTATCAGGATGTAATAATTCTCGCATTCGAGTGCCATCACCTGTAATGAATTCTGCACACGCATTCAGTTTTTGTACTAGCACTGTCTAAAAACCCTTTAAAACAATAAGTATAAATGATTGTAGCTGGCGAGCGATTGCCAAGGCAGCAACGCAAGTTTTCTACATTTTCCACTTTCTACAAGTTCTATGTGTTTTCGTTTTATTTCTAGCCAGTTGTAGAGTGGGAACTGAACGGGAGCAACGCGAAAAAGTGAGATCATCGTGAAAAGAGCAATCTTTAGCTGTTCTTGAGCAAGGGAAGCGATCAGATTGCTCCTCCTCTCAAGAACAGCAGTAACAGCGATCATTGTTGCTACCTGATTTTAGTCTGGGCAACTTACTGAGCCGCCTATGTAACCTCAATACCCATCTTTATTATTAGCAATATCACCTTTAAAAGGTTGAACTCCTGTTGCTGGGTAATCATCATCTCTAGGTCCAAAAATTCTACTGACTGCACCTAAAATATAGGAGATTACTTGCGTAACCCCATTTATAATTGATTTCAGTATTTTTGAGAGAGACATAAATTATTCTCCTGATTTATTGTTGCTGTTAAAAACTTATTTTTTGGTTGATTTACTATTATTTAACCTCATTTTATAATTATAAACATCCCTCTAATAGGGTAGGATTTATATTTGAATAAATAATTATCAAACGAATTTTCATTATTTTGATGTTATATAGCAATCCTTAAAAATAATTTATTTATTTGATCTGAGATCCAATAATCAAAAAATATTTAAATATTTACAAAATATTTTTAATTATTATATTTTTAAAGTCTGACTACACTCTCAAGTCTGAGGAGGTTTGTTGACAATGAATGCAGATTTTTCCTACTTTCAAATATTAGCCATGTAAGCCTTTGTGCTTTTCTGATACAAATTATTTAAAAGCTATAGGACTCCTATTTGATTTCTGAACAAGACTAAGAGAGAATACTGAGAGGCGTAGAAGTCTAAGAGGGAACAATGGTGAGTCAGCATGTAGAAACTGCCACACTGACAAATTCTAAAACACATTTAACGTTATAAATCCGTGATTAACCTTGCCTTGCGGAGCAAGAATTGCAGTACAGTTTCTTCGCGTGTAATAATATCAACCCTGCCATCCATACCCAATTGAATTTGGCATTTCTTTGTAGTGCGACCTAAAGCAAGTTTCTCTGGCTCAATTGTGACCTCGTAAAAAGCGCCTACAGCAGTTGCTTTTGGGATAGAATTTGTATCAGCATTTGCATCGTTTTTTTGCGGACTAACAGCATCCGGGGAAATCGTTTTCACGATGCCATTGAGAGTACCGTAATCGGGATAAGGACAAGCTGTTACTCGCATTTGCACTTTTTGACCGACTTTTACCTTACCTTTTTCCTCAGAACCGACAGCTGCTTTGATAATTAAAGGTGCATGACTAGGAACAATTTGGACAACCTCCTCCCCTGCCCGGAGAGTTTGACCGGGGTTTCTCAAATTTAACTTGGAAATAATTCCGTCTGCTGTAGCAGTAATAGTAGTTTGCTTGAGATCGATTTCAACTTGCTTGAATTCACTAGTATCGCGCTCTAATTGTTTTTCAGTTTCAATTTTCTGCTTGAGAAGTACTTGAAGTTCTCTTTCTAACGATGCTTTATTCACTTCCCCAGAGGCTTTTTCTTGAGCAATGCGTTCGGTTGCCATTGCTACCTCTGCATTGCTTGGGTTGAGAGATGCTTGAGCGCGATCGCGTTTAGCAATAGCCCCTAAAACAGCTTGTTTTAGCCGTTCATTTGTTTTTTCTTGGGCCTTATAATTTGCTTTTTGCGCCTGTACAGCTTGTTCCTGCTGTTTGACAGCCAGCTGTACTTCTTCTAGTTGATCGCCAGATAATGCCCCTTGTTTAGCGGCACTTTCATATCGGTTCTGCTTTGATGTCGCTCCTCCTAAAGCCGCCTCAGTCGCGTGGAGATTAGCTAGTGCTGATTGCAACTGTGCTTGCCCTGCATATAATTCTTCTTGGGCCATTTTGACATTGGCTGATGCTTCTTGGAGTTCAGTGATACTGGTAATTTTTTTGTCTTGATGATCGCGATCGCGTCCCTTCAATTCAGCTTTAGCAGAGGCGATAGTCCGATTAGCGCGATCGCTTTCAGCTCGAATTTGACTATCTATTGCATTAATTTGCAGAACGGTTTGAATTAGTTGTAACCTAGCTTGTTGAATATTGGTTTGCAGCTGGTTTTTTTTGGTTTGCAATCGAGAGTCATCAATAGTGGCAATTTTATCTCCTTTTTGTAGCGTTTGATTTTCTTTGACGTAAATCTGCATTACCTGTCCTTCTGTCGCCGCCTGTACAATTGGCAATTCACCCGCAGGACGGACAACAGCTTGCCCAATGACTGTAACTTTATATTTAACAACCGCAGCTACAGGAACAGCTAACGACAACGCAAACAAGATAAATAGTGCGCCAAATGTAGTCCAACGGCTAATAGGTGGGAGAAAGTCGTTGTCTTGAAGTGGGGGTAAAAAATTTTTTTGAGAGTTACTAATCATAAATGCTGAGTTGATGTAAAATTACCAATAACCATTAACTAATTCCGAAAGACCAAAGAAGATTTAAACCCATTGTGATCAGGAGAAATTTCATCAATAAAGCTTAAATGCTCTCCAGGAATCTGACGTAATTCTTCTGGAGTTCCTTGAATTTTTAAGCGTCCATCTTCAAGCAACACAATCCAATCAGCCCGTTTGATAACTTGAGGACGGTGGCTAATCATAATTGTGGTTTTGCCTTGACGGTGAGTAAGTAATCTATCCAAAACTTGGGTTTCACTTATTGGGTCAAGAGCGCCTGTGGATTCATCTAAAATTAATATAGGTGGGTCAGTAACAATTGCTCTAGCGATCGCTAATCTCTGCCTTTGTCCGCCAGAAAGATTTGCACCAAATTCGCCTAAAACAGTTTGATATTTATCGGGTAATTTACTAATGAATTCATCTGCACCAGCAATATGGCAAGCTTTGACTATATTTTCAAAACTAATATTGGGATAACTAAAGCGAAAATTTTCAACAATCGAACGGCTCCAAAAATGAGGTTCTTGGGGAACTAATACGACTTGCTGCCGCAAACATTCTAAAGATAAGTCTTGCTGGTTATATAAGCCATAACGGATATTACCAGATTGGACTTGATATAAACCAGTAATTAATTTGCCAAGAGAGCTTTTGCCACAGCCAGATTCACCAATTAAGGCTATTACTTTACCACCAGGGATAGTTAAAGAAAAGTTTTCTAAAAGGTCAGTTCTACCAGCATGGTGAAAGTTAACTTGAGAACAAGTAATATCTGCATTCCCAGAAATTTCTGCCCAAGGTTTTTTAAAGTCATTTTCATCTTCTGGGGTAGCATCTATGACTTCTGTCAAGCGTTGAACGACAATTTGAGCAGTGATAAATTGATCAATTAGCCCGACTACTGACCCTAAAAACCCAAGAAAGCTGCCACTCATCCCACTGTATGCCAGCAGTTGACCGATGGATAATGTCTGATTAATTACCAAGCTAGAACCTAACCAGAGTATGCCAATACTCGTCAATTTGGAAAGAATACTAGTGACTGTGCTGCTGTAAAGCCCCAACTTCATCGTAGTCCAGCCTAAGTTAGCAATGCGACCAAAATTTGTCTGATATTCTTGCCAAGCTTGCTCTGTGGCTTGGGTGGTTTTGAGGACTTGAACACCGTGAAAGGTTTCGACTAAAAAGCCTTGGTTTTCCGTACCTTTAACGATGAGGCTGCGGGTTTTCCGGCGCAAGGCGGGAAGAAAAAGCAGGTTGACTCCTGTAACGATGACAAAGGCGGCGAGGGAAGCTAGAGTCAGTTCCCAACTATAGAAAAGCATGAAAGCCAAGGAAACCAGAGCCACAAAAAATTGACTGGGTAAACCAAGGACAATTTGGGAAACGAGACTATTGATGGTATGAACATCTGCAATCCGGCTAACTACTTCCCCACTGCGACGTGCTTCAAAATATGATAGGGGTAAGCGCAACAGTTTTCGCCCGTATTCTAGAATTAGCCCGTATTGCAACCGTTGACCAAAATGACCAATCAGGTGAGATTGTACTAAACCAATGGCATTTTGAATTAGGTTCATGGCAATGACGCCAATTGCCACCGTTGTTAGCAGTTGGGTATCTCCCCGCACTAGCACGTCATCGGTGAGAAGTTGCATCATTAAAGGGGAGGCGAGGGACAACAGCCCGATCGCAAAGTTGATGGCGATCGCCTGAATCAGCAGGTTACAATAGGGTAATATCCGCGCAATGAACCGCCCAAAACCACCAATTTTATCTTCTGCTTGCTCATAAAAGCGGCTGTCGTCTGGCATCAGCAGCAGCATCACACCATCACTCCAACCCGCCATTAACTCTTTTAAGCTGAGATAACGGATACCAACTGCGGGGTCAGAGATAATACATTTTTTCCCCTTTAGCCCGTAAAGTACTACCCAGTGGTAGCCTTTCCAGTGAATGATCGCGGGCATTGGAACTTCATTTAATTTCTCTAGTACTTCTGTGGTGGCTTGGACTTGACGAGCATGGAATCCCAGAGTTTCTGCTCCCCGTCTCAAACCTAGTAGCGTGGTTCCCCGTGAACCTGTGCCTACTGCTTCTCGCACGCGGTTCATGGCAAAGGTGCGTCCGTAGTGTTTGGAAACAGTGGCAAGGCTTGCAGCACCACAGTCTTCCTCACTGTGTTGCAGTACGCTTTGGTATTTCATAGTTAAATTACTGAAGTTTTTGATGCCGTAGAGGCAACACAGATCAATACGGTTATTCAACTGCCTCAGAGATATATACTCTGAGGTAGCTTTGCCCTTTAAACAAAAATCACTCTTAAGGTTGCTTAGAAGTATAAGTTTGCCGTTGCGGCAAACTTATAGGTAAAGTCATGACATACTCTGAAAATGGTGCAATTTAATCACTCTACAACGGATCTACAGAGACAGTAAAATTTTCACTTGCATTCCGTGGATTAGCGATGTACAAGCTGCGATCCTGATTTTTCTCTGTTTCAGTACCGTTAGCAATATCCCTGAAAATTACGCATTACGGAAAGCGGAAGTGATTGCGAGTTATCAGCGAACTGGGAACAATTACTAGTAAAGTTATTGATATTAGTTAACTGATAACTGATACTTGAAAACTGTTAACACTGCCTCAAAGATATATAATCTGAGGCAGCTTTGCCCTCTAGACAAAAATCACTCTTAAGGTTGCTCTTAAGTCAAATCTACACTACACGGAAGGCGGAAGTGATATTGTCGTTATTAGCCCCAAGAGAATAGTCTCCTGGGCCGAGAACACCAGTAGACTGTCCTTTAAAATTTGAGTCGCTAAAGAAATTCCAGCTACCCCGTAGAATCTTAATCGATGAGGTTTGATCGTTGAAACCGTTAACATTGCCTTCGTTATCTAGCCCGATGTTGCCAATGCCATCACCTGTCACTGAATTGAGTCCTAAAGCCCCCCCTTGTTCACCCGGATCTTTGAAAAGAAGTACATCTGGGTCAGAGCCTCCTACGCCGCCACCACCACTACAGCTAGCAGCTACCTCATCGTTAAGTTCCTTCACTGCGCTGAAACTCAATTGGGCTAATGTTTGATTGTTCATATCTACTCCGTTGTTGTTGATGTTAGACATTGTTTCTCTCCTGAATAAATTTCAAATTTGAGCTTTAACTGAAGGTTAAAACCAATTCTCCATGACGATGCACTTAATATTTCTTAGACGAACCGCAAAGTACGCATTCGCGCAGCGTCTCGTAGAGAAGAAAGAGATCAGTCAAGGAATCAATTATTAAGTGAAAGTTTACAGAAAATTGGTATTCCTATAGAGTCTGTTCTCAAAAACCTTTCAGATGCTTTTAATTTGTCATCTTGTTAACACTGTAACAACCAGACGCTTGAAATCCTGTATATACAAGAGTTTGATTTATAATTTAATTTTAGAAGTTGATTGACTTCTACAAAGAATGCACTCAAGATTATTTTTGAAATAAGTTTACAGAAAGTTGGTATTTCTATAGAGTTTGTTCTCAAAAACTTTTCAGATGTTTTTAATTGGTCATCTTATTAAGACTGTAATAACCAGACGTTTTAAATTGTGTATATACAAGAGTTTGATTTATAATTTTATTGTAGAAGTTGATTAACTTCTACTAAAAATGTAGTCAAGATTATTTTTGAAATATAGGAATGCTATTTGATTTTTGAAAAAGAGTACGAGATAATGCGGATGAGTCTAGAAGTGTAAAAGCAGACTATGATAAATCAGCATCTACAAGCTGCAACACTAAAAACGGAAGTGTCAACTGCGATGCCTTCGGCGAGCTTCGCTAACGCAGAGTTACAAGAATTTATCGCCACTTGTCGTGATGCTCGTGAGGCAAGAAAAGCTTTGGCGGTCAAGTTAATTTACCAAGATTACTTATACGCAATACTCCGGACAATTTTTAGTTGAGGGAATAGACAAGAAAGCTATCGAGCCATTAAGGTGCTGATTAGAAAAAACTTGCACCGACTCGATAGCCATATGGAAATTGTACAAAGCTTACTGAGCAAAATGGGGATTTTCCATAAACCACAGATAAAAGCATTGACAACGCTGTTTGCGACGATTCTAATTGCCTGTGGCAAGGTAAACAATACCCAACTTGAGCCGCTACAGCCAACAAACCGAGAGAACTTATCGCCGACAGTTTAAAAAACAGTTTGATTTCGCTCAGTTCAACGCGGAACTAATCAAAGCAGCAACGTCTGAAAATCACTCGATGATTGCCGTGATGGATTGTTCATTCATTGCCAAAAGCGGGAAAAAGACCAATGGATACGACCAATTTTATAATGGCAGTCACAATCGAGTCGAGAGAGGATTAGAGGTATCCTTGGTGGCGGTAGTAGATGTAGAAACGGAAGTGGCCTATAGTCTGCTTGCTGAACCCGTTGTGCAAATTGATGCCAAAATGGGAAGGTCGTGAATACAGCGAAAAGATATAACAGTCCTGCATCTACCAATAGGATAGTCTTGACGTTCGGAGTCATGTCAAGATGCTGAAGGGCGAACACCGTTAGGCAGACTCCCGCCGCGAGATACAGGAGCGTAAACAGGGTAAATCGTCTCATGGTTTTCTTGTGTTCTGCTAAATTCTGGAAAACTAGAAATTTGAGGTAGTGACCAAATTTGATTTTCGACAAAAAAGGATTTTAGATTATGAAAATCATGTTTCAATTCGACAAATAACTTAGTGCATTAGTGTGCTTTGAATCATAATTTGGGAAAAATTTTGAACCATAAATCGAGAAAGAGTTAACGCAATTTCGGGCTTTCTTCACCAATCACAACATAAAACTTTGAATCAAATCATGAGAGAGAGTTGAAATTTTGAAGCATAATTAAAAAATGAGTTGAAAAAACACAATTGGATGAAACTTGCACAAAAAATCTCTGAAAAAATTGCCATAACTTAAACTTTCAATTCAAAATATGGTTTAAAATTCCAAGATATGCTTCACTTAAAACCATCCCCCTATAGTTTTGTATTGCGTACTAAAAGCCTAAAACCGCCTCCTGGCAAAGAGAAACACTCTTTCTGTAGATGAAAAACTCTCATGAGAGACGACGAATTTGATTATTGGTGTAAGCAACAGCAACTAACGGCGCAAACACTCTTACTAATCGCCGCAATTCGTGCTGCCCCACCTTCTCGCAGAGTACAAGGACGCGCCAAGAACGTCAGTGGAGTTTACCCTAGCCGCAAAATGGGTCAAACCATTCAATTTGAGAGCCACACAGTAGAACTATGGGCGATTTACCAAATGGAACACGACCCACAGGTGTTAGAGTTCTACGACCAACCACCCTCATTTAAAATTCAGTACCAAAACCAAAACGGACGAAAAATAGGTCATTACCATACCCCAGACTTCTTCGTACTGCGGACGACAGGTGCAGCTTGGGAAGAATGGAAAACCGAAACCGAGTTAAAACGATTAGCCCAAAAATACCCTTCACGCTACCAAAAAACTGAAACTGGTCATTGGCATTGCCCACCAGGAGAAGCTTACGCCGAATCTTATGGACTCAAATACCATGTTCGCACCGATACCGAACTAAATTCCATATTCACTCAGAACCTAATGTTTTTAGAAGACTACTTTAGGTTCACCATCAATGTTCCCCACTCCATTACAGAACAAATCAAAGCAGCAGTTCAAGCCACCCCAGGAACAACTATAGCCACTACACTTGCAACCATCGGGGGAGTGCGTGCTAACGATATTTACGCCATGATTGCCACAGAGCAACTCTACGTAGACTTGTATGCAGTTCCCCTAGTGGAGCATTGGCGAGTACAGCTATGGGCAGACCAACAAACTCATGCTGCTCATACACATTTAGCCATAGGGACAACTGGGTATCATCAACAAATCACCTCTCCCGCAACACTCTTACCTAACACCTTATTAGTCTGGGACGCACAACTTTGGACTTTAGTTAACTTGGGTGAGACGACAACCACACTTTTACCCGAAGTTGGGCAGCCAATGCAGTTGCCCACAGCATTTTTTCTGCAATTATTTGATAGTGGCACTATCAACATTCTAACTTGCGAAACACACGCAACCATCAATGAAAAAGTGCGTGAATTAATGAATGCCGCCTCGCCTGCGGATCTACAAAGAGCCAATCGCAGATTTCATCTAGTACAAGCATATTTCCAGCATCACACAGACATAGGGAAGGACATACCTCAAAGCACCTTATCTCGATGGATCAAACAGTTTCGGGAAGCGTCAGCCACTTTTGGTTGCGGTTATGTTGGTTTGCTCCCACGTACAAATAATAGAGGAAATCGCCTACCCAAAGCACCAATAGATGCCAGCGTTTTACTAGATAAATTTATTACAGAACACTTCGAGACACCAAGACAAGCTCCAGCCGCTTCCGTTTATCGGGCATATACAAGAGCCTGCTGTACAGCCAACATCCCTCCACTGAGTCAGCGCACATTTTATACTCGGCTGAAAAAGCGTCCAATCCATGAGCAGACTTTAAAACGTCAGGGAGCAAAAGCCGCATACCCAACCGAACCGATTGTTTTAGAACTAGCAAAAACTACACCCCGGCATGGAGACAGACCCCTTGCTATCTGCCATCTTGACCACACCCAACTTGACATCGAATTACGCTCCCAAGTGACTGGTCGGAACTTAGGACGACCTTGGCTAACCTTACTGATTGATGCCTACTCCCGACGAATCTTAGCAGTTTTTCTCACCTTTGACCCACCCAGTTACAGGTCTTGCATGATGGCACTACGGTTGTGTGTTCAGCGTTTTGGTCGTTTTCCCCAATCCGTAGTTGTAGATGGTGGCAAGGAATTTCATAGCGTTTACTTTGATACTTTGTTAGCACGCTACCACTGCATCAAAAAGACTCGTCCTGGTGCTAAACCCCGTTTTGGCTCAGTAGTTGAGCGATTATTCGGCACAACCAATACTAAATTTATCTATAACTTACTGGGCAACACCCAAGCCAGTAAACAACCACGTCAACTCACTTCTTCTGTTGACCCTAAACAACTTGCTGTTTGGACATTAGCAGATTTATATACCTACCTGTGTGAGTGGGCGTACACCATTTATGACACAAGCGTACATGACTCCTTGGGTGAGACACCATTACAAGTTTATACCGACGCAATCGCTGCCACAGGGGAGAGGGAACACCGACGCATTGCATACAACGAAGACTTCCTCATGGCAACACGCCCTAGCACACCCAAAGGAAACGCTAAAGTCCAGCCGGGACAGGGAATTAAAGTCAATTATCTTTATTACTGGAACGATGCTTTCCGCAATCCGGTTGTCGAAAAAACCAAAGTCAGTGTGCGCTATGACCCTTTTGATATGGGTGTAGCTTATGCGTACCTGGAGGGAAGATGGGTCAAATGTATCTCCCAGTATTACAGCACCTTTGCCGGGCGCACAGAGAAAGAAGTGCTGTTAGCAGCCCAAGAAATTAGACAGCAAGATAAGCGTAATGCTGTGAGTACAAATATCTCTGCTAAACGCCTAGCAGACTTCATCGCGGCAGTGCAAGAACATGAAACTTTGCTCATGCAACGATTACGGGATTTGGAAGCTGTTGGGGTACTGGAAAATTTAACGCCCAATAAGGAAGGTGTACCCCAGTTCCCCCCAGTTAGCATTCTTGAGCCGGAGATGTCAGCACACAGCCAAGATGACGAACAATTGCCAGCACTGCAAAACAACGTTGAACTGTTGGATCTCACACGACTGCCGATACTAGGGGAATACCGTTAATGGACAAATTTTTAACCGGGAAAGGGAGCGACCAAATGCACCTCAAACTTACTCAGTTTAAGGAGTATGCAGTTTTACATCCCCAGTTAGCACGGGTAGATATGCTGTTAATGCGTGCGATTCGAGAACCCGCCGGATTTGCTCATGTGTTGGTTTATGGGCCAAGCGGTGTGGGTAAAACAACGATGATTCGCCAGATTGCTAAACGGTTAAATGAAAATGTACCCGAACCGTTATCCGGTGTTTCCAATCCCTTGAGCTATCGTAACGGCAGTCAGCCCCCGATGCCATTATTGCTATTAGAAACACGACCATCTGATGGTGGAGTGTTTAATCGGGCAGATTATTACCGCACTGCACTTAAACTTTTGGGAGAACCATTCTATGAGCGGCGGATGCTGATAGATATTGATGCGGAGCAGACTTGGGAGAAGAAAGGACGTGGGCGTACTAAAACAGCACAGTTTAATGATTCGCCCGAACTACGCCACGCATTAGAAGAGGCGATGACCAAACGTGGAGTGCGGGCGGTGATTCTGGATGAAGCACAGCACTTAATGAAGATTGGGACTGGTGCTAGTGCTGGTAAGCTTTTAGACCAGTTAGACTGGATTAAGTCCATGACCAATGTTACGGGTGTGCTACACATTCTGATTGGGACTTACGAACTGCTCAATTTTCGCAATTTAAGTGGTCAAGCATCCCGGCGGGGACTGGATATCCATTTTCCGCGTTATTTGTATCAGAATGAACTTGACCGCCAAGACTTTCAATCGGCATTATTAGCACTTCTGATGCAAGTGCCTATGAATGTGGATGTTCCGCAACTAATGCAGCATTGGCTTTACTTCTATGAACGTTCCATTGGTTGTGTTGGGGTACTTAAGGACTGGCTTATACGTACTGTGGCGGCGGCATTACATGATGGACAGGATACTCTGAGTTTAGAACAATTCCATGAACATACGCTCTCTCTTGCCCAATGTGAACGCATGGCGCTGGATACTACTGAGGGTGAACAAAAACTTAGTTACATGGAAAGTCGTCGTGAACATTTGTGGCATTTGCTACAGATGGGAATGGGTTCTACATCTGTACCAAAAACTGCGGTGGATTTATCAAAGGGCGCAGCAGATGTGGTTGCATCGCCCCCAAAATCATCTAAACCATCATCTCACTCCAAAAGGACTCGTAAAAAGCCCGTCAGTTCTACGGCCGATGAAACGGCTTCCACAACACCAGATGAAATTCCTATCGAGCCAGTCCCCAAGAAAAAGCAAACTCGCAAGAAGATGAAACCAGCTGATTCTTCAATTAGCGAGACACCACTAGAAACAAATATTACCGCCAGTAACACGGTAGAAAAGAAGACGATTGATGATGAAGCCACAACTCAACAGGAAACGCGCCATACGCCTAAAAAGTCTTCCCAACGTGTTGGGCAACGCAAACCCAAACGAGATTCTGTTGGACTTGAGTGAACATCAAAAAATTCAGTAGTAAACAGTTTTTATCAAGGGGATCAGTTTTTCAATAATGTTCACATCGGTATTCAAGGAAATTATTAATTAATGAGTTTATCTACTTTACCTATAGAATTTGAATTAGCAGCCGCTCAAATTTCATCCATTCATTATCCACACTCTCGTTTTAAATTAACAGCCGAATTTAAAAAAGAGTTTTTAATAATTGATTTTCAAGGCTATTTTACCGAAACGTTTGATCCGAAAAACCGTCCTGATTCTAATCCTATTAGTGAAGTTTATCGAAATAAGAAGGTTGATTTCCGGCTATTTTGGTCTGGGGAACATTTAGCGTTATCTGGCTGGTGGAGAACTGCAATTCTATCGCTTGAGTACACTCCAATACGACAAGAATGGTTGAACGAAGATGGTGAGGAAATTCTTCGTCCCTATCCAGATGGTGATAAGTTTGAGGCAATTGCTGCTTCTTTGTACCCGATTTTACAGCAGTATTTCCCAATTTGAAGATTATGTCTAAAAATCAGAGTAAAATTAAAAATAATAGTTACTAAGATGAATCAGCTAACAATCTCTGACAAAATCGAAACTTGTTTCTCTATTAAAAAGCTAGTTAACTTAATAGAAGCACAAATATTGGAATTAAATGAAAATCTAGAATTAACTAGTGAAGAGATTTTTGAGATTGTCTGCCAAGAATCTCACCTAAATACTGATCTTCTAAAACAAGCTTTGGGTTGTAAATGTCCTTTTGCTTTAATTGGTTTTATTAATGAATTAGAATTTAATGAATTTTCTAAGTTGATAGAAAAAGAACTAAATTGTAAATGTCCATTTGCATTAACTGGCTTCTTGAAGGAATTAGCGAATTCAGAGATGGCTGACCCTGTTAGATTATTGAGGCACATGAAAAATATAAATATACTGGCATTACTTGAATCTGGCTTGGTTTCAAGTCAAATAGCAGCAATTAGCAAGCAAAGATAAATGAATAATAGACTATCTAAATCTCATAGCAAGGGAATAAAAATAAAAAATGAATATCAAAAATGAAAATTATGCTGGTTTTCAAACTTGGTCAAAGCAAGTTGCATCTTGGCGATGTATTACTCCGCTACTTTCGATTGACATTGAACGAGAACGTAGTTGCGTGTGGTTTAATGTAGGTGGCGAAAATCGTCCTCTTGTTAGGTACGAAATTTTTTCCAATATGGGTGGTTGGCAAAGTGGTCATGAAGCTAATGCTGCTGCTAATCTATCCGCTTTTTCATTAGAAGAAGCCAAATATTTATACAGCCAACTTATTACTGGCAAGATGAATAATGAAGTCAAGTCAATTTTAACTATTGTTGCAATTGCTAAAAAACATGAAAACAGTCCTCAAAATAAAATGGGATACCAGAAATAGGGTTCGATATAGCGGAGCTGACACATTGTTTGGTTTAAATAGCAGTCTAGAAAAAAAGGGATTAAACCAAGCAGTGCCTAAGTTTTAGTGGCAGGAACACTCTTTTAATATGGATGAAGTTTGTGAAGTTGGAGGATTTGCGGGCGCTTTCGCCTTTAATTTGGGGTCATGTTAATCCTTATGGTACTTTTCGTCTGGATCTCAATGTCAGGTTGCCAATTGAGACAGGGTAAATGTGTCTAAAAATACTAATACTAGTATTTTTGAGAATTTTATAGCCTGAAAGTGATTGACAGCAGTACTTTCAGCCTATCTTGCCTCTGCTGAAAGTTTCGCTGTATCTACGTATCTACGCCAAATTACACCTATAGGAGGCTCAATCTCACTTACGGGTGTTATTGAAAAATGGGTGGCTAAGATGCTTATGGGGGAAGGCTTTTAGCCAAAGCGTACAATTTTCCCGTTTTGGGTGCGACACGATGGCGCACGAAGGGCTGGAAGCCCCTATATATATAGCTTCCAAAAGATGAGTGAGGAACCGATTCCTCCAGTCTGGTGTCCAAGACTGTTCCTAACCTTCCCATGCACCACTGGTAACGGCGGTGTATGAAGCGGAAAGTAAAGCCCAAGGAAGCATTTAGCCTAAAAATGTAACCGGGCAAAGGAAAGATTGGATGGGTGAATGTAAATGAATCCTTGTTGAGGCATCGTAAGAAAAGGTCATCGAAAAGGCTGGCACGGTGATACGAGTAAAGCACTGAATATCCCAAAATTATTCAGTCAAGGTTCAACTCCTCAATACAAGTTGAACTGGGACACCAAACACAAGGCGTGTAGAGAGGACACCCTACCCCAATCAAATCTCATCCGTGCGTAACGTAGTAACCCCAATGGAGTCTGGGATTATACCCAGTAAGCAACTCGTAAGGGAAGCCGAATTCTTCAGTGGGTCAAGGATGCTTCCAAAAGCGAAAGCCACCAGTCGAAAGGCTTGGGGAATCCATAACCCGGTGGATAGGACAGATGTCTAACCTGAAAGGGTGCTGACGGGAAGCAGGTGAGTCAACCAATATCCGTTGTAATGATTTCAAACCGAGGTGTAAGTTAGATGCAGGCAACTGTAAACCGAACCAAGGGACAGACTGATTGGAATTGTGTTAATTGGCGCAAAGCCAATCGGATTGTTCGGAATTTGAGACAGCGAATCTTTAGGGCAAAAACTGAGGGCAAACTGAAAAAGGTGCGCTCTCTCCAGAAACTGATGCTACGCAGCTATTCTAATCGCCTAGTTAGCGTTAGAAAAGTGACGCAGTATAACAGAGGTCGAAACACACCAGGAATAGATAAAGTAGTAGTAAAAACTGCTACAGCCAGGGGTCAGTTAGTAGATAAATTAACTGATTATTCTCCCTGGAAATCATCACCAGCACGACGAATTTACATCCCAAAAGCTAATGGAAAGAAACGACCTTTAGGAATTCCAGTAATACAAGATCGTACCATCCAGGCAATGGTTAAAAATGCCTTAGAACCCGAATGGGAAGCAATTTTTGAAAGGTCAAGTTACGGTTTCCGACCAGGACGTAGCCCCCATGATGCTATTGAAAGTATCTATAACCTCGCCCGTCCGAATAAACGGAAGAAATGGGTGGTAGATGCAGACATTCAAGGATGTTTTGACAACATCTCACATAATTTTCTGTTAGAGCGATTAACAGGCTTTCCAGCCCATGAATTAATTAAACAATGGCTACTAGCAGGATATATGGAAGCGGGTTCATGGCATCCTACAGATGCTGGTACACCGCAAGGGTCTGTTGTCAGTCCGTTGTTAGCAAATATAGCTTTGCACGGTATGGAAGAAGCCTTGGGAGTTAAATATAACTTGGACGGAGAACTACGTGCAGCAAGAGCCTTGGTGAGATACGCCGATGATTTTGTAGTGTTCTGTGAAACACTTGAAGATGCAGAAAATGTTGTTCAAATCCTTAATGATTGGATGCAAGTCAGGGGGCTTACCCTCTCCCAGGAGAAAACCAAAATATCGCATCTTACAGAAGGGTTTGACTTTTTGGGTTTCAATATAAGACACTACAAAGACCAAACCACAAAAACTGGATGGAAGCTGTTAATTAAACCTAGCAAAAAGTCTGTGCTAAATATTCGGAGTAAACTGCGTTCCGAATGGCTTAACTGTAAAGGGAAGTCAGTAGATGCAGTCATTAAAAAGCTTAATCCGATTATTCGGGGACAAGCGAATTACTTCCGAATTGGAGTAGCCTCCAAAATTTTCAATTCTCTTGACCACTGGTTATATGAGAAACAGAAAATGTATGCCAAACGCACTCATCGCAATAAATCTGATAGCTGGCGTAAGGCTAAATACTGGGGAAATCTAAATCTTGATAGACCATTTGACCGATGGGTTTTCGGTAATAAAAAAACCGGAGCCTATATGTTGAAATTTACTTGCTTCAAGATTAAAAGGCACATTCTTGTTAAAGGTAAATCATCACCAGATGACCCCAAATTAAGAGACTACTGGATTAAAAGGCAAGAAGCTAAAACTAAATCCGAATTAATCAAAAGTAGGCAGAAGATAGCCCAAAGGCAACAATATGTCTGTCCTGTCTGCGGGGAATCGCTATTAAATGATGAAGAGTTACATCTTCATCATAAAAAGCCAAAATCTCAGGGTGGTGGTGATAATTACGGCAACCTACAACTCGTACACTTGTACTGCCATCAGCAAATACATTCTGGAACAATTTGTAGTTTATGACTTGCTTGAGCCGGATGCGTTGCAAGGCGCAAGTCCGGTTCTGAGGGGGCGGGATTATAGCGATATAGTCCTGCTACCCGACCACGGTGATGCCTACTTTGACGCTGATTTCTGAAGCATAAAATGGTTAACTCTTTTTGAAGCATATCTTGAGCTAAAAGTTCATTTTATGATTCAAATCACAATTAGCACTTTTAACGATTACTTCGGTTGGTGGAACTATGTTAACCGCTACAAAGTATTTGCTCAAACTCAACCATCAGAAGTTGTAAAAGATGTAACTCTGTGGGCTGCGGATTTAATTAAAGCCCAAGGTTGCGTTTTAC
Source organism: Nostoc sp. (assembly GCF_036918015.1). Taxonomy (GTDB): domain Bacteria; phylum Cyanobacteriota; class Cyanobacteriia; order Cyanobacteriales; family Nostocaceae; genus Nostoc. The sequence goes on from NZ_JBALEO010000017.1 coordinate 29,832, forward strand.
AACTTTGAAAACAGCATATTTAACCCTTCGGTC
>NZ_JBALEO010000018.1:0-124034 GCF_036918015.1 Nostoc sp.
TGCTTGATTTCTGATTTTTGAATTTTTTGGCTTTGCTTGTTTTCAACTCAGCTTCCCTGAGTCATTTTCTGCTTTTTAGTCTAAAGTCCAGTTATTTAGCATCAGCATTCTCACAATCCATCTGCACCACACAATTTCTCCCTTGTGCTTTTGCCTGGTAGAGTCCTTGGTCAGCAGCAGCAATTAAGGTTGCAGGAGATAGTTGGCTATCAGGAGTGATGGTTGCCACACCAAGACTTAGGGTAATGAATTTACTGATCTGAGAATGGGGATGAGGCATTTGTAATGCACTAACATTGGTCTGAATATCTTTTGCAACTGCAATAGCCCCTTCGATATCAGTATTCGGCAAAATGACTGCAAACTCTTCTCCACCATAACGAGCCACTAAATCAGCGGGGTGTTTAACTGTCTGAGAGATTGCCTTAGCAACCTGTCTGAGTGCATCATCTCCTGCCAGATGTCCATGCGTATCGTTGTAAAGCTTAAAGTAATCGACATCACACAAAATCAAAGATAGCGAACTTTGCTCTCGTGCCAACCATTGCCACTGCGTGTTTAACGTGTCATCAAAGCAGCGTCGATTTCCCACTTGGGTTAGACCATCGGAACAGGCAAGGCGTTGTAATTCCTGGTTTGCTTGTTGTAATTGATGGTAAAGTTCTGATTGCTGAATAGCGATCGCAGCTTGACCTGCTAACTGGTTAAACAAGTTAATCTCTGATTGCTGCCATTGTCTGGGCTGACGGCATTGGTGAGCAATCAATAATCCCCACAAACACCCTTGCTGCAAAATTGGTACGACAAGGTTTGCCCGGATTTGCAGACTTCTAAGGAGGTCAATATGACACTGCGATAGTCTCGCAGTTTCAATGTCTGCGATCGCTCTGGTGTTACCTTCTTGGAAGTAAGCTGCACGCGTGGATTTAAAGCACGTATCCATGACGTGAAATCCCAAAATCGACATACACCCTTCTGCTAAGGATTCTACAGCGACTAACCCACTCCAGTCTGGCTCAAACTGGTAAATCAGCACTCGGTCTACCTCAAAGAGTTGTCGCACTTCGGCTGCTGTGGTTTGCAAAATTTCGTCTAACTCCAACGATTGGCGAATGCGCTGCGTTACAGCCGCAACAATTCGCTCAGACTCGCTTTGGTGTTGAACCTGCTCAACTACCTGAGAATTTGCTGATGCTATAGTTAACAAGATTTGCTCAAAGTAAGGGGTTGTAGTGACAGGCGCTGCACTGGGTTTAGCAATCAAATAGCCTTGAGCAAAATTTGCACCTCGTTCTCGCAGCCAGTTCAATTCCTCAATGCACTCAATTCCTTCAGCAACGGTTTGAATGTTTAACTTTTGAGTAATCTCTAGAAGCTTCTCGGTAATCGAAGCTTTGTAAAGGTCTTGATGTACATTTCGAATTAACTCCATATCCAGCTTGATCAAGTCTGGACGTAACTGATGCAGCAAGTTTAGGCTGGAATAGCCAGAACCAAGGTCATCAAGAGCGACTAAAAACCCGGCATCTCGGTAGTATTGCAGCACTGCCTTAAGGTGGGCTAAATCTTGAGGATTGTCTGACTCTACAACTTCAAAAACAACGCGATCGTGAGAAATTCCAGCAGTATCAATTGCCTCTACTGTACTACGTAGGCAAAAAGCTGGGTCATAAAGTGATGTTGGTGCAAAATTGATGAAGATGTGCCCACTTACTTGATAGCGGCTGAATTGAGTGATTGCGCTGAGTCGAGCAACTTGGTCTAGTTGTGGTAGAAGTCCGGCTTCGGTTGCTAACTCCAAAATTGGTGTTGGTAGCACTAAATTGCCTTCTTCATCCAGTCCCCGCAAGAGCGATTCATATCCAAAAATCTGTGATGTATCGTTAATTGAGACAATTGGTTGAAAGTAACTAGTGAATCGTTCCGTTGCCAGCATATCAACCAGCCAGTCGGATTGGTTCAACTTAATGAAGCGTTGTAATGAGGCTATGTCACTAAAATCATGGAGTTGAGGTTGGAAAGTACCTTGCATGAAAAGGACTTGCGTCTCTTTTAATTCTCTTGGTGCAAGTAGTTTGGCTAGGTTACGAGCAATTTCTAGGGACTGTCCGGGTTTACAGTCTAAACTTAAACCTGGTCGCTCGTGCATCAGTTCATACTTAAGGGAAAACTGCTGTAGGTAGGAGGTGACTTTTATCAGGGTATGTGAAACGGGAAACCAGAGAAAGAGCCTACCTGCCTCCTTATTCCGGCAGCGTGCGACATTGCGACAAGCACAGGTTTTGGAGATAGGACATATTTGGCTCATAGCTAAATAGTTTGAATTTGCTCAATCCGATTTATTCTATTATTCCCACTATTTTTAGTGTAAAAGATAAAATATACTTCAAATACATGAAGATTTGATGAGTTAAGTAAACTAAATAATTTAGCTGAGTAAGTGACTCAGAAACACATACCAAAATTTATACTAAAAGCCCAAGTAATTTCCGATGTATATTGTGTAATCAAGCAAAAAAGTTAAGAGTTATATTAACAATTTAAGTTACAAAATAAAGGGAATACAAATTTGAAAAAAGAATGCGACAAATAGACCATTTGTAGAGACGCGATTCATCGCGTCTTTAGCCAAGGATGTGTTGCAATTATTAATTGAATTAGTATAAAATTAGCCAGATTAGTAACAGCTTTTAGCTAGATTAATTCAGAGTAAATATATCTTTTTGAAGAATGAATCTAGCTCAATAAATAACAAAATATTTGAAACAATTTAATAAGTTTAGCCATGAATAAATGAGCTTTCACTCTAAATCCCTCTCCCAATGTTGGGAACTACAGTGTACACACAAGTCGAATTACCCCCCTTAATCCCCCCTTATAAAGGAGGGAAACAAGAAATCTAGTTCCCTCCCCTTTATAAGGGGAGGGTTAGGGTGGGGTAAAACCTTGGGTTTTTCAGCTATTTCAGACTTGTGTATAGATGGTAGCAATGTTGGAAGAGGGACTTTGAAATTGGCTCCCTGTACTTAGACGTGCCCACTTCTACCAATTAGAGTTGCAATTGCCTTGACTAACTCATCTGGTTCGACGGGTTTGGACAGATGCTTTTGAAACCCTGCTTCAAGTGCTTGTTGCTGATTGATTTCTCCGGCATAAGCAGTTAAAGCGATCGCCGGAATTCGTTTGGCTTGGTTTGCCTGCAATGCTTTAACTTGGCGCATTAGCATATAGCCATCCATCTCTGGCATCCCAATATCACTGAGTAGCATATCTGGTTCTGACTTTGCCAAAATTTGTAATGCTTCTTTTGCTGATGTCACTGCTGTCACCATTGCTCCAGCCTGTTCTAGTACAAATGTGTGGAAGTCACGGGTATCATTGTCATCATCTACAACTAAGATTTGGATGCCTGCCAGGATTTCAGGAAAAGGAGAAGGATTTAATGTAGCAACATTTATATCTTGTTTTGGGGTTAAATCTTTTTTAATTAGTGGTAGCCTAACTCGAAAAATAGCTCCTTGCCCTTCACCTAAACTTTCTGCCTGAATCGTACCGCCATGTAATTCGATCAAATGACGCACAATTGCTAACCCTAACCCCAATCCACCAAATTTTCGGGTTGTCGTGCCATCAGCCTGACGAAAATATTCAAACACATAAGGTAGAAAGTCAGGGCTGATTCCCTTACCTGTGTCGCTGACGGTAATTTGAGCTTGAGCGTCAACGCACTCTAGTTGAATATCAATTTTTCCTCCTTCAGGAGTGAATTTAACGGCATTCGATAAGAGATTCCAAATAACTTGTTGTAAACGACTAGAATCACCCAAAACTTGCCCAAAAGAAGCATCTAGCATCGTCTGAATTTGAATATTTTTAGCTTCTGCTGCCAAACGGACTGTTTCCAATCCCGCCTCAATCACAAATACTAGGTTGACAGGTAACATCTTCAGGTTGAGCTTGCCTTGTAAGATTCGAGAGACATCGAGCAAATCTTCAATTAATTGAGCTTGTAATTGAGCATTCCGCTCGATAGTTGCGATCGCTTTCTTCAATCCTGCTGCGTCAAACTCACGAGTCTGCAAGAGTCTCGCCCAACCAAGAATCGGATTCAGAGGCGATCGCAATTCATGGGAAAGTACCGCCAGAAACTCATCTTTAATCCGGTTGGCTCTTTCGGCTTCAGTTCTGGCAGCTTGCTCAAGTTCTAGGAGGCGATCGCGTTCGGCTTCTGCAACTTTACGTTCGGTAATGTCAATGACTGAGCCGATGTAACCTTTAAACTGACCGTCCACTCCAAACCACGGATTAGCGGCATCAATGCAAGAGCGATATTTGCCGTCTTTACGCTGCAAGCGGTACTCCATACGAAAAGCCGAGTAACTGCTAGTAGCTTCCAGAAAAACATTCCTGGCGTCATTATAGTCTTCTGGATGCACAGCATTTAACCAGCCAAATCCCAGACCCATTTCCTCGGTCTGACCTGTAAAATCGTACCAGCTTTGACTGAGATAGGTGCAGTAGCTATTGGTATCTGTCACCCAAACCATGAAGGGGGCATTATCAGCCATGTTGCGGAACTTTTCTTCGCTTTCCCGAAGTGCTTTTTCTGCTTGTTTGCGATCGCTAATTTCTGTAACAAAAATGCTGACTCCCTCTGCAAAGGGGTAGACGCGGTTCTCAAACCAGCGCTGCCAAGGCGCATAAAAGTATTCAAACTGAACAACAGTGTTTTGGGCGATCGCTCGATGAACCTCGGTATCAAACTCGCTTTGAACCATATCGGGAAAAACTTCCCAAACGATCTTACCTAGCAACTCTTCTTTTGGGATGCCAACAACATTTGCTACCTGTTCATTAACAAAGGTATAACGCCACTCTCGATCCAATACAAAGAACTGGTCTTGAATGCCAGCTAGGACAGTCTCTAAGTGTTCTTTCGCCACCTCAGCTTCAATTCGCAGCCCTTGTTCGCGTTCCATTGCCTCTTGGCGGAGACGAGCCATTTTTAGGGCTGCTTCTACCCGCGCCAACAATTCACGGGCAGAGAAGGGTTTAATCAGATAATCATCGGCTCCCGCCTCTAACCCTTCCACCCGTGCCTCTTCTCCCGCCCGTGCCGACAACAGAATGATGGGAACTTTTTGCGTCAGCGGATCGGCTCGTAATGCTTGCAGCAGTCCAAAGCCATCTAATCCAGGCATCATCACATCTGTCAGTACCAAATCAGGGACACGTCCACGAGCAGACTCCAAAGCAGTTAAACCGTCTGGCACTGCTTCCACTTCATATTGCTGACTTAATAGCCGATTGACATAATCACGCATATCTGCGTTGTCGTCAGCGAGGAGAATTCGGGCAGAGAGAGCAGAGGAGCGGAGGGGCAGGGGGGCAGGGGAGGCAGGGGAAGAATCTATATATGATGTGTAGTCTTCTTGAACTATTTTTTCTCCCCCTGCTTCTCTTCTCCCCCTGCTTCCCCTGCTCTCTTCTTCCGGTAGCCACCGCAGGGCTTCTTCTAAATAAGGTGTTGCACCTAATGCGGTTGAAGCTAAAGTTCGCGGGGCACTAATCCGGTCTGGAGGCAAATGAGCATATCCTGTGGGAATTGACACAGTAAAGCAACTGCCTACTCCGAGAAGACTGGTAACATCAACTGTTCCACCATGCATTTGCACCAATTCTTGCACCAGTGATAATCCAATTCCTGACCCTTCAAAAGTTCGTCCTTGCGCCCCTTTGACGCGGTGGAATCGTTCAAAAAGGTGGGGGATTTCTGCGCTTGGAATACCGATTCCTGTGTCTTTGACTGCAAACTCAATATGGTCATTTGACCACTGCAAACTGACCGCAATTTCTCCAGCCATCGTGAACTTGAAGGCATTCGAGAGCAGGTTAAGAACAATTTTTTCCCACATCTCCCGATCTACATACACTGGTGCTGGCAGGGAAGGACAATTAACTGATAACTGCATCCCTGCCCGTTCTACTGCGGAACGAAATACACTAGCTAGTTCTGCGGTGAAGGTGGCAAGGTTGGTGGGTTCATAAGAAGCTTGAACCCTTCCGGCTTCAATGCGTGAAAAGTCTAGCAAGCTGTTGACCAGTTTCAGCAGTCGAAGTCCGTTGCGTTGCACCATTTCTAGCTGCTCTCGCTCTTTGGCTGGAAGCAGAGTAGCACAAGTGGTTAAGGTGTCCTCTAATGGCCCCAACATTAGGGTAAGTGGGGTACGGAACTCGTGGCTGACGTTGCTGAAAAAAACGGTTTTGGCGCGATCGATTTCTGTCAAGGCTTCAGCACGTTTGCGTTCTTCCTCGTAAGCCTGGGCGTTAGCAATGCTGGCTGCAATTTGAGCCGCAACTAAATCAATGAATCCTTTATAATTGTCGTCGAATAGCCTGAAGGGGTTCAAACCAGCGATTAATATACCAGCTTTTCCAGTTTGACCAGATGCGGCAATAGGTACTGCGATCGCTTGGTGGGGCGATCGCTGCCAAACACCACAGGGTAGACTACTAAAAGACACTTCCAAATCAGAAATTAATTTTGCCTGATGCGTTTTAATCACTTCTGCAAAGGGCCAAACCCCATCAGCATCGAGAGCCACTGTTTCTGGAACTGCTACGTGGTTTTGCCCAATGCGGCAAGTTCCAGCCAGAAAAACTTCCTGCTTATCGGGATCGACCAAATAAATCATTGCAAAAGGGAGATCGTAAGGGTTGCTCTCCAGACAACTCACACTCAATGTACAGGCTTCATCGAATGTCCGCGCGTCTGCCGTCCTCGCCGCTAGTTCGCGCAAAAGTGCCAACTGACGCTCACTAATAATCCGCTGCGTGTCCTCTGTGTTAGCGCAGATGATCCCGCCTGTGTCGCCTTGGTCATTAGGAACCGGGCTATATGAAAAAGTATAATAGGTTTCTTCTGGGTAGCCATTGCGCTCCATAATTAGCAGCAGCGCTTCGTCGTAAGTACCCTCATTCTTTAGCATCGCTGATTCGGCGCGAGGCCCAACCTGATCCCATATTTCCCGCCACACGTATGAAGCTGGCTGTCCAAATGCTTCTGGATGTTTGCCGCCAATAATAGTTTTATAAGCGTCATTGTAAAGGTTAATCAGTTCCTCGCCCCACCAAACAAACATGGGTTGACGGGAAGTTAGCATAATTCGCACGGCAGTCTTCAAACTCTGTGGCCAGTGCTGTGTTGGGCCAAGGGACGTTTTTGCCCAATCCTGTTCTCGCATCCTAGCACCCATTTCACCCCCACCGATAAGGAAATTTACGTCGGCGTTGCTTGCTAACGTTGACTCGTTCTTCATTAATTCCTCTCGATTGGTCATGTGTCGGTTACAGGTTACATCGGTGGTTGTCTTTTAGAAAAAATCCTCTATAAACTAGACCTTGACGCTTTTAAACAGTCATTTTAGAGGATATTTAAAGGTACATACAGCGTGAGATGCCAATGCTGTGACTTTTCAAAGCATTGAAATTGCCTTTTTGGGGCAAGTTTCTACTTTGGCTATTTTTATTGTCTCCTTTATATCATCGATATTTCAAGCTACCAAGGGCGATTCTCATTTAATGTTGCAACGGCGATGTAGCTCAAGCAAACGGGTTTTAATGGGTTGCGCTAAAATTCCCCTGCCGACGAAACTTTGAAGGAGGGGAATTAAAGCATTCCTAAGTTAGGACTTACGCATTGACGCAAAATACAAAGTATGAAGGGCTTGAAAAACCACATCTGTCGTAAGGGCACAGCAATGCTCATTGGTGTCAACTTAAGCCGAAAACTATATCGGACAGGCATTTTGCAAATCCCTCACGCCCTCATCCCCTAACCTTTCAAAGGTAGGTATTTTGTATTTGGTCATTTTTTGACCATTTCAGCCGATACTTAAATCCTGAAACGACTAAACCACGTTAAACAATTGAGAATTTTCTCAACTATTTTTGAGATTCTGAAAAACCTACCCTTGAAAGCATCCCCTAACCCCTTCTCCCAAGGGAGAAGGGGAATTGAATGTCTAGCTCCCCTCTCCCAAGGGAGAGGGGCTGGGGGTGAGGGCAAAACGTTGTCACCAAGCGGGTTTAGCGTTAAGTTGACAAAAACGATCTATTTTCGTGAATACCTACCATGATTAATTTATACAGTGCGTAAGTCCTATAAGTATTTAAATCGTTTCTGTAAACATACCAGTTCGGGCAAACTCTTCTTCTTCAGGGGTGAAGAGTGGAGGTTTATCCACAAGGCTAGGCTCAAAGTAGTATGTCTCTTGGAGAAACTGCCCGATAATGACAGCTTCCTCTAAATCCTTGATGTGGTTCTGTGCAACTATACACGCTTCTTTAAGATTATTCGCATCGCCCTTCTCCAGCAGCTTTGGTAATTCTGCTTTTACCCCTGTCAGCCGTGCCAATGGTTTGAGAATTCCGTAGATGTTGTAGATACGAGCAGTTTCTATGCTGGTGTATTTGAGTGCATTGGCTCTTGCTAATTCAGAGTCAAGGCTGGGCCAAAAACGGGTAGTGTAGAACGCTTTCTCATCCTTGTGATACCATTCTTCCGATCGCGCAATGGAAGAAGAAACGGTGTTATGCAGTTTCCAGAAGAATAACCGCAGGGAGGAACCATCTACAACGGTGGATAATTTTGCCTCTAGTGACACCTCAAAGTCAGTCAGGTTAGGATCGCGCCCAAGCACCAGGTATTCTACAGGATACATATCCACTTCCTTATTTTGGACAACGTACATATTCAGGTGGTGTCGGCAGTAAGGACAGGGGTACATTGTGGCAAACAGTTGGAAGAAATCTTTGAAGATTGCGACTGCGGCTTTTTGCTGTTCTGGTGTCTTGGTAGACACAATCTCAGCTGTGGTATGGAAAAAGCGCCACACTGCCGGGCCAATGTAGTAGGGGAAGCTGACTCGCATTTGGGAATCCTTCACCTCAGTCCGATCTAGATAGACATCAATGAATGCTACATACTGCGATAACGCACCTGATTCTCGTCCAAATTCTAGGCGTTCGCGGCGTTTCTGCACTCCATTTAGGTAGTGATGCGTTAACCGCCATGCTTGTTTGAGGATCAATTTCTGTTTGGGAGTGCAACGGGGAAAATTTTCTGCAACATCCGCCCCGTAGCGGTTAAATTCTCCTGAGTTTTTTGTACACTGATACCACTCATCCAAAGCCGCCTCATTGGGTACAGTGTTGTTTTGGATATCTGCTGTGGTAGAAACACTAAATGCCGCCAACAACTTCGGCATGAAGTCTTCATACCAGTATGCTACTGGCATGATTGCACCATCTATTTCCTCAGTTGCCTGAGAGAGAATGACGCGGTTCCACTTATGCAAATAGTCTTTTGGATTTGCCTGAGATTTAGTTGGGGGTGGAGCCATTTCTTCGTTCAGTTCTATTCCCCGGAGACGATTGAGTTCGTTAATCGCCAGCACACCTTCTACGATGTCACCCAAGCTGAGACTTTTCTTTTTAATCGTAATTGCAAACTCGACTCCAGCTGCAAACTTTTCTTTGACATTGGCAAATTTACTCCGCGCCTCTAAAATCGCTTGCTGTTCTGCCAACATTTCTGGTGTCTTTGCTACTGTTTGCCAGTTTTTGATCCGCTCCTGCAATCGGGCATATTCATCGGCAATTGATTCAACCACTGCATCCAGGACGGGGTAGCAATCCTCGGATACTATACCTAATGCTTTGTAAAGTGCGATCGCTTGTTTGACAAACTCCACAAAATCAGTAATTCTGTATGGCAAGTTTTTCACCCGCAAGTGAGTTTCGTGATTTGCAGAGAAACTCTCACGGAAACTGCGGTAGGCTGCTCCTTGAATCAAACGAAACAAACCAATCTGCATTTGTAAGGGAGACGTACCGCTTTTTTTCTGATTCGGTGAGTTTGGGTGTTGTGCTAACTGTTCTCTTAACTGTGCCAACTCTGGAGTCGTTGCTTCTGGCGTCGATTGGGTGCTAGCTGCTGCGGCCTCATTGGAAGTAGCAACTGTTTTGAGCGAACTGTTAAGGGAAATCGGTGAGTCTTGATAACCAGTTTTGCTCTCTGACTCCTCCGGTACTAGCTGACAGAATTCTTCAAAGTCAATTGAGCCATCGCCATCATGATCTACTTCCTGCAACATCTCTTTCAATTCAGCGTCTGTCAGCCCAAACTGAGTCATCACTGTCCGCAGTTCAACGGTAGTAATTTCACCGCTACCGTCCTCATCAAAGGCACTGAAGGCTAACTTAAGGCGACTTTGGCGATCGCCTACTTTCGCGATCATCAATGTTTTAAATTCTTCAAAGTCAATAGTGCCTGACAAGTCAACATCAATCTCCTTAATCAAGTCACGCAGCCCCGCTTCCGTGGGATTTTGCCCTAGCGATCGCATTACCTCCCCTAGTTCCTCGGTTGAGATCGCTCCGTTGCCGTCTACGTCTAATACTTTGAAAGCTTGCCACAATTTTTCTATTTCTTGTTCATCAATCATGGTTTTGTTCCAATTCTATATCTGTCCCTAATAAATTTATTACCATGTTTTCTAACAGCTACTGCAATGCTGTCTAATTATATTAAGTAAGTATTAAGTATTAGGAACGTCTGAACTTAGTCTCAACCTTACTTGCAGTCGCCTTGTAAATTTGTCAGTTGCTTATTGTTGCATCAATGCAGCTTTACGACTTTAATTGCAAATGCTCCCCTGCCTACCACTTCCCTAATCTTTCACCTCACTTCCCGAATTTCTCACAAGTGAGAAAAAAACGCTTAGGTTAGCCACCCGCATTTCTCACAAGCAGTAAAAATCAATTTACATGACCTGATGTAAGACATTTTTTTGATACATCATCATTTCAAATTTAGGTAGGTAAATAATTAAGTATAAAATCAGACCGAAAAAGATAAAATAGTTACTAAATTTATTTGAGTACGCAAATACAAAAACTCTGTTCATAAAATAAGCATTTCAAAACTAGACTTGGATAAAACCAAGTCCTAAATATTCCTCAGCGATCGCTTTTCTGATTTGTGGAAGGCGATCGCTTTATGGTATGAGTAGTGGTTAAATAAATTTAATATATGTATGCCAGCTAAAGATATATTTCATAATATAGTTAAAACAGCCCTCGAAAAAGATAAATGGACAATTACTGACGAGCATCTATTTATTCAAGTTGAGGATATTGATTTTTACATAGACTTAACAGCAGAGAGAATTTTAGCTGCTGAAAAAACTGGTAAAAAAATAGCAGTAGAGATAAAATCCTTTTTAGGAGCCTCAGACGTAACTGAATTTCACCTAGCTCTTGGTCAATGTCTCAACTACCGTTCAGCATTGAGGTTGACTGAACCTGATCGGATTTTGTATTTAGCTGTTCCGGTAGATGTTTATAATGAGTTTTTTAGTCGGAAGTTTATTCAAAGAATAATTGCTGAATATCAACTAAAATTACTAATTTTTAATCCAGAGCAAGAGGAGATTGTTATATGGAGAGACTAAATTATCAAGAAATAGTCCAAAAAATTTTGGAAAGTCATGCCAAAAATCGCTCAAATAGTCAGACAGAAGTCAAATTGTTATTTGATACTGAACGCGATCGCTATCAAGTTATGAACATTGGTTGGCAAGAGCTAACGCGAATATTTGGTTGTATTATTTATGTAGAAATTAAAGATGGCAAAATTTGGATCGAACGCGATGGAACGGAAATTGGAGTGGCTAATGAATTAGTAGAAGCTGGAGTTCCTAAACAAGATATAGTTTTGGCTTTTAAAGCCCCATACAAACGAAAATTTACTGAGTTTGCTGCTAGTTGAAGCACATAAAAGTTAGGAAATCTACGGCAATTAGGGAAATAACAACTTTATAGCGATCGCCTCGTATTGTCGGCTAACGCACCTTTTCAATTATCGGTGAAATGTCTATGATGCTGTAAACCAGAGAGCGATAAGCAAAGCTTAAGCCTTCTCTGCGAGACGCTGTTCGCGTTCGGCTATCGCAACTTCTTCACCCAACAACTGCGATCGCTCTAACACACAAAACTATTGCATACGCACATCTCTCATCAAAGCCATTTTAACCGAGGCGCGATCGCTCTCTCTAACAAACAAAGTAGCTCGATCATAGTTCTTCCTGCATGATGGAATCGTAATCCTGCCACCATAACGCCGTGGATGATCGCCCTATCTGTTGTTACCGAAAAGGCAATGGTGGCACATTTGGCATACTCGATAATCCGCAAATGCGATCGCAATGATACTCGATCAGAAAGCACTAATAAACACTTATTTTATCTAGTCAAACTCTTTACTGACACTATTTTCTCAGCTTCATCTACTGTTATTTGTGCCAACCCAAACTGTTCAATAACTGCTGCATTCGTCGTCAAATGCCTACTCACTTCAGCCACTCGATACTGACTTTCTTGTGAAGCTAAAGCGGCTGGCAATAATAACTGATCTGCTAAATGTTCATCCACAGGTGCGCCGGTGTAATGAAACTCAAGCAGTTGCTGACAAGCAATCTCTGCAACTGTTTCCGCCGACAACCGCAAACGCCCAAATCCACCAAATCCTGTTAAGCTATTCTGATACTCAGCAGTGAGGAAAATACCCGCCCCAGGTGCTACACCTCTTTCTCGTAAGGTCTGTACAGTAACCTTTAAATGAGCCTCCCGTAACAAATTCTCCGCACGATTTGCCATCCGTTGCGGAATATGGGAAGGCAATTCTGTCACCACTGCTAGTCCCCGCACCTGTTGTAAATCACCCCGTTCCAACAAGTCGATCCCACCGAGTTTACCACCGCCATCTACCTGTAACTCTACCTCTCCCCCACCTTGGGGATACCATCCCCAAGCGCCTAACTTGACTTGGGCTTCTACACCCATGCGTTGCAGTATAGGCAGATAAACTTGCTCAATGTACGTCGCTGTGGGGCTAAAGTTTACATGAGTTCCACCCTTTAGTGTCACCAAAGAATTGCCAGATGCTAGTGCCAAAGGTAAGAGAATTGTCTGTAAAACTAGAGCGATCGCACCCGCAGAACCACCTTGTTGTGCTTTACTAACATCAAAGGTGTAAATTCCCGCTTGCACAGCACTACCTGGGATGAATTCGAGCAGCATTGAACCCAAAGCATCACCCCGTAGTTGGGCATTACAAATTCTCGCCGCCGCCCGAACTGCTGTTAAATGTTGTGCTGCTAATCCTGGCTTTTTGCGTCCAGCGCGAATGCCTGTAATTCGTATGGGTTCGCCGGTAATGGCGGCTAGGCTTAAGGAAGTGCGAAGAACTTGTCCGCCTCCCTCTCCGTAGGAACCGTCAATTTCAATCATGGGCGATTATTGGAATGTTGGATTTTGGGTTATCCCCACGGCTGTTAAAATCAAACCACAAATTATAAACGCCCAGCAACTAGCTTTTTGGAGGTAGGTTACACAAATATACAGAGAAATTTCTGATACGTGTTTCTGTAGTTTGCTAATTTTGAATTTGGAATTGAAGAACTTTGCTTTTACCGGGGTTCATCAACCCATAAGGATCGACTATTTCTTTAAATTTTAACTGTTCAGGAGCGATAACTTTTCTGCCGCCGTCCTCAATAATATATGTATGAGGATTGGCAATACTCACACCCTGTTCTTCGTGATAGCGGATAATTTCATTGAGGCGTTCTTCTGTGGTGTAGCGCACAAGTTGCAATGCACCAGGAACTACGACACCATTCACCCGAAAAAATTCTAAATGCATCATTACCTCATCGCCGAAATAATTATACATCTGCTCTACTAGTTGCAAACTGCGTAAGCGCAGCCCGCCGGAGGCATCGCTAGGAAAGAGACTTTGTAAGTATGTAATACCACTATCTACACTCCGGGCAAGTAAGGTAGTGTGGTTCCAGCTAAATTCTGCTAAATGCGTACCTTTGGCTGCTTCCTCCGCTGATTTTTTATATGTAATCTGGCCGCCGTATTGCTGCACCAAAGCCGGTAAGAATTCCAAACTCGGTTCAGAAATTATCAAAAATACTGAGTGAGTTCCTTCAGGAATATACTCTTGTACTGCGTGAAAATATTGGGAAATTGGGGATGCAAAGACAGAAATCAACTTCTTAATCATGCCATCAGCATTGCCAAGAGCCTGACCAAACTTTGCTGCTGCCATAAAGTTGTCAAAGGTGACAATGACTTCTGCCCAAGGATAAGCTGGCCCTAAAGGAATTTCGACTTCAGTGATAATCCCATTAATTCCCCAAGCATGATTTACCTTTTGGACATCATCGCCGCGTAATGCGATCGCACGGGGTTCATCTTCTACAGTGATCACTCGCAATGCTAAGATATTACCGCGATCGCCTAGTAACCCATATTGAATCGAGCCAATACCCCCACTTCCCCCAGCAATAAATCCCCCAATTGTGGCTGTGCGGTACGTAGAGGGTGCCATACGAATTTCCCAGCCGATTTCTCGTGTTTTTTTATCCAAAGCTGCCAACTTCACCCCAGCTTCTACCCGCGCCACCCCCGGTTTCACCCAAAGAATCTCTTGCAAGCGCGTCATATCTAAAATTACGCCACCGTGCAACGGTACACATTGCCCATAATTCCCAGTTCCCGCGCCTCGCACAGTTACAGGTATACGATGTTTTGCACAGGCAGCTGCAACTTTTAAAACCTCTGCTTCATTTGCGGGACGCACTACGATATCCCCAACTTTTCCCTCTAGTTTCGACACTAACACGGGGCTAAAAGTGTGATAATCCTGGGATAATTTTGCGACTTGGGTAGAGTCGGTAATAGTTTCTATGCCTTCTAGAGAATTAATCAGAGCATCTAATTTTGTCGTCATAATATATCCTTTTTTTTTAACGCAAAGGAACGCATTCGCGTTCGCTTTAGCGTCTTTGAAAGAGAAGCGTCTCGCAGAGAAGGTTTACGCAAAGGAACGCAGAGGAGTTAATTCTCTGCGAACCTTTGCGCTTCCCTCAGCGCCCCTCTGCGTTTTTAAATTTTAACTCTCATGTTTCACAGAACGTTCATGCCACTTATACCAATTCTGTATGAAAATGGGCCAAAATAGAAGATGGTGCATTAAATAGAAGAGTTATGGGTATGAGATGGGAGCAACACAAAAAAGTGAAATTGGGTTGAATTCTCAGTTCAATCTCTGCATCTCCCAAAGTTCTGAGCGCTATCTTGCAACGCATCCCGTGGGAAGCCGCAGAATCTTTTTACTATGTAAAACTAAAACTAAAAACTAAAAGTACTACGCAGAATGCCGATAGTAACTGAGTCACTATCTTGTGTGTTACCAGGCTGGATAAGATGAATTATCCCTGGTGTAATACTGATATTATCTGTTAGCTGAAAACGATAAAATGCCTCAATTTGAGTGGTTGTACCTGGTTGTCCACCTGCACGTCCTAAACCTGTATTGATAAAGTCAGGGACATTATTTCCTACAGGTAAGTCACTACTAGTAATTTTAGGAGGTTGACCGACATAAATTCCTCCTAAATTTCCTTTAGCAAGTAAATCAGGGAAATTCAGAAATACCATATAATTTGTCGTTTCTACACTTCCTGATTGCCCAGGAATATAAGATTTAGTATAACCACCCCACGCACCTGCACTAATACGGGGAGAAATTTGCCAAGTGAGAGTTGCACCCACGGCGTTAGTTTGTAGCGGTGCTGATTTTCCGGTAGTGGTATTAACTGTAGTTAAGCATTCATCACCAACAAAAGTTAGCAAACAACCATCTGAAGCGTAATTATTAACGTAATATAAACTTAAATCTAGAGTATCGGTTGGTGTCAGCAGTAATTGCACGCCTGTAGTGGTGGTTCCATCAAATAAACCGCTACCTTTACCAGGATTCCCTGGTTGATAACTAGTATAAATTGCCTGCAAACTAGCGCGTTTAGCAAATTGCCAATCAATAGCTATACCACCGTGACCATATCCCATATTTAAAATTGGGTTTCTTTGGGCAAAATAAGATAATGGCCCTGTTGCAGCACTTTCTACCCGATTGGGGCCTCGGAAAGCGGCTGGCATACTTACGCCTTCTGTTCCTACCATTACTGCTAATTTATTTGTCACCAGCCAATGAAAATTTAGGTCACTTACAATCAAGCTATCTGTAGGAAATTCGTAGCCAAGTAAAACATCATTCCGGGAAACACTATTGGTAAATCTAGGTGTAGTTTTTCCTTTACCATCTAAAAGACCTGTAAACAAGTAACTACTGGGAGTGATTTGACTAGTTAAATACAACTGCGCCAGAGACATAAGATTAATATTTGTCCCTGCATCATCTGTATCTTTTTGTCCATCTCTAGGATTAACATCACCACGATTGTTAGTTCGTCCTTGAATGCCAACTATCAGTAATCCACTGAGTTTAGTTGTTGTTGAGAATTTGTTGGCTTCAATTTCAGCAGTTTTGGCTTCTAAATTATCGACACGACCCCGCAAAGTTACTAATTCAGGAGCAAATTCTGACTGTAATTTTTGTAATATTGCTAAATCTTCGCGAGTGACTAAATCGCTGGTGGCTGTAGCGATTAATTCGTTGACTCTATCTAAACAAGCGTTTATACCCGCAGCAAATTCATATCGAGTTAAGGCGCGATTACCGCGATAGTTGCTATCTGGATAGCCTGCTATACAACCATAACGTTCTACCAAAGACTGCAAGGCTTGGAATGCCCAATCGTTGGGTTGTACATCCTTGAGTTGAGATACCGATGTAACTTGGTTCATCGGTTCTTCTGGGGAGAGGGAAGGGGATGAGGGAATAATATTATCGCCCTTAACTCCTATCTCCTGAGTAGTTTCTGGATTGATGTACTCTTGTGCTAATGCTTTTTGTGCAACTCCATTTATTCCCGCAATTAGTAACCATGCGAGCATCCAGGTTTGGCAATGACTGCGGCTAATAAGTCTACCTTTCAATTTTTTACACTCTGCTCACATACTTAAGTGAAGAGTGTATTCCCGATTGTCTAGGGTTCACATGGGGACATTTACGGATTTTGTTCCAAATTAGACTTAATGCTTCTGGGCAACTTTTGCAAGGGCGAGTATAACAGGGTATTGGGGAATGGGGACTGGGGACTAGGAAAGAGTTTCTCACTCCCTAATCCTCAATTCTCTAATCCCGAATCTATGGCAAATCGTTCACGCAAGCTGAAGCCAAAAGCCTCTAAACCAAATCAACCTCCTGCTGGTGCGATGAAACGCGTCGTTAAAAAACCCCAGAAAAAGCTAAAACGAGGAAGTTGGTTGTCGTCAATACTAGCGATGTCTACGACGGGCTGCGCCTACGCAATTATCTTAAGTAGTGCTAGTCTAGTTATGGCTTTTGCCTGGATTAGTGTTCTCTTCATCTTCAATCCAGACGAGGTAAGCTGGCTAAATAAAATTTTACCTGCATGGGCACAAATCCCCCTTGGTAAGCACGAACGCCCCCAAACTCTCAAACAAATTCAACTCGATTTGAGTAAAAAAAACCAAATATTTGGGGAAACTCTACCTTTACATCAGGATGTGAAAACCTCATTTTTACTACCAGTTTTTCAACAACGCGCTAATTGTCAATATGATTGTGAAGAACTGGTGGAACTCAGGGTTTACGAGCGCTCAGAAGAGTTAGAGTTTAAATCTCAGTCAGAAAATTACTACTATTTAGCAACTCAATTACCTATAACTGGCCCAGATGAATCCTTTTTGATTTCTTCTTTGCTTGATGGAACATCAGAACCCCAGGATATCAGTATTCCCCTACCTTTAACTGAAGTGCAACGCTTTGAAGGTAAGACACCATCATCAGGCGTTTGGTTTGACTTGCGCGGTAAACGCCAACAAGGAACTGGTACTATCCGCTACGGTTACGTCGTATACTACAATCCAGAACGCACGAATTTACTACAAATGTTGTCTTGGATTAGTCCTAATGGACAATTGCCCAAATGGCAGCAGGTAACTGGTGATGGTACAAAAGAGTTAGTTGTCGATCAAACAGTAGGTTTAGAACCGCACTTACAGGTTTACCAAGTCAAACCTTTGAAGTTATTCCTCAAACCAATTCAATTGGAAGCGATTAGCCTCAAATCGTCAGCCCTCAAGGATTTTGGATACCAAAGTGCCCTGTCAATTGCTCGTAGTGGATTGTGGACACCAGCCTTTGAATGGTTAAAATTTGTCAAGAAACAGCGCAAAGGAGTTTTACCAGAAGTAGCGCAAGCGCAAATGGATTTGATTCGCTTGCATTCTCAACTTACTAAAACCCAAGCCCAGAAGATTTGGGCAAGTCCTAGTCAAGAAGTGCTAGCAGATTTGATTGATGGTCGCTGGGAGAAAGCTTTACAGGTATTTGAAGCGTCGCCACATAATGCCCAAGAAATTGCTACTCTACTCAAAGCTGATGAAAAACGGTTGTGGAATCGCACAGTGGCGGCGTTGCAGGTGAACCCAAATAGACGAGAGGTGCAAGCTTGGTTCGCGTTGATTTTAGCAGTGCAGCGGGGAGAAAAACACGCTAATTCTTGGTTAAAGGCGCAACCAAAAATTACAAAAGAGAATCTTGACTATATTCAAAGTTTGTTGGCAAGACTCAATGGTGAGGGGACATCGCAAATATCCTCTACTCACCCTAGTCAGATTGTTGGTACGGTGCAACCAATTACTCAAGTTACCAACACCGAATGGCTGCAACCAAATTCCCTAGCAGATTTGAAACTTACGGATAACCAAGTTTGGTATCAGGTGGAGGTGAGTGCATTTAATGACGGAAAACGCTGGCTAAATTTCCCCTTTGAGAATTTAAACCCCCCGAAAACTGACGCGGCCAAATTTTTCTGGAAAACTTTGGGAATCACTTCTGACCCGGAAATCCAGATTATAGTCTGGTTGCCAAATGGAGAACAAAAAATTACTATCGCCGCTATCAAAGCGGTGCAACTACGGGGTAAAGTTTTGCGCCTATTAGCTGCTGGCCCAAAAATTCCAGATAATCAAAACGATGTTCTCCAACCCAAGTCTTTAGCTTTGACCAATGCAGCACTGGAATGGGTGCAACCATCTCCTATTACTCTACGAGAGCTGCATCAACAAAATCCCCAAGGGGTGAAGGTAATGCTATCAAGTCTGTGGCAATCTTTACAAAAATCCGGTGAACTTCCGACTGGTAACATTCCTAGCTTTGAACAGATGCAGGAAAAATTGGGTGATTGGCCCGTTCAAGTGATTGATTTAACAAATAACGCTAAATCAGAAATAATACTGACTATCTCACCAGAAGCAATAGCATCCTTGAATCAGACGCCACCTGAAATTCAGGGAGAAAAACCAGAGCAACGCCGTGACCGGACTATAATTTTCTCTGATGGAAATAAAATCATTTACACTGATTTTACAGGAAATTACTTACAAAGACTCTCTGCGATCGCCAAGCTTTCAGGGGTGCAATCCTTAGCTTTACTGGTAGAAAATGCTCATAACTACAGTTTGAGGCGCTGGTCAGAGAAAAATCAGCGCTTTGAATAACGCACCCCTGACTCAAATTTCCCCTTTACTCAATCAAATTTAAATTAAAGAGGGGAAAAGCATAGGCGTAGCCCGTACTTCGGTTGCGCTCAGTGACCGTCGTAGACATCGCTATCTACAAGGCTGACTTATTCTTCTTTTTGGTTGGTTTCGGCTAAACGTTGGTGCTTCAAGTTTTCCAATTGCTGCAACAGAGAGTCTACCTCTGCTTGTAAATGCATCAATTTAGCTTGCTGGTCATCTTGATAATAAGACTTGGTTAACTTACTGACCCAGGCAGTCTGGGACTCGCAATCGGAAACACTAGATAAATAAGTAGGCATCGCTAATTAAATCCACTATTTAACTCACACCATTAGAAATATTATAATAATGCTCTTTTAAGCTTTATTAAATAATTGTATATTTTCAATCAATTACTCTAATGGATTTTGGGTTCAATCATAAAAGACGGTGATTAGAATGGCTGTGTTCCAAAAAAACACTGACCCAAGTGTGTAAAGTATCCTTCCACTGGAAGGTACTTATGGAATAGTTAATTTATACTCTGTCAATTATGGTTGTACAAATAATTATCGCCGTTTTTGAGGAATTTACGCAAGAAATTTATGTAGACTATATCAAGAATTACGCTAAATAATGAAAAAACGTAGGCTGAAGCACTTGCAAGTCAAAGAAGAATTCTATAGATTTGCAGATGATTTTTCACCTCGTCAGTATCCTCTAAGGTAATTTGTTGAAGCGAAGGTCGCCGTGGCGGTTTATGATAAATTAACGTTCTAAATAAAATAGCAAGTGAAACGCCTGCACCACAAAAAATAATATTCTTAACAAGATTCTTTTCGATTAGGGAACTCTGAACGGGCAACTGGTAACGAAAAATCTACTTTCTTCCTCTTTCCATTTTGCGGTTCCCTATCCCCCCCTTTCTAAATATCCAATCCTTACATTAAGAAATTTTAAATCCCGTGACTTTGAGCCTGTCTGTTGCTACATCTCATCGCCAACCCTGGCCCGGACTGATAGAAGCCTATCGCGAATACTTGCCTGTCAGCGAAAAAACACCGATTGTGACTCTATTGGAGGGCAACACACCTCTAATACCAGCGCCAGCGATCGCAGAACGCATTGGCAGACAAGTACGAGTTTTTGTAAAATACGACGGTCTGAATCCTACCGGCAGCTTCAAAGACCGGGGTATGACTATGGCAATTTCCAAGGCCAAGGAAGCAGGGGCAAAAGCAGTCATTTGTGCCAGTACGGGCAACACCTCAGCCGCCGCCGCCGCTTATGCCAGACGGGGAGGCATGAATGCCTTTGTATTGATTCCCGATGGCTATGTGGCGCTGGGCAAGTTAGCTCAAGCATTACTATACGGCGCAGAAGTATTGGCAATTAAGGGTAATTTTGACCAAGCTCTAGAAATTGTCCGCGAGATGTCCGAAAGCTATCCGATCACTTTGGTGAATTCAGTCAATCCCTACCGCCTAGAAGGACAGAAAACAGGAGCCTTTGAAATTGTTGATGCATTGGGTGATGCACCAGACTGGCTGTGTATTCCCGTGGGAAATGCCGGAAATATCACAGCATATTGGATGGGATTTTGTCAATATCATCAAGCCAGAAAGTGCGATCGCCTACCCAAGATGATGGGATTCCAAGCCGCAGGAGCAGCCCCCTTAGTACACGGTCAGCCAGTGGCGCATCCCGAAACCCTGGCGACAGCAATTCGTATTGGCAACCCTGCAAGTTGGGATTTAGCGATCGCAGCCCAAACCGCAAGTCAAGGAAATTTCCACGCTGTTACCGATGCCGAAATTCTCGATGCTTATCGACTTTTGGCAGCATCAGAAGGTATCTTCTGCGAACCTGCTAGCGCCGCTTCTGTAGCCGGGTTGTTGCAGGTGAAAGACCAAGTTCCCACAGGGGCGACAGTCGTTTGTGTTCTCACAGGCAATGGTCTAAAAGACCCAGATACAGCCATTAAACACAATCACAGTCAATTTCAACAAGGTATCGCGGCAGAACTAGGCGCAGTAGCCAAGGCAATGGGATTTTAGGGCATTGGGCATGGAAAGAGGCAGAGGGGCAGAGGGGCAGAGGGGCAGAGGAGAAAAACTTACTGCAATTTCTCCCCTGCTCCCCTGCTCCCCTGCTCCCCTGCTCCCCTGCTCCCCTGCTCCCCTGCTCCCCTGCTCCCCTGCTCCCCTGCTCCCCTGCTCCCCTGCCCCCTGCCCCTGCTCGTTCGTGTGCCAAGCTATCAATAGCATCACCCAAGGCAGTAGTCAGGTTATTGCGGCTTTGGGCGTGATTATCCTGCTCAGTTTTCAAAGCTTGCAAGAGGCGATCGCGTTCTTTAATCGCGGCGATAAGTTTAGCTTGCAAGTCTTCCACAGATTTTAGCTGTTCTATTTCTTGTTGAATCGCTACTGGTGTCGCAGCAGCCAGTGTGTCTACTTCAAGACCTTGGAGTTTATGCAGTTCTGCCTTGAGAGAGGCGATCGTCTGTTGAGAAAGTTGGGTATCTGTGCGGCGTTGTTCTGCTTCTGTGTTGTAAAGCTGACGCCATTTTTGGGCACTTTCCCAAGCCGTATCGCGCTCGTGTTGCAGCTGTGCCATCTGCTCTTTAATTACCTGGATTTCTGTCAACCACTGTTGTGTTAAATCTTGATTCATAGATTAATAGTCATTAGTCATTAGTCAATGGTCATTAGTTAGGAACTTTCCACTCAGTATTCTTGCGGTAGAAAGATAGATGCGATCGCTACGCAAAATTTAGCACAGTAGTTAATAAACCCAACCAGTTTTAACTCTAAATTATGCCAAAGCCTCGTTTTTTTCGCTTCTTTCGCCACCTCAATTGGCGCACGATTAAAAAAACTTTTTCCAGAACAATTGAAAGGCGACTTTTGGGACTCGCCTCGGAAATCGCCTTTAATGCCATGCTATCGCTGTTTCCAGCAATTCTTGCTATCATCACAGCCATTGGCTTATTGGCAGAATCTTTACAAAATACCTTTAAACAACTGGCGATACAACTAAGTCAAGTCCTACCCGAACAAGCCCTGGATCTGATTCGTGATTTTGCCACCACAGAAATTACCAACTCCAAAAACAGGGGTTTGTTTTCTCTAAGCTTTGTATTAGCAATTTGGACTGCTTCGGGGGCGGTGAGTACCGCAATGACAGCCCTCGATCAAATCCATCAAATTCCCTCAGAAAACATCCGCCCCTTTTGGAAAGCCAAACTTGTTTCTCTGGGATTAACAGTCGGTACTATGTTGCTTTTAGTATTGGCTTCTTTCTCAGTATTTACTAGCGACTGGCTTTTGGGAATAGTAGTGCGCGAAAATAGTTCTTTGATCTTTTTGTTGCATCTTTGGCTACTGTTACGCTGGCCTTTATCTTTAAGCATTGTTGCTGTCGCCTTTGGCTTTGTCTATCGCTATGGGCCAAGCAAGTGGAACTCAGGCACGCCAATGATGCCTGGAGCAATTTTAGCAGCTGTTTTTTGGGCAATGTTGTCTGCTCTATTTCGGCTGTATGTGGCGAATTTTGGCAATTATAATAAAGTATATGGTGCTGTAGGAGCTGTGATAGTTTTAATGCTCTGGCTGTCAATGAGCGCTGCTGTTCTGTTAATCGGCGATCAGTTGAACGTGACTGTCGGCGAAGATATGCGCTTAAAAGCCCAGTCGCAATCGCAAGTCAAATATTAATTCGTAAATCCCTGAGAAAATGATTGCAAAAGCTCAGTAGGGGAGTAAAATATCTAACGATTCAATACAAAGTTAGCGATCGCCTCCATGTCTGATTCTCCTCCTCGATTTCCGATGATTGAACCTGATGCCAAAGCACCCACGTTGAAGCGCCTGCGTCAGTTAAGTCGGCTACTGGATAATGTTATTACTATTCCTGGCACAAAGATTGGTTTTGGTTTAGATCCAATTTTAGGACTCATACCGATTGGTGGTGATTTTTTGGGAATAATGTTTTCTAGCTACATCATTCTAGAAGCAGCACGGCTAGGCGTATCTAGAGCCACTCTAGGTAAAATGGTTTTGAACGTAATCATTGATGGTTTGGTAGGCGCTGTCCCAGTTTTGGGAGACTTTTTTGATTTTGCCTGGAGAGCTAACACTAATAATATCAAGCTCTTGGAAGAATACTTAAAGTTTCCCAGCGAGCAAAAGAGTGCAGACAGGTGGTTTATCTTTGCCGTTTTGGTTGGACTGTTGTTAATCTCCATTGTCTTAGTAGCATTGCCCGTGATCCTAATTAGAATTTTGTGGAGCGTCTTTACAGGCGGTTAAATTGTTTATTGATAAAAGAATGAAAGATTGGTGGCAAGCTACTTTTCCTAAAGGGCGGCAAAGTCTAATTATTAGTGATGCTAAAGGGTATCCTGTACAAATTGCTTATGGCGAAAGAGGTAGAGGTAAACCGCTAATTTTGTTACATGGTATGGGGAGTTGGAGCTACAATTGGCGCCACAGCGTAGCAGCATTATCTAAATATTACCGAGTAATTTGTTTTGATGCTAAAGGTTTTGGTTTTTCCGAAAAACCATTGTCTCGTAAAGAACACAACGGTCATCAAGTTATTGAGTTTAAAAGAATTATTCAGGCATTATGTGATGAACCCGCAGTGATTGTGGCAGAATCTCTGGGGGGATTAGTTGCCCTTGCTCTTGCTCAAGAAAACCCAGAGTTAATCGGACGGCTTATAGTAGTAAACGTACCTGTTTTTGCCGAACAGCTACCTCATTGGTCTATGTGGTTGCTTGCCCAAACGCCCTTAGAAATAATGCAAACAATCGACTCCTTACGTCTGACATATTTGTTTGCACCTCTATTTAGAGAAGTTATGGCAATAGAAAGACGTAGGGTATTATTCGATCCCTCAATTTTGACGCAGGAAGATATCTATTGGATAACTTACCCGTTTACTGAATTGCCTGGTACGATCGCAAAAGTTGCCGAAGAGTTACAAATAGCCGCGCGAGAAATCGAGAATTGGCAAGCAAATAAGCCCAATATGCTCACCAAAATTCAAAATAACCTGAGTGCCATTAAGTGTCCTACACTAGTTTTGTGGGGTGAGCAAGATAGTTGGTTTCCTGCTAGTCATGGTAAAAAATTACATCAACATATCCCCAATTCCAAATTACAGATTTTATCTAACTGCTGTCATGATGCCTCAACTGGGGCTTCTGAGGTGTTGAATAAAACGATTCTTGAGTTTTTACGAGATACTAACTTTTAAAGAAGAATTCAGAAGCCAGAATTCAGAATTCAGTAATATTTTAGTAGGGGTTTGAAATCCAGTGATTCAGATCCTCTCTACGTTCGCGCAGCGTGTCGCAGACAGACGATGCGCGTAGCTTGCTTCTATGCAGGAGTGCTACTGTTGCGCTATATACCAGTTGCACAAAATTCATTCTGACTCCTGAATTCTGACTCCTGTTAGCGCAGCGGGGCGTAAGCCCATTCTGACTCCTGAATTCTGTTTAGATAAAAAGAGAGTGGGAGGAAGCATATCAGTTAGCTTTCAAACTCCCACTCTACCATTTGCTGCTGAAGTGAGCAGGAATGTATACAGACGTTACCCGTTACTTGGGGGCTAATGCGTAGTTTAACAACAACGCCTGCACGCATTGAATATTCCTGTTGCAGCAAATGCCAAACCTGATTATTGAATTTATTTACTGAGATAAATACTCGGCAAATAATTGTTAGAGATAGCTTTTTGTTTTTGTAAATCACTTAGTAAATAGTGTTTTACAAAAGGAATTTGCTGAGGTGGTAGTCCCTGATAATCAAACCCTTGAAGTCGTTTATCTTCATACAATTTAACTTGAATCATCAAAAGCTTGTTGCCATTTTGGCAAGTTTTTAAATTTCCTAATTGCTCATATCTAACTTTTTAAAAGCAGTTAAACCGCTATATATAGCAATCCGATAGCGAAGCGGTAGCGAGTCAGACGCTCCTGCGTCGCTAACGCTGCGCTATCGAGCGTCTTTGATTTATGAATCACTCGTAGAGGTAAGGGACTGGGGACTGGGGACTGGGAAGAAGGAATAAAGGTGTACTGAGTTTTGTTCAAAAATCAAATATGAGTCCTATAGCAAATAAATTATTCGTACATATAGCGGTTCTCGTTTAAGTAGGGGCACGTTGTCGGAGACTGGAAACGAGATTTTTGGCATAGTGTGCCCCTACACCTTGCGATATAACGTCGTACCACATCTGAATGGAAAACCCTATAACAAGATTCCCGACTTCTTAGAGAAAGTCGGGAATCTAAGCCAAGCTAATTGGCAAAAAGTGTTAATTTAACGGGGTTTTACTTTACCGTAGTATTAATACTGGCGTAAAATGGCAGACAATGAACTATTTTTACGAAGATCCATCAAGTCTGCTAAAGGTTCTGTGCGCGTATCCAGGTGGTGCTTGTGTTCTGCTGGCAAAACAGTTACCAGATGCTTTGTTTTAGGTTGCATCTGCATAAGGGGCATTAGTTGTGGCTGTGGCACAAAAATTGGCTGACTCTTGGGAAGATTTGGTTCCAATTTTTGGTAATGCTTCTGTGCCAAGCGTACTTGATGGCGATTAACCTGCTTTTGAACTTTTTGCGGTTGCTTGGTGCGGTTAAGCACTCGGAAAATCAGCAAAGAACCACCACCACAGCTGAGAACGATCGCAGCAATCATCCATAAAGGTGTAGGATTGCTATTCTCAGAGGGCGGACTGATTGGTTCTTCAACTATAACTGGGATTTTTTCTGGTTCTTCTTGTGGCACGGGGCCAGCATTACCTAAGCTATATAAAGCAAAGGTGCCACCTCCCAGAAACATGGCTAAACACCCAGTCAACAATAGCCAAGGATGATGTGCAACCAGATATATCAGAACATTCGAGCTGTTTCTTAGTCTCGATTTCCTGTTTGTCAGCTCTGGAGTAGCCCTTTTTAATTGGGTTCGCTCGCGCTGTACACTCTGACTTTTTTCCATGATTACTTTCAGATTTGTACCCCTCTAGTCAATAAATTGTACTGGAGGAGTCAAGCATCAGGTATCCGTAACAAAGTTTAGATTTTAGTAGCTTTTTTGTAAAACATAAGATACAAAATCTGGCTAAATTTTGCCAAAGTTCTGTATTTATTGTGACTTTTTGCCGTAATAATCTGAAATCAGTTTGCTGATTTATTCTGTCAGTTAGGAGAATGCCTTTCAAGAGCAAGTTGAATTAACCGATCGACTAATTCTGGAAAGGAGACTCCACTATGTGCCCACAGTTGGGGATACATACTTGTCGCAGTAAAGCCTGGTAACGTATTGATTTCGTTAATAAATACTTCTTGTGTTGCTTCCACATAGAAAAAATCTACCCTTGCTAACCCAGCAGCGTCAACAGCGGCAAAAGCTTGCAAAGCCATGTCCTGAATTTGACGAGCGATCGCATCTGGAAGCTGTGCGGGGATCAGTAAATCTGCCCGACCCTCAGTATATTTAGTTTCATAATCATAAAAATCGCTGTCATAAGTAATCTCTCCAATGACAGAGGCTTGGGGTTGATCGTTACCTAATACGGCACACTCAACTTCTCTAGCGACGACACCAGCTTCTACAACTAGTCGGCGATCGTAACTGGCAGCATTATCTAAAGCAGCTTCTAATTCTTGGCGCGATCGCACTTTGGCAATACCCACCGATGAACCTAAATTAGCTGGCTTGACAAAAGCTGGATAACCTAATGTTGCCTCAATTTCATCACACAGTTTCGGAAATACGCACGGATTAGACCAAACCTGCGCTCTAGTTACCGCTTTATATTTTACCTGTGGTAATCCCGCTTGCTCAAAGGCAATTTTCATGGCAATTTTATCCATCCCCATTGCCGAACCTAACACCCCAGACCCAACAAAGGGGACTTGCATCAAGGTGAGTAATCCTTGAATTGTCCCATCTTCACCGTTGGGGCCGTGGAGGATGGGAAACCAAACATCTACTTGGGCAACTTGAGAGGGAGATTGCCACTTGCTCAGGGTTTGGGCTTGAGGGTTGGATGTCAGATTTCCAACAGATGTTGATTCTGCCGATTCCAGTAGCGGACTGCCGCTTGCTAAGACCTTTTCGGGTGCTTCTCCTGCCAGCCAGCGGCCATCTTTTTGGATGTAAAAAGGCAATATTTCGTACTTACTAGCATTTTCCCCGGCACTCAAGGCGTTAGCGATCGCCCCTGCTGATTTGATCGAAACTTCATGTTCTCCCGAACGACCGCCAAACAGTAACCCCACCCGTAGCTTAGTCATTTTCGGCTCCTCCACACTTCTCAAGCAGATAGCGTATCACAACCTACAAAAATTGCCATATTTTTCTATATTATTTTATTGCCCGTTCAAACCCTACCCCCATTTCTAACAAGCTTGAGGGGCAGAGGGCAAAAACTTACTGCAACTTCTCCCTTGCTCCCTTGCTCCCCTGCTCCCCTGCTCCCCTCCCCGCTCCCTGCTCCCAATTAAAACAATCGTGTTGTCAGCTACAGTTATATTTCAGGAGAATGGGCAACAATATTAATAACTAACTAGAAATGCAGCCCTACCTGTAAAAGATGCTGCCGTTTCATGAAACCCAGAATTATTGTTTGTGGCTTAGGACGTACCGGATATAAAACCTTTCGTCTGCTGAGACATCAGGGAGCCTTCGTTGTTGGCATTCACCACCAATCTATCCCTGGCGAAACCGCAGGAGATGTGATTGTTGGAGATTTACAAGCAGCTTCTACCCTAACAGCAGCAGGAATTCAACAGGCACACACTATAGTCATCGCTGGATCTAAAGATGCTCTGAATTTGTCTATTATGATGCAAGCGCGGGTGCTGAATCCCCAGATTCGGATTATCAACCGTTTTTATAATACAAATTTGGGTGAGCGCCTAGATCAAAGTTTGCCAGACCATTTGAGTATGAGTGTTGTCGGATTAGCAGCACCCGTATTTACCTTTGCAGCGCTGGGAAACCGAGCGATCGGACAAATCAAATTATTTCAGCAAACTTGGCCAATCCATGAAGAATACATTCATGAAAACCACTTCTGGAAAGGTCGAAAGCTGAGTGAATTGTGGGAAGACCGATCGCGGATGCTAATTTATTACTTGCCAGTCAAAGGTGAGATGGATTTGGTATCAGCTGTCATATCTGGCCAAGAAATCCAAGTAGGCGATCGCTTAATTGTTGGCACTCAACCCCGCATCCGTTCTCCTCGGAGATCGTTGATTAGAAAACTGCTGAAAGTTATGACTAATTTTAGGCAGTTTCAGGAACACGGGCGATCGGTAGTATTGGGTGCTATTGCACTATTGACGGTTATTGCGATCGCTACATTCACCTATATGTCAGCTGAGTTGAGTTTGTCTCCTGTCGATGCTCTATATTTTTCTGTCGGCATGATTACGGGAGCGGGTGGAAATGACAAAGTAGTAGAAAATGCTCCTAACAGTATTAAATTATTTACTGTTGTCATGATGCTGGTTGGAGCAGTGGTAATTGGTATTTGGTATGCCATGCTCACCGATTTTGTCTTAGGAAGCCGCTTTAAGCAATTTTGGGATGCAGCCCGAATTCCCCAGCGATCGCACTACATTGTCTGTGGCTTGAGTGGGATTGGGGTGAGAATTGTCCAGCAACTCCACGCCAGCGGACATGAAGTTGTAGTAGTTGAACCCGACTCCAACAGTAAATATATCAACACCGCCCGCGAACTGGGTATCCCCGTCATTCAGGGCGATGCCAGCTTCCGCACAATACTCAAAGCCAGCAATATAGAGTCTGCCGCCGCAGTGCTGGCTGTGACTAGCAATGATGCTACCAATTTGGAAATTGCCCTCAAAGCCAAAGGTTTAACACCCAGCATTCCGGTGATTGTTCATTATGCCGATCCTGATTTTGCTGGGATAGCGCAACAGCTATTTGGCTTCGAGGCTGTACTGAGTCCGGCTGAACTGGCAGCCCCAGCTTTTGCCGCCGCTGCACTAGGGGGACGTATCCTGGGTAATGGCATCACAGCCGATAGTCTTTGGGTAGCTTTTGCGACTGTGATTACAGCTTCACACGTCTTTTGCGGTCAGTGGGTGAAAGATGTAGCGATGTCTGCTGATTGTGTACCTTTATACGTAGAAACAAATCACCAAACTCTTCATGGTTGGGATTTACTAGAAACCAACCTCAGTGCTGGTGATGTTTTATATATGACTATGCCAGCGACGCGGCTATATCAATTATGGCGGGGCGAGCAAGTTTGCGAATCACACGCTTAAATAATTCGTAATTAATATACTACTTCCCACTCCCCATTCCCAATACTGTTCGGTTCATGCAAGAGACGCGATGAATCGCCGTCTCTACAATAACCAGTCTTTTGTAGAGACGGCGATTTATCGCGTCTTTGTGATGATTTATCGTATCTTTAGCGATCTAAAATTTTTATCAAAAAACCTTAACTGAACCGTATTGTTCCCACTCCCATTTATTTGTTAACTACTCGTTGTTGATATTCTTGCTCAGTAATCATATCGAGAGTGTTCTCTAGACGATCGACAAATACGATCCCGTCGAGATGATCGTACTCGTGTTGAAAAATCCGAGCGATAAAATCGGTTAATTCTTGCTTTTGTAAGTTGCCTTCAAAGTCAGTGTATTCGACTTCAATAGATTTATAGCGAGGAACTAACCCCCTAATTCCAGGAACACTTAAACAACCTTCCCAATCTTTGACAACTTCAGTTGAATGAGCAATGATTTTAGGATTAATCATAGCAGTAGGTTCCATTTCCGGGGCGTTGGGATACCTGGCATTAGGACGGGAAGCCACAATAAATAAACGATAGGATTGTGCTACTTGAGGCGCAGCAATTCCCACGCCGTTAGCCTTAGCAACAGTGGCGATTAAGTCCTCAATTAATTTTTGGATCTGTTCATCTTGAATATTCTCAACCCAAGCAGCTTTTTGGCGCAATGTTGGATTGCCTAATTGAATTATTGGCGTTAATTCAGTCATGATAAAACTCCTTTAAGTAATGGAGAGTAGGGAGTGGGAAGCAGGGAAGCAGGGGAGCAGGGGAGCAGGGGAGCAGGGGAAGAAGAACTATTTACAAATGACAAATGACAAATGACAAATGACAAATGACAAGTATTATCCTTCACGTCTAACAGGCAAAGGAGCAGGTTGAACTCCTACTTGGACGATTTGCCCATTGCGTTCCACTTCTATGGGTAATTTAGTACCGATTTTGCTCTTTTCTACTAGCTTTTGTACTTCTTCAATTTTAGTAACAGGCTGGCTGTTAATGGTTTTAATCACATCACCGACTCGTAGTCCAGCTACAGATGCAGGCGATCGCGGCACAATCTCAACCAACAAAACGCCTTCATCTGCTGTAAGATTTAAGCGATCGCCTGCGACATTTTTGATTCTTTCTTTATTTTCTGGTGTCAATGTCACCATCTGCACACCCAAATAAGGATGATCCACCTTGCCTTTAGCGATTAATTCTTGGGCAATCCTTTGGACGGTGTTAATGGGTATAGCAAATCCCAAGCCTTGCGCGCCTCGGATAATCGCTGTATTCATTGCAATTACTTGACCACGAGCATTAAGCAATGGGCCACCGGAATTACCAGGGTTAATTGCAGCATCCGTTTGGATGTAATCAACCCGCTTGTCACTTGCACCGATATCGCTACTAGAACGACCTGTAGCACTAATAATTCCAGAAGTAACGGTATTATTCAAGCCTAAGGGATTACCAATGGCAATCACAGCCTCTCCTGGTTGCAAGGCATCGGAGTTACCCACAGCTAGAGTTGGCAGATTATTCGCATTAATTTTAATCGTTGCCACATCTGTTACCGGGTCTTCACCCAAAACTTTCCCATCAAAAGTCCGGCCATCTTTGAGTATAACAGTCACTCTATCAGCACCATCTACCACATGGGCGTTGGTAACGATTTGACCAGAAGAATTAATAATAAATCCAGAGCCACTACCGCGCTCTACCCGTTGTCTCGGCTGTGGGCTTCCCTCTCCAAAAAACCGCCGGAAAAATGGATCGTTGTTAAATTCGTCTGGTACGCGAGAAGTGATTGTTCGGGAAGAATCAATACGAACTACCGCAGGCCCCACCTGTTGCACTACTTTCACTACAAAATTAGGATCTCCAGACGAAGAGAAAATCGGCGGGGGGACAATTACCGGATTAGGTACTGTTGTGTTTTGGGCTAGAGTATCGCTTTGCTGATTATCAACAGTCCTAGCAGGTACAAGAGAGCAGCTCCCCAGGAACATCACTGCTACCCCGTATGAGAGCATCCACAACCGATGGGGTAAGCCCCTAGTTTTAATTTTTTTGGGCGCTGAGTGATGGTTTGTTATCTTCATGTGTCGTTGCTTCTCCGTGTCAATGAGAGTGCTGAGTTAAAAGTGCCGAGTGCTGAGTTAAAAGACCGCTCATAATAAGGGACGAGGCATATACTGAGTACTAAAGCTCTGATAAATTTTTGCTTTACTCAGCACTCAGTACTCAGCACTCAGCACTCAATTTGGTCAGTGGGTGTTAGGATCTTGCCTACTGGGTATGTCCCAAAATGGTTACAACTTAAAAGCTTATTTTAGGTCTAGCGTGTCTCAATGCTAAATTAGTGCTTTCTCTTCTATTGTGACGATTAGCAGCAAAGGTGGTGGATAATGGAAATTCCCATAGAAAGTCTGTGGAGTCAGGTACTAGAGCGCCTAAAGCTTGAACTATCCCGACCTACCTTTGAAACTTGGATAAAAACTGCTAGTGCAGAGCGATTAGAAAATAATTGTTTGGTTATCCGCACTCCTAATCCATTTGCTCGTAATTGGTTACAGAAGTATTACATCAATACCATTGCTCATGTAGTCCAAGATATTCTCGGTCATCCCGTGGGAATTTACATTACTGTTGCTCAAGGTGATGAAGTTTCTCATTTTAGTGAACGAGAGGTTGCTTGGGAATCACCAAATTCCAGCAGTATTTCTGAACCTGTTGCTAATCACAATCATAAAACTACTGACTTAAACTCTAAATATGTCTTTTCGCGATTTGTAGTTGGTGCTAACAATCGCATGGCTCATGCTGCTTCTTTGGCAGTTGCAGAATCTCCAGGTAAAGAGTTTAATCCTTTGTTTTTATGCGGTGGTGTCGGCTTGGGTAAAACTCATCTGATGCAAGCTATTGGTCATTATCGCTATGCAATTTTTCCTAATTGTAAAATATTTTATGTTTCTACTGAGCAGTTTACTAATGATTTAATTACAGCTATCCGTAAGGATAGTATGCAAAGTTTTCGAGAGCATTACCGGGCGGCTGATGTTTTATTAGTTGATGATATTCAGTTTCTTGAAGGGAAGGAATATACCCAAGAAGAATTCTTTTATACTTTTAATACTCTACATGAAGCTGGTAAACAAGTTGTCATTGCTTCCGACCGCCCACCTAACCAGATTCCTAGTTTGCAAGAACGTCTTTGTTCTCGGTTTTCTATGGGCTTAATTGCCGATATCCAAAAGCCGGATTTAGAAACGAGAATGGCAATTTTGCAGAAAAAGGCCGAAGATGAAAATATTAGTCTTCCCCGCGACGTGATTGAGTATATTGCTTCTAACTATACTTCTAATATTCGAGAATTAGAAGGAGCTTTAATTCGGGCGGTGGCTTATATTTCTATTTGGGGTTTACCGATGACGGTGGAAAATATCACACCAGTGTTAGAACCGCCTAATGAAAAAATGGCAGCTACCCCAGAAGCAATTTTAAAGGTTGTGGCGGATAATTTTGATGTTTCAATAGATGACCTTAAAAGTAACTCACGACGAAGAGAGATTAGCTGGGCGCGTCAATTAGGGATGTATCTGATGCGCCAACACACGGCTTTGAGTTTGCCGAGAATTGGCGAGGAGTTTGGTGGTAAAGACCATACAACGGTAATCTATAGTTGCGATAAAATTACCCAACTTCAAGAGAGCGATCGCACTTTAGCACAAACAATCCGCCAACTGAGCGATCGCATCAATATGACTAGCCGTTCTCAAAAACCATCTTGAAGATTTATTTTAAGTTTTCCACAAGCAGCTGTCTGAATTATGAGCTGTGACGGTTGAAGAATTAGTCGAGAATATTAAGTAATGTATAAAAATTGATTAAATTTAACTTAGATTGTGCAAAAAACTAGGGAAAACTTGATATTCTACAGGGAAAATTTAATTGAGTATAATTACCTTGTGGAAAAGTAGGATAGTTTTTCCACAAGTTTTCCACAGATGTAAAGTAGTTTTAGTTCACGGTCTAATGTCATCCAATGAGCATGAGAAATTGCTCTGTAAATGCCGAATCCGCACAGGCTTAAAATCAAAGCCATGACGAGTGCATACCACAGCGCTAAACGCAGGCGGGTTTGCTGAAACAGTTTATTTTGATTCATCTAGCCTTTGTATGGGAACACTACAAAAGAGGCAGATAGAAGGAGAGTTGTTCATGAAACCTGTTTTCCAAAAAGGTCAATTAACAACATGGAAGGATGATAGGGGTTTTGGCTTCATAAAACCTGCTCAGGGAAGTAAAGAAATTTTTCTTCATATCAGTGCATTGAAGGGAGCATCTCGCCGTCCAAAAGTGGGAGATACGATTCTTTACCAGCTAACAACTCAAGCAAATGGAAAACTTAGCGCTTCTAATGCTTCAATTGAAGGGGTTTTAGCTAAAATTTTGCCAAAGAAACCAAATATCAATAAACGCAGATTACTGCCAAAATTTATCGGCATTGGGATTATGGTTATGATTGCGATTCTTTCACAAGAATTTAGTCGTAGTCGCTCTCCTTCTCTAATTAAACTTGTCACTAAACCAGGATGTGAAATTAAAGGTAACATCTCTATTGATAGGGGAGCTAAGGTTTACCATGTTCCAGGAGCCGAGGATTATGAATCAACAGTAATTGATCCAGCGCGTGGAGAAAGATGGTTTTGCACCGAATCAGAAGCGATCGCCAATGGTTGGCGTAAAGCACCAAAATAGCACCCGCAGCCAAAACTAAGCAGCCTAATATTTCTTAAAACGGGGAGTATCAACAGTCCCAGCAACTTTATTTGTCTCGTTGTCTCGTTCCCAGCCT
The DNA here is from genome assembly GCF_036918015.1 of Nostoc sp. Lineage (GTDB taxonomy): Bacteria > Cyanobacteriota > Cyanobacteriia > Cyanobacteriales > Nostocaceae > Nostoc. Next base: position 34,764 of record NZ_JBALEO010000018.1, read on the forward strand.
AGAGGCTGGGAATGTATTCCGAGAGGTTCTACCTCTCGTCAAGCCTACTGGAGGCGGAGCCTCCCAGAATGGGTTCCCAGCCTCCAGGCTGGGAACCAGTTATTTTGTGTTGGTTCAGCTTAACTTAGTACCGTTCCCTATTGGATTTTAGCTAACTGACGATCGCAGCCGAAGCCCCATTCATAGAGCCATTTACAGAAGAAGGCTGAACAGAATCGGTTGCTAAAGGATTGGTGACTTTGGAATTACCTAGTACGCTTCGTTTCTTCTTAGTATTACCTCGTCTAGCACCACCCGCCATCTCGTATTCCTGGCTGATTTTACCGTAACGGCTGGCAACTCCTAGTAACATTTTTTCTGACATTGTTATAACAGTCTGTTCTGCGTTCTTCACATCATCTGTGAGTTTGTCAATGGTAGATAGCGCAGTGTTGTAGGCAGCAAGCTTAGACCGGAGATCGTTAATTGTCGTATTATAAGCTTGTATAGTCAGTCCTTCCCCAAAGTCAAGTTGAACGCTGATAGATTGTAAACTTTCAATTCGGCGATCGGCTCGTTCTAAAACGCTGGAATTTCTTTTACGACGTGCCATAATGCATCTCTGCTACTAGGTTGATAGTACTGTTTTATACAAAAATATATTTAATGTCATGGGGAAATACTACAAATAAGTTGTGTAGGCATAGCTAATAACAGACATCACATCTCCAAAACCTTAGTTAATTTCACTTAAATTATTTTTAGATTTCAGGTAGTAAATTAATTCATAGGCTCATTACAACAAATGCTGCAATGATTTAAACGTTTCTTATATATGGAAGAGCGTGTGTTGCAAAGTATTAAACGTTTGCAGCAACTACTTATACATTTCTTGGAAATACTTAAGCCTTTCTTATATATGGAAGAGCGTGTGTTGCAAAGTATTAAGCCTTTGCAGCAACTACTTATACATTTCTTGGAAATGCTTAAGCCTTTCTTATATATGGAAGAGCATTTGTTGCAAACGTTTAAATTATTACAGCCTGAAGCGTAGAAGCGATGCTTGTGGCGAACTACGCCTACACGCTAATCAAACAAATAGCGATCGCCTATAAACATAAGGATGTTAGGATATCTTTCACTAGCTGCATCTGACTTATGAAATTAGTTTGCTCCCAAAGCGATCTCAGTACAAACCTCTCACTTGTTAGTCGTGCAGTACCTTCACGGCCAACTCATCCGGTACTTGCCAATGTGCTGTTACAAGCGGATGCTGAAACTAACCAAGTAAGCTTAACAGCCTTCGATCTCAGCTTAGGAATCCGCACCAGTTTTAACGCAGAGGTATGGCAAAGTGGTGCGATCGCACTTCCTGCTAAGTTACTTGTAGACATCACCTCTCGTCTTCCAGAAGGCGAAATCACTCTCGATGATGAATCAGCCTTGACAGGTGCAACATCCGGTGGAGAAGGTTTAATTGTCACACTCACACCCAAGAGCGGACATTACCAAGTCCGAGCAATGGGGCCGGAAGAATTTCCCGAACTTCCTGTAATTGAAAATACAGAAGTAATCCATCTCACCACCACTGCATTAATTGAAGGATTACGCGGTTCATTGTTTGCTACCAGTGCTGATGAAACCAAGCAAGTACTCACTGGTGTGCATTTAACAGTTAAACAAGACACCCTAGAATTTGCAGCTACCGACGGACATCGCCTAGCAGTCGTAGAAACTAGCAACGAGCGTCCTCTAGGTGGAACGACTCAACTAGAAGTAACAGTACCAGCTAGGGCATTACGCGAACTTCAACGAATGTTAGCTCATAGCGCTTCATCAGATGAACCCGTAGCTTTATATTTCGATCAAGGTCAAGTTGTGTTTGCATGGCAAAATCAACGCTTGACTAGTCGCACATTAGAAGGGCAATATCCTGCTTATCGACAATTAATTCCGCGCCAATTTGAGCGACAAGTGACAATTGAACGGCGACAATTCGTCAGCACATTGGAACGGATTGCTGTGTTAGCCGATCAGAAAAATAATATTGTCAAAGTCAGTATTGACAGCGAAGCCCAAGAAATTACCTTATCTTGTGAAGCTCAAGATGTGGGCAGTGGTAGAGAGTCAATGCCAGCACAAATTTCTGGGGAAAATATTGAGATTGCCTTTAACATTAAATATTTGATGGAAGGCTTGAAAGAGTTACCATCTTCTGAAATTCAAATGCATTTAAATCAAAGCCTAACTCCAGTGATTTTTACACCATTGGGTGGTTTAAAAATGACCTATTTAGCTATGCCTGTGCAACTTAGAAGTTAGAAGTTATTTATCAAGTAAAAATCTAATTGTATCATGTCCGCTTGATTGCTTATCAAACCCGAAGAACCCCACCCCCGCCAAAGCTACGCTTTGTCTCCCCTCCCCGCTTGCCTACGGTGTACACACAAGTGTTAGTGCAGTGTATCTATCACGCCTCGGAATAAATTCCGAATCTCATAGCGAAAGTCATCTAAAAGATGACTAAACAAGAAATTTAGTTCAGTCCACTAAGCGTGGACTTTAGCTATCAGCCCGGAAATTTAGCCTCGGAATAAATTCCGAGTCTCATAGCGAAAGTCATCTTTTGGAGGACTAAACAAGAAATTTAGTTCAGTCCACGCTTAGTGGACTTTAGCTATCAGCCCGGAACTAAAGTTTCGGGCGTGATATTTGCTCAGTGTGCGATTTTCACTTGAACAGAAATATTGTGTGGGTAGGGTTTTTAGAGATGTGTGTACACCGTAGCCCCGCTCTTCGGGAGGGGATTAAGGGGAGCTAGCGCGGTCTTTTCTACGAGACGCCAAGGGCAATCCATGAGCGGCTGGCGTGTGGGGTGCAATGACTGTGGTTAGCATAACTAATTATGCGGACATGATATTACTGTAGAATGAAATGTCTTTTAAGTCTGATTTAGATCCCCAACTTTTTCAAAAAGTCAGAGATCGAGCAATACGGTTTAGCTAAAGGTAAAAGTCTTTGCCAATGACAAATGACCAATGACTAATGACTAATGACGAATTTGTTTAATCGGAATTTCAATCCAAAATTCTGTACCTAAGCCCGGCTGAGAATCACATCTAAACACACCACCATGTTTTTCTACAATAATCTGGTAACTAATTGATAAACCTAAACCAGTGCCTTTTCCCACTGGCTTAGTTGTGAAAAATGGATCGCAAATTCTTGCCTTCATAGCTTCGGGTATTCCTGGCCCATTGTCTGCAATGCGAATTACTACACTCTTGATATTGCCTTCAAGTTCTCCAAGAGCAGTATAGATAGTAATTTGACTGCTATGAGATTTTGATTTAGATTGGGTGTAATCTTCTAAAGCATCAATCGCATTGCTTAAAACATTCATAAATACCTGATTTAGTGGCCCGGCATAGCACTCCACTAAAGGAAGGTTAGTATATTCTTTGACTAATTGAATCGCTGGACTTTCTGGTTTTGCTTTCAAGCGATGCTGCAAAATTAGCAAGGTGCTATCAATGCCCTCATGAATATCAACTGGTTTTTTTTCTGCTTCGTCAAGGCGAGAGAAATTCCGTAAACCCAAGACAATCTGCCGGATGCGATCGACCCCAATTTTCATGGAAGATAGAGTTTTGGGCAAATCCTCAATGATAAATTCTAAGTCGATATCGAGGGCGCGATCGCGAATTTCTGGATTAGGATTGGGAGCATTTTGCAAATAGAGGTCTAATATACCAAGTAAATCTTTAGTGTAATCGTTGACATGATTGATGTTGCCATAAATGAAGTTCACGGGGTTATTAATTTCGTGAGCCACACCAGCTACCAATTGACCTAGTGAGGACATTTTCTCAGTTTGGATCAGTTGGGTTTGAGTTTGCTGTAAATCATGCAAAGCTTGAGCCAGCTTTTGAGTCTGCTCTTTGGTTTGATTATGTAATTGGGCTTGTTGGAGTGCAACCCCAAGTTGATTGGCAATTTGAGTAATAAACTTAATTTCTGAAGCTTCCCAATGCCGGGGTGCAGAATTCTGGTAAGCTGCTAATAGGCCCCATAGCTGTTGTCCAATAAATATAGGTGCGATCGCATAAGCTCTTGCTTGAATTTGCTCTAAAACTGCAACGTGGCATTGAGAGTGGCCAACTTCATAGATATCATCAACTGCAAAGCTTTCATTGTGACGATATCGCCCACCTTGGGTTTCCTGTAAATAGCTATCTTGCCAAACTGTCTTGGTATCTGAACCGACTAACTTTACCCAGTTATCACCCACAAACTCGGCGATATATTCACCACTCCAATCAGCCTGGAAGCGGTAGACTGCAACTCGATCTGCTTGTAGTGATTTACAGATTTCTTGGGTAGTTGTCTGAAAAATCGCATCTAGATCGAGAGATTCTCTAACTTTGGCCACAACTTCAAACAATACCCGTTGTTGTTCTGCTGCTTGTTGCAAATCTAATGTCTGTTGTTGTGTCTGAGAGAGTAAATCAGCTTGCTGGAGTGCTACGCCCATTTGGGCGGCAATCTGACTGAGGAAGTTAACTTCAGAAGTTTTCCATTGCCGAGGGCCAGTATGTTGATAAGTTGCCAACAAACCCCAAAGTTTTTGTCCAACAAAAATCGGCGCAAGCACAAAAGCATGAATTTGAAACTGCTCTAGATTGTCGATATGACACTGAGTAAACGCCATCTTGTAAATGTCATCGACTGCAAATGTTTCATTGTGGCGGTAGCGTCCTCCTTGTGTGTCTTGTAAGTAGGTGTCATTCCAAATTGTATTAATACCTAGTTCTGACTCATTCGACCAGTATGGACTAGCAGCCTCGAAATCCCCGACAAATTCACCACCCCAACTAGAATCAAAACGATAAACAGAAACGCGATCGGCTTTAATTAATTGACAAACTTCTTTAGTTGTCGTCTGAAAAATCGTATTTGTGTCCAAAGATTCTCGAATCTCAGCAATAACTTTAAACACAGCTTGTTCTTGTTCAGCTGTGCGTTGTAACTCAACGGTGCGTCTTCTAACTTGTTTTTCTAAATTTTCATTGAAGACTTGTAGTTGTTGGTGTAGTTCATACTGCTGAACTGCGGAAGCAAAGTGTTTACTGAGGTTTCTAGCCAGTTCAATCTCTTCAATTGTCCATTTTTGAGCTTGTGCTGTTTTAGATTCGCGCCAAACCTCAAAGGATCGCCGGGGGTACTGCTGCCTTTGATCGCCATCATGCTGCCCCGCCCATAAAGTTTCTGTATCTACTTCATTGCGGAAAATACTTAAGTAGCCCAGCAACTGCTGACGATACTGGAGTGGGATCATCAATATGCTGCGAATTTTAGTTGGTTGAAAAGCAACTTGCAAACTTCGCAAGCCAGGAGTGTTATATATATCTGAAATCGCCCAAACATCGTAGTTAGTGGACTTGTAGTGTTCGTGCCAGATACTATATTGCTCGATTAGTGGATATATAGTTTGTTCTGGCATTACAGGCTGCTGTCCACAGATATAAAGCTTGATACAAGTATTTCCTGGTATTAAGCATTCTGTTAAGCTGGTGACGTTGCCATTGTGGAAATCAAAAGCTTCATTTCTAATGCAAAGCCTGCCACCAACGCCATTAAAGGCAGCAACAGCCGCTTCTAGGGCTGGCTGTAAGACAATCGTCGGCAGGGAATGTAGGAGGGTAGCAATGCGGTTAACGATCGCTTCTCGTTCGGCTGTTTTGCGAACTTGAGTGTGAAGGGTACTTTGAGCGATCGCCACTGAAAGTTGCTCGACTACCATTTGTATTGCTTCTAGCTCATATTCTGAAATCAAACGCGCTTCAGAATTATGAGAAACCAGCAGCCCCCAAAGTCGATCTTGATAGAGAATAGGCGCTACTACAGAAGATTTTACCCCCATTGCCGTCAAATATTCAATATGGCAGGGGTCTACAGGGCGGTAACGGATCTCCTCTGAGATAGTTTCTCCATTATCCAAGTCACGCAGGTGAATTTGACCAATCTCTTTAGTATCAACATTCACAACAGAACGCACCCGTGATTTGATAAATAGTTCACGGGCATAGGATGGGATGTCATCGTAGGGAAAATTTAACCCCAGTAGCGACGGCAAACAATTTTTATTAATCGATTCAGCAATCACTTGACCACTACCATCGGGATGAAATTTGTAAATCATCACTCGATCGGTTTTTAATAGCGATCGCACCTCTGCCGTTGTCACTGTGATAATTTCTTCTAACTCTAAGCTGCGTCGGATACGGTTTGTAATGCGGCGTAGAAAACTTTCTTCATCGCGACATAAGGGAAAATCTTGTTCGGGATTAGAGGTCATTGTTATAGCAAAATAAATTAATAATTTGAAAACTGACATAATTAAATCTAAAGACATTCTCAAATTTATTTCATCATTTTGTCTTCAGTAAAACTACGGTCAAATCATTAATAAAAATATTTTTTTGGCTTTTATTAAAATTCACCAAAACATCATAAAAACAGACGCTAAAAAGATTGCGTCTGTACTAGCTACAAGAGAAATTTCTTGCTTTTTAGTTTTAACTTTTTGTTGACAGACTAATGTTCAACAAAATTAAACTTTTGTGTTGTCAGCAAAGCGGATTTTTAGATAGTCATTTTCCATCTTTGCTCCGGCTGGTTGTAGTGCTGCTAAGGCTTGTGGCAAAACTAAGTTACGACGATGGTTGCCAATAGTAATGTTTAATTCGTCTCCAGTTTTACTGAGTTGAACTTGGTCTTTAGGAATACCCGGTAAGTAAAGTTCTAAGCTGTATTGGTTTTCCTCTTGCACTACTCTAAGAGTTGTTTCTTTGTAATAAACCTGAGTAGGATCTTCATCTTTATAAAGAGTTTCTTTCAGGCGTTCTAATGAAGCCAATCCACACATTTCCTCAGAAAATAGAGGAACTTCTTTCACAGGCAGAGGGTGAAAATTATCATGAATTTCCCGGCGATATTGCTCCTGACTTTCCTTCCAACGTTGGAAAAATGGGTCTTGGACTTCACTTGGTATAATCCGATTAGCCACTACTAAATCTGTTGCAACATTATACAAACTCAGATAAGCATGGGCACGGAGAGACTCTTTAATCACCATTTTTTCGGGATTTGTGACTAGACGCACTGAGGTTTGAGTATTATCTGTTAATACTTTTTCCAGAGCTTCAATTTGTTCATAAAACTCATAAGGTGCATCCATCACTTCTTTATCGGGTAGCGAAAAACCAGCAATTGGTCTAAAAAAAGGTTCAACCAAGGGTCTAAGCGCCACCGAGATGTTTTGAAATGGTTTGTAAAAACGGCGCATATACCAGCCACCGACTTCAGGTAAACTCAGCAAGCGCAGTGCGGTGCCGGTGGGGGCTGAGTCGATAATTAAGACATCAAACTCACCTTCATCGTAATGGCGTTTCATCCTTACCAAGCCAAAAATCTCATCCATCCCTGGTAAAATTGCCAATTCTTCTGCCTGTATGCCGTCTAAACCCCTTGCCTGTAAAACTTGGGTAATATAACGTTTCACAGCACCCCAGTTTCCCTCCAGTTCTTGCAACGCATCCAGTTCAGCACCCCAGAGATTTGGGCGAATTTTTTGGGGTGCGTGTCCCAGTTCCATATCAAAACTGTCTGCGAGGGAGTGGGCGGGATCTGTACTTAAAACCAACGTCTGATAGCCTAGTTCCGCACAACGCAGCCCAGTTGCAGCAGCGACAGAAGTTTTGCCCACGCCGCCTTTACCAGTCATTAAAATTACACGCATAGATGCTTTTATCCTGCCTGAGATTTTTTTACATTTATTTACATTATCGACTGTTTGACGAAAATAAATGTTGTTTCAACACGTCTAGGCATTATTATGAGTATTTACCCTAACTCATCCGTTGGGTTTTGCTGCAATAACTGGTCAAGCTTAGTTTCCAGGGCTGAAAGTTTTTTAAGAATTGTGGGGCGATCGCCATCAATAGAAATTAGTAGATTGGTTATTCTCTCTTGTATATTCGTTAATTGTGCTACCGCATTCTGGATTTGGAGCATTCCTTCTCGGAGTTCTTGGCGTTCCTGACGTGCTTCCGCCATTTCATCTAACATAGCTTGGACTGTTTTAGCATTACTCTCAATTAGATGTTTGAGTTCTTTATCAGTCATTGCGATCGCGCTTTGGAGTTGAGTTTATTATTAACTCTAAAGTATTGAGGGATTTTGTTTCAATCCCCCGTAGGGCAGCACAGTTGTGCTACCCTGCATTATGGTTTAATTACCTAAAAATTGCGATCGAGGCTGTTTACTGGCTCAACAAGCATCTTAGCTTTGTACAAATTCAACAGCTTTTCTTGTTCAAATCTATCGGGGTAACTCATTTTCCTATCTTCGAGCGTTAGTCGAATCAGTGCTATTTGCTCATCTGTAGGTGAACTCATCTCGTCTATCGCTGCGCCAATATACTGAAAAGTCGTGAAAGTAGGAGCCTTTAACCATTTCCAAAAAAATCCTGTCCAAGAATAAGTTATACTTCAAAGATTTCAGGGAAGATGAGCAATACCAAGATAGTATATGTATGTTTATTCCTCTTTCTGATAATTGTCTTGTTTAATATGCTAGCAAGGCAGATTCAGAGAAATTATTTCCCCGTAGCTGAACAACAGGTAATCAGAGTTTTATTTATTGGTAACAGCTATACATATTTCAACGATCTTCCTTGGTTGACACAACAGTTGGCTGCTTCAGCGAAAGAACCTAAAAAGTTAGAAACTGAAATGGTTGTGGTTGGTGGAGCTACACTTCAAAACCACTGGAAACGTGGTAAAGCACTCAGACTTTTGAAAGCGAAACGCTGGGATTATGTAGTACTGCAAGAGCAAAGTACTTTACCAATTACCAATCCCCAGGAAATGTACAAGTACGCTACTCTGTTTGATGCCGAGATTAAGCGAGTGAATTCCCAAACAGTGTTTTACTTAACTTGGGCAAAGCAAAATCAACCAGAAACGCAACAGATATTGACTGATGCTTACATGAGCATTGCTCAAGAACTAAAAGCTAAAGTTGCACCTGTGGGAACTGCTTGGCAAAAAATTCAGGAAGCGAATCTAAAATTAAACCTTTACAATTCGGATCGAAGCCACCCTAGTCCGATTGGCTCGTATGTAGCAGCGTGTGTATTCTATACAACATTTTATGAGAATAGTCCTGTAGGCTTGAGTCGTCGTATATATAGTAGTAATACTAGTACGCCACAAGAAAACAACAGAATTGAGTTGGAAAGTTTAAGTGAAACAGATGCCCAAATGATTCAACAATTTGCTGCAAACGCCACTTTATGCATAGGTGGAAGAGCTTCTAGTTATCGCTCCAATATATGGAATTGACGGTACTTTAGATTCATTTTTATAATTTAATTGTATTGTCAGCAGTTTTGGGCTGATTCTTGATTAGCGATCGCATCTTCAATCTCAATAACCCGATCCTACTTGCTTATGAGAGAACTTTTTCTACCACTGCGGCTTTACATAACTTTATGAAGTTAGTAAGATTTAGCGTAATTACCACGTTAGTTTTTTGGGGTAGGTGGGTAGTATAAATTACCTAAAAACTAATTTGGTATATAGCGATGTTCAAGACTAAATTATCAGAATCCCGTACTTCGGGGGAACTTAATCCCTCAAAGTTCATGGATCGCCATATTGGGGCGATCGCAGCTTTAATTTTAATTAGCTTACTGAGTTCATTGAGTGGAACACCATTTGAACATACCATCTCTAACGCCTGGGAAGCCTTTGTCTGGGGATTAGCAGATCCAGTAATTAGTTTAAATTGTTTAGTTGGTATTGTTGCAATTGGCTTACTCTCATCTGTGTTTGTTCGTGGCGCTGCGATCGCTGGATGTTTTGTCTTCGCAACAGTTTTGGGCATTGTAATTCATATATTTCAGTTAGATTTACCAGGCACAGAAATAGCGATGCCTTCGGCGGGCGCAGCCATCGCCATTTCTACCATTGTTTTTGGTACTATGCTGATGATGCCAAATCAACTAAACTTTCTGGTGCTTACTCTAGTGGGCATCAGTGCTGGTTTATTTCAAGGTTACGCTAATGCTGAATCTATTGTTAGTGCAGGAACAATATCAGTAGTTGCCTATATACTAGGTATTGCCTTAACTCTGTTTGCCGTTGCCATGAGTGCTAGAGAAATTGGTGTTGGGATGAGTATGGGAGAAATAAACCGAATTTTACCCTGGAAAATCAGCCTTGCTGGTTTTGCCTTGTGTGCGATCGGTATCGTGTTTTTGAGCAATTCGCTTATTTAAATCAGATATTTCAATTCAGTGGAATACATTCATTCGTGGGGGCGTACACCTAGCTGTGCGCCCCCACTGCGTTTTCAGACTGGACAAGCAAGCATTCTAGTGAATAAGTTGATGCACCTCTGCGCTAATCTAGAGGCTATATCTAAATATAAGGTTATGACACCTGAAGAAATTGCGGGTACGCTAACAGAATTATTTGGCACATCGGCTGTTGCTACGATTGCTCCTGGATCGTGGCAAATAGATACTTCTACTTTTCGGCTGTTGGTGCTGCTTTCCGAAGATAATACTTGGCTGCGAGTTTTACTGCCTATTCTGCCTATACAACAAGCCCAACCATTTTTAGAACAGTTCCTAGAAGCCAACTTCGATGATACTCAAGAAGTACGTTACGCTTTGTATGAAGGGGTGATTTGGGGGGTATTTCAACATAACATTGATACTTTAGTAAGTGCAGATTTATCCAATGCAATCAACCGACTTGCATCTCTCCATCAGGCTGGATTAGATAATGTCTTTAATCGACTAATTGAAAGCCGCATCCGGCAAATTATTCAGGCAGCAAAACAGCAAGGACAATCTCTGCAAGCTACTATGCAAACCTTAGAACGCTTTTACGCCGAAGGAATGATGGGCGAAATAAATCAAACTTCACAAGGGCGAGAAGAAGTCCTCACTGCTTGGCGGCGTCAGTTAGAACGTTTATGGAATGAGGGTTAATTTCCATTTTTAAGTTTTCATATTAAACCAAATTACAGATATATTTATCTATCATGGATATTATTGAAATCCTCAAACAAGACTATCAAAGATTCCCAGTCAATCAAACTTATAGCATTTATGCCCCAGAGGTTTATTTTCAAGACCCGCTGAATAAGTTTCGTGGTGTTAAACGTTACAAAGAAATGATTAATTTTATCCAAACTTGGTTTTTAAATCCCAAGATGGACTTACATAATATTCAACGTTTAGGAGACACAATAAAAACTGAGTGGACACTCAGTTGGAATACTCCTCTACCCTGGAAACCACGGATCTCTATTCCTGGTTGGAGTGAATTAGGTCTGAACTCTGATGGTTTGATTATTTCCCATATCGATTATTGGAACTGTTCACGCTTAGATGTGGTGAAGCAGCATTTTTTCTCTTGAAAAAGTGGATGATTCAAATAATATAATTACCGTCAAAATCCTCATGGTTTCTAGTGAGGACTTTAGTCCTCTCTGACGAGATGCTACGCAAACAAAATCAGGACTGAAGTCTTGCTATCACACTAGATGTAGCAACGAAAGCCACTAATTATTATTTATGATGGTTGCTAAAAATCCTAAAATATCTGCTGAATTAACTATACATACTAAAGTAGAAAAATTTGGTGTGCAAACATAATTGGTTAAGATATTTTCCGTATTTAAAGTACTCCAAGTAAAAAAATGTCCAATTGTCATTGCGAGCGAAGCGAAGCAATCCCAGTCTTTGCGATTGCTTCGCTTCGTACCATTCGGGAACGCCAAGGGCGAACGCAATGACGGGTTTTGGATCATTTATTTTTTGGAACACTCTTAGAAGGGGTTAATCACTACCCAATTTCTGGATAAAATCCCCATGTTCAGCAGACTGCAAACCTGCTTGTAAAACCTTCAACACACCCTGCATATTACCTGCTAATAACTCCGTCGCCGCTAACCACAACCCTGGAAATACCCGACTTCGCAAAACGCCTTCATTGTCAGGTACTAATTCCAGATATTCACCCTGTTCCAGAGAAAACCAAGTCAATTTTTGGTCTAAAACTTGCCAAACAATATATTCTTTGACACCGTTGCGACGATAAGCCTGTTTTTTGCCATGAAGATCGATAGCCGCACTACTAGCAGCAATTTCCACAACTAACTCTGGCGCACCTTCAATATAATCATCTTCACTCAGTCGCGTTTGACCACCTGCTTCCGGTAGAATCAACAGAACAGCATCGGGTTGAGGTTCGTTATCTAAGTCTAAGCGGACAGTAGGTTCAACTCCCAACGCTACACCAGAAGTCGCAGCTTCGTAAGTACCAAGCCATGTCAAAATCCAACCATGCGGTTGACCGTGACTTCGGAAACGCAGGGCAGCAGGCATAATATAGACAATTCCTTCGGTTAATTCAGCTTTTTTCAGGTTAGGGGTGGCATTATAGCGACGCTCAAATTCGTAGCGGGTGAGTTTGTCGCCATTTTCCAAAGGAGGAATTGTCCAAGGCTGGGAGGGTGTTTTCACCATAATTTTTGTGAAACTGAGCTTGTGTACATCTTAGCGAATTAGGTAAAAACGCAACCGACTAGGGAATGAGAGATTATTGAAGAAGAATTCAGAAGTCAGAATTCAGGAATCAGAATCACTCTTTGCGGGGATTCAGACTTGCCACCGATAGCGGAGAGAGTACAGGATTCATTCTGAATTCTGACTCCTGACTCCTGAATTCTGTTTAAACATTAAGATTTTTTTACAAAATCACCAGCAATGTTGTTGAAATTGATAGCTGTATCCCAAGCAGTAAATAGGTTTCAGGCATATAGCCTCCCTTAAAACCCGCAACAAACCTTATTTTTTTTCAGCCAGCAGGTTTGAGAAAATCAGAAACGATTTAATAATCAAGCACTTATAAGTAAATGGGATGAATTAAAGATAATACCTCTCTCCAAACCTCTCCCCTTCTCTACCAACGACACGCTGGGCGATGCCTACGGCGGTAAACTAGGCACCGAAGGGGTTGGTGGTAAGCTCTATCTTATATTTTTTACGCCCACTTACTTAGTTATTTTGAGTTTAAAAGGGAGACACAAACATGAAATTGGCTTACTGGATGTATGCTGGCCCAGCCCACATCGGCACTCTGCGAATCGCTAGCTCTTTTAAAAATGTTCATGCGATTATGCACGCCCCCATTGGCGATGACTACTTTAACGTCATGCGCTCTATGCTATCGCGGGAGAGGGATTTTACCCCGGTGACAACCAGTGTCGTCGATCGCAACGTTTTGGCACGCGGCTCCCAAGAGAAGGTAGTAGATAACATCGTCCGCAAGGATGCCGAGGAACACCCAGATTTGATTGTGTTAACTCCCACCTGCACCTCTAGCATTTTGCAAGAGGATCTGCACAACTTTGTCGAACGGGCGCAGTTGGAAGCGAAAGGAGATGTAATGCTGGCGGATGTGAACCACTACCGCTACAACGAACTGCAAGCCGCCGATCGCACTTTGGATCAAATTGTCCAATACTACATTGAAAAAGCTCGGAAGCGGGGCGAATTGGCTGAGGGCAAAACAGCAAAGCCCTCGGTGAACATTATAGGTACTACTACCCTCGGTTTCCACAACAATCACGATTGCACCGAACTAAAACGGCTGATGGCTGATTTGGGAATTGAGGTAAATACCTTAATTCCTGAAGGTGCTTCGGTAAATGACTTGAAAAAGATGTCCCAAGCCTGGTTTAACTTGGTGCCTTACCGCGAACTCGGTTTGACTACAGCTCGTTACCTGGAAGAACAATTTGGCACACCTTATATAGACATTACTCCAATGGGTGTAGTGGAAACTGCCCGTTGTATTCGTAAGATTCAGCAGGTAATTAACGCTCAAGGTGCAGAAGTTGACTATGAAAACTTCATCAATGAGCAAACCCTCCATGTTTCTCAGGCTGCTTGGTTCTCCCGTTCGATTGACTGTCAAAACTTGACTGGCAAAAAAGCTGTGGTTTTTGGTGACAATACCCACGCCGCAGCCATTACCAAGATTCTGGCGCGAGAAATGGGGATTCATGTTGTTTGGGCTGGAACCTACTGTAAATATGATGCAGATTGGTTCCGCGAACAGGTGAGCGAGTATTGCGATGAAGTGCTAATTTCCGAAGATCATGGTGCAATTGGGGATGCGATCGCTCGTGTCGAACCCTCTGCCATTTTCGGCACCCAAATGGAACGCCATGTTGGTAAGCGCTTAGATATTCCTTGTGGCGTAATTGCTGCACCAATCCACGTCCAAAACTTCCCCATTGGTTACAAACCATTTATGGGTTACGAAGGCACGAATCAGATTACAGATTTGATCTACAATTCCTTCACTTTGGGAATGGAAGATCACCTATTAGAAATCTTTGGCGGTCATGATACCAAAGAAGTTATTACTAGAGGAATTTCCGCTGATTCTGATTTGAATTGGACAAAAGATGGACAAGCAGAATTGAATAAGATTCCGGGATTTGTTCGCGGCAAAGTGAAGCGTAATACTGAGAAATTTGCGCGCGATCGCGGTTTCAAAGAAATCAACGCTGAGGTGTTGTACGCTGCCAAGGAAGCTGTGGGGGCTTAGTTTTTTAGCCGACAAATAAAAATTAGTGGGGAGTTAAGAACAATCTTGACTCCCTGTTTTTATGGTGTATTGATTATAAATAACATAATGAAAATGCCATCGGGTTTAATCATTCAAGATGAAAAAATAACTAAATACCTACTTGTTTATCAACCTAAAAGTGATAAATCAAGATATCTAGCTTTAGCAGGATATAATCTTGATAACTGGGAACTTCTTAAGAACGATATAATAAATGCTGTAGAAGGTTCTGAAATTGCAAAAGTTACCCCTAGTGATTGGGGGACTCAGTTTGAGGTTAAAAGCGAGTGGACTGGGACTAATGGTCAATTAATTAAGGTAATTACTATCTGGCAACAAGATGAAGAAACAGAATTTGTTAGATTTATAACACTATATCCTGATAAATCACAGGAGACTTAAACGATGACAATAGCTAGTTTATTTCAGTGGGTAGAACTGAAGCACAATGTTCCTAATAGTCCTGTAAAAGCTGGCGATAGAGGGGTTGTGTTAGATCATCTGCGTCCTACTAAAACTCAGCAAGAGCCAGGATATATTTTAGAAATCTTTAAAGACCGTGAAACTCTAGATGTTGTTTCTGTGCCTATTTCCTGGGTCAATCCTCTACCTGAAACCTGGGGAAGTATTGAACATGATACAAGACAGACAGTTTAAAGCAGAAAAAAATCAAACTCATGGCTGACTATGGATGCTATCCTCTATGGTGGGTGAGTTCTGATAAAATTGGCAACATTGACCCAGAGACATTGCCATTAAGTCTAGAAACTATTAAACGTCTGGAAAAATGGGAAGAAATTTATAATGCAAAGTTGAACTGGGAAGATCCTGCTAACTCATCAGGTTTCCTAAGTGAAGAAGCTGAAGCGGCTTTTGAGGAAGAAGGAATCATCCTGTGGAAGCAATTGCAAACAGAGCTTGCACCTAATTATCAAGTTGTTTATTTTAGTGAGCTATTAGGCAAGGTTTTAATTTATCCTACTGAATTAGAAGTTTTACCTGCTATTCAGCAATGATTTCACCTAACATAATATAAATTTAGTACAGCACCAATAAATTTAATTGCGATCACGGTTAAAGGAAATCAATGGTAAGGTGCTATAGACCGCCAAGGAAGCCGTCGGGGTGTAGTTTCGGGATTAATCGAGAAGATTTAGGGGTAAGGAGTCATGTATGCTCTTTACCCTCATCTTTTTTATTTTAATTATGAAATATGAGAAAGCTTCAATTGAACTAACGAAAATTTACCAAAGCAATAAGTATGAATTACTCAGAACTATTAGATATTTTTAAGTCATCTCTCATTCTAACTAATCAAGTTTTTAATTTCTTGAATACAACTTATGAAAAATTAGATGATAAAAATAAACTAAGGCATCATATTTTATATAGAATGAAGTCTACTAGCATAACTATTTTTCACATCTTAACTCAAAATCTTGACAACCCAAATTTTGTTGATTTTTCATCAGCAGCAATTTTAACAAGAAGCATAATTGAATCTTACAAAACGTTTTATTATTTAACATATCCTGACATTAATGAGTCTGAGTTTAAATTTAGATCCCTCATGTTTGAAATATATGATATTTTGGAAAGGCAAAAAATGGTTAGCCAATTAAAAGCGCTCGACTTGGAACAGCTAGGAGAACAAACAGATTTGAAAGAACTAGGAGAACAATTAGATGAATTAAAAAATCAAATTAATAAAAATGAATATTATAAACAAATAGAATTACAAAATAAAAAAAACGAAAAATATAAAAATCTTCTTAAGAAGAATGGTAAATGTAAAAATTTATTTTCCAAGGATTTTGAGAATGCTGTTTATCATACTAAAGGATGCTTCGTAGAACATTATGATGTGCTTTTAAGCAGATTAGTAAAATTTAATTCTGTACGTGAACAAGATAAAGAAAAGATTAATAAAAGATACAGGTTTTTGTATAAGTATTTATCCAATTTTGTCCATATAAGTCCCTATTCCATTTCTCAACCTTCAAACTCTATTTCAATAGATGATTTTAAAAAAGTCATTCTTCCCATTATATTTTATTTGAATATTGCAAATGAAGACATATTAGATGCTTTTCCAGAGCTAGAAGAAGAAATACAAGTGGAAAGCAATTATCCTGATATTTTTAAAGGATTAGAAGAATTTATTAAATTTCTGAGATGTGATATTATAAACTAATCTTGATTCAAACTGAAGCATATAAACCGCTCTAAATAAAGCAATATATGGCGAACTTAAGCCAGGGATTCTAATTTTAGTTACTTTTATTACATTGGTAAATGAACGATCGCACCTCCAAATAGTCAAGCTATTATGTTATGTAAAGCCTACAGCATTAGGAAATCTCCCACCATGTCTAATCAGACAAACTTGACTGATGCTCGTAACAATCTAACCGAACTCTGCGCTCAAGTGGTTGCAGATAGAGGAGTGGTAATTATTAACCGACAAGAAGGCGAAAGCGTCGCCCTAATTGCTGTTGATGAACTAGAGAGTTTACTAGAAACATCTCATTTACTTCGTTCACCTAAAAATGCAGTTCGTCTATTAACTGCTTTGGAAAGAGCTAAAGCTAGAACTTTAAAACCTCAAAATATTAACGAACTAAGTCAGGAGTTGGGAATTGACGAAGAAGGATGAAACCTAACCCGAAAAAATAAACTTTGAGATGCTGTATTTCATCCAGAATTTGGTTAATAACTACCTAAATTTGATGTCTATCTATTGTAAAAGCTTAGTGCGATCGCCTGTATTTTTCTAGTAATTGCGGCAAGTAATCATAACCATCCACACCAATAAATTTAATAATGTTAGTTCGGTTTTGCAACAAGACTGAAAAGCTTCTTGCTTTTCAGTCCGTGAGAATTTGTTGCACAGTTGGGTTAACTGAAGCTTAATTTAGTTTTTGTTTTTGGATTTGTTCCCATTCCCCTTGAATACTTTGTAATGCCTTCAAGGTGCTATTTAAACGAGCTTTCTTTAACTCAGGAGTCTCTTTTTGAAATAAACTCGGAGAATTTATTACTTTATGTAGTTCAGATTGGGTGGAATGCAAGCGATCGCTCAAACAGCGTTCAAAGATTTCACTATCACCACTGCTCACATTTTCTACTAATTGGCGATATATATACTCTTTAGAACTGATTTTATCGTTGAGAGCGGTATTAACAATTTCCTCGATTAACTTGTGGTAGGAGTCAGATAAGAAATTAGATGCTGTAGCTGGCGTAGATTCTGCTGCAAGATTATTTGTTTCAGAAGTAGAGGGATCGGATATTTCTTCTTTAGTTGGCGTTACGACAGTTTCCTCAGAAGTAGGGGATTCTTCTTTAGTGGGTGCTGGTAAAGTTTTCCGAGAATTTGTAGGTGAAGAATTTGCTTTGGAATTAGATAAGTAATAATCTGCTAAAGAACCGCAGAGAAACTCTTCACGAAAGCGGTTTATTTTGGCACGTGACTGGATTTTGTGGTAACGACGTTTCTGATACCATAAACCAGAAATGAGTAAGCCTGCAATCGCTCCTATGCCAACTCCTGCCATAGCAACCTTGCCATCTTCTAAAGCTTGATTTTGTTGCCCAGATTCAACAGTTGGATTTGAAGATGCACTTTGAGCAATAGCATAGTCATTCGCTGAACTTAGCTGTACGCTAGTAGCGATCGCCGCAGCCGACAGTATAAGTCTAAATATTAACTTTGATTTCCACATAATTTTACAGGTTAAAAATATGTTGTCTATTTCTGGAGACTAACCGCCTCCCCAAGGAGTGAATAGTTAAGAATCAAACTAACTAGATATCTCTTTTACCAAGGAAGTTCCACTCCACCCATATAAAAAATAAGCTTTGTCAACAGTAGTTTCCAGAATATGTTCTTATTTTTTAACATTATTTGTGCGTTTAGGAATCTTGACAAAGCCATATATTAATACCATTTCTTAAAGTAGATATATTAGGTATTTCTTAAAATGGTTATGATTTATAGCGATCGCTGCTAGGCTCTACACTGGTATCGCATATTGCTGGGCATCAAGTCTATAATTACATTAAATTGCAGGTGCTACAGCAGAATTTGGCATAAATAGCACTAGTACCTCATAGTCCATTGTAGACATCGCCTCTTGGATTTGGAAGGTATGAGCTAATAAAATGTAAACTTTCAGAGACTTGCACCAAGTTTCTAACTGCCTTGCTCTTTAATTTATCTGTGTGTAGTTCTATTTATAGAATAGGTGCTTCCCCGAAAGCTCAACTTATGAGTTGCTTGTGGTGTAATGATTTCAGTCGATTGGGTATTAGGATCGGCACCAACAAAATAAGTACATCCCCGAAAGCTCAACTTATGGGTTACTGATGGTGTAGTTTCTCCATGTAATTTGGGGTTGAGGTCATGACGATAGCAAGCCCCACGGTAGATTAAGTGATAATCTGGTTCCGATTTGGGAACTGGCTGTTGTGTATATTGTGTTTCCCTGTTGACTACTTTGCTTGTATAATACTCGTAGCTCGTACTGATAAGAATAAGAGTTAATAGTAGAACTAAAATCTGCCAAGGAGCTAACATTAAACCCAAAATCAGACTGATAGCTGCAAATACAGTCACTAAATGTGAGATTTCATTATTTCTATTTTTGAATAAAAAATAGCCAGTGATGAAACAAACACACGGAAAAATGAAAAAGTACAAAGCCATATTTCCTACATTCGCAACTAAAAGCAAAGGGTTTATAAAGCAGATTGAACTTATTTTAAAAGTTGTTGTTTATTTTACCTCCAATCAGCTTGAGAAGTTACCGTGCTACTGAGGTAAAAGTTTTACGTCAAGTTATCTGTATTAGCTGCGATCGCAAAGAAAAATTAACACTCAAGACTATCTCAAACCTTTGGAGCAGTGAGCGTTTTTGTCTTTATTCATTCAGAGAGGTTACAGGCGTGGTACAAAGTGGATGCTCAGTGTAAAGCCTTTGCTGGAGTATATGAAGATATTACCTTATAGCGATGTTATACTGCGATCGCATTCCTTAACGCAGAAATTTACTGATAAATAAAAATTAAAAGCGAACAAATATCACAATACAAAATTATTACTTTGGGGATCTAATAGGCAGAATAACCCACTACAGTTCTAACCGATGTGTCTCCGGCAACGAAGTAAAAAAAGCATCATCAAAGCCTCGCAATCTCGCGTATTAAAAAAAAGCAGATGCATGTTACTGTTTTAATCTCATTGTCTTACCTTCGCGCCTTTCCCTATGCATCTGCACTATTTACACCCCCAACACCTTGAAGAATTAGTCAAGAGTAGTGGTATAGACTTACACTTAGTGCATCTCAATTTTAGGTCGCTCCAAGGTGTAACAGCTTATGAGTACCTGTTGATTTCTGAGCTACTCCCCCGCACCAATACCGGAATGGTGAAAGCCGGATGGTTACAGCGTTATGCTCACATCACAGAAGGGGGTTGGTGGTGTTCGGGACTAGACCCTTTGAATAATTGGCAAATGATGGAATGGGGATGCTTTAAGCCAAACCAACCCCGACAAAACCACAATGGCAAATCTATCAAGTACGAGCATCCCCCCAGCACACCAACGCGGGTGTTTTGTTTGCGGGTAACGTTGCAAGTGTGGCAGCAAGTCGCTGGGCGTTACAATCTGGTCATGCCTGAAAATATCACCATTACTCCTGATGGCGAGGCTGGAGGCTTTTGGCAATGGGTGATGCAACAGAATATTCCCCTCATCATCTGCGAGGGTGTAAAGAAAGCAGCCACGTTGTTGACGCAAGGATATGTAGCTATTGCGATTCCCGGAATTACCAGTGGTTATCGGGTTGTAAAAGATGAATTTGGCAAAGTTACCCGTCGTCAGCTAATTCCTGATTTAGCCGCGTTTGCGATTACAAAGCGCAGCTTTTATATTTGTTTTGATTTTGAAACTCAACCTAAGACAATTGCTGCTGTAAATAATGCTATTTCTCAACTTGGTTGTTTATTTCAGCAAAAAAATTGCCCTGTTAAAGTCATCGAACTTCCAGGAATAGAAAAAGGGGTTGATGAATTTATTGTTGCTAAAGGTGCAAGTAGTTTCGATAAAGTTTATCGCCAAAGTGTTGATTTAGAAATTTATCTTGCTCAAACCAAACCCCACACCGAGTTAAGTATTCCTGCTGCACTTACCTTTAACCGTCCTTATATAGGTGAAATACCTTTTCCCACCTCTGGATTAGTAGGAGTCAAATCAGCGAAAGGAACGGGGAAAACTACGGCATTGCAAGGCGTTGTTCAACAAGCAAAAAGTCGAAACCAACCCGTTTTGTTAATTACTCACAGAATCCTACTTGGAAGATTTTTGTGTGAAAAAATTGGTATTCAATGGGGAACACATAAAGACGATGGGGAAAAAAGGATTAATAAAACACTTACCCCCGCTCCTCCCATACTGCGCTCTCTCTTTCCTCAGCAATCCCTCGGGTTGTGTGTTGATTCAATTTGGAAACTTAACCCAGAAAATTGGCGGGGAGCAATAGTAATTTTAGATGAAGTAGAGCAATCTTTATGGCATCTATTAAATAGTAATACTTGTAAACATAAGCGGGTAAAAATATTAAAGTTATTCCAGCAACTCATTGCGACAGTTTTAACAAGTGGAGGATTAGTAATTGCTCAAGATGCTGATTTATCTGATGTTTCACTTGAATATTTACAAGGATTAGCAGGAATTAAATTAACACCTTGGGTAGTTCTCAATCAGTGGAAGCCTCAACAAGGTTGGGATGTAACTTTTTATGATTCACCGAATCCAACACCGCTAATTCACCAACTAGAATTGGATTTACTTGCTGGACGTAAATGTTATGTTACTACTGATAGTCGCGCGGGGCGTTATAGTTGTGAAACAATTGAACGTTATTTAAAAGAACGGCTACAAAAATTACGGCGACAATTTCCTAAAACGCTGGTGGTTAGTAGTCACACAACAAATACACCTGGTCACGCAGCAGTTGATTTTATTGCAGCGATTAATCAAAAAATATCTGAATATGACGGAGTTTTTGTTACCCCTAGTCTTGGTACAGGAATTAGTATTGATGTCCAACATTTTGACCGGGTTTATGGCATTTTTCAAGGGGTAATTCCTGACTCGGAAGCAAGACAAGCGTTAGCAAGAGTCAGGGATGATGTACCGCGTGTTGTCTGGTGTGCTAAACGAGGTATTGGTCTAATTGGTAGTGGGAGTACAAATTATCGCTTGCTATCTGATTGGTATCAGGAAAATCAAAAAGAAAACTTAGCTTTGCTGAGTCCCCTACATAAAATAGATGTAGATTTACCCTTAGTTTATGACCCGATTCATTTGCGAACTTGGGCGAAGTTATCTGCAAGGGTAAATGCTTCTATTCGCCTTTACCGACAATCGATGCAAGATGGTTTAATTGCTGATGGGCATCAAATTCAGGTGCGGAGTAATGCGGTTCACAATAATATTATTCGAGATTTACGTCTGGCATTTTTGGCAACTGATGCCGATGATTTAACTACCCGCAAAAGGTTAATTTTAGAAATTGTTAAAGTTCAAAAAGATTGGGCACAAAGTCGTCAAAAAGCTAAAGAAATTAAACGTAAAATTAAAGATATTAAGCAGCAAAATCAACTATCAGTAGCATCTGCTGTTGCCAGTGCTAAAGATATCGATTATGTGGAGTATGAGCAATTGTTAGTTAAGCATTCTCTAACGGATGGAGAACGCAACCAAATTAATAAATATGTTCTTAAACAAAGATATGGTGTAGAAATTAGTCCTTGGCTGAAATTACAGGATGAACAAGGATATTATCGTCAGTTGTTAATCCACTATTATTTAACTCATGAAAGCGAGTATTTTCACGTTAGAGATGAGCAAGAATGGCATCAACAATTATCTTGGGGTGAAGGGAAAGTTTTTCTCCCAGATTTAAAAACTTATACGCTCAAAGTTGAAGCTATGAGAGCTTTAGGAATGCTTCAATTTCTCGAAGAGAAACGCGAATTTCATGAAAACGATACAGATTTGATATTGCTAAAAAATGTTGCTTTTCAGCATAGTAAACATATTAAAAGAGCGCTTGGTATTAATTTAGTCGGGGAGAAAGAGCAGGTTTCGGCAATAAAAATACTCAGCCGACTGTTAAATTTGTTGGGTTTGAAGCTGAGACGAGTTAATGAGGTTTATCAAATTGATTTAGAAACACTATATGATGGCAGGGAGAAAATATTTGCTGTTTGGCATCAACGAGATGAGTTGATGTTGGCTCATGTTAAGAGTGTTGGTTATGAATTGCCTGATTATTCTTCAGACTGGAAGTTTGAAGTTATGCAAACGAAGTCTGAAAAGATAGACCATAGATTATCTATGTCTACTGTCCCATTATCCAAGATATAGCGGTTCTCGGTTGAGTGAGGTAGAAACCCACCCCCAACCCCCTCCCCGCAAGCAAGGAGGGGGCTAAGATGTACCTCATGTGATTAGGAAACGCTATATAGCAATCCTGAATTACCTTCTTCACATTACTCTGCTATCAATGGGTAGTGATAAGTCACGAGACCATTCATTCCAAGAGCCAAAATAATTTCTGGCAGAAATCCCTGCCTCTTCGAGGGCTATCAATGTATTGGCAGCCCTTGAACCTTTAAAGCAGTAAATGTACACAATGGACTCTAAAGTAATACCTACAGATTGACAAATTTCTCGGATTTCATCTGGCGATCGGAACATGGGGATTTGCGATTCGGAATTCATCAAACGATGCCATTCTAACCATATACTGTTAGGGATTCTACCTTTGCGAGGACAAAAATCAACAGCATAGGGAGAAGAACTCAACCCAAGCCATTCCTCGCTGTCGCGCACATCTAATTTAATAATTGCTCGATTGTCAATTGCTTGCAACATCTCGGCGGTAGTCACCATCATATCAGCGTTGGGATGCAATCTAAAGATGCTGCTTTCACGTAATGGTACTTCATCAGTAGTAGGTAATCCTGCCTTGAGCCATGCTCTATATCCTCCGTGTAAGATAGATACCTGAGCGCAACCCAAATATTTCAGTAAGAAAGCTGCTCGACAAGATTGACCATAACCTTTATTTAAAGTATCTTCATAAACAATTAACCATTCTGCACCCGATATTCCTACCCCACTCAAAATTTGTGCAAAATACTCTTGTAATTTCTTTAATCCTGCTGGGTAGGAACTGTCTAAAAGATAGGTGAAAAAAGCTCTAATATTTATGGATTGAGGAATATGAGAAATAGCGTATTCTTCGGGAGTTCGCGTATCAATGATGACAATCTTTGATGACTTTTGGGCTAACAAAAACGTGAGTGATTGAGGAGAAATGAGAAGTTTTATATTCACGCTTTAATACTGATGTTGTCTGACTATTAGGCATTATCGCCCTCGCTAGAGAGAGCCTTTTGTCATGCAAATCACAGAAGAATGAATGTTGAATGTTATCAGAGAACTTTTGTGGCTATGTTGTTTTAAAACTGACCAAATCAATACATTCTGTTGGCGCTTTTGCTCATCGCTCCACCAATTATGTTCACAATCGCGTCTGCACGTAAATTTCGAGGCACTACAACGATGTGTGCAAAGGGATTTGGGCAATCTCATAACCCAAAAATCAACAAGCGAAGTAAGCTATTGCGGCAACGCAGTCTAGAAGCTCCAATTAAAAGCATTTGTTTAGTTATGTCGCAAGAATCGGGAAAATGTTAAAGTTAAAAGCGATCGCTACGCGAAAAATGTAAATAAGATATGGCTGACCAAAAAGATAAAGCTCAAGAAAAAAACCGGCTTGAACAGCTCCAAGAAGAACAAGGCAACACGGATTCTAAACACTCAGGGGGTGCTGGCGCTTCTGGTGGTAACTCCGGTGCAGGTAAATCCGGCACATCAAAAATTTCTGCCACTGGTACACCTGATGACATTGAAAAAGTTGATCAGGAGTAAAGCTGACTCCGAGGACGAGTCAAGGTTTCACTGCATCGGTCATTAGTAACTCAACTCAACAATGGTGGATTGAATACCTAATATAGCGGTTCTCGGCCCAAGTGATGTACAAGAACCCCACCCCCAACCCCCTCCCCGCAAGCGAGGAGGGGGCTAAGATGTATCTTGTATGATTAGGAAACGCTATATCATGTCCGCTTGATTAATTATTAAACCCGAAGAAGCCCAAAGAGCCAGGTGCTAACAGCGGGTTTCCCGACTTATACCCCTCCGGGGAAGCAAGCTACGCGCAGCGTCTCCCCCTGGGAGAAGCACCTCGCGGGTGGAGTGCAATGACTCTGGGAATTATAACTAATTATACGTACATAATTATGATTATTTAGTCCACCATCGCGATCGCAACGCTTATGTCAGAAGGCGCACCCTAAACTTAAGTAATGTTTAGCAGGATTGAAACAAAAATCAATATGCACTTTCCTATAACAACAGCAAACTTTCAAATAAATGAAATCGATTCGCAAAATTGAAATAAAAAATCCTAGCAACAGACACAACAGTAGTTGGAATAATTTTCAAAACATATCGTTAAGAATCTTGATGCTTTAGGCTAGAGAATGTCAAAAGCTAAAAAATTATATGAATTCTGAAGATTTTTTTAACCAAGGATTAAACCACAATTTGCAAGGAGATTATCAAGCAGCGATCGCAGCTTACATCCAAGCAATCAAGCTAAATCCTGATTATGCCGAAGCTTACCATAATCGCGGGCTGATTTTAACTGGTCAACTCAAAGATTATCGCAGTGCGATCGCAGATTACAACCGCGCCATCGAAATCAATCCCAATTTTGCCTTAGCTTATTACAATCGGGCTAATGCTCGTTACTTTTTAGCCGATTATGAAGGTGCGATCGCCGATCATAACGCAGCATTACAACTAGATCCGAATTTAGCCCAATCTTACCACAGTCGGGGCAATGCCTACTTTGCTTTGGAAAACTACGACAAAGCGATCGCAGATTATATCCAAACTATAGAAACGAGTACCCAATTAGCTGATAATATCAATATTGATATTGCCAATGCTTATCATAATCGGGGCGTAACTCTTTTTGAACGTGGAGATCGTCAAGGGGCAATCGCAGATTTTCAGCAAGCTTTACAATGGCATCCTCATTTTGCCGCAGCTTACAGCAATCGCGGCAATATTCACCAGATTTTAGGCAATTATCAGGAAGCGATCGCTGACCATAACCAAGCATTACAATTAGATCCTAACTTGGCAGAGGCTTATCATAACCGAGGTAATGCTCACTACGCTTTAGCAGATTATCAAAGTGCGATCGCAGATTACAACCATGCCCTAAAAATCAATCCCAACTTTGCTGGAGCGTACTATAATCGGGGTCTGGTGCTTGCTCACCTCAAAAACTATCATGAAGCAATTGCAGACTTTAACCAAGCATTAAAGCTGAATCCTGATGATGTGCAAGCTTATTGTGAGCGGGGTCTAGTTCGTAGTACTCTTGAAGACTATCAGGGTGCGATCGCAGATTATGACCAAGCATTGCAAGAAAATCCGACTCTCGCTTTAGTATATGGCTTTCGGGCAAATGCTCGTCGGCGATTGGGAGACTATCAAGGTGCAATTGAAGATAGCAATCGCCTATTACAACTCAATCCTAATTTAGCAGAAGGATATTGCGATCGCGCGGCAGCTCGTCGTTCTATAGGAGATCATAAAGGCGCAATTAAAGATTACGATCGAGCATTGCAAATTAATGATAACTTAGCCGCAGCTTATTATGGTCGGAGTATTGCCCGTGAAGCTCTGCAAGATTTACAAGGAGCAATTGATGATAACACTGAAGCGATAAAGCTTGTTCCTGATTTTTCCCAAGCCTATTGCAATCGGGGAAATGCGCGTCGTCTTTTAGGGGATGAACAAGGAGCGCTTACAGATTATAATCAAGCATTAAAAATTAATCCTGATTTAATTGAAGCATATTACAACCGAGGTTCTACCCACTATGCTTTAGAAGAATATGAAAGTGCGATCGCAGATTACACCCAAGCTTTGCAAATAAATCCCCAATCTGCTGCATTTTACAGCGATCGGGCTAATGCTCGCTATGCCTTAGAAGATTATCAAGGGGCAATAGAAGATTACAGTCGAGCGATCGCGCTTGACCCCAGCTTTGCCGAAGACTGGTACAATCGGGGTCGTAGCCGTTCTCTGTTGGGAGACTTACAAGGAGCGCTTACAGACTTAAACCAAGCCTTACAGCGTCAGCCTAATTGGGCTTCAGCTTACATCCTTCGGGCAGATGTCTACCGGAATTTGGGAGACTCTCAAGGAGCAATTAGAGATTTTCAGAAATCCGCAGACTTGTATTACCAAGAAGGGAATATCCAGTATTACCAACAAATTATTGAGTTAATTGAACAGCTTTGATCGGGGGATTGGGAAGACACTTGTTTAATTAATCTTCCTCATCTCCCTCATCTCCCAATACTGTTGGGTTAAGATAAGACGCGATGAATCGCCGTCTCTACAAAAGATTGATTATTGTAGAGACGGCGATTTATCGCGTCTTTATAATGATTTATCGGATCTTTGCGCTCTACAATTTCCATCAAAAAACCTTAACCGAACCGTATTGCCTCATCTCACCTAGTCCCCAGTCCTTTCATGAAGCGGCGGTCAATCCAATCTTTGTAATGCCAGAAGAGTTTGTGAGGTGGTAAAGTGAAGATGCCTTTTGTTGCGATCGCTCGTCCATCTCCCGTACCAATTAAACTCAAATATTCTTTCTGTGGCTTATAAGGTTTGAGCGGCTTGCCTAATAAAATTCGCTGCAAATTCTCAAACAAGGGTTTACCTTGTCTAACAGCAAATACCCCAGCTTTCGGACGTGGATGATTTACCATTGTGGCAATGTCACCAGATGCAAATACCTGCGGATGCGTTTGAGATTGCAACGTGTCTTCTACTAGAATAAAACCTTGCTCATCAGTTCCTAGTCTAGCGTTTTTTAACCATTCGGGTGCTGATGCTTGTGTTACCCAAAAAATTTTATTGCACTCTACTGTCAAACCAGATTCACATTTTATTTCAAATCCTTCTTTAGCTTCATTATGGGTTTTAGGTGCAATTTTACACACAGTTTCTCCCAGATGTAGCTTAATACCTCGGTCAGTTAAAATGTGCTGAAGTTGATGCCGCACTGATTGATGATAATTGGGCATCAGTTCTTGTCCGCGTTGGAATAAATGAATTTCTAGGTTTTGAATAGGTTGTTGAGTTTCATCCAAAATCCGATGTAAACGAGATTGTATCGATAGCGCTAATTCTACACCGCCCGCGCCACCACCTACGATCGCAATCCTAATTGGTTCTTGAGGATTTTTACCTACAGCTGCAATTAGTTCATACCAATGCTCTAATAACTGCGATACTGGTTTAGCTGCGATCGCATATTCTGCCGCACCTGATACAGACAGTATGGCTGGAGTGCTGCCAATATCAATAGACAGCACATCAAAATCTACCGCAAGTCCGTTAGCACAAAGAACTTTGTTGTTTTTTAAGTCAAGGGCAACTACCGTGTCAATATACAATTGTACTTGAGCAAAGTTCGCCAAGGGTCGCAAGTCAATATGGCATTCATTGTGGCTGTAAAATCCGGCAATATGTCCTGGTAACATCCCAGAGTAGGCTGTCTCTGATGCTGTGGTAATCAGTATCAAACGTACTCCTGTTAACGGTTTGATACCGAACATTTTTATAACAATAGCATGACTGTGACCGCCACCAATTAACACTAGATTTTTAACTATTGGTTGTATATTTTGCTGAGTTGTAATAGTCATTTTTAGTTAATCAATGATTTTGAAGAAGAGTTCAGAACTCAGAATGGGCTAAACCTTAGCTATCCGCTAACAGGAGTCATATCATGTTCGCTTGATTGCTTATTAAACCCGAAGAACCCCACCCCCGCCAAAGCTACGCTTTGTCTCCCCTCCCCGCAAGCGGGGAGGGGATTAAGGGGTGGGGTGCAGTGAATACAACTGATTATTGAAAATGCCAAGAGTATGTATGCTTATGTCTACTTACTCGGAAGTTATATTTTCCATTTTGTTGATTACATAAATAGATTTCAGTACTAAATATGTATAAAACAATATCAGACGCAAATAAATTTTTCAATAAAAAGCGATCATTTAAATTTATTTTCATTAATTATTAATCCTCGTAATCCTATGAAAAATATTTTATCAAAAACTCCCATCCAGCTATCCCAAATATTCCTGCGGATACCAATTTTCCAAAAACAAGTTAAACAAAATCAGCATCATTCGCTAAAACGACGCTTAAGAAGAGCAAGCGAACAGCTAGGAAATAACACTATAGAAATCAGTCTAGCTATAATTAATGATTTAGAACAAATTGCCTATAACTATCCACAGTATCACTGGACGATCGTAGATATTCTTACTACTTTTGTACGAAAGAATGCTCCTTATATGCCCCAAGAGGAAGTAACGAGTAACCTGTCAACAAAAATTCGTGTAGATATTCAAGCTGCGCTGACTGTTATTGCCAGAAGAGATGCAAACAAAGACCCAGTAAATGAGCAACTTGATTTGAGCTTCACGGATATGAGAGGAGCAAACTTGAAAGGGGCGAATCTACAACAGACAAATCTCTATCAAGCTAATCTCGCTGGGGCTAATCTTAGAGAAGCTAATCTAGCGGGGGCAATACTTAGTGCAGCTAATTTAGAAGGAGCTAATTTATATCTAGCGAACTTAGAAGGAGCAATCCTTAGTGCAGCCAATCTAGAGAAAGCTAACCTTTCTGGAGCTAACCTGCATCGTGCTAGTTTATATCTAGCTAGCTTGTATGGAGTAATTATTAATGACACCATACTTGATGGAGCAAACCTCAGAGAAAGCAAATTCTCTGAGTAATATCATATCCGCTTGAATGAAAATTTTTTCTCTACTCCTATTACCTACTCCCTATTCTCAGTGTAATTCGTAATTCTTGTAGCGCCAGCATTTCTTGGTGTCGTGATGTAAAAGTATATTCGATATAATTCCTTAGTTCAATGAGTGTTTTGACACCTATTATAATTTTCTGCTAAATGCTATACTATTTTTCCTCAACATCTAAGTAATAATTCTAGGTTGTAAGGAAAATTTTTACCATGTCTTCTAAAAAGACAGACGCTCTTTTGAATTGGTTGATAACTTTAACAGCTATATTTGGCTGCTCGTTGACTGTAATTTTCTTCGTATTGTCCAATATTAAAGAATTGTCAATTCAAGAAAAAATCCAGTATAGAAACCAAGCTTTAACAACTACTGCAATAGTTTTTCTGGCATCGGCAGCAATGTTTAATACTTATTATGCAGCAAGACGTGCCCAAGCGATGCAGAAGAGTGCGATCGCATCTGAGAAAAACTTAGAAATTGGCTTGCAAAACGCCAAACTCAATCAAGACAGATTGATTGCAGAGCGCTTTATGGGCGCAATTGCCCAGTTAGGCCATGAAAAGGTGGAAACCCGGACAGGTGCAATTTATGCTTTAGAAAGGGTTGCTCAGGATTTTCCTCAAGAACACTGGACAATTATGGAAATCCTCACTGCCTTTGTGCGAGAGAATGCACCCATCCAGCACGTAAAAGGCGAGCAACAAAAGCCGGAATATCAAGGAGCAATTTACTCAAGTCGGCGTCGAGGTGGGTCGCGTCCGACACCGCAGTTGGAGCAAAATCTCCATGAAGAATTCCCCAAAATACGCACCGATATTCAAGCAGCCCTGACTGTTATCGGCAGGCGTAATTTACTCGAAGACCCAAAAGATCAAAAACTTGATTTACGTAACACCGATATTAGACAAGCAGACCTGCTAAAAACTAACCTGCAACAAGCAGACCTGCGTGGCGCTGACTTGAGTGGGGCTGACTTACGTGGGGCTGACTTGAGTGGATGTGACCTTAGTGGCGCTAAACTTATTAGGTCGATTCTTTATGAAACCAAATTAATAAAAGCTAGTTTATATGGAGCCAACCTTTGTTGGGCTAACCTGAATCGCACTAACCTCTCTGGAGCAAACCTGCGTTCAGCCAACCTCTCTGGTGCAAGTCTGCGGGCTGCTAACTTACAGGGAGCGAACCTTTATAAAGCTAACTTGCAACAAGCGACCTTAAAAATGGCTAACCTCTCTGGAGCAAAGTTGTTTTTAGCTAACTTGCAAGGAGCAAAATTGGGTAAAGCCAACCTACACCAAACGGGTTTGATTGGTGCTAACCTCTGTGGGGCGAACTTAAATGGAGCTAACCTTTCTGGGGCTAATTTGAATGCAGCCAAACTCCACCAAACAGAAGTCTATTTTGCCAACCTCTCAGAAGCTAGCTTAACGGAAGCTGACCTATATCAGGCTAATCTGATTGGAGCAAACCTTTATAGGGCAACCTTTTATCAAGCTAACCTGACTCAGGCAAACCTGATGGGAGCTAACTTTTCACAAGCTAATCTCAATGATGTCAAACTGGAAGGGACTATTTTGACAGGAGCGAAAAACTTAGAGTTACAGCAGATTAGAGAGGCACTCGGCGATCGCACCACTCGCCTACCTGATTATATCGAAGCACCGGCACATTGGCGGCAATTGGGTTAAGTTAAGTTATCACAGCATCATTCGTTATTTGGGCGTATTCTACCATTTTCACTTAGTGCTATAGTTTTTACCAAAAATCTCCGTAAATATTTTGGAGATGAAGAAGATGAAAGCTATATCTAATAACAAGACAGACATACCGAGTAATTTGTTTGTAACTCTAATTTTATTTATTAGATTATTTATTTAGCGAAAAACAAGAATATATATGAGAGTACTACCGCCCTCTATGGTTTGTAGGAGAATATAGAAGAGAACAATCTTGCATACAGTCTTAATAAATGTTGAGAGAAAACCATGCAATCAGCTTTACGTATCACAACCAAGGTTTTACCAGGAAACAAAATAGAAATTGAAATTCCAGAAGCTGAAATAGGTGATAGCGTTGATGTATTTGTGATTTTACCAGAAAAATCTGAACCAAAACATCGTTCTGTACTCGACATTATAGAAGAAAGCCGTAGGAGACACCCTTCTCGAAGTGCTGAGGATATAGACAGACAACTACAAGAAGAACGCTTATCATGGGACAGCTAATACTTCCAACAAGTGGCTCTGTTTATATAGATACTCCGGTGGCTATTTATACGATTGAAGGCAACCCTGATTATTACTCTCTTCTGCAACCACTATGGTCTAAGTTTTATACAAGAGAAATTCAAATCATCAGCAGTGAACTAATATTAATGGAGGTTTTAGTTGTTCCATTGCGTAATGGTAATAATTCTTTAGTAGCAGACTATGAAGAACTATTATTATCTCAAGTACAATTAATTCCTATTAGTCAATCACTACTTCGACAAGCTGCGAATCTTCGGGCTACAAGTAACCTCAAAACACCCGATGCTATTCATGCTGCAACAGCTTTATCTGTTAATTCTAACCAATTTATTACCAACGATAAAGGCTTTCGTAATGTTCCTGCTTTACCTGTTGTTATCCTCAGTGAAGTTTTAGTATCTTGAACAAGCACAGTGTGGAAAGCCAATTTGGAAGGCGCATACCTTTACGAAGCCAAAAACCTAGAACAACACCAGATTGATTTGGCAAAAGGCGTAGTTTACCGCCGTAGGCATCGCACAACCATACTACCGAAAAATCTTCAACCACCCAAACATTGGAAAGCTCAAGTTTCACCCTTAGATACTGAAACTTGAACCTTTGAGCATCATGGTTGAACCTTTTAGCTGCTTGCGAGGAGGGGTTGGGGGTGGGGTTCATCTGAATTCTGTTTAATTAAACAGACAAAAGTTTTTTAAAAGATATATATATTTATGTAGGTTGGGTGGAGTGAAACGCAACCCAACATTACCACCAAATTTTATGTTGGGTTACGCTATCGCTGCACCCAACCTACAAAACTACGGTTCTCAAGGTAGACAAGGTTTAGTTATGATTCCCACAGTCATTGCACCCCACCCCCAGCCCCTCCCCGCCTGCGGGGAGGGGAGACAAAGCGTAGCTTTGGCGGGGTGGGGTTCTTGGGTTTTAATAAGTAATCAAGCGGACATGATATCGCTCAATCTGAAGAAGTTTTTTCCGAAATAGCCGCTTTATCGTCTGTATAATCACTGAAATGGGCAAGAGCATTAGGCTGATTTCGGGTAATTTGTGATGAAACTAGATTTAGTCAGGTTTTTTCAAGCTTGCAACCCCAGTAAAACTCTGGTCGTGAGCAAACCGGAGGATAGACAATATTATATTGATTTCTCTAAAGTGCGTGGTGCCAAGATTATTGAGGAACTTGGGCGAACTATCACCCGCCTTTCACCTGAGCAACCCACTTGTCAATTGTTTACCGGACATATCGGTTGTGGCAAATCCACTGAATTACTGCGGCTAAAGGCAGAGTTAGAGCAGCAGGGGTTTCATGTGGTTTATTTCGAGTCTA
The DNA here is from genome assembly GCF_036918015.1 of Nostoc sp. GTDB lineage: Bacteria > Cyanobacteriota > Cyanobacteriia > Cyanobacteriales > Nostocaceae > Nostoc. The sequence goes on from NZ_JBALEO010000018.1 coordinate 68,049, forward strand.
GCCAAAGCCTGGATATGGCTGATATTGATGTTACAGATATTTTATTAGCAGTAGCTCGTGAGGTGAGTCAAAGTTTAGAAGCAATCAAAATTAACCTCAAACCAGGATACTTTAAAAATCTGTTTACGGAAATTTCTGAGTTTTTGCAAACGCCGCTAGATATAGGCGTTGAGGCGGAATTATCTGTAGGTATTGCCAAGATTACCGCCAAAACTAAAGATAGCCCCAAACTTCGCGGTCAGTTACGGCAATATTTAGAACCGCGTACCAATGGTATTTTAGAATCAATTAACAAAGAATTGCTCAGGCCTGCGATCGAAAAACTCAAGCAGCAGGGTAAAAAAGGACTGGTGGTAATTATAGATAATCTCGACAGAGTGGATAACTCTCAGAAACCTTCCGGTCATTACCAGCCAGAATATCTCTTTGTGGAACGGGGCGAACAGTTAAACCAGCTAAATTGTCATGTTGTTTATACCATTCCGTTAGTATTGATTTTTTCCAACGCTTTAGGAAGGTTAACAAATCGCTTTGGCGTAGACCCCAAGGTTTTGCCGATGGTTCCTGTGCAATTACAAGATGGTTCGCAATTTTCACAGGGAATTCTACTGCTGCAACAGATGGTTATGGCAAGGGCTTTTCCTGGTGTCAGTTGGGAACAAAGTCGGAATTTAATTACTGAGGTTTTTGATAGTCCTGATACTTTAGAGCGACTTTGCCAAGTTAGCGGTGGTCATTTGCGTAATTTGTTAATGTTATTGTTTCGTTGTCTTCAGCAAGAAGACCCACCTTTGTCGCAAGAGTGCGTAAATAGAGTGATTAAACAGCGCCGCAATGAGCTAACTTTGGCAATTACGCCCGATGAATGGGAATTACTGCGTGAGGTAGCGCAAGAGAAAAATTTGAGAGGTCATGAAAGATACGAACTTTTGCTCCGCAGTATGTTTGTATTTGAATACCGGAATGAGGATGGTTCTTGGTTTGATATTAATCCGATTTTGGCTGAAGCCAAGGAATTTAGGTTATAAATCGGCATATATGAACAATTACCCCCCTTAATCCCCCCTTATAAAGGGGGGAAACAAAAAATCTAGTTCCCTCCCCTTTATAAGGGGAGGGTTCGGGTGGGGTAAAACCTTGGTTAATCAGCTATTTCAGACTTGTGTGTACACTGTAGCCTTAAAGGAAGAGAGAAATAGAAATGAGGTTTTCCAGATACCGCGATAAATCAGGTGCGGGAGCTACATCAGTAAGTGCGGGAGCTACATCAGTAAGTGCGGGAGCTACATCAACAAGTGCGGGAGCCATATCAACAAGTGCGGGAGCCATATCAATAACTGCGGGAGCCATATCAATAACTGCGGGAGCCATATCAACAAGTGCGGGAGCCATATCAATAAGTGCGGGAGCCGTTTCAACAAGTCCGGGAGCTGTTTCAACAAGTCCGGGAGCCGTTTCAACAAGTCCGGGAACCGTGTCAGTTGTCATCTTCACAACTACAGCTTTTTACAACTAGCAGAAATCGTCCGTCATCCTTTCTGCCCCCTGCCTCAAAACCCATAGCTTTGTACTTTATGCAAAAGAAAACTGCTGTATGTTATGAGTAATCAGCAAGAGCCAGAAAATTTAGCCTTTGACAATGAACGTTCATTGCAAACTCTGGTGCGAACAATTACCCTTTCGCAGGGAGAATTTTCGCTGATTTTGCTGCGCTGTAACTATGCTGATTTACGTCAGCGTATGGTAGAACGCCTGCGCCAATTATCTCCTGTACACATTCGCGAAATTACTTTACCTGCATCAGTTAAAACGCTTTACACAAATATACGCGAACAACTGGGAGATGAACAGCCACCTGTATTGATGATTTTTGGTTTGGAGTCAGTTAAAGATATTGATACAGTTCTGACTTCAGCTAACCAAGTACGAGAGGAGTTTAGAAAAAACTTCCCATTTCCGATATTGTTGTGGGTTAATGATTCAGTTTTGCAAAAATTGATTCGATTAGCAACTGATTTAGAAAGTTGGGCAACTATCATTGATTTTGAAAATTCTACTGATGAGTTAGTCAACTTTCTCCAGCAAAAAAGTGATGAAATCTTTGCAGGTGACATAACGCCCAATCCCCAAATGTGCCGGGAACTAGAAACCGCCCGTCAAGATTTGCAAAATCGAGGGGAAGTGTTAGAAGCTGCACTTCAAGCAAGTTTAGAGTTTTTGCTTGGTTTAAATGATTATCTACATGACCAGATAGATTCTGCTTTAGGACATTATCAACAAAGCTTGGGGTTCTGGCAACAAAGTAATTATTTAGAACGACAAGGTATATTACTCGTTAATATTGCTTCAGCTTACAACCGCCAAGCTGAAAAAAATCAGACAGAAAATCAATGCTATTGGCAAGAAGCTAGAAATTATCTTCAGCAAGCTATTGAAATTTTTGAACAAGCACAACGTTCAGATTTAGTTGCAAAACATATTACTAAACTGGGTGAAGTGCTACAACGTTTACAAGCATGGCCAGAGTTGCAAAGCCTTGTGGAAAAATCTCTGCCGCTACATCAAAATTATGGCACGCCGTTGCAGTTGGCTAAAGATTATGGTTTTTTAGCAGAAGTAGCCTTAGAACAGTTACGCTGGGGAGAAGCCAACCAACTTGCTGGACAAACATTGCAAATATTAGCTGATATCCCTAATCTTCAATCAGGTGAATTTGGATTGTATCGGTTTGTTTTAGCAAAATCTCAACAGGGTTTAGGTCAAGCTGAAGCAGCAATTAATAGTTTAAAAGCTGCTAAAGCTGAAAGTAATCATCAGTATAACCCGCGATTATATATATCTATATTAGAAAGGTTATGCTCACTTTATTTTGAACAAGGTGAATATCTTAAAGCTTTTAATATTAAGCAAGAGCAATTACAAATTGAACAACAGTATGGTTTCCGCGCTTTTGTTGGGGCATCTTATCTCAACCCGCAGCGACAAGCAATTAACTCTGCACAGTTGCAAGTAGAAAATCCTGAAACCATTGCTCAAGAAATTGCTGCTTCTGGTCGGGGACAAGATGTTAAGCGGTTACAAGAAAGAATTGGCGGGACTGAGCATAAGTTGACTGTAATTCATGGTCAGTCAGGAGTGGGTAAAAGCTCGATTTTGCAGGGTGGATTAATCCCGGCGTTGCAACAGCAAGCAATTGGTGAGCGAGATGCTTTACCTATTTTGTTGCGAGTTTATACCGATTGGGTGGGAATGTTGGGGCAGAGTTTGGCTCAGGCTTTTGAAGAAGTGAGAGGGAATCAATTATTTGCTAATCTTGATTCATCAGCAGCTATTTTAGAACAATTACGGAGAAATGCTGACCGGAATTTGTTGACGGTTTTAATGTTTGACCAGTTTGAGGAGTTTTTCTTTGTTTATCCAGACCAAGGTCAACGACGAGCATTTTATGAGTTTTTGCGAGTTTGTCTAGATATTCCTTTTGTCAAGGTAATTCTGTCTTTGCGGGAAGATTATTTACATTATTTATTAGAATTAGACCGTCTGTTTGATTTAAGTGTAATTAATAATAATATTCTCGATAAAAATATTCGCTATCATTTGGGTAACTTTTCGCCAGCCGATGCGATGGCTGTAGTACAGAGTTTAACAGAACGCTCTCACTTTTATCTGGAACCTGATTTGATTGATGAATTAGTGCGCGATTTAGCCGGTGATTTGGGTGAGGTTCGCCCCATTGAGTTACAAATTGTGGGGACGCAATTACAAACTGAGAAAATTACAACTTTAGATAAGTATCGTCAGTTTGGTACTAAAGAGAAACTAGTTGAGCAATTTTTAGAAGAAGTAATTACAGACTGTGGCGCGGAGAATGAACAGGTTGCACGACTGGTTTTATATTTACTCACAGATGAAAATGGGACTCGTCCTTTAAAAACTCGTGCTGAGTTAGCAGCAGATTTGCCAGCAGAAGCCAATAAACTAGATTTGGTGTTAAAAATTTTTGTGGCATCAAGATTAGTGTTGCTGTTACCAGAATCACCGGCTGACCGTTATCAATTGGTGCATGATTATCTTGTGTCGTTCATTCGCCAACAACAGGGTAATGAAATATTAGCAGAATTAGCTAGAGAGCGAGAACAACGCTTGCAAGTAGAAGAGAGGCTGAAGCTTGAACAAGATGCAAGACAGATATTAGTTGATGCTCAACAAGAAGCCAAGCGACAAATTAGCCAAGGGTGGATGCAGTTGAGAGTGAGTTCTGGTTTAGCGGTATGTCTATTGTTATTTGCAGGTATATCATCCTTTGAAGCAAAACGAGCAGCAGAAACAGCACAAATAGAGGCACAACAAGGAACAAACCTAGAACGGTCTGGAGTTAACGCCTTAAGACAGTTTGAGTATGCTGAGTTAGAATCCCTGGTGGCAGCAATGCAGAGTGGTAAAAATTTAAAAACTCTTGTAAAAAATGGTCGCCTTTTAGAAAAATATCCAGCTATCAGCCCTATTCTTGCTTTGGATACTATTCTCGATAAAATTAAAGAACGTAATCAGTTCCAAGGGGATCAAGGCTATGTTTATAGTGTGAGTTTCAGCCCAGATGGTAAAACCATCGCTACGGCATCATCTGACAACACAGCGCGGTTGTGGACGCTCAACGGGCAGCTGCTCCAAGAATTCAAAGGGCATCAAGGCAGTGTCTTAAGTGTAAGTTTCAGTCCGGACGGCAAAACCATCGCCACGGCATCATCTGACAAGACAGCGCGGTTGTGGACGCTCAACGGGCAACTGCTCCAAGAATTCAAAGGGCATCAAGGCAGTGTCTTAAGTGTAAGTTTCAGCCCGGATGGCAAAACCATCGCCACGGCATCAGCTGACAATACAGCGCGGTTGTGGACACTCAATGGGCAGCTGCTACAAGAATTCAAAGGGCATCAAGGCTGGGTGTATAATCTGAGTTTCAGCCCGGACGGCAAAACCATTGCTACGGCATCATCTGACAATACAGCACGGTTGTGGACGCTCAAAGGGCAACTGCTACAAGCATTCAAAGGGCATCAAAGTGAAGTTAATAGTGTGAGTTTCAGCCCGGACGGCAAAACCATCGCTACGGTATCATCTGACAAGACAGCGCGGTTGTGGACGCTCAAAGGGCAACTACTACAAGAATTCAAAAGGCATCAAGGCAGTGTCTTAAATGTGAGTTTCAGCCCAAATGGCAAAACCATTGCCACGGCATCATCTGACAAGACAGCGCGATTGTGGACGCTCAACGGGCAACTGCTCCAAGAATTCAAAGGGCATCAAGGCAGTGTCTTAAATGTGAGTTTCAGCCCAGATGGCAAAACCATTGCCACGGCATCATTAGACAATACAGCGCGGTTGTGGACACTCAATGGGCAGCTGCTACAAGAATTCAAAGGGCATCAAGGCGAAGTCAATGGTGTGAGTTTCAGCCCAGATGGCAAAACCATTGCCACGGCATCATCTGACAAGACAACGCGATTGTGGACGCTCAACAGGCAACTGCTACAAGAATTCAAAGGGCATCAAGGCGAAGTCAATGGTGTGAGTTTCAGCCCGGACGGCAAAACCGTTGCCACGGCATCATCTGACAAGACAGCGCGATTGTGGACGCTCAACGGGCAACTGCTACAAGAATTCAAAGGGCATCAAAGCAGTGTCTTAAGTGTGAGTTTCAGTCCGAACGGCAAAACCATCGCCACGGCATCATTAGACAATACAGCGCGGTTGTGGACACTTAACGGGCAACTGCTACAAAAATTCAAAGGACATCAAGGCAGTATCTTAAGTGTGAGTTTCAGCCCAGACGGCAAAACCATCGCCACGGCATCATTAGATAAGACAGTGCGGTTGTGGACACTCAATGGGCAGCTGCTACAAGAATTCAAAGGACATAAAGGCTGGGTATATAGTGTGAGTTTCAGCCCAGACGGCAAAACCATCGCCACGGCATCATCTGACAACACAGCACGGTTGTGGACACTTAACGGGCAACTGCTACAAGAATTCAAAGGGTATCAAGGCAGTGTCTTAAGTGTGAGTTTCAGCCCAGACGGCAAAACCATCGCCACAGCATCAGCTGACAATACAGCGCGGTTGTGGACACTCAACGGACAATTGCTACAAGAATTCAAAGGGCATCAAGGTAGTGTAAGAAGTCTCAGTTTCAGCCCGGACGGTAAAACCATCGCCACAGCATCAGCTGACAATACAGCGCGGTTGTGGCCTGTTGAGAATCTAGACCAATTGTTGGTGCGGGGTTGCAATTGGCTGCATTATTATTTGCAGAATCCTAATGTGAATTTGAGTGAGAGCGATCGCCATCTCTGCGAGAATATCAAGTAATTCGTAATTCGTAATTCGTAATACTCGCCTCCAGCGAGAAGCAAGCTACGCATTAATTAACGCGTAGCGAGCAAGATGCTTTCAATCCCACACCCGTCGCAAATTCAAGACAAAACCCGGCAACACCGCTTCACCCGACAACTCAGCAGGATTCTCCAACACTTCCACATCATTAACTAACAAATTTTACAAGCTTTCTTAGCGTCCGCCTCCGGCACTGTACGATCAAGCAAGGGAATGGGGAACGGGGGAAAGAAAAAACAGGCTTATCTGAACTGTATTGAATTATAAGCGATCGCCATCTCTTCTCTAACCTCCTTCTCTTCTGTTAGGACGATGAACTAAACTATTTGCCATGCCATCATCAGCTATAAAACAAAACGTCAGCCGAGGTTTTTCATGGCATTAGAAGGGGTGATTTTAGATATTGATGGCACACTGGTTTTAAGTAATGATGCTCATGCAAATACCTGCGTGGAGGCATTTGCAGCTTATGACTTGGAAGTACCATTTGAAACAGTTAGACCACTTATGGGCATGGGTGGAGATCAACTGATTCCCAAAGTCCCGAAGAGCGGGGAGGGGTTCTTTTATTATGGGTAATTTGGCGGACATGATATCACTTTTAAAATTTTCCCTGAGTAAGAGACAATGAATAAGACACCTGTCCTACGCTAATTATCCTATGGGGATAAAACACAGAGATGTCTCTAACAAAGCAGCTGGAAATTTTAGATTTAATTCGGGAACTTCGTCAGCAGCTCAATCTTTCTCAGAAACAGTTTGCTGCTAAGGTAGGAGTTTCCTTCAAAACAGTCAACCGTTGGGAGAATGGACATACAGTCCCTTCACGAATAGCGCTAAAACTAATAGAAGAAATGTTACGGAAGATGGGTGAACCTGGGAAAAGACTGCTAAATCAGTATTTTCCAGCAGCAGAGTAGGGTTATGAGTCGTAAGGCGAGGACATCTGAATCCCAAAACATCTTTTATGGCAATAGAGACAAGGGCGCATTCATCCGGGAGAAACTTCTGCACTATGGTGTTGCCTTCCTATCCGTTGCCTTAGCACTGCGGGCAACCCTACTACTCAATCCATATCTTACTTCAACGCCTGGGGCGCTGTTTTTTGGTGCGGTGATGGTGAGTGCCTGGTACGGGGGCTTAGGGCCAGGGTTACTTGCAACCCTTTTGTCTACTTTTGCAGTTAATTACTTCTTTTTTAAGTCACTCCACGCGCAGAACATTACAAATCTGAATATTGTAGTTCCCTTGGTAGTGTTCATGCTGACAGCAGGGTTAATCAGCTGGCTTAACGCATCACGCCGCACAGCCCAACGGCAAGCTGAGGCGAACCTGAAGTCACTACGCGAAAGCGAGGCCCGGTTTAGTCGCTTAACCGAGTCTAATATTATTGGGATGATTGTGGCCGATCTAAACGGCTTAATTGTTGAAGCCAATGATGCCTTTTTAAAAATGCTCAATTATACCCGCGAGGATTTGCGCTCTGGTCGAATCCGCTGGGGCGAGATCGTTCCACTCGAATATATCGAGGTGAGCGAGCGAGGGATTCAAGAACTGACAATTACTGGGAGTTGTAAGCCCTTTGAACAGGAATACATTCGCAAAGACGGCTCTTTAGTTCCCGTTCTAATTGGTTTTGCTAAACAGGGAGATCGGACAATCATTGGTTTTGTTCTTGACTTAAGCGAACGCAAACAAGCCCAAGCAGAAGCCCAGCATCGCGCCCGCCAAGCAGAAGAAGCCCAGAGCATCCTGCAAATGCTCCTAGAACACGTCCCAGAGGGAATTACGATCGCTGGCGGCCCCCCTGATTTCCCAATCATCGCTAACAGCAAACTCGCGCAAAAACTTTTGGGCAGACCGAGTGAATCTCTTGTTGGTATGTCTTCTGAATCTTATATTCAGCTCTACGATCTGTTCTTGGCTGATGGTGTAACGCCCCTTACCTTAGAGCAACTACCTCTATACCGTGCTACGCGCTATGGCGAAACGATCAGCGATGAAGAATGTATCATTGAACGTCCAGATGGTACTACAATTACAGCGATCGCCAATGTCGTCCCGATTAGGGATTCTCAAGGTGAGATTATTGGTGCCATAGATTGCTGGCGTGATATTACCAACCGTAAGCTCGTAGAAGAAGCACTGCGCCAACGAGAAACAGAACTTCGTTTAATTACAGATACATTGCCAGTTCTGATTACCTTTGTAGATTCAGAACAACGCTACCGCTTCAATAACCGAGCATATCAAGATTGGTTTGGGCATTCGACGGTAGAAGTTTATGGGAAGCATCTTTGGGAAGTATTGGGTGAATCTGCTTATGAAGTGATTCGTCCTTATGTGGAACAAGTACTAGCAGGAGTGCAGGTTACTTTTGAAAGTAAAGTTCCTTATAAAGATGGTGGGACACGTTACATTAATGCCATTTACGTTCCCCAGTTTAATAAAGAGGGAATCGTTGAAGGGTATGTGGCGTTAGTCACCGATATTAGCGAACAGCAAGCTGCGCTACGCGATCGCGATCGGGCAGAAGCCGCGTTGCGCGAAAGTGAATTACGCTTTCGCCAGATGGCAGACACTGCTCCCGTACTGATTTGGATGTCCGGCACTGACAAACTTTGTAACTACTTTAATAAACCCTGGCTAGATTTTACCGGGCGAACTCTGGAGTCAGAGATGGGCAATGGGTGGACTGAAGGTGTTCATCCTGATGATTTTCAGTGTTGCTTGGATACATACACCAATGCTTTTGATGCCCGACAAAATTTTAAAATGGAATATCGCCTTAGACGGTTTGATGGCGAATACCGTTGGCTTTTAGATACTGGTGTGCCTCGGTTTGCACCAACGGGGGAATTTCTTGGCTATATCGGCTCTTGTGTTGATATCCACGATCGCAAGTTGGTAGAAGAAGCGCTACGTGACAGCGAAGAGCGATACCGAATTTTAACAGAAGTGTCGCCACAGGCTATTTGGATGGGCGATGTCTACGACGGGCTACGCCTACGCAATGGTGGTATTACCTATTGCAATCAATACTGGTTAGATTTTACCGGACTGACAATGGAGCAGACTGCTGGCTATGGCTGGATTTATGCCATTCACCCCGACGATCGCGATCGCGTCTTGAAAACTTCGATGCAGGCTATTGCTAACGCCACCAACTACGAAATAGAAATTCGCTTCCGTCAAGTTTCTGATGGTAGCTATCGTTGGCATATTGTCCGGGGTTTACCATTTCGAGATCAAAGCGGACAGATTATCAAATGGGTGGGCATTGCCAGCGACATTCACGATCGCAAGGTTGCCGAAGCCGCCTTGCAACAACTCAATGAAATGCTAGAGCAACGAATTCAAGAGCGTACTGCCCAACTCGAAGCCGCCAATAAAGAACTCGAATCCTTCTCTTACTCAGTCTCTCACGACTTGCGGGCACCGCTGCGCCACATCGCCGGATTTATCGAATTACTTCAGAAGCGCCATAGCTCAACAAGCTTAGATCAAACGAGTCAGCGCTATTTGAAAATAATTGCCGAAACTGCCAAACAGGCAGGAATACTGATTGATGAATTGCTGACATTTTCTCGTATGGGGCGCACCGAAATGCGCTACATCAACCTCAATATGGAGGAATTGGTAGATGAGGTAAAACGCGATTTAATTGCAGAAACCCCAGGACGCACAATCCATTGGCAGATAAAGGTACTGCCAGAAGCGCAGGGCGATCCCTCCATGCTGCGGCTGGTGCTTCGTAACCTGATAGGCAATGCCGTAAAATATACCCAGACTCAAAACCCAGCAGAAATTACTGTTGGAAGTATTGACAATGAAAACGAAGTTGTCTTTTTTGTACGAGATAACGGCGTAGGCTTTAATATGCAATATGTACACAAGCTATTCGGAGTATTTCAACGTCTGCATAGCGACCCACAATTTGAAGGCACTGGTGTTGGATTGGCAAACGTGCAACGCATTATTCATCGGCATAATGGTCGAGTTTGGGCAGAGGCTGTAGTTGACAGTGGCGCCACCTTTTATTTCTCGCTGCCTAAATTGTCCCAGAAGGAGAGTGGATGAAAGAACTGAAGCGAATTCTGCTAATTGAAGATAGTGCCAACGATGCAGAGTTAATCCTAGCCGCCTTGTCAGAAAACCATCTCGCCAATGAAGTAGTGGTGGTACGTGATGGCGAAGAAGCATTAGATTATCTTTATCGCCGGGGGTTGTTCCGGTTGCGAATGGAGGGATATCCTGTTGTGGTATTGCTCGATTTGAAACTGCCTAAAATTGATGGGTTAGAAGTGCTGGCACAACTCAAATCTGACCCAGTAATGCGAGTAATTCCAATTGTGGTACTGACTTCTTCCCGCGAGGAACCGGATTTAGTTCGCTGCTACGAGTTAGGGGTGAATGCTTATGTTGTCAAACCAGTAGATTACCATGATTTTGTCGATTCTATTAAAGGTGTCGGCCTATTTTGGGCAGTGATCAATCAGCCTCCCGTTGGTGCTTTACCGCCAGCGCCTCATCCTCAAAAGGAGAGCAACTGATGAATGTCCTGCGTTTCCTCCTTTTGGAAGATAGCCTGTTAGATACAGAGCTTGCCCAAATGATATTAACCGAAGGGGGAATTAATTGCGAACTGATCCGAGTCGAAACTGGTGCTGATTTCCTAGCGGCTTTGGAAACAAACGCTTTCGATTTAATTCTTGCCGATTATGCCTTGCCCTCTTTTGATGGAATTTCTGCCTTGGAAATTGCCCGAAATCTTTGTCCTGAGATTCCTTTTATCTTTGTCTCTGCGGTACTGGGTGAAGAATTAGCGATCGAAGCTTTGAAGAACGGTGCAACCGATTATGTATTAAAGCAACGACTAGGGCGGCTAGTTCCCTCGGTGCAACGCGCCTTGCGGGAAGCTAAGGAGCGGCGTAAGCGCAAGCAAGCAGAGGAGTCTTTACAAAAGAGTGAAGCCAAATATCGCCGAATTGTTGATACTTCTTATGAGGGAATCTGGATGATTGACTCCAAAACCCGAACAGAGTTTGTGAATCAGCGGATATCTCAGATGTTGGGTTATCCGGCAGAAGAAATAATCGGTCGTTCTATATTTGATTTTATGGATCGGGCTGATGATATCGCAGCCGAAGCAAAACTGGAGTGGTTCAAAGGAGAAGGGAGCGATCTTAAAGAAGGGCGATTGCGTTGCCAGGATGGTTCGTACATCTGGACACTGATTTCTGCAAGAGCGATTTTGAACGAACGGGGTGAGTGCTTAGGTGCGATCGCTATGCTAACTGATATCACCGATCGCAAACGCAGCGAATCAGAACGCGATCGCCTTTTACAACTAGAGCAAACAGCCAGGGCGGAAGCTGAAGCTGCTAATCGCATCAAGGATGAGTTTTTGGCGGTACTTTCTCATGAATTGCGATCGCCTTTGAATCCGATTCTCGGTTGGGCAAAACTATTGCAGAGCCGGAAATTTGACGAGGAATCGCTCAACAAAGCACTGAAAACTATTGAGCGCAATGCCAAATTACAAGCTCAACTAATTGAAGACTTACTAGATGTTTCTCGCATCCTCCAAGGCAAACTCAGCCTCAACACGATCCCAGTCGATCTGGTATCCACCATTGAAGGCGCAATAGAAACAGTGCAATTGGCAGCAGAGGCTAAAACTATTCAGATTGAGACGATGCTCGATCCAAATGTGGGGAAAGTTTTGGGCGATTCAGCCCGCTTACAGCAAGTTTTCTGGAATCTTCTCTCGAATGCCGTCAAGTTTACTGAGACTGAGGGAAAAGTAAATGTGCGATTGGAGCGCATCGACGCTCAAGCGCAGATTACTGTCAGCGATACAGGTAAAGGCATTAACCCTGATTTTCTACCTCATGTATTTGATTATTTCCGTCAAGGTGATAGTACAACAACTAGAAGGTTTGGTGGATTAGGGTTAGGTTTAGCGATCGCTCGTCACTTGATTGAAATGCACGGGGGAAGGATTTGGGCTGAAAGTCTTGGCGAGGACAAAGGAGCGATTTTCACTGTTAGATTGCCGCTAATCAAGAACAGTGCAACGATCGAGGATGACACAAATACTGATTCCTCAACTGCCGTTTTTTCCTCCTCTCCCCTGATGGGTTTACAAGTGCTGGTTGTGGATGACAATGATGATACCCGCGACTTTTTTAGCTTTGTGCTGGAACAGTTTGGTGCGATCGTCACCGCAGTAGCATCAGGATATGAAGCATTACAAGCGCTAACCCAGTCAAAGCCAGATATCTTACTCAGCGATATTGGAATGCCAGAGATGAACGGCTATATGCTGATGCAACAGGTGCGGACTCAAGAAGCAAAAATCGGGGGAAAAAAGATGCCTGCGATCGCTTTGACTGCTTATGCAGGCGAAATAAATCAGCAATACGCACTAAGAGCAGGATTTCAACAGCACATTGTTAAACCTGTAGCACCAGAGGAATTGCTCGTGGCGATTTCTAACTTAGTCCAATCTACTTAGGGCGTGTCATCAACCTGAGTAATTGAACTGGCTGAATGTTACAGATTTTAAACTATTCTTCACCAGTAATATGGTCTTTTTAATTGCCTGGAATACTCCGGGTAATCCAGAAAAATGTTGTGCCCCAACTGCGTGTTGATATAAAAGTTTATTCTCTTGTCAAAAATTTATATCACCCTATTGACAGTACTTTTCAAGTAATTGAATTACACTACTTTTCATTCCCCGTCTGGATTGTGGACTAAATACCTGAAAATTTTTATCAAATAAACATGAGTAAAAAAGAGTGTAGAGATGTTGCAGTACTAAGTCTCTACAAGGTTTCTGGATACAGCATATTTAATTTCATCAGATATCTAATCATTCGTGAATAATCAGATCCCTAGCTTCTCTAGAAATTCAAGGATCTTGTTCCTCATAAATAATTCAGGATTGTTATATAGATAATTTTTATATAGTAGATTTAATAGTTCGCCAATTTTATCCGTGTTTGTACTCTATCATAACTTTACGGATACTCTTAGAATCAACCTAAATTTACTTCCGTAAGGAGTCGGATATGAAGACTTATGACATGTCTTTCATAAAGACCAATGGACTCACGACTTTGTTGGCATTTGTCTCAGTTATATTTATTTTATCATTCAGTCTAATTATATTATTTTTTGAAAATATTCAAGGATTTTCAAATCAAGAAAAAATTGAATACATCACTCAAGCATTAACAACCATTGCCATAATTATTGGGGGATTGGCATTAATTCTTAATGCTTACTATACCTCTAGACTCTCTCTGGATGAGAATCACAGCTTGTTAACGCAACTCCTGTCTGGAACAATAGCTTGGGATAACAATATCGTAAATTGTATCAATCAGACACCATTAGCTCCACAAGAAATTGTTTCTGAACGCTTTTCTAAAGCGATTGAACAACTGGGAAATGAAAAGATTGAAACGCGATTTGCCGCAATTTATGCTTTAGAACGAATTGCCAAGGATTCTCCGAAAGATCATTGGACAATCATGGAAATCCTCGCTGCTTTTATCCGCGAGAATGCCCCAGTGAATAGGGAATATGAGGATGAGTCACTGCAATCATCAAAACTTCCTACAGATATTCAAACAGCCTTAACTGTCATTGGCAGACGCGATTCATATAAAGATCCAGTCAATCAGAAACTCGATTTACGCAATACAGACCTCAGCAATGCAGACTTAACGGAAGCTAACCTCTCTAGAGCAATTTTCGTCGGGGCTAACTTGCAATGGGTCAATTTTACCAGAGTAAACCTCTCTGAAGCAGACTTATCTGTTACCTGTCTTTGTGGCTCAATCCTCTATGAAGCCAACCTGCAAAAAGCAATCCTCCCAGAAGCCAATCTTCAAGGCGCAGTTCTTAGAAAAGCGAACCTTTCTCAAGCCATCCTTTACGATGCCAACTTGGAAGGCACAGTTCTGTGTGATGCCAACTTAGAAGGAGCAGTTCTTTGTGATGCCAACTTGGAAGGAGCAATCCTTTGTGATGCCAACTTAGAAGAAGTCAACTTCGAGGGTAGCAATCTCCAAGATGCAAACCTGATTGGCAGTAACTTGCAAAGAGCAAAACTGGCTGGCGCTAATCTAGACAGTGCATTACTGAGTACAGCTAACCTCCAAGAAGCTAATTTCCAAGAAGCTAATCTCTGTGGAGCCAACTTGAGTGGCTCGGAAAATGTAGAATCACAGCAGATTGAACAAGCAATTGGCGATCGCACAACCATCCTACCGGAAAACCTGAAAATACCTCAACATTGGCGGTAATAACAAGCTAAAGTTTCAGCATCTAAAACTTGATTACACGGTAGGGACGCATAAGTGTGCGTCCCTACCGTGTTTAATTTAGTACCCAAAACTAAAAAATTGCCAAAAACCTGATAAATATTCTCTATCAGGCAAAATTTTCTGCAATTTAAATTACAAACAATTATGAAACGCCGAGGGTTTTTAACAATTTTGTCACTTCTAATAACATCATGTCCGCTTGATTGCTTATTAAACCCGAAGAACCCCACCCCGCCAAAGCTACGCTTTGTCTCCCCTCCCCGCTTGCGAGGAGGGGTTGGGGGTAGGGTGTAATGACTGTGGTTAGCATAATTATATTGAATAGCTTTATGTAAATTATTGGGGTTTGCCCGAATTCAATTAATGACTGTCCGAATTCAATCAACAACTGTCCAAATTCAATCAACAACTGTCCAAATTCAATTAACGACTGCCCGAATTCAATTAACGACTGCCCGAATTCAATCAACGACTGCCCGAATTCAATTAACGACTCCCGCATTTCTCACAAGCTCTGCGATCGCATTGGTGGTCAATCTTTTACCCCTGATATCAGGTTCGGTTAAATACTTATAACATCTGTAGGTTGGGTTGAGGAACGAAACCCAACGCTTGATCCTTGTTCATGTTGGGTTTCTGAAGATGAAAGCGATCGCTCTAATGATTCTAGAAGAACTTGAAGATGAAGTTCAATGGGATAAGACCCTTTGCAAAGTCCCAAATTTTCCTTGCTAAAGTGGCAGGTGAGGCAGTCGCTGAGTATCGCGCAGGCAAAACCAAGGTTAGGGTGGGGTAAAACCTTGGGTTTTTCAACTATTTGAGACTTGTGTGTATACCGTAGCTCCCAAGGGAGAGGGGAGCTAGACATTCAATTCCCCTTCTCCCTTGGGAGAAGAGGGGATGAGGGCGTGAGGGATTTGTAAAACGCCTGTCCCATATAGTTTTCGGCTTAAGTTGACACCAATGCACCGCTGTGATAACTTACGACAGATGTGGTTCAAATAGATGAAAACTGCTGTAATTCAAAAAAATCGTCTATGTGGTTTTACTAATGCCAATTTACCAACTCATCTGCTAGAGATTCTAAAGGTTTACTGTTATATAAGCAATGCTTGCTAGAGTCTGGAGTGCATCAATTGTAGGCATCGATGCCGTCAAAGTTGGCGTGGAAGTCGATGTGTCAGGAGGATTACCGGGAATTGTTGTCTTGGGACTGCCAGATTCAGCAATTCAAGAATCAAGAGAAAGAGTCAAAGCAACTCTGAAAAATACTGGCTTTGCCTTTCCAATGCGAAAGATAGTAATTAATTTAACTCCGGCAGATTTACGCAAAGAAGGCCCCTGTTTCGATTTGCCTATTAGTGTAGGAATTTTAGCGGCTTCTGAGCAAGTTAGCGCTGATTTGTTGGGAGATTATCTATTTTTGGGCGAAGTCTCTTTGGATGGTAGTTTGCGTCCCGTGGCTGGTGTATTACCGATCGCAGCAGCAGCCCAAAAGATGGGAATTGCAGGTTTAGTTCTCCCTGCTGATAATGCCCAAGAAGCGGCGGTAGTTGAAGATTTGGCTGTTTATGGCTGCAAGCATTTGTCTGAGGTGGTGGATTTTTTAAATAATCCAGGGCGTTACAAACCTGTGCAGATAGATAGTACAACACAGACAACAACAGTATCCTACCCTGGCGCAGATTTGCATGATGTGAAAGGACAAGCTCATGGGCGTCGTGCTTTAGAAATTGCTGCGGCTGGTGGGCATAATGTATTCTTATCTATAGCTAAAAAATTGCAACCCTTTACTGATAGTATCTCCACGTCGTAGACATATCCACAATGTGGAGATGTTTTCAAAACATTCATTTCTGTGAAGATAAAAAGGAATTGGGATTTTTACGTTTTGATAAGTCTCGCCCACTCCAAGCATAAAGAAATGCAACCTCTTCTCGGTTATACTTGAGAACTTCTTCCAGTTCTTCGTAAGTCCATTTACTGTAATGAACAATTTTTTCTAGTAGAAATTCTATAGAACGCCCAGCAAAAGCATCGTCCAGTATTTTTTCTAATCCTGTTTCAGCAAAAGCGGCAAGAAGAATAATAGCTTTAATATTACGTTGACCAATTGCTTCGCAGGTTACAACTTTTACAAAATCGCGTAAGCTTATAGTTTTTGCTTTAGACGCACCTCTTACACTTCTACCATCGAATTCTCTAATTATTTTCAAATCAAGTTGTGCGCCTGTAAAACCAATACCCTGTAAGATTTGCAGCCATTTTGACTGTCTTTTTGTGCGGTTGTAAAACCAGCGATTTGTATGACCTAAAGCGATACCAATACCTTCAATTCCAAAACGCTTTTCGCCGTCAGGCAACATATAAGCATCTAGAACTGATTCTCCAAGAGGAATATCACAAGCAATAGCTGTAACTACTTCAGATTCAGCAATATCACTCATAGCATTTTTACCTACTAAGCTTTAAATAAATCTAACTGATTTTCTAGCAATAGGGACATTAATTTCAACTACCGATATAATATTGGCAGGTTTGGACGATGAGGGAATTGCACCCTCCGAAGGATGGTTTAGGAGGCCGCCCCGGCTCTAAGCATCGCCCACGAAGCTAAGTAGTGAGTATATAATCTAGCTACTTAGCTCAATATTTTGGGATTGGATAGCAGATAGGAACGCTATCAAGGTTGGGGTAATTAAAGACCGAGCTAGTGCTGTTTTGCTTTGGCCTGTTGCTTTAGAAATAATTTCTAAAGCTTGTCTTTCACGCTCAGACAATCTGATGTTCAACTGATGGTCAAGACTTTCTTTTTGTGATTCCATAATCCTCCTATAACTAAAAAACCCTAAACAGGATTCCCCCGTTTAGGGTTTGGTGATAAATTTTGTTAGGGATTTAGAGAGGTTTATACACGTCCTTTCCCTTTGTTAGTCCAAGCTAACACTTGCTTGCTTGGATGGCAATAGTTTTCTAAAAAAAGTTTATACAAAAATCTGTAAACGTTATCTGGCTCTTGATTTAAGGGCAGATTGTTCTAATCTGAAGCTGGCAGAAGCGTTGATGTGGTGACTTTTGCACTGCTTCTAAAATATATTCAGAACCATCAGAATTTTTTCCTTGTTCGACCTTCCAATACACAGGTTTAAACTCGGCAGTAATTACAGATTCACACGAGCTTCCATTAGAGTTTCGGATTTTGTCCGATAACTCAATAGCCTCTAATATAGAATACCAAACATATATAGGGTTGGAAGAATCTATATAAGTACGATATCCTATATGCAAAAAATTCTGGGCATAACTGTAACATTCACTTGTCTTATAAAAAGCAAAGCACACGTTATTCCCTTCAAATGCTTTTAATATATTTAATAATAAATTAATGGATAAAACGGATACAATATAAACTGATATATTCGTTTTAATTGTTATCACTCTCGATGTTTCTTTGTCGGCATCTTTGATATGCAATCCATCATTTTGAAAGTTTAAGTTAACATATTCCGAGCCAGCAGACGCAAAAGATTCTATAGCTTTATAAAAATCTGATTTACTTACATTTATGCCATGATTCCTCTCAAACAGCGATTCAGGAGGAGAATAATAAGGATGGTCGTAAGAGTATGTATGCTCTTTATTAATTTTTTGAGTCAACAAATAAGTATTATTATTTAAATTTATCAAAGCTCTTGTCATATCATATTCTATTTGCATTTTCAATTTTATTTGATCAAAGGTAGCTATAAGCTCAACAACGCTTTCATGTAATTGAAAACGAAAGGTTTCTCTTTCAGGATCTCTATAAGATAATGTTGTTTTACATTGACCAGCAGCAATTGTAGAACAGTGAGAAATCCATATATTGCTACCAATGATAAAAGCTTCCCAATAATAACTTTGTTTGCTTGTATCAGGGTTATCATACAATACTTTTATTTTAAGTTGTTTTATCAGTTTCTCATCGATTTCAATAACATAAGGGAACCAAAAATCATTAATGCTCCAAATATCAGAATCAACAATTTCTCTAAGATTAGGTATTGTTACAGTTTCTAAACGGCTACCATAATCAATGTACAAATATAATTGGTCTGAGTATGCATCTAAAGTAATGCTTCCATCCCTTGATTTTAAAATCTCAGTTTTTAAGCGATTGTAATCAATTACAATCACAGACTCATTCGCATTATTAGTAATATTTAATATTGATTTGATTTGAGAATCTAGTTTTTTGTAGTTGACTGTTAATGTGCCTTGTTTAAATTCCAGTAAAACAGGTGCAGAACCATCTGATTCAGTGTCAGGTTGAATTAATAAAAATTCAATCAATTTAGAATTATATGACTGATTGCAAATCTGCAATACAGCTTCCTTGCTTTTTTGATAATCTTTTATATCTAAATCAATTGTCTGTATAACCTTGCTTTCTTGAGAAACATTCATCATTTTAAGATTGTCAACTCTATCAGCCAAATTATTGAGTCTATTTTCAGCCTTTTCTACTTGCTGCTGATAAATGCTGTTATTAATTATATTTTCTGTATCCTGAACATCTCTAATTATTTCCAGATTTTCTCTTGCTCTGTTCAGAAAGTAGGTTAATCCATGCAGAATCGTGTGAGTCATCTCCGCCGCTTGTATAGCAGTGTCCAACAATCCAACAAGATTGTTTAATTCACTAAATGAAATTTGGACTGGGTTTTGTTCGGTTGTAAACCACTTTTGAACCCAATCCTCTACTTGGAGCGAGAAATCATCACTTAACCACATAGCAAATCTAACAGCTAACCTTGGGTGCAACCAAGTCCCGCCATTTCTGCCAGAGATGACCTCTGTTAAGTTTTCTATAGGTATATTAGTAACCTCTGATAGCTTCACTAATATTGCCTTGGTGGAATCTAGCAACAACCAATATTTTGGATATTTTTCTTCTCCCGTTGTTTCTTTATGTGCTTTGCATAATTGGGTAGAATTGATATATCCATCACAAATACGTTGCTGAACAATAACTTCAAATAATTGATAAGAAATTTTTGAAAGACTCATGTATTCTTGTTCTATAGTAATTGTGTAAAAGGTAAGATTTCTTACCTTTTATTAGAAGAATATTGCTAAAAGGTGAGATTTCTCACCTTTTACAGAAGAATATTGCTAAAAGGTGAGATTTCTCACCTTTTATTAGAACAATATTGCTAAAAGGTAAGAAATCTTACCTTTTATTAATTAGTAAAATTTACTTTAATATGTAGTTTATGTCTTCGGTAAATTTACACATTAAAAAAGAGGATTCTTCCAATTAGATTTTTTAATTAGGAGAATCCTGCTATTTAGATTTTAAGCGCAAATATTCAATTGTCCACTTTGATGAAAATTCTTCAAATGAGAACCAATGCCCAGTGTTTTCTTGAACCCAGATAGAGTCATCATCCTCCTTCCGACTCCCAATTACAATTCCAAATTCTCTTGCCAAGCCATACCATTCACTAAATAAGTCTGCTGTATGATTTTCAACGCCTTGGGGTTGATTAGGTTCCCATGCGTCATCAATTGCACTACACAGCCATGCCCCAGGACTTCTAATTATCTTATGCTGTAGCTGCTCTTTTAGTGCTTCAATAGCATTCAATACTACTTCTTCGGTAGTGTTTCGTATCTTAGAAGCGAGGGTGGTACTAAGCTTAATACCCATAGAACTTAACTCATCTCTAATAGCATCGCTAATCTCCTTTTTTGGTGTTTTTCTTAAAAGAGTTGTAGTATCGGACTTATTAGCTGCTGAGAATGATTGTGGCTGAGATGGTAGTTGAGTAAGACACGCTTCTAATTCTTTCTTGAGTTTAGTATTCTCTGCTTCTAGTCTCTCCAATCGCTGCTCTATTTCAGAAGCTTGAAGGATGCGACCATAAATTGCTTCGTGCTGGTCACGCAACCCCCTATTTTCAGCTTCAACCCTTTTAATTCTTTCTTTAAGAGTTTTGATGATTGCATCTTTGGAAGCATCGGAGCTTTTTTGTTTTGGTGGTATTTCCTTGATTTTTGAGTTATTTTCCCTAAGATGTTCTATCCGAGCCTTAATATCAGGCTCTTTATAAAGCCAAGCTTTACTAAGCCCAGAAGCTTTGGCAACAGCATTAAAATTTATAACTTTTTGCTCTTTGATGAGTTTCTGAATTCCTTGCTCAACTTTCTCGAATGCCTCCTGGCGTTTCCTTTGAGCATTGCCACGTAGTCCATCAATATTGCGCTCAAGCGTCATTTGCATCCACCTCTAACACGGAAATGATGTTCTCTAGATTAGTTTTAATTTTCTGGTTCATCTCAACTTGGCGCACCCATCCATTAGCTTCCGCTTTCTGAATAATCTGATTGGTCTGCTCTAGCTGTTGTTTGTGTTCCGCTAAATAATCAGAAGTAGTTCGGAAATGAGTACAGGTTAAACAAGCATTAGCGTGGGGACATCCTTGGGAAATGCTAGGCAGGGCACAAGACCCATTAGGTAACGCCTGTGCGTGAATATTTTTCTTG
Organism: Nostoc sp.; assembly: GCF_036918015.1. Classification (GTDB taxonomy): domain Bacteria; phylum Cyanobacteriota; class Cyanobacteriia; order Cyanobacteriales; family Nostocaceae; genus Nostoc. The sequence goes on from NZ_JBALEO010000018.1 coordinate 89,309, forward strand.
AACCACTGCAAATCAGCTATGTCTGCTTCTATATTATTTGGCTCGACAACCTGCCCTGAAATATTGACAATTTTGCCTTGAAACTTGGCAATTTCTTCTTTCATTGTCTGGTCATGGATGTGGGCATAAACAGCAGTCATATTAGGAGATTCATGTCCTAAATATCTCTGAACAATGTGCTGAGGGACACGATTGTTTATCATCCGTGTTCCCACTGTATGACGAAACTGGTGGTTTTGAAAATGCCACAAATTACCAGAGTTACCGCAAATATTTCTTCTTTTAGCTAAACGGTTAAGATGACTGGGTAACGTTTTCCGCAGCATTACATGAGGGGATGGAATAAAATCAGGTCTGACTGCCCCTACATTTGCACAGAATAAATAGTTAAATTCTTCTTGATTAAAATGCTTACGGATGTATCTTTGTTGTTCTTGAATTACTCTTACAACCTCTCTTGAGATAGGTATAGTAATTTCCTTTTTCATCTTGAATTGATAATATTTTAAAAACCAATCTCCAGATTTATCCTGCAATAAACAATCAAAGCTAAGATTTACTAGCTCTGAAATTCGCATCCCACACTCTTGTAATACTAATATCATTCGCATTATTGGCTCTGCCAAATCATCCAAGTATTGATTAAGTTGCTGCATTACTTCTTCTGGAATGTAGCGAGGGAGTCTTTTTTCTATCTTAGGAAAATCTTCAGGACGAACCAAATACCTTCGGACATCAAGCCATTGATATTGATAAGCAGAATCAAAAAACAATTTTGTATCACTAATAAGCTTGTATCGGGTACTTGATGCTAATTTTTGACCTGCTAAATATATTGTGTATTCGGTGATGATATCGCGGTTTATATTCTCTGGAGTAATATCTGGGTAGTTTTCTGAAAAGAACTTTGATAATCTTCTAATTGAGCAAAGTTTTTCTTGCACAGAAGCGAATGTGATAGAACTCAAGCAAACTTTTAAATAAGTTTTCGCTGTCTCTTTCAACCAGTCTTGTTTTATAGGAACGAAATTTAGCTTATAACTGGATTTTCCTACACCACCCTCAACTCCCAATGCACGACAATCCCAAATATCTTTAGAATACTCATATTTAGGATTAACACTTACTTCCTTTGATTCTTGAATTAAAGCCAGTGCCTCCGGTGTAAAAGTTTTATTGCACTGCTTACATATATAACTTTGAGTACCAGATAAATTTTTTCCGTTTTTTCTGAAACTGGTGCTTTTACACTTTGGGCAGTTGATAAATTGATAGACTTTATTCTGTTTCTGAGCTACTGGCTGATTCTGCGTCATGTCTATTGTTCAAATATTGGTTATATTCTCTTTTCATGTCTTCGTTGTTGACATGAACATAGGTGTCAATTGTGGTTTGAATACTTGCATGGTTTAGTCGCTTCTGGACATAAGCCATTTCCACGCCTTCACGAACTAGTTCTGTAGCGTGTGTATGTCTAAGCATGTGAGGATGAGCAGCAATCCCAGTTTTCTTTTTGAGGCGATTGAACAAATCTATGACATTGTTGTATGTCATTGCGGAGCCAATCTCTCCATCCCAAAGATTTACAAAAACATAGTCACTTAGGTCATCACCAAGTATTTCCATGAATTCATCTTGTAAATATTGGCTATAAAGTCCCATCAACTCTTTAGTGACATCGACATTGTAAGGAGAGTTACCTTTAGCACGAGCGCCATTAGCATTGTCGTCTCTAGGGATAACTTTGATAAGATTATCCCAAGACTGAATGTCTTCATGCCTTAGACCTAGTGCTTGCCCAATTCGCATACCGCTTTCATGCAGTAAACAAATCAAAAATTTATCCCTAATTCGCTTGCAACTATCAATAAGTTGCTTGACCTGTTCAGGTAAAAGTGTTTTTGGATAATGCTTTGGTTCTTTGAGTTTGAGTAAACGAGTTCTTATCGATTTGCTTTTAGTTATGTGATGCAAGAAACTTTTATACTTCCTTCCTGGCATAACCTGTGACCGATAGAGAGGAATATGCGGTACTTTACCCGTTTTTTCGTGGAAATCGTAAAGCATACAGACTGAAGTCAGAATCACGTTTACAGTTGATTCTGTACGCTTGGCAACCATTTCTTGGATTGATGCAACTTGAGGATTAGGACTTCTAAGCCATGCCATAAATTCGGCAAGCTCAATTACGCTAACTTGTGTCCAATCCAAATCGTAGGTTTGAAGATATTCCCAATAAAGACTGAGGTGGTGAGCATAAGACCTAATTGTGTTTGGCGATCGCTCAATGTTTTCTAAATAAGCTAGATACTGCCGAATTGGTTCTACGGGCAAATAATCATCCCCTAGTACAATCCAGGTTACTTTCTCGCCATTGGGGATGCGTACCCTTTGAACTTTCATTTACTTTGTAGACTTTATGGACTGTGTTGAATAGCTCAATTTTAAATAGTCTACACAGTGCAAATGTACTTGTCAAGTTGTTGTTGTTTACTTTAAAGAATTGTTTTTAAGAGCTATAGATAACTCATTTTTGTCGGGCCGCCTGGTAGTGGGAAGACGATGCTGGCACGGCGCTTACCGGGAATTTTACCACCGTTGAGTTTTGCCGAATCTTTAGAAGTGACTCGCATACATTCGGTAGCTGGTTTATTGAAAAATCGTGGTTCATTGGTACGCGATCGCCCTTTTCGCAGTCCCCACCACTCGGCATCCGGGCCTTCTCTAGTTGGCGGTGGTAGCTTCCCTCGTCCTGGAGAAATCTCATTATCTCACAGAGGTGTGCTGTTCCTAGATGAACTCACGGAATTTAAACGTGATGTGCTGGAATTTCTGCGTCAACCTCTAGAAGATGGCTATGTCACAATTTCCCGCACCAAATTATCGGTAATGTTTCCCGCACAGTTTACTTTGGTGGCGAGTACTAATCCTTGTCCTTGCGGTTACTATGGCGATACGATTCAACAATGTACTTGTTCTCCCCGCCAACGCGAGCAATATTGGGCAAAACTTTCTGGGCCGTTGATGGATCGAATTGATTTACAAGTTGCAGTCAATCGCTTGAAACCAGAAGAAATTACCCAACAACCGACGGGAGAAACATCAATATCAGTACGCGAACGAGTCCAACAAGCAAGCGATCGCGCAATTACCCGTTTCCAAGGAGAAGCAAATCTGCGTTGCAATGCCCATTTGCAAAGTAGTCATCTCCAGAAATGGTGCAAGTTAGACGATCCTAGCCGCAATTTATTAGAAGCAGCAATTAGAAAATTAGGCTTATCGGCAAGAGCTAGCGATCGCATTCTCAAAGTAGCACGGACTATTGCAGATTTAGCAGGAGAAGATGAGCTAAAAACCAATCATGTAGCAGAAGCAATTCAATATCGCACGATAGATAGAATGCAGTAGTTTTCTTGGATGATGACTTAAATCTGTTAAAGGTTGACGCAGATAGTTCGTGCTACCTACCAGCAGCTAGAACAGCAAGGCTAAAGCTATGATTCTAATAAATGAGTTCAGAGTCCAAACTTTATGAAAATCAGCACCTCAGCAGAATCACAGACCACAAATTTAAAAGTCAATATTTTGCTGGAAACTAGAGAAGATGGTAGCATGATCGCATCTATCTTGGAACTTCCACAGTATCATGTCGAAGCAGCAACCCGCGAACAGGCGCTCTTGAAACTTAACCAGCTTTTGGTTCAACATCTGGAAAAAATTGAAGTCATTCCGTATGTTGTGATCTTAATCGAATTATTACCCCCCTTAATCCCCCCTTATAAAGGGGGGAAACAAGAAAATCCGGTTCCCTCCCCTTTATAAGGGGAGGGTTAGGGTGGGGTAAAAAAATATTTGATACATCAATCATGACTTTTCAAACATCCTCTTAGACATTGCATTGTCATATCACTATAAAATTCTAAATTCCTCCCCAAGAACGCTTCACAAATACCCTTGGGAGGATGTCAAAACTCAGTAAATCAGTATCCAATATATCAGGGACTAAGCAACATCCCCTACAAGGAGACTGATTGGATGAATTTGCAAGAAATTTGGAAGTTATTACAAGAGACATTCAAAGAATGGAGTGAGGATAAAGCCTCACGGTTAGCGGCGGCGTTAGCTTATTACACGATTTTTTCTATTGCACCATTGCTAATTATTGTAATTGCGATCGCAGGTGCAGTATTTGGAGAGGAAGCGGCAAGAGGTCAAATTGTCGGACAAATTCAAGGTTTAGTCGGGGTAGATGGCGCAAAGTTTCTCGAAACAGCGATCAAAAATGCTAACCAACCAAAGACAGGAGCGATCGCTTCGATTATTAGTGTTGTAGTTCTACTAGTGGGTGCTACAGGCTTATTTACTGAGTTGCAAGATGCTATGAACACGATTTGGGAAGTGAAACCCAAACCTGGACGTGGCATAAATAACATGATTCGCCTCCGCGTTTTGTCCTTTGCAATGGTGATCGGAATTGGCTTTTTACTTTTAGTTTCTCTAGTAATTAGTACGATATTAGCAACATTAGTAACATACTTTAGTAATCTGTTACCAGGTTTTGATTTCATCTGGCAGATTGCCAATTTAATCATCTCTTTTGCAATCACAACAGTGCTGTTCGGACTAATTTTTAAAGTTCTACCAGATGTCAAAATTGCATGGAGTGATGTTTTAGTTGGGGCTTCTCTCACCTCAGTTTTGTTCTCTATTGGGAGATTTTTATTAGGACAATATTTAGGTAATGGCAGCTTTGGATCGACTTATGGTGCTGCTGGCTCACTAGTGGTAATTTTGGCTTGGGTTAACTATGCCGCACAGATTCTTTTCTTCGGTGCAGAATTTACTCAAGTTTATTCCCGAAGGCATGGAAGGGGCATAGTTCCAACTAAAAATGCTGTACATATATCTGATAACACAAACTATAATGGCAAGGCTCCAAGAGAACAAGCATCAACTAATAAAAAACCATCTTCTCGCTTTATTAATCGCTTCTTTCAGTATTTTAGAAAGCCCAAACGCTTAAAGCAGAGAAGAAAAAATCAGCGTTTTTAATCCTTAATTACTGGAGATTTATATTTGTAAATCTGATAGATATTGAAGTATCTAATATCCAGCCCAGTGAATTAGTTCTTCTTGCCACAGTTGATGAGTAAAGTATTCAGCAATTATGAATTCTGACTCCTTTTTATACTGGATTTTTTCCAGAATTCTATTGAACAAGGAAGAAAATCAGTGCTAATGGAAAAATGGTTTTTTATCAATTGGCAAGCAATTTTTATTCCTAGCATCAGCATCTTTGAGTTGATTATCCGCGGATCGCTAGTCTACTTAGCGTTGTTCTCAGTGCTAAGACTACTTCCTAGCCGACAATTAGGAACATTAGGAATTACTGATTTACTCGTAGTTGTGCTATTTGCGGAAGCTGCTCAAAATGCTATGGCAAGTAATTACACATCAATTACTGAAGGCGCTATTCTGGTAGGAACAGTGATTTTTTGGAGTTACTTGCTGAACTGGTTGGGTTACAAACTTCCCCAGTTCCAACGTTTTCTGAATCCGCCACCGTTGCTACTGGTAAAAAATGGTCGGATGATTGAGCGCCATCTGCAACGAGAGTTAATTACAGATGATGAGTTGATGAGCAAGTTACGTCAGCAAGGTGTAGAATTTTTGGCTGATGTGAAGTTTGCGTATATAGAGGCTGACGGCAGGATTAGTATTATCATGTCCGATGCAAAAACTAGTATCGTCCCTGAGAAAAAAGTAGCGTTAAAAAGCGATCTACATTAATTAGACATTAATTAGACTGTAAAATATGACGGTTGTATTCTGTGCCGAACTGTGATTGAGCGTTATACTTTGCCCGAAATGGCTAATCTGTGGAGTGAAGCCTATAAACTAAAAACTTGGCTGCAAGTGGAAATTGCTGTTTGTGAGGCTCAAGCTGAACTTGGTTACATTCCATCTGAAGCAGTTGAAGAAATTAAGGCCAAGGCAGATTTTGATCCAAAGCGGGTGCTGGAAATTGAGGCTGTAGTCCGCCACGATGTCATTGCTTTCTTGACAAATGTCAATGAATATGTTGGTGATGCCGGACGCTACATTCACCTGGGTTTAACTAGTTCGGATGTTTTGGATACGGCTTTAGCATTGCAATTAGTTGCCAGCCTGGATATATTGTTGCAACGTCTGGAAGATTTGATTGAGGTAATTCGCCAAAAAGCACGGGAACATCGTCATACAGTGATGGCTGGCCGATCGCACGGTATTCACGCTGAACCGATTACTTTTGGTTTCAAGCTAGCTGGTTGGTTAGCAGAAGTGTTGCGACACCAAGAACGCCTGAGAATACTCCGTCAAACGATCGCTGTCGGTAAAATTTCTGGTGCGGTGGGAACTTATGCGAATATTGAACCGCGTGTAGAAGCGATCGCTTGTCAAAAACTCGGACTCAAACCCGATACGGCCTCAACCCAAGTTATTTCCCGCGATCGCCACGCCGACTACGTGCAACAATTAGCTTTGGTAGCCGCAACCATCGATCGCTTTGCTGTAGAAATTCGTAATCTCCAAAAAACAGACGTTTTGGAAGTTGAAGAATTTTTCGCCAAAGGTCAAAAAGGCTCCTCAGCCATGCCACACAAGCGCAACCCCATCCGTTCGGAACGACTGACGGGAATGGCACGACTCGTCAGAAGTCATGCCGGTGCAGCTTTAGAAAACGTTGCTTTATGGCATGAGCGGGACATTTCTCACAGTTCTGTAGAACGGGTAATTTTGCCAGATGCTTGTACTTTGACCCACTTTATGTTGTCAGAAATAACCGATTTGGTCAAAAACCTGTTGGTGTATCCTGAGAACATGAAACGCAATCTCAACTGTTACGGCGGCGTTGTGTTCAGCCAAAAAGTGCTACTAGCTTTGATAGACAAGGGAAGCAACCGAGAAGAGGCTTATGCGATCGTTCAAGAAAGCGCTCACGCTGCTTGGAATCAGCCAGAAGGAAACTTTCAAGACTTGGTTAGCAAAGATCCGCGTGTTACCCAAAAATTGTCTTTGGCAGAATTAGAGGTTTGTTTCGACCCCCAGCAACATCTGCGGCATTTAGAAGAAGTTTACCAACGATTAGGTATTTAGGACTAATTTGCTTGTAGTAAGCGCTTAAGCGCTTACTACAAACCTGTAACCCAAAAAATACGCAGATATTATCAAAAAAAATATATAAAGATACCAACAAAATTTAATATTGCAATCTGTTTGATGCTCGAATTATTGCTAGCACTGGGTAGTATACATAACAAATACTTAGTTATTTATTAATATTACGAGTGCTTTGATGATTGAAATCCTAGCCACACTTTCTGCCTCTGCGGCAGCAGGAATGAGAATAGGCATACCTTTGCTAATTATTGGGTTATTGCAAGGTAGCAACTTGTGGTCACAAGTTCCAATTTTATCTCACATTTCTCCACCAATATTATTATGTTGCCTCACCAGTTGGTCATTAATTGAATTATTAGCCTCAAAAAAGCTCTGGGGGCAAAGATGGCTCCAAGTGGTTCAGTTATTCATGTCTCCCCTTGTAGGGGCAATTATGGGGTTAGGAGTAGCTACCGCAACAGCAACCCCAAACTGGCTGATTGCCATAATTGGAGGTTTATTAGCTTTGGTACTCCAGCTCGTCCAAATTGGTTGGTTCTATCGGTTACGTGGCTTACCGTTGTGGGCAGTCTTCCTTCAAGATACCTTGTGCATTGCTCTAGTACTATTTGCCTTTGATGCTCCTTGGCAAGGAGGAGTAATTGCTTTAATACTGCTCTGGTTTGCAGTTCGTAGTGCGAAGCAGTGGTATGACTGGTATCGGCAGAAAAGTTAGGAATGAAGTTAAAAGTGAAAAGTTAGCGAGAAAAATTTAAAACTCCTAACTTCTAACTCCTAACTCCTAACTCCCAACTCTTTTCATTTACTGCAAAAGCCCAATCATGTGCAAGAAGCCGTGACCGGTAATCAACTCTACGATTAAGGCAATAAAACCCAGCATCGCAATCCGACCATTCCATACTTCAGCACTAGTCGTCAGACCCCATTCCCAACGCTCTTGAGGGTACATCTTTACCATTTTTTTCATTTGGGCAGCTTGCGAAAGCTTGAAACTGGGGTTTCTCAGCGCATCAATCACTAATTCGGCTAGTGCATTAATAAATACTGGATGGGTATTAGGAGCTGGTACACGGCGGAAGTTGTGAATTCCTGATTCTTCGGCTACTTCTCGATACTCAATATCAATTTCTTGTAGTGTCTCAATATGCTCTGAGACAAAACTGATAGGCACGACAACCAAATCTTTCACACCTTCTGCGCCTAGTTCTTTGAGGGCATCTTCAGTATAGGGTTGCAGCCATTCTACTGGGCCAACACGACTTTGGTAAGCTAAGGTGTGGGCATTGGGTCGATTGAGAGTCTGCATAATCAACGCAGTGCATTCTTCAATTTCCGCCTGGTAAGGGTCGCCTGCTTCTTCAACGTAGCTTTTCGGAACGCCGTGAGCGCTGAAGAAGATATGAACATCATCCGGGTTGGGGAATTGCTCAAGTTCTTGGGCTATGAGTTCCGCCATTGCTTGGAGATAGCCTGGTTGTTTATACCAAGAAGGAATGACGGTGTAATCAACCGGTTGAAGTTTTGGATCTTCTTGCCAAAGCTTATCTAAAAGCCGGAAGCTGGAACCACTGGTACTGATAGAAAACTGGGGATATAGTGGTAATATTACCAGATGTTCTACCTTATCTTGGGTAATCTGTGCGATCGCCTCTTCTGTATAGGGATGCCAATAACGCATTCCCACGTAAATATTAACTTCTTGCCCCAAAAAACCTAACTGTTCTTTTAAAGCTTCCCCTTGGGCTTCTGTAATCCGCCGCAATGGGGAACCACCACCAATTTGCTTATAATTTTCTTGAGATGTTCTGGTTCGCCGCGTGGCAATAAACCAGGCTAGGGGCTTTTGCAACCAGCGAAATGGTAGGCGAATAATTTCCGGATCGGAAAAGAGATTGTACAAAAACGGCCCGACATCTTCTAGCTTATCAGGGCCACCGAGATTGAGTAATAAGACGCCTACACGACCCATAGCAGTTACTTTCCCCCAATCTTTTCAGGTTTTTTACTAATGTTAACAATATATCTTTATTAAATATAAAGCTTAATAGCAAGGAAATATGCAATGGCAACAATTTTAAGAGATTGGAGTTACCGTTATCAGTGGTTATATGATGGTATCTCTCGTTTAGCAGCCTTAAGTGTAGGTGGTGAGGCGCGTTTTAGGCAACTTGCTTTGCAAGGCTTAACAATTCACTCAGATTCCCAGGTTTTAGATTTATGTTGTGGGAGTGGTCAAACGACGGAGTTTTTAGTAAAAACTTCACAAAATGTAACAGGTTTGGATGCTTCGCCCAAGTCTTTGCAACAGGCGCGGCTAAATGTACCGGAAGCTTCATACATAGAAGCTTTTGCCGAGGAGATGCCATTTGCAGATAATCTGTTTGATGTGGTGCATACCAGCGTTGCATTACACGAGATGCAGCCTCAGCAATTACGAAAAATTATTAATGAAGTTTATCGAGTGCTGAAACCAGGAGGAGTATTTACGCTGGTGGATTTTCACGCTCCGACAAATCCGATATTTTGGCCTGGGATATCGGTGTTTTTGTTGTTGTTTGAGACGGAAACAGCTTGGGAATTGTTAAAAACTGATTTAGCTGAGTTGTTAGCTAAGACTGGCTTTGAAGTGAGTAAGTCTACTTTATATGCAGGTGGAAGTTTGCAAGTGATACAGGCGAATAAGTGAATAATACTACTTTATTAATAGCAGCTAAGAGGATGTTTTAAAAATGGTTGGCTGTGATTTTAATAGAATGATTACCCCCCATACATCCCCCCTTTACAAGCTACGGTATAAATTACCCCCCTTAATCCCCCCTTATAAAGGGGGGAAATAAGAATCTAGTTCCCTCCCCTTTCCAAGGGGAGGGTTAGGGTGGGGTAAAACTGACGCGAAAAACCAGGTGAGTAAACTATTTCAGACTTGTGTATACACCGTAGCCTTTACAAGGGTGGAAACCGGAAAATAATCTAGTTCCCTCCCCTTTATAAGGCTACGGTGTACACACATCTCTAAAAATCCTACCCACCCAATATTTCTGTTCAAGTGAAAGTCGCACACTGAGCAAATATTACGCCCAGAACTTTAGTTCTGGGCTGATAGCTAAAGTCCACTAAGCGTGGACTGAACTAAATTTCTTGTTTAGTCATCTAAAAGAAGACTTTCGCTATGAGACTCGGAATTTATTCCGAGGCGGGATAGATACACTGCACCAACACTTGTGTGTACACCGTAGCCAATATATCGGGTAGGGTTAGGGTGGGGTAAAAATATTTGATACATCAATCATGACTTTTAAAACATCCTCTAAGAGACTCTGCTATTAATAAAGTAGAGATGATTGTTATATAGTACTTAAGCAGGTAGGCGGTGAAAAAATGACGCAGGAACTAATATGTTTCAATCCCTAATAGGGATTTTGATTAATTGCAATATGAGGATGAGATCGATAGCGATTGCGATGAACTTGTTTCAATCCCTAATAGGGATTTTGATTAATTGCAATGGTCAGCAGGTAGCGGGTGGAATTAGTGGATTAGTGTTTCAATCCCTAATAGGGATTTTGATTAATTGCAATAATTTTTTGAAGCTATTTCCATTGAGCCGGGGTATTACCAGTTTCAATCCCTAATAGGGATTTTGATTAATTGCAATTCTAAATAATCCTTGAGGTCTTTTTGGGTGATAGCATCGTTTCAATCCCTAATAGGGATTTTGATTAATTGCAATATGGCACTGAATGGATATCGTAGCACTGATGTGCGGTTTCAATCCCTAATAGGGATTTTGATTAATTGCAATCAAGACTGAACGCACTCACCTACCTCGCAGCTTCCGTTTCAATCCCTAATAGGGATTTTGATTAATTGCAATAGCTATTTGGTATCCTGGGCAAAGTGATGAGGAGTTTCAATCCCTAATAGGGATTTTGATTAATTGCAATTCAATAATCATGTCATCAACAGAAGCAGCCCTTAGTTTCAATCCCTAATAGGGATTTTGATTAATTGCAATAAGAAATACCTCGATCGCAATACAATTTACCAAGGTTTCAATCCCTAATAGGGATTTTGATTAATTGCAATACGTTTCACCGGAATTATCTGAAGCTGCAAAAGCGTTTCAATCCCTAATAGGGATTTTGATTAATTGCAATATATGGGCAGTTTTAAGAAATGCGATCACAACCAGAGTTTCAATCCCTAATAGGGATTTTGATTAATTGCAATAAGCGGGAGCCTGAAAGCCAAGCTATATTTAGTTTTCAAGGTACGGTTGCGCGATTCTAGAGCAATCATAGCATTAGAGAATTTCTTTGGGAAGAGTGTCGGGAAAGGTTGAAGGCTGAAACTCAATTATTGTAAGCATTTCAGAGATTGCGCGGATGAATTTAGACAATTAGTGGGGTGAAACGCTTGCTGGTATTGAGATAGAAGCACTTTTTTTTGGGTATGAAATTTGTACACCTACCCCTCCGCGCATTTGACCATACAGTAACCTAAATATAAGGGAACTTAGTAATTCAACGTAGAGATGATGAAAGAAATAACGCGCCGCAAATTTATTGCAACAGCTACAGTGGCGACAGGTTTCGCCCTCGCAGTACAACCCATTTCTGCTGGAGTCATCACTACTGATGCCAAGGGGCTAGTAGCTGGTGCAGTGAAAATTCCGGTCAAAGATGGCGAAATTCCTGCCTATAGAGCAGCACCAGCTACTGGTGATAATTTCCCCATCGTTCTGGTAATCCAAGAAATTTTTGGTGTACACGAACATATCCAGGATATCACTCGTCGCTTTGCTCGGTTGGGATATTTAGCGATCGCACCCGAATTATTTGTGCGGCAAGGTGATGTCTCGAAGTTAAGCAATATAGACGAAATTCGTCCAATTGTCGCCAAAGTACCAGATGCCCAAGTATTATCCGATCTTGATGCCACGGTAGAGTGGGCAAAGAAGTCAGCTAAGGGTAATGGCGAGAAATTAGGAATTACAGGCTTCTGTTGGGGCGGTCGTATTACTTGGTTATATGCTGCACATAATCCCCAGGTGAAGGCAGGTGTAGCTTGGTATGGGAAACTTGTGGGCGATGCTACCGAACTTCAGCCCAAGTATCCCGTCGATATTGCATCAAAACTGACAGTCCCTATTCTCGGACTCTATGGTGGGAAGGATACAGGTATTACTCTTGATACAGTAGAGCAGATGCGCGATCGCTTAAAGTCCAGCAGTAGCAAATCTGAAATTATCGTCTATCCCAATGCACCCCACGCATTTTTTGCCGATTATCGCCCTTCCTACCGTGAAAAAGAAGCTCAGGATGGTTGGAAACGCCTCTTGGCATGGTTTAAGCAAAATGGTGTTTAAAAAATTAGCTACTCATGAACTGTGACGCTGAAAAAAGTTCCAAATTGTTTCACTGGCGTTCAGCCCCAGCTTGGCGTTGAATTTGTTTAGGTTCTCGTCAGTTGAAGAACCACCAGGCCAGAAATGTCCACCGTTGACTACCGCTAGCTGCCAGACTTCTGAGTTGCCACTACAACCTGTGTAGATAGCGGTTTTCACTTTATCTTCAGAAAAATTCGGAGATTGATTAGATAAGGTACATCGATCGTGCGATCGCCAAAACTCTACCATATCTGAGATCGAAACCAGCGCTCCTCGTTGAGTGCGATCGTTACCTTCATAAAGTACGTCGCGATCGTTTGTACCGTTGATCGTTAACATCGATATGGGAGTTTCAGGCTGGCAGCTAGGTTTTAGTCTGGCTGGGAGCGAACCAGCTACTGATGCAAAACCAGCAATTTTATCAGGTAACTTACAAGCCAGTGCTTGGGTAAGTATGCCACCTCTAGAAAAACCGGTGGCATAAATTTTATGACTATCAATATTGAGTTGCTGCTGAAGATGATTAATCAAAGTACTGACAAACAAAACATCATCCACCTTTCCTTGAGCATTACCTCTAAGACTCCATTTTTGGTCAATTCCATCTGGGTAAACAACAATAAATCCTTTTTTATCTGCTAATTCATTGAAGCGGGTCACATTACTGATAGATTGACCATTACCATCATCTCCATGAAACACTAAAACTAACGGCATCGAGCGGTCTAGATTATAAGATTTTGGAGTGTAAAAATAGTAAGTGCGTAACTTTCCTTGATCGTATAGTTCTCCATAATTATCGCCAATCAAGATTTTTTCTTTAGTTATACTTTTTTCATCAGCTTGAATGGAATCGCAGGCAGTCACTAAACTAATTCCCAGTATAAATATCAGAATTTTTTTGAAAAGCCAAGAACTTTGATATATATTCATGCTGATTAAATTGACTTACATCAACTACTTTTATTTACTTTTTATAGCAGTTCTCGTTTTAATACAGCCGTAGGGGCACGGTATACCCTGCCCCTAGAACTTGCTATATATAGGGTTGTTAGCCTCTATTTATATATTAGAGGATCTTTGAAAAGTCATCTTCTCGGTAACAAAACGTTCTATATCCCCCTAAATCCCCCTTTTTAAGGGGGGTTAGGGGGGATCAACAAGTGCCTAAAATCACAGCTAACTACTTTTCAAACAATCTTTTACACTCTTACATTTACATAACGAGCAGGAACTCTAACCTTAACCCACCTGTTACCGCGTCGTACTGTTTCCCAATGTGCAGGAATTAACTTTCGTTGATATCGAGCGACAACAGGTTTACGCACAATAGCAGTTCTATGAACATTGGGTCTAACAATGATTTCTGCTGCTGATGCTTGTGACGGCAAGGAGGAAATTGCAAATGGGAGAGCAAGTAATGCACCTAATAGAATACGTTTCATATTCAAATCTCCATCAATTTATTTTTTTGAGTTTTATACAGCATTAATCAATAATTTGTGAACAGATATTCTTACCCATTAACTTTACAGTAAGTTTTGTTTGTTACACGACTTAATTGATTTGCTGTATTGCTCTCAGTTTAAATTGCTGAATAATAAAACACAGGGTAATAAAGTCATAATTTCAGTATGACTTTATTCACATTTTGAACTTTGGACAAAAAAAGGAGTTTAGAACTCCTATATTATTAGTATTATTTATTACTTGATTATGTATGTTTACTGAATTTTATATACAATCATAGCAATCAATACGGCAAGACCTAGCGCTCTGCGAAAATAATTAACGCCTTGAAATAGCTCCATCCACGCCCAAGTAAACAAGGAGCCATTTGCCAGAAAGTCTAACACTGTATTGATTTTACCACCTGTAAAAACTAGGGTTAGCAAACTAGCTACTATCCAAAGAATCAGTGGTGGGTTTGGCATTTCAGCCAAAACAATTTTGCCATTGCTGTCACGGAAGGTTTTATCAATTAATGTATTTTCCATTGTTTGAGATTGCTACTTAGGTAATAGTGATTAACTCGCAAAAATTACGGAGTGATTTATTGATTATAGACTGAGGTTTGATTGCAAGTTATTTAATAATATTAAAACATTAAACCAATTCTATTTTCACCCATCTAATTGCTGAGATTAGAGCGGGAAAGGATATTCATATATAACTATATTGAAAGACATACTTGTAGCAATTCAATTAACGATTGCGACACATCCTTGGGTAAAGACGCGATGAATCGCGTCTCTACAAATGGTCTATTTGTTGCATTTTTTTCCAATTGGTATTACACAAAATTCGCCAATACATATTTCTTTATTTACTTTCTTCTCTACGTCCTTAAAATAGAAAAGCCTCCCATTCCGGGAGGCTGAAAAGTTAGCGGAGACAACTTGTTAAACTACAGCGATCGCTCCTCCTAATGCAGAGAAAATCGCGGAGACGAATGCTGTGGCAAACAGCCACCACGCTGCTGTAGCTGCGGCTTTGCGGGTTTCTTCTGCTTGCCGCTGTGCTTGATGCTTTACCTGTTCTAGACGGCGTTGGGCTTCGTGCTGTATGCGTTCTGCACGTTGCAATACTGTGTTGCGCGCCCGTTCAATTTGGTCGATGATTCGGTTGGCATCTGCTTCGGAGATGTCCTCACGAGAACTCATAATTGCCACTAGGGTATCACGGTCAAAGGAGGACAGGCGATCGCGCAGGGCATCAAATCCCGCCTGGGGATCGTCAAAAACTGTGCGAATATCGCGCTTGATACTATCATAGTTAAGCTCTGGGCGATCCAGGGAGTTGAGATAGTTACGAATGCGGGCGAAAACCCCGTCAATTGCATCTTGAATGCCCCGTTGAATGCTTCGTACTTGTTCGACAAATTGATCCCTTACGGACACCATATTATCGGCAATCCGTGCTGCTTCTTCATCAGAAATATCTTCCCGAATTTTCAGCAGGGCAATGATGGTATCACGGTCAAACTGGGAAAGGCGATCGCCAAAACTTTCTACGCCGACTCGCGGATCGTGCAACAATAATTGCAAGTCGCGTTTGATACCTTCAGGATTGAGTTCTTCTTTACCAGTTTGGCGCAAATACTCTTCCAGATAAGCTTTGAATGTTTCTGCTCTTTGTTGTGTACGGCTAGCTAGGCGACGAGGCGCACGCACAAAGTTACGAATCGAAGTTTGGGTGGAGTCAATGATTTCATTGACTTGTTCTTCACTCAAGTCTTGGCGTTGACTGAGCAATTTCACTAGTGTATCCCGGTCTACCTGCGACAAGCGACGGCGCAGTGCAACGGCTCCCTCTTTGGGATTTTCAAACAATCTGGTCAAGTCTCGCTGAATACCTTCAGGATTGAGTTCTTGTTTGCCAGTATTCCGTAGATAATCTGCGATCGTTGTCGTCACAGAATCGTATTGCTCTTTAGCTTTATCGACTACAGCTTGGGGTGTGTGGCGAATACTGTACCACGACTCTTCAGTAGCATTGATGATTTGATTAACTTGATCTTCACTCAAATCTTCCCGTTGACTCAACAATTGCACTAAAGTATCGCGGTCAAAGCGAGACAAGCGTGCCCGAATTGAGCTAATTCCAGCTTGCGGATCTTCCAGTAGCTTTTTGAAGTCGGCGCGGATACCATCAGGATTCAGTTCTGATTTGCCTGTGTTACGCAGATATGATTCTACATTTATCCACAGGGTTTCTGCTTGATATTGTGCCTGTTCTGCTAATCCTTTGGATTCTACCAAGACGCGATCGCGTTGTTTTTCCAACTCATCGAGAATGCTGTCTACTTCATATAACTGGACATCATTACGTTGTAACAATATCTCCCGAATTTCTTGGCGCTCAATGTGCGCTAGTCGCAATGTCAGGATTTCATAATCTGCCTCTGAGTCTTCCAACAGTGGTTTAAAATTCTGCTCGATGCCTTCAGATGTCAAATCTGCCTTGGGAGTAACGAGCAGATAGCTTTCTACTGCACGTTGCAAGTCTTGGACGATATCTCTTTCTTCAACAGCTCTGACTGTTATTAGCACTTCTTGGCGGACAGTTTCTAGCTGATTTGCAATGCGTTGAATTTGACTTTGAGTCAGCAATCCTCGTTGTTGCAAAATTTTGGCGAAATCATTGCGGGATAGTCGTTCTAGTTCCCTGCGGACGATTCCAGGGTCAGCTGCTGGGTCGTAGATGACATCATGAAATTCCTGGGCAATTCTTTCTGGACTCAGTTGCCAAGCATAAGTATTGTACAGGTAGTTTTCGATATCAGACCGAATTGGGCTATAGGGTTGTGATGGTGTTGGCAAGCCTAACTTATCTGCTTGTTGGGTGACTTTATCTTTAGCGCTAGTAAGACTACCCAAGATTTTTTCCACATCCAAATCAGACAAATCTGTGCGTCCCAACACAATGCCCGTTAAAGCAGATAATCCTTGCTGGAGTGTACTTTGAATTGGCCCGGTAGCTGCCTTTTGGTCAGATTCTTTGGAACCACTCTTTTCTGCTAATAACCGTTCCAACTTGGCGTTGAGTTCGTCTGTTTTGCTTTGTCCTGGTGGAAGTGATTTCAGATAATCCATCAACTCACCCAAACGGTCTTCGGTGGGTGGGTGCTGACTTACCACTTGCTGCCAAACTTTATACAAGGTATCAGCAATGCGGGTAACATCTTTCTTGGAAAGATCGGTGCGGCTACTGACTAACTCGATAAACTTTTGGCGGTCGATGTTGCGGATATCTGGAGTCCCAGCGATCGCTTTTAATTGCGGATCGTTGAGTAAATTTTCAAAATCACTCCGAATCTTCGATACATCGAGTTCTGGAGGACGGATCTTTTCTAAGTAATCTTCAATGTTTTCCCGGATACTTACGGGGTCGATGGCGCTTCCGAGTTCTCGACGGACAGCGGCGGCGGCGGCTTCAGCTGTGGCTACCACTTGGCTATTGACAGCTTTGGCACCTAGTGCGGCGGTAGCAGTCCCCATAATCGCCTGAAAGCCAGATGTTGCCGTATTGACAACTGAGCCAATTAAGGAGCCGACGGTGGTGGAACTTACCCAAACTAGGAGCAAAAAGTAAGCACCCCAAATCACCAAACCGAGAATCGCTCCCAATCCTCGGTCTGAGATCACAAGGCTCAATTTTACTGCTAAATAAGAAGCGATTAATAAGGCGATCGTCACAGTGAATAATGTCCAAATCCCCACTGCTGTGCCGATTTTGCGAATGCTGCCGCCCAAACTTCCGACTTCCCCATTATCTGAATCCGAATCAGATGAGTGCCCCAGGTAGGAAATACCCGCTGCAAGGGAGAGATTAGTTAGAACTAATTGGAAAGCAAAGGCAAGAATCACGCCGGAGATTAAAGCCACAAAAAAGCGCGGCCCAGAAATGAGAACTGATGCCTGTTCTGGTGTGACGTTTGAGGGTTCTGCTGAAACCTGTGCTAACCACAATAGTGGTTTATAGAGTCCCACCATGATTTCCGTACTTTGGAACATTGGATTTCCTTCTACTAAGTTTAAATTTGGGGGAATTAAGAATTTCTTGAGAAGTAACTCTTAGTATTTATTATGTTTGTACCTATGGCAATACCTAACTCTTTAGCTCAGAATCGTAGAATTTAGCTATTTAAAGCATCTCTCCAAGGGCTGAAAACCGTATCCGGCGGAAGATATAACTTTTTACTATCTCTTGATAAAAATATTACTTAAATTAGCATATAAACATTAACTGTATGCTGTCGATTTTTAATTTTTAATTGCTTGTTTATAGCGATTTATTTTGATTAAATTGATTATATTTGCTATTTTTTATCACCCTCTATAGGTCAATACACTTGGGTTAGGAACATAGATTAAATAAGATGCAAAACTTCATCCTGTCTCTAGCTTCCCTCTCCTTATAAAGGAGAGGGATTGAGGGTGAGGTAAACCAAGGACATAGATTGTATGTTATTTAATTCTTATTCCTTAGTGTCAAAAACCTTAAGTTGTGTAGGTTGGGTTGAGGAACGTAGACCCAAAATTTCCAGGGATTTGTTGGGTTGCGCTTTGCTTCACCCAACATACAATTTTTATTAACCCAAGCGCATTGCTCTATAGGTGGATTTTTGTTGATTCTTGTCTACAATATAAAAGCTCGACTTTTCAAGATAGTCGCTATAAATCGATGCGATTCCACTCCGTAAAAGTTAAGTCAAGAGACGCGATGAATCTTTTGTCTTTGCGATGATTTATCGCAATCTAAAATTTTCATCAAAAAACTTTAACCGAACCGTATTGCAAGGTAATCTACACATTTTTATTTTTTAGCCTTATGCACTATTGCATTGATTTCTACCCGAAGTTTATTTACTGGGTAGCTAAAAAAGCCACCTAGTTTTAGGTGACTTTTCTCCGATCAAAATTTGACAAAAATTACTGAAATTTTAAACAGCGATTATTCATCAATACAACTGGGAATACCCAAAACGGCACAGGGAAAATTAGAACCTAGAGCCTCAATCATTGGATGATTGACAGAGTTGCAACCTAAAAATAAAATATCGGCACTTTCTGATTCAACAACTTTGTTAAGTTCTGTGGAAATGGAGCCAAACCGTAAATGAGATTTGAAAGAACCCTGCCATTCTTCAGCCAAACTTCGGGCTTGCCAGAGAATTATATCTGCTTGTTGCAGAGGAGCGATCGCTGTCTGTAATTTAGGTTGAGTTAATACCTGTGTGACAGACTTTGATACTTCACTAACTTGACATTCCAATGAACGCTGTTGTTGGGGAAAGCTTAAGATATTTGGATACTGATTGCTTTGATTATCTTCTACTACATAAACGGCTTGAACTGTAACTTCTGTATTGGTGGCCAAACGCGTTTGATGGGCAATCCAAAAGGCAATATCTAATGCCGTATGACTGTTGGGAGATGCGTCATAAGCAACAATTAGATTAACTACTTTCGCCTTTTGAGGTTTTTTAGAAAAAGGTTTGTTTGGTTCTGGCAGCAGCACCATTTGTTCAATTAAGTCATCTCGACCAGTGGCACTTTGCAGACGTGCTAACATTGGCTTAATTTGCACAGCTTTACTTCTCCTAATGAAATGAATTAGCAATGAGAAGCAGGGGGACAAATTTTGGATTTTGGACTTCGGCTTACCTTGGCTCCGGTTCCATCTCTACGAGAGGCTACGGCAACGAGCGAAGTCGAGATGCTCGGCACAAGTCGCTCAGTTGAACGATTTTAGATTGAGTGACGATAACCAAAATCTTAAATTAGTCAAGGAAACCCCAATAATAACTGTATTACAGCCAAAGTCTTGGGGGTTCCTTCCATTGCCTACGGAGTTAGCTGACGGGCTAAGACTGGAAGGTGTCTCTCTCTTAGGAGTGCTGTTAGCGATAGCGGGGCGTTTAGCCCGTGGTGAGTGCTGAGTTAAAACTTTTTACTCTTAAATTGCCGCTCTCTGCAAGATTAGCCCCAAACATTGGTTCCTCCGTTCCAAATCCAGCTTTCATGAATTTGAATTAGGCTACCCACTAAAAAAATGATAATCTAATTTACTCGTCTTGGGCAAAATATCGATCCAGGAAATTTAAGGCGTGGTTGCGGAGTTCAAAATACTCTTTTGAGTTTCGCATGGCGGCGCGATCGCGCGGACGCTCAAAAGGAACTTCTAAAATCTCTCCGATACTAGCAGCCGGGCCATTGGTCATCAAGACGATGCGATCGGACATATAAATTGCTTCGTCTACATCGTGGGTAATCATCATCACTGCTTGACGATTATTTTCCCAAATATCCAATACCTGCTGCTCTAATTTGCCACGAGTTAGTGCATCTAATGCCCCAAAAGGTTCATCCATTAGTAACATTTTGGGACGAATTGCTAAGGCTCTGGCAATACCTACTCGTTGTTTCATACCTCCAGAAATTTCATCGGGATATTTGTCAGCCGCCGCCGTCAAGTTTACCATTGCCAAGTGTTGATTTACAATGCTGATTTTTTCAGAGCGATTAGCATTTTTTAACACTTCATCTACGGCTAAACGGATATTTTCTCGTACTGTTAACCAAGGTAACAGCGAATAGTTCTGAAATACCATCATCCTTTCGGCTCCCGGCTGACGAATTTCTTTCCCATCTAGCCTGACTGAGCCGGAAGTTGCTTTTTCTAAACCAGCTACTATCTTTAGTAGAGTTGATTTTCCACAACCTGAGTGACCAATTACAGAAATATATTCATCTTCACCAATCGTAAGATTAACTCCATCTAAAACGACAAAGTTATCTTTATCAGGTGTCGGATAAGACTTGACTAAATTTTCAATTTCTAAAAATCCAGGGCGGGGCAGAACTTCGGTCTGGGTATTAATCGGTAATGAGGTATATTCCATCATCAAATGCTCCGCAAATAATTTTGTCATCAATCAAAATTTAAACTTGGAATTTAAGACATAAAAAAGCGAGTGGGAGCGTTAGCCCTGATGGCAAAACTATTCAGATAACCCACAGGATCGCTGGGGTCGAAGCCTTTCTTATCTATAAATACTTCTGGTGGTTCGACCTTGTAATCATCCTTGGGACATTCGATGCCCATTTCTGATGCTATCTCCCGATATAAATCTGTTCTCCAACCTTGTTCGGCAAGTTTCTCGGCATTTTTGGGGAATTCCTTAATTTGTCCCCATCGCGCTGCTTGTGTCATTAACCAGATACTTCTGGATCTCCATAAGAATGTTGAGTGTTCTCCTGGCTGTTTGGGAAGGTTGTCAGGAATATCGAAGAAAATCGTGGTGTCAGCGGCTTTGATAGTGCGGTCTTTGCCGTCAAAGCCGCCATAGTTATAGTTGCCGAGAATTCCCGGACTTGTAAATTTCGCGATTGGGGCATCTTTCTTTTTGGGTCTAGCACCTGTAAAGGAACGTTCTGTAAGTAGTTCGGCAACTTCTTGGCGGTTTTCTGCTTTGCTGCAATACTGACAGGCTTCAATCATCGCCTTGACGAGGGAACGATAGGTTTTGGGATATTTGTCAATGAAAGATTCCATCACCCCTAATAAACGATCTGGGTGTCCCAACCAGACTTCTTTGCCTTGGGCGAAGGTAAAGCCGATGTTTTCATTACCTGTTATTGCTCGTGTATTCCAAGGTTCTGCAACCATATAAGCTTGCATCGCACCAATCCGCACGTTTGTTACCATTTGGGGGGGCGGAACGATGATGATCCGAAACTCTTTAAGGGGATCGACACCAGCAGCAGCGGATACGTAGCGGACAAAGTATTCGTAAATGGCGGAACTCAAAACAACCGCCCAAACCCTGCTTTCTGGCGGTTGCTTGTCAAAGTAGCCTCGAAAATCGCGCCCAAAGGCTTCTAGCGCGCCATCGCCATATTGTTCTTGATACTCGTACCACGGACGCAGCCCAAAATCCCACATGGCTTTGTTCATTGTCATGGCGTTACCGTGGCGATGAATAGTCATAGCTGCACACAAAGGGGCATGGCGTGCGCCTTCGGCACCAATTCTGGCGTTGGTGACAGCACCGGATACTACGGGCGAAGCATCCAGACGACCAAAAATTAAACCGTCGCGAGAGGTGGCCCAACTGGCTTCGCGGTTGAGTGTGACGTTCAAACCATATTTGCGGAAGAAGCCTTTTTTCCAGGCGATCGCAAATGGCGCACAATCATTAACGGGAACGTATCCAATGGTGAGATCGGATTTTTCTAGGTCTTGGGATCTAACTAGTGGTTGTACAGCTAAGGCTTCTTCTGTTAGTCCTTTGGCGGATCGATCTCCTGAAATTGCACAGGAAGATAGCGCTATTCCCGTTGTGGTTGCTCCGATTCCTTTGATAAAGTCTCGTCGAGTCCAGTTATTATCACCCATTCTTGTCGCTCCATTGGCGGATAAATTTTGGATTTTGGATTTTAGATTTGTTTGATTAGGGACTTCTAAATAAAAAAATATTCAATTAACTCTTGTGGGGTGAGCGTCTCGCCCGCCCTTTGGACTGGGCGCTCATGTAGCCCACCCCACAATATTGGATAATTTATTTCTTGGAGTTACCTTAGACGCTGCGCGAACAGATATTATTAAATTTTGGATTTTCAATTCTTCAATCCAAAATCTAAAATCTAAAATTCCATTTAATTAGTTGGAAGTTGTAGGACGATGGGTGACTAATTCTTGAATTTTACCCACGGCGTAATCTAGGATTAACCCAGTTAAGCCAATTATAAACACAGCTAAAAATACTGAACTTAGGTTTAAACGACTCCATTCATCCCAGACAAAAAAGCCGATACCAATACCGCCTGTGAGCATTTCTACCGCGACGATTACTAGCCAAGCTATCCCTAAACTAATTCGCAAACCTGTAAAAATATACGGTAAGCTTGCAGGCCAAATTATTTTTGTAATCCGTCGCCAACGAGGCATTTCCAACACTCGCGCCACATCTAAATAATCTTGGGGAACGCTAGAAACTCCTAAAGCGGTATTAATAATAGTCGGCCATAAGGAGGTAATAAAGATGACAAAAATGGCGGAAGGTTCTGCTAAATTGAAAATTGCTAAGGCGATGGGTAGCCAAGCTAGGGGCGATACAGGTTTAAAAATTTGAACGATCGGATTAAGCGCTAGCATTGCCGGTCTAGACATCCCAATTAGAAACCCTAGAGGAATGGCTACTACCGCACCTAACAAAAAGCCCAGCAATACCCGACGCAGACTTGCTATCAACAACCAACCAATTCCTAAATTGCCTGGGCCCCTCTGGTAGAAGGGATTTAAGATGTAGTCTAGATTCGCAATTAGCGCTTCTGGTGGGGTGGGCATTAACTCATGATTGGCAAGTGCAATAATCCACCACAACACTATTATTCCCAAGAAGCCTAATACAGGTAAAATGAAGACATCTCTAAGGACGATCGGTTTTGCCTTTTTCCAAGTTGCTTGTCCAGCGATCGCCGCGATCGCTGCTAAGTTTAGTTGAAATATCATTTACGACCTCAACAGATTTAAGTGCGGGTACAAAAATTTGAGCAGTACCAGCCTTGGAAACTGATGAGATCGGAACATTATAAAAATGCCGTCTCTTCAGTCTCCTCTCAATGCCTACGAAGTTAGCTGACGGGCTAGGGCTGAGAGATGCCCTTCTAAAAAAGTTATGAGTTATGAGTTATGAGTTACTAAATTTTATTTAATTTCTAACTCCTCACTCTCAACTCCTCACTTTCTCTGAGATACGCCCCACAAATTGGTTCCTCCGCTCCAACATCACGCACTGCGATCTGTTGAATTAGGCTGACTTACTCTAAGTAAATACTAAGTTATTATGCGCATTATAACATTGATATACATAATCTAACATAGATACTTCAGTAAAAGTATCTGTCTTCTGATAGTTGTTGTTTATTTTGTTACTTAAATCAACTACATATCCTAACTTTTCGATAATTCAGAAAATTGATAATTTTGGTTATCTTGTGAATTAAATCCTTGCACAGTAAGCTAAACAATTTTGGCAATCAAGTCACAAGGCTGTTAACTGCTATATTTAGCTTGATAGCATTAAGATATATATTATACTTCTTAATATTTTTGTACTGATACTGATTTCACCAACAACAGAATCTGTAAAATCTATTTCTTTTGGTAGGTGAAAGATATTACTAATTTTGGTAAAACACGACTCTAGTCGTTAAACTATTTGCATATAGAAGTTTACTCATCTATCTCCTAGCTGAATTTAACATAATGGATTTTAGTCAACTCTTGGCTGAAAAAACGGACACCATCCTTGATAAATGGATTTTAGCAGTTCGCGAGGATAGACGGATTGAAAGTGCTGGTGACTTATCTTACACAGCGATCAAAGATCATATCCCCGATGTCTTGAAAGCTATGGTGACAGTGCTTTCAAAATCTCAAGATAATGATATTCAGTCAATGGTTACTGCCAGTTTTCAGCATGGAGCGATTCGAGCCGAACAAGGTTTTGATTCAGCAGAAATTGCTAGAGAATATCATCTGCTGCGAACAGTAATATTTGATGCTCTACAAGCAGATTTATTAAAGGGAATCCCCGCAGAGATAATTCGTTCCATGCGTTTGATTGACGCTATTATAGACGAAGCGATCGCTCGATGTTTCAAGAGTTATGTTGAGGAACGCTTGCGGGAATTACGGCAGTTACACGCATCATTAACGCTCCATAATCAAGAACTCACGCGGCTAATTAGCGCCAATCAAGAGTATCTTTCCCAATTAGCCCACGAATTGAAACATCCTCTAACTTCCATTATTGGTTATTCGGATCTATTTTTACGCCAACAACGACGAAAGACTGAGATCAAAGACAGCTTTACCAATCTAGAACATATTGAACGCGTACTACGCAACGGTAGACAGTTACTTCATCTAATTAATGATGTACTAGAACTTTCGCGCTATGATGCGGGGCAGATAAAACTCCAATTAGCACCTACCGATGTGCGTGAATTAATCGGTAATGTGTGTGAAATGTTGGAACCTTTAGCTGCGGGAAAAAATTTACAAATCGTAGTCGATTGCGATCGCATCCCTGAAAAATTAATCACAGATTCTTTTCAGTTGCAACAAATTGTTACAAATCTTATTAGTAATGCGATTCGTTATACAGAGTCGGGGACTGTTATTATCATGTGTCAGGTGTTGGAGAAGCAGAGATGGGCGATCGCAGTTTCTGACACTGGAATTGGCATTGCACCCGAAAACCAAGACCAGATATTTGAACCCTACTTTCGCGTGAGTTCTAGCGATCGCCCCTATCTTCCTGATAGTACAGGATTGGGATTAGCGATCGTCTCGCGTTTAGTAAAACTATTGCAAGGTCAAATTAATCTAGCTTCACAGGTAGGTGTTGGTTCTACTTTCACCACAATTTTTCCTTTAGTGGAGTTTTAGAAGTATTGGGCGACTGGAAGTCACGGCTACAAAAGCAAAGTCCACCTCCGTGGACTAATACAAAATAAAGGGTTTTAAACCCACGGAGGTGGGTTTTGTATTTCGACTCCGGCTCCATCGAGCGAAGTCGAGATGCTCAACACAAGTCTGTATAGCCGCGATTTCAATCGCCGGGGCTTTTCTTAGGGATGATGTCTACCATCGCCATTTTTTATCTTTCGATTTCATCTATTTCTTTGGGAACCCCCGCAGTTAACACCTCATGTCCCCCAGGTGTCACTAACACATCATCCTCAATCCGAATGCCAATGCCAACCCATCGAGGATCGGTCTGTGGCTGGTCTTCTGCTAGTTTGGTATCTGGCACAATATATAGTCCCGGTTCCACTGTCAAAATTTGACCTGGTTGTAAAATCTGTGGTTTGTCTTCACCATGCTGATAAACACCGACATCATGGACATCTAAACCTAACCAATGACTGGTGCGGTGCATATAATATGGTTTATATTTCTCTTCTTCAATTAACTTATCAATTTCACCTTTGAGGATGCCAAGTTCGACTAAACCTTCTGTGAGAACCCGCACTGCTGTATCATGAACTAATTTGAAGGGATTACCTGGTTTGATTTGAGCGATCGCTTGTTTTTGTGCCTCCAAAACAATCTCATACAGTGTCTTTTGTTCTGGCGTAAATTTACCACCCACGGGAAATGTCCGAGTAATATCCGAGTTGTAATAACCATAAGCACAACCGGCATCAATTAGCAGTAATTCTCCATCCTGCATTTGACGATTATTCTCAATGTAGTGCAGTACGCAAGCATTCACACCAGAAGCCACAATCGAAGGATAAGCTGGCCCCATTCCACCCCGCACTCGAAAGATGCGTTCCATCTCCGCCTGAATTTCGTACTCATAACGTCCCGGTGCGGCAATTTCTTGGGCATAATTGTGTGCTTCGGTGGCGATCGCAGCTGCTTGACGCATCAATTCCAACTCAGCTTCGCTTTTGATTAATCTCATGCTGTTGAGGACAGGGCCAGTATCTTCAATAGCGATTGGCCCTGTACCGCGCTTCGGATAAGTCCGCAATAAACTTTGATAATGTTTGAGAATTTGATCGTTAAAATTGCGATCGCGTCCTAAGTGATAGTAAATCCGGCTGGCTTTTTCTAAATACTGCGGCAATTTTTCATCTAACTCGCTAATCGGGTAAGCTTCATCAGCACCATAAATTTCCTTGGCTGCATCTACCCCACAAAGATAACCAGTCCATACTTCCTTTTCGCGATCCTTCGGTTGGACAAACAGCACAAATCGATGTTCTGAATGATGCGGCGCTAACACTGCTACTGCTTGTGGCTCATTAAAACCAGTCAAGTAAAAAAAATCACTATCTTGGCGATAAACATACTCGACATCGTTGTGCATCACTGCCATTGGCGCACTGCGAAAAATGGCTGTCCCGTCACCAATTTTTGCCATTAACTGCTCGCGACGCTGCCGATATTCTGCTTGCATAGTTGATGTATTTATGAAAGTATTGTGTTATTTTACACTTTTGACAACCAGAGTATGCACAGATCGTGCCTCTGAATAATTCCTAATCTAAGTTATTCTAACCAATATTTGTTTCGATTCAAGTCATAAATCATTGGAGAATAATCAATTATTTCGAAAGACTTAGATCCCCGACTTCTTTAAGAAGTCGGGGATCTTGTTGTTATTGAATAATTTAGGATATTTATGAAATGAAATAAATTTTAACCGTTTATCTTGTATAAATTATGGTATTTCATAAATCTAACAACACACAGTAAAAAATATGTCTACTCAACCCCTAAGAAAAAAAGCGATCGCTTACGTAACCAACAAAGATGAATTAATGGTGTTTACACATACTCATTTTCCTGAAGCTGGCGTGCAAGTACCTGCTGGTACAGTTGAAGAAAGTGAGAAGCCATCTGAAGCTGTTCTGCGGGAAATTTATGAAGAATCTGGTGTTAAGGGAGTTCGCATTATTGAGTTATTGGGTATTTATCAATACAATATGACTCCCTATCGCAATGAAATTCAAGAACGTTATGTTTATCATCTCGAATTAACTCAGTCTACACCATCTACTTGGCGGCATTGGGAAATACATCCAAGTACGAGCAAAAACCCTATAGCCTTTGATTTTTATTGGGTTAAATTAGATAGCTCAAATTTAGGGCTAGCTGGTGGTCAAGGTTATTTTTTATCCAAGCTTGTTCACAAAATAAAAAATAGTCAAGATTCAGATATTACTTAAGAAAGTGCCAACAAAACAAAGGTAAGATTATACAAAATCTCTTAGGAATAATGTAGTGATCGCTTCTATCTTAATTAAGTCGGTCTAATTAAACATAAAATAAATTTCTGGTTCGTAGGTAAATTTTTGATACCACCTTCAAATGTCAAAGAACATAGATAATAAAATGATTATTTTATCTATAAATAATCATAGATAAATTACAAAACATATTTTGCAATTGCTTATATAGAACTTGAAAATTTTAGGATAATAGTTTAAAACAAACAAATATTTATCTTCAAAGAGTGACATTAATAAATAAAAAATAGTTATAAAGAAATCTTGAAAACCAAGTAAATGTTATTTCGTTACAGAAAGAGATTGCCAAAAAAAGTTAAAAAAATATGGCAGCCAATAATAAAAATTCACCATGCCTGAAAATCAAAATTCCTCACCCTTAGCTTTGAATACATCTCGATTAGCATCAGATTCTTTTGCAAAATCAGAAATCTTGACAACTTCTCTTAAGAGTTTAAATTATGATTTGGGGTTTGGAAATAAGAGTTCTTCACTAGCACTAGAAAGTCAACCAGCAACTACACCTGTTAAAACGTCAGCAAATCCCAATCCTAATCCATACTTAACTAGTGCGGCGATTACTCCTGACTTTAACGGTGATGGTAAAACAGACAAAGTTTGGGTAAATTCTTCAACAGGTGAGATTATCATTCGGTTGATGGATGGAACAACAGTTGTCGAACAGGGTTCTTTGGGTCAATATGACCTATCCGCCTATGATTACAAAATTGCTGACTTCAATGCTGATGGCAAAACCGACTTCTTATTACGCAATAAGACAACTGGTGAGAATAGCGTTGTCCTGATGGATGGCACCAAAGTTGGTAGTGCGGCTGCTTTAAGCAGCGTCGATCCAGCCTGGAGTCCTCAGATTGGCGATTTTAACGGCGATCGCAAAACCGATATCTTCTGGCATAATGCCACAACTGGCGAGAACGCTATTTGGGAGATGGATGGCACCACAGTTCTGAATGCAACTGTTTTAGACACTACAGACGCAGCGTATACTCCTACCATTGTTGATTTCGACGGCAATGGCAAGAGTGACATCTTCTGGCGCAATCAGACAACTGGCGATAACGTCGCTTGGTTTATGGATGGTACGCAAAAGACTGACTTTGCTCTACAATCACAAGATGCCGCCTGGACTTCTAGCCTTGGTGATTTCAACGGCGACTTTAAGACAGACATTCTGTGGAGAAACGCCCAAACAGGTGAGAACAAGGTTTGGACGATGAATGGCATCTTAGTCACAGAAGGTGCTTTGGGCACACTTGACTCATCCTGGACTTCCAAAATTGGTGACTTCAACGGTGATGGCAAGACCGATATCTTCTGGCACAATGGCACAACAGGTGAGAACACCGCTTGGTTGATGGATGGTACAACAGTTGCTACTGAAGCTTTCTTGCCAGCTAATAACGCAGCCTTGACACCATCTCTTGGTGATTTCAACGGCGATGGCAAGACTGATATCTACTGGCGCGATCAGACAGCAGGTACAGATAACATTTGGACTATAAATGAAACGACAGCAGTTGAGACTCCCATCAGCGACGCAGATAAGCTGACCGGAGAGTGGTATACGTTCTAAAATTAGAATTCAGAATTCAGAATCCTGAATTCAGGAGATGGAGGCAGGAGTCATTATTCTCCCCCTGCTTCCCCTGCTTCCCCTGCTTCCCCTGCTTCCCCTGCTTCCCCTGCTTTTTTCCCAATTCCCAGTCCCCTTTATTCAAAATTTGTAACTCAAAACCTGAATTTCCCCCTTTTCCGGCAATTTACCAGGGCTAATGGAAATAGTATCTTCATTGCTACGCCGCACTGTCATCCCTTGCATCAGGGTCAGAAAATTATCCAATGGGGAAAGATCGCACTTAGCAGCATCAGCCGCTTGTGTGCGGTAATGAGTCGGAATCACTAACTTGGGATTTAAAACTTGAACAGCCTGCTTTGCTTCCTCAGCATTGTAGGCTTTTGCACTGCCTCCCACTGGAATAAATGCTACATCGGGACGCCCCATCAAGATTTTTTGCTCAATAGAAATGGGTGCAGCGGCTCCGCCTAAGTGTAGGATATTAATTCCGCCTTGCTTCCAACTCCAAGCAGTATTTGACCCAAACTGCTTACCGCCTTTGCGATCGTGGTCTATGGCAACTCCTTGGAATTTAATGCCTTTAAATTCATAAACTCCTGGTTCGTAGATCAGTTTTGCATTTCCCGGTAGTACATCCACAGCACCTTCATCAAGGAGTTGGCTGCTAATCAGTACCAAATCTGCTGCAACTTTTGGGGGACGATACCCAGCAGTACAGCCGACCGTCCGAAATGGATTGACGAGAACTTTCGCACCACCACCAGTAAAAAGAAAGCAAGTATGACCCAACCACTTAACTGATAAACCGCTAGATTGTGCGTCAGCTTGAGATTCAGAACCCAAGGTAGTAACGAAAGCTGTTACCAACCCCGCCCCAGCATAGCCCATCAACTGTCGTCGTTTCATTAATTATGCTCTTGACTGTAACTGTTCCAGAAAATTTCGCAATAACTGTTTTCCTGAAGCTGTCAGGACACTCTCTGGGTGAAACTGGACGCCCTGAATGTGAGGATAGTTCCGATGTCGCACTCCCATAATGGTGTTATCTTCAACCCAAGCGGTGATTTCTAACACATCTGGGCAAGTCTCACGTTCGATTACCAAACTATGATACCTAGTGGCGATTAGAGGATTTTCTAATCCCCGGAAAACTCCCACTCCAGTGTGAGACACTTGAGAGGTTTTGCCATGCATCAACTCGGGAGCAGGAATTATTTTACCACCGAACACTTGACCAATGCTTTGATGTCCCAAACAAACGCCTAAAATTGGTAATTCTTGTCCTAGCTGTTCAATCAATTCTAAAGAAATACCGGCATCTTCCGGGCGACCAGGCCCAGGAGAAATAACCACAGCTTCCGGTTTTAATGCCCGAATCTCATCTATGGATATCTTGTCGTTACGAAAAACTTTAATATCATCTGCCACTGGGAACTCTGATGCCAATTCTCCCAGGTACTGCACTAAGTTATATGTAAAACTATCGTAATTGTCTATAACTATAATCAAAGCTCATCACTCCTGGTTTTTACCACTCATCAGTTGTAAAAAGCATAGATAAGTATCTCATGCTATTTGTTCGTTAGGTGTAAAAATAACCCTGACGTAAACACGTAAATATAAAGCGGCTACTCTGCGGCCACTTTCTAAAGATTACCAAGTAATCCTTTAGCCAGGATGCTTGGCACGTAAGCGTAGACCGTCGTAGACATCGCACGACTTAAATTTTGAATATATTATTCTACAAAGGGAATTCGGACAGAGTGTGATTCTCTTAATGAGTCACTTAGGAATGCCTGCGGTTTTTGCTAACCGACGCAAATCACGTTTACAAAGCCGATATAATTAACGTTACCAGAGGAGGGAGCAATAGCGTACCTGCTACTAACATCGCTACGAAAGCAGAGACAAGCACTGCACCAGCCGCACAATCTTTAGCAATTTTTGCCAAATCATGGTATGTCTGCTTAACGGTTAAGTCCACAACGGACTCGATCGCTGTATTGAGTAACTCTAATGCCAAAACTAAACCACTAGTTATACCAATTACCGCTATTTCCACCGCTTGGAGATGCAAGAAAACGCTTAAAGCGATCGCTAAAGCACAAACACTTACATGGATGCGAAAATTACGTTGAGTTTGAAAACTATAGCTGATTCCAGCCCAGGCATATTTAAAACTAACAAATAAATTAGAGGCTACTTTCCAGGAGAATTCCCGTTCGTTAGACACCAGTGTTTGTAACGAGGTAGGCGTTGGTGATGGAGAAATTTTTTGGGACATAGACTTAAAAACACAAGAATAGAGTTGCTACAGTGGGAATATTCGCCGATCTTAATGGCAGAATTAACTTTGAGGCAATCTTTAGGCAATTTTCCACAGAAGTATTATAAAAGTATTACCCAAAATTGACATTAAGAGATACATAAGCTACTGCTATTCCATGTCAATAGCAATACCTATTGCATTCAGCAATCCCACTTGCTGTTTTAACATTCGCTCCAAACTTTTTTCATCAGGATGATCCCAGCCCAAGAGGTGCAATAAACCGTGAGCAGCTAACCAGGCCAGCTCGGTTGGTAAGCTATGTTCCTGTTGTTGAGCTTGGCGCTGTGCTGTATCTACAGACACAATAATATCACCTAAGTATAATGGGACAGAGGCAAGCATTTCTTTGCTTTGAGGAAAATCCACCTCCAAAGCTGCAAAGGCTAAAACATCTGTCGGCTTATTTTGCTGACGATATTGAGCATTCAGTTCTTGAATTTGTAAATCATCTGTCAAACGCAGCCCGATTTCATAACTTGGCGCTGGTGGAATCTGAGGCTGAAGAATTTCCAACCAGTGATTAAACCAGTTTTCCCAAGTTTCAGGAGTAATTCGGTCATCAGTCTCCTCAATTTTTACAGATGTTGTCGGGGACAACTCATAAAAATACTCCTCCACATATAGTTCAACTCTCAGGGGCACACAGTCTCCTTGTCTGAGGTTTACGATTTGTCGTTAATGAGTGAGGTAAGCAAGACCAACAAGCAGAGCTAAAAGCCCTACAGCAGTCAATCCAAAATGCTTTAGGGAAGTTCCACCCTTCCGCACCATGTTTCGCATGGCGAGTTTGACGTAGCTAGGTTGAGGTTCTGTTGAAGGTGAGTTGCTCATAGTTATTTGTCTACAGACTCTTTTATAACTGTAACAGTTGGTCTGGAATAGAATT
This sequence comes from Nostoc sp., assembly GCF_036918015.1. Lineage (GTDB taxonomy): Bacteria > Cyanobacteriota > Cyanobacteriia > Cyanobacteriales > Nostocaceae > Nostoc. Next base: position 121,988 of record NZ_JBALEO010000018.1, read on the forward strand.
GCGATCGCCAATATATTGCTAAGGCGTTCCTCAGTGAAACGCCTTAGCAATCGGGGTGTTATGCAACGAGCGCCTCTATGCCGGAGTGTTTTCTACCAGTTTATTTTCTTGGCGCAGATAAGCTTGGATGAATGTATCAATTTCGCCATTCATCACATCGCCAATCCCTGTTGTTTCCGTGCTTGTACGCAAATCTTTCACCATTTGATAAGGGTGAAACACATAGTTACGGATTTGGTTTCCCCAGGAGGCTTCCACCATATCACCACGAATTTCGGCAATTTCTTGGGCACGTTGCTCTTTAGCTATGACCAACAGTTTTGCTTTGAGGCGATTTAGAGCTTTTTCTTTATTTTGCAGCTGCGATCGCTCTTCTGTACAGCGCACGGCAAGACCTGTAGGAAGGTGAACAATCCGCACCGCAGTTTCTACTTTGTTGACATTCTGCCCACCTTTACCACCAGAGCGAGTTGTGGTGATATCCAAATCCTTATCTGGAATATCCAATTGCACAGAGTTATCTATCTGCGGCATCACTTCCACCCCAGCAAAACTGGTTTGTCGCTTCCCGTTAGCATTAAAAGGTGAAATCCGCACTAAGCGATGTGTACCCATTTCCGATCGCAAGTAACCATAGGCATAGCGACCAGTAATTTCTAGGGTTGCAGATTTAATTCCGGCTTCATCACCCTCCGACTCTTCAGCTAAAGTTACCTTATAGCCGTGAGCTTCGCCCCAACGGGTGTACATCCGCATCAGCATAAATGCCCAGTCTTGAGCATCTGTGCCACCAGCACCAGCACTAATAGTCAGTACAGCACCTTCCGCATCATAGGGGCCAGAAAGTAACTGTTGTAACTCCCACTGATCCAGGTCACGATTCAGTTTAGTGATGGTAGATTCTGCTTCTTGGAGTAGCGCCTCATCGGTTTCTAACTCCAACAATTCAACAACTGCCTTAGTATCTTCTAGATTGGCGTGCCAGCGATCGTATTGCTGAAGATGAGCTTTCAGGTCATTGAGTTCTTGTAGCGTTTGTTGGGCTTGGGTTTGCTCATTCCAAAATTCTGGTTGAGCGGATATTTTTTCGAGGTCTTGAATTTTGGCTGTCAGTGCAGGTACGTCAAAGATAGTCCTGGGTTTTACCCAGGCGGCCAGACAACGTTTCGATTTCGCGTTTGAGTTCTAGGACATCCATAATACTTGTTTAATGATAGATAGAGCGCTTTGGATTAAAAAATTGCTCTTTATTCTACTGATGTTTCTTGATTTTAGCTGTAATTGGGCAAATTTTTCTGCACTAGTGACAAAAGTTACTTGAAATTATCAAGTGCTTCTTTACCCGTTGATGTGTGCCTGTTTCTGATTTGAGGCAGCCGTATGCATAACTTGCTGTAATTTCTAAGGTTGCATATTTAATTCCACCCTCATTATTATCAGAAATCTCTACTACATCCAATGGATAATTGTGGCTTTTGGATAATTGTGGCTTTTTCCCCAACGCCAGTACATGTGCAGCAACATAGATGCCCAATATTGAGCATCTGCACCATCAACCTCAGCAGTAATAGTGAGTAATGCACCTTTGTGGTCATGAGGGTCAGACAATAATTGTCGTATTTCTGCTGTTTCGAGTTCTTGTTGGAGTTGGGTAAGGTTGCTTTGCACCTCTTGCCACAATTGCTCATCGGCTGATAATTCCAACAATTCCAATGCAGCCTTGATATCTTCTAGAATCGAACACCAGCGCTGATATTTCTGATGCTTGTAGAATATGGAGTATTCAATTTCTTGAAGTACTTCATAAGCACGGCTTGGATTATTCCAAAAATCCGGTTGAGCAATTACTTGATGTAAGTATTGAATTCTTGCAGTCAAATATTGGAGGTCAAAGACAGTCCTCAGCCTTACCCAAGATATTAAACAACCTTTCTACTTCAATTTTGATATTTAACCCGGATTTCTCACCAACTCAGGAAAAAGCGGAGTTTAAAAATGCTAAAATGGTTACATGGCAAGCATTTCAGCATTTTCAAACGATGAATCG